>NZ_JAPQNV010000004.1:0-798686 GCF_030397595.1 Janthinobacterium sp. SUN033
TAAGGCATGCCGCCAGCGTTCAATCTGAGCCAGGATCAAACTCTTCAGTTTAATCTCTGTTACTTTGCCGTTTTACCGGCACCATCATTGCTGATGGGTCGCTCACTCAAAAAACTGACAGGCTACTTCCGAAGAAGTATCCTATTTCATTATTTCTTGTGAACATTTGATATATTTTAAGTATTACGCCAATCCGAAGATTGACGCTGCACTGACATCAAATGCCCACACTTATCGACTGTTAATTGTTAAAGAACTGTATTCGGTACTGCTTTCGCGCTATCGACAAAGCGTTGTGTTTGTCAGCTGCGAAGAAGGAAGAGTATGAAGCGTTTCGGCCATTTCGTCAACCTTCTTTTTTACTACCCAGCCTCGGAAGGCTGTCCCTTTTGTGCCGCAAACCAGTGCGTCTCATCGGGGAGGCGAATCATATCAAAGACCGTCGAAGTTTGGCAAGCGCTTTTCCAGGAAAGCGTGCATGCCTTCTTTTTGTGCAGGCGTACCGAAGGCGGCCTGGAATAAACGGCGCTCGTAGGCGACACCATCGGTCAAGGTCGTTTCAAACGCGCGGTTGACGCAATCCTTGATCATCATGGCCACCGAGGTCGGCATGGCGGCGATAGTCTTGGCGGCAGCCAGGGTTTCCTCCAGCAACTTATCGGCCGGCACCACGCGCGATACCAGGCCGATGCGCTCCGCTTCCGCTGCGTCGATGGTGCGCGCCGTCAGCAGCAGGTCCATGGCCTTGGCCTTGCCGATGGCGCGCGGCAAACGCTGCGTGCCGCCCGCACCCGGCGTGACGCCGACCTTGATTTCCGGCTGGCCAAATTTGGCGCTGTCGGCGGCGATCAGGAAATCGCACATCATGGCCAGTTCGCAACCGCCACCGAGCGCATAGCCAGCCACCGCGCCCACCACAGGTTTGCGCACGCGCAAGATATGTTCCCAGTTGCGGCTAATGTAGCCCTGGGTAAAGGTGTCCGGGTAGGTGTAATCGGCCATGGCGGCGATGTCGGCGCCGGCGGCAAACGCTTTTTCGCTGCCAGTGAGCACGATGCAGCCGATATTGTCATCCGCGTCGAATTTCAGCAAGGCGTCGCCCAGCTCATTCATCATGTTGTCGTTCAAGGCATTCAAGGCCTTCGGGCGATTCAGGCGGATGAGCGCCACTTTGTCCTGGATATCGATGATCAAGTCTTCGTATTGCATATAGTCTCCTCTGGATGAACACGGTGACAACGATTGTAGCGGCTAACGGCAGCGGCGCGGCAGGTGCACTGCTATTATTGTGAGCCTGATCATTTTCATATCGAGCAAGATATTTTCTCCTCCCTCTTCCAGTACTGCGCCCATTACCTGCGCGGCGACGGCAGCGCCGCCAGCGTGAATTTCCGCCGCCTGTGGTTCAGCAACGGCCTCAATTGCTTCGGCGCCCAGATCACCTCGCTGGCCCTGCCCCTGTGTGCGGTACTGTTATTGCATGCGACGCCGGAACAGATGGGCGTGCTGGTTGCCTTGCAGGCGCTGCCGTTCGCCCTGTTCGGCTTGCCCGTCGGCGTGCTGCTGGACCGGCGCAGCAAGCACCCGATCATGCTGTTCAGCGAAAGCATGTCCGGCCTGGCCCTGGCCAGCGTGGCAGTGGCCTATTGGTGCGGCGTGCTGTCGATGCCGTGGTTATATATAGTGGGGTTCATCATCGGCACGGGCTTCGTCGTGGGCGGCGGTGCCGAGCAGGTGTTTCTGACTTTCCTCGTGGGCCGCGATGGCTTGATCGATGCGCAGTCGAAATTTGCCGCCACCGAATCGGCGTCGCGCCTGATCGGCCCCGGCCTGGCCGGCGTACTGGTGCAAGTGCTGTCCGCACCCGTCGCCATCCTGTGCACGGCGTGCGGCTATCTGATTTCCGTCTTCAATTTGCGCGCCATGAGCGTGCGCGATCCACGGCCGGCGCCATCCGACAAGCACGCCTTGCGCGACATCGCCGACGGCTTGCTGTTCGTGTGGCGCGAACCGCTGCTGCGCGCGCTGGCCTGGGGCGCCGGCATCTGGCATTTCCTGTTTTACGCCAGCATGGCCTTGACGGTGCTGTTCGCCACGCGCGATCTGGGCATGAGTCCTGGCGTGCTGGGCATGACGCAGATGCTGGGCGGCGCCGGCGTGCTACTCAGCGCCTTCATCGTCAAGCCATTGACGAAGCGCTACGGCGCCGGCCGCACCATCCTGATCGGCCTGGCATCCACCTCCGTGTGCTTTGCCCTGACGCCAACGATTCCGGCAGCACTGTTCGGCAGCGCGGCCGCCAGCGCCGTGGCGTATGCCATATTGATGTTCTTTTTCGATTGCGGCGTGATGCTGTTCTTTATTCCCTACCTGGGCCTGCGCCAGAAGGTGACGCCCGACCCCATGCTGGGCCGCATGACGTCGACCATGCGCTTTCTGACGGTGGCGACGGCGCCGCTGGGCGCGCTGGCCGCCGGCTGGATCGCGGAACACTTTGGCGTGCGCAATGGTCTCGCTTGCATCGCGGCCGGCAGCATCCTGTTGACGGTGGCCATGGTGTGGGGCACGCCGCTGCGTAGCGTGCGCACCTGAAGCGATGAACGGGCATACACTGCTAAAAGATTGCCTTGGCGACACTATTCACGCCAAAGCCTGTGAGGTTTGATTTATATCAAGGTTTTAATTGATGTAAATCCATAAGCTGTCTTACATCACTTGAGGAGCACGCCATGTTTAACACCATCTTATTTCCCACCGACGGCTCGCCGTTGTCCGACAAAGCCGCCGAGACCGCCCTCGCCTTCGCCCAACTGAACAAGGCCAAGCTGGTCGCCATCAGCGTGGTGCAGCCCTTCCCGTTCTCGCCGATGGCCGACGGCGGCATCGTGCTCGACGCCAGCCTGTATGAACAGCAGATGCAGGAAGCGTCGCAACGCGCCATCGACAAGATCGGCGCAGCGGCAAGCGCTGCCGGCGTGCCTTTCGAAGGCGTGGTGGCCGTATCGCCGAGCCCGCACGATGAAATCGTCAATGCGGCGCAAACCTACCATTGCGACATCATCCTGATGGCCTCGCATGGCCGCAAGGGCTTGAACAAGTTGTTCGTGGGCAGCGAAACGCAAAAAGTGCTGGCCCACACCCATTTACCCGTCATGATCCTGCGCTAACCTTGCGCTAGCGCAATCCCCGCCCGGCGCCGCGATAAACTCAGCGCGCCGGCGCCTGCTTCGGCAACAACACCCACACGGCGCCGCTCTGTTTCATGCGGCCCGCATTCTCGGCCGCTTCCGCGCCAAAGCCAAAGAAATAATCGACACGGATCGGCCCGCGAATGGCGCCGCCCGTATCCTGCGCCATCACCAGGCGCTGCATGGGAATCTCGCTATTGGCTTGCGTGGTGGACAGGAACACGGGCGCGCCCAGCGGCAGGAAGCGCGAATCGATGGCCACCGAACGCTGCGGCGTCAGCGGCACGCCCAGCGCGCCCTTCGGCCCCACTTTCGGATCGGGCAAGCGCTCTTCCTTGA
Source organism: Janthinobacterium sp. SUN033 (assembly GCF_030397595.1). Taxonomy (NCBI): domain Bacteria; kingdom Pseudomonadati; phylum Pseudomonadota; class Betaproteobacteria; order Burkholderiales; family Oxalobacteraceae; genus Janthinobacterium; species Janthinobacterium sp. SUN033. Next base: position 3,528 of record NZ_JAPQNV010000004.1, read on the forward strand.
AGAAGACATAGCTGGGATTGGCGTTGAACAATTCATCCTTGCGCGTGGGATGGCCGGCGATCCACGCCTTGATGCCCTGCGCGGACGCCTGGCTCAGGGTCAGCTCGCCCTTGTCGACCAGGTAGCGGCCGATCGATTTATACGGATGGCCGTTTTGATCCGCATACGCCACGCGCACGGTTTCCTGCGTATCGGTCAGCTGCACGCGCCCGGAACCCTGCACTTGCAGGAAGAACGCCTCGACTTCGTCATCCACCCACAGCAATTCCTTGCCCGTGACGGACGTGGCGCGCTCGATGTCGGCGCGGGTTGCGTACGGTATCACCTTCTTGCCGACCAGCTTGCCCCGCAAGCGCATGTTTTTCAGTTCCGGATACACGCCGGACAAGTCCACCGAGACCAGATCGTCAGGCACCTTGTACAGCGGTGTCTGGTATGGACCGCCGCGCTTGCGCGCGCCGTGCAGCAATGGCTCGTAATAACCGGTCACCAGTCCAGTATTGGCGCCATCGGCGGTGACGACTTGATTTGGCACAAAGAAGGTCTCGAAAAACAGGCGGATGGCCTTGTCGCTGTCGGCATTGACCTGGCGCGCAATCGTGCACGATTCCTTCCAGTCCGGCCGTTTCACCAGCACGCCGCACGAAGCCATGAAGGCGGGCCAGGCGGCGCGCATGTCGTCGCGGGCCCAGCCTGGCAAGGCGGCAAACTTGGCGGGCACGAAGGTGGGCGCCGCCACATCCGTGGCATCCTTGGCATCGGCCGGCTTGGCAGGCACAGGCTTGACGACGGTCGGCGCAATGGCGGGCGCCTTGCCGCTGGAAGCAGCGGGCGGCGCGACGGGCGGCGTGGTGCAGGCGGACAAGACAAGCGCGACGGCGCCGATTGAAACGGGTAGACTACCGCGTGTAAACAGACGGCTGGTAAATGGGCTGCGGGTAAATAACATAGGGATGCGTATGTGGATCTTGATGATAGAGGCGCTGGTGGCGTTCTTCTTGCTGGCATTTATAGTCTGGTGGACCATGTATTCGGGCAAAAAGCCCGCACCGCCGGCACGCAAGCAGCTCAGTGAAGAACAGGACGCCACCGAAAAACTGAAATAAGGGGGCAAGCCCCCGGCGTTTCCTTAATGCAGGGTGCGCGGCACCGACAGCACGAACTCGGGAATCGGCGCTTCGAACTGATGGCCGTCTTCGGCCACGCAGAAGTATTCGCCGTGCATCGAGCCTTGCGGCGTGCCCAGCATGGTGCCGCTCGTGTATTCGAACTGCTCGCCCGGCTGCAACAGCGGCTGGTGACCGACGGCACCCAGGCCGCGCACTTCTTCCACCTTGTTGTTCGCATCCGTGATGACCCAGTGGCGCGAAATCAGTTGCGCGCCAGCCGTGCCCGTGTTGACGACGCGGATCGTGTAGCTGAACACGTGCCGCCCCTGGTCCGGTGCCGATTGATCGGGCAGATATTGCGTTTTGACCGTTACCGTAAATTCATAAGTCGCCATCGTCATTCCTCTTCAGACATTGCCAGTCATATTGTGTGTCGCGCGCGACGCATTGGCCATCGCGCGATGCGTATTCTGTGTTTCACCGTACTTCAATGAGGCATGGTAACGGCGTCAGGCGTAAAATAGCGCAAATCGCATTTTCTATCCTTTGGCTACTTCACCATGACAACATTCCGTATCGCTCCCAGCATCCTGTCCGCCGACTTTGCCCGCCTGGGCGAGGAAGTGCGCAACGTCGTTACCGCCGGCGCCGACATCATCCACTTCGACGTGATGGATAACCATTACGTGCCGAACCTGACCATCGGCCCGCTGGTGTGCGAAGCGATCCGCCCGCACGTGCAAGTACCCATCGATGTGCATCTGATGGTCAAGCCTGTCGATCGCATTATCCCGGATTTCGCCAAGGCTGGCGCGAACATCATCACCTTTCACCCGGAAGCGTCGGATCACGTCGACCGTTCCTTGCAGTTGATCCGCGACAATGGCTGCAAATCGGGCCTGGTATTCAACCCGGGCACGCCGCTGCACTACCTGGAACACGTGATGGACAAGATCGACATCATCCTGATCATGTCCGTCAACCCGGGCTTCGGCGGCCAGTCCTTCATTCCGCAAGCGCTGAAGAAAATCGCCGAAGCGCGCCGCATGATCGACGAATCGGGCCGTGACATCATGCTGGAAGTCGATGGCGGCATCAAGATCGACAACATCGCCGCCGCTGCCGCCGCCGGCGCCGACACCTTTGTCGCCGGCTCGGCCATCTTCGGCAAGCCGGACTACAAGGCAGTCATCGACGCCATGCGCGCCGAGCTGGCCAAAACGGTAGGCAACTGATGCAGGCGGGCACGGTGAAAGACCACGTACTGGCTGGCGTGCGCGCCGCCATCATCGACCTCGATGGCACGATGCTCGACACCGTGCCCGATTTTCATGTCGCCATCAATGGCATGCGCGCCGAACTGGACCTGGCACCCATCAGCGCCGACGCCATTAAGTTGATGGTGGGCAAGGGTTCGGAAAACCTGATCCGCACCGTGCTGGCGCTCGACTTCGATGACGCCGGCGTGGAACAGCGTTTCGAGCAGGCGATGGAGGGCTACCAGCGTCACTACCTGGCCATCAACGGCCAGTTCAGCACCCTGTATCCGGAGGTCGAAGCGGGATTGTCGGCGATGCAGGCGGCGGGCCTGCGCCTGGCCTGCGTCACCAACAAGCCGATCGCCTTCGCCCTGCCCCTGCTGAAACTGAAAAACCTGGACCAGTATTTCGAGATCGTCTATGGCGGCGATTCGCTGCCGCAGAAAAAACCGCACCCCATGCCGCTGCTGCAAGTGTGCGCGGACTTCGACCTGCCGCCATCCAAAGTGGTGGCCATCGGCGACTCCTCGAATGACGCGCAAGCGGCCAGGGCTGCGGCTTGCCCCGTACTGACGGTACCGTATGGCTACAATCACGGACACTCTATACACGATACCGATTCCGATGGTATAGTAAAGACACTGCTCGAAGCAGCCCGTTTTATTGGCATGCAAAACTAACCGGCATACTGACCAAACCCAACACCATATCGTGAACACGTTTCTCATCAAAAAACACAATGTCACCCAAACCGGCTCGATTGAGGCCTGGCTTTGGCGACGCTGGCAATCCTGGCAGGCTTAAGGGCCGAGCCGTTACGATTGCTGCCGGTTGTACGCACGTCGTTTGCGCATATTGCGCACGTTGCGTGTCCCGGCAAGTTTTTTGATAACCCACCGCAGGGTTTGTGCACTATGCACACTCATACCCTGACGGCATGGAGAGAAACATGACCGAACTCGAATTCAAATCGCTGGCCCAGCAAGGCTACAACCGCATCCCCCTGATCGCGGAAGCGTTCGCCGACCTGGAAACCCCGCTCACCCTGTACCTGAAACTGGCACAGTCCCAACAAGGCGGCAAGAACACCTTCCTGCTCGAATCCGTCGTCGGCGGCGAACGCTTCGGCCGCTATTCCTTCATCGGCTTGCCCGCCACGACCGTGTTGCGCAGCTATGGCAAACGCACCGAAATCGTCAAGAACGGCAGCGTGATCGAAGAACACGAAGGCAATCCGCTCGACTTCATCGAACAATTCCAGTCGCGCTTCAAGGTGGCCCTGCGCCCCGGCATGCCGCGCTTCTGCGGCGGCCTGGCCGGCTACTTCGGCTACGACACCGTGCGCCACATCGAGAAAAAACTCGCCGGCGGCGCGCCGAAAGATGACTTGAAGCTGCCCGACATCCAGCTGATGGTGACGGAAGAACTGGCCGTCATCGACAACCTGTCCGGCAAGCTCTACCTGATCGTCTACGCCGACACCACGCAACCCGAATCGTTTTCGAAAGCACAGCAGCGCCTGAAGGACTTGCGCATGATGCTGCGCCGCGGCGTCGATGCGCCCGTCACCAGTGCTTCCGTGCGCACGGAAACCATCCGCGACTTTTCCAAGGAAGACTACCTGAAGGCCGTCGCCAAGGCGCATGAATATGTGATGGCGGGCGACCTGATGCAGGTGCAGATCGGCCAGCGCATCCGCAAACCTTATGTCGATTCGCCTCTGACTCTGTACCGCGCCTTGCGTTCGCTCAACCCGTCGCCGTATATGTACTTCTATAATTTCGGTGACATGCAGATTATCGGCGCCTCGCCGGAAATTCTGGTGCGCAACGAGAAGACGGCGGACGGCGGCAAGAAAGTCACCCTGCGCCCCATCGCCGGCACCCGTCCGCGCGGCGCCACGCCAGAGCGCGACGCCGAATTGTCGGCCGAGCTGCTGGCCGACCCGAAAGAGATCGCCGAGCACGTGATGCTGATCGACCTGGCGCGCAACGATATCGGCCGCATCGCCGAAACGGGCAGCGTGCAAGTCACCGACCGCATGGTCATCGAAAAATACTCGCACGTGCAGCACATCGTCTCGAACGTGGAAGGCAAGCTGAAAGACGGCCTGTCGAACCTGGACGTGCTGCGCGCGACCTTCCCCGCCGGCACCCTGACGGGCGCGCCGAAAGTGCGCGCCATGGAAGTGATCGACGAACTGGAAATCACCAAGCGCGGCATCTACGGCGGCGCCTGCGGCTACCTGTCGTTTGGCGGCGAAATGGATGTGGCGATCGCCATCCGCACGGGCGTGGTCAAGGACGGCATGCTGTACGTGCAGGCCGCGGCCGGCATCGTGGCCGACTCCATCCCCGAAATGGAATGGCAGGAAACGGAAAACAAGGCGCGTGCCGTACTGCGCGCCGCCGAACAAGTGCAAGATGGCCTGGATGGAGGGTTTTAAGATGCTGCTGATGATCGACAACTACGACTCCTTCACCTACAACATCGTGCAGTATTTCGGCGAGTTGGGCGAAGACGTGCGGGTCTACCGCAACGATGAAATCACGATCGCACAGATCGAGGCGCTGAACCCGGACCGCATCTGCATCTCGCCCGGTCCGAAAGCGCCGGCACAGGCGGGCATTTCCGTGGAAGTGCTCAAGCACTTCGCCGGCAAGAAACCGATACTGGGCGTGTGCCTGGGCCACCAGGCCATCGGCGAAGCGTTTGGCGGCAACGTCATCCGCGCCAAGCAAGTCATGCATGGCAAGACTTCCTTTATCGCGCATACGGGCGTGGGCGTTTTCAAAGACTTGCCCAGCCCCTTCACAGTGATCCGCTACCACTCTTTGGCGATCGAACGCGCCTCGCTGCCTTCCTGCCTGGAAGTGACGGCGTGGACGGACGACGGCGAAATCATGGGCGTGCGCCACCGGGAATACGATATCGAGGGCGTGCAGTTCCACCCCGAATCGATCCTCTCGGAGCACGGCCACGCCCTGCTGAAGAACTTTCTCGAGCGCTGATTTTCCGCGCACGCCACGGCGTGCCATCAGTGTCCTCCTGCGCCATCATTGAAGAAGGAAGCATCATGCCGATCACACCACAAGAAGCCCTGCTGCGCTGCATCGAACACCGCGAAATCTTTCACGACGAAATGCTGTACCTGTTCCGCCAGATCATGTCCGGCGAAATGTCGCCCACCATGATCGCCGCCCTCACCATGGGCTTGCGCGTGAAAAAGGAAACCATCGGCGAAATCGCCGCGGCCGCGCAAGTGATGCGCGAATTTTCCACCAAGGTGCCCATGGCCGACACCACCAACCTGCTCGACATCGTCGGCACGGGCGGTGACGGCGCGCACACGTTCAATATTTCCACCGCCTCGATGTTCGTGGCGGCGGCAGCCGGCGCGCGCGTGGCCAAGCATGGCGGGCGCAGCGTCTCTTCCTCGTCCGGCAGCGCCGACGTGCTGGACTCGCTGGGCGTCAACATCAACCTGCAGCCCGAGCAGATCGCCCAGTCGATCGCGCAAACGGGCATCGGCTTCATGTATGCGCCCAACCACCACGCGGCCATGAAACATGCGGCGCCCGTGCGCAAGGAACTGGGCGTGCGCACCATTTTCAATATCCTGGGCCCCTTGACCAATCCCGCCGGCGCGCCGAACATTTTGATGGGCGTGTTCCACGCCGACCTGGTCGGCATCCAGGTGCGCGTGCTGCAGCGCCTGGGCGCGCAGCACGCCATCGTCGTGTATGGCCGCGACAACATGGATGAAGTGTCGCTGGGCGCGGCCACCATGGTCGGTGAACTGGTCAACGGCGAAATCCGTGAATATGAAATCCATCCCGAAGACTTCGGCATGTCGATGATCGCCAGCCGCAACCTGAAGGTGGCCGATTCCGTGGAATCGAAAGCCAAGATGATGGAAGCGCTGCGCGGCGAGCCCGGTGCGGCCGCCGACATCGTGGCCCTGAACGCGGGCACGGCGCTGTACGCGGCCGGCGTGGCCAGTTCGATCGAAGACGGCCTGGCGCGCGCGCGCACCGCCGTCAGTTCGGGCGCGGCCCTGGCGAAACTCGCTCAATTCGTGCAGGTCACGCAACAGCTGGGCACCCCGGCGCAAGCGTAAGCTGCCGCCCTCCTTTATAGAATAGCGACCATCATGTCCGACATACTCGATAAAATCCTGGCCGTGAAAGCCGATGAAGTAGCCAGGGCCAAGGCCCGCCGCAGCCTGGCCAGCCTGCGCGGCGACGTGGAAAGCGACAGCGCCCTGCGCGCCGGCCTGCGCGGCTTCGAAGCGAGCCTGCGCCAGCACATCGCCGCCGGCAAGCCCGGCATCATCGCCGAAGTAAAAAAAGCGTCGCCGTCGAAAGGGGTCATTCGCGCCGACTTCCGCCCGTCTGATATCGCCGCCAGCTATGCCGCGCATGGCGCGGCCTGCCTGTCCGTGCTGACGGATGAACAGTTCTTCCAGGGATCCGTGGAGTACCTGCAGCAGGCGCGCGCCGCCTGCGCCATCCCCGTGCTGCGCAAGGATTTCATGGTCGACATGTACCAGCTCTATGAAGCGCGCGCCATGGGCGCCGACTGCATCCTGTTGATCGTCGCGGCGCTCGACCATGGCCTGATGGCAGAGATGGAAGCGTGCGCCCACGAACTGGGCATGGGCGTGCTGATCGAAAGCCACGACGGCGACGAACTGACGGCGGCCCTGAAACTCAAGAGCGCATTGATCGGCATCAACAACCGCAACCTGCGCACCTTCGAAACGTCGCTCGACACGACCATCAAGCTGTTACCGCGCATCCCGCAAGACAAATTGATCATCACGGAATCGGGCATCCACGGCACGGCCGACGTGCAACGCATGCGTGATGCGCACATCCATAGCTTCCTCGTGGGCGAAGCGTTCATGCGCGCGCCCGACCCCGGCGTGGAGCTGGAACGCCTGTTCAGTTAAACCATGGTAGGCTGGTAGCATGAGATACGGAATTATCGTCCTTGCCGCCGCCAGCCTGCTATCGGCCTGCCAGACCGCGGCCCCGCCGGCGGTGAGTACGCCCACGTCCACGCCCCCTCGCACGCCGGCCGCGATACAGCTCGCGGCCAGCATCGACGCCTACAAGTCGCTGGTGGCGCAGCAGATCATGGCCGCCAACACCGCCTACACGTTCAGCGGGCGCCTGCCGCCCATGCTGCCGGCCATCGTCGTGCTCGACCTGAGCGTGGGCCCGGACGGCGAGCTGAAAAGCGTGCATGTGCACCGTTCGCGCGACAGCGAAGCATCGGCCGCGGCGCTGGCCGCCGTGCGGCGCGTGCCCACCCTCTTTCCGCCAGCGGCACACCTGATGCACCGCCACGCCCGGACCTTCGATTTCTCCGAAACCTTCCTGTTCAACGACCAGTACCAATTTCAGCTGCGGACCTTGTCCGGTCCTCAGTAAACGCGGCGGTATCGAGTTCGATGCGGTCGCGTCCCCGCTCCTTGGCCAGGTACAGGGCCGCATCGGCGCGCGACAACAGCTGTTCCAGCCCTTCCACCACCGACGCCTGGCAAGCGACGCCAATGCTGACCGTACACGGTGGCAGCTCCGCATGACTGGGCTCGCGCAGCAAGGCGCGGATGCGTTCGGCCACACCCAACGCATCATGCGCCGGCATGTCCGGCATCAGCACGACGAACTCCTCGCCGCCGAAACGCGCCACGCAATCCGATTCGCGCAGGGCGCCCTTGATAACGGTGGCCACATGCGCCAGCACCAGGTCACCCACCGCGTGACCGTGGCGGTCATTGATCGATTTGAAGTAATCGAGGTCGATGCTGAGCAATGTCAACGGCAAACGGCGGCGGCGCAGATTGTCTATCTCGCGCGCATAGGCGTCGCCAAAGCCGCGCCGGTTCAGCACCTGGGTCAGCGGATCGTGGGTCGAGCGGCGCTCCAGTATCTGCTGCAGGCGGCGCGTCGCCACCGTCATGAAGCCCACCGTCAGCAGCAGCGCCATGAAATTGGCAACCGCCAGATAGATGCCCGCCGGCGTGCCGGCCACCGTCAGGTTCACGCTGGCGCCGCCATGCAGCAAGGCAGACACGCCGCGCGCCAGCACCACGACGGCTTGCATCAGCATCAGCGCGGCAAAGAAAAAACTCGAGAAATGGCGCTCGCCGTGCCGCCACACCAGTTGCACCTGGCGCGCATAAAACAGGAATACCAGCAGGGAAAAGACCGCCACGCGCGCCGAGAAATCGGGGTGTACCAGCAACCACCAGCTATTGCCGGCGATGGCCAGGGCAAGTATCAGCAGATAGGCGCGGCGGCTGGGCGCCAGGCCAAAGAATTTTTCCGTGCCCAGCATCGACAGGCCGATGCCGGCCACCAGCGCCGCATTGGCCGCGATCATGGACAATGCCGGCGGCAGCACTTCACGGGTGCCGAACAGCAGGGACGCGCACACCAGCAACAGCAAGCCGGCCGCCCAATGCCCCAGGCCATGCACCTCGCGCCGGAAACTGCGATACACCGAGAACATGACGATGCTCATCGCCCCGCACATCAGGGTCGTCATCAGCATAATCGTTCGGGGATCGAGGGTTTGCACGTTGGGCGCGATCTAAAAGAAGCGGTTCGGCAATTTTAGTTTAGTTAAAGAAAAATTAGTTCATTTGCAGTAAATATGATGGCAAGCCGCCAGTTTCGGCGGATAAGTTGCATTTGGGAAATTGCTGTTTGAAATAGAAAACCGGCCAGTGACGGCCGGTTTTCTGTCTTACCGCATGAGCATCATGCCGCGCTAGGACGCTTCGGCCCCGTGGCTTTCTTCGGCGCCGGCAGCAGCGCCAGACTGACGCCGGGCACGCGGTCGCCCTGCAGCACGGCTGCAAACGTCATCAACTCGTCGCGGCGGAAGGCGTGGATGGCCACCTTGGCGCCGACGGCGTAGCGGCCCAGCAAGGTGTCCAGGTTGGCCGGGTGACCCGTCACGCGCAAGCCATCAATGGCCACCAGCACGTCGCCCGCCGACAGGCCTGCCAGGTGGGCGGCGCCGCCCTGGTGCACCTGCGCCAGCTTGGCATCGTTGCCGTCGCGGCCCAGGTTGACGTCCAGGCTTGCCTTTTCCGCCTTGCGCGCGTCGCTGTATTTCACGCCGAACGGCGCCAGCAGGCGCGCCAGCGGCACATCGTCCGTGCCGCGGATGTAGCGCTCGAAGAACGGTTTCAGGCGCGTGCCGGCAATTTCATCGAACAGGGCTTCGACTTCGGCCGGCGTCACGCCGCGGCCTTTGCCTTCTCCCTTGCCCTTGTAGAAATCGCGGCCATAGCGCTGCCACAAGGCCTGCATCACATCGTCCAGCGATTTCTCGCCATTCGTCTTCGTACGCAGTGTCAGATCGAAGGCCAGCGCGATCAGCGAACCCTTGGTGTAGTAGCTGACGATGGCGTTCGGCGCGTTTTCATCCTGGCGGTAGTACTTGCCCCAGGCGTCGAAGCTGGAATCGGCCACGCTTTGCTTCGTGCGGCCGCTGCCGCGCAAGACGCTGTTGACGGTTTTTCCGAGCAGCTTGAAATAGGCCGCTTCATCGATCAGGCCCGCGCGCACCAGCATCAGGTCGTCGTAATAGCTGGTGAATCCCTCGAACAGCCACAGCAGCGGCGAATAGCTTTCCGCCTGCAGGTTGTACGGCGCAAAGGCGGCCGGCTTGATGCGCTTGACGTTCCAGGTATGGAAGTACTCATGGCTGCACAGGCCCAGGAATTTCAGGTAGCCGTCGCCGATTTCCGTGCTGGTCGACGCCGTCGTCGGCAGGTCGGCACGCGCGCAGATCAGCGCCGTCGAGGCGCGGTGTTCCAGACCGCCGTATCCGTCGCCGACGGCCATGGTCATGAACACATAGCGGTCCATCGGCGCTTTCCTTGTCTTCGGCTCGAAGAAGGCGATTTGCGTTTCGCAGATGGCTTTCAGGTCGCGGCACAGGCGGTCCAGGTCCAGGTTCGGCACCTTGCCCGTGACGACGATATCGTGCGGCACGCCATGCGCGGTGAAAGTGGCCAGCGCGAAGTCGCCCATCTCCACCGGGTGGTCGATCAGCTCATCGTAGTTGGCCGCCTGGTAGCTGCCGAAGCCATAGCGTTTCGCTTTCAATTCCGGCAGGGTGGTGGCCACTTTCCACGTCTTGCAGGCCGCATCCTTCGGCTGCACGATATGCACTTCATGCGGCTCAGCCTCCTGGCCCAGCACGCGCAGGAACACGCTGGTGCCGTTGAAGAAGCCGTGGTTCTGGTCCAGGTGGGCGGCGCGCACGGACAAGTCCCAGGCATACACGTCGTATTCGACGGTCAACGGGCCCTTGCACGGGGCGGCTTGCCACGAATGCTTGTCCAGCTTGGTCAGCGCCACGGCCTTGCCCTCGGACTCGGCGCGGATGCTGACGATATTGCGCGAAAATTCGCGGATCATGTAGCTGCCCGGGATCCAGGCCGGCAAAGCAAATACCTGGCCGATGGCGGCCGGCGACTTGACGGTCAACGTCACCTTGAACATGTGACCGGCCAGGTCGGCTGCGGCAATGCTGTAGATGATGCCGGCGGCCGGTGTGGTTTTCACTGCGGTTTTTGCCGCGGCTTTGCTTGTGGCTTTGCCGCTTGCCTTGGCTCCCGCCTTGGCGGTGATTTTTTGAATCGGTGCTTTCTTCATGTTTTCCTCGTGTCTGGCATGGATGTTCTACAATCGCCCGGGCGCGCCAGGCGCCGGCGACAAATCGTCAGGTGTATCAATATCGCGCAAGATGCCGCTGTCGTCCACTGCTACTTCGCACACGGCATGGCTGTTGACGATGCTGCGCGCGCCCTGGTCGCCATCGAGTGCCAGCAGCAGCGGCAAGTGAAAGGTGCTGAACGCGACAGGATTGCCGCGCCGTCCCCGGAACACGGGCACGGCGATGCGCGCGCCATCGCCGATGGCGTGCGACAAGGCGGCGATTGTAGCCGCTTCCACACTAGGCATGTCGCCCAGGGCGATCAGCCAGCCCGGCGCACCGCGCACGTGACCGATGGCGCAGGTGAGCGAGGCGGCCATGCCCGTGTCGGCATCATGGCAGACGCGCACCTCGCAGCCCAGCGCACCGAGCTGGCGCGCGACCTCGGCATCGTCGGGGCGCACCACGGCCAGCACGCGCGGCAAGGCAGCCAGCATGTTCCTCGCTGCCGCCACCACCACCGGCAGACCCGCGTGCGGTCCTTCCGCCAATGGCTGCAATAATTTGTTCTGCACGCCGGCAGGGTCGAACCTGCGTCCCCTTCCGGCTGCCAGCAAGATGCCGACCGTGCTCAAAAAACCGCTACCGTCATGCGGCCGCCAAATCAAAAGGCAGCTTGCGCAAGCGCTTGCCCGTCAGCGCGAACAGCGCGTTGGCGAAGGCGGGCGCCAGCGGCGGCACGCCCGGCTCGCCCATGCCCGTCGGCGCATCGCCCGACGGCACCAGGTGCACCTCGATCACCGGCATGTCGGGCATGCGCGGCACGGGGTAGTCGCCAAAGTTCTGCTGCTCCACCACGCCATCCTTGAGCGTGATGGCTGCGCCGGGAATCGTCATGCCCAGCGCCATCAGCGCGGCGCCCTGCACTTGCGCCTCGATCGTCAGGGGATTGACGGCCAGGTTGCAATGCACGCCCGCCCATACCTGGTGCAGCTTGGGTGCGCCTTGTACCACCGACGCCGTCACCACATAGGCCACCACGGAATTGAACGATTCGTGCATGGCCACGCCCCAGGCTTGCCCCTTCGGCAGCTTCTTCTTGCCGTAGCCGGACTTGGCCACGGCCAGGTCCAGGGCGGCGATGTGGCGCGTATGCTTGGCGTCGATCAGCTGCTTGCGGTAGGCGACGGGGTCCATCTTCGCCACGTGCGCCGCCTCGTCGATCAGGGTTTCCATGACGAAGGCCGTGTGCGTCGAGCCGACGGAGCGCCACCACAGCACGGGCACGTTCGCCTTGGCCGTGTGCACGGACAGCTTCATCGGCAGGGTGTAGGGCTCGCCCATGCCTTCGACCATGGTGCCGTCGACGCCATTTTTCACCATGAAGGCTTCGAACGGCGTGCCGGCCATGATGGACTGGCCAACGATGGTATGGTCCCAGGCGAGGATTTTCCCTTTGGCGTCGAGGCCGATCTGCGCGCGGTGCACATGCGACGGCCGGTAGTAGCCGCCCTTGATGTCATCCTCGCGGCTCCACATCAGCTTTAACGGGCCGCCCTTGCCCGCCGCCCGGTATGCCTTGGCGACGTTAACGGCTTCGACCACGTAGTCGGACGAGGGCACGGCGCGCCGGCCAAAGCCGCCGCCGGCCATCATCGTGTGCAGGGTGACCTGCTCCGGTTTCAGGCCGGAGGTCGCCGCGATGGCCGCCTGGTCGCCCGTCTGGAATTGCGAACCCACCCACATCGTGCATTTGTCGGCCTGCAGGTCGACGACGCAATTGAGCGGCTCCATCGGCGCGTGCGCCAGGTAGGGGAATTCATACACGGCTTCGATCTTTTTCGGCGCCGAGGCCAGCTTGGCCATGTCGGCAGGTCTGGCGACCGTGCCCGGCGTTTTCGCCAGGGCCTTGAAGGCGGCCAGCTGCTTGTCGCTGCTGACCTTTTCCACGGCGCTCGTGTCCCATTCGATCACCAGCGCGTCGCGCCCCTGTTTGGCCGGCCAGTAGCCTTCGGCGATGACGGCCACGCCGCTGCCGCCACGGTCGGTTTTGACTTCCAGCACGTCCAGCACGCCCTTGATGGCTTTCGCCTTGCTGGCGTCGAATTTCGCCACTTTCGCGCCAAACACGGGCGGGCGCGCCACCATGGCCACTTTCGCGCCAGGCGGCTTGAAGTCGATGCCGAACTGCTGCTTGCCCGTGGATTTGGCGGCCGCATCCAGGCGTTTCACGGGTTTGCCGATGATGGCAAAGTCGCGCGGGTCCTTCAGCTTGACGGTGGCGGGCACTGGCTGGCGCATGGCCGCGTCGGCAAATTCGCCAAACGTGGCCTTTTGTCCGCCGGGGCCATACAGCACGCCCTTGGCGGCGCGCACCTGGTCGGGGCTGACTTTCCATTGCGCGGCGGCGGCGCCCACCAGCATGGCGCGCGCCTTGGCGCCGATTTCGCGGTACTGCGTAAACGAATGGGCGATGCTGCCCGAACCGCCCGTCATCTGCATGCCGTAGGCGGCATCCTTGTACTGCTCGCCGGCAGGCGCCAGCGCGCCGTGCACCAGGCTCCAGTCGGCGTCGAGTTCCTCGGCGATCAGCATGGGCAAGCTCGTTTGCACGCCCTGGCCGAATTCCAGCCGGTTCACCTGCACCGTCACCGTGTTATCGGGGGCGATGTGCAGGAAAGCGTTCGGTGCATACACGGGCTTGGCGGGTGCGGCATCGGCCGCCTGCGCCAGCTTGCCTGCACCCGGCAGGAAAAAGCCCAGCATCAAGCCGCCGCCGGCCACCGCGCCCGCCTTCATGAAACCGCGCCGCGACACGCCATCCGCCACGCCCGGCGAAGCCGATGCCAGCGCCGCGCCCAGGGTCACCCCGCCATGCTGCAATGCTTCCTGATTCAACCATTCGATACGCATGTCGCTCTCCTCAGGCCAGGGTCTTGGCCGCGTCCTTGATGGCCGCGCGGATCCGTTGATAGGTGCCGCAGCGGCAGATATTGCCGCTCATGGCGCCGTCGATGTCGGCATCGCTGGGCGCCTTGTTGGTGCGCAGCAGCGCCGTGGCACTCATCACCTGGCCGCTTTGACAGTAGCCGCATTGCGGCACGTCGTGCCGCACCCACGCCGCCTGCACGGCTTTGCCCACCTGGTCGTTTTCCATCGCTTCGATGGTGGTGATCTTTTGCGTGCCGACGGAGGAAATCGGCGTGATGCACGAACGGATGGCCTGGCCGTCGAGGTGCACCGTGCAGGCGCCGCACAGCGCCATGCCGCAGCCGAACTTGGTGCCCGTCATGTTCAGGTTATCGCGCAGCGCCCACAGGATGGGCGTGGAAGGATCGGCATCGACCTGCGTGTCGCGTCCGTTGATATTCAGGGTAATCATCTGCTGCTTCTCCTTTTTTGAATTGTTATGGCGTCTACAAACAACACTTAATGATACGACAGCGGAAAAAAGTGCAAAAAAAAGCGCGCCTTGCGAGGGCGCGCCGTCCAGCCTTCCTGGCGACAGCCCGGATTACTTAATGGTCGAGAATTTCTGTTCCAGCGTTTTCGCATCGACTGCGCCCGGAATGCGGCTGCCGTCGGCAAAGAAGATGGCAGGCGTGCCCGACACGCGCAATTGCTGGCCCAGGGCCAGGATTTTTTCATGCGGATTGGCGCAGGTGGCGGCCACCGTGGCTGGCGCCTTGCCGTTCAACATCCAGTCATCCCAGGCCTTGTTGCGGTCCGGCGCACACCAGACATTGCGCGACTTGACGATGGAGTCCGGCGACAGGATGTTGTACATGAAGGTGTAGACGGTGACGTTGTCGATTTCCTTCAGCGCGTTCTGGCGGAAGCGCTTGCAATAGCCGCAGTTCGGATCTTCGAACACGGCGATCACGCGCTTGCCATTGCCCTTGACGGTCTTCATGGCGGAATCGAGCGGCAAGTCGGAGAATTTGATGCGATTGACTTCGTCCAGGCGCACCTTGGTCAGGTCTTGCGACGTCTTGGCGTCGAAGACGTGGCCGACGAACAGGTATTGCGCGGCCTTGTCCGTGTACAGGATGTCGCCGCCCGTGCGCACTTCATACAGGCCGCCGTACGGCGTTTCCTTGACCGAATCGACCTTGGCGCCTTCGCCCAGACGCGGCTCGATCAGCTTCTTGATGCCCGCTTCCGTTGGCGTTTCCGCGCCGGCGCACGACATCATCAGGCCCGAGGCCAGTACCAATGCGATTCTGCTCATTTTTATCACTATCACTTCTCCACTTGAAACGCCTGGCGGGACTCGCCTCTGGCCCGGCATCGTTATCTCTTTGACAAAACGATCGCCGCAGACCAGCTGCGGCGACCTTGAATTTTCACTGCTGCCATTATCCGGCGATATCTTAAGATTCGCTGATATTTACTGATGTCCCAATGCGTGCGCAATCATTTTCCGCTTCAGGGCCGGTAATTTATCCAGCAAGTTTAATCCCAAATTGCGAACCACGCGCAACGGCTCCAGGTCGGCGCCAAATAATCGCGCCAGGCCATCGGTGGCCAGCTGCATCAGCAGCACGTCTTCCTTGCGCGCGCGCGCATAGCGGGCCAGCACGCGCTCGTCGCCGATGCCGCGGTGCGCTTCGCGTTCGGCGATCGTCTTGACCAGCTGCGCCACGTCGGCAAAACCCAGGTTCATGCCGTGGCCGGCCATCGGGTGCACCACGTGGGCGGCGTCGCCCACCAGGGCCACGCGCGGCGCCACCATGGCGTGCGGGCGCATCAGGGTCAATGGGAAGGCGCGCACCAGTTCTGGCTGCAACGGCGTCAGCTTGCCCAATTTGTCGTGGCAGTAGGCGGCCAGCCGCGCGGCCAGGGCATCGGCCGATTCGGCCATCAAGGTGTCGGCCAGCGCATCGGGCGCCGACCAGACCAGCGAGACGCGGTCGCCCGGCAGCGGCAGCAGCGCGACGATGCCTTCGCTGCCCGTGAACCACTGGTGGGCCGCGCCATGGTGCGGCTTTTCGCAGGCGAAGTTGCTGACCACGCCGCGCTGGCCGTAGGAGCGGTAATCGAGGCCGATATCGCACTGGCCCCGCACCCACGACTGGGCGCCGTCCGCGCCCACCACCAGCGCGCAGGTGATGGTGTCGCCGCCATCGAGGTGCACGACGGCCGAGTCATTCGTCCATTCCAGGCGGCTGGCGCGGCCCTGCACCACGTTGACGTTCGGCGCAAATTTCAAGGCGGCGTCCAGCGCCTGGCCCAGGTTGCGGTCTTCGATGATCCACGCCAGCGTGCCCACATGGGCGCCATACGCGTCGAAACCGAGTCCGCCCGCCTGCGCGCCGTCGCCGTTGACCAGCATGGCGTCGACGGGCGCCACCAGGTCGGCCTCCAGGGCGCCCCATACCTTCAGCGACGACAGCAGCTGGTGCGCCGTGTGATTGAGCGCATACACGCGCACATCCCAGCTGGCTTCGACCGGCTTGGCGGCCGAAGGGGATGTGGGCGCAGGAGGGCTCACCGGGGATAACAGGGTGACGCTTTGTCCTGCCTGGGCAAACGCCAGCGCCGTGGTTTTCGCGATGGCGCCATTGCCGACGATGCAAACGTCGCTGTGGCTATGCATGAAGCGCCGCATGGTAGGGGGAGTGGGACTGTTCATGCGGCCATTATAGCGTTTGCCCCACCCTTTTCAGATAGTCCGGAAGTACAGGACGCGTGTCCCAGATCAAGCGATGCCATGAAAGACGGGCAGCACGTGGTCCGCGATCTCCTGCATCGTCTCGGCCAGCGGGCGGCGGTTCTGCCGCAGCTGCAAGCCGATGTGCCGCACGCCGGCGTCGCGCATGGCCGTCAACTCGGCGATCAGGCCATCGCGCCCCGTGCGGGCACCAAAACGAAAGCGCTGCAGCGGCAAGTTCGGGTCTTCGTCCAGGTCCAGGTGAATGAAGCTGACGTAGGGTTTATCTTCCCCGGCGACGGCGTGCCATTGCGCCGAGCGCCGCGCATGGTCGTCCGGCGTGCCCGGATAGGCGAGCCAGCCATCCATTTTCTCGCCTATCCAGGCGGGCGACTGCTGCGCCAGCCCCGCCACCAGCAGCGGCAAGGGCGCGGACGGCTTGGGCAGCAGGCGGATGCCGGGCGGCAGATGCGTCTCGCCCCAGTCGCGCAGCATGGCTACCTGTTCGCGGAACGCTGCGCCGCGCTGCTCAAAGTCGCGGCCGAAGACGGGATATTCGACAGGACGGTCGCCGCTGGCCACGCCCAATAGCAAACGCCCGCCGCTCAACTGGTCGACGCTGGCCGCCGCTTTTAACGTCAATACAGGCTCGCGCAGGGGCAGCACCACGGCGGCCGTGCCCAGCAAGATGTTCTCCGTGATGCCGGCCAGGTAGCCAAGATAGGTAAATACCTCGAAGACCTGGGCCGCGTCGCCGAACGACGGGTCATACAAAGGCACGTCGCGCAGCCACAGGGCCCTGAAACCGAGGCGGTCGGCCAGTTTTGCCAGCGCCGCATGCTGTTGCAGGTCCGGTTCGCCCGGCACGCGGCCGGACGCCGCATTCGCCTGGCGCCCCGTGGACGACCAGTCATTATCGAGCGGCAGTTCCAGCCCGATACTGAAACCGCCCTGCCCGAGCTTCGTCATGGCGCCCATATCAATCCCACTGCGGCGCCAGGCCGTCCGGGTTGGCCAGGCGTTCGCCACGCTCCAGGGTCGCCATCTGCGCCATCTCGTCCGGCGACAGGGTGATGCGCTGGAAATGCAGGTTCGCTTCCAGGTTGGCCCGTTTGGTGGACGACGGGATCACGGCAAAGCCCTGCTGCAGCGACCAGCTCAGGGCCACTTGCGCCGGCGTCACGCCATGTCTTACCGCGATGGCCATGATGACGGGATCGACGACCACCTTGCCATACGCGAGCGGCATATAGGCCGTGATGTGGATGCCCTGGCTGCGCGCGAAGTCGATGACGGTGCGGTTTTGCAGGAAGGGGTGGATCTCGACCTGCTGCGTGGCGATTTCAGACGCGCCCACCGCAGCGATGGCTTGCCGCAGCTGCGCGTTGGTGAAATTCGATACGCCGATGGCTTTCGTCAGCCCCTGCGCCTTGGCGTCCGCCAGCGCCGCCATATACTCGGCGACGGGAATGGCGTCCTGCGGCGACGGCCAGTGGATCAGGGTCAGGTCCAGTTGCTCCAATTGCAGCTTGTGCAGGCTGTCCTTCAGGCTGGGAATCAGTTTGTCGCGCTGCAGGTTCTCGATCCAGATCTTGGTGGTGACGAACAGCTCGTCGCGCGGGACGGGGCTGGCGGCGATCGCCTGGCCCACTTCGGCTTCGTTGCCGTAGATTTGCGCCGTGTCGATATGGCGGTAGCCGACGTCGAGACCCGTGGTGACGGAATCGATGACGACCTGGCCCTGCAGGCGGAAGGTGCCCAGGCCGATTTCAGGGATGGCGGTGCGATTTGTGGTGGCGTTCATGCGGTAATCCTCTCAAGTCAATGTCGATGGCCACACTATGCGCCCATCCTTTGTTGAGAAAAATACCGCTGATATCAAATCATATTTGACCTACAAGCAAGTAAAACCATGTCCATGCAGGAAATCGGGGAAAAGTCGCAGCCGGCTCTTGCATTCCCGTTTTGGTCTGCTATAATTCGCCACCTTGGCCTGGTAGCTCAGTCGGTAGAGCAGAGGATTGAAAATCCTTGTGTCGGTGGTTCGATTCCGCCCCGGGCCACCAAGAATTCGTTTTACATTCAAAAACGCCACCTTCGGGTGGCGTTTTTGTTTATGGACTGTCTATACAACACGCAGGCCGTTTCCGGCCCGCAACCACTCCCCCGACGCCGTCAGCGCCGGGCAAACACCCCTCTTACCACATCAAATCATCAGGAATCTGGAACGCCGCATACGGATCGTCCTCGTCCACTTCCGTGCTGGCCTGTTTCACGCGCACGACGATGGCGGGGTCGCGTTCGGCGATCTTGTCGGCGATGATGCGCGGCACCAGTTCCACGGCGCCGTTCAGGCAGATGATGACCAGGCGGCCCGCCACCAGGTGGGCTTGCACGGCGGCCGTCACGTAGATGCGCTCGATCTTGTTATTAAATGTAAAGTTGTACGGCACGTCGCCGTTGTTGCCCTTGCTCTGGCGGTTCTTTTGCACCATTTGCGCGATCTGCGCCACGATGGCCTTCTGGTTGGCGGCCGCGTCGCGCTGGGCGTTCAATTCGCGCGCGCGCTCGGCATTCTTGCGCTGGGTCTCGAGCGCGGCCAGGCGCACTTCATCGACGCTTTGCGTGCCGCTCTTGCGCTCGTCCTTTTTCTGCTTGCTCTTGTCCTGGTTGGCCAGCTTGACCTTCTTCTTGTCGACCAGGCCGGCCTTTAAAAACTGCTCTTGCAACGAGACCATAACTACTCCGTATTGAGGGTGCGCCGGCCAAGGCAGCGGCATCGGCCGGTGGAAAGACGCTAGCATAGCAAAAAACAGGGGCGCTGCCGCCGCAAGATGGCTGCCCGGGCCAGCCGGCGGGCGCGTTCTGCCTGCCAGTAACAAAAAGACACACTCGAGTGGAAATTTTGTTGATAAATGTCATATAGTTAGTTACGTTTTGCATATCGGCATTCTCTGCCGATTGCATCGCCCCCTTCCACCGACTGCGTCTACAAGGATTTGCCATGAAACAATTAATCGCCCTCTGCATCGCCGCCGCGTTTGCCAGCACCGCCTTTGCCGCCGCACCGGAAGCGGCGCCCGCCGCCAAGACGGCCCAACAATCGAAGATGACGACCTGCAATGCGGACGCCGCCGGCAAGAAAGGCGATGAACGCAAGACCTTCATGAAGGAATGCCTGAGCGCCAAGCCAGCACCGGCCATGACGCAGCAAAACAAGATGAAAGCGTGCAATGTCGACGCCAAGGACATGAAGGGCGATGCCCGCAAAGCCTTCATGAAGGAATGCCTGAGCGCGCCGAAGAAATAAGCGCCTCGCCTGTTTGCCCCCCAACGCCAGCGTCGACGCTGGCGTTTTTTTTCACGGCGAGGCGTACGCCTGCATGAGGCGGTCAAGGAAACCGAACAGCTGGCCGTTCATGGCGTGCCAGTCGTGGCTGCGCAAGACCGCTGGCGGCTGCACGAAGCGGTGCGGCTCCAGCATGGCCAGTTCGGCTTCCGACGCGGCGATCAGCAGTTCGACCACCTCCGGCGTGAACTCCATATGGCACTGGAAGCCGTACACCAGCCTGCCGTATTCGATGATCTGGCGCGGACAGCCTTCGCTACAGGCGATGACCGTCGCGCTGTCAGTCAGGCCCGGCATGTCGCTATGCCAATGTCCGGTTTCCAGCACCTCGCCGAAATGGGCGAACTTGTCGTTCGCCCTTCCTTCCGCCGTCAGCATGACGGGGAACTTGCCGATCTCCTTTTCAGGGCTGTGCGCCTGGCGCGCTCCCAGGGCTGCGCCTATCAGTTGCGCCCCCAAGCAGACGCCGACGACCGCCTTGCCCGCCGCCGCACATGCGGCAATCAGGGCCTGTTCGGCTGCGGCGTCGAAATGCGGGCATTCCTCGCGCGTCGTCGACGGCGACTGCGGCCCGCCCATGACGACCAGCAGGTCGATGTCCGCGATGGACGGGGGCAGCGGCTCAAGGGCGTGGACGCGGGAATACGTGGCCGCGTAGCCGCGCTCGCGCACCCATGTCTCGTAGGCGCCCGGCGCCTCGAACGCTTCATGCACGATGAAATGGACTTTCATGATGTTCCCTTTCTGTGGCGAGGAATTAAAAAACTATGGCCGGCCCAGCACCTGGGCCAGCACGCCGGCGAACGCCTGCGCGCCCGCTTCATCCATGCTCGACACGGTGATCCGCAATCCCTGCGCCGGCGCCTGCACGCCGAACGCTTCACCACCGCGCACCAGCCAGCCATGCCTGGCCAGCGCCAGCACGGCCGCCTGGCTGCTGCCCGGCAGCGGCAGCCACAGGTTCAAGCCATCGGCGGGACTGGCGCAAACCAGGCCTTGCGCCGCCAGCGCATCGGCCAGGATGCCGCGGCGGCGCGCATAGTCTGCGCGGGCCAGGGCCACCTGCGCCAGCACGTGGGGCGACGACAGGCAGGCGCTCACGGCGTCCTGCAAGAGATGGCTGACCCAGTTCGTGCCGGGCGCCAGGCGCAGGCGCAGGCGGCGAGCGGTCTGTCCGTCACTGGCGACGACGGCCAGGCGCAGGTCGGGGCCGAATATCTTGGATACCGAACGGACCAGCGCCCAGCGCCGGGCGGCAGGGGGAATCACGTCCCGGTAGCCGGCGACGGACAGCAGCGAAAAATGGTCGTCAACGATGACCAGCACGTGCGGATAGGCGGCCAGCACCGCGCGCAGCTGGTCCGCGCGCGCAGCGCTCAGGCTGCAGCCGGTCGGATTGTGCGCGCGCGGCGTCACAATGACGGCTTGCGCGCCTTGCGCCAGTGCCCGTTCCAGCGCTCCGGCCTGCATCCCCTCGGCATCGACCGCCACGCCAACGGCGTGCAGCCCGGCGATGCGCAAGGTGTTGATGCTGCTGACGAAGCAGGGGTCTTCCACGGCCACCTTGTCGCCAGCGACCAGGTACGCGCCCAGCAGGCGCTCGACCGCATCGACCGCCCCATTCGTCAGGGTGATGTCGTGCCCTTCCGGGCAATCGCCGGCCAGCCAGCGCCGCGCCAGGGCTTCCAGCGCCGGGTCCAGCGTGGCCTCGCCATACAGGCGCGGGCGGTAGGGCTTGCGCGCCAGGGCCGCGCCGATATCGGGCAGCCAGGCCAGGTTCGGATTGCCGCCGCCCAGGTCGGCCAGCGGCGAGCCGGGCAGCAGGCCTTCCTGCTCGCCGGGATCGCGCTGCGCGCGGATGGCCGTGCCCAGGCGCCCTTGCGTGACCGCGATCCCGGCCGTCACCAGGCGCTTGTACGCCAGCGACACGGTATTGCGGTTGACGCCCAAGGTCGCCGCCAGCTCGCGCACGGTCGGCAGCGCCTGGCCCGGCGGCAGTTCACCCGCCTGCGTCAGCGCGCGGATGCTGTCGAACAGCTGCGCCGCGGTTTTCCCCGTCATCTTCATGATGGTCTCAGACATGATATATTTTGGCATAGGACAATCATACATCACTGCGGCGACTCCTGCCGCTCATAAGGCTGACACAAGGCTGACACATGAACAATGACACTCCCCTGCCCACTCCCACCATGCACGCGCAGCATGGGCGCTGGCCGCAAGCCGTTTCCGTGGACGACTTCCGCCGCAATCTGGCGGCGGTGCATGCGCGCATGGCGGCCGCATGCCAGCGGGTCGGGCGCGATCCGGCCGGCGTGCGTCTGCTGCCCGTCAGCAAGACCAAGCCCGAGGCGAGCCTGCGCCTGGCCTATGCCGCGGGTTGCCGCCTGCTGGGGGAAAACAAGCCGCAGGAAGCGGGCCGCAAGTGGGAAGCGATGGCGGACCTGGCCGACCTGCAATGGTCGGTGATCGGCCATTTACAGACCAACAAGGCCAAGCTGGTGGCGCGCTTTGCCAGCGAGTTCCAGGCGCTCGACAGCCTGCGCGTGGCCGAGGCGCTGGAACGGCGCCTGCAGGCGGAAGGGCGCGGGCTCGACGTATTCGTGCAAGTGAACACGTCGGGCGAAGCCAGCAAGTACGGCTTGCCGCCGGACGAAGTGGCTGCTTTCCTGCGCCAGCTGCCCGCCTTCCCGGCGCTGCGGGTGCGCGGATTCATGACATTGGCCCTGTTGTCGGCGGAAGCGGTGCGCGTGCGCCGCTGCTTCGTGCTGCTGCGCGAACTGCGCGACCGCCTGCGCCAGGACGCCCCGCCTGGCATCAGCCTCGACGAGCTGTCGATGGGCATGTCCGGCGATTATGAAATCGCCATCGAAGAAGGCGCCACCGTCGTGCGGGTCGGCCAGGCCATCTTCGGCGCACGGGACACGCCGGACAGCCACTACTGGCCCACGGCGCAGACGGAGTAGGCGGCCCGACGCGCCCCGCAGGTAGCCGCGCAGTCAACCATGCCGAATGATCAAGATGACATGCATAAAGATAGCGCGTAATATTTTTACCATACTGCTCAGCTCGGCAGCACAGCTCCTGGGGAAAGGACGGCAGCGTGGCCGCGTCAAACGATCTCGCGCACTGGCGCGGACAGATTTTTTCGCGCCTGCTGCAGGTAGTGTTGCTGCTTGGCATCATCACCGCCATCCCCAGCGCCTTGCTGGCGGCGCGCGAAGCTATCTGGCCCATAGTCGCCCTCGACGTGCTGGCCATCGGCTGGATCGGTCTCATCTGGCATCTGCGCGCCATGCTTTACCGCTGGCGCGTGTGGCAATTCCTCATCGTCGCCTACCTGGTGGGCGTGGGCCTGCTGTTGAAAATCGGCCCCGTCAGCCAGATCTACATGATGCTCATGCCCGTGCTGGCGGCCCTGCTGCTGGGGATGCGGCCAGCCTTGTCGACCCTGGCCCTGACTTCGCTGACCATCTTTTTCCTCGGCTTGCATCCCGACGTCGCCCTGCACGTGCAGGGCGTGCCCGACTCCCCCGTGCTGCGCGCGCTGATCGTGGCCCTGAACTTCCTGTTCATCGCCGCCGTGCTGACCCTGTCCTGCGCCTTCCTGCTGCGCCACCTGGAACGCAGCAGCCAGGCCCTGTCGCAGCTGAACGCCGACCTGCGCTTGACGGCCACGGCGCTGGCCCGCCTGAATGACATGGTAATGCTCGCCGAAGTGACCGATGCCCCCGGCGGCGCGGCGCCGGCCACGCGCATCATCTTCGTCAACGACGCCTTCGAGCGCAGCAGCGGCTATGCGCGCGCCGAAGTGCTGGGCCGCAGCCTGCTGTTCCAGCAGGGCCCCGCCACCGATGCGGGCGAACTGGCGCGCGTCGCCGCCGCCATGGCCAACGCCCAGCCGGCCAGGGCGGAATTGCTCAATTACAACAAGGCCGGCAAGGCGTACTGGGTCGAAGCGGAACTGGCGCCGTTCACGGATGCGGACGGCAAGCAGACGCACTGGGTGGCCGTCGAGCGCGAAATCGACGAGCGCAAGAAATCGGAAGCGGACATCCACCGCCTGGCCTTCTACGACGTGCTGACGGGCCTGCCCAACCGGCGCCTGCTGATGGACCGCATCGGCCACCTGCTGGCCGCCGCGCCGCGAGGGAATACCATCAGCGCGCTGATGTTCATCGACCTCGACCACTTCAAGCACATCAACGACGCGCGCGGCCACGCCACCGGCGACGCGCTGCTGCGCCTGGCCGGCGAACGGCTGGCGCAGCTGATGCGCAAGGCCGACACGGTGGCGCGCATCGGCGGCGATGAATTTGTCGTGCTGCTGGCGCACCTGGCAGAAGACCTCGACAGCGCCGCCCGCGCGACGGCCCAGGTGGCCGAGAAAATCCGCGCCGCCATCGCGCGCGACTTCGATATCGACGGGCAGTCCTATCATTGCAGCGCCAGCATCGGCGTGACCCTGCTGCCGAAAGCGGGCCAGCAGGCGCACGACCTGCTGCGCGAAGCGGACATCGCCATGTACCGCGCCAAGGCAGAAGGACGCAACGGCATCGCCTTCTTTGAAGCGGCCATGCAGGCGGGCGTGGAACGCCGCCTGACCCTGGAACGGGCGCTGGCGCGCGCCCTCGATGCCCATGCACTGTGCATGCACGTGCAGCCGCAGGTCGACCGCCATGGCCGGGTGACGGGGGCCGAATTGCTGATGCGCTGGCCGCAGGCGGACGGCAGCCATATCGCGCCCGGCATCTTCATTCCCATCGCCGAGGAATCGGGGCTGATCGTCCGGCTCGGGCACTGGGCCCTGCGCGAGGCGTGCCGCGCCGCCGCCATGCTGGCGCGGGCCGGGCAGCCCGTCGCCCTGTCCGTGAATGTCAGTCCGGCCCAGTTTCGCCAGCCCGATTTCGCCGCCCGCGTGCAGGCGGCGCTGGCCGAACACGGTACGCCGGCCGGCGCCCTGATCCTGGAACTGACGGAAGGCCTGCTGATCGACCAGCGCGACGCCTCGCTGGCGCGCATGCGCGAACTGGCGGCCCTGGGCATCCGCTTTTCCATCGACGATTTCGGCACCGGCTATTCCAGCCTCGCCTACCTGACCTCGATGCCGCTGTACGAACTCAAAATCGACAAGCGCTTCATCGACGACACGCCGCACGATGCGCGCGACACGGCCATCGTGCAAGCGATACTGGCCATGGCGCGCCATCTGGGCTTGCGCGTGGTGGCCGAAGGCGTGGAAACGCAGGAGCAGGCCGACTTCCTGCTCGCCCACGATTGCGACGGCTTGCAAGGCTACCTGTATGCGCGGCCCATGCCGCTGGACGACTTTCCCGGCTGGCTGGCCCGGTATCAGGCTTAGCTTTCCGACATTTCCTGCACGAAACTCCTCCGCTAGAATACCGGCCTCATAGCCTGTACCTTCACCATCCCCTTTGATTAAAGTGATCCCCGATGCGTCTGGTTCTTCCCCTGCTGCCGCTCCTGCTGCTCTCTCTGCTCCCCGCCGCCCATGCGGCTCCATCCACCGCGCCCACGCCCATCACCCTGGACCAGGCCATGGCCGATCCCGACTGGATCGGCACGCCCGTCGAAGCGGCATGGTGGGGCTGGAATGGCCAGCTCTACTACAAGCAGAAACGCCTCGGCTCGCCCCTGCGCGACACCTATCAATTGCCGGGCGCGAACGCCAAACTCAATAGCGGCAAGAAGGTCGACGATGCGCAGCTGGCCAATCTCGACGGCCAGCACATGGTGGTCAACCGGGCCGGCACGCGCGCCATCCTGCTGCGCAACGGCGACTTGTTCGAGCGCGACCTGAAAAGCGGCGCCTTGATCCAGATCACGCGCGGCGTGTCCGCCATCAGCGACCCGCAATACTCCGCCGACGGCGGCGCCGTGCAATACCGCAGCGGCACAGACTGGTTCAGCTGGAACCGGCTTGACCGCCTGAGCGCCCCCGTGGCCCTGTTGCGCGCCGTCAAGGACCCGGACGCCAAGCCGGAAGCGGACGCCCTGCGCGAACTGCAGCTGCGCCTGATCGTCAACCTGGCGCGCCAGAAGGAAGACCGCGACGCCAGCCGCGAACGCCGCCATGAAGAGCGCCGCCTGGACGCCACGCGCGCACCGGAACCGATCTACCTGGGCGACAAAATCACTATTTCCGGCAGCGCCCTGTCGCCGGACGGCCGCTGGCTGCTGTTCGTCACACAGGACAAGGCCGCCGAAAAGGGCAAGCTGGGCAAACTGGCCCGCTACGTCACGGAAACGGGCTATCCGGAAGCGGACGACGAGCGCACGCGCGTGGGCCGCAACATGCCGATCGCGCAAAGCCTGAAACTGGCCGACCTGCGCACGGGCCAGGTGCGCGAGATCGCCTTCGATAACCTGCCCGGCATCGCCGCCGACCCGCTGGCCGCCATGCGCGCCGAACAGAAGCTGCCGGCCCTGAAAGGCAACCGTCCCGTGCGCATCGACGCCCAGCGCGACGGCGTCGCCTGGACCGACGACGGCAGCAAGGCAGCCGTGCGCATCCGCGCCATCGACAACAAGGATGGCTGGCTCGCCAACGTCGACCTGGCCAACGCCGCCCTGCTGCCCGTGCACCGCATCAGCGACGCGGCCTGGGTCAACCGCCGCGCCGACGAATTCGGCTGGCTGCCCGACAACGCCACCCTGTGGTATCTGTCCGAGGAAAGCGGCTACGCCCACCTGTACACGAAAACGGGCGCGGCCCCGGCGCGCGCCCTGACCAGCGGCCAGTGGGAAGTGAGCGCCGTCGAATGGAGCCGCGACGGCAAAACCGCGTATTTCATGTGCAACCGGCAGGCGCCAGGCACGTATGAAGTGTGCGCCAGCACGGCCAAGGAGGGCGGCGCGCGCGAAGTCACAGGCTTGAAAGGCGTGGAAAACTTCGGCCTGTCGCCCGATAACGGCAAGCTGCTGCTGCGCTATTCCACCAGCTATATGCCGGCCCAGCTGGCGACGATTTCCATTGCCGGCGGCAAGGCCAATATCCTGACGGATACACGCAGCGACGCCTTCAAGGCGCGCAGCTGGGTCATGCCGGAACTGGTGCAAGTGCCGTCCACGCATGGCGCGGCGCCCATCTGGGCCAAGCTGTACCGCCCGGCCCAGCTGGAAGCGGGCAAGAAATATCCCATCGTCATGTTTGCGCACGGCGCCGGCTACCTGCAGAACGTGACCCAGCGCTATCCCGTCTACTTCCGCGAACAGATGTTCCACAACCTGCTGGTGGAGCAGGGTTACATCGTGCTCGACGTCGATTACCGCGCCTCGCTCGGCTACGGCAGCGCCTGGCGCACGGCCATCTACCGCCAGATGGGCCACCCGGAACTGGAAGATTTCATCGACGGCGCCCACTGGCTGGCAGCCCAGCACCAGGGCGACATCAAGAACGTGGGCATCTATGGCGGCAGCTATGGCGGCTTCATGAGCCTGATGGCCCTGATGCGCGCGCCGGAAATCTTCAAGTCCGGCGCCGCGCTGCGTCCAGTGACGGACTGGACCACCTACAACCACGAGTACACGGCGAATATCCTGAACACGCCGGACGTCGATCCGCAAGCGTATAAAATCTCGTCGCCGATCGAATACGCCGATAAACTGACGGGCAATCTCTTGATCGCCCACGGCATGATCGACGACAACGTGTTTTACCAGGATTCCGTGCGCCTGTCGCAGCGCTTGATCGAGCTCAAAAAGGATAACTGGGAAATGGCCAGCTACCCGATGGAGCGCCACGGCTTCGTGCAGCCGGAAGCGTGGTATGACGAGTACCGCCGCATCTATCAGTTGTTCCAGAGAACATTGAAATAAACCCCGATGCCCGCTTGATGCGGGCATTTTTCATGGACTCATTCAGTCAAACGGCACGGGCCGCGGCGTCGTATCCGACGATGGCGGCAGGATCGGCAGCACGATGTGCGGCTGCTTGCCCGTCAGGGTTTTCAGGAAGGCCACCAGCTTGCCATTTTCATCGGGCGTGAAGGTGCGGCCCAGCTGCAGGCGGCCCATCACGTCGACGGCTTGCGTCAGGGTTGCCGCCTCGCCATCGTGGAAGTAGGGATACGTCAGCTCCACGTTGCGCAGGGTCGGCACCTTGAAATTGAAGCGGTCCGCATCCTTGCCCGTCACGGCCGAGCGCCCCTCCGCCGTCATCGCCGTCTTGTACGGCTCGACGACACCCATCTTCTGGAAGGTGTTGCCGCCCACGGCGGGACCGTTATGACAGGCGATGCAGCCGCTCGATTTGAACAGCTGGTAGCCGGCCAGCTCGTCTTTCGTCAACGCGCTTTTCTTGCCCGACAGCCATTGGTCGAAGCGGGAACCGGGCGTCACCAGCACCTCTTCAAAGGCGGCGATGGCGCGCGTGACTTGCTCGATGGTCAATTTATCCTGTCCAAACACTTGCCGGAACTCCGCGCGGTAGGCGGGAATCGAGGCCAGTACGTCGATGGCAAGCTCATGCGTAAAAGCCATCTCGCCGGGATTGGCGATAGGGCCGCCCGCCTGCTCCTGCAAATCCTTGGCGCGGCCATCCCAGAATTGCGCCACGTTCATGCTGGAATTGAGCACGGTGGGCGAATTGATGGGTCCACGCTGCCAGTTATGGCCGATCGACGTCTTGATATTGTCCGTGCCGCCCATGCTCAGGTTATGGCAGCTATTGCAGGAGATAAAGCCCGAGCGCGACAGGCGCGGATCGAAAAACAGTTTCTTGCCCAGCTCGACCATGGCCGGATTGGCCACCTTGGCGGCGGTGATCGGCTGGATCGGCTCCTTGTCGGCGGCGTGCAGCACGTTGCCGAAAGTCAGGCTGGCGATGAAGAGGAAGGGGGATAAGGTGCGGCGCATAGTCTAACTCCTGGAAACATTCCCGAATCGGCGGCGCGCGCCGGCGCGGGAATGCAGCGCACCGGCCCGGTTGCCACCCGTACATCGCTGGTTGGATGTTGATTTATATTAACTTTGACTAGTTAATAAGGAAAATGACCGGGATCAAGGTTCTGCCCAAGTGCGAATCGCGCTTGCCATTTACGCAAGCGTGGCACATGATGAACGCATGCAAACGCCAACCTACTCCACCCTGCTGCGCGCCGCGTGCGCCAGCTTCCTGCTGCTGGCCGCCAGCGCCTGCGGCAGCGCCCCCACGCAAGATGATGCGCCGCCCGCCCCCGGCAATGCCGGCTTGCTGGCGCAGATCCAGGCGGAAGTGGGCGCCGCCGCGTGCGATTCCACCCAGCAATGCCAGACCATCGCCATCGGCGCCAAGGCTTGCGGCGGCCCCGAGCGCTATCTGGCGTGGTCCAGCAAAAGCAATGACGGCAAGAAACTCAAGGCACTGGCCCAGGCGCAAGCCGAGGCAAGCCGCAAACAGCAGCAGGCGGACGGCATGATGTCGACCTGCTCCATCATCACGGACCCGGGCGCCACTTGCCAGGCAGGGCGCTGCGTGCTGCAAAAGAGCGGCCTGGGCGGCAGCTCGGCCATGTAAAAAAGCCGCTGATTCAGCAGCTTATGAGGTTCGGCAACGCGTCAGGACTGCAATTGCAAGGTCTTGACGATCTTGCTTTCCACCTTCTCGCCCGCGCCCGACATGGCATTCTTGCTTTCCTTGCGCAGGAGCAATAAATGGTCGCCGCTGACGCCATACTGGCGCGTCTCGTCCGTCTTTTGCGTAAAGCTGATGACGACAAAGGCGCGCCCGCTCACATCCACGTGGAAATGGCTGGCCAGCGGCGTGCCGTCCGCCGCGATCCACACATCGAGGCCGCCTTCGAACTTCTTCACATACTTGCGGTCTTTCTCAGGCACCTTGTCGAGCGACAAGGTAAAGCTGAGCAGGCGCGCCGGCTTGCCCTTATAGCTATCCATTTTTTCGCCGCTGAACACGGCTTCCTCGATTTCGCGCGACAGGGTATCCGCCGCCGACACCATGGAACGCAGCTCCGGCGCCTTCATTTCCCCCAGCGCAAAGCCGATCGGCGCCTTGGCCTTCGGATCCTTCACCTTGGCGCGCTGCTCGGCCTCCACTTTCGCCAGCACCTCCTTGCTGTACAGCACCTGCAAGCCCGCCGGCCCGCCCTCGACCGCCACCGTGGCCTGGCCGCTATCCTCTTCCGCCGCCTTGCCCTCGCCTTCGCGGCGCCAGGTTTTCGATTCGACCTGCGCCTTGATCGGCATCTGCCCCTGCAAGCGCGCCAGCGCCGCGTTCAGCTCGGCCAACCCGTCGGCCCGCGCCGCGCCGCACAACAAACCGAACAAGCCCGCCACCGCCAGGCCTTGCACTCCAATACGTCGCTGCATCGCCACATCCCTTTCGGTCATACAAGGATGCCAAAACACCATGTTTTGGCCATCTGTTGCATTTGAACACAGCCAGCTCTGGTCAGGTGGAAAGTCTTTCTGCTATAATTCGCCGCCTTGGCCTGGTAGCTCAGTCGGTAGAGCAGAGGATTGAAAATCCTTGTGTCGGTGGTTCGATTCCGCCCCGGGCCACCAAGAATAAAAAAACGCCACCTTCGGGTGGCGTTTTCTTTTGTCCGCCACCGCCTTTCGCTCTCAGGCAAAACCGTACGCGTGACTTTTTTCTGTCGCCGCCGAACCCATTGTGCGAGAATGCCCCTCCCCACTGGATGGTGCGCATGATGATCAGACTCGCCGCAATCACAACCGGAATGACACTGCTGCTGGCAGCTTGCAAGCCCGCGGCCACAGTGCCCGCGCATGACATTCCTGCGGCAATGCGCCAGACCGCGACCACCCTGCTGCAGTCGAAACTGCTGCACGCGACCTCGATAGCCCTGGTTTATCGCGGCCAGGAGTTCATCCTGCATCAAGGCGAGCTGGAGACCGGCAAGGCCAATCCGCCCAACGATACAACGCTGTATGAAATCGGCTCAGTCAGCAAAACCTTTGCCGGCCTGCTGCTGGCGAACGCGGTGCTCGATGGGAAGGCGACGCTCGACGATCCCATACAAAAATACCTGCCGGCCGCCTACCCGAACCTGCAGTCGCAGGGGCAGCCCGTGCGCTTGCGCCATCTGATCACGCACACGAGCAATATGCCGGGCATGCTGCCATTGCAGGTGAACACCGTATTGCAGGATTTCACGGCGCACGCCACGCCGGCAAAACTCAACGCAGCCTATGCCAACTACGGACAACCCCAATTCTGGCAGGACTTGCATACAGTCAACATCAACGGTCCGCTGGGCAAGGACTACGCCTATTCCAGCGCCGGCACCGAACTCGTTGCGCACGCGCTCGAAACCATCTACGGCCTGCCCTATGAAGTGCTGCTCACGCAATTGCTCGCGCGCGAAGCCGGCATGCACGATACCAGGCTGAGAATCGCAGCTGGGGATAGCGACAGGCTGGCGCCCGGCTACCACAGCGACAATCCCGTCATCACGACACCGATGCCGCAACTGCCCTGGGGGGCCGCCGGCAACCTGAAGTCGACCATGCCGGACATGGCGAAATACCTGCGCCTGCAATTGAGCGCCCATCCCGCCGTCGTCGAATCGCACAAGCCGCTGCTACGCTTTCAGGATGACTTCAGCATTGCCTATTTCTGGAACATCGGCACGAATCGCCAGCTGGGCACGCATTACGTCCACCATGGCGGCGTGCCGCGTGCGCAAGGCTACGCCTACATCGTTCCCCAATATCAGCTCGGGGTCTACATCATCACCAACCAGAGCGGCGACGCCACCGCCGGCGCCATGGAAAGCGCGCTGGCGCATATCTTCGACACCGTGGCATCCATGGAAAGCGCGCAGTAGGCCGGGCCTTGTTTGGCACATCTTCGTGCCGCTGCTTCGATTCCGCCCCGGGCCAGCAAGAATGCAGCAGTACTGATCAAGACGCCACCTTCGGGTGGCGTTTTTGTTTGCTGGCGCCGAAAACAATAATGCCGTACGACAATATGACTTAAGTTACAATCATGCAATTTTATAAATTGCATTCCCATGACTCATTTGCGTATTATTTCAGCGACCAGCTTAATGCTCGCCTTGAGCGCCTGCGGCGGCGGCAGTACTTCACCGACATCGCCTCCCGCTCCACCCCCGACACCGCCCACACTGCCAACGCCCCTGCCGCCCGAGGTCAGCGCCGTTTCGCCCGCCAAGGCCAACATCGGCATGGTCACCACCTTTACTGTGACTGGCAGCAATCTGCCGGATAACATGCAGTTTGCGTTGACGGACTGCGCAGGTATCGCCGAGCTCAGCGGGGGTAGCAGCACGCAGCGTCAATTCAGCTGCACGCCGACCGGGCAATCGGGAGCGCGCCAGGGCGCCGTGTCCGCGAGCGCCGGCGCCGCATCGCCATTGCACAAGCTCTCCGTCGACTATCAGGCCATTGCCGCATTCGTCACCAGCCTGAATTGGCGCTACGCCGCCCTCAAATCTGATGGCACACTCTGGGGCTGGAACCCTCTCCAGCCCGTACCGGTCAAGATCGGCGACGGCTACGCCGATGTCGCAGTCAGCATCGCTGCCACCCTGGCCATCAAGAAAGACGGCTCGCTTTGGAGCTGGGGCAACAGCAATGACGCAGGCATCCAGGGCAATGGCACGAGCGGCTCAAACGCCACTCCTGTGCAGATCGGCAGCGATTTCGTCAAGGTCGTCGTCAAAGGCGAGAGAAGCGTCGCCGGCGAAAACGCCGAAGCCCTGAAAAAAGACGGCAGCCTGTGGGTCTGGGGCGCGCGTAGCCTGCAGCAACCCAACGCCATCGAACCGGAGCTGACGCCGCGCATGATAGACACGGGCTACGTGGATATCGCCCGTGGCAGTGGCGGGGCGTCACTGGGCCTCAAGCGCGACGGCTCGGTGTGGACATGGACCCAGAATCTGGCCAACCAGCCATTTACACCGGTCAAGATCGCGGATGGCTATGTTGCGATTGCCACCAGCTACGATGCGGTCTATGGCTTGAAGGCGGACCATTCGCTGTGGAACTGGGGCGGCAACGCGCCCAACCAGGCGCCCGCCGCCACGCCCACTGCCGCCACGCCGGTCAAGGTGGGAGATGGCTTCGTCAGCATATCGGCAGGCACTTATTATGCGCTTGCCGTCAAGTCCGACGGCACCTTGTGGGCAGGCGGCGATGGCAACAACGGCCAGTTCGGCGATGGCCAATTCAATCGCGGCGCCTTCCGGCAAGTCGGTACCGGGATTGCCGCCGCATGGGCTGGCAGCGCATGCTCCTTCATCCAGAAGACCGATGGCAGCTTGTGGGCGGCAGGCTTCTGCGACCTGGGGGATGGCAAATATGCGCGCTACATGCTCACGCCGGAACCCGTCACGCTGTAATTTTCCCTACTGCCCATCCGGGTCACCATCCTGGATTTAAGTGACATCAAAGGCCCGGCTCTGGCACAGCCATGGCCGTTTCAAGGTGACGCCAGCACAGGCGTAACTATTGAGAATGGACAAGTTCGATGAAGACTCTGGCAATTGTATTTAGCGCGTGTATGCTCGTCGTTGCCTGCGGTGGCGGCGGTGGCGACTCGTCGCCGGCCCCTGCAGCCCAGGCAGATTTGACCGTCAAATAAGCGTGCCAGGCAGCACCAGGCCCTCAGTCGCGGTGCTGCCACTCCAATTTGAACAGCCACAGCAACCTTCGGGTTGGCTTTTTTGTTTGTCCTTGCACAAAACCTCCACCCCGGCCCGCCGCTATGTACGCAAACGTACGGACTGCGGCTGTCCAAAAGCACATGCTGCAGGCAGACCACATCCCTTCCCGCCGCCAGCGCCCTGCGCGACACGGCGCAACGGCTACCTGATCCGATTCTCTCCGCCATACCGCCATGCGAAACTCGCGCCCGACGCCGTCGAGCCGTTCCGTACATCACGGCACACTGCCAAAGGATGCATCATGAAAACTACCCTGATATTGCTCGCGCTCGCCTCTACCCTCGCCCTGACCGCTTGCCAGCGCGAAGCGCCACCCGCGCCTACCGTCGTACAAGTCGTTCCCGGCCCTGCCGGCGCGCCTGGTCCTGCCGGCGCTACCGGTGCCAAGGGCGCCGAAGCCCCTGCCGGCGCGACGGGTGCCACCGGCGCCACGGGCCAGACGGGCGACAGCGGCATGCAAGGCAACGATGGCGCCAAGGGCGACGCTGGTGTTGCCGGCGATGAAGGCGCCAAAGGCGACACGGGCGCCAAGGGCAAGACGGGCGACACGGTGATTGTCGTTCCGCAACGCTGATACGCCTCACGCCAGACACCACAACGCCAACCCCTGCGGTTGGCGTTGTGCGTATGCGCAGTACCGCACAGTAACATCGGCCGCATCGGCCTACTCTGTTGTCATGACACAGGGAGATATCGCATGCTGACGATCATACTGATGCTGGCCCTGCTGGGCCTGGCTTTACTGTTTGCGCCCGGCCCCGTGCGCCGCGCCTTGCTTGCGCCGCACCTGCTCGCGCTGTTCAAGCGCATCTTGCCGACCATGTCCGAGACGGAACGCGACGCGCTCGAGGCGGGCACTACCTGGTGGGATGCGGACCTGTTTTCCGGCCGGCCCAACTGGCCCAAGCTGCTGGCGTATGGCCGCGCCATGCTCACTGCCGAGGAGCGCCACTTTCTCGAGCACGACGTCGAACGGCTGTGCGAACTGGTCAACGACTGGGAAACGCAGCAGCAACTCGACTTGCCACCGCAAGCCTGGGACTACATGAAAAGCCAGGGTTTCCTCGGCATGATCATCCCGAAACAATACGGCGGCAAGCAATTCTCCGCCTACATGCATTCGCAAGTGGTGATGAAGCTGTCGAGCCGCTGTTCTGCGCTGGCCGTGACCGTGATGGTGCCCAATTCGCTGGGGCCGGCCGAACTGCTGTTGCACTACGGCACCGAAGAACAGAAGGATTACTACCTGCCGCGATTGGCTGCCGGCACGGAGATTCCCTGCTTTGCGCTGACCAGCCCGTATGCGGGTTCCGACGCGGCCGCCATCCCAGACCTGGGCGTCGTGTGCATGGGCATGCATGAAGGGCGCGCCACTGTCGGTTTCCGCCTCAGCTGGAACAAGCGCTACATCACCCTGGCGCCCGTGGCGACCTTGCTGGGCCTGGCATTCCAGACCAGCGATCCCGACCATTTACTGTCCGACAACGATGCGCCCGGCATCACTTGCGCGCTGATCCCCGCCAGCCACGACGGCGTGGTGATCGGCCGCCGCCACCATCCCTTGAATGCCGCGTTCCAGAACGGCCCCACCTCGGGCCACGACGTCTTCATTCCCATCGACTGGGTCATCGGCGGCCAGGCGCAAGTGGGGAAAGGATGGCGCATGCTGATGGAATGCCTGGCCGCCGGGCGCGCCATCTCTCTGCCCTCGTCCAGCGTCGGCATGGGCAAGATGGCCGTGCGCGGCACCGGTGCGTATGCGGCCGTGCGGCGCCAGTTCAACATGCCAATCGGCAAGTTCGAAGGGGTGCAGGAAGCGCTGGCCCGCATGGGCGCCAACCTGTACTTGATGGATGCGGCCCGCACCCTGGCCGCGCACGCCGTCGACCTGGGCGAAAAGCCGGCCGTCATTTCCGCCATCGTCAAATACCACGTCACGGAACGGGGCCGCGCGCTTGTCAACGATGGCATGGACATTCTCGGCGGCAAGGGCATCTGCGTGGGACCGAACAATTTCCTCGCCAGCGCCTACCAGCAAATCCCCATCGCCATCACCGTCGAAGGCGCCAACATCCTCACGCGCAGCCTGATCATCTTTGGCCAGGGCGCCATCCGCGCGCATCCGTATGTGCTCAGGGAAATGGCCGCCGTCAGCGAAAGCGACGGTCGCAAAGCCGTGCGCGATTTCGATGCAGCCTTCTTTGGCCACGTGGGCTTTGTCCTGGGCAACCTGGCCATGGGACTGTGGTACGGCCTGGGCGGCGCGCGCCTGGCGGCCGTGCCCGACGCCGGCGCCGCGGAACTGGCGCCCTATTACCGCGCCCTGACGCGGCTGTCGACGGCCTTTGCCGTCATGACGGATATGTCGATGTTCGTGCTCGGTGGCGAACTCAAGCGCCGCGAGCGGCTGTCCGCCCGCCTCGGCGACGTGCTGGCGCAGCTGTACCTGGCTTCATCCGTGCTGAAGCGCTACGAGGACGATGGCCGTTTCGCCGCCGACCTGCCGTATGTGCACTGGTCGCTGCAAGATGCGCTGGTCAAGGCGCAGCAAGGCTTGACGGGCGTGCTCGACAATTTCCCCGCGCGCGGACTGGCCGTGCTGCTGCGCACCCTGCTGTTTCCGTTTGGCCTGCCACACCGTCCGCCGTCCGACGAGCTGGGCAGCGAGGTGGCGCTGGCCCTGCAAACGCCGGGCGCCGACCGCGAACGGCTGCTGGCCGACGGCCATGTCGCCAGCGACGCCGCAGATACTGTTGCCTGCGCCGAGCGGGCGCTGGCCTTGCTGCCCGACGTGCTGCACATCGAAAAACGCCTGAAAGACACGCCCGCAGGCGCGGCCCTGCGGCACTTGCCGCAAAGCTTGTCCGCCATGCAACAGTGGCTGGCCGCAGCCAAGGCGGCAGGCGCCGTCAGCTGCCAGGAGCACAATACCTTGCTGGAATATGCGCGCCTGGCCGATGGCTTGATCCAGGTCGACGATTTTCCGGCCGAAGCGGCGCAGCCAGCACACTTGCCCGTGCACTAGGCCGATACCGGCGGCCGCGCCGCCTAGGCGAATTTGCGACCTATACTGAATGGAGCGGGCGCGGTGCCCGCTCTTTGCAGAAAGGAGTCGATCATGACGCGCAAATTCATCGATTGCCGGGAATTTCCAAGCGACACACATTGCTCGGTGGCCATCTCGGCCGACAGCGAGGAAGAGCTATTGGGTATTGCCGTGGAACACGCGGTCTCGGTACACCATCACCACGACACGCCGGAGCTGCGCCAGCAGCTGCGTCAACTGTTCAAGGACGGCATGCCGCCCGAACACCTGCCCATGACGGGACAGGCCGGCAGCAGCGGGGCCTCGCACGCGCACTAGCCTGCCAGGGCTTGCGCCGGTTTCTGCAAGCGCAAGCCCAGCACGAGCGGCACCAGCGCCGCGTACACGACGATCACGGACAGCCAGACGGCACCGGGCCAGTACGCCCGGACGCCAAAGTAAATGCTGGAAAACACCAGCGGACACAGCACGGACGCCAGGCTCACGGCCGAGGCCAGCACGCCCTGGAACTGGCCTTGCCGGTCCTCGGCAACTTGCCGCGTCGCCAGCGACTGCAAGGCCGGCGCGCCGATGCCGCCCAGGGCGAACACGGGCATGATGGCGAAGATCATCCAGCTACGCGTGGCAAACGCCATGACGGTCAATGCCACGCAGGCGCAGGCCACGCCCGTCAGGATGGTGGCGCGTTCGCCCAGCAGTTTCACGGCCGGACCGGGCAAGAAGGCCTGGGCCAGCGCCTGGCACACGCCAAAAGCGCCCAGCGACAGGCCGATCCACAGTCCGTTCCACGCGAACGCATCGTGTCCCCACAAGGCCCAGCACACGCCATACACTTCCCCGGCCGCGCTGAAGGTAAAGAAGATGACGGTGATCGGCAGTAAGCTTTTCTCCGAGAAAACCCAGCGTAAGGGGCGCAAGGGATGCAATGCCGCCAGGTCGATTTTTCCGCGTGTCGGCGTTCGTGATTCGGGCAAGCTCAACCACGCCAGCAACAGATTGCCCGCATTCAAGACGGCTGCCGCCATGAACGGCAGGCGCAGCCCGTAGTCGCCCAGCGCGCCGCCCAGCACGGGGCCGATGATGAAGCCTGCGCCGAACATGGCGTTGAGCAAGCCGAAGCGGCGCGCCCGCTGGTTCTCGGCCGAAATATCGGTGAGGTAGGCGGTGGCCACGGAAACGTTGGCACTCGTCAACCCAGCGATGGCGCGCCCCAGCAACAGCATCCACAGGCTGGGCGCGAAGGCGAGGAACAGGTAATTGACGGCCGCGCCCGCCAGCGACAGCAGCAGCACGGGACGCCGGCCCAGGCGGTCGCTCAATGCGCCCAGTACCGGCGCAAAGATGAACTGCATCAGCGCGTACAGGGCCGTCATGATGCCGATATACGGCGCCACGTTATCGGCATGCGTGACGTCCCGCAGCAGCGCCGGCAAGATGGGAAAGACCAGGCCGATGCCGATGGCGTCGAGCACGACAGTGGCGAAAATGACGGGCAGCGCCGCCACGGGAAGGGATTTCTTCATATACTCAATCTAAATATGTACTCAGTACATAAATAGTATTCCCCATCTTGCCGCGCCATCAAGCGTTATCTGTACTCAGTACACTTCGTGTATGATCGGGGCAACATGACGATTCCTGCCGACCTCCGCTCCCGCAAACGCCTTGCCACCAGGCAAGCCATCTCGAATGCCGCCACGCGATTGTTCTTCGTGCACGGTTTCGAGCAAGTGACGGTGGACGAGATCGCGGCTGCGGCCAGCGTGGGACGCATGACGGTGTTCAACCATTTCCCCCGCAAGGAAGACATGTTCTTCGACCGCGAGGAAGAGGGACGCGAACTGCTGCGCGCCGCCCTGCGCCAGCGCGATCCCGCCATCGCTCCCATCGAAACCCTGCGCCTGCTGGCGCACCGCCTGGCGGCCGAGGACAGTCCCTACCTCACGTTTTCTGCCGCCGGCCAGGGTTTCATTGCCACCATCGAGGCCAGCGCTACCTTGAAGGCGCGGGCGCGGGCGATCCGCGACGAGCTGGCGCACGTGGTGGCGCTGGCGCTGACCGACGCCACGGGGCGCGATGCAAGCGATCCCCTCGCCCACCTGGCGGCCAGCCTGCTGCTGGCCACGTGGAGCACCGCCCTCATCGAAGCGCACCGTGCCTTCGCGCAACATGGCGACGCGCAACTGGCCAAGGCCGGCTTCCTGTCCCTGGTGGACCGGGGACATACGGGCTTGAACGCCGCCATGGCGGGCACGCCCTACGCCTGAAGCGACAGCCCCCTTCGTTCAGGCAGCCCATCGTCTGTCGCAGCGCAAGCCTTCGTACTTCCTTGTTTCATTTGCCAGCACCTGGGCTTGCGTACCGTCTGGCGCCTTCCTATCATGAAACCACGCGCTGGCAAACGATGCATGCAGGCCGGCACGCGGGGACAGTCCTCCTGCTTCCCGTCACCATACCCATAACCGCATGCAGCCGCTGGGAGGTACACGATGAATACCTTGACGAACGGCCAGCTCAATGAGTTGCAAGCCTCATTGAGAGGGCAACTGTTACAAACGAACGACGCCGGCTACGACAGCGCGCGCGCCGTCTGGAATGCGATGATCGACCGGCATCCGGCCCTCATCGCGCGCTGCGCGGGCACGGCCGACGTGCGCACGGCGCTGGCGTATGCACGCGACCACGGCCTGCCCCTGGCCGTGCGGGGCGGCGGCCACAATATCGCCGGCAGCGCCCTGTGCAACGATGGCCTGGTGATCGACCTGTCCGGCATGCGCTCGGTGCATATCGATCCGCAACAGCGCCGCGCCCACGTCGAAGGCGGGGCCACCTTGCACGACTTCGACCACGAGGCGCAAGCGTTCGGCCTGGCCACGCCGCTGGGCATCAATTCCACCACGGGCGTGGCAGGACTTGCCCTGGGCGGCGGCTTTGGCTGGCTCAGCCGCACGCTGGGCCTGGCGGCCGACAACTTGCTGGCGGCCGATGTCGTCACGGCCGACGGCCAGTTCCTGCATGCGAGCGCGACGGAGCATCCGGACCTGTTCTGGGCCTTGCGCGGCGGCGGCGGCAACTTCGGCGTGGTCACGCGCTTCGAATTCCAGCTGCATCCGGTGGGGCCGCAAGTGACGGCCGGCCTCATCGTGTTTCCCTACGCGCAAGCCAAGGCGGTGCTGACGAAATACCGCGATTTCGTCGACGGCATGCCCGATGCATTGACCGTCTGGGCCGTCTTGCGCAAGGCGCCGCCGCTGCCCTTCCTGCCGCCGGAAGTGCACGGCCAGGACGTGCTGGTTCTGCCCGTCTTTTCGCCCGTGCAATCTTCCGCCATGCAGGAAGCGATCGAGCGCATCGGCAGCTTCGGCCAGCCGCTGGGCATGCACCTGGGCAGCATGCCGTACACGGCCTGGCAACAGGCGTTCGATGCCCTGCTCACGCCGGGCGCGCGCAATTACTGGAAATCGCACAACTTCACGCAGCTCAGCGACGCGGCCATCGATACCGTCATCCGCCATGCCGGCAAGCTGCCGACGCCGCAATGCGAAATCTTCCTCGGCCTGCTGGGCGCGCAGGCGAGCCGGCCGGCGCCGCAGGATACGGCCTATCCGCACCGCGACGCCCTGTACGTGATGAACGTGCACACGCGCTGGGACGAGCCGGCCGATGACGCGCGCTGCATCGCCTGGGCACGCGAGTTCTTCAACGACGCGGCGCCGTATGCGACGGGCAGCGTGTACGTCAATTTCCTGACCGAGGATGAAAGCGGGCGCACGGCCGACGCGTATGGCGTGAACTATCCGCGCCTGGCGCGCATCAAGAAGCAATACGATCCCGCCAACCTGTTCCGCGCCAACCAGAACATCTGTCCGGCCGCCTAGGCTGCCACGGCGCAGCGCTTTGCAATCCCTTGATCCAGGGCAATGCAATGCGCTCGCCGCCCGCTTACAATCGCCGGCTTTGCCCCTCCTCCATGCGCCACGCTCCCGAACTTCTCCTGCCTGCCGGTTCCCTGGCCAAGATGCATGCCGCCTTCGACTATGGCGCCGACGCCGTCTACGCGGGCCAGCCCCGCTACAGTTTGCGCGTGCGCAATAACGATTTTTCGACCTTGCAAGCCTTGCAGGAGGGAATTGATGGCGCCCACGCGCGCGGCAAGCAATTCTTTGTCGCCAGCAATATCTTCGCCCACAACGCCAAGCTGAAAACGTATTTGCGCGACATGGAGCCTGTGATCGCCATGCGCCCGGACGCCCTGATCATGGCCGATCCGGGCCTGATCATGATGGTGCGCGACAAGTGGCCGGAGATTCCCGTGCACCTGTCCGTGCAGGCGAACGCCGTCAACTGGGCCGACGTGAAATTCTGGCACCGCATGGGCTTGACGCGCGTGATCCTGTCGCGCGAACTGTCGCTCGACGAGATCGAGGAAATCCGCCAGCGCTGCCCGGAAATGGAACTGGAAGTGTTCGTCCACGGCGCCCTGTGCATCGCCTATTCGGGCCGCTGCCTGCTGTCCGGCTACTTCAATCACCGCGACCCGAACCAGGGCACGTGCACGAATTCCTGCCGCTGGGATTACAAGGTGAAAAATGCCACCGAAGACGCCAGCGGCGACCTGGGCGGCATGCAAGTGGTGCCGCTGGAATTCCACCAGGCGCTGGCCGAGGCCGACAACAACGCGTTTTCCGCCCTGCACCAGCAGCCGCGCCACCCGCTGGCCGACCAGCCATATTTAATTGAAGAAGCCCAGCGTCCGGGCCAGCTGATGCCGATCCTCGAAGACGAGCACGGCACCTACATCATGAACTCGAAGGACTTGCGCGCCGTGGAACACATCGAGCGCCTGGTGAAAATCGGCGTCGATTCGTTGAAGGTCGAGGGCCGCACCAAGTCGCTGTACTACGCGGCGCGCACGGCGCAAGTCTACCGCCAGGCCATCGATGACGCCGTCGCGGGCCGGCCCTTCGACATCAGCCTGCTGGGCCAGCTGCAAGGCTTGGCCAACCGCGGCTATACGGATGGTTTCTACCAGCGCCACCACACGCAAGCGCACCAGAACTACATGCGCGGCGCGTCCGAGGCGGACCGCAGCCAGTACGTGGGCGACGTGCTGGGCGTGACGGACGGCTGGGCCAGGGTGGACGTGAAAAACCGCTTTGCCGTGGGCGACCGCATCGAAGCCGTGCATCCGGGCGGCAACCGCGACTTCACGATTACCCGCATGCTGGCCGACGATGGCGGCGAGATCCAGGTGGCGCCCGGCAGCGGCCACTTCGTGCGCATCGAACTCGACGTGTCCCTCGACAAGGCCTTGCTGGCCCGCTATTTGTAACCGCCAGTCTGGAGCGCGGGGTGGCGAACCAGTATGTAAGTGTTTGATTTGACAAGAAAAATTCCCGCTGGCACGGCCTGAATAATTTGTTTAGGCTTCAACATTGCTATACGATACGGCCACCCTGCGCCCGGGGGGCCTGATCGGCATCCCGTGCGTCCCTGACACGTTCACCGGAATCCCCGATGCCACCTGCCACCTCTGCCCTGATCACCAATGACGCCGTCGTCCTCGGCCTGCTCGCCATGACTCTGGGGGCCGTCTTCTGGACCGCCTCCCGCCAAAATGGCTTCTGGAAAAAGTTCTATACGTATATCCCGTCCCTGCTGATGTGCTATCTGATCCCGGCGTTGCTCAACACCTTCGGCATCATCGACGGCAACACGTCCGGCCTGTACGCCGTGGCGCGCGACTATCTGCTGCCCAGCGCACTCGTGCTGCTGTGCGTGGCCATCGATTTCGGCGGCATCATCCGCCTCGGCCCCAAGGCCATCATCATGTTTCTCACCGGCACACTCGGCGTGATGCTGGGCGCCCTCGTCTCGTTCGAAGCGCTGCGCCTGATCCACCCGGAAACGGTGGCGGGCGACACATGGCGCGGCATGACGACTGTCGCCGGCTCATGGATAGGCGGCGGCGCCAACCAGGCGGCCATGAAGGAAGTGTTCGAAGTGGACGCCACCCTGTTCGGCCAGTTCGTCGCCGTCGACGTGCTGGTGGCCAACGTCTGGACGGCCGTGCTGCTGTTCCTGGCTGGCCGCGCGGGCGCCTTCGACCGCTGGACGGGTGCCGATTTGACGGCCATCAATGCGCTCAAGGACAGCATCGAAAGCTACCGCGCCCAGCACGCGCGCGTCGCCACCCTGACGGACATCATGATCATCCTCGGCGTGGGCCTGGGCGTGACGGGACTGTCGCACTTCCTGGCCGGCCCCATCATCAGCTGGATCAATACCATGCCCGCCGCATGGCGCCTGCAGGATTACAGCCTGACGTCGAACTTCTTCTGGATCGTCGTGCTCGCCACCACCTTCGGCTTGCTGCTCAGCTTTACCCGGGCGCGCAGCCTGGAAGGCGCGGGGGCATCGACCATCGGCTCGGCCATGCTGTACGTGCTGGTGGTCACCATCGGCATGCACATGGATCTCGGCGCGCTGCTCGACAAGCCGTTCTTGTTCCTGCTGGGCCTGATCTGGATCGCCGTGCATGGCGGCTTGATGCTGCTCGTCGCCAAGCTGATCCGCGCACCCCTGTTCTTCATGGCCGTGGGCTCGCAGGCGAACATCGGCGGCGCCGCGTCGGCCCCCGTCATCGCCAGCGCCTTCCACCCGGCCCTGGCGCCCGTCGGCGTGCTGCTGGCCGTGCTCGGCTACGCGCTGGGCACCTACGGCGCCTACATCACGGGCTTGATCTTGCGCAGCATGGCGGGGTGACGCTCCTGGCAGCGCGGTAACGACAACGCCAGCCTTCGGGCTGGCGTTGTCGTTGGTTCTCGAATCAGCTTGCTACCGGCCATCAATAGTTGCTAGGGAGAGACATAAAACATAAATAAATAATAACTTTGTGCTATATATGGCATGAATTGAGATAATATTTTAAAGCAACATATTTTCAAGAAAGTAAATTCTTTAATTGCTTTAAAAGCATCATCGCACGCAACAGGGCATAGCCAGCCTCCCCCCCACTCATGAATGAACGTTTCCCCACTCCGTTGACTAATATCAAGTCAGTATGGACCGGCAGCATGCGTCCAACGCCCGCAGAAATGCGTGAGTTTCCTTACGATACGTCGTCGCCACTCCCCCATAAAAAGCTATTGGTATGCGCAGCGCCACGCGCATCGAGCAAACGCCTGGCCCGCCTGTTACTCGGCGCAGGGATCGGCGTGCCGCTGGAGTATTTCAACGACAATAGCGTGCAGGCGCTGACGGAGCGCTGGCAAATCAAGAAACAGGATTACCTCGCGCATATTTTTGCCAGGCGTTCTGCGAATGGCCTGTTCGCATCGAATATCCAGTTTCCCCAGATACAAAAGTGGCCGTATCCACACGACTTTACCGCCTTGTTCGAAGGAGCGACGGTCATTCATTTGATCCGCGACAACAAGCTCGCCCAGGCGGCATCCCTGGCGACCTGCATGATCACGGGGCGCTGGGGTTTCGAAATCGCCCCGGTAACAAAAAATTACTCGACCTGGCGCCTTAAACTGGCGGCGCGCAAGGCCATGCAGCTGATTGCCGTGGATGAGCAACTCTGGCAGGACTGGTTCAAGCAACGGGGTATCGAACCGCTCGTCATCAGTACCGAACGTGTCAACCG
The DNA here is from genome assembly GCF_030397595.1 of Janthinobacterium sp. SUN033. Taxonomy (NCBI): domain Bacteria; kingdom Pseudomonadati; phylum Pseudomonadota; class Betaproteobacteria; order Burkholderiales; family Oxalobacteraceae; genus Janthinobacterium; species Janthinobacterium sp. SUN033. The sequence continues at coordinate 47,950 of NZ_JAPQNV010000004.1, forward strand.
GCACGATCTGACGCTGATCGATGACATCGCCGCCTTGCTCGGCGTCAATGCCGATGCGGCAAGCGCCCAACGCATGCTGGACGTGGACCAGGGCGCCTACCCAGGGGACCAGGAACTGAAATCGCGCATACGCACGCTCGTCGAAGAACTTGCGGCACGCGGCTAGTCAACGCCCTGGCTTCCCCGTTTTCATTGAACACACACAACAAGACAGGACGAACATTGAATATCTTTATGGTGCGCCCCACCACTCGCAATATCGGCAACGATCTCATCGGCTACGCTACGGCAGAGCTCCTCTATGAGGTGTTCGGAGCGGCCACCAATGTCGTCAGCATTCCTGCCTTGAAGGGACCGCAATTTGGCGGCCTGGTGCCACGCCAGATTTACGACATGAACCGCCTCGCCGACGCCGTCATCGTGGGCGGCGGGAATCTGTTTGAAAACGGCCAGCTGTCCTATGATGCCCAGGCCGTCAATGCCTTGCGCCGGCCGATGATGCTGATGGGGCTATCCCACGGCCGCATCACGGGCCGCGACGGACAAATGGAAGACCGCACCGATGCGCTCAGCCCGACTGCGATACGGCACCTGGTCGAGCATGCCAAGGTGGCCATGGTGCGCGACACGGGTTCGCAGGAAATCCTCGCCGACCTTGGCGCCAAGGTGACGGTCGGTGGCTGCCCCACGCTGTACCTGCCGCCGAATGCCGAGGGCGATGCCGCCAAGGGCGGCGTGATCATTTCCATCCGTCACCCCATGCGCATGAGCGTTCCGGCCACCTTGCAGTGGCGCATCGCCGAAGACTTGCGCCGCCTGATTGCCGCCCTGCGTGCCGAATATGCGCAACCCGTCTACCTGGCTTGCCACGACTACATCGATCTCGAATTTGCCGCCGGCTTCCCGGAAGCGGCCCCCCTGTACTTTGACGAAGTCAGCCGCTACATCGAAGCGCTGCGCACCTGCAAGCTGCACGTCAGCTACCGCCTGCATGGTTTCCTGCCCTGCCTGGCCATGGGCTCGCACAGCATCAACCTGTCGTATGACGAACGGGGCCGCTCGATGCTGTCGACCATCGGCATGGCGTCGTGGGATGTTGATCTGATGCAAAGTGGCGACTGCGTGAGCGCCATCATGGACCGCGCGCGCTCGGTCGCGCAGTATCGCCGCGCGCGCCAGGACGCCCTGCCGCTGATACAGGAGTTGCGCCAGATCACGGTGCGCGGCTTGCAAACCTTGCGCACCCTGGCATCGGAGCAATGAAGATGAGCGCTCCATCCTCGACACAGGGCGTGTGGCTCAAGTGCCACGTCCGTGAACTCGCCCCGTGGGCAACGATGACCGAGCGCGTGCTCAGCGAAATTATTTCCACGGTCGAACAAATGAAGGGCGCCGCGGCAGCCCAGGTGCTGCGCCAGCATGGCATCGAGCGGCTGCACGAAGTGATCGACACCGACGACGTGACGTCCTTGCGCAACCAGGTGCTGGAACGCTTGCGCCAGCCCTTGCTGGCCATGGCGACGGCCGTCGGCCGCCAGGTCCTGGGCTGGGATGGCGATTTCTATGTGGATGACTATTTGATCCTGCGCATCAACTTCCCCTACGAAGTGGCGCGCAAGACCAATCCGGCGAGCGAAAATCCCGGCATTGGCCGCCTCAGCGCGGCCGTGCGCGAGCAGTTTCAGGCCCGTAAGGTCATTGACCCCGTGTACGCGCCGAAAGACTATCACCGGGGCCACCCGCCCGCCGCCTGGGCGCATGGTCCGCACATCGATAGCTGGGCCGGCCATTCGCGGGACGGACGCAATATCTGGTGGGCCATTGGCGAGGTGCCGGCGGAAGCGGGCATGGTGCTGTATCCGGAACTGGCCAACGCCTCGCTGCCCTGCGAGCGCCGCACGCTGTACCTGCAAGCGGGCTACCGCCTGCCGGTGCCGACTTATCTGCCGCTGGCGGCAGGCGAGATGCTGGTCTTCGATCCAGAAGTGCTGCACGGCACGCACCTCAATACGACGGACGCGACGCGCGTGGCCATCTCCATGCGCCTCAATGCTTCCCGCCCGACCTTCGATCCCGCCTGTTTTTACTCGCGCGAATTCTGGCGCCGGGCCGCCGATATCGAACAGGGCCACGATATAGTGCTGCACCTGCGACGCGAAGACAATTTCGGCGCGCCCGTCGTCGCCGCTCCCGTGCAGACGCCGGCAGCCGTTCCCGTCGTTGCCGGCCAGCTCGACCAGGCGAACGGCGTCATACATGGCCAGCTTCCTGCTGACGGGCCCGATACGCAGCGCATCATCGTCGATGCCGCGCCGTATCGCATCATGCTGGTGCGCACCAGCGACGGCACCCGCGCCTACGATGCGGCCTGCCCGCATTACGGCGTGGACCTGGCCGATGGCGGCTGCGACAGCGACAAAGTGTATTGCCCGGCCTGTGCCATCTCGTTCGACTTGCAAACAGGAAAATCGTCCTGCCCGTCATTGACACTGCAACCGTATGACATCCGGCAAGACGGCGCAGCCATCCGCATCCGTGTTGCGCCGCCAGAAGCCGTGGCGCCATGAGCGTCGCCCCCGTCAGCGTCATCATTTGCACCAGGAACGGCTGGTCCAGGGGGTTTCTCGACGACACCTTGCAATCGCTGCTGGCCCAGTCCCGGCCCGCGCAGGAAATCTTGCTGATCGACGATGCCAGCAGCGACGGCACTGCCGCTTACGTCCACGCTGCCTACCCGCACGTGACCATCGTGCACAATGCGGGCACCGGCCTGGCGGCCGCCAGGAATACGGGAGTGGCCGCCGCCCGTTGTCCATGGGTGGCCTTCATCGACGACGATGACATCTGGCTGCCTGAAAAACTGGCCGAACAACTGGCACAGGCAGAAGCATCCGACACGCCAGATGCGATTGTGTATGCATCGCAAGTTGCCACGCTTAACAGCCATGGCGGCAATCCCGTGGCCTGGGCAACGCCACGGCAATTTGCCGCCTGGCCCGCCTGCCTGTTGGGTTCTCCCATCCAGCCATCCGGCGTGCTGCTCAGCAAACGGCTGCTCTCCCGTATCGGGCCATTCAGCGAACAGCTGAAGGAAGGCGCCGCTTACGATTACTGGATACGCTGCCTGAGTGCCGGCATGTCCATACACTACAGTAGCAACGTCCTGCTGCACTATCGGCAACATCATCCGCAAATGACCGCAATATCGCGCAAGCTCGAGCATTTCCTGCATATCGACGCCATGCTCACGCCGCACCTTGCGCGACTGGCGCCAGCACTGGCCAACAGGATCCGCTCAGCGCGCAAGCTGAACAATCTGCGTTCCCTGCTGAACCATACCGGTATCCCGGCAGCAACACGTTACTGGCGCGCCAGCGCCCCTTGCCCGGTGCCCGGCCTGCGCACTCTTTCCTATTTCTTGCTAGATACTGTTGCATGCCGGGCTCCGCACCGGATTCGCCACACGCTGCGGCAGCGCGCCATGCAGCTGCTCATCGGCAAGGAAACGCCCTTGCCCGGGCTGCGCCCGAAACGATCCGGACACCTGACGTAAAGGTCCGCAACGCCAGCACTCACGCTGGCGTTTTTTGTTTTTCGGTCACTTTTTCCACCAGACCACTCTCTGTTTGGCCTCGCGGCTTGATGGGAAAGCGCGCCCCACAATGTAGCAGAAACCCCTCAAAACCAAATTTCCGCACCATTTTTGTGCAAAATCTGCGATGATAGTTGCCCAAATAACCGATTACCTCCATGGAATTCTGATGAAATACGCATCTGCTCACGAGTATGTCCAGCATGTCGCCGCACGCAATCCAGGTCAACCCGAGTTTCTGCAAGCCGTCACCGAAGTCATGGAGAGCTTGTGGCCATTCCTGGAACAGCATCCGAAATACGCGGAACAAGGCTTGCTGGAACGCTTGATCGAGCCGGAGCGCGTGGTGATGTTCCGCGTATCGTGGGTCGATGACCATGGGCAAGTGCAAGTCAATCGCGGCTACCGCATCCAGCACAGCATGGCCATCGGGCCGTACAAGGGCGGCATCCGCTTCCACCCGTCCGTGACCCTGTCCGTGCTGAAATTCCTTGCATTCGAGCAAACGTTCAAGAATGCGCTGACCACGTTACCGATGGGCGGCGGCAAGGGCGGCGCCGATTTCGATCCGAAGGGCAAGAGCCCGGGCGAAGTGATGCGTTTCTGCCAAGCCTTCGTGAGCGAACTGTTCCGCCATGTGGGTTCGGACACGGACGTGCCGGCCGGCGACATCGGCGTGGGCGGGCGTGAAGTGGGCTATATGGCCGGCATGATGAAAAAACTCAGCAACCGCGCCGACTGCGTGTTCACGGGCAAGGGCGCCAGCTTCGGCGGCTCGCTGATGCGTCCGGAAGCGACGGGCTACGGCACCGTGTATTTCGCAGAAGAAATGCTGAAAACGCAGGGCCGCTCGTTCGAAGGCATGCGCGTGTCCGTGTCCGGCTCGGGCAACGTGGCGCAATACGCGGTGGAAAAAGCCATGGCCATGGGCGCGAAAGTCATCACCGTCTCCGATTCGAGCGGCACCGTCATCGACGAGGAAGGTTTCACGCCGGAAAAGCTGGCCATCCTGATGGAAATCAAGAATCATCTGTATGGCCGGGTCAGCGATTACGCCGCGCGCACGGGCGTGCGCTTCGAGGCGGGCGTGTCGCCATGGCATGTGCCGGTCGACATCGCCCTGCCCTGCGCCACGCAAAACGAACTGGACATCGACGCTGCGCGCACCCTGATCGCCAATGGCGTGCAGTGCGTGGCCGAAGGCGCCAACATGCCCACCACCATCGAGGCCGCCAAGGCCTTCGAAGCGGCCGGCGTGCTGTACGCGCCGGGCAAGGCCAGCAATGCGGGCGGCGTAGCGACTTCCGGCCTGGAAATGAGCCAGAACGCGGCCCGCATATCGTGGCCGCGCGAAGAAGTCGATGCACGTTTGCTGCAGATCATGCAAGGCATCCACGCCGCGTGCAAGCAATACGGCACGCGCGCGGACGGTTCCGTCAGCTATGTGGATGGCGCCAATATCGCCGGCTTCGTGAAAGTGGCCGATGCGATGCTGGCGCAGGGTGTCATTTAACCCCAGGACAGATACGGGGAGCATCTTGAGAATTAACGACACCTGACAAAACCGTAGCGAGCGGAAGAGAGAGGTGGCCGAGAAGCGCAACCGTACTCGGGTACGGTGAGCATCGCAGGCCGCCTATATCGACGCGCAGTAGGTTTGGTCAGGTGTCCTACGACATTTCAGGCTTCATCAGACTCTTGCGGCTGATGGTGCGGCCCGATACCATGAACTCGCCGTTGCCACGGTAGTGCAGGGTTTCGGGCAGCTTGGGCGAGGTGGCCACGTGGGCTTTCACGCACTCGAAAATGAAGAAGCCGCCCTTCGGATTGCCTGCCACCTGGGCCAGCTTGCATTCGAAGTTGGCGTAGCACTCGGCGATCAGGGGCGCGCCCACCTGCTCGGCCGGCTGGGGCGTCAGGCCAAAGGCCGTGAACTTGTCCGTGTCTGCGCCGCTGCAATTGCCGATGGCGACCACCTGGTCGACCATGTCGGCCGTGGGCAGGTTGATCACGCACTCCACGCTGCGCTTGATCATTTCATAGCTGTGGTTCGCGTCGGAAATGAAGCAGCCCAGCAACGATGGCGAAAATTCCATCAGCATGTGCCAGGCCATGGTCATGACATCGCTTTCGCCCTGCCACGTTGAACTGACCAGCACCACCGGTCCCGGTTCGAGGAAGCGCCGGATGTCGGCGACGGGATAATCTTCTTTGTGGTAATTTTTCATGCAGTCTCCAGGACGCGGTACGCCACAGCATAGCCCAACGGCGCCTTGCCGGGCGCGCGGCTGGCCGCTGGCGGCGCTCGTCCGCGCCGCGATTTGTGCAGTTCATCGCAAATTTCTCCCCAATGGAGATGTTGCACAATAGAATACACTGATCAACTACTCAAGGAAACCGCCATGCGTCCTCTGCTCCTGTTGTCAGCCCTGTCCCTTGCCTGCCTCGCCACCCTCGCGCATGCCGACGAGCAAACCCGCACGGTCGGCGCCTTCAACGCCATCGATATCCGCGGCCCCATCAGCATCGAAGTCGAATCGGGCAAGGAGCAAAGCCTGCTGCTGCGCGGCGACCAGAAATTCCTCAGCGGCGTGATCACGGAAGTGGTCGATGGCGAACTGAAAATTTCCATGAAGGACAAGGACATCAAGAAGACCGAGGGCGACCCGCGCATCATCATCACCATGCCGACCTTGCGCAAGCTGATCGCGGAAGGCGCGGGCGAAAAGATATTGACCAAGCTCAATGGTCCAAGAGTCGACATCAGCTACAAGGGCGCGGGCCGCCTGGCCGCCGATGGCCAGGTCGACTGGCTGCGCCTGAAGGCGCAAGGCGTGGGCGAAGTCGATACGAAAGCCTTGCTGGCGAAAAACGTCGACGTCAATTTCGAAGGCATCGGCTCCGTCAAGGTGTATTCCTCGGGCGAACTGAACGCCGTGGTGCGCGGCATGGGCGAACTGACGTATTACGGCAAGCCGAAGATCGTGCACAAGTCGATCGCCGGCATCGGCAGCGTCAATGCCGCCAAGTAAGATTTCCTGAAAAAAACAAGGCCATCAGGCCAGGGGAGACCGCATGACCGCAATACCCGAAACCCAGGATAACGATGCGCCGCTGGTGCTGCGCGAAGACGAGGGTGGCCTGGTCACCCTGCGCCTGAACCGTCCCCTGCAATTCAATGCCCTGTCGGAAGCCATGCTGGCCGCGCTGCAAGAGGCGTTCGATGCCATCGCGCAGCAACCGCACGTGCGCTGCGTGGTGCTGGCCGCCGAAGGCAAGGCCTTTTGCGCGGGCCACGACTTGCGCCAGATGCAGGCCACGCGCCAGCTTGCGTATTATCAAACCCTGTTCGCGCAATGCTCGCGCGTGATGCAAGCCATTCAAACCTTGCCCGTGCCCGTGATTGCCCGCGTGCACGGCATCGCCACGGCGGCCGGCTGCCAATTGGTCGCCAGCTGCGACCTGGCCGTGGCGGGCGCGTCCGCGCGCTTTGCCGTCTCCGGCATCAACGTGGGCCTGTTCTGCGCCACGCCATCGGTCGCCCTGTCGCGCAATGTGTCGCCCAAGCGGGCCTTCGACATGCTGGTGACGGGCCGCTTCATCGACGCCGACACGGCCGCCGACTGGGGCCTGATCAATGAAACGGTGGCCGACGCGGCGCTCGACGAGGCAGTGGCGCGCCTGGCCCAGCAGATCATGGAGAAAAGCCCGACGGCCATCCGCTACGGCAAGCAGATGTTTTACCAACAGCGCCAACTGCCGCTGGACGAGGCGTATGCGTATGCGGGCGACGTGATGGCGCGCAACATGATGGAAGAGGATGCGGAAGAAGGCGTGGCCGCCTTTTTAGAGAAGCGGCCGCCCGACTGGGCGACCGTCAGGTAGCTTAACGCTGTTCCTTCATCTGCTGCTGGGCCGAAAGACTCAAGGTTCCCAGGTCTTCCTTGCCCAGCAGCGGCAATTGCGCCAGCAGCTGCATCAGGGCGGAACTGCCCGTCACGTCCAGCTCGGACGATTGCACCAGCACCGTGCCGGCACCCGTGAAATCGATCTGCTTTTCCTCGCCCGACAGGGTAAAACCCGTAAGCGCGCCGGCGGCCGAGGCCCAGCCCTGCACGTGGGCGTAATCGTAGTGATACGAGGGACTGGGGCAGTCGGCCCAGCCCAGCACGGCCTGCTCGTCCACGCGGCACGGCAATTCCAGGAAATGCACGGGGCCGTTCGACGAGGCGATGACTTTACCGGTGCCTATCATCGTCAGATAGCCGGGCAAGGTCGATTCCTGGCAAATCACATCCTTGGTAAAACCCAGCAGGTTTTTCGCGCGGATGGTCATGTTGGCGTTGTCCAGGTCGTAGCACGCCAGGTCGTTGCCGTTGTCGCCGAGGATCAATTGGCCCTGCCCTTGCGCCACGACAAAGTGGTGCACGTACTTGGGCGCATTGAAGGCGTTGCGCACGATCAAGTCGAGCACGCTGCTGCCCATGGCTTCGAAGCGCAGCTCGCCATAGAAGGCGATCATCTTGCCCTTGCGAATGAAGATCTGTTCCTTGACGTCGATGACATACGAAAAACGGTTCAGGTTATCGTTCTTCGGCAAGGTATCGGGATTGTAAATCGTCATGGCTTACCTTTCGCTCGCTTGGATATAGACCGTGCCCTGGCCCGTGAATTTCACCTGGTACGATTCGCCGGACGCCTGGCCGACGAAGGTTTTCCAGTTCAAGTCCGTGACGATGGTCGAGCTCAGCTGCCCCGTGTGGCCGATATACGCTTGCGGGTCGACAAACACGGGCACGTCCGACGTGACGGGCAAGCCGATGGCATTGCCGTCCGACAAAATCGCCACTTCGCCCGTGCCTTGCAAGGTGGTGGTAAACAAGCCCTGGCCCGAGGCCATGCCGCGTACCACGCCCTGCACGCCGCCTTGGTTGCCCAGGAACATGGTGCCGGCCGTCAGGCGCGCATCGAAGGCCAGCAGGGAATCGCTTTCCACATAAAACGTTTCGCCGCGCACGGGGACGATGCTGACGAACAGGCCGCCCTGTGCGTAAAACACGCTGCCCGTGCCGCGCGCCGACATCAGGGCGTAGCCCTCGTTCGTGACGGCGCGCATGGCCAGGCTTTGCACGCCCTGGCCGGCCAGGAAGGAGCGGCTGAACGCCACGTCGCCCTGGTAGGACACCATGGCGCCCTTGCGGGCGAATACTTCTTCATTGCCGAGTTTAACCTCGAGCATCTTTTCATTGATTTGCTGATAGACAGGCATGGCGGGTCCTCGCTGACTTAACGTTCGGCGGGCTGGATGAACACCACGCCCTGGCCTGTGAATTTATGCTGGTACGATTCGCCCGAGCTCTGGCCGATCATGGTGCGCCAGTTGACGTCGAAAACGAATTCCTGGCGGATGTCGCCCTTGAAGCCGACGAAGGCGTCCGGGTCCACGCGCAGCGGGTGCGCGGGCGTCACTTCCAGCATGATCAGGTTGCCGCGCGAAATGACGGCCAGGTTGCCATGCCCTTCGACGGTGGTGGAAAACAGGCCCTGGCCCGAACTGGCGCCGCGCAGACCCGCAAAGCTGGTGCCCGTCTTCAGGCTCGTGTCGTAGGCCAGCAAGCTGCTGCTTTCGATGGTCAGCTTTTCACCCGTCAACGGAATAACGGTGATCTCGGCCGCATTCTGCGCGAAAAACACGGTGCCCGTGCCGGCGGCCTGCATCACCTGCATGCCTTCGTTCGTCACCTTGCGCTTGAGCGCGCCGAACAGGCCCTCGCCGCCGAGCAGGGATTTCTCAAATTTGATGCTGCCCGTATAGGCGACCATGGCGCCGGCAATCGCCAGCACTTTTTCATCCTGCAGGCGCACTTCCAGCAGGCGGTCGGTATTGGTGCGGAAACTGGTCACGCGCGACTCCCCAAGAATGCCAGGGCACAAAGCCATGGCTATCCGACAAGATACCGTTGGCGTTACCACCATGCAAGTGCTATTCCTCCCGAACGGGGGTGGGTGAATAAAAAAAAAGCGTGCCCGGAGGCACGCCTTGCGTTCAAGCAAAGAACGGTTTACTCAGCCAGCACCGGCTTGGCGCCGCGCGCGTTCTGGAACAGCGGCACGGGATCGTTGGTATTGACCTCGACCACCGTCACGCCCTGCACCACGCCAGCCACCTGGTAGCCGACGGCGCCCAGGTGGCGCTTGCCTTCGGCCAGGTTGGACCAGCTCAGCGAGACAGTCGCCGTGCCGCCCGTGTAGGCCGTGCCCGGCATCAGCGCCTTGAAGCCGCCATTCGACAAGCCCGGCGCCAGCACCCACGACGACAAGGTGTAGTCGGCCTGGCCGTTTTGCGGCGCAAAGCCGATCACGCACACCTTGTAGGTGCCGGCGGCGGGCAGGCGCAGTTCCACTTGCTCATTGGAACTTTCATTGCCGCTGCTGCCGACCAGCACATTGGCGGCGTTGTAGACCTCCATGTCCATGTCGGTATTCGCGCCGCCCGTCGTTTCCGCATCGTAGGTGGCAAAGCGCGCCGCCAGGGTGCCGGCCGGGATCACCACATTGTGCACGTTCACGCCCGTGGCGCCGCCCGCCTTGCAGGCAGCCGATGCGGCGGCGCCCGTCGTCGCCTGGCCGATCGTGCGCGCCTGGCGCACGGCTTCGACGAGACCCGACTTGACGCCCACCAGCGCGCCCGAGAAGCCCGTGCCCAGGGTCAGCACCTTGCTGCCCGTGGCCGCTTCGCTGCTGACCAGCGGAATAGCCACCAGCGCCGTGCCGCGCGCCGTCAGCGGGCTGCGCACCGTGTGCGTGCCATCCGTCCAGCTCAGGGCGCCGTAGGTCCAGGTATTGGCCGGCGCCGTGGTGCGCGTCAGCTTGACCTGGTACTGGCCCTTGGCGCCCGGCGCCAGGCTCAGGCTCGTTGGCGTCACCGCCACCGTATAGCCCGGCAAGCTGGCCGAGACGTTGTAGACGGCGCTGCTGGCGCCCACGTTGGTCACCGTGCGCGTCAGGGTTTGCGTGCCCAGCACGTTGGCCGCCGTCAGCGACGCCAGGTTCAGGTTATAGGCCGCGATGGTACCGATGGCCTGGCACGTGGCAGCGCTGTAGACCTTCAGGTTCAGGCCGCACAGGAAGCGCGCATAGTCGATTTCCGACATGTCGTACACGAGGCCAGGATCGGCCGCGCTGTTCGGCGCGATGTGGCCGGCGCCCTGGCCCCACGGCAGCTGGCCCGAGTTCTTCGCCGTGGCATCCCACGACACGGAACCGTTCAAGCCATCCGAATACGTGCTGAAGGCCGTCGTCATCAGCGCCGACTTGATGGCCGCGGGCGACCAGTCCGGATGCTGCTGCTTGAGCAGTGCCGCCACGCCCGCCACGTGCGGGCTGGCCATCGAGGTGCCGGAATAGAAATCCCACTCGGCCGCCGGCGCCACGCCGCCCGCTGCCACGGCATCGCGCTGCGCCTGCGTCAGGTCGGCCGTCACGCCGGCCAGCACGTTGGTGCCGGGCGCCGAGAGATCCGGTTTCAGGATGTTCGCGTTGGCCACGTTCGGGCCGCGCGAGGAACGGTCGCTGACGATCGGCGCCAGCACCGTCGTGTCGGCGGTGGTGTGGATTTCGCCCAATGCCGCCGTGCCGTCGGGTGTCGCCGCCATGAAGGCCTTCAGCGCGTCGCCCTGCGCCTGCGCCAGGTGCACGGTCGACAGCGCGTGCGCCTGGTTGATGACGGTGTTGGCGCCGCCGGCCACGTTGGCGATGATCACGCCCGCCGCACCGGCCGTTTTGGCATTCGCGCTCTTGTTGACCAGCACGTTGCCGCCACGGTCGCACACGAGTATCTTGCCCGCCACTTTCGCCGGGTCCAGATACGCCGACGTGGCATCGGCCACTCCGAAGCAGCGCAGCAAGTTGACATCCGTCGGCAGCACGCCTGCCAGGCCCGCGTCGCGCGACTGGATCAGCGGCAGCGCCGGGGTATTCGCATTGCTCGATGCGCCTTCCAGTTTCGTGCCGCTGCTGAGAGTAACGTTGGCCGCGTACAGGCGGTTGTGGGTGGAATTGGCCACCGTTGCCAGCCATGGGCTGATGTGCGAGACGGGAGCCGGCACGTCGGGCGCAGGCGTGGCCGGGCCGGAATTGCCGCCCGACGTGGCGACAAACACGCCGGCCGCCGCCGCGCCGAGGAAGGCCACTTCCGTCGGTTCGTCGAAGGCGCCGCCGCCCGCGTTCGGGCCGATGGAGAAGTTGATGACGTTGACGCCATCCTTGACCGCCTGATCGATGGCGGCCACGCTGTCGGCCGTGGCGCAACCGTTGCGGCCCGTCGAGGCGGCCGTCCAGCACACTTTATAGGCGGCGATGCGGGCGCGCGGCGCCATGCCCGACGCCTTGCCCAGCGACACGCCGTTCGAAGTGGCCAGGGCGCCATTGTTGCCGCCCGCCGTGGACGCCGTATGCGTGCCATGGCCGCCGTGCCCCGTCAGGCCGGCGACGGAATCGCGCGGCGACATGAATTCCGTCCAGTGCAGCGCCGACGTGGCGGCGCGGTAGTAGCGCGCGCCGATCAGCTTATTGTTGCAATTCTCGGCGCTAAAGCCTTCGCCCGTCTGGCAAGTGCCCTGCCAGCTGGCCGGTGGCGCGCCGTACACGACATTGTTGCCGCTGTGGCTGGGCACGCCATTCTCGTCGAGGCGGTCGGCAAAGGCCGTGTTCTCGGGCCAGATGCCGCTGTCGACGATGCCGATGATGATGTCTTCGCCCGCGTGCGCCTTGCCGCCCAGCTGCTCCCAGATGCCGCCCGGCTTGTCCAGGCCCAGGAAGCTGGGCGTGTAGCTGGTGTCGAGCTGCAGGATGGAGTCGGCGCTGATGCTGGCCACGCCGCTGTTTTTCTTCAGGGCGCGCACTTCATCGTCCGTCAGCAAGGCGGAAAAGCCGTTGAAGACGACGCTGTACTGGTGCGTGATTTCCGCCGCGCTGACGGTGCCGGCCACGGCAGCCTGTTTGGTGTCGAGGTAGTTCAGGTAAGCCTGCACATCGGCCGCGCCCACGTTGATGCGCGCGCCCGGGGCCGGCTTGGTGGCGGCCAGGCCGTCGACCTGGCCCGTGTAGGTGGCGGCCGGCTTGTCGACCAGTTGCACGATGTAGGAGCGGCGTTCCTGCGCCTGCGCCGCTTGCACCAGGCTGGCGGCCAGCAAGAGGATGCCGAGTGAAACGGGACGTAATTTCATCTCATGCTCCTTGCACGGTGGAGGCGGCGAACTTGCCGCTGCGGCGGCGCGACAGCATGCCGATGGCGCCCAGTCCGGCCAGCATCAGCATGTAGGTCGACGGTTCCGGCACGGCGCTGATATTGATATTGTCGAGCGCGAACTGGCCCTGGTTGAAGGCAGGGAAATCGAGGGAATTGCTGCACGCGCCCGTGTCATTGAAAATGCACGCATTGAAGCTCAGGCCCGTAAACGCATAGTTGCTGAAACCGCCCAGCAGGGAAGCGCTCTGGAAATGGTAATTGCCATCGCTGCCCTGGCCGGGAAACGCCAGCGAGGTGCTGATCACCTGGCCGTCGCTGAGGGTGCCGCTCAGCTGCAGCTGGCCCCAATTCTGGTTCGGCAAGCCGGACACGGGGGCGATAAAGGAATAATCGAAACCGGCCAGGGTGAATGCCTGGTGGTCGGCGCGCGTGAAATTCACGCCGCCATCGTTGAGGATAGCCAGGTAATTGCCGGTGGCGCCCTGCGGGCAGGCGGCGATATCGCACGACGAACCCACGCGGCCATCGAGGATGGCGCCCACGCCGCTGACGCCGCCGCCGGCCGCCGTCGTCGGGTCGGCCAGGAACAGCAGGTTGTAGCTCGACGTATTGAGCGTCTGGCCGCTTTCATACACGTCGGGATGCAAGTTGTCGAAAGTCAGGACACCGGCCAGGGCCGGTGCCGAGCCCAGCACAGACAAGGTGGCCAGCGCGGCAAGGACGGCGACGCGACCGCGGGTAGCGGGCGGATTGGCGGTGGCGGGCGATACCCGCGCATGTGATAAACGATTCATTCTATTCCCTTGATTGTTGTGGATAGATAGGTCGGCAGGTCTGACGCCCGCTTTCAGCTTTTTCACAAAAGTGTCAACAAATATAGCAAATCGTATAAAACAAATATCATATTTTTAATATCATTTATTTATTTTTTATCTAACTCCGCGAAACTTTGTTTTGTTTTATCTATGAAAGTTTGAGGAATCTCAACGTTACATTTGAACAACAAGAACGCGCACTGCAGACGCGTACGCCAGCGGACCGGCCCGACTTCGGATAAGCTCGAAAACCGCGCCTGCCGCGTCGTCCTCCCCGTCACATCGCGGTACACCTGTTCCATCCTGGAACACTTGCCTGTCCCCTCCGCCCCGCATGAGCGGCCCCTCGCGCCCTTGCGCCGATGGCATGAAGCTTGCACAACAAGAAGATCGACCGTGCTCAGGGAGCAGCATCATGGAACACCATCAATTTGGCGCCCAGGCAAGCGCGCACGCCCGGCCGCGCCGGACCGTCCTGCTGTGCTGTGCGCTGGCGCTGGCTTTTTTCCTGCTGGCCGCCAGGCTGGACCTGGCCGAACGGCTGACGCAGTCGCTCTGGCGCCAGGAACATTGGCAGCTCGATGAACTGGCCCTGAGCCTGCTGGTGCTGGTGCTGGCGCTGGCCGGCTTTGCCGTGCGGCGCGGACGCCAGGTGGCGCTGCTGCTGGCGCAAAACCGCGCCCTCACGCAGCGTCTGCTGCGCGCGCAGGAAGAGGAACGCTGCGCGCTGGCGCGCGAGCTGCACGATGAAGTGGGACAGGACTGCACGGCCATCCGCGCCGCCGCCAGCTACATCCTGCGCGCGCGCGAGGGCGACCAGGCAAACGTGCAGGCGTGCGCCGCCAGCATCGCCCGCTCGTCGGAAGCGCTGCACGCGATGGTGCGCACGATGCTGCGCCGGCTGCGCCCGCCCGTGCTCGACAGCCTGGGCCTGGAAGCAGCGCTGCAGGCGCTATGCGACAGCTGGACCCAGCAGCATGGCATCGCCTGCCATTTCGCGGCGCACGCCATCCCCGCCGGCCTCGACGACAGCACCGCCACCGCCATCTACCGCCTGGTGCAGGAAGGCTTGACGAACGTGGCGCGCCACGCGGGCGCCGACCGGGCCACGGTGGAATTGCGCGCCGATGCGCACGGCTTGCTGCACCTGGCCATCGAAGACAATGGCCGTGGTTTGCGCCAGGACAAGACGCCAGCAGACGGTTTCGGCATGCTGGGCATGCGCGAGCGCGTGGCGGGCTTGCGCGGCCACATCCGCTGGATCAGCGCGCTGGGCAACGGCTTGCGCATCGAAGTGGCCCTGGCGGCACGGTGCGCGGCATGAGCGCCATGAACGCCATGCACAGCGGCATGCGGCCGATCCGCGTGATGCTGGTGGACGACCACCCCGTGGTGCGCACGGGCTACCGGCGCCTGCTGGAACAGGGCGGCGACATCGCCGTCGTGGCCGAGGCGGGCAATGGCGAAACGGCGTATGGCTTGTACCAGGAGCACGCGCCCGACGTCTGCGTGACGGATTTGTCCATGCCCGGCATCGGCGGCCTGGAATTGCTGCGCAAACTGCTCGCGCGCGACGCGGGCGCCCGCGTGCTGGTGTTTACCATGCACGACACGCCCCAGCTGATCGCGCGCGCATTTGACGGCGGCGCCTGCGGCTTCGTCAGCAAGCAGGCCGACCCGGAACACCTGGTCAACGCCGTGCGCGCCGCCCACGCGGGCCGGCGCTACCTGGACCCGCACAGCGCACCCGGCGTGCTGCAGGGCACGGCCAACATGGAAGCGGACCGCTTGAGCAGCCTGAGCCAGCGCGAATTCGAAATCTTCCGCCTGCTGGCCGAAGGCCGCAGCGCCGCCGACTGCGCCCGCCTGCTGCACGTCAGCAGCAAGACGGTGGCCAACCACCAGACTTGCATCAAGGAAAAGCTCGACGTGCCCGGCCCCGCCGCCCTCGTGCACCTGGCCCTGCGCAATGGCATCATCGAGCAGGTCCATCCTTAAAACGCGTAGCGCACGCCCACGTTCACGCTGCGCGGCGCGCCGGCCGCATAAAACGTCGCATTGACCATCGGATACTCGCCGTTCACGGCGGGCAGCGGGCGAGCGGCGAAATTGCCGTTGGCATCGAAACCCGTCGCGCCCAACTGGGCCGCCGTCGCATATTTCCGGTCGAACAGGTTATTTACCTGGGCAAACACGCTGAGGCGGGGCGTCAGCTGGTACTTGCCGTTCAGCTCGACCACGGCATAGCCGCCGCTCTTGCCCGCGCCCAGGTAGGCTGGCCCGCCCGCCTGGTGCGCATTGTTTTCATTGCCGCGCGCATACGCGCTGGAGACGGCCGTCATGGCCAGGCCCACCGTCCAGTCGCGTCCACCCTGAATATCCACATGCGCCTTCAGGATATGGCTCGGCGTCAAGGGAATGCGCTTACCGGGCGTGATGACGATATTGCCTTCCAGGCCGGGCGCGTCCGCATCGCTGCTGCTGTTGGCGCTGCCGTTGACGAGCTCCCGGCTTTGATACGTCGCCTGCAGCCACGTGTAGTTGACGCCGAAATCCAGCATGCCCGCCTTGCCATCAAGCGCCAGCTCCACGCCCTGGTGGCGCGTCTTGCCGAAATTCTTGAAATAGCCAAACCCCGCCTGGTTGTCGGCCACGAACAGGATATCGTCGTGATTTTCCGCGCGGAACACGCCCGCACTCCAGCGGGCCACCTCGCCCCACTGGCCGCGCACGCCCGCTTCCCACGTCTTCGTGATGACCTGCTTTAATGGCGGGTCGCCGGCCATGGCGTTGGGCAGGCGGCACGGGTTTTCCGGGTCGGCGCAACCGAGCTCGATGGCCGTCGGCGTGCGGCTGCCTTCGTTGTAGCCGAGATACGCGCTCACGCCCGCGGCCGGCGCATACGCCAGGCCAATGGCAGGATTGAAGCGGCTGAAACGGTGGTCGCCGTCCAGCGAGCCGCTGCCGCCGCCGGGCGTGATGGCGTCGCGGTTGCGCACCGTGCTGCGGTTGTAGCGGCCGGAGACGGTCAAGGTCAGGTCTTGATTCAACGCAATGCTGTCGCTCGCATACACGCTCCACGTGCGCATGCGCCCGCTCAAGTCGACCCGGTTGTCGACGGGCGTGCCGTCGTCATCGATTTCCGTGCCGTCGGCAAAGAAGTTCACAGGCGTGATGCTGCGGTCCGGATTCAGGTAGCCGAACTGGCTCGTCTGGCGGAACGTGGCGTGGCTCGTGTCATAGGCGGCGCCGGCCGTGACGGCATGGCGCGCTCCCGCCACGTCGGCCAGCGCGGTGAACTGGCCCGAAAGCCCATAGTTTTCCTGCCGCGTATGGCTGCGGTTGAGCATGCCATTGCATTTTTCGGCCGGCTCGTCGTTCAGCAGCACGTTGGCGATGCAGCGCCATTTCGGGAAGGGCGTATTGGCCGCGTTCGCCCCGCTGGCGGGAAAGCCCGTGTAGCCGGCCGCCGCCAGGGCCGCCCGCTCGGCCACGCCCGGCTGGTAGACGGACTGGTCGAGCGACTCGTCGTTCAAGTCGCCATTGAACGTGTGCGTGTCGATCTTGCGGTAGTACACATTGCCGGACAGCAGCAAGGCCGCGCCGGCCTGGTGCTTGCCCGTCAGGTTCAGCAGGGTCGATTTGTTCTGCGTCAAATCCGGCTTGGTATACACGCTGCGGTAATCGCGCGCCAGCAGGCGCTGTTCCTGCAAGCCGTTGCCCGTCAGCGCATTGTCCGCGTGGGCTACGGTAACGGCGATATCCGTGCGCGCATCGCTCCAGCCCAGCTTGCCAAACACCTGGCGCACGTCGGACGGCGAATCGTCGCGCCAGCCGTCTTCCTTGAAGCGGTTGCCCGTCACATACCAGTGCCAGCCTTGCGCATTGCTGCCGCCATGCTCGACCTCGACGGCGCGCCGTTTGTCGGAACCCAGGCGCGCTTCGATGGCGGTGCCGGGGCTGCTGCGGCCATCCTTGGTTTGCAGCGCCAGCGCGCCGCCCAGGGTATTCAAGCCGAACAGGGGGTTCGAGCCGGGCATCAGGGTCAGCGACTCGATGGCCATGCGCGGGATCAAGTCCCAGCTGACGACGTCGCCGAACGGCTGGTTCAAGCGCATGCCGTCCAGGTACACGGACAACCCTTGCGGCGTGCCCAGCAGGGGCGAC
The DNA here is from genome assembly GCF_030397595.1 of Janthinobacterium sp. SUN033. Lineage (NCBI taxonomy): Bacteria > Pseudomonadati > Pseudomonadota > Betaproteobacteria > Burkholderiales > Oxalobacteraceae > Janthinobacterium > Janthinobacterium sp. SUN033. Next base: position 65,774 of record NZ_JAPQNV010000004.1, read on the forward strand.
GCCGTATAGCCGCGGTAGCTGACGTCGGGCTGGAACGGGTTGTTCTGTACCTCGTTCACGTAGACGCTGCCCAGGTTGCGGCGCAGGAAGGCGGAGATGTCGAGCGCGCCGCTGCGGGCGATCTGCTGCGCGCTGGCCGTCTGCACGGGCGCGGCCAGGGTGTCGCGCGGCTGGTCCACGGTGGGCAGCGGCATGCTGCCCGTGATGATGACAGTGGGCAAGTCACCCGAGGTGGCCAGGCTCGCGGCCAGGCTGGCGTCAGCGGCAAGGTCGGCGGCCTGCGCCTGGCACAGCGCCATGGCGGCGGCGGCCAATAAAGTCAGTTTCATGCTGGTCCCCAGTGGTTTTATCGTGGTTTTTATTACTGTCCAGTATCGGACAGCCACCATCGGGGAACCAGGGAAAAACTCCCGCCGTGCGGGGGGAACTAGCGTTGCAAGGGCAGGTAACTCTGTTTGAGCTGGCGCAACACGAAACTCGATTTGCTGTGGCGGATGCCGGGAATTTTATATAGACGCTCGCGCAGCAGGCGTTCATAGTCGCGCGTGTCGCTCACGGCGATGCGCAGGTAGTAATCGTAGTCGCCCGAGACGAGAAACGCTTCCAGCACTTCCGGGATCATGGCCAGCGCGTGGCCGAATTCGAACAGGGCCTGGTCGGAATGGTCGTCCAGGGTCACTTGCACGATGACGGTGTCGGCCAGCCCCACCTTGGCCGCGTTGACGTTCACCGTGTAGCCTTCGATGACGCCATCGTCTTCCATGCGCTTGATGCGCGCCCAGCATGGCGACGAGGTCAGGCCCACCTTGGCGCTCAGGTCGTGCAGGCTGATGCGGGCATCCTGCTGCAGGGCCGTCAGGATGGCGAGGTCGAATTTGTCCAGCTTCATTCTGTCATATCCTTATTTCACAGCAAATTTTACTGAATATCGCATTCTATACGAGAAAACCAGCAGCCTTTTCTGCCCCATCAGGCAGAAAATAAGGCCATGAAACCCGATCCCGCTCCCCTCCTCGCTCCCGCCGCCGACCTTGCGCCGCGCAACGGCGCCAGCACCCTGATCGACACCCTGCTGGCCCTGGGCGTCGACACCGTCTTCGGCTACCCGGGCGGCGCCGTGCTGCCCCTGTACGACGCGCTGCACGCGCAGCCCCGCCTGCGTCACGTGCTGGTGCGCCACGAACAGGCGGCCGTGCACGCGGCCGAAGGTTATGCGCGCAGCACGGGCCGGCCCGGCGTCGTCTTCGTCACGTCCGGTCCCGGCATGAGCAACACCACCACGGGCTTGCTCGACGCCCTGTGCGATTCGGTTCCCGTCATCTGCATCAGCGGCCAGGTGGCCAGCACCAGCATCGGCACCAACGCCTTCCAGGAATGCGATGCGCTGGGCATTTCGCGCCCCGTCACCAAGTGGAACCGGCAAATCCGCGCGGCCGAGGAAACGGCCGCCGTCATGCACGAAGCATTTATCCAGGCCACGCAGGGCCGGCCCGGCCCCGTGCTGGTCGATTTTCCCAAGGATCTGCAGCTGGCGCCCGTCACGCAGCACGCGCCGCTGCCGCCCGCCGCATCTGCCGCCGCCACGCCCCTGCCGGCAGCATCCGATCTGGAACGGGCCGCCAGCCTGATCGCCGGCGCGCGCCAGCCCGTGTTCTATGGCGGCGGGGGCCTCGTCAATTCCGGCCTGGATGCCTGCGCCGCCTTCCAGCAACTGGTGAAACTGGCCGCCGCGCCGTGCACCCTGACCTTATTGGGCCTGGGCGCCTTTCCCGCCTCGCACCCGGCCTTCCTCGGCATGCTGGGCATGCACGGCACGCTGGAAGCGAACCTGGCCATGCACCATGCCGATCTGATCGTCTGCGTCGGCGCCCGCTTCGACGACCGGGTCACGGGCCGCCTGGATGCGTTTTGTCCTGGCGCAAAGGTCATCCACATCGACATCGACCCGGCCTCCATACACAAGGTGGTGCACGCCGACGTGGCCTTGCGCGGCGATTGCGCGCCCATATTGGCCGCCTTGCTGGTGCAGCTGCGCGGACGCCTGCTGGCGGACCGCCAGCCGTGGTGGCAGCGCATCGACGCCTGGCGCGCCCAGGACAGCCTGGCGTTCGACGATACGCCGGAGGTGATCGCGCCGCAGGCGCTGATGCGGCGGCTGCAGGCGGCGCTGGACGGCATGGACGGCGGCGACGCCATCGTTTCCACCGACGTGGGCCAGCACCAGATGTGGGCGGCGCAGCACTTGCGCTTCGAGCAGCCGCGCCGCTGGCTCACCTCGGGCGGCGCCGGCACCATGGGCTATGGCTTGCCGGCCGCCATCGGCGCGCAGATCGCCCATCCGGGCAAGCGCGTCGTGTGCGTCAGCGGCGACGCGTCGATCTTGATGAATATCCAGGAACTGGCCACGGCGGTGCAGCACCGCCTGCCCGTGAAAGTGGTGTTGTCGAACAATGGCTACATGGGCATGGTGCGCCAGTGGCAGGAACTCATCCATGGCGGGCGCTACAGCCACAGCTACACGGAAGCGCTGCCCGATTTCGTCGCCCTGGCGCGCGCGTTCGGCTGGCAGGCGCGCACGGTGAGCCGGCGCGAGGAGCTCGACGCGGCACTGGCGGCCTGCCTGGCATCGGAGGGCCCGTACTTCCTCGACGTGCGCGTGCACGGCGCGGAAAACTGCTTCCCCATGATGGCGCCCGGCGCGGGGCACCATGAAGTGACCTTGCGCAAAGGCGTCGTCTACACCGGGTAACAAATCCTGTTCAACTCCACACCCTGTATATCCAGTAGCTTTCATCGTCGCGCATGGCGCGCGCCAGCTCGGTGGGGCTCAAGCCCGTGATTTCGCGCGTCTCGCGGCAAAAATGGGCCTGGTCGGCGTAACCGCCGCTGGCGGCGACGTCGGACCAGGACGCCGTGCCCTGCAGGATGGCGCCGCGCTCGTCGAGAAACAGCTGTTCCGCGCGGCGCATGCGGCGCAAGGTGCGCATGGGCTGGCCGGCCCAGGCCTTGATGCGGCGCTCGATATTGCGCGCGCTGCTGGCCAGGCCCGTCGATGCCGCCTGCACGGCCAGGCGGCGCACCCAGTCCTGCACGGCGCCGGCCGGATGGTCGCCGCTCTTGCGCGCCAGCGCCCAGCGCGGCGCGAGAAAATCCTCCACCAGCCTGACGCGGACCGCATCGTCGGGCGCCGCCAGCACGGCGTCCGACAGGGCCAGCCAGTCCCCATCGAACAGCGCGTCGAGCGGGCGGAACTGGTCCAGCAAGCCATCCATCGAGACGCCCGACAACGCATGCAGGGCGGCCGGGTAGAACATCACCACAAACGTATGCACGGGGCCGGGGTTGTAGCTGACCAGCGGATACGAGCGGGGGCCGCCGAACAGCGCGGGCGGCATGCGCACGTCCCGCAGCGACAGGCCCGGCGCTGCCGCTTCCACGTCGCCCGCGACGGTCCAGACGATGCTGCACATGGGCGCGGCGGGAAAGCGGTTCAGGCGCTGCGCCGGCGGCAGCGGCACGCAGCCCGTGGTGTCGCGCACGAGGAAGGCTCGCACGCAGGAAGCGAGCGCCGTGCGCGGCGCGATCAGGCGGGTCAGGGGCGTAGGGGCGGCAGGCATGGCGACGATTGTACCGGCAATTTCCGGCCGCGCCCGATGTCGTATTCGTTCAAGACGCGGACGCGCAAGCGCGCTACAGTGAAGTCATTGTCGCCATCCACCAGGAGTACGCCATGCCCCCGCTCGACCATGCCGCCGCGCCCGCCACCACGGCCCTGCGCCAGATTCGCCGCCTGCCGGGGCCATTCGCCCTGCCCATCGTCGGCAACAGCCTGCAGATCAAGCTCACGCGCATCCACCGCGACGTGGAAGAGTGGGTGCGGCACTACGGCCCCTACCTGCGCGTCTGGTTCGGCCGCACCCTGGTGCTGGTGGTGGCCGACAGCGAGGCTGTCGGCGCCGTGCTGCGCGACCGGCCCGACGGCTTTCGCCGCCCCCTGAGCAGTTCCATCGTTTCCGAGGAAATGGGCGGCATCCCCGGCCTGTTCCTGGCCGAGGGCACGGAATGGCGCAACCAGCGCCGCATGGTCATGGCCGGCATGGCGCCCGGCGCCGTCAAGGCCTACTTCCCGGCGCTGGCGACGGTGGCGCAGCGCCTGCGGCGGCGCTGGCATCTTGCCGCCACGCAAGGCCAGGCGATCGACCTCGATGGCGACCTGAAACGCTATACGGTCGACATCATCGCCGGCCTCGCCTTCGGCACGGAGGTCAATACGCTGGAAGCGGGCGAGGACGTGATCCAGCGGCACATGGACGCCATCCTGCCCGCCGTGGCGCGGCGCAGCCTGTCGATGTTCCCGTACTGGCGCTACGTCAAGCTGCCCGTCGACCGCCGCCTGGACCGCGACGTGGCGGCCCTGTCCGCCGCCGTGGCCGACCTGGTGCAGCAGGCGCGCACGCGCATGGCGCGCGATCCGGCACGCCGCGAGCGTCCGCCCAACCTGCTCGAAGCGATGATCGCCGCTGCCGACGAAAAGGACAGCGGCGTGAACGACCGCGCCGTGGCCGGCAATGTGCTGACCATGCTGCTGGCGGGCGAGGATACGACGGCCAATACGCTGTCCTGGATGATTTACCTGTTGCAACGCCATCCGCACACCCTGGCGCGGGCGCGCGAGGAAGTACGGCGCCTGGCGCCCGACGCGGCCCGCTTCACGATCGAGCAGATGGATAGCCTCGACTACCTGGGCGCCTGCGCCAGCGAAGCCATGCGCCTGAAGCCGGTGGCCCCCTTCCTGCCCGTCGAGGCGCTGCGCGACACGGTCATCGCCGATATCGCCGTGCCGGCCGGCACCCTCGTGTGGTGCGTGATGCGCCACGACACGGTGTCCGATGCGCACTTTCCCGAGGCGCAGGCATTCCAGCCCGAACGCTGGCTGGCCGAGGGCGGCGAGGCGAACAACAAGCGCGCTTCGATGCCCTTCGGCGCCGGCTTGCGCACGTGCCCGGGCCGCTATCTGGCCTTGCTGGAAATCAAGATCGCCATGGCCATGCTGCTGGGCAGCTTCGACATCGCCGGCGTCGACACGCCCGATGGCGGCGAGGCGCAGGAACTGATGGGTTTTGTGATGTCGCCCATCGGCTTGACGCTGCGCCTGGCGCGGCCGCAGTGATACCATGGGGGAAGTCCCATTCATTCGACCTCCCCATGACCATCCGCCTGGAATCGCCGCAGCAAGCCGACGTGCAAACCCTGATCGCCGAGCTTGATGCATATCAACAGACCCTGTATCCGGCCGAGTGCGTCTACTCGCTGGACCTGGCGTCCGTGCCGCCGGACACCCTGCTGTTTGCCGTCGCCCGCGATGCGGCCGGCGCGGCACGGGCCTGCGGCGCCATCGTCGTCACGCCCGCTTTCGGCGAGCTCAAGCGCATGTACGTGCACCCGGACAGCCGGGGACTGGGCCTGGCGAAACGTTTGCTGGCCTTGCTGGAAGAGCAGGCGCTGGCGCGCGGCTGCCGCTTGCTGACCCTGGAAACGGGCATCCACCAGCCCGAGGCGATCGCCCTGTACGCGCGCCACGGCTACCAGCGGCGCGGACCGTACGGCGACTATCCCGACGACCCATTCAGTGTCTTCATGGAAAAACCGTTGCAGGTGGCCGCATGAGCGCGCCCAGCGACAGCCTGCTCGACATCCGCGCGCGCCTGCGCGCCTTTGCCGACGAGCGCGATTGGGACCAGTTCCACACGCCGAAAAACCTGGCCATGGCCCTGTCCGTGGAAGTGGCGGAATTGGCGGAACACTACCAGTGGCTGGCCACGGGCGCGGATTGCGAACTGGACGAGGCGAAGCGCACGGGCATCCGCCACGAACTGGCCGACGTGCTGATGTATCTGGTGCGCCTGGCCGACAAGAGCGGCGTCGACCTGCACGCGGCCGTGCTGGAAAAGATGCAACTGAACGCACAGAAATACCCGGCGCAGCAGGTGCGCGGCGACGCGCGCAAATACAGCGAGTACTGATAGCGAGTACAGACACGCCCACCCGTGCGTGGCGGATGCGAAAAAAGGCGTAGCATCAAGCCATGCGTATTTATCGATTACTGCTGATCATAGGCTTGCTCCATGGCCCTATTGCGCTGGCGCAAACCGCGCCCGTGCCGCAGGTGAAGGTGGACGCCACGCGCGACCCCGTCGACAAGTCCTACCGCAAGATGCTGCAGGGCGTGGACCGCTTCGAGCGCGACCATGCGCTGGCGCCGCAGGCCGTGCTGCGCTTCCGCTTGCTGCCGCGCCAGCCCGGCGTGGACATGGCCGGTGTGCAGCTGCGCATCGCCGGCGACACGGTCAGCATCCCCTTGCCCTTGGCCGAGGACAACAGCTTTGCCCCCGTGCGCAATGCGCAAGCGGCGCGCGAGGACGCCGTGCTGCTGGCCAACCGCAAGGCCACCACCATGAGCTGGCGCGCCCAGGTCATCACGCCCGGCTTGCCGCCCGGCACGCGGCGCCTGGGCGACCTGCGCCTGGAATGCCGCGCCGGCATGGATTCCGGCCTGATCTCGAACGACCCGCAAATCATCGCCTGGCTGTCCAGCATGCTCTACAGCACAGATAAAGTGTGTTCCGAGCCGGATGGCAATTATCTGTTCTTCACGGACCGTCCCCTGTTCGGCGTCACCCTCGTGCACGGCGAGCGCCGCCTGGCATTGCCGTTCACCATGCTGTACGCGGGCGGCGAGCAAACGCCCGCCTCGCTGCCCTATTGCGATTGCCAAGTGCTGCTTGACCGCACGTATTACGCGCCCTTGTGGGATAGCAACTGGCCGGACGACACCCTGCTGGAATTTACTTACATGGACGAGGTGGCGCCATGAAGTGGCTTTCGCTGATCTTGTTGACGCTGCTGGCCGCCTGCTCCGGCACGCGCGCCTTGCAAGCAAGCAAAAATGTGCCCTACGCCACCCTGGAACAGACGGTGCAAGTGGGCAACAGCACGCGCGAACAGGTGCGCGCCGCACTGGGCGACAGCACGTCCATCCGTTTCGACAGCGGCAAGGAAGTGTGGATGTACACCTATCCGGCGGCCTCGGGCGCGCAGGGGGAATATGTGATTCTGTTTGGCGGGGATGGGGTGGTGAAGCAGGTGCGCGGCGGCGAGGTGTATCAGGTACGGAAGTGATTCCCGCCAGCATGGCGCTGGCGGGACTGACATGCTTATCGTGCCTTCAGCAAGGCCCGCGACGCGACGCCCGCGCCCACGCTGCGGCCCACGCCGGCAACCTTGCGCTTGGGCGACGCCTTCAATTTGAAGATGCCGATCGACTGGGCCACGCTGTCGGTGCGCTGCGCCAGGTTGGTGGCGGCCGCGGCCGCCTGCTCCACCAGCGCCGCATTCTGCTGCGTGATGCCATCCATGTGGATGACGGCCTGGTTGACTTGCCCGATGCCCTGGTTCTGCTCGCGCGTGGTCGAGGAAATCTCGTCCATCACTTCCGTCACGCGGGCTACCGAGGCGATCACTTCCGCCATGGTGGCGCCCGCATTGCTGGTCAGCACGCTGCCCGCGTTCACGGTGGCGATCGAATGGTCGATCAGGTTTTTCACTTCTTTCGCGGCCGTTGCCGAACGCTGCGCCAGACTGCGCACTTCGCCGGCCACGACGGCGAAGCCGCGACCGTGCTCGCCCGCGCGAGCTGCTTCCACGGCCGCGTTCAAGGCCAGGATATTCGTCTGGAAGGCGATGCCGTCGATCAAGCCGATAATGTCGAGAATCTTGCGCGACGACGAGCTGATCTCATCCATCGTGGTGACCACTTCGCTGACGATGGTGCCGCCCTTGGCCGCCACGGTGGACGCTTGCGCCGCCAGGTCGTTGGCCGTGGCCACATGGTCGGCGCTGTTTTGCACGGTCGACGTCAGTTCTTCCATGCTGGCCGCCGTCTGCTCGAGGCTGGACGCCTGCGATTCCGTGCGGCTGGACAAGTCCATATTGCCCGTGGCAATTTCCGCCGTGGTGATGCGGATATCCTCGAAGTTGGCGCGCACGTCGCCGATGATGCTGTGCAAGTTGATGTTGGTCTGGCGCAAGGCCGCCATCAATTGCCCCATGTCATCGTCGCGCACCTTGTCGATGACGCCCGTCAAGTCGCCGCCGGCCATCTTGCGCGCCACCGTGATGGCGTCGCCCAGCGGCGCGACGAGGGAATTGTGCAGATGGGCCCAGAAATACAGCATCAGCGCCACGGCAGCGGCGGCGGCACCGCTGAGCCAGCTGCGCGTGGCCGTGCTCGTGTCGCCGTCGATATTCCACACGGCGCAGCCGAGGATGGCCAGCACCACGCCGAAGACGATGCAATGCAGGGCCAGGTCTTGCGACAGGCTCAACTTGCGCCACTCGGCCAGCTTGGCAGCCCAGCCCTGGCGCACGACGCGGCCATTGCGGATCGCCAGGTTGGCGGAATTGCCGTCTTTGAAACTTTTATACAGGGCTGCCGCTTCGTTGATCTGCTCGCGCGTGGGCTTGGTGCGCACGGACATATAGCCGATCGGGCGGCCGCTTTCGATGACGGGCGTGATGTTGGCGAAGACCCAATAGAAATCGCCATTCTTGCAGCGGTTCTTGACCATGCCGGTCCAGGGCATGCCCGTCTTGATGGTGTCCCACAGGTCGGCAAACGCTTCGGCCGGCATATCGGGATGGCGCAGGATATTCTGTGGCGCACCCAGCAGTTCCATTTCTGAAAAACCGCTGACTTCAATGAAATACTGATTGGCGTAATTGATGTTTCCCTGTAAATCCGTGGTGGAAACAATCGTCATGCCTTCATTTAATACGTATTCATTTTGCGTGATAGGCGTATTGACCCGCATCGTCGCTCCTCTATTTTTTTTCAACTAGCATAACAAAAACATAAAAACAATATACCACATCAAGCACCCATGATATATCGCCTCGGCGACAGTGACGCCAGTCAAACAATTTAATAAAAGTCAATTTATTTATATTTTAGGATTTACTTTGATTCAACTTGATTGATTTTATTGAAATGCAAAATTTAAATTGCGTGCACATACAATAATTAATAAAAAATTATGTATCGATGCAGCAGGCAATAAAGATGGCGTTTACGCCGATAAAAAGATGCAAAGGAGCGGTGGCCATTGCCGGCAGATGGCGATACCTGCCGCCAACCATAACGCGGCAATCATGTTTATTTCTTGAGGGAAAATAAAAACTGGCGCGAATGCGCCAGTGGGGGATGTGTCTCCAATCCGCGACACAGGCGCCGGAGCGCCCGTGGGAATGGCTTACTTGTACGTTTTACGTGGCGGCGACTTCGGACGCGGCGGGGCAGGCTTGCGCTCCGTCGTGCCATCGTCCAGGCTGATGCGCAGTTTCTGACCAGAAACGACAACCGATTTCAGGTGGTCGAGGATTTCCGGCGGCATGCCTTCCGGCAAGTCCAGCACGCTGTAGTTGTCAAAGATATCGATGCGGCCGATATGCTTGGCTTCCAGGTTCGCTTCGTTGGCGATGGCGCCGACGATATTGCTTGGCGTTACGGCGTGCTCACGGCCCACTTCGATGCGGTAGGCCGTCACGCCCGGGCGTGGACGTTCCTTCTTCGGCGCGCGCGGGGCAACTTCGCCCGCGTCCGCCGGCGCATCCTTGAACGCTGGCGCGGACTTGGCGGCGAACGGCTTGCGCGGCGCGGCTGGCGGCGCCAGGTCCGGTGCGTCGCCGTCGCGGCTGATGCGCAGCTGCTGGCCCGCCACCCACACGGTTTTCAGCTGGTCCAGCAATTCTTTCGGCATGCTGTCTGGCAAGTCCAGGACGCTGTAGTCGTCATAGATTTCGATGCGGCCGATGTTTTTCGAATCGATGCCCGCTTCGTTGGCGATGGCGCCCACGATATTGCCCGGCTTCACGCCATGCTGATGACCTACCTCAATGCGGAAGGTTTGCATGCCGGCGTCGGCCGGACGCTGGATGCGTTCCTTTTTCGGGAAGGCCGGGCGCTCGCTGCGCTCGTTACGGTCGAAGCGGTCGCCCCGTTCCGGACGGTCGTTGCGTTCGAAGCGGTCTTGGCGCACTGGACGGTCGTCTTGCCACGTGGCTTGCTCGCGCGCCTTGTTCTTGTCCAGCAACAAAGGCACATTGCCACGCGCCATCTTCGCCAGGGCGGCGGCGATTTCGATGGCGGGAATGTTCTGCTCGCGTTCGAAATCTTCGATCAGCGACTGGAACTGTTCCAGTTCGCCCAGGGCCAGGGTTTCGCTGATCTGTTCCTTGAACTTGGCGATACGCACGTCGTTGACGGCCTGGATCGTCGGCAGTTCCAGCATGCCGATCGGCTGGCGGGTCGAGCGTTCGATGGCTTTGAGCAAGTTCTTCTCACGCGGCGTGATGAACAGGATCGCTTCGCCGCTGCGGCCGGCGCGGCCCGTGCGGCCGATGCGGTGGGTATAGCTTTCCGGATCGTGGGGCACGTCGTAGTTGACGACGTGGCTGATGCGCTCGACGTCCAGGCCACGGGCGGCCACGTCGGTGGCGACCAAAATGTCGATCTTGCCGTCTTTCAACTGCTGGATCGTGCGCTCGCGCTGGGCTTGCTGGATGTCGCCATTGATGGCGGCAGCCGAGAAGCCGCGGGCTTGCAGCTTGCCGGCCAGCTCTTCCGTACCCAGCTTGGTGCGGGCAAAGATGATCATGCCGTCAAACGCTTCCGCTTCCAGGATGCGGGTCAGCGCGTCGAGCTTGTGCATGCCCGACACCAGCCAGTAGCGCTGGCGGATGTTGTCGGCCGTGCCCGTCTTGGCGGCGACCGTCACTTCGGCCGGGTTCACCAGGTAGGTGGTGGCGATGCGCTTGATGACGGAAGGCATGGTGGCCGAGAACAGGGCCGTTTGATGGCCTTCCGGCGTTTCTTGCAAGATGCGTTCGACGTCGTCGATAAAGCCCATGCGCAGCATTTCATCGGCTTCGTCGAGCACCAGGGTTTTCAGCTTGGACAGGTCGAGCGAACCCTTGTCCAGGTGATCGATGACGCGGCCAGGGGTACCGACGACGACGTGCACGCCGCGGCGCAGGGCCGACAGTTGCGGGCCGTAGCTTTGGCCGCCGTAGATCGGCAGCACGTGGAAGCCGGGGATGTGGGCGGCGTACACCTGGAACGCTTCGGCGACCTGGATGGCCAGTTCGCGCGTCGGTGCCAGGACCAGGGCTTGGGGTGAGCTTTGTTTCAGATCGATGCGCGACAGGATAGGCAAGGCGAAGGCGGCGGTCTTACCCGTGCCTGTTTGCGCCTGGCCCAGCACGTCGCGGTTCGCGAGCAATAATGGAATCGTCGCCGCCTGGATAGGCGACGGTGTTTCGTAACCGACATCCTTGAGCGCGCGAATCAGCGGCTCGCTCAGGTTAAGGTCGGAAAATAAGGAAATTGGTGTATCAGACATGAAATCACTCACAAGTTCGCTCGAATCGCCCAATGCGAAAGAGTGTATCTGCTAGTTTACTCTTTACTGGACCTTACCGGGTGGCTGCATGCCGCAGAACGCCGTTTTTTGCGCCATATCTACGTAAAAAAGGCAGAAAAATCGGCGATCCGCACGCATTTGGCGCGTGATTTTGCCAACATTAAACGATACACAACAATATGCCGGCTGCGCCTGTTCTGCGTGGCAACAGCTACGGCGGGCGCCGCGCCGCCATGGCGCCCGCCCCCGTTTCAGGTGCGCAAGAACTCCAGCAAGTCCTCGTTCAGCCTATCCTTGTGCGTCGTCGCCAGGCCGTGCGGCGCGCCCGCATACACGAGCAATTTGCTACCGATGATGAGCTCGGCAGTGCGCCGCGCCGAGGCGGCGATCGGCACGATCTGGTCGTCGTCGCCATGGATCACCAGGGTCGGCACGTCGAATCTGGCCAGGTCGCCCGTGAAATCCGTTTCCGAAAACTGCTTGACGCACAGGTAGGCGGCCGGCATGCCCGCCTGCATGCCTTGCCGCCAGAAACTGTCGCGCACGCCCTGCGACGGCTTCGCGCCGGGCCGGTTGTAGCCATAGAAGGGCTCGCTCAAGTCGCGGAAAAACTGGCTGCGGTCGGCCTGCACGCCCGCGCGGATGGCGTCGAACGCGGACAGCGGCAAGCCCAGCGGATTATCGGCCGTCTGCAGCATCAGCGGCGGCACGGCGCCCACGAGCACGGCGCCGGCCAGGCGCTGCGTGCCGTGGCGGCCGATGTAGCGCGCCACTTCGCCGCCGCCCGTCGAATGGCCGACGAGGGTGGCGCCCGTCAAGTCCAGCGCGGCGATCAGGGCGGCCAGGTCGTCGGCATAGGTATCCATGTCGTTGCCGCCGAACGGCTGGCTGGAACGGCCGTGGCCGCGCCGGTCGTGCGCGATGACGCGGTAGCCGCGCGAGGCCAGATAGAACATCTGGTCTTCCCAGGCGTCGGACGACAATGGCCAGCCGTGGCTGAAAACGACGGGCGGGCCGCTGCCCCAGTCCTTGTAGTAGATCAAGGTGCCGTCGGCGGTACGCAGGGTATTGCTCGATTGCAAGTCAGGGCGAGTCATGGAACGCTCCTTGTCGGTGGACCAGCAGCCATTGTGGCCCCAATCGGCTGGCGCGCGCCGCGCGCTACGCCAGAGCATTGCGGTAGAGTAAGATTACCGCTGCTTTGCTTTCCCGTATTCACTTTTGGAGTTGTCATGCGTTTTCCCTTCGTCCTCGTCGCCAGCCTGTTCAGCACGGCTACCCTCGCCCAACCGCTCGTTGCCGAGGCGCCCCTGCGCGCCCACCTGTCCTTCCTGGCCGACGACTTGCTGGAAGGACGCGGCACGGGCCAGCGCGGCGGCGACCTGGCCGTGCGCTATCTGGAAACGCAGGCGGCCGTGGCCGGCTTGCAGCCGTTGCCGGACGGCACGTATCGCCAGGCGCTGACCATCGTCGGCAGCAAGGCCTTGCCATCGAGCACAGTGACCTTCAGCGCGGGCGGCAAGACCTTGTCCCCCGCCTTCGGCCAGGACATCGTCTTTGGCGCGGCCAATGGCCAGCAGAAAGTGGAGTTCGACGCGCCCGTCGTGTTCGCCGGCTACGGCATCCGCGCCCCCGAAGAGCAGTGGGACGACTTCAAGGGTGCTGATTTAAAAGGAAAAATGGTCATCCTGATGGTCAACGACCCGCAGCCGACCGTTGCCGAACCGAACCGCTTTGCCGGCAAGTCGCTGACCTGGTACGGCCGCTGGGTCTACAAGTACGAGGAAGCGCTGCGCCAGGGCGCCGCCGGCGTGCTGCTGATCCACACGACGGCGTCCGCGTCGTATCCGTGGTCGGTGCCGGCCAACGGTTTCGGCCATGAACGCTTCAACCTGGCCGGCGCGGGCAATGCGATGGAAGGCTGGCTGCAGGAAGACATGGCGCGCGCCCTGTTCCAGGCGGGTGGGCAAGACCTCGATGCCTTGCGCGCGCAGGCGGAAACGCGCGAATTCCGTCCCGTGGCCTTGAACGCCACGGTCAAGGTGGTCTTGAACAGCCAGATCCGCAGCATCGAGCAATTCAACGTGGCCGGCATCGTGCCGGGCACGGATCCGAAACTCAAGGACGAAGCCGTGATTTACTCGGCCCACTGGGACCACCTGGGCAAAGATGACGAAGGCAACAGCCGCAGCGGCCAGAGCGACCACATCTACAACGGCGCCATCGACAACGCCTCGGGCGCGGCGGCCCTGCTGGCCATGGCGCAAGTTGCGGTAAAACAACCTGCACGGCGCACGCAGATCTTCCTGTGGCCGGCCGGCGAGGAAACGGGCATGCTGGGCAGCACGGCCTACACGCGCAAGCCCCTGTGGCCGCTGGCGAAAACGGCCGCCGACCTGAACCTCGACAGCATGAATTTCGTCGGCAAGACGCACGACATCGGCGTGGCCGGCGCCGAGCGCAGCAGCCTGTACGCGAGCGCCGCAAAGGTGGCCAAGCGCATGGGCCTGCGCCTGGCGCCCACCATTCCCGACCTGTCCGGCGCGTTTTACCGGGCCGATCATTTTGCGTTTGCCAAGGCTGGCGTGCCCGCCTTCAACGTGGGTTCGGCCGTGTTTTCCGGCGACGGCTCGTTCGACTTCGTCAAGGAGCCGAAAGCGTCCAGCGAGCGCCTGGTGGCGTTCAAGAAGGATTACCACCAGGTAACGGATGAATACCACCCGTCGTGGGACCTGTCGGGCATGGTGCAGCAGGCGCAGTTCACCCTGAATCTGGGCTATGAAGTGGCGAACGACAAGAATTTGCCTACATGGAACAAGGGCGAAGCGTTTGGCAAGGTCAAACGCTAGGCGCCATGAAAAACACCGGCCTGTGCCGGTGTTTTTTTAAGAGTGCTGGACAAAATGTTCAGGGCTAGGCGTGTTGCCGAAGACAGTACGAATGTACGGCGAGGCAACGCAACAACGCCATGGACTTTTTGTCAGGCGCTCTAAATTGCCATGATGCGTTTCAGGTCGACGAAGGCCGTTTCATACAAGTGCTGGAAGGCGCCGATCATGACGTCTTCCACGCCTTCGGCCGCGTCGAACTCGCTGGCCCATTCCGCCACGCAGGAAGCGCCGCCCGGCTCGCCCGTGACGCGCAGGGTGGAGCGGTAGTTCTTGACGGGGATCGGCCCCGAGACGATGGTGTAGCTGTAGCTCTTGTCCGCCTCGCTGTAGCTTTGCAGGCGTTCGGCGATGATGGCGCCGTCCGTGGTTTTCAGGCGGCGCACGCGGCCGCCGTGTTCGGACAGGCTGGTCTTGATCGAGCTCGACCATTCAGCCAGCGACTGGAAGCCGCCGATAAAATCCCACACGCGTTCGGCGCTTGCCGCCAATGTTACAGAAACAATTACTTGGGCCATCTTTAATTCGGTTCCTCATCCAGGTTTGCCGGGCGTTGCCCGGCACAGCCGCTATTTTAGCGCCCATGCGGCTTTGCTGCTGGGCGGATATCGACATGGACGTCGGCGGCTGGCCTGGCTGACGGGAACGCCTTACAGGTTTTCCGCCAGGAAAATCAAGGAATTGCCGTGCGCGTGGGCGGCGGCGCGCTGCTGGTAGCTGTCGCGGTGGGTGCAGTTGAAACCGTGCTCGGCGCCCGGGTAGATGTGGATTTCCACGTCTTGCCGGTCTTCGAAGCGTTCGGCGATCTTTTGCACGGCTTCCGGCGGAATGTGGCTGTCCTGGCCGCCGAAATGCATGAGCAACGGCACCTGGATGCGGTCGGCCAGGTCCAGCTTGTTCTGGATGCCGCCGCCGTAATAGGCGATGGCCGCGTCGACCAGGCCAGCCGCGGCCGTCTGGAACGATAAACGGCCGCCGAAGCAGTAGCCGACCGAAGCCAGCTTGCCCGTCACTTCCGGACGCGCGCGCAGGACGGCGATGGTGGCCTTGATATCGCTCAAGGCATGTTCGTTATCGGTAGCCTGCATCAGTTCGACGGCGCGCTTCCAGCCGTCCGCGTCATAGCCCAGTTCGATGTGCGCACCGGCGCGCCAGAACAGGTCGGGCACCAGCACCACGTAGCCATCGGCCGCGTACTGGTCGGCCACGGCGCGGATGTGCTCGTTGACGCCGAAAATTTCCTGCAACAGGATGATGGCGGGGCCCTTGCCCACGTGCGGCACGGCCAGGTAAGCCTGGAAGCTGCCGTCCGGGCCGGCGATATCGATCCACTGCGATGTTGTGCTCATAGAAACTCCAGTCTGAGGTTGGGGGGAATGCCACAGCCAGGCATGTTACTGGTTTTTCCCTCTTTCTGCGCCCACCCTTTGTCCTGGCTCAATACATCTCGCGCAGGTAAATCACCGGGCCCGACTTGAAGACGCCAAAGACGACGGTGCCCACGGTGCTGGGCAAGTACGCGATGCCGGGCACGGACACATCGACGCTGCCGGTCTTGCCGGCGCCGGGCGCCGCCACAATCAGGCGTCTATTCGGCGGCAAGATGCCTTTGTCGAACGTATAAGTAATAACCGTGTTAGCGGGGAATGCAAAGTCCTTGCACACCAGTGTTTTCTTACAATTGGCAAACACCACCTGCGCGCTGCCGAAGGCGCTGATGCTGTCCAGCAGACTGGTGACCCAGGTCTTCCCGTCCCAGTACTGCGCCTGCACGGCCAGGCGCACGGGATAGCGCTCGGAACCGTAGTCATGCGGCACCATCAGGCGGCCCGTGAACACGGTCAGCTGCGCTTCCTTCCCATCGGCCGGCGCCGAGCTCACATTGCCAGCCGCCGGATAGGCATACGTCGCGCGCAGCAGCAGCCCCGTCGGCGATGCCAGCGCTGTCGGCTGCTTGGGCACGGCATAGGCGGCGGGGAAGCTGTAGGCGATGGCGCGCGTGGCAACGCCATTGGTAAAACTGGTGACGGGTACGCCCGTCACGGCCGCAGGTACTGTTGCCCCATCCGTCAGCGTGCTGCCCGATGGCGCCGTGGGCGGATAGCTGTTGTTCCCCGTGGCCGCGTCATACGGAACCAGCGGCACCTGCGTTTTGTTGATGTCGGCATTCCTGGCGTCGAAGTTCTTCGTCTCGTTGCCGGCGGCCGTCTGGGCGCGGATGGTCAGGTCGAAGGGCTGGCGCGAATACACGGCGCGGTTGCCGGCGCACACGAGCGGCGCGCTGCACGGGAAAGGAAACGGCATCATCACGCCCCCCCCGATATCCACTTGCTTGACGACCAGTTCCGTCACAAAGTGGTGCGGATAAAAGAGCACGGGGTCGCTCGTCCCCGGCGACGTCAGGCTGCTGCCCAGATAACCGTTTTGCAGCGCGGCCGTGAAATTGATCTTGCCCACTTCGGGCCAGACCAGCGGCGGCGCCGCGATGATGCCCCCTTTTTTCAAGAAATCGAGATCGCCGCCGACCGTCGGATTGGCAGGCGTGTTAACGTCCGGGTTTTCGTAGACCGGCGCCAGCAAGATATTGCCAAGCACGACTTTTTGCACGGCGACACCGCTTTCGTTGCCGAAATTCTTCGTCACGGCACCGGCCGCGTTGACGGCCGACAGCATGATGGTCGTACCGGACGTCAAGGGCGCCGCCGCCAGGCCCGCGCGCTGAATCAGCGCCAGCTTCGTGAACAGAAATTTCGCTGGCGCCACGATGACCGTGCCGCTGCCGCTCATGTCCAGGCCGTTATCGCTGCCGCTTTTCGGATTGTAGGCAGCCGTCAGGAGCAACGCTCCCGCATCGGCATACAGCATGTTCGGCTTGGCCACGCCATCGGCGCCAAACGTCACATTCACCTTGGTGCTCGCCACGGCGCAGCTGCTCTGGTCGCTGCCAGCCAGGGCGACATAGCTATTTTGGACGCTGTCAAAGATGCGCGCAGGCAATGTTCCCTTGTCCGGATTGCTGTACCCGCAAGTCAGGTTCAATTGCTTGGTCTGGCTGGCGAACATGGGCACGCACACGTCCCTGTTGCCGGACGAGGTCTGCAAGGCGCTGATTTCCAGTACGGCCACGTCCTCCGCGTAGCGCGGAACGCCGCTTACCTGGAAGCCGCTGGAGAGAAAGCTGATCTGGCAATTGCTCGTATTGCCGCCGCTCTTGCACACCAGCGCGCCCGTCGTGGCGGGCGTGCTGACCAGGCTCAGGGTGGCGATGCCCACCGTGGTCTGGCGCACCGTGACATTGGCGTTGACGCCGCTGGCATCGATCTGCGTCGGCACGCCGCCCGGGCTGACGGTGACGCTGGGACTACCCTTGTACACCGCGCTGCAGCTGGCGTCGGCGCAGGCAGTCACCGTCACCGTGGGCACCTGGCAAGTGAGCGCCGTCAGCGGGTGCTCGATCTGGAAATGGTGCAGTCCACTCGGCGTGCCGGGCCCGCACTTCGGCCCCATCGGTTCATTGAAGGCCCAGCCGCTGTTGTTCGTCACGCAACTGCACGGGTTCGACGGCGTATACGCCTTGCAAGTGATGGTTTGCTGCACCCGGCCCTGCCAGCCCAGGGTGATGTGGTCGACCAGCGCATTGCCCGTGATATACGCGTTGGACGAGTCCAGCGTGACGTTGCCGCCCTCGACATTGCCCTTCACGCCATTGCCGGAGGCGATGCTCAGGGAGCTGGACGCTTTCACGTCGCCCGTGACCAGCAGACCCGAGGCCTTCAAGTCGATGGTCGGCGACGTCAGGTTGCCCTTCACCTGGCTGCCCGAACCGACTGTCAGCGAGGTGCTGGCCGTGATATCGCCCTGCACCTGGCTGTTCGCTGCTTCGATGCTGACGACGGGCGCCTTGGTGGTGCCATTCAGGTTGCTGCCCGAACCAAGGCTGAAGGAATTGACCGCCGTCACGTCGCCAGTAATCGACACGCTGGAACTGGTGGTGATGCTGCTGCCGTTGACGGGTCCCGTTATGGTCGAGCTGGAGCCGATGCTGACGTTGCCGCTGGCCTTCACGCTGCCCGTGATCGTGACCTTGGAGTTGCCGCTGATCGAGCCGCCGCTGATGGCGCCATTCAGCGTCGAGCCGGAGGAAATGTCGATATTGCCCGTGGCCGTGATATTGCCCGTCACCTTCACGGGCGTGCCGCCCAGGGAGACGGACGCCGCCGAGATATCGGCCACGAGCACGGTGCCGCCCTGCGACCCCACCTTGAAATTGCCGCCCTTGGCCGTCAGGCTGCCGCCCGTGATCTTCAGGTTGGGCGGATTGACATTGCTGATGTCGATATTCTTGTTGGCCGTCAGGGCCGCCGTGCCGCTCATGCTCAGGCCCTGGTTGTAGTCGATGCTCACATCGCTGTTGACTGTCACGCCATAGCCGCTGGCGATGACGACGTTGTCGGTGCTGCCCATGATCAAGCTGGCGCACGTGTATTGGGTGCTGGACGCCGGCAGGGTGCAGCCGCTGACGGCGCCGCCATTGAAATTGAGCGTGGCCGCGTGGGCAAGGGATGCGCCCAGCAGCAATGTCAGGGCGGCAAAAATGTGGAGTAAGCGCACGATATCGAGGAATCCGGTGGGTGGGGAGCCAGCGGGCGCGCGGATTATTTCATGCTAACCTACGCCATCGCTGTTGTTGCATTATGGCAGTATTTATCCCCCTCGCGCATATCGCATGATCAAGCAAAGCCCCAAAGAATTCCCCCTGCGCACCGTCGACATCATCGTCTATCCCGGCTTCAAGGCGCTCGAAGCCATCGGCGCCATGAAAGTGTTTGACTACGCCAACACCCATTTGCGCCTGCGCAATCTGCCCGGCGGCTACGACGTGCGCATCGCCTCGACAGCCATCGGCCCGGTCGAGTCGGACACCCTGATGTCGCTGCACGCCAGCAAGGCGCTCGATGTGAACCGCCTGCCCGACCTGGCCGTCATCGTCGGCTGCCACCACGTCGAGCAAGTCTTGCAGGACATTCCCGCCCTCGCCGCCTGGGTGGCCGAGGCGGCGCCGCGCATCGATACCCTCGCAGCCCTGTGCACGGGCTGCTTCTTCCTGGCCGAGGCCGGCGTGCTCGACGGCAAGAGCGCCGCCACGCACTGGAGCGCCGTGGATAGCCTGCGCCAGCGCTATCCATTGATACAGGTCAATGCCGATGCGATTTTCGTGCGGGAAGGGAAATTCTGGACGTCGGCCGGCGTGACGGCCGGCATCGACCTGGCGCTGGCCCTGGTGGAAGACGATTTCAGCCGCGATATCGCGCTGGAAGTGGCGCGCGACCTGGTCGTGTATCTGAAGCGGCCCGGCGGCCAGTCGCAGTTTTCCGTGCACCTGTCGAGCCAGATGACGACGCACCCGACCATCCGCCAGTTGCAGGGCTGGATCATGGAGCATCTTGCCGAAGAGCTTACCGTGCCGCTGCTGGCGGCCAGGCTGGCCATGAGCGAGCGCAATTTTACGCGCGTGTTCCAGCGCGAAACGGGCACCAGTCCCACGGAATTCATCGACACGGCCCGCTTTGAAGTGGCGCGTCGCTTGCTGGAAGACAATGTGTCTTCCTTAAAACAGGTGGCAGTGCAAGCGGGCTTGCACAGCGAAGACAGGTTGCGCCGCCTGTTTCAAAAGAAACTCGCCATCACGCCGCGCGATTACCGCGAGCGCTTTTCCAGCACGGCGCGCTAGGCGCTGCGGGAATCAGCGCGGCTTGCCGTGACGCACGTGGCGCGTCGCCAGTTGGCGGCTCTGCCGGGCCAGCGGCGTAAACAGCAGTGCGCACAGCAGATACGTGGCCAGCAGCGCCAGCCAGATGGCGGGCGTGGCGAGGCTGGCGGCATTACTCCACCACAAGGCCAGCAGGGAAGACAGGGCCGCGCCGAGGAAGACGGGCAGCATGCGGCGCAAGGTCGCGAGGTAGGCAGTGGCAAACATGGACGGCTCCCGAAGCAAGGCGGTGATGTCTTCACACTAGCAGGGGCAGGCAGCGAAGTACAGCGCGCCGCCCTGCCCCGTCCGTCAAGTGTTGCGCAATGAGTACAGTCAGATAAAATTAATACAACACGACGGACCGGATCGATTCGCCGCTCTTCATCAGGTCGAAACCTTCGTTGATGCGTTCGAGCGGCAAGCGGTGCGTGATCAGGTCGTCAATGTTGAGCTTGCCTTCCATATACCAGTCGACGATCTTCGGCACGTCCGTGCGTCCGCGCGCGCCGCCGAAGGCCGAACCGCGCCATTCGCGTCCCGTCACCAGCTGGAACGGACGGGTGGAAATTTCCTGGCCCGCCGCCGCCACGCCGATGATGAAGGACTTGCCCCAGCCCTTGTGCGTGCACTCGAGCGCCTGGCGCATCAGGGTGGTGTTGCCGACGCATTCAAACGAATAATCGGCGCCGCCATCCGTCAGTTGCACGATGGCGTCGACGACGTTTTCCACCTCGTTCGGGTTGATGAAATGCGTCATGCCGAACTTGCGCGCGATGGCCTGGCGCGCCGGATTGATGTCGATGCCGATGATTTTATCGGCGCCCACCATCTTCGCCGCCTGGATCACGTTCAGGCCGATGCCGCCCAGGCCGAACACGGCCACGTTGGCGCCCGCCTCGACCTTGGCCGAGAACAGCACGGCGCCCACGCCCGTCGTCACGCCGCAGCCGATGTAGCAGACCTTGTCGAACGGCGCGTCGGAGCGGATTTTCGCCAGCGCGATTTCCGGCACGACGATGTAGTTGGAAAAGGTGGACGTGCCCATGTAGTGGAACAGGGGCTGGCCATTCAGCGAAAAGCGGCTGGTGGCGTCCGGCATCAGGCCGCGGCCCTGCGTGGAGCGGATGGCCTGGCACAGATTGGTCTTTTGCGACAGGCAGAATTTGCACTGGCGGCATTCCGGCGTGTACAGGGGAATGACGTGGTCATCCTTTTTCAGGGTCGTCACGCCCGGACCCACGTCGACGACGACGCCGGCCCCTTCATGGCCGAGAATGGCGGGAAAGATGCCTTCCGGGTCGGCGCCGGACAGGGTGTAGTAATCGGTATGGCAGATGCCCGTGGCTTTCAGCTCGACCAGCACTTCGCCGGCGCGCGGGCCGGCCAGGTCGACTTCTTCGATGGTCAGCGGGGCGCCCGCTTTCCAGGCAATCGCGGCTTTGGTTTTCATGTGTGTCATTCCTGCTCGGTTTCAGATGCGCCATTATCGGGCGCCGGCGGGCGCGGCGGCGCAAGTGCCGGCGCGCTTGTCTGAAAACGCGGCGCATTTGTCCGATGCCACCGTACGTTTGCGCCAGCTCAAACTTCCCGCCGCAAAGACGCGCATTCTTGGCACAAGCCCATCCCCTCTTGAGCAGCCATTGCGTCGTGCCCGCAGGAGACTGACATGCGCCATTTCCTTTCCCGCTTGCCGCTGCCCTGGCTGGCCCCGCTGCTGGCATGCTGCCTGGCGCTGCTGGCTGCCTGTGGCGGCGGCCATCACCACCCAGCGCCGGGCGCCACCACGGGGAACCTGACAGTCACCATCGGCGGCTTGCCGGCCGGCGTGGCGGGCGCCGTCACGGTCACGGGGCCTGCGTCGTACAGCAAGACGCTGACGGCCAGCACCACGCTCACTGGCCTGGCGCCCGGCGCCTACGCGGTTGGCGCCGCCAGCGTGACGCAAGGCACGGGGACGCTGGCGCCCACGCCCGTCACGCAGCAGGTGCAAGTCACTGCGGGGGCGACGGCCAGCGCCAGCGTCACGTATGCGGCAGCCACGCCGCTGGCCCTGCGCCTGCAGGAAGTGGCCAGCGGACTGGATGCCCCCCTCTTCCTCACGGCGCCGCCCGGCGACAGCCGTTTGTTCATTGTCGAACGGGCCGGCCGCATCCGCGTGGTGCAGAACGGCAGCCTGCTGGCCACGCCCTTCCTCGACATCAGTACGCTCACCACCACCAGCGGCGAACGGGGCTTGCTGTCGCTGGCCTTCCATCCGCAGTACGCCAGCAATGGCTATTTCTTCATCTATTACACCAACCTGGCCGGCGACATCGTCATCGAGCGGCGGCAAGTGTCGGCCGGCAACGCCAACGTGGCCGATCCCTTGTCCGCGCTGGCCATCCTCACGATTGCCCACCCCACCTTCAGCAACCACTATGGCGGCTTGCTCAGCTTTGGCCCGGACGGCTATCTGTATGCGGGCACGGGCGACGGCGGCAGCGGGGGCGACCCGCCCGGCAACGCGCAAAACACGAATGTGCTGCTCGGTAAACTGCTGCGCCTGGACGTCAACGCCAGCAGCGTCGCCCAGCCGTATGCCATTCCACCCGGCAATCCCTTTGCCTCGGCAGGCGGACGCCCTGAAATCTGGGCCTACGGCTTGCGCAATCCGTGGCGCTACGCCTTCGACGTGCCGGCCCTGCTGCTGTATATCGCCGATGTGGGCCAGGCCAGCTGGGAAGAGGTCGACGTGCGGCCCGTGGGCCAGGCGGGCAACAACTATGGCTGGAACATCATGGAAGGCACGCAGTGCTACAACAGCGTCAGCTGCAACCAGGCGGGGCTGGTCTTGCCCGTCATCACCTACGGCCACGATGCAGCCGGCGGCTGCTCGATCACGGGCGGCTATGTGTACCGGGGCGCGGCCCTGCCGGAACTGGCGGGGCAATACCTGTATTCCGACTACTGCAGCGGCTGGCTGAAGAGTTTCAGCTACGGCAATGGCACGGCCTCGACCGTGACGGACTGGGGCATCGCGAACGTGGGCAACATCGTGTCGTTCGGCCAGGATGCTCAAAACGAGCTGTACATGCTGAGCGGCACAGGGAAAGTCTACCGGATCGTACGCAAGTAGGGCCCCTGCGCGATGCCTGCAGCACACGGACGATGGGACGTTTTTCGACGGGACGCGGGGAACCGGCTAGAATTGGTTTTTTCCGCCGCGCCCTGCGCCCCAGCTCAAGAGAACACCATGGCCCGTTTGAAACTTGAATTCCCCGAAGACCAGTACTGCTATTCCTCGCAACTGACAGTACGCACGACGGACATCAACGCCGGCAACCATCTCGGCAACGATTCCATGATTTCCATGATTTCCGAGGCCCGCGCCCGCTTCCTGTTCGAATATGGCGTGCGCGACATCGAAGCGGACGGTACCGGCATCATCGTCACCGACCTGGCCACCACCTACCGCGCCGAAGCCCATGCACGCGACCAGTTGCTGTTCGAAGTGGGCGTCATGGATTTCAACAAGTATGGCGGCGACATCACCTTCCGCATCACGCGTCCGCGCGACAGCACCCTGATCGCCATGGCCAAGTCCGGCTTTGTGTTTTTCAACTATAAGCT
The DNA here is from genome assembly GCF_030397595.1 of Janthinobacterium sp. SUN033. Classification (NCBI taxonomy): domain Bacteria; kingdom Pseudomonadati; phylum Pseudomonadota; class Betaproteobacteria; order Burkholderiales; family Oxalobacteraceae; genus Janthinobacterium; species Janthinobacterium sp. SUN033. The sequence continues at coordinate 89,500 of NZ_JAPQNV010000004.1, forward strand.
CAGCCAGGTCGTGCCCATGCCGGAAGATTTCGGCAGCAAGTTCCCGCAGGTGAACTGGATCGATTGAGGCGCGGTACATTCCGGCCATCATCCTGTATCCTTGTCAGGATGATATGTAAAATTGACCTGCGCCGCGCCGGCGCCTGCCTGCTGGCCGCCGTCTGCGCGATGGCCGCCCCCGGCATCGGCCATGCCGCGCCGCAAACCGTTATCCTGTACGGCGACGACGACTATGCGCCGTACAGCTATGTGGAAAACGGCGTCTTCAAGGGCATGTATGTCGATATCCTGCGCCAGGCGGCCAGCGCGATGCCCGGCTACCGGCTGGAACTGCAGCCGCGCCCCTGGAAGCGGGGCCTCGATGCGCTGGAAAAGGGCCAGGTTTTCGGCCTGTTTCCGCCCGGACGCAAGACGGAACGGCCCTACGTGCAGCCGTATTCGGCCATGCTGTACCGCGAATCGGTGGTGCTGTTTTGCCATGACGCCGTCATGCGCACGCCGCGCACGCGGTTTCCCGCCGACTTTGCCGGCCTGACCATCGGCGTCAATACGGGGTTTTTACTCTCGGAAAAACTGATGGCGCCGGCCCGCGAGGGACTGCTGCGCCTGGAAGCGGCCAAGGGCAATGAAGCCAATCTGAAAAAACTGGCCTTGCGGCGCATCGATTGCTACGCCAGCGACCGCGGCGCGGCACGCCACACGGCGCGCCGGCTGGGCGGCGAACTGGCCCGTTACGGCTTTGCCTTGCACGAAGTGCTGGAATTGTCGTCCGAAGCCACGTATATCGCCTACAGCGCGCGCAACACGCCGGCCTACAAGGCCGATTTCGTAGCGCAGATGAATGCCGCCCTGCTGGCCCTGCGGCATAGCGGCCAGCTGGCGCGCATCGAACACGCTTATTTGCGTTGATCAGCCCGGCACTTCGCGCCGCGGCAAGATCATTTGCGTACCGGACTCTTCACTTGCGCGCCGAACGTGCTCGCAAACCAGTCATCGATCATCTGCTTCTCATAGCGCAGCTTGTCGCCGCTGGAATAACGATTGATGCGCGTCAGATAGGACATATCGGACAGGGCCGCATCGGCGCTGCCGATGACCTTGCCATCTTGCTCCAGCACATAGTGCAAGCGTATGCGCGGCCAGTCGGCCTGGCCGGTCATCACGCGGAAATCCTGCGCAGAGCGCATGGCGGGATTTTCACGGCCAGCCATGTCCAGATCCGTCACATCGATCTTCAGGGTTAGCCCGGGCTTGAGCGCCTCTCCCCGTTTTGCGAAGTGCGCCGCCAAGTCCTTGAGGACATTCTCACGCTCCGTCCGATCGAAAGACACATCCGAGAATTGTTCCGGCTTGGTGAAATGCACTTCCGTGCCCGCCCAGGCGGCAGTGCTCGCCAGCAAGGCAAGACCAGCAATGAAGGTACGCGTCGTTTTCGTTTTCATGATGAGTCCTTTCAAGAATGTGGATGGCCTGCGGCCATTTTTTACTTCTCAATATAGCGCGATGCGTTTCATTCTAAAGGGAAACTAATACATTGTTACTTTTCTTGCACCGCGTAACGAACGAAGCTTCGTCCCACCGATTTTTTTTACAGATTCATTGGCAATATTAATTAAAACAAAGTATTGTCTTGAAAATATAGTTGCCTAAGCGATAAAGTATACATAGTGCCGGCAGCGTGGATTTAAAGTGCTTTTTTGATATGCATGTTGCATGAGTTTAGTCAATTATTCTTGCTTGTTGTTAATACTTGGCTGTCAGTCTACAATCGATAAAATGCGCCCGAAAAACGCGCAACGCCAGTAGTGGCGCACAGGCAAGCCTGGCGCGGGCGTCTCAGTATTGCGTCAGTTATGCCTTTTAGCGGAACTCGCCCTTATGTCATTTTTGTCTTCAGCATCGCCCAAGTTACCTCCCTGGAAAGTCCTGCTCGTCGACGATGAACCCGACATCCATGACATCACCGAACTGACACTGAGCCGTTTTCGCCTCGAGGGCCGCGCCCTGAGTTTCGTGCATGCCTACAGCGGCGCCGAAGCCAAGCAGGTGCTGGCGCGCGAAGCAGGCATCGCGCTGGTGTTTCTCGACGTGGTGATGGAGCGCGAAGACAGCGGCCTGGAAGTGGCGCGCTGGATGCGCGAAGACCTGGGCAACCAGTTTACGCGCATCGTGCTGCGCACGGGACAGCCGGGACAGGCGCCGGAAGAGCGGGTGATCGTCAACTACGACATCAACGACTACAAGGAAAAGACGGAACTGGACCGCACCAAGCTGTTCACCACCACCTTTGCCGCCCTGCGCGCCTACCGCGACATCATGAAGGTGGAAGAGGCGCGCCAGGCCCAGCTCCATTACCGCGAGGGACTCGAGCGCGTCATCGCCGCCTCGGCGCACATCTTCAAGCAGCGCAACCTGCGCGACTTCGCCAGCGGCCTGCTACAGCAAGTCGTCGCCCTGCTGCGCCTGGAAACGAGCATGCTGCTGCGCCTGCGCGGCGCCAGCGCCATTTCGGGCGAACAGGATTATGAAATCCTCGCGCAGATCGGCGACACGGACGACGGCATCCTCAGCCCTTCCCTGCTGTCGCAGCTGGACGACGCCAAGAGCAACAAGATCTCGCGCCTGCACGGCGACACCTATGTCGGCTATTTCCCGAACAGCAGCGGCAAGGCGTCCTTACTGGTACTCAAGGGCGTGGAAGAAATCTCCGACCTCGATGCGCAATTGCTGGAAGTCTTCTGTTCCGGCGTGGCGATCGCCTTCGACAACATCCTGCTGACGCAGGAAATCACCGATACCCAGGCCGAGCTGATCCTGCGCCTGGGCGACGTGGTCGAATCGCGCTCGCACGAAGGGGGCAACCACGTGCGCCGCATGGCCGAAGTGTGCCAGCTGCTGGCGCAGGCGTCCGGCATGTCGGACGAGGAAACCATGGTGCTGCGCCATGCGGCGCCCATGCATGACATCGGCAAGATTTCCACGCCCGACGCCGTGCTGCTCAAACCGGGCAAGCTCGACGCGGCCGAATGGGAAATCATGAAGCAGCATCCGACGGTAGGCATGTCCATCCTGGACGGCTCGCAGCGCCCGCTGCTGAAGGCGGCCGCCGTGATTGCCCACCAGCACCATGAAAAATACGACGGCAGCGGCTACCCGCAGGGCCTGGTCGGCGAGCACATCCACAAATACGCGCGCATCGCCGCCGTCGCCGACGTCTTCGACGCCCTCATGCACAAGCGCTGCTACAAGGACGCCTGGCCCCTGGAGCGCGTGGTGGGCTACCTGCGCGAAGTCAGCGGCAGCCACCTCGATCCGCAATATGTGGAATTGCTGATTGCGAATCTGGATGCAGCGCTTGCGTTGAATCAACGTTTTCCAGACTAGCAGACCGGATTACGCGGTTCGTCCAAGAACCAAGTGCCCCCTGAGCAATACGCACGCCGGCAAAACACGCTTCGGCCCACGCCCCCAACACGGGCATTCCGGGCCAAGCGGACCTGAAAAACGTCGAGGGCAAGGCGCAGCGACGCAGACAGTACGCATGTACGGCAAGGAGCTGCAACGCCGCCATCGGCATTTTCTCAGGCCCGCGTCTCCGGCCCGCCGCTTTTAGGTTTTCAAGGACACATCATTGAACCCGAGCGGGAAACGGATTTTATAGTGCAATCCCATGCCTGGCGCGCTGACCACCTTCACCGTGCCGCCCAGCGGTCCCGTCACCAGGTTGTAGAGGATATGCGCGCCCAGGCCGCTGCCGCCGGAACCGCGCTTGGTCGTGAAGAAAGGGTCGAACAACTGGCCCAGGGTGGCGCTGTCCATGCCCATGCCGTCATCGCTGTAGTCGAGTTCCAGCATCTCGCCGGCCGTGCGCACGCTGATCCTGATCTTGCCCGGCTCGCCTTCGACAAAGCCATGCACGAGTGAATTGACCACCATGTTCGTGACGATCTGCGAGACGGCGCCCGGATAGCTGCGCAGCTGCACCTCGGGCGGGCAATCGATCTCCACCTTGACGGGCTTGCCCTTCAGCTTGGGCTGCAAGGACAGCAGGATTTCATCGAGGTATTTGCGCAAGTTAAAGCTGCGCAATTCGTCCGACGACTGGTCCACGGCCACCTGCTTGAAGCTGCGCACCAGCGCCGCGGCGCGCTGCGTGTTCGTCGTCATGATGCGCAAGGTCTGGTCGATGATGTCGAAAAATTGCCGCAAGCCATCTTCATCGAGCTGGCCGCCTTCCAGGTCTTCGCGCGTGAGCTTCAATTCCTGCACCAGGTGGCTGGTGGCCGTCACGCAAATGCCCAGCGGCGTATTGATTTCATGCGCCACGCCCGCCACCAGGCGTCCCAGCGAAGCCAGTTTTTCCTGGCGCACCAGTTCCGACTGCGCCTCCTGCAAGGCGCTCAGGGCGCTGTTCAGGGCCGCGTTCTGCTCTTCCAGCGCTTCCTTGGCGCGGCGCATGGCGCTGTCGGCCTGGATGCGGGCCATCGCCACGGCCACGTGGCTGGCCATGAAGGCCAGCACGTCCAGTTCCGCCTGGCCATACACGACGGACGTGTCATAGCTTTGCACGATGATCACGCCATATTTCCGGTCGCCCAGCAGCATGGGCGCGCCCATCCAGCTGGCGATGCTGGTATTGCCCAGCGGCTCTTCCATCTCGCCGCGGGCCACCAGCGCCGCATAGCTGTCCGCATCGAGCAGGCAAGCCTGGCGCCGCGCCAGCACATAGGAACTCATGCCGATGCCGTAATGAAAGCGTTTCACGGGCGCCTGCGCATCCTTCTCGTCGACGAAATACGGGATCGTGATGTCCTTGTTGTCCGGGTGATACAGGGCGATGAGGAAATTCTTCGCCGTCACCAGCTCGCTGATGATGGCGTGCAGGCGCGCGTACAGGGTCGTCGCATCGGATGCCTGCGCCGACAGGTTGGCGATTTCATACAGCGCATGCTGCAGGTTTTCCGCGCGGCGCCGCTCGGCCACCTCGTGCGCCAGCAGGGCCGTGCGCTCCTGCACCGCCTTTTCCAGGCGGTCCATGCTTTGCATGCCTTGCAGCGCGCTCGACACGTGCGTGGCGATCAGCGCAAACAGGGCCTGGTCTTCCAGGCTGAAGCGGTGCTGGGCGTCGTAGCTCTGGATGACGATGGCGCCCAGCACCTGGTGCTGCTGGTCCAGCAGCGGACAGCCGATCCAGTGCTCGGCCGCCGTGCCCCCGCCCCAGGCGCCGCCGCCGATGGCGCGCATGGCGTCGTCGTCGGCCGTCATCACCAGCTGCTTGCGGTTGACGATGACCCACGCCGTGGGCGACTGCGCCGCGCTGGCCAGGCGCACGCCCTCGTCCGGGTCGGGCGCGGCGTCGAATTCGTCGACAAAATAGGGAAAGCGCACGAGGCCGTCGTCGCGGTCGCTGAGCGCGACATAGAAGTTCGCCGCATACATGATGCGTCCCAGCGCCGCATGCACCGCCTGCAGGAATTCACTGATATCGCTGCAGGTGCTCGAGCGCTGCCCGATTTCCAGCAACACGGTTTGAACGGCTTCCAGGCGACTGAGGCGGCTTTCCATGGGTGACTATGTACCTTGTGCAAGTATATGTTCTGAAAATCAATATTATCAGTTCAGCCCAGCCTTGGCACGGCATAAAACGGAGAATCTTGCCTTGAGGCAGAGCAACACACGCCACGCGCGCATTTGCCACGCTGGCAATACAGTGGCAGACTAGGCCCCTTCCTACAGACCAGACCGTCCTCATGACTGCCACGCTACGCGCCTCGCTTCGCCCCTACACCCTCGCCGGCCTGCTGGCCTTTGCCGCGCTGGGCATGCCGCCGCTGTGCGCCGCGCCAGCCAAGGCGCCGGCGGCGGAAACGGCCGATGGCGGACGCTATTTCGGCCCCCTCGTCGCGGGCAAGATGCATGGCCAGGGCCGGCTCGAATATGCGAGCGGCGCGTTTTACGAAGGGGGCTTCGCGCGCGGCGTGTTTTCCGGCCAGGGCAAGCTGCGCCAGGCGTCCGGCGTCGAATACACGGGCGCGTTCAGTCAGGGCGCCTTCGACGGCCTCGGCCGCTACACCTCGCCCAAGGGCGAAATTTATACGGGCAACTTCGTCAAGGGCAGCTTCGAGGGCGTGGGCCGCTTCCAGGGCGCCGACGGCGCCACCTTCGAAGGCCATTTCAAGCACTGGCGCCCGCACGGCGCCGGCAAGCTGACCGACACGGACGGCACCGTCTTCGAAGGCGAATTCGTCCAGGGCCAGGTGCAGGGCAAGGCCACCGTCACCACCAGCGACGGCATCCACTACGAAGGCGAGCTGAAGGACTGGAAATTCGAAGGCCAGGGCGTGCTGCGCACGGCCGAAGGCGACGAATACCGGGGCGGCTTCAAGAATGGCCAGTTCGACGGCAAGGGCGTGCTGCGCTACGCCGTGGCGCAGGCGGACGGCCGGCGCGAAGACAGCGGCAACTGGACGGAAGGCCAGCTGGACGACCCGGCCCTGGACAAGCTCACGCGCGACAATATCGAGCTGGCCCTGTACAACCAGCGCACCTTGCTCGACGGCGCCCTGGCGCGCATCGCGCCGCGCGATGCGGCGAAAAAGATCAATCTGTATTTGCTGGGCGTGGCCGGCGATGGCGCACAGGAAGTGTTTCACCGCGAAACGGCCTTCGTGCAGCGCCAGTTCGACCGCGATTACGGCACCGTGGGCCGCTCCCTGATGCTCGTCAACAGCCGCAACACGGTGGCGCAGCAGCCGATGGCCACGCGCACCAGCATCGCCGCCAGCCTCGACGCGCTGGGCGCGAAGATGGACAAGGCCAACGACATCCTGTTCCTGTTCCTCACCAGCCACGGCTCGCCCGAGCACGAACTGGCGCTGGCGCAAAACGGCATGGACCTGCACAGCCTGCCCGCGCAGGAACTGGCGTCCATGCTCAAGCACAGCGGCATCCGCTGGAAAGTCATCGTGATCTCGGCCTGCTATGCGGGCGGCTTCATTGCCCCCTTGAAAGATGACAATACCCTCGTCATCACGGCCGCGCGCAGCGACCGCACCTCGTTCGGCTGCGACGACCAGAACGATTTTACGTATTTCAGCGAAGCGTATTTCAAGGAAGCCTTGCCGAAAAGCAGCAGCTTCACGGAAGCGTTCGACAAGGCCAAAGTACTGGTGCAGGCGCGCGAGGCGGCCGATTTCAACGAGGGCGGCATGGAAGCGGAAGAGCATTCCGAGCCGCAACTGTTCCAGGGCAAGGCCATCGCCGCGCAATTGAAAGCGTGGCGCGCCCAGCCGCGCTGACATGGGCACGCCCGCCCGCCTTTCTGTACAATAGCCGTCACCATGCGTAAATTCTTCCTCATTTTGCTGCTGTTCGTGCTTCCGCTCCAGATGTCCTGGGCCGCGGCGAGCGCGTATTGCCTGCACGAGGAAGGCAAGGCGGCGCAGCACCTGGGCCATCACAGCCACCAGCACAAGGCGGATGCGGACAAGCAGCCCGCCGGCGATAAAAAAGTGACGGACCAGCAGAAAAAAGGCCAGCCGCACAGCGATTGCAACGTCTGCCACGGCATCGGCCACGCGTGGCTGCCGGCCGGCTCCAGCCTGCCCGTCGGCGACATGGCCTCCGTGAACGCGGACACGTCCCCCTTCTTTTACGCTTCCCACATCCCGGACGCTCCCAAGCGCCCCGACTGGTCGTCGGCCACCTAGGCCGACGGGACGTCCCCTTTTGTCATAACGCAATACGCGCCCTGAGATAATCCGGGCGCAGGCCTGCGCGTCCCGTCGAATTCTTTTTCCATACCTTGGAGAATTCGATGCACCGATCCATGTATCTATTGCTACTCTCTGCTGGCCTGCTGGCCGGCAACTTTGCCCATGCGCAATCTGGCGTGGAACCCGCCGCGCCCCTGACCCTGCCCGCCGCGCTGCTGCTGGCCGAAGGCGGCAACGCCACCCTGTCGGCCGCCCGCCATGAATTGGCGGCGCAAGGCGGCGCCCTGCTGCAGGCGCGCGCCTTGCCCAACCCGGAACTGCAAACCGTGCTGGAAGACACGCGGCGCGCCACGCGCAGCACCACCGTGCAACTCAACCAGCTCATCGAGCTGGGCGGCAAGCGGGGTGCGCGCACCGCCGTCGCCCAGCGCGGCGCAGACCTGGCGCAGGCGGACCTGTCCCTGCAACAGGCCGACACGCGCGCCGCCGTCACGTCCGCCTTTGTCGACGTGCTGGCCGCGCAGGAAGGCTTGCGCCTGGCCGACAGCGCGCAAGCGCTGGCCGCGCGCGCCAGCGACATCACGGCGCGCCGGGTGACGGCCGGCAAGGCGTCCCCGGTCGAGGAAACCCGCGCCAGGGTGGCCGAAGCGAGCGTGCGGCTGGAACTGAACCTGGCGCGCAGCACCCTGGCCAGCGCCCGCCAGCGCCTGGCCGCCCTGTGGGGCAACGCCACGCCCCGTTTCACCCTGGCAGAGGGACGCCTGGAAACCTTGCCGGAGCTGCCCCCGGCCAGCGAACTGGCGGCGCGCCTGGAGCAAGCCCCGGCCGTGCGCCAGGCGCAAAGCGCCCTGGCCCAGAGGCAAGCCATGCTGGACGTGGAACAGCGGCGTTGCACGCCCGACGTCACGCTCAGCATCGGCATGAAGCGCTCGGAAGAACTGGGCCGCAACCAGGCCATCATCGGCCTGGCCCTGCCGCTGCCCCTGTTCGACCGCAATGCGGGCAACAAGCTCGACGCCTTGCGCCGCAGCGACAAGGCCAGCGACGAGCTGGCCGCCGCCCGCATCGCCGTGCAAACGGCCGTGGCCGCCGCCAGCGAACGCCTGGCCACGGCCCGGCTCGACGTGGAAAGCTTGCGCCAGGACATCTTGCCTGGCGCGCAAAGCGCCTACGACGCGGCCAGCAAGGGCTTCGAGTTCGGCAAGTTCGCCTTCCTCGACGTGCTCGACGCCCAACGCACCTTGCTGCAAGCCAAAAACCAATACCTGCGCGCGCTGACGGAAGCGCAGCACGCCGCCGCCGACATCGAGCGCCTGCTGGGCACACCAGCTCCCCTGTAAGGAAGACCCGACATGAATATCACACGCAACAAAAAGCAGGCGATCGCCATCGCTTCCATCGCCGCCGCCGGCATCGTGCTGGCCGTTCTCATCCTTGGCACGGGCAAGTCCAGCGCCCCGGCAGTCCCGGCCGCCAAGGCGGAAGCACATGCGGAAAAGAAAGACGAACATGGCCACGAAGAAGTGGAAGGCAAGCTGGAATTGACGGCTGCGCAAAGCCGCGCAGCCGGCGTCGTCATCGCCACGGCCGCGCCCGGCCGCATCAAGACGACGGTGGCCCTGCCCGGTGAAATCCGCTTCAATGAAGACCGCACGGCCCACGTCGTGCCGCGTCTGGCTGGCGTGGTGGAAGCCGTGCACGCCGACCTGGGCCAGCTGGTCAAGAAGGGGCAAGTGCTGGCCGTCATCGCCAGCACGGAACTGTCGGAACAGCGCAGCGCACTGCTGTCGGCGCAGCGGCGGCTGTCGCTGGCCCGCTCCACGTATGAGCGCGAAGAAAAACTGTGGCGCGAGAAGATTTCGGCCGAGCAAGATTATCTGCAGGCGCAGCAAGCGTGGCGCGAAGCGGAAATCGCCGTGCAAAACGCCCAGCAAAAGCTCAGCGCGCTGGGTGCCAATGGTTCCGGGACCGGAGCCAGCAAGGGCCCGCTGAACCGCTACGACATCCGCGCGCCGTTCGACGGCATGGTGCTGGAAAAACACATCACCTTGGGCGAAGCCGTCAAGGAAGATGCAAACATCTTCGTCATTTCCGACCTGTCGACCGTGTGGGCGGAAATCGCCGTGCCCGCGAAAGACCTGGCCACCGTGCGCATGGGAGGCAAGGCGGAGGTGAAAGCGTCCGCGTTTGATGCCAGCGCGCAAGGCACGATCACCTATGTGGGCGCGCTGCTGGGCGAGCAGACGCGCACGGCCAAGGCACGCATCAGCTTGCTGAACCCGGACATGGCGTGGCGCCCGGGCCTCTTCGTCACGGTGGAAGTCGTGTCCGGCGAAGCGGACGCGCCCGTCACCGTGCAGAGCACGGCCATCCAGACGGTGGAAGACAAGCCCGTCGTCTTCGTGCAGGTGAAAGATGGCTACCAGGCCACGCCCGTGGTGTTGGGCCGCAGCGATGGCAGCTTGACGCACATCAAGCAGGGCCTGGCCGCCGGCACGCCGTACGCGGCGCAAGGCAGTTTCGTCCTGAAGTCCGAGCTGGGCAAGGACTCCGCCGGTCACGAACACTGATCACGTCAAGGCTAAGGAAACCATCATGTTTGAACGCTTGATCCGCTTTGCCATCGACCAGCGCTGGCTGGTGATGCTGGCCGTGGCCGCCATGGCCGGCCTGGGCATCTACAGCTATCAAAAGCTGCCCATCGACGCCGTGCCCGACATCACCAATGTGCAGGTGCAAATCAATACCCAGTCCGCCGGCTATTCGCCGCTGGAAACCGAACAAAGGGTCACCTTCCCCATCGAAACGGCCATGGCCGGCTTGCCCAACCTGGAGCAGACGCGCTCGCTATCGCGCTACGGCCTGTCGCAAGTGACCGTGATCTTCAAGGATGGCACGGACATCTATTTTGCGCGCCAGATGATCAACGAGCGCTTGCAGGAAGCGAAAGAAAGCTTGCCAGCAGGCATCACACCGAAGATGGGTCCCGTTTCCACGGGCCTCGGCGAAATCTACCTGTGGACGGTGGAAACGCAGGACGGCGCGAAGAAGCCCGACGGCACGCCGTACACGCCGACGGACTTGCGCGAAATCCAGGACTGGATCATCAAGCCGCAGTTGCGCAATGTCACGGGCGTGACGGAAATCAATGCCATCGGCGGCTACGCCAAGCAATACCAGGTGGCGCCCTACCCGGAAAAACTGGCCGCCTACGGCATCAGCCTGCAAGACGTGGTGACGGCGCTCGAGCGCAACAACAGCAACGTGGGCGCCGGCTACATCGAACGGCAGGGCGAGCAACTGCTGATACGCGCGCCGGGCCAGGTGGCGTCCAAGGACGACCTCGGCAACATCGTCGTCGCCAATGTGCAGGGCGTGGCCATCCGCATCCGCGACGTGGCCGACGTGGTGCTGGGGCGCGAGCTGCGCACGGGCGCGGCCACGGAAAACGGCCGCGAAGTGGTGCTGGGCACGGTGTTCATGCTGATCGGCCAGAACAGCCGCGCCGTCTCGCAAGCCGTCGACAAGAAAATGGTGGAGATCAACCGCAGCCTGCCGAAAGGCGTGCACGCCGTCACCGTGTATGACCGCACGGTGCTGGTCGACAAGGCGATCAATACGGTGAAGAAAAACCTGCTGGAAGGCGCCGTGCTGGTGATCGCCATCCTGTTCCTGTTCCTTGGCAATATCCGCGCGGCAATCATCACGGCCATGGTGATTCCGCTGGCCATGCTGTTCACGTTTACGGGCATGGTGCAATACCACGTGAGCGCAAACCTCATGAGTTTGGGGGCGCTGGACTTCGGCATCATCATCGACGGCGCCGTCGTGATCGTGGAAAACTGCGTGCGCCGCCTGGCCCATGCGCAGCAAAAACTGGGACGGCCGTTGACCTTGCAGGAACGTTTTCACGAAGTGTTTGCGGCATCGCAAGAGGCGCGCCGGCCCTTGCTGTATGGTCAGCTGATCATCATGGTCGTGTACCTGCCCATCTTCGCGCTGACGGGCGTGGAAGGCCGCATGTTTACGCCGATGGCCCTGACGGTCGTCATCGCCCTGCTGGGCGCCATGCTGCTGTCGATCACCTTCATCCCGGCCGCCGTGGCGCTGTTTATCGGCGACAAGGTGGCGGAGAAGGAAAACGCCATCATGCGCGCCGCCAAGCGCTGGTATGCGCCGCTGCTGGACAAGGTGATGCGCAACACGCCCGTCGTGCTGACGGGCGCGGCCGTGGCCGTGGTGCTGTCGGGCTTGCTGGCCACGCGCATGGGCAGCGAATTCGTGCCCAGTCTGAACGAGGGTGACATCGCCATCCAGGCCTTGCGCATCCCCGGCACCAGCCTGACGCAATCGCTGGCCATGCAGCAACAGCTGGAAAAAAAGCTGATGAGCAACCACAAGGAAATCGCGCGCGTGTTCGCCCGCACGGGAACGGCCGAGATCGCGTCCGACCCCATGCCGCCGAATATTTCCGACGGTTACATCATGCTCAAGCCCCGCGACCAGTGGCCGGAGCCGAAGAAATCGCGCGGGCAATTGCTGGCGGAAATCGAAGCGACGGCCAGCAGCTTGCCCGGCAACAACTACGAGTTTTCGCAACCGATCCAGCTGCGTTTCAATGAACTGATTTCCGGCGTGCGCAGCGACGTGGCCGTGAAACTGTTCGGCGACGACATGCTTGTCCTCGACGGCACGGCGGCAAAGATCGCTGGCGTACTGGGCAAGATTGCGGGCGCCACGGAAGTGAAAGTCGAGCAGACGACGGGGCTGCCCATGCTGACGGTGCAGATCGACCGCGAGCAGACGGCCCGCTATGGCCTCAACATTGCCGACGTGCAAGCGGCGATTGCCACGGCCATCGGCGGGCAGGAAGCGGGCACGTTGTTCCAGGGCGACCGCCGCTTCGACATCGTCGTGCGCCTGCCCGACAGCCTGCGCAGCGACCTGGAGCAACTGAAACGCTTGCCCATCGCCCTGCCCCTGGGCGCGGCGGCGGAAGGCCGCGCGCGCTTCATCCCGCTCGGTGAAGTGGCCAGCCTGCAAGTGGCGCCGGGGCCGAACCAGATCAGCCGCGAAGATGGCAAGCGCCGCATCGTCATCAGCGCCAACGTGCGCGGGCGCGACATCGGCTCGTTCGTGGCCGACGCCACGCAGCAGCTGCAAGCGCAGGTGGCCATTCCTGCCGGCTACTGGACCAGCTGGGGCGGCCAGTTCGAGCAATTGCAGTCGGCCACGAAACGCCTGGAGCTGGTGGTGCCCGTGGCGCTGGCCCTCGTCTTCGTCTTGCTGTTCGCCATGTTCGGCAACGTGAAGGATGGCTTGCTCGTGTTCAGCGGCATCCCGTTCGCCTTGACGGGCGGCATCGTCGCCCTGTGGCTGCGCGACATTCCCATGTCGATCTCGGCGGCCGTGGGCTTCATCGCCCTGTCCGGCGTGGCCGTGCTGAACGGCCTGGTGATGATCGCCTACATCCGCCAGCTGCGCGAACAGGGCATGCCCTTGCAGGAGGCGATACGCGTAGGGGCCATCACGCGCTTGCGGCCCGTGCTGATGACGGCGCTGGTGGCCTCGCTGGGTTTCGTGCCGATGGCCATCGCCACGGGCACGGGCGCTGAAGTGCAGCGGCCGCTGGCCACCGTGGTGATCGGCGGCATCCTGTCGTCGACAGCCTTGACCCTGCTGGTGCTGCCGCTGCTGTACCGGCTGGCGTACCGCAAGGAAGACGAGGTGGAAATGCACACCGCGCCCGAAGGCGCGGCGGTACAGCTGAGTAAATAGAGGGAAGCGCTACCGCAATCGGCTTAACCCGGCCGGCGGTAGCCGCCTTCGATCCAGTTCGCCGCCGACGTGGCGTTGAACTTGAACGCGGCCGAGGTACGCACCTTGGCGATCTGCTCGCCGTCGGCGTCGTAGGCGCTCAGTTCCGCATACGGGTGGTCTTCGTCGGGCACGATGTCGAACATCACCTTGATCTGCCCCTCGTCGGTGGCGACGAACAGGTTCTTGTGCAATTGCGCATGCAGCTGCTGCTCGTGGCGGCGCAGCACTTCCGAGGCCGTCTTGACCAGCGTGTTGAACGCGTTGACGTCGAGCGGCTTCGGGTTTTTCTTGTCGCGGCCCATGGTCCACGGGCCCACCAGGGCTGGCTCCGGTTCGCCATCCTTGATCATGGCCACGGCCCAGCCTTCATCTTCCTCGTTCTTGATCACGCGCGCCGTCCAGCCATTGCCTACCCACAGGCGCGGCTCCTGGATCGGGGCGTCGTTGTCCTGCTCGGCTGCTTCGTCGGAAAAATCGGGGAAATCGGTACTCATGGCGGTGCTCGTGATGGAAGGTCGGGGCTAGCATGATAGTCGAAAACGTCCACCCGTGCCGCCTTGCCGCAAGCGCGACGGCACGTCATACAACACGAGGCAGCCTGCCGCCGCGGCGGCTGTCAGCACATGGACATGGCAGGCCGGTTGGGCCAGGTCAGCGGCGGACCGGGCGGTACCCAGCGCGGGTCGATGGCCGGCAGCGGCGCATGGTAATTGAAGGGGTTGATGATGATCGGCGGTATCGCCGATGGCGCGCCGACGGGCTCGGCGCAGGACTGCGTGGCGCTACGCTGGCGCATGATGCGATGGTCAGGGGGGGATAGCGATTGATCCCCGGTATCTGCAAACAAAAGCATGTTGCCCTCCTTGCGAGACTGAGGTATTCAGTATAGGACGGCTTGCGCGCATTACAAGAAAAGAAATCTTGTTCCAGATCAGCGTTTTTCTGCCCCCCAGCGCCTTCCATACCGTGAAAATGACGGCCTGTCGCACGCCGCTGGCGGCGAGCCGGGCGCATCCCTACAGTGTGAGCATGCAACACCCCATCACCCACACACCGAGGCCTATCATGAAAAAATTGCTCACCTTCGTCCTCATCGTCATGCTCGCCTGCCTGTTCCTCGACAAGATCAGCGGCAGTGGCAGCGACATGCACATGCAGTTCAACGGCGACGATGTCGACGGGCCGCTGGAGTGGCTGTTCGGCCTGGTGTTTGCCGGCGGCGGCTTGCTGATCGCCGCCATCGCGGTGGTGTGCGCCGCCGTCATCACGGGAGTGGTCCTGGCCGGCGTGGGCGTGGTGCTGATCGCGGTAGTGGCGCTCTGCGTGGTGCTGGCACTGGCCTTGAGCACGCCCGTGCTGCTGCCGCTGCTCATTCCCGTCGCCATCGTCTGGCTGATCGTCAGCCGCAACCGCAAGCAGGCGCAAGCAGGCGCAAGCGCGTCAGCACAGCCTGTAATCACTGCGCCATGAACTTGCTGAGCACGCCGTCGCCGCCGCCGTCATTCTGTTCGATGCGGTTGCGCCCGCCCCGCTTGGCCCGGTACAGCGCCTCGTCGGCGCGCGCCAGCACGGCGTCGCAATCGGCATCGGTACCGGCCATGGCGGCCATGCCGATGCTCACCGTGATGGTGATCACAATGCCGCCATCGATGGTCAGCGAACTTTCCGCCACGCGCCGGCGCAGCCGTTCGGCGAACACGGCGGCGGCGCTCAGATCCGTGCCAGGCAGCAAGATGGCGAATTCTTCGCCGCCCACGCGGCCCGGCACGTCGACCTTGCGCAGCGCCTGGCACATCAGTGCGCCCAGGTGGCGCAGCACGGCATCGCCCACTGCGTGGCCATACTCGTCGTTGACGCGCTTGAAGTGATCGATATCGAGCATCAGCACGCTGGCGCAGCTGGCCAGCTCGCGCTGCAGCCGCGCATGCTCGTTTTCCAGCGCCGCCATGAAGTGGCGCCGGTTCGGCAAGCCGGTCAAAAAATCCGTGGTGGCCAGTTGCAGCAGTTCCGCGTTCATGCGCTTGCGCTCGGTGATATCGAGCGAGGACACCATGACGAAATCGAGGCTGTCCGCATGGCCCGGCATCACCAGCAAGCTCAATTCATTTTGCCGCGCCGCACCATCGAGACGCACGAAGCTGCTCTCGCACTCGTACAGGTGGGCGCCGCCAGCCAGCGCCAGCAGCGCATCGCCAAAGCGCGGCAAGGCGCTGTCGTCGAAATTCTGCGCCAGACCCAGCGCGCCGCGGCGCTGGTCGCCCTCGTTGGCGCGCACCTGCGCCAGCGCGGCGCCGTTCGCATCGATGATGCGCACCAGCCCCGCCAGCCGCTGCAGCGCCTCCGGATGGGCCTGGAAATGGGCGCCCAGGTCGCGCACGCCCGCTTGCTCGAGAACATCGAGCGCGGCGCGCACGGCCGACCAGTCCTGTTCCCACAGGGCCACGGGCGCATGGTCGTACAGGCTGCGGAAACGCGCTTCGCCGGCGCGCAGGGCCAGTGCCACTTGCGCCTGCTCAATGGCCATGCCGGCCAGGTGCGCCGCCTCGCTCAGCCGCGCCAGATGCGCCGCGCCCGGCAAGGTGGGCTGGCGGTGATACGCCATCAGCACGCCCAGCAGCTTGCCCGAGCCCCCACGCACGGGTTCGGCCCAGCACGATTGCAGCTGGGCCCGCCACGCCAGTTCCATCGTCTCCTGCGCATCGGCAACGGCGTGCAAGTCGCCCACGATCACGCGCAGGTCATCGCGCAAGGCTTGCGCGGCGATGCCATGCACGCCCTGCAGCGTGTCGAGGTCATGGCCATGGCTGGCCAGGTTGAAGAATGCGGGCAAGCCCGGCGCCGCGCCCAGCACCAGGCGGTGGCGGCTTTCATCGAGCAGCAAGATGCTGCACAGCATGGCAGGATGGTCCGCCTGCACGCTCAGCACCACGCTTTCCAGCACCCGTTCCAGCGGCGCGCCCGTGGCCAGCATTTCCAGCACTTGCCGCCGCGTATGCTCGCGCCGCTCCATCTGGCTGCGCTCGCTGATATCGCGAAACGTCCACAAGCGCGCCTGTTCATTGCCCAGTTGCATGCTGCGCACATATTGCTCGACCACCCGTCCATCGCGCAGGTGCAGCAGGTCGCGCCGCTCGCGGTGGCCGTGCGGCGCGTGGACGCGTGCCCCGAGGAAAGGCGCCGCCTGCTCCAGCTGGCTTTCCACATGGCGCACCAGCGCCGCGCCGTCGGCTTGCCAGTCGAGCGCGTCGGGCACCTGCCACAGGTCGCGGAAGCGCCGGTTCGACGTGAAGATGCGGCCATCGATGTTGTCGACCAGAATGCCGTCGATGGTCGAATCGAGGATGCTGCGCAGCATGGCCTGGCTGCGCTGCGCCGCCTCGGCCATCGCCAGCACGCTCGCCTGCCCCTGCTCCAGCTGGCCCGTCAGTTCGCTCGAACGCGCCAGCGCCGCCTGGGCACGGGCGCGGCCCGCCGCCAGCAGCCAGGCGGTCAGCGCCAGCACGATGCTGGCCAGCAAGCCGGTCAAGGCCACCAGGCGGGGCCGCGCCAGCAGTTCGCCATCGAAACCGGGCATGGCGCGCACGCGCAAGGTCCAGGCATGGCCGGCGATGGTGATCGTTTCCTGCGCCACCAGGCTGTCCGAGGCGGCAGACGACAAGGCGCCCGGCAAGCTGTCATACATCAGGGCCGCCTCGGCCAGTTGCGCGCCATCATAGATTTCCAGGTCCAGCTGGCGCGCGCTCTCGCCGCCCACGCCCGCCATCAGGTCGCCCATGCGAAATGGCGCAAAGACCCAGGCGCGCAAGGCGGCGCGCCGCTGCTCCACGCTGCCGTGCAGCAAGCTATTCTCATACACGGGCAGCACGATGAGAAAACCATGCGCCTGGGCGCTGCCGCCATCCTGCACCAGGTGGATCTTGCCCGTCATCGCAGCTTGCCCCGTGTCGCGCGCCTGTTCGAGCGCGGCGCGGCGCACGGGTTCGGAGCCGATGTCGTAGCCGAAGGCCAGCAGGTTGCTCTCGCTCAAGGGTTCCAGATAGGTGATCGGCGCATGCCAGGCGCGCTGGCCGTGCGGACGCACGGCATAGCCGGGATAGCCTTCCGCGCGCACGCCGGCCTCGTGCCGCGCCAGGGCGGCACCGGACAACAGCGGCAGGTAGCCGATGCCATGGATGCCGGGAAAGTGGCGGTCCACCTGCTGCACCGCCAGGTAGGCATGGAATTCGCGGCGCGTGACTTCCTGCGAACTGGCATACAGTCCCTGCACCCCGTGCAGCACCTGGATATAGGTCTGCATGCGGCCGGCGATGTTATTGACCAGTTCGCGCACGCGGAAATCGAAATCGGCCCGCACCTGCTGTTCGCTGGCATCGTGGGCATTGCGCCAGGCGCCATACGTCAACCCCAGGCACAGCGCCAGCACCAGCGCGGCCAGCACGCGCGGTCCCATCCAGTGCGACACTGGCCCAGCAAACCACGACGTAGACGCGCGTGTAGGCATGACAGGATGACAAGCAGAACGGATATCAAACCGCTTCACGGCCAGCGACGTGGCTGGCGGCGGGCTGCAGGACTACCATCGGTAGTCGATGAGAATGATAGTACGTTACAGCGGGCGGCCTTGCAATGCTGAATATTGTATTAAAAAAATCACATATTTCGCCAATGCAATGATGTGTGCTCCAGGAAAATTCGATGCCGTGAAAACAATCCACCACTCGCTGATATGATCGCCCCGCAATCCATCACCTGGGAGTCGCGTTTGCAACAGGATAGCTGGCAGGGAACACTCTGGCTGGCGTCGGACTTCGCCATCTTGCATGGCGCGGCGGGCGCCACGGCCAGCCACGCCCATTATGCGCACCAGTTGATGCTGAGCACCGGGGCGCCTTTCACGGCCGAGCTCGACGGCATCGTCCACACGGCGCGGCACTTGCTGGTCGATAGCCTGCGTCCGCACGCCATCCTGGCCGCCCCGGCGCCCCTGCTGACCATCTATGCGGAGCCGCAGCGCCTGGGCGGCCCGGCCCTGCTGGCAGCGGCCGGCAGCGCAGGCATGCCCAGCCTGGACAGTCTGGCCGCCGCGCTGCAGGCGCAGCCGCGCGAACACTTGCCCGATCCCCGCTTGCGGCGCGCGCTGGACAAGGTCGACACGTTGTTGTCAGGCAAGGTCAGCGCGGCCGCCGTGGCCGAGGCGGCGCATTTGTCGCTGAGCCAGCTGGAACGCCTGTTCAGCGCCCAGCTGGGCTTGCCCGTGCGGCGGCTGGTGCTATGGCGCCGCCTGCGCCTGGCCATCCGTTTCATCTTGCTCGGCAGCACCCTGACGGAAGCGGCCCACGGCGCCGGCTTTGCCGATGCCGCGCATTTTTCGCGCACCATGCGCAGCCTGTTCGGCGTGCGCGCCGACCGCAGCTTGCGCCAGCTCAACGTCAAGCTGCTCGATTGATGGCTTTACGCAAGTCCGCCGGCAATGCGGGCGCGCGCACGCCCTCTTCCGCGCGAAACGGTTCCAGCAGCTGCGCCCCGTACGCGGCCGGGTAATCGGGACGGCTGCCGATGCCCAGGTCCTCGCCCCGCATGCGGTAGCCGGGCGCGTCGAAACGCGTGCCCAGCAAGCGGTCCCAGCAGGTAAAGAACAGGCCGAAATTCACGTCGCCGGCCGTGCCGTATTTCATGTGGTGAAAACGGTGCAATGGCGCCCAGGCAAACACGTGACGCAATGGCCCCATGCGCATGTCGACATTCGCGTGCTGCAGCAGCAGCTGGATCGCCACGGCAAACGCCAGCACACCCATGACACGCTCCGGTATGCCCAGCAGCAACAAGGGCAGCATGCCGCCCGCCGCTTCCAGCAGCAGGTGCAGCGGGTGCTTCATCCAGCCGTTGAAACCGTACAGGCGCGTCACGCTATGGTGCACGGCATGCAGTTTCCACAGAAAATAATAGCGGTGGCTCAGGTAATGCACGAGCGTGATGCCGCAATCGGCGATGAGGATGGCCAGCAGCAACTGCGCCCAGAACGGCAACTGGCCGGGCCAGAACGAACCCAGCGCCAGGTGCCCGGCCAGCAGGGGGAAGATGGCCAGTCCCAGCAGGTACAGCGCTTCATTGACGAGCGCGTGCGCAATGTCGCGTCCGCCGTCGCCATGCTCGTGGTTCCACGCGCCGTCATACGGCAGGTAACGCTCGGCCAGGAAGGATGTGAGCAGGGCCAGCAGCAATAACGGCGGCAAGACCCGGAGGGAGAATTGGCAAAGCGCCACCAGCACGGTGGCGGCGCCGATGAAGCCGGCCCAGAACACGGGGCCGTACAGCGCGGCAAAGAGAGATTTCATGGCAAGACGCTCCTGTGGCAAAAACCACAGCATGGCCTTGTCCCCCTCCCCGCCGCTTGAAGAAACGGCGCAAACTGCTTATTTGACAGCCGGCTTCGCAGCCTTGCGCGCCGCGTATTGCTGGTAACCATTCGCGCGCAGGGCGCAGGCGGGGCAGGTGCCGCAGCCATAGCCCCAGTCGTGCAGCTCGCCCCGCTCACCCAGGTAGCACGTATGCGTGCCGCTGCGGATCAGGTCGACGAGCGGCTGGCCGCCCAGGTCTTCCGCCAGGTCCCAGCTTTGCGCCTTGTCCAGCCACATCAGCGGCGTTTCCAGCTTCAGGCGCGTATCCATGCCCAGGTTCAGGGCCACTTGCAGGGCCTTCATCGTGTCGTCGCGGCAATCCGGATAGCCGGAGAAATCCGTCTCGCACATGCCGCCGACCAGCACCGTCAAGCCGCGGCGGTAGGCCACGGTGGCGGCCACCGTCATGAACAACAAGTTGCGTCCAGGAACAAATGTGTTCGGCAAACCGTTTTCCTGCATGACGATCTCGACGTTCTGCGTCATGGCCGTATCGGAAATGGCGGAAATCAGGGACAGGTCGATCATGTGATCCTGGCCCAGGCGGCTATCCCACTCGGGCGATTGCCGGCGCATCTGTTCCAGCACGCCGGGACGCACGGTCAGTTCGATCGCATGGCGCTGTCCATAGTCAAAGCCGATAGTTTCCACGCGGCTATAGTGTTTCAAGGCCCAGGCCAGGCAGGTGGTGGAATCTTGTCCACCGCTAAAGAGCACCAGTGCGGAGTCCGTTGCTAGCATAATTTCTTTCTTTGAGTTTTGTTCTGTCCAATAGTGCGCGGGGAAACGAGATTCCCCATGCAAAAAATACTTATTCGTCCGCCATCAGTTTACCTATTCCGGTAACATGCAGTCAGCATTTACTCATCTGGAGCACCATGTTTTCTGCACGACCCATACGGCATACGGCTGCCGGCAAGGCGATACGACCACGAATTTTGGCACAAGTAGTGACAAAAGCAATGGGTCAACTGACACTGGCGGCCGCCGGCAGTGTCATCTTGCTGTTCCCCATCGCCCAGGCCGCCGCGCAGGAGGGTGCGCAACAGAGCGCGCAAGATGCGCCCGCCGACAGCGCCGCCACGGAAGCGGCGCCCGCCCCGCTGCAGTACGAGGTCAAGGTCAATGCACCGGGCGACCTCGATGAGTTGCTTGAAAAAAACCTGGACCTGGAACGCTTCCGCGGCAACCCGCGCATGGACCGCGAGCAATTGCAGCGCCTCGTCCGTGATACGCCCGAGCAAGCCAGGAACCTCGTCGCCACGGCCGGCTACTATACGCCCGTCGTCACGGTGCGCGTCGATACGAGCGGCGCCAAGCCTGTCGTCATCGTCGACGTCGATCCGGGCGAGGCGGTCACCATCGACAAGGTCGAGCTGGAATTGCGCGGCTTCGACCCCACGCCGCCGCTGGCCGCCAGCGAGCCCTACGATACGGAAGCCCTGAAGCGCAGCTGGTCGCTGAAGACGGGCAGCGTGTTTCGCCAGGCCGACTGGGAATCGGCCAAGCGCGCCCTGCTGCGTGAAGTGGTGCAGACGCGCTACCCGCGCGCCCAGCTGGTCGACACGCAAGCCGTGGTCGACCCGGAAACGCATAAAGTCTCGCTGCTGGTGGTGCTCGACAGCGGCCCCGAGCTGCGCTTTGGCGAGCTGCGCATCGAAGGCTTGAAACGCTACGATCCCAGCATCATCCGCAACCTCGACAAGATACGCCCGGGCGAGTACTACAGCGAATCGGCGCTGCAATCGTTGCAGGCGCGCCTGCAGGACACGGGCTACTTTGCCAGCGTGGAAGTGAGCGCCGACATGAGCAGCATCCTCAGCGAGCAGATCGAGGCCGGCCAGGAAAGCCAGCAAGCCGAGGCCGAAGGTGGCAGCGCCGCCGCCGAAGCCAAGCCCGTCAACCGCGGCCCCGCACCGCTGCTGCCGCTGGTGGTGCGCGTCACGGAAAACAAGCAGCAGAACGTCAGCGCCGGTCTCGGTTTCAGTACGAACACGGGCAATCGCGCCCAGCTCAACTATGACAACCTGAACGTGTGGGGCACGCGCTTCAAGAGCGCGATCACCATGGAAACGAAGAAACAGGCGGCGCACGCCAATTTTTACTTTCCGACGACCGAGCGCGGCTACAACGACAGCGCGGGCGCCTCGTTCGAGCGCAGCGACATTTCCAACGAAATCACGGCCGTCACGACCATCTCGGCCAAGCGCAACTGGGGCGGCACCAACCTCGAGCGCAGCCTGACGTTCGAGTTCCTCAGCGAAGACAAGACGGTGGTCGGCCTGGAACAGACGCGCAGCAAGAGCTTGCCGCTGACCTATGCCATCACCAAGCGCAGCCTCGACAGCCTGCTGTTCCCCACCAGGGGCTATGTCATCAACGCCCAGGTGGGCGGCGCCCTGCTGCCCGTGCTGACGGACGAGCGCTTCGTGCGCGTGGCCGGCAAGGCCGTGTATTACCGTCCGCTCGGTGAAAAAGGCGAGCTGATCGTGCGCGGCGAAATGGGCGCGCTGGGCTCGAAAGAAAAACGCGGCGTGCCGGCCGTCTACCTGTTCCGCGCGGGCGGTGACCAGTCCGTGCGCGGCTATGGCTACCAGGAACTGGGCGTCAAGGAAGGCGACGCCACCATCGGCGGGCGCTACATGCTCACCGGCAGCGCCGAATACCAGTACTGGTTCAAGCCGAAGTGGGCCATTGCCGCCTTCTATGATGCCGGCAACGCGGCCGATACCGTCAAGGCGGCCATGACGCCGAAATCGGGCTACGGCCTGGGCGGACGCTACAAGAGCCCCGTCGGCCCCATCAATGTCGACGTGGCGTATGGCCACGCCGTCCATGCTTACCGTTTGCACTTCTCTCTGGGATTCACTTTCTGATGTCCGATATTACTACCGAGTCCCCCAACGGCGCCGCGCCGCCACCGCCGGCGAAAAAGGCCCGCCGCTGGCCCCGCTATGTGGCGATCGCCGTCGCCAGCCTGGCCGTGCTGCTGGGCGGCGCCTTCTGGTTCCTGGGCCGCGAATCGACCCTGCAGATGCTGGTGCAAAAAGTGGCCAGCGCCAGCGGCGGCGAGATCGCCGTGTCGGGCGTGTCCGGCTCGCTGTACAACCGCATGCACCTGGGCCACGTCAGCTACCGCAGCAAGACGCAGCACATCACGGCCGAGAATATCGACATCAACTGGTCGCCGTTCCAGTTCTTCTCGGAAGGCATCGCGATCAGCGAACTGCACGTGGCCAGCCTGTCCGTGGAAAGCACGGCGCCCTCCGAGGAACCGTCGACGATGCCCGCCAGCCTGGCTTCGCCGTTCAAGATCGGCATTGCCGACGCGCGCCTGGACAAGGTGACCTTGGTGAGTCCGGGCGGCAACACGGTATTTGAAAAGATCCATTTCACCTTGTCGGGCGACAAGACGCAATGGCAGCTGGAAGACGCCTCGGCCCTCACACCGTTCGGCCAGGCCACGGCCAGCGCGACGATTGCCGCCACGCAACCGTTCAAGCTATCTGGCAAAGCCGGCTTGACGCAGATCAACCCCGCCGCCGGCGAAAAACCGGCCGCCCTGGCCCTGCAACTGGGCGGCGACCTGAATGTGCTGAACGTGACGGCCAAGGGCAGCGCGGGCGCGGCCACGGCCGACGCCCAATTGGCGCTGGCGCCGTTCGACCCCGTCATCATCCTGCGCTCGGCCAGCATCAAAGGCCGCAACATCAATCCGGGCAAGTTTGACGCGACCTTGCCGCAGGCGGACCTGAGCCTGGAACTCGACGCCGCCATCGATACGCGCCCAAGCGCGCAAACCGTCTCGGGCAAGCTGGCCATCCTCAACCACGCGACACCGGGCCCCATCGACCAGCAAAAGCTGCCGCTGCGCCAGTTCGAGGCGAGATTAGGCGGCACCCTGACGGCCACCACCCTGGAGTCGGCCCTCATCGATTTCGGCACCGCAGGCAAATTCACGGGCAGCGGCAAGCTGAACCGCGACGCGGCCGATGCCCCCATCGGCAATGCGCAGCTGACCTTGCACACAGACAAGATCGACTTGCAGCACATTTACAGCAGCATCAACAGTACGAAGATCGTCGGCGATATCGTGCTCGACAGCGACGGCAAGACGCAAACCCTGCGCGCCAAGCTGGGCGAAGCCAAGCTGCGCCTGGACGTGGAAGCCACCCTGGCCGATTCTCTCGTGCAATTGCGCAAGGCGACCTTGCAAGCCGGCAAAAGCAGCGTCAACGCGACGGGCCAGATCAGCCTGAAGGATGAGCAACCGTTCAAGGCCGTAGCCAGCACCAGCCGTCTCAATCCCGCCGACTTCGGCGCCTTCCCCGTGGCCGACCTGAACCTCGACGTGCGCGCCAACGGCCACGTGGCGCCGCAATGGCTGGCGAATGCGGACTTCACCGTGCGCCCCAGCAAGCTGCTCGACCAGCCCCTGTCCGGCAAGGGCAAGCTGACGGCCGATGCGGCCCATTTCAGCGGCATCGACGTGCAATTGGCGCTGGGCAAGAACAACGTGACGGCCAAGGGCAACTTCGGCGGCGCCGGCGAAAAACTCAACTGGAACGTCGATGCGCGGCAACTGTCCGCCCTGCAGTCCGACTTGCTGGGCAGCGTGCTGGCCAGCGGCGTGGTGCAAGGCACCATGCAGCAGCCGCGCACGACGTTTGTTGCCGATGCGAAAGGGCTTGGCTTGACCAGCGGCAAGCGTCCCGCGCCGGACAGCGCCATCCATGCCAGCGGCGACGTGGGCTTGACGGGACCGAAGCAGGCAGCGGAACTGAAAGTGACGGGTTCCTTGCAAAAGATCAACCCGGCCGCATTTGGTGCTGCACTGCCCAACGGCAACGTCAACGCGGATTTCAACGGCAGCGGCCGCCTGAGCGGCGACTGGCAAGTGGCCCTCAACCTGGCCCTGCGCGAATCGACCTTGCAAAATGCCCCGCTGGCCGGCTACGCCAAGCTGTCGGCCAATGCGAAACGGGTCGATAGCGTGGATACGGAACTGCGCCTGGGGCCGAACAGCCTGCTGGCCAAGGGCGCGCTGGGCGGCGCCACGGACAAGCTGACGTGGAAACTTGATGCGCCGCAACTGTCGACCCTGGGCCCCCGCTTTGCCGGCGTGCTGCAAGCGTCCGGCTCCGTCAGCGGCAAGATGGACGCGCCGGCCGCGCAGCTGACGCTCGATGGCCGCGATCTGACCTTCTTTGGCGACCAGCAATTGAAATCCATCAAGGGCAGCGCCAGCGTGGGCGCCGGCCAAGGCGCGCTCGACCCCATGGTCAGCAGCCTCGACATCACGGGCTACAGCACGCCCACCTTCAAGCTGGGCAGCGCCCGCCTGGCCACGACGGGCACGCGCGGCAGCCATACCGTGAGCCTGGCGGCGCGCAACGACGATTTCGATGCCACCGTGCAAATCCGCGGCAGCCAGAGCGGCGCCAGCTGGACGGGCACGATCGACAGCCTGCAAAACAAGGGCCGCTATGCGCTCGTGCTGCAAGCGCCCGTGCCCGTGAAAGTGGCGGGCCCTGCCGGCAGCGGCGTGGCGGGCCTGGGCCAGCCGGAGCAGATCAGCGTGGGCAACACCGCCATCAAATTGCCAGCAGGCAGCATCACCATGCAAAGCCTGGTCAAGAACGGCCCCCGCTGGACCAGTTCCGGCCAGGCGGCGGGCGTGGCGCTGACGTATCTGGCGCAAGTGATTCCCTCGCTGCAAGCCAATGCGCGCAGCGACCTGACCCTGGGCGCGCAATGGTCGCTCGACATGCAGGTGCCGACGGCGCAGCAGAAAGATCCCTCCCTGGCGGGCATGCTGCACATCTACCGCGAAAAAGGCGACGTGACGGTGGGCGTGGAACAGCCGCTGGCGCTGGGCTTGCGCACCCTCGACGCCCGCGTGGATGTCGCCAACCAGCAGCTGCGCCTGGCCGTGAAACTGGACGGCGCGCGCGCGGGGCAGAGCGACATCAATGCCACCGTGCAAATGCTGGGCGGACGCATCAGCAACGACAGCGCCCTCTCCCTGACGGGCACCACCAGCATCGATACACTGGCCTGGCTGGCGCCGCTGACGGGCCAGCCAGGCCTGGAACTGGGCGGCGCCCTGAAAGTGGCGCTGTCCGGCAGCGGCACCATCGGCGCGCCGCAATTGAATGGCGACATCAACGGCAGCAAGCTGCTGGTGAACTGGGCCGACCAGGGCTTGAAATTGCGCAATGGCGTGCTGCAAGCCAAGCTGGCCGGCGATCAATTGCAATTGCAGCGCCTGAGCTTTGACGGCGGCGATGGCAAGGTACAGGCAGACGGCTGGGTACGCTTTGCGAATGGCGAAGCGAGCCTGGAACTGAAATTGATGGCCGACCGGCTGCAGGCGCTGTCGCGCCCCGACCGCACCTTGATCCTGTCGGGCAACAGCACCCTGGTGCGCAACGACAAGCGCTTCAGCTTCGAGGGCAAGTTCAAGGCCAACCGCGCGCTGATCGAACTGGCGCCGCAGGATACACCCACGCAAAGCAGCGACGTGGTGGTGCTGGGCAAGGAAGTCAAGGGCAGCAAGGAAGCGCCGTCGCTGCCGCTGAATATCGACCTGGAATTTGACCTGGGCAATGCCTTCCACTTGCGCGGCATGGGCATCGATGCGGACCTGGCGGGCAATGTGCGCGCCAGGGTCATCAACCGCGCCGCGCCGCGCGTGACGGGCAGCATCAAGGTTGTCACAGGTCAATACGCCGCCTACGGACAAAAGCTGTCGATCGAACGGGGCTTGATCGCCTTCACGGGCGCCTACGACAACCCGTCGCTGAACATCCTGGCCGTGCGCAAGCGTCCCGAAGGCGAAGCCTTGTCGGAAACGAATGTGGAAGCGGGCGTGGAAGTGCGCGGCACGGCCCAGGCGCCGACGGCCAAGCTGGTGTCTACCCCGAGCGTGTCGGACAGCGACAAGCTGGCCTGGCTGATCCTGGGCCACGGCGCGGAAACGGCGGCCGGCGATGAAATGGCCTTGCTGACGACGGCCGCAGGCGCCCTCTTCGGCGGCTCCGGCGGCGGCTTGCAAGGCAAGCTGGCCAATTCGCTGGGACTCGACGAAGTGGGCCTGTCGCAGGCGCAAGGGCTGGAAAGCACAGTCGTCACCGTTGGCAAGCGCCTGTCCTCGCGCGCCTACCTGACGTTCGAGCAAGGCACGAGCACAGCGACGAGCCTGGTCAAGCTGCGTTACAAGCTGAACCGCCGCATCACCCTGCAATTCCAGACCGGCACGAACAATGCCCTGGACGTGCTGTACACGTGGGCGTTCGACTAATCAGACGTTGAAGTGCAAGAAACAACAAAGGGCGCCTCGGCGCCCTTTTCTTTGCTCTGCCGCAAAGGCAAACTTACTCGGCCACGTCGAGGCCCCGCTCGATCATGCCTTCGACGTACGCGCGCAAATATTGTTCCAGCGCGGGGCCGGACAGCACGTTGGCCGTCAGCGCGCCATGGGGCGAGCCTTTCAGCACGCCATCGTGATACACGCGCGCAATCCAGGCCACGTCCGTGCCCTGGGTGTAATCGAGTTCATAGTCGAACGATTCTCCGCTGACTTTGCGTGTGTAGACTTCCTTGACAATTGCCATCTAAAACAGCCTTTCTTGACGAGATTAACTGGGATGCGGGTGCGGCACGGGATCGTCCTGCGGCACCGGGTGCACGGGCCCCGGATGGTGCCCGGGCGCTTCTTGCGGCTCCGGCGCCGGCATGGGTTCATCGACGGGCGCCGGGTCGGGCGCGCGGTGGGCATGGATGACGGACATGGCTGGCCTCCCGGCGGACAAAAGAAGACCATACCACGAGATGCCCGCCGCCTGTCCATGTTTGCCTGCCGGCCTGACGTCCGCGGCCGGCGGCACGGCGTGACAAGGCATAGTGCTTGCATGCCATGTAAATGTCAACATGCAACTTTTACCGTTTGACAAGCATCGCCGCCTGCCCCCATCTGGCTTACAATCGCTGTTTTACCCGTACCCGATTGCATACATGGAAACCACCACCCTCGCCCTGCTGTTACTGGTCCCGCTGCTGGTCTGGCGCATTTATTCGCGCCTGAAGAAACTGGTGGCGCGCCAGAAATCGCAGCTGTGGCGGCACTGGACGGTGGCAATCGCCTTCCCCGCGCTGCTGCTGTTCCTGGCGACGACGACGAAGTTCGACGTCCTGCCCCTGTCCAGCCTGGGCGCGGCCGCGCTGGCCGGCGGCTGGCTGGGTGTGCTGGGCTTGAAGCTGACGCGCTTCGAACAGGTCGGCAAGGACTTTTTCTTTACCCAGCACCGCTACCTGGGCCTGGCCATCACGATGCTGTTCATCGCCCGCCTGCTGTACCGTGGCATGCAAATCTACATGAATTCACGCGCCGACGTGCCCGTGCCGCCGCCACCGTTCGGCCAGAGCGCACTGACGATGGCCGCCTACGGCCTCGTCATCGGCTACTACGCCGTGTATGCGTGGGGCCTGGTGCGCTGGCGCCAGCGCAACCAACCGCTGCAGGCGCCCGAATAAGTCATCCCGTCAGTAGTACTGGCACAGGCCTTCGCAGGTCGTCACCGACAGCGCCTGGCGTATCGTCGCCAGCGCCGGCGCCAGGGCGGGATCGAGGTCCTTATCCGCATCAGCCAGACTGCCCAGCAAACGCTCGCGCAACGGCGGCGCCATCAGCGCGACGTTCGGCGTTGCGTACTGCGCGGCCGCTTCCAGCATGCGCTTCTTTTGCGCCACGGTCCAGAACGGCACTTGCACGAACTGCACCACGCCGACATACAGGGTGGTCGAGCCCTTGCTGAAGGCGCGCGCCCGCATGCGCTCCGTACCGCTCACTACCTGCAGCGGCTGGCTACTGAATTCCTGCTCCATCAAGCCAATCAAGTGCGCATGGCAATGCATGCCAAAGGCAAAAAAAGTACTCATTTCATCGCCATAATTGGCCAGGTTCTCCGTTACCTGGTCATTGCGCGCCTGCTGCAACTCGGCGCCGGACAGCGGCAGCGGCCGCTCGCTGCCAAACGTGTAATACGCCTTGCCGATGTTGGTTGCCCGTTCGCACAGGGCCACGCTCGGGTTGATGTCCTGCAACGCCGCAACGGGCGCCCGGAACAGGCCCGGCGCGTCGGTAATCCGGGCAATCAACGCTGCCACTTCAGGGTCGCCCAGGCGCGGCAAGCCGCTTTGCAGCGTGGCCTTGGCCATCAGCGCTTCCAGGCGCGCGCTGGCTTGCTGGAAATCGGTATAGCTGTCGGCCCAGGCGGCGGGCGCCGCGAGGATGGAGGAAAGGCAGAACAGGCGGCCGAGGCGGCGCAACGGCATGGAAATCGACAGGGACATGGGATCAGGAAAACACTATTGGAAAATTGGCAATTATAGGCAATCTGTATCCACAGTGCATTTAATTATGTTTTAAACCACGTTTCACCTAGGCGATGATGGTGACGCGCGGCCAGCGCGCCGCATAATCCTTGCTGGCCAGGCGCTGCGCATAGCCGTCCAGGCTGATGCGCGCCGGGTTGCGCCGCACCACCATATCGAACAGGTCATCGAGGCCATGCGGCGCGATGATGCCGATTTCGCCGTCAGGCTGCAGCGAGATGCCGACCGAGGTGGCAAACTCGGGCCAGGTAGCGATGGCGTCTTCCAGCGACAGCAGGGGCGGCACGGCGTAGCCGAACGCGTCTTCGAACCACAGGTGCACCCGCGCCTGGTTGCAGACCTCCCACGGCACGCCGGGCAGCACGGTTTCCAGGCGCTGGCGCAGCTGTGTTTCGCTTTCGGGATGCACATCGCGCGCATCGAAATACGCCACGTCGACGTCGCTCAAGGCCGACGCTTGCGCGTAGCCATGCAAGGCATCCCACACAAGGTTGCGCACGGCGCCGGCGCCGATGCAGCAATGGGGCAAGCCCAGCTGCGCCACGGCGTGCAAGGCTTGCATGCACCACGGCGTGGCGCTGGCGATGGCGCGCAGGCGCGCCGCCAGTGCTTCCTGCCTGCTCACGCAGCTAGGGCCGGATCTGCGGCGCCACGCCGTCGTTGGCGACCGTGCCTTCGACATTGCCGAAGTACACGTCCAGGTCTTGCTTCGGATGGAAGTTGCGCAGCTTGACTTGCAAGGTGGTGGGATTGATTTTGGTAAACGTGCCGGGGAAGCACAGGCTGACCAGCTCGTCCGGCTTGCCCTTGATCAAGTTCAAGGTAAAATCTTCGATGCCATTCTTCCAGGTATTGCCGGTAGTCAAAATGTACGACACCCACACGGCATTGACAAAGCCGCTTTCGCCCTGCTGGGCCGCCAGGCGGTTCCACGTCTTGTAGAAGGCCTTGTCGCCGCAGTATTTCTTTTCAAATGTATTGCCGTCGCCCAGGTAGGACGCGCCCGGACCAGCCGCGACGAACGGCGCATATTGATGGCGCACGCGCACGACTTTGCCGGCAGGGAATTTCTGCTGCCACAGGTAGATGACTTTCACGGTCCAGGCCGGTACCCATTCCTCGTCGTACAGCTGGGCCAGCAAGCCTTCGCGGATCATGATCTTGCTCTGCGCGGCCGTCAGCGGCGCCACTTTCTTGTCGAACGGCGTATGCGAGGGGAAATACGCGATTTGCGCGTCCGACAGGCCCAGCTGGCGCAAGCGGGCCGTCACGTCGTTGGCGTCGAGCTTGGCGACGAAGGTGGTTTTATATTCCTTGCGCTTGCCATCCACGTCGACGGTAAACTGCTGTGGCTGGCCATAATACGTGGGCGAGCCGTGGTAGCCGGAAGCGTATTCGGGCAGCGGGAAGAAGATCGTCTCCTCCACATCCGTTTTCGACTCATTGAGGAACTCGTATTCGACCTTGATCAATTCCGCACTCACGCTGAGCACTTCCTTTTTCATGGCCACGGCATCCGTCTTGCCGAACAGGATGCCGCCTGCGCTCACGGAGCCGATGCCGTCGTTGGCCACGGCCGGCGCCGAACACGCCAGCGCCAGCGCCAGCGCGGCAGATGCCAGCAAGGTGCGCACCAGCATCACGCCACCTTGCCCGAGACGGGATCGACCCGGCGCTGCAGCACGAAAATCGGTTGCGCCCATTGGGTATCCTTTTTCTTCTTGCTCGTGATCAAAGTCAGTTCCGATGGATCGTAGACATCCGTGTTGTGCGTCAACGGCGTCGTCATCAGGTATTGCGCTTCCGTGTTCTTCAGGAATTCGCCCACCAATTGAATATTGCGGATATCGAGGTGGGCAAACGGTTCGTCGATGAAGACGAAGCCGCCGGAACCGTCTTCCGATTTCAGCAAGCCGATCAGCAGCACCAGCGATTTCATCACTTGCTGGCCGCCCGACGCTTCGCCATCGTTCATGCCGATCACGCCCTTGCCGTCGAACTTGAAGCGCACGTGCAAGCCCGCCTGCGACAGCTGCACGTCGTCGTTTTCCAGGCGCACGGGGTCAGCATGCACTTCGATGCCGGCCAGTTCGCCCAGCTCCTTGATGTTCTTGCTGTACGTCTTGATGGTGTAGCGCAAGCGTTCCATGTAGGCGCCGCGGGCATTGCCCGTCGCTTCGATGGCGCGGTTGTTCTGGTAGCGGCGCTCGTCCGTTTCTGACTGGCGGCCATGCAACTGGTCCGACAGGCGGTGGTGCTGGTCGATGACGGTGGCGTCGAGTTCCCAGTCGTCGCGCGCCAGGCTGTTTTGCAGGCTGGCCACGCGCAAGTCGACCTGGTGCGCATTCTGATGCTCGGCCACGAGGGCCGCGCGGCGTGCGGGACGGCGCCAGCTTTTCGGCAAGTGGCGCCACGCATGGCGCAGGGCCAGCAAGGCGCGCGCATGCTCGGCGCGCTGTTCGATTTGCTTCTTGTAACCGAGGCGCGAGCCCGCTTCCGCCTCGGACAGGGCCAGGCGCGCGTTTTGCCACACGGTATCGGCACGCGTGCGCGCCACGGTGGCGTTCTTCGTCAGGTTTTGCAACTCGCCCAGGCGACCGCCCACTTCCAGGCGCTCTTCCTTCAGCGGCTTCGAGTTGCGCAGCGCTTCGGCGAATTCTTCCTGGCGCGCACTGAGTTCCTTGGCCGCGTCGACGCCGGCGATGCGCGCTTTCAAGGCGCCCACTTCGGCCGCCAATTTCGAAATCGCCAGGGTCAGGGTGTCTTCCTGCCCTTCCAGGCCCGGCAGGGAGCGCAGCAGCGCTTCCAGGCGGCCGCTGCGGCCAGCCTGGCCGAAGCGGTAGCGCGACGCTTCCACGAACAGCGAGCGCCCGCCGCGGCGTTCGCGGTGGTACGCCTCGGGCGTGATCCACTCTTCGTGGTTGCCCAGCTTGAAACCTGCTTCGACGGAAT
The DNA here is from genome assembly GCF_030397595.1 of Janthinobacterium sp. SUN033. Taxonomy (NCBI): domain Bacteria; kingdom Pseudomonadati; phylum Pseudomonadota; class Betaproteobacteria; order Burkholderiales; family Oxalobacteraceae; genus Janthinobacterium; species Janthinobacterium sp. SUN033. Next base: position 121,781 of record NZ_JAPQNV010000004.1, read on the forward strand.
CGACGCGCGCAATGCGCGACAGTTGCTCGATCAGCCAGCTGGGCACGGGCGCGGAAAATTTCACCACGGCCAGCAAGCTCTCGTCTTTCGCGACAGGCGCCGTGACCAGGTCGGGCACGATGAAGTGGCGATAGCGCTCCTTCTCGGCCAGACGATAGGCGGCCGCCGCATCCTTGGCCTTGTCCAGCAGCACCACCGAAGCGTAACCGCCCAGCACGCCTTCGACGGCACCCTGCCAGCGGCTGTCCGTCACTTCGACGATGTCCGACAGCATGGCGTGGCCAATGCCCGCATCGCGCAGCGCACGGCGCATGCCGCGCACGTTGTCCGGCTCCGGCATGGCCGTCTTGCCTTGCAGCGCGGCAATAGTTGCCTGTTCGCCCGCGATGCGCGCCGCCAAGGCGTCGCGCTGCTGGCGCTGCTGCAGCAATTGCGCTTCCTTCTGTTCCAGCTGGGCCGCCACTTCGGCGATGTCGCTGCCCGAGTCCGCCGCCAGCTTGTGCAAACGGTCTTTCTGCTCCAGCAGGCTGTCCAGCGGTTTGAGCTTGCTATTGATCAAGGACAAACGACTCTGCAAGCCGATCGATTCCTGCTCCAGCAAGGTTTCGTTCATTTGCGCGTCGGACAGGGCCTTCGCCTGCGATGCCAGCGCATTGCGTTTATCGGTCAGCTGCTGGTCCGCCTGCGCCATCGGTTTGCGCGCATCGCGCAATTGCCGGCTGGCCGTGGCCGCTTTTTCGCGCGCCTCGTGGTACTGCAGGCTGGGCAGCACTTCTTCCAGCAGGTTGCGGCGCTCTTTATGCAGCCCTTCCCACTGGTGGTAATTGGCCACGCGCAGGCGCAGGCCTTCCAGGTTGGTCTTCGACGCTTCCAGTTCCGTCTCGAAGCGCTTCAGTTCCACTTCCGTGTCGCGCTGGTGGCGCTTGGCTTCGTCGTAGGCGTCCAGCACTTCCTTGTCGCCGAACACCTGGAACACCAGGTCGAGCAGCTGGCGCGGCGCGTATTCGCACAGCTTGTCCGTCTCGCCCTGCTCCAGCGCCAGCACTTTCGACATGGCGGGCGACAGGCCCGCATTGGCCAGGCGCTTGCGGTAGTTTTCCACGCCCAGCCAGTCGTTGGCATCCGTGATGTCCTCGATCTGCACATTGCCCGGACGCATCAGATACTGGCGCTTCCAGTCGCCGCCATTCTTCTGGATCTGGCAAAACAGCGTCACTTCATCGTCGCTGAAGAAGCCGGAACTGCGGAACGGCCGGTTCGACAGCTGCTTGCCCACGTTCTTGTTGTCGACCACGGCGCGCAGCCAGGCCGTCTGCTGGCCCGAGTGGCGCGCATAGTGCTTATACGTGCGTCCCATCGAGCAGTCGAGGCCGAACAGGGTGCGCAAGGCGTCGAGCAAGGTCGTCTTGCCCGAGCCGTTCTGCCCCGCGATGGTGATGATCTTCGCGTCGAGCGGAATATTCTTGATGCGCTGCCAGTAATCCCAGTGCACCAGTTCAAGTGATTTGATATGAAACATGGGCGCTTTCAGTGAGGGAGGTCGGACGACGATGCGTCGCCGGCATCGTCGGCGTCGGGCAAGTCGCCGATGTCGGCGGACAGCTCGTCTGCCAGATCGGCGTCGAGCAGCGGATCGCCGCTGACGGCCACCAGGCGCGACGGCGCGCGCTTGAACACGTCGGCCAGGGCGCCATTGATGATGCGCTCTTTCAGCACGTCCGTATCCATCATCAGGTCCAGCAGCGGGCCTTCCAGGATGAAGTCGCCGCGCCGCTCGATGAAGCCCAGCTTGGCCAGGGTGCCCAGGTTCATGTCCATGCGCGTCTTCTTGCCCAGCTTGTCGCCGAAGTCCGACAGCAGCGCCTTGTAGGAAATGCCGATCGACGCGTCTTCCGCGCGCGGCAGCGGTTTTTCCGTGCCAAACATGTCGTTCTGGTCATCGTCCGCGTGCTGGTGCGTTTCCTGGCGTTCACGCTTGGGCAGGATGATCTGCGCCCACAGCACCACCAGCAAGGCCACGCCATCGCGCGCCAGGCCGAAGTTATTGTTTTGCCACACGTCGCGCGCGCCGAAAATCTTCGGTTCGATGGTGCGCGTCAGTGCCAGGGTGACATGGTCGGCGTACACGTTGTCGAGCAATTTCAAGCCGCAGGCCAGCAGGCGCGCATCGATCTCGGCGCGGAACAGCTCGTCGGACAGCACGCGCTTGACGAGCTTGTCGTCGCGGCGCAGGGTTTGATGCGTGAGCAGGCGCGCAATCAGGATTTGGGAATCGTCATTCATCAAAGGTGGCGCCATCTAAATCAAGTGAAACATTCAGTGAAAGCGAGGCGATCGACATGGCCGCCACGTGGGGGTCGGTCAGTTGGACCATCTCGTCGGTCGGAGTAAAAGTGATCGGCAAACGGGCCAGTTCGGCCGTGGATCCCTGCAAGCTCGCTTCGGAGACGTCACCCAGCAGCGGCAGCATGGAGGCGCGGTACGAAGCCACGGCAAAGCTGGCCGGCAACAGGGAATCCTGCACGGGCACCGATTTCGGCCCTTCTTCGCCGATGCTGGGGAAATTGCCCAGGCTGGCGAAGTTCGACAGGCGTTCGAGCAAGTCATCGAGTTCGAGTTGCATGGCGGGACCGTCGCTGATGGTGGTGGGCGCGTCCTCTCCGCTGGGCAGGCCCGTGTTGATGACACCCGCCGCCCGTTCGGACAGCAGTTCCGTTTCGGCCACGTCGATCATTTCGGCCGGCGTGGAGAACAGGGGCACGACAGGCTGGTCGATGGCGCCTTCGGCCAGGCTGGCCAGGTCGTCATGCAGCAAGAGCCAGCGCTTGATGTCCGTGGTCGACAGGCCCGACTGGCCCAGGTGCACCCGCTGGCGCTCGATCTGGTTCAGGGCGCGCGAAAACATGCCTTGCATGTTCAGCAATTTGCTTTGCGCGCGGCCGATCGCCTGCGCTGCCTTGTGCGTGGCGCTGTCCGCGTTTTCATCGGACGTGATCGCCACGAGGATCTCGGACCCCTTCTCGACCCAGTCGCAAGCCATGTTCCATTTCGCTTGCGCCGTGCGCAGGCGGAATTCGGAACCGGAGGCGATCGCGTCGGAGAATTCTTCCGTCAAGTCCACCAGGCGGCCCAGCAAATGCTGCAATTGCTCGACCGACACGCCACCGACGGCTTGCGCGCCCGCCACCTGCGACAGCAGGAAACCCATTTCCGCTTCATCTTCCGTCTGCCCCAGGCCCAGCAAGCTGTCGATGGCGGACAGCACATTGCGCGCCATCGGGGTCACGCGGTACACGCCCTGCTGCGCATCCCAGGCCAGCAACTGGTTCGAGCGCAGGCGCAGCAAGACCGTTTCCAGGCTTTCCGGCAACAGATATGCGAGTTTCGTATTGATATCGGCACGCGTATAGGCGGACGTGGCCGCATCGGACGCGAGCTCGCGCAACACCAGCAGACGCACCAACACGCCATCGAAACCGCCGTGGAACAGGGCCGTAAACACTTGCAGCAAGGGCTGCGCCCGCTTCAAGTGAAAAACTTGCTCAATTTCATCGGCCGAAATATTGGGCTGGAAATGCGCCTGCAAGGAATCGTGATGCTCCTGCTCTGTCTGATTTGCATCCGTAGCCACGGCTGCACTTGCCATTATATCAATCATTCTTTTCCGGATGAGTGTTCAGCGGGCGGCGCTGCGGGCTAACGCGGCGCTGCGGGGCGGGGGCGTCAGTATATCAGTTCTGACATGCAATTTAGCGCATGGGAGGGGGCAGTGCGGACATGGCGCAACACGGCAGGTGCGCCGTGCCAGGCCAGGAGGATGAAATGGGGGGCCAAACACGGCATGCCTGGTCCCAATCCATTAGTGAACACTTACTTCCTGACGATCTTTTGCAAGGTTTGCTCGACGTAATCGCCGTCTTCATCGGCGAACGTCACCTTCACGGGATACCATTCCAGCGACGGTGCCAGCCACAGGTCCACTTGCTGGCCCTTCTTGTCCGGCGGCGGCGCCTTGACCAGGTGCACGGCTTCCACCAAACCCTGGCCCGTGGCGACCGTTTCCTGCTTGACGACCTTGAAGGTCCACGGTTCGGCGTCGTGGCGGCCGGCAACGAAGAAGCTCCATTCCGAGCCGGGCGTGAATTTTTCCGGGGTGGCGCGCGCCACGCTGACCAGTTGCCAGACGGTACTGTTGCGATCCTGCTCGCCACCTTTCAGCGGATACGTTTCATCGCCTTCGCTGAAGACGATGCTCTTGCTGTCGCGCTTGAAGGTGGTCGTGGCCGCTTCCTTGCGGAAACGTTTTTCCACGAACTGCGCCGGCGCCAGGCCGTAATCGTCGACCGTGCCTTCGCTGCGCTGTTCCAGGATCTTGCCGAACAGGGCGGCCTTGGTTTCGGCCAGCAGCGAATACTTGCCGTCGCCGGCGCGCCAGTTGCTGACCGATTCGCCGGACAGCGCAATGCCGCGCTGTTTCGCCTTGATCGAATAGACGAGGTCGGCCGACGGCGCCAGCTTGTACGGGCGCTTGATGACGGGATGGTCCACGGGTTCGTCCGCCGCCATGGCGGGCGTCAGGGTGGCCGCCAGCAGGCTGGCAGCCAGGACGCGTTTCAAGGTAGTCAAAGTAGTCATTTATTTTCCTGTTGATTCATTTACGGAGATCTTGGTCACGGTTTGCGTGGTCAGCGCCCCGTTCGCTTCGGTATTGCGTATTTGTACCGGATACCATTGCATGGACGGCGCCAGCCAGACATCGAGCTGCGACGAATACGTGCCGGGCTTCGGCGGCCGGCGCAGGTGCCACGTCACCAGGCGGCCCATTTTCGTGTCCAGTTCTTCCTCGCCCACCAGGTGGAAGCGGAACACGGTCGCTTCCTTTTCCTCGCCGACGAGAATGTCGATATTGCCCACCAGCTGGTTGACGTCGGCACGGCCGATGGCGGCCAGCTGGAACGGCACGGTGGCCTTGTCCTGCGCCCCTTCCTGCCATGGCGCCGTGGCCGTCGTTGCCGAAAACGTGATGGCCTTGGCGTCGCGGTTGAAATGCGTGGCCGTTTGCGCGCGGCCCTTGCGTTTCTCCGTGGCCGTGACGGGCACGATGCCGCTGCCATCGATCCGGCCCTCGCTCGTCAGCACCAGCAGGTTGATGCGCGTGATCAGCATGCTCAAGCCCACTTCCAGTTTCAGCTGATACGTGTCGCCCCGGTTTTCCCACGCCATCGCGGCCACGCCCTGCCACTTGGTGCCGTCCGCATCGCGCCGGTCCACGTGCAGGTCGAACTGGGCCGAAGCGGGCGCGTTCGTCTTGTAGTGGCGTGCCTGCTCGACGGGCGGTGGCGGCGGTTCGCTGGCCGGCGCGGGCGCGGTGGCCACGGCGGGCGCCGGCGCCGTGATGGCCGGGGCCGCCACGGCGGCCGGCTCGCTCGTGGCCGGGCCTTCCGGCACGTCGCTGACGGGCGCCGTCAACTGCGGCGTTTCGCTCGACGCCAGCTCCGTCGGCGGCGGTGGTGGCGGCGGCCTGGGCTTGGGCACGGGCCGCAGTTCGGGCGGCGGCAGCGGCACCACCGGCAGGGGCTTGGGCGGCTCGGCGATCAAGGCCATGCTGACCATCTGCGCATGATTCTGTCCCAGCGGCACCATGCTGGCGCGCGAGGTGAGCCACTCCAACGCCACGTAATGCAGTACGCCGATGACCGCGACAAAGATGACGGTGCGGCGGCGCGGTGGCGAAAAGAAGGAGTCAGGCATCATAGGCCGTAGTGTAACGCTTCCGCCCCGCTTCCCGCTTCTTGCCCGTGCTCAACTCTTAATGTTTTATGTAAGAAAATGTTGGCGGCATTGCGTCAGTTGCAAGCCGATATCTGCTACGCTAAGGCTATCCACCTACCAGGAGATTTCGCATGGCAAACCCGCAAATGCCCCAAATGCCGGGCGCAGCAGTTGTGACCGATACGCTCGACTTCGTCAAAAACCTGTGGGGCAGCATGAGCGTGCCCGGCATGGGCATGCCTGGCATCACGGCGCCCACCATGTCGGTGGAAGAGCTGGACAAGAAAATCAATGACTTGAAGGCCGTCGAAGCATGGCTGAACCTCAACACCAGCATGCTGCGCGGCAGTATCCAGGCGCTGGAAGTGCAGCGCGGCACCATCGCCACCTTGAAATCGATGGGCGCGTCCCTGGCGGCAGCCATCACCCAGCCCGGCGCCAGCGAAAAATCCGTGTTTGAATCGGTGCCCTACGCTTCCGCGTTTTTCCAGCAAGCCACACCTGCGGCGCCTGAACCGAAACCGGCGCCTGCGCCCGCACCGCCACCCGCTGCGGCGGCGCCCGCCGATGCCGGCAGCCAGGCCGGAGCCCAGCTGGCCAATCCAAGTGCCTGGTGGAATTTGTTACAAGATCAGTTCACGCAAGCCGTCTCGACAGCAATGTCGTCCGACGCCGCCAGCGCGGCAGCGGCCAGCTTTGGCGGCGTCAGCAAAGCCAAGCCAGCGGCCAGCAAGCCGGCCAAACCTGCCGAAGCAGGCACGGCAGCCAAGGCCAAGGCCCCGCTGCGCAAGGCGCCCGCGAAACGCGCAGCGCCCAAGGCCAAAGCACCAGGCAAGGCCTGATGTTTCAAGCCGGCAATATGATCAGGCGATACGATGAATGCGGATCGCCTCGATCATGTTGTCGGCCTGGCGTTTTACGTCACCGATCGTGATCAGGCCTTCGTCGGCCAGCGCCTTGGCGTGCTCGTACGAAGACTGGAATGTTTCCAGCGTGTCTCCCTTGGCGGCGACCGGGCGTACCCAGGCAACGGCGCCGACCTTCATTTTTTTGTATACTTCATTGACCACATCACGCATAGTTTCTTCCTTATTGTTGTAAAGCAACTCAAGCACGGGCGAACCCACGCTGGCCCCTAGTTTATCATCCGGCACGCTCACGCACGGCTTTTCCCCCTTTTTCCGCTGCCGGCGGCGCATTTTCCGGCGCCGCGACGGCGTCTTCCGGCCCGGGCGGCGGCGTCAGCTGCACCAGTTGCTCCATCAATTGCGCGAAGCGCTGCTGCCCTGGTGCAATTTTGTCTACATACAACAACACTTCCATGGCTTCGGCCGCCAAATCTGCCTGAAACCCGCGCTGCTGCAGGAAGGAAACGATGATTTGCGCGGAATTGAACAGGATGCGCAAGTTGTTCGGCAGTTTTTCGCGCGCCGCGCGCATCCAGGCGACCGCTTCGTTGAGCTTGTCCGTCTTCCACAGCAGCACGCCCTTGTTCATCAAGTCCGACGCTTCCTTGCGCGAGGCGATGATCAGGCTCGTGCCTTCGTCGCCCATCTTCGCCTTGTCGAATATCTTTTGCACTTCGTCCTGCACCACCTGGTTGTCGTGGTTGTTCTTCACCACGTAGCACAGCAGGCCGGCCGGCGCATCCTTCACGCCGACGGCGAACAGCAGGGTCGCCAGCTCCATGCAGATGGCCTTCTCGGGCCGCGCCGGGTCTTCCAGCAGCATGGCTTCGAGCTCGTCGCCGCACTTGCGCGCGCGCCGGTAATCGCCCGTTTCGTGGTGCACCATGCCTTCCGTGATCTTCGCGCGCAAGCCGATCTGTTCGGGCGAGAATTCGCGCTGCGCCAGCAACAGCCACTGCAGCGCCTCTTTCGCATCCTTCTTCAGGCCGCACACGCGCGCCAGTCCCAGGTAGGCGTCCGGCGTCTTCATGACGGAAAACTCGCCGATGGAAATACACTTGCGGAAAGCCTTTTCCGCCATGCTGACATTGCCCACTTTCAGGGCCGCCAGTCCCAGGTTGCGCTGGCGCGGCACGGAATTGGGCGACAGGCGCGCCGCCTTTTCCAACACGCCGCACGCTTCCTCGTGCTGGCCCATCAGCTGGTAGGCGACGGCCATCTGGTCGTAGGCGTCGATGTAATACTTGTTTTCGACGATCACGCCCTGGAAAATCTGCCGCGCCGCCTCGTGTTCGCCGTTATTCATGCGTATCTTGCCCAGGCCCGCCTTGGCCCAGCTGTAATCGCGCTCGGCCAGCACTTTTTCGTACACGACGCGGGCTTTTTCCGGCTCGCCGCTTTTCAGCAGCAAACTGGCCTTCATGCGCAGCAATTCCAGCTCGTGCAGCTTGTTGACCTCGATCTGCGCGTCGCACAGCTTGGCCGCGCGCAGATAATCCTTTTCCATGCAAGCCTGGTCGATTTCACGGAACACCTGCTTCTTGTGCCACACGCGGTTCAGCCGCGTCAGCAGCACGCCTTCCGTGATCGGCTTGATCAGGTAGGCGTCGGGCTGGTGCTCGGCCGCGCCCATCACCGATTCCACGCTTTTTTCGGCCGATACCATCAGCCACACGCTCGATGGCGCCGTCAGGTTGCGCACGCGCGTCTCTTCCAGCACTTGCTGGCCATTCTTGCCTTCGCCCAGGTTGTAGTCGCACAGCACCACGTCGTAGCGCGTCTTGGCCAGCAGCTTCATGGCTTCGCCGCCGCTGGCCGCCTGGTCGATATGGCGCGCGCCCAGGTTGCGCAGCGATTCGCGCAGCAGGATGCGGATGCCGATGAAGTCGTCGACCAGCAGATAATGTTTGTCGGCCCAGTCGGTGCTGCCCGCTTCGGCGGCGGTGGCGTGGCTGTCTGTCGTCATGGATTCCTCGTTCAGGGCAGGCGCAGGATGAAACAGCCGCCGCCCAGCGCGCCGCCATTTTCCAGGGCGATGCTGCCGCTGCTGCCCCGGTGCTTGTGCATCTTTGCCACTTCGCTGGAAAAATACAGGCCCAGTCCCGTGCTGTTGGTGGAAAAATTCACGCCGGCCGCCATGCCATCCATGGCCGCGCTGCCCGCGTCGAGCAAGGCCTGGGTATAGCCGTCGCCATTGTCTTCCACGCGCAGCTCCAGCATGTCGTCGTGCTCCCGCACGGACAGGCGGATCGTGTCTTTCGTGTAGCGGATGGCGTTGTTGATGGCATGCGCGAGCACGCCGATGACCAGGTCTTCATCGAGGGTCCAGATCAGCTCGGGCGGACAGGCCGTCTCCAGCTGGATGCCTTTCGAGGCCAGCAGGATCTTTTCCTGGTCCACCACCTGGTCGATGACCTGGCTGACCAGTTGCGGCTGCACGTCGAAGGGGTAGCCGGGCTTGCCCACTTCCTTGTACAGGGCCAGCAGCTGGATCAGGTTATCGTTGAGGCGCTTGGTCTGGTACAGCATCTGCGCCATCTGCAGGTAGGCGGGGTCGGCCCGGGGCGCGGGCTTGGCCTGCTCGGCCGCCAGCAGCGACTCCAAGGTGCCGCTGACAACGCTGATCGAGTTTTTCATGTCGTGCACGGTCGACGCCAGGAACAGGAAAAGCTCGGGCGAGCTGTGTTGATCTTCCACCGGATATCTCCTTGGGGGCCGCGGCTTGAATATTGCCAAGGATAAATTATACCGCCAGCCTGCGGGCGCCTGCCAGCCAGGCGCAAAGTCCGTGACATGACGCAACAATGCCGCCCCCGCTGGCGCAGGGGCGGCATCGACTTGACAAGGCGGCAAGATCAGCGGCGCGCGCCCGCCAGGCGTCTGACCACGACGATCATGCGGTCGATTTCCTCATACGTGTTGTAGAAGGCGAACGAGGGGCGCACGGTCGCTTCCACGCCGAAGCGGCGCAGAATCGGCTGGGCGCAGTGGTGGCCCGAGCGCACGGCGATACCCTCGTCATTGAGGGCGCGCCCCACTTCCGCCGGCTCGTAACCGGCCAGCACGAACGAGGCCACGCTGGCCTTGTCCAGCGCCGTGCCGATCAGGCGCACGCCGGGAATCGCTTGCAAGTGGTGCGTCGCGTATTCCAGCAGCGCGTGCTCGTAGGCGGCGATGTTTTCCAGGCCGATGCGCTGCACGTAGTCGATGGCCGCGCCCAGGCCCACGGCATCGGCGATATTACCCGTGCCCGCTTCGAAACGGTTCGGCACGCCCTGATAGACGGTGCGCTCGAACGTGACGTCGGCGATCATGTTGCCGCCGCCCTGCCACGGCGGCAATTGCTCGAGCAAATCCGCCTTGCCATACACGGCGCCGATGCCCGTCGGACCGAACACTTTATGCCCCGAAAACACATAGAAATCGGCGCCCAGCGCCTGCACGTCCACGCGCAGGTGCGACACGGCCTGCGCGCCGTCGACCAGCACGCGCACGCCGGCCGCATGCGCGAGCGCGATGATCTGCGCCACGGGCGTGACCGTCCCCAGCGCATTCGACACCTGCGTCACGGACACCAGCTTGGTGCGCCCGTTGAGCAGCTTGCGGAATTCATCAAGGATGATCTGTCCGCTGTCGTCGACGGGAATCACGCGCAATGTCGCGCCCTTTTCCGCCGCCAGCTGCTGCCACGGCACGATATTGGCGTGGTGCTCGAGCTGCGAGACGATGATCTCGTCGCCGCTGCCGATGTACTTGCGGCCAAAGGTATTGGCGACCAGGTTGATGCCTTCCGTGGCGCCACGCACGAAGATGATTTCATTGGCCGAAGCGGCGCCCAGAAAACTGGCCACCTTGGCGCGTGCCGCTTCATAGGCATCGCTGGCGCGCGCCGCCAATGCGTGCGCGGCGCGGTGGATGTTCGAGTTCTCGTGCGCATAGAAATACGACACGCGGTCGATCACCGACTGCGGCTTGTGCGTGGTGGCCGCATTGTCGAACCAGGCCAGCGGCTTGCCGTTGACGCGTTCGGCCAGCACGGGAAAATCGCGCCGCACGGCATGCACGTCGAACGGCGCCGGCGTCTGGTGCTGGCCAGGCGTCGTCGCCGAGGGCAGCTCGGTCTGGAAATAGAACGCGGGCTGGCCACTGGCTGGCGAGACGGGCAGCTGGCGCGCGGGCGCCTGCTGCGGCGTGGCAAACAGACCCCGCACATCGTCGGGCACCGCCTGCCCTTGCCCCTGCCGCGCCAAGCCATCGAGGCCATTGCCCGACGCGGGATAACCATGCGCGCCACCGATAAAATAATACGGCGACGGCGCAGCCGGCGCATTGATCGCCGACAAGCGCGGCGTCGGCACCGACGCGGGGGCCGGCGCAATGGGCGCTTCCAGGGGCGCCGTCACGGGCGGCACCTGCGCCGTCGCCACGCCGGGAACGATGGCGGCGAACGCAGGACCGGGTTGCGGCGGCGGACGGTTCGCATAGCGGGGCGCCGCATCGAGCACGCTGCCGGAACCGCCGAGGCTGGGCGACTTGTCCAAGCCCGGCAGGCGAGCAAAAAACTCGCCCGCCAGACGGTTCAAGGTCGCTTCGTCGGGTAAAAACGGGACGGCAGGCAAACCCGCCGCGCCATCACTTGTAGGTGTCTGGGTAGTCATGGTATTTACCGATCTCCACGTCTTCCAGTACGGCCAGCGCATCGTCGGTCAGCACGGCCAGCGAGCAATACAGCGAAATCAGGTAGGACGAAATCGCGTGGCGGTTGATGCCCATGAAGCGCACGGACAGGCCCGGGCTTTGCTCGCCCGCCAGGCCAGGCTGGAACAGGCCGATCACGCCCTGGCGCTGTTCGCCCGCGCGCAGCAGGATGATCTTCGTCTTGCCGTCTTCGATGGGCAGCTTGTCGGACGGCACCAGCGGCACGCCGCGCCACGTGAGGAACTGGGAACCGAACAGGCTGACGGTCGGCGGCGGCACGCCGCGGCGCGTGCATTCGCGGCCAAAGGCGGCAATCGCCAGCGGATGCGCGAGGAAGAAGCCCGGTTCCTTCCACACTTTCGTCAGCAGTTCATCGAGGTCGTCCGGCGTGGGCGCGCCCGTCAGCGTAAAGATGCGCTGGTCGTCGTGCACGCTGGCCAGCAGGCCGTAGTCGGGATTGTTGATCAATTCGCTTTCCTGGCGCTCCTTGATCGTTTCGATGGTCAGGCGCAGCTGCTCCTTGATCTGGTCGTGCGGACTGCTGTACAGGTCCGACACGCGCGTGTGCACGTCGAGCACCGTGCTGACGGCATTGAGGAAGTATTCGCGCGGCTGGTCGTCGTAGTCGACGAAGGTTTGCGGCAGTTCCGACTCGTCGCGCTGCGAGCAGGCCACGCGCACGTCCTTCGGATTTTTCACGCGGTTCAGGCGGTAGATACCCGCTTCCACGGGCAGCCATTGCAGCAGGTGCACGAGCCAGCGCGGCGTGATCGTGGACAGCTGGGGGACGCTCTTGCTTGCATTGGCCAGCTGGCGCGCGGCGTTATCGCCCAGCGCGAACTGGTTCTCTGTTGCTTCTGCCATGACTACTCCTGATGAGAAAAGTGAATATGCTTATCTGAAAAACAAATAAAGTATCAAGCGTCTCCCCTGATCTCTCAACATGCTATCGCCATCAACGGGGCGTTTTAATCCACCCGCTTTAATCCACCAATTCCGGCTCGCAGCGCGCCATCAAGCCCGCCAGGCCGATGCCCAGCGCGCCGGCCAGCTTTTCCACCGTCAGCAGCGACGGCGTGGCGGCGCCCCGTTCGATCTCGCCGATGAAGGAGCGGTTCAAGTCGGCCGCTTCGGCCAGGCGCTCCTGCGACCAGCCATGCCCTTCGCGCAACTGGCGCACGGCCAGTCCAAACTGTTTGATCAACATGCTGTCCTCATGGGTGATGGGCAAAAGCGGGGTGGGATGGCGCCGGCAACTCCGGCGCCTCCTGCTGGTTATGCGCTTGCGTGACATGGCTGCCGGGCGCCACGCTGCGGGTCAGCCAGACATTGCCGCCGATGACGGAGCCCTGGCCGATGGTCACCCGTCCCAGGATCGTCGCGCCCGCGTAGATGACCACGTCGTCCTGCACGATGGGGTGGCGCGCCAGTCCCTTTTTCAGCACGCCGTCGGCGCCGGCGGGAAAGCGCTTGGCGCCCAGGGTGACGGCCTGGTAGATACGTACCCGTTCGCCGATGATGGCCGTCTCGCCGATCACCACGCCCGTGCCATGGTCGATGAAAAAACTGCTGCCGATGATGGCGCCCGGGTGGATGTCGATGCCCGTCTGCGAATGGGCCACTTCGGCGATGATGCGCGCCACCAGCGGCGCGCCCAGTGCATACAAGGTGTGCGCCAGGCGGTAATGGATGATGGCCAGGATGCCGGGATAGCACAGCAGCACTTCGTCGACGCTGTGGGCGGCCGGGTCGCCATGGAAGGCTGCCGCCACGTCCGTGTCGAGCTGGGCACGGATGCGCGGCAGCGCGCGGGCGAAGCGCTGCACGATGGCCAGCGCCTGCTGTTCGATGGACACCGTCTGCTGCAAGCCGTGCTGGCGCGCGTGGTAACTGAGTTCGCGCCGCACCTGTTCGTGCAAGCCCGTCAGGGTCGTGTCGAGCGTGTGGCCGACAAAGAAATCCTCGCTCTCCTGCTGCAGGTCGAGGGGACCCAGGCGCATGGGGAACAGGGCCGCGCACAGGGCTTTGATGATGTCGTGCAAATGCTGGCGCGACGGGAATTCGCGCGCGCCGCACTCCTGATTGCTGGCCAATCCTTCGCGCCACTGCTCGCGCACGGCGCGCAATTCATCGACGATCTGGCGCAATTCCCATTGCGGCTGCGCGGCAAGGGAGACAGGGGGAATGGCTCGCTGGTTCATGGTGATCCTGAAGGGAGATTTAATCTTGCAGCCAGGGCAGCGCATGCCAGCGCCAGCCACCGCTGTGGCCGCGCTGCTGCTGCTCGTCGAGGTCGCCCTCGAAGCCTTGCGCGATATTGAAGACGTGCGTGAAGCCCGCCTTGGCCGCCGCTTCGGCAGCTGCGGCCGAACGCTTGCCGCTGCGGCACAGCAGCACCACGACGGCGTCCTTGCCGCCCACTTTCGCTTCCAGTTCGCGCGTAAAGCGGGGATTGCGGTTCATGGACGTGCCGGTCGCCCACGCCACGTGCAGCGAGGCGGGCACGTAGCCGACGAAGGTGCGTTCTTCATTCGTGCGCACGTCGACCAGCACGGCTTTGCCGGCCTGCACCAGCTGCCATGCATCCTGCGCACTGACGATGCCCGCATACGGCAAGCCTTGCGCCTGCGCCTGGGTACGCGCGAGATTGAGCACTTCGTCAAACGCCGCCTCGCCGTGCGCGGCGCGGGGATCGAAAATCAGTTCTGCAGCAGCCATCTTTCCACCTCTTTATTCCGTCGTCAAAAACCAGCACGAGTCCACTGTAGCGAACTTATGTTGTTCGGAAAACAAATTAAAAAGAGTTTGGAAAGCTGAAAAACGTATATGGAGAAATCGAAGGGGGAGCGTCTGGAAATGCCCAGGGCCAGGCGGAGTGCCGAAGACAGTACGAACGTACGGCGAGGCAGGACAACAACGCCATGGGCTTTTTCAGGCGTTCCGGCGGCGCTCGCGCAGCAGGAAGCGGGCAGGATCGAGCGCCTCCGCCAGTTGGCGCTCCAGCGGCAGCGGTTCGCCCTCCAGCTGGCAAGCCAGCAGCTCGGCCGCCAGCGGCGCCCAGATCAGGCCGCGCGAGGCATAGCCGAGCAAGCCAAACAGGCCGGGCCAGCGGGGCACGTCGCGCAGGCGCTCGCAGCGGCCTGGCACGCCGGGGTCGGGCAAGGCGCCCGCCAGCGGCAAACGGTCCGGCGCCACGCAGCGAAAGCCCGTGCGCCCGGCCAGCGGCGCCTCGAACGGGGCTACGCCAAGGATGTCGGCGATCTTCGCGATATTTTCTTCCTGGCTCGATGGGCGCAACGTGGTGTCCGCGTCCGCATCGTAGCTGGCGCCCACGCAGACGACACCCTGGTGCGCCGGCGTCATGTAGGCTTCGCGGCAGACGACGAACGGCAACGAAGGCAAGCTGCCTTCGGCCAGGTGCGTGACCTGCCCGCGCACGGCGTCCAGCGGCAGGCCGGCCGCCTGCTCGACATCCACGGCCCCCGTGCCCGCCGCCAGGATGACCGTGGGCGCGGCCGCGATCAGGGTGCCTTGCGCATCGCGCACCAGCCATTCCTGATCGCCGCGTTCCAGGCGCAGGGCGCTGCTGGAAAAGCGCCGCGTGAGCAGGGCGCCGCAGGCGTCCAGCATGGCGGCGCAGACGGAGGACGGGCGCGCCCAGCCGCCCTGTTCGAACCACCATGCGCCATCGGGCGCCGGCGCACCCAGCATGGCCGCCGCCTCGGGCGCTTCCAGCCAGCGGGCGAATTCGCGCGGATACAGGCCGCTGGCGGCGATCTGCCGCTGCACCTGCGCATGCGCGTCATCGCGCGCCAGTTGCAGCACGCCGCATTGCGCGCCATCAAAGGCGCTGCCGATGCCGCCCAGGTCTTGCCAGTAGCGCAGCGAGTACAGGTAGGCGGCGCGCACCAGGCGCGTGGCGATATTGTCGTCCTTCGACAGCTGCGGCATGAAGATGCCGGCCAGGTTGCCAGACGCCTCGCTGGCCGGCTGCGCGTGGCGTTCTATCAAGGTCACCTTCCAGCCGCGCGCGGCCAGGCGTTCGCAGGCGGCCGCACCGGCCACGCCCGCGCCGATGACGATGGCGCGCCGCTCGGGCGCCACGGCAGCCACGTGCTCTGCGCGCCGCGCATAAAACATGGCGCGCAAGCGGCTCTCGTCGAAGACAAAACCGTTCTTTTGCAGCGCCATGCGCTGCGCCTCGTCCAGGTGCACGGCCTGCAGGCGGGCGCCATCGACCATCAGGCGCGCCAGCACGGGCGTGGCTGCCGGCACCCAGGCCAGGTGCACTTCGTCGACACGCGCCGACAATTGCGCCAGGCAGGCATCGGGTTCGCCGATCAGCACATCGAGCGTGACGAGGCCATCGTGCGACACCATGCGGTGCAGGCCCGGCACGCAGGGCGGCCACTGCGCGCGCCACTGCTCGGGCAAGTGGTTGGCGTCGACGGGACGCGGCGCCAGCGCGATGTAATGCAGGCGGCGGCCGCCATGCGCCGCGCAGGCGGCACGCAAGCGGGCGCCGTCAAAATCCGTGTCGAGCAGGACCAGCGCGCGGCGCATCAATGCCCCGCGCGGCAAAAGCAGGCGGGCGCATGGTCGTCGACCATGCCGATGCCCTGCATGTAGGCGTAGATGATGGTCGAGCCGACGAACTTGAAGCCCCGCTTGAGCAAATCTTTCGACAGTTTGTCGGACAAGGCCGTCCTGGCGGGACGCTCGCCGGTCTGCCAGCTGTTGACGATGGGCTGGCCATCGACATACGCCCACAGGAAGCTGTCCAGGGTCTGCCCTTCCGCGCGCAGGCGCAAATAGGCTTGCGCATTCGTGATGGCCGCCGCCACCTTCAGGCGGTTGCGCACGATGCCCGGATCGAGCAGCAGCTGCGCCACCTTGTCCGGGCCATACGCGGCGATCTTTTCCGCATCCCAGTCGTCAAAAGCGGCACGGTAGGTGTCGCGCTTGTTGAGGATGGTTTCCCAGCTCAGGCCCGCCTGCGCGCCTTCCAGGTTCAGCATCTCGAACAGCCGGCGCTCGTCGTGGCAGGGCACGCCCCACTCCGTATCGTGGTAATCGAGATAACGGGGATTGGCCGGATTGGCCCAGGCGCAGCGGGTAATATTCATGGTCGTGTTCTTCATGTGCAGGCAAGTACCAGTATAGTTTATCGGCCGCGCAGGAGGCGCCCCAGTTCCTGCAAGCCGTGCGCCATCTCGGCCGGGGGAATCGCCGCAAAGCCCAGCAGCAGCCCGGGCGGCGTGGCGCAGGCGGCGCCGGCGTCAGGATCGGCATAGTGGCCCAGCGGACGCAATTCGATGCCCCGCGCCAGGCCCGCGCGCGACACCGCTTCCTCGTCATGGCTGCCGCGGAAATACGCGCACAGTTCCAGGCCGCTGTCGGCCGGGCCGCAGACGAGCTGATCGTCGAGTTCGCGCGCCAGGCCACGCACCAGCAGGTCGCGCCGCTCGGCATTGCTGTCGCGCGTGCGGCGGATATGCCGGCCAAAGTGGCCCTCGGCGATGAAGTCGGCCAGCGCCATCTGCGGCACGATGGCCGTGTGGCGGTCCATCACGGCCTTGGCCTGCACCAGCGCTTCGGCCAGCGCGGGCGGCGCCACCATGTAGCCCAGGCGCAGGCCGGGGAACAGCACTTTCGACAAGGTCCCCACGTACACCACGCAACCGGCCCGGTCCAGGCTTTGCAGCGAGGCCAGCGGCGCGCCCGTGTAGCGGTATTCGCTGTCGTAATCGTCTTCCACCAGCCAGGCTTTGTTTTGCGCGGCCCAGGCCAGCAAGGCCAGGCGGCGGGGCAAGCTCATGCTCACGCCCAGCGGCATCTGGTGCGATGGCGTCACGTACGCCAGCTTCGCCAGCGGGCAATGCGCCACGCCATACGCCACGTCCAGCCCCTGCGCATCGACGGGCACGGGAAAGACGCGCGCGCCGGCCGCGCGCAGCGGGCCGCTGGCGCCCCGGTAGCCGGGCGACTCCATCCAGGCCGCGTCGCCGGGCGCCAGCAGGATGGTCGACAGCAAAAACAGCGCCTGCTGCGAACCGGAGGTGATGACGATCTGCTGCGGCGTGCACTGGACGCCGCGGGACGCCTTCAGGTACACGCACAGCAGTTCGCGCAGCGGCAGGTAGCCGGCCGGGTCGCTGTAGCCGAAATGGTGGTCGGGCCGGCGCCAGCGCCGCGCTTCCAGGCGGTTCCACACGTCGAACGGGAAATGGTCGATGCGCGGCATGCCAACGCGAAAGGCGCGCAGCGGCCCCCGGTGGAACGCCACCTGGCGCATGGCCGCCACCACGCCCTGCCCGCGCGCCGACAGGGGCCGCAGCAAGCCCGGCGCCGCGGCAGGGACAGGCAGCGGAACGTCGCGGCTGACAAACGTGCCGCGCCCCACGGCGCCATCGAGATAGCCTTCGGCCGCCAGCTGCGCATACGCATTGAGCACCGTCTGGCGCGACACGGCCAGCAGGCGGCAAAAGTCGCGCGTGGGCGGCAGCTGCATGCCGGGACTCATGCGGCCATCGAGGATGGCGGCCTTGATGGCCGCATACAGCTGGCGAAACAGCGGTTCGCTGGCGCCGCGCTGCAGCGGCAAGGCGGCGATGATCTGGTGCAGGTGGGAAACTGGCATGGTGGCATTCTTGAATTGGTAGCTTCAAGATAGCACTTATTGGCTGTTTTAAATAGCCAAGACTGGCGCTAAGATGGTGCATCCCCCTTCTACTCTTGCGGAGCACCCATGCATCAGTTTTTCGCCACCGTGGCCTGGCAGCGTGACGGCCACGATTTCGCCGGCCAGCGCTACAGCCGCGGCCATGAATGGCAGTTCGACGGCGGCCTGACGGTACCCGCTTCGTCGTCGCCCCTGTCCGTGCCGCTGCCCATGTCGGTGGCGGCCAACGTCGATCCGGAAGAAGCGCTGGTGGCCGCCACGTCGAGCTGCCACATGCTGTTCTTCCTGTCGCTGGCAGCGCAGCGCGGCTACGTCATCGACGACTACCGCGACGACGCCGTCGGCGAGCTGGGCAAGAATGCCGCCGGGCGCCTGGCCATGACGCGCATCGTGCTGCGTCCGCGCATCGTCTTCGCGGGAACGCCGCCCTCGCCCGAGGCGCTGGCCGCGCTGCACCACGACGCGCACGAACGCTGCTACATCGCCAATTCGCTGACGGCCGACGTGGTCGTGGAAGGAGCGCACTAGATGTACACGCCCGCCACCTTCCGCGAAGAGCGCCTCGATGTGCTGCATGGCCTGGTCCAGGCGCATCCGCTGGGCGCGCTGGTGCGCCATGGCGCCGATGGCCTGTGCGCCGACCACCTGCCGTTCGAGATCGCCGCGCCCACGCTTGATGCGCCATTCGGCATCCTGCGCGCCCACGTGGCGCGCGCCAATCCGCTGTGGCGCGCGGCCGGCGGGAGCGATGATTGCATGGTGATCTTCCAGGGGCCGCATGCCTACATCACGCCCGCCTGGTATGCGGAAAAGCAGCGCAGCGGCAAGGAGGTCCCCACTTTCAATTACGCGGTGGTGCACGCGCACGGCCCCCTGCGCGCCATCGACGACGCAGCGTGGCTGCTGGGATTGCTGGAGCGCCTGACGGCGCGCCATGAGGCAGATCAAGCCGCGCCTTGGAAGGTGGGCGATGCGCCGGCCGGCTACATCGAGAAACTCTTGAAAGCCATCGTCGGCATCGAGATTCCCCTCACCCGCATCACGGGCAAATGGAAGCTGGGGCAGAACCGCAGCATGCAGGACCAGGCCAGCATGGCGCATGGCCTGGCGCTGGACACGCAAGCCGGCGCGGCGCAGGCCCTGGGCGCGCTGATCGCCGCCAACGTCAAGTCAGCCAGCTGACAGCCGCCGAAAACGTCAAAAACGACAGCGCCGTCGACACCAGAATGATGCGGGCGATGCGCGCCGCGCAGTGCTCACGATGATGCGCAAGGCGCGCGGCGCGGCCCGGGACAACGAGTCCACCCTCACGCCAGCCAGCTGACAGCCGCCGAAAACGTCAAAAACGACAGCGCCGTCGACACGAGGATGATGCGGGCGATGCGCGCAGTATTCGCGCCGAAACGTTCCGACAGCAGCGAGACGTTGCTGGCGCTGGGCAGGCAAGCCACCAGCACCATGCAGGTCAGCGCAAACGGATCGAGCGGCGCGCCCAGCGCGATGGCCGCGTGGCCGATGCCCCACACCAGCAGCGGATGCAGCAGCAGTTTTTTCAGCGCCACGGGCACGTACTCTTTCATCGGCGCCGGGTCGGCCGTGCTCATTTGCGAACGGGCCAGCACGGCGCCGATGGTAAACAGGGCGACGGGCGAGGCGGCGTCGGCCAGCAGGCCCACCGTCTGCATCAAAGGCTTGGGCAAGGCCAGTTCCAGCCACGACGTCAGGGCGCCCAGCACGATGGCCCACGGCATCGGATTGCCCACCATGCCCTTCAAGGCATTCATGACGGCCGCGCGGCTGCCATGCGCGCCGCCGCTGCCGATGCGCGACAGGGCGATGCACAGCGAGCTGGTAATGAGCATGTCGACGACGATGGTGACGATGACGGGGCCCGAGGAGCGGGGACCGAGCAAGGTCAATAGCAGGGGCACGCCCATGAAACCCGTATTCGGGAAAGCCGCCACCAGCGCACCGAAGGCGGCGTTGTTCCAGTCGATGCGGTGGCTCAGGGTCGTGGCCGTGGTGACGCCCACCATGATCAGGGCGCACAGCAGGTAGACGCCGAACACGCTGGCATCGAGCAGCTGCGCGATGGGCGTGGCGGCGCCAAAGCGGTACAGCATGCAGGGCAGCGCGAAGTACAGGACAAAACTGTTCAAGCCGCCGATGGCGGCCAGCGGCAGCAGCTTGCGCCGCACGGCCAGGTAGCCGCACAACACCAGGGCGAAGAAGGGAAAGGTGATGGCGAGGATGGTCAGCATGGAGCGCCATTGTAGCGCGCTGCACTGGCCGGCCGCCTGGCGCAAAAAAAGGCCGCTCGCGCGGCCCAAGGAGGTTTTCGGAAAAACGCAGGCGGCCGGCTAGGGTTTGAGCTGGGCGCGGATCTCGCCGGCCGGATAGGCGGCGCTGTGCACGTTCACGTACAGGTTGCCGGCCTGGTAGCTCGCATACTGGGGCGGCGTGAGCATGGTGCCGGCCGGCACGGCAAACATGCCTTCGGCGGTTTTCACCAGCGGCACGATGACGGGGCCGTTCGCGCCGGCGGGCGCTTCATGGATGTGCGCGACGGTGGCCACCATGCCCGTGTAGCGCACGCCGCCGCTGACGCTGCGGTCGTGCGCGACGCGGATATTGCTGCTGCCGCTGGCCGTGCTGGTATTGGCCGGCACTTCCTGCGCGCCCGTCAGGGTGACGTCATGGCCGCCCGGATGATGCGGACCGTGGGAACAGGCGCCCAGCAGGGCGGCCAGCGCCAGCACGCTGGCGGCGCGGCGTACGTGTTGCGGCAATGTGGTCATCGCGGTACTCCTTCAACGGACATCGGCTCACGGATGGCGCCCTGCCCTGCACTGCCGGGCCAACGCCGCACTTGATGCATGGTGCAACAGTAACGCCATGCCGCCTTGTCCGCTTTGCTGTACGCCAAACTTGCTGCTCGCCTGCAGCGCATCTTCAGGCCAGATGACCTTCCGCCACCCAGCCGCGGTTGACGGCCGGCGCCTTCGGCTTGGGTGCGATGCCGCTGCTTTTTTCAGCATCGAGGATGATGCTGCGCATGCTGTCGCTGGCGGCCGGCCCCGGCGCGAACGCGTAGTACTCATCATTGATGGGCAAGCCCGTCGTGGCGTCGACCAGCACCGGGTCGGCGGCCAGGCCCGTGTCGCGGCTGGCAATGACGAGGCTGGCGCCTTCCGGTGCGAAGTTCTCATTACCCCAGGCAATAAAGGCCAGCAGCACGGGCTTGAAGGCGCGCCCGGATTTGGTCAGCACATAGTCGTAGCGGGGCGGCTTGGCACAGTACAGGCGGCGCGTCATCAAGCCTCCTTCCACCAGGTCGGCCAGACGGCGCGTCAGGATGGTGGGCGCGATCTTGAGGCTTTTTTCAAATTCGTCGAAACGCGTCTTGCCATAAAACGCTTCGCGCAGGATGAGGATGCTCCACCATTCGCCCACCTTGCCGAGGCTGCGAGCTATCGGGCAAGGCAAATTATTAAAGTTGGTATGTTTCATGACCATCTCCTCGCATAAATTCCAGCACATCGATCAAAAAATGCCCTTTGCGGCATCAACACTTCAGTTACTATTCATTTGCAAGCCACTTGCCGCCCATGACAACGGCATAAAAATACGCAAAAAATCACTTTTTTATTGCCCTATTACAATAATGTCTTGTTCAACCACCCCGATCCCGGTGCGAAAAACGTTGCCAGCCAGCCCAGCACGCGCGACTGCCAACAGGCGTTTTTTACTCGATAGATGCTCGATGACTCCTTTGAAGCTTGCCGTACTGCCCGCCCTGTTCGCCCTCGCCGTTTGCCAGACCACCACCGCCGGTACTGTCTCCTCCGCATCGTTCCAGGCCTCCTTCGTCATCCACGAAGCGTGCACCGTCGTCTCGCAGCGCGGCAGCGCCCAGGTGCGCTGCCAGCACAACACGCCCTATTTTCTGCACCAGCAGGCAACGTCATCGGGCGCCGGCCTCGTCACCGTCACGTTCTAGAAATAAATCGTTGCCGTCACCGTATCCTTGTAATCGCCAGGGCGCGGCGACACCTGCGCCGGCACCCGGCCGTAGATCGTCAGCGGCACGCTGGCGCCCGTTCCCGTCCCCGTCACCATGCTCGTGCCTGCCGTGCCATCGCCCCATGGCGCACCATCGAGGGTGGCGGACAGCAAATAGCTGACCTTGTCCGTCGTCACCGTGTTCTTCATTTGCCGGTTGGCCACATTGGCCGCCACGCTGCCGCCGTTCAGGGCAATCTGATAGGCATTGTTATTGACGCAGCGCACCGACAAGGTGCTGGTACTGCGCAGGTTACCCGTCAGGATGGAGGCGTTAGCAAACGCCATCGGCGTGGCCGTGATGGTGCAATCGTTGACGGCCGTGGCATTCACCGTGAAACCGAAGCTGCCGCTGCTGGCCGTGCACCCCTGCAGGTTGACGAGGCCATACGTGGTGTAGGTGTAGGTGCCCACGCCGGCAAAGCTCGACGTATAGACGGTATTGGCGTTGGCGACCGTGGGCACGGCGGCCAGGGCGGTGCCGGCAGGAATCTTCGCGTACACGGTAAACGTCGTCGAATACGTGCCGGGCGGGGCCAGCAAGCCTGCCGACAGGATCAGGCCGAAGGTCGATGGCGCGCCCGCCACGCCGGCGCCGCCCCAGATCTTCGCCGTCGCATACGAACTGTCCACGTACACGTTGTATTCCATGCGGTTGCTGCCATTGCCCAGGTTGCGCGGCAGGGCCGAGGTGGAATTCGTGCCCAGCCCCAGCGAGATGCACACTTGCGCATTGGGCGTGAGCAACTGCCCCAGATTCAGGGATGAAAACACGCAGCTGAAGGTCCCCGTTGCCTGCGCAACATAATCGCTGCCGGAAATCGGGCTGACGTTGCCAAAATCGATATTCGTCATGCTGACCGAGCAGGTATCGGCCTGCGCCGCCCCGCCCCAGGCACAGCCCAGCAGCACGGTCAGCCAGAGCAGCAGGCGGCGCATCAGCGGCCTGCCCCGGCGCTGGCAGCGGCGCAGCGCAACGGCCCGATCACGGGCAAGCCGCCCGCGACCGGACGCACATAGGCAAAACGCAGCGTGCATGCGCCGTCGCCCTCGCCGACTTGCAACTCGTTTTGTTCGAGCAGGTCGTCGACGAAAACGATGCCGTCGAATCCCACCACCGTCTGCTTGCCGCTTTGCACGTGCAACACGGGCAAGCCCGTGGCCAGCGCTTTGCCCTGCGCATCCTGGACGATGACGGTGGCCGCGCTGTAGCGCTCGATGGGAAAGGCCGCCAGCACGCCCGCCAGGTATTGCGGCACGACATTGATATTACTCACAGGCACCCGCGCATCAACATCAAGCTCATCCGTGGCGATGCTGACCTGGTTATTGCCATAGGGATTCAAATTCGGCACCAGCAGATAACCGCCCCTGCCCGTCACGCCGATCTGGCGGTTTTCATGCAGCACAGGAATATTACCCACGCCGCCCGTGGAGACCAGCGCAAAACCGTTGCCCACCTGGCGCGCCGCCTCGACATGGCCATCCATCAGCACCAGCGCGCCGGCCGCGCCCAGCGAAGAGGCACTGCCCATGCTGCTGCTTTGCGTGCGCGCGCTCACGCGGCCGTCGTTGCCCAGGTATTCCACTTGCGCCTGCCGGTAGGCATTGCTGCCCGCCGTGCCAGCCTGCACGCTCCAGCCGAAGCCGCCGCCAAAGTCCGCCGCGCGCTGCGCGCTGACGCTGCGGCCGCTCTCGCCGTTTTGCCGGCTGCTGTTCACGCTGAGGGCCAGATTGTTGTCGAAGGCCATGCTCAAGCCAAAGTAAAAGCCCCGCTTCTCGCGTTGCCGCAAGTCCTGGAACAGGCTGGCGTTGAAGAACAGGCCGTGGAACAGGGTGGCCGAATAGCCCACGGTGGCCAGTTTCGATGGCGGCGCGCCAGGCGTGCGGTAGCTGATATAGCTGCTGCTGATACTGCTTCCTGCAGGCAATGGCAAGCTGACGGTGAGGCGGTCGGCCGCGCGCACCACGGGGCTGCCGTCGCGCGAGGCCAGGTCGCCAAAGCCGGCGCTGGCGCGCACGCTTTGCGCATCGACGCTGAAGCGCGGCCCCAGGTATTGATAGCCGGCGCCCAGCTGCGCGCCGCGGCTGCGGCCGGCGCTGGCCGACAGCGAACCGCTCAGCACGCCCGCCTGGCCCAGCCGCACCAGCGCGCCCGCCCCCGCCTGATACAGGCCGGCGGCCAGTTCCGCATGGCCTTCGAGGGTGAAGCTGTCGCTGACGCCGTGGCGGCCGGAAGCGCTGGCAACCAGTTGCCGTTCATAGCCGAACAGGCGACGGCCATAGTCGCGCCGCACGGCGCCCGCCTCGACCGAGTAATCGCTCAAGCCGCTGGCCAGCATGCGCGTATCGACATACAGGGGCAGCACGGTCGTCACGCTGCGCCCCAGCGCATCGCGCGTGATAATGGTGGCTTGCCCTGCGCCATTGATGCCGGCCACCTGGTTCAGCACGAATGGCCCGCTGGGCACGCTGGCAGCATATTGCTGCACGCCATTGACATACAGGCTCAGCGACGAAGGCACGAGCGCCGTGCCATCGACGGAAGCGACGGGAAAGGTCAGCAAGTCGGGACGCAGCTGGAAATTCTTGCGCCACTGCACGCCGCCGACGCGCACGGCGCGGCTCCAGCTCAGCGACGAAGAAATCAGGTCGCCAACTTGCCACGTTTGCAAGGTGTCGGGGTCGGCGTGGCTCCAGAAGGTGTCAAAGCGCATGTACTTGCGCTGGTCCGACCCCAGGTTCACCGTGCCGGTATTGCTGAAGACGCCGCTGTCATTGAAGTAGCGCAAGTCGTTGAAGATGGCGGCGCGCCGCGTCCGGCCCAGTTCCGCATAGGCTTCGTAATTGAGGACGGCACCGGGCGTGACCGTCGATGGCGGCGTCTGCGCCGCCGTGCGCGCGCTGATGCGGTAAGGCGAGCGCAAGTCGTCCGCCACCCGCAGCGACACGCTCTGGCGCGCCGCATCATATTCATAGCTGAGTCCGGGAATCGCGTCGAGCGCCACCTCGGTCTGACCGGGTGCGACCAGGCGCGCGGGGTCCAGCCCCAGCTGCTGCAAGTTCGCCACACTGCTGCGCAAGCCTTTGCCCACCTGGGTAA
The DNA here is from genome assembly GCF_030397595.1 of Janthinobacterium sp. SUN033. Lineage (NCBI taxonomy): Bacteria > Pseudomonadati > Pseudomonadota > Betaproteobacteria > Burkholderiales > Oxalobacteraceae > Janthinobacterium > Janthinobacterium sp. SUN033. The sequence goes on from NZ_JAPQNV010000004.1 coordinate 147,006, forward strand.
AGCGCAAGATCAGCCCGGTTGATTCAGCATTCACAGTGACCTCCAGATACAGTTCATTCGGCGCCGCCGGATCGCTGGGCAAGCTGGCGGGACCCGGATCGGCGCCCGTCAGGCCCGCCGCGCCATCGGCCCTGGCCAGCGGCGCCATGACCAGCAACAGCCACGCTGCCAGTGCGCGTTTCATGGTGTGGCCGCTTGCGCCCGGGGCGCGCAGCAGGCCGCCCCGTCATGGCAGCCATGTTCAAGGTGTCGAAGTCTTGGCAATGAGTGCCTTGGCATTCACATTTACCGCAATACTCAACGGCCCATCCAGCTCGGCCTCCCTGGCAACGGGCAGGCGCCAGACGCGCATGCGTGCCGCCAAGACATAACCAAACAGTCCCTTGCTGATGACAAACTCCTTGCCCGCCGGGTTCGTCAACGTCATCGCACCGATCTGCGCATGGAAATTGCCGCTGTTCTTGATGCGCAACATCCACTCGCCCTGTTCGCGGAAAACTTGCCAGTCGAGCACTTCCTTGCCCGGCGCACCGGCCGGCAGCACGAACACGGGCACCGAATAGCGCAGGCGGATATCGACGCCGCTGCGGCCCGCCTCATCCTCGCGGCTGACTTCATCGATGAGCACGCGATACGTCTTTTCCTGCGCGACAGGGCCAGCCAGGGCACGCACGAGGCGGATGGTCTGCCGGCTGTTGGCGGCGATTTCGACGATCGGCGGACTGGCCACCAGCTCCTGCGTCGGCGCCAGCGTTTCCTCGCCATCGCGCTGGTCCCAGACGAATACCCGCACTTGCCCGTAGATGGGCTGGTCACCGAGGTTTTGCAGGGTGAGGCCGGCCGCATTCTGCGCCGCGCGCAAATTGAGCGTCACCGGCGAAATCTGCAGGCTGGCACCGTGCGCGCCCGCGGCGCAGCAAGCCAGCAGCGCCAGCACGCCTTTCATCAGGGAAACAACACCGGCCTTCACGCGGCGCCTGGCTTAAAAGTAAACGGTGGCCGTGATGGTCGACTTGTAGGTATCGGGCGCCGGTGTCGCCTGCGGCGGAATATTGCCGTACACCGTGATCGGCTGCGAGGAGCCGTTGCCCGTGCCACCGACGGTATTCGTGCCCTGGGTATCGCCCCACAAGGTGCTGCCGGCCGTCTGGTACAGATTGAATTGCACCGTTCCCAGGTTGCCGCCGGTACCGCTCAGGTAGCGCGTCGTGCCGGTCGAGCCGGTGCCCGTTCCCGCCGTCAAGCCCACGTTATACAGCGTGGTATTGGTGCAGGTGACATTCACGGTCGTATTGACGTTCACGGCAGTAGCCAGTACACCCTGACTTTGGCCAAAGTCGAGATTGGCCGCCGCGATGGTGCAATTGGCGATGATTTTCAGGGTAACGTCGAAGGTGGTATTGGCGCTGCCATTCAGATACACGGCTGCGTCGGCGCCACGCGGCAAGAGCGCCGTGGCGGCAATCGCCACGCTGGCGGCGACGATAAGACGGGGGAAAATAACTCGCAACATGATACCTCCTGATGATGGAACATCATTAATGAGCCCGCCAATTTGAGGGGCATCGAGGATAGTCACGGTATTGCCGGCGTTTTCTTGGGCACGCAAACCAGGACGACAAAATACAGGTGCCAGGAGTCGGGAACCCGGGGACTCCGGCACTTTTTGCAGCATTGGCAAAACAGATTTTTTGGCAATCGACATTGCTTAAAATCAATGCACGAATGAATTATTGGCGATCTGGGAAATCCGCGCTTCTTCTGGCGGAGAAACATCTTTTGAAACACGAGAAAAGCAGAAAAAAAAGAAAAAGCGAGGCATAATAAGCCACAACTTGCTATTTGGTTAAGTCATCCATGCCATGCCATTGACCAGCGAAACCATCAAAAAGAACATCTTGCTCGTGGACGATTCCGCGTTCGAGCAGCGCATGCTGATGGAGCTGCTCAGCGAGCAACCCTACCGTTTCAGCATCGCGTTCAACGGCTACCAGGGCTACCAGCTGGCGCTGGCCACGCACCCCGACCTGATCCTGCTCGATGTGCGCATGCCCGAGATGGATGGCTACACGGCGTGCCGTTTGCTCAAGGCCAATCCCGAAACGGAGCAGATACCCGTGATCTTCCTCAGCGGTGCCGATGCCGCCAAGGAACGCGTCATGGGCTTGCAGGTGGGGGGCGTCGACTACATTTCGAAGCCATTTACGCCGGAAGAACTGGCCGCGCGCATCCATATCCACCTGGGATTGATGCGTAAAAGCAACAGTACCCTGCCGGCGACGCCGCCGATCAGCGACAAGCTGCAGCATCCCGACCTGGTCTTCGTTAATGCCGTAAAGCAACTTATTCTCGACAACCTGGGCAGCCTGCCGAACCTGTCCGAAATCGCCCGCAGCGTCGGCACTTACCGCGAAAAGCTGACCCTGATGTTCCGCGAGCAGACGGGCATGACGGTCTTCGCCTTCATCCGCGAAGCGCGCATTGCCCGCGGCGTGGAATTGCTGCAGCAGACGGACATCGACGTGCAGGATATCGCCCTGCTGATCGGCTTTCACAACGCGGGCAACTTCGCCACGGCCTTCCGCGAGCGCATGGGTGTCACGCCCAGCGCCTACCGCCAGCGCCTGCAGGAGCAGACGGGCCAGCGGCAGGCGGCGGGTGGCTAGAACTTGTAGTTCAGCTTGAGCGCCGCAACGCGTCCGCGCGGGTCGGCCTGGGTAAAGTCAAAGCCGGTGGAGGCATAGTCCCAGGGCGCGCGCTTGTTGGCCAGGTTTTGCACGATGAAGGTAACGTTCGCCTGTGGCGTCACCTGCCAGCTGCTGGTCGCGTCAAAGGTGCTGAAGGCGGCCACCGATTCATCGAGGTGCGTCTCCTGCGCATAGCTGCCCACATAGTTCCAGGTCAGGGTCGACGACCATTTCCCCTGTTCCCAGGTGGCCGAGCTGACGCCGCGCCACTTCGGAATGGAACCGAAGTGATTGGTGCCGGCGCCATTGGTGAGCGGCGCGCCATCGGACAGCGGCTCGGCAAAGCGCAGCACGCGGCTCAGCTGACCTGCCAGGGTCAGCTTGCCCCAGTCCTTGTCGACAAAGCGCTGGCGCAGGTCGATATCGATGCCCGACACTTCGCGCTGGCCCTGGTTGCGGAACTGGCGGTACAAGGTCGTGATGCGTCCATCGGCACCGCGCGTGATCTGTTGCGGCGCCGTGCCTTCATTCTCGAGGATGGTGGTGGCGCTGGCCGTGCCGATCACGCCATCCTGCTTGATGCGGTAGTAATCGAGGCCGATGCTCGAGCTGCTGGTGGGCGACACCACCACGCCCAGGTTCAGGTTTTTCGAGCGCTCGGGGCGCAGGTTCGGATTGGCGATCGTCATCACCGTCACACCGCGCGCCTGCGTCGGCGTCAGCGGATCGCGGGCATCGATCACGCTGGTATAGCTGACGGCCGTGCTGTCGGTGATTTCCGGCAGCGACGGGGCGCGGAAGGCGCGTGAAACAGTGCCGCGCAGCAACAACCATGGCGCCGCCTGGTAGCGCGCGCTGGCCTTCGGCGAAAACGCATTGCCGAAGTCGCTGTAATGGTCGGCGCGGCCGGCCACGTTGACGGACAGATCCTTCACGACGGGCACGTTGAATTCGGCGAACAGGGCCGACACATTGCGCGAGCCGTTGATGATGTTGAGCGCGGGGCGCAGTTCCGTGCCCGACAGCACGGCCGTCGAGGTTTGCGAATCCATCTTTTCGCGGCGCCATTGAGCGCCGGCGGCAAAGCCCAGCGGGCCAGCTGGCAAGTCCCAGATATCCTTGGCCGCCGAGAAGTCGAGCGTGTCGAGCGTCGATTCGGCCGGGCGCAGGGTCGACAGGCGCAGGCGGTTGCGCACCGCTTCGCTGTTTTGCGATTGATCAAAGAAATTGTAGCTGCCTTCGGCCAGCACTTTCTGGAATTCGTAGCGGTTGACGAAGTTCTGCACCGTTTCCTCCAGCTTGCTGCTGGAATGGGCCACGGCCGTATCCCAGTCCCAGCCCGCCCAGGTGCCCTTGGCGCCGGCCAGCGCGCGGTAGAAGGTGACGCGGTCCTGCTTCAGGCGCGGCCCCAGGTCGAACAGGGTGGCCGTGAAGGGCAAGGGCGTCGTGCCCGGATTGTTCGGGTGCCCCACGGGCAGCACCACGGGGATGGTGTCGAGCAGCTTGGTGCTGTTGTTCCACACGCGCGTGGCGTTATTCACGCTCAACGGCGCGCTGAAGGTCTGGTCGGCGCGCGAATAACTGTGCAGCAAGTCGACATAGGCTTCCGTGTCCGCGTTCAGCTTGAGGGTGCCGCGCAGCGAGGAGTGGATGCGCTGGATGCCCGGAATCAGCGTTTTATACGGCGCCGGATTGTAGGCCAGCACCTGGCCGCTGCGATCGGGATTGATATCGTTGTACGGCACCAGTTGCAGCGGGCCGCGCACGCCGCCCAGGGTCTGCGTGGGATCGTTGCCCGCGTAATTCGTGACAGCCCAGCCCAGGCTGCCGCGCTGCTGCTTGCGGTAATCGGCATCGCGCAGCCATGCCACGTCGCTTTGCTGCAGCTTGTCGCGCTGCTGCGCGTCGACCGAGAAGACCACGCTGTAGCCATCTTCCTCGAGCTTGCCGAAACCCGTTTGCAGCGCCGCGCTCTTTTCATGCTGGCCCGTGCCTTGTGTCGAGCCGCCCCATTGCGCCGTGATGTCCGTGCCCGTGAATTCCTTGTACAGGATGATGTTGACCACGCCGGCCACGGCGTCGGAGCCGTACACGGACGAGGCGCCATCCTTGAGCACCTCGATGCGCTGCACGGCCGCCATCGGCAGGCTGTTCAGGTCGACGAAGGTCTGCTGCAAATCCTGCGCCGTGGCATAGCTGGCCACGCGGCGGCCATTCACGAGGATCAGGGTGTTTTGCTGGCCGATGCCGCGCAGCGACAGGCCCGAGGTGCCGGCCGAGAAACTGCCCGTATATTGCTCGTTGTAGCTGTTGCCGCTGTTGGCGGAGATGGCGCGCAGCACGTCCGACACGCTGGTCTTGCCGCCGGCTTTCAATTCCTTGGCCGTGATGACCTGCACGGCGCTGGCGCCCTCCTTTTCGCTGACGCGGATATTCGATCCGGTGACATTCACGCGCAGCATGTCGTCCTCGGCATGGGCAAGGGTGGTGACAGCGGGAAAGGCGGCGGCGATGGCAAGACTGATGGCGAGTGGTTTGAACATGGTTTCCTCTTATTGGGATTGCAGCCTTTTTCCGATAAAAAAGGCCGAGCAGGGGCACGCGGACCGGGTGGGCCAGCGGGCAAACGACAACGAAATGGATGGAGTGACTTAGGGGATGCGTGGACGGGCACGCACCGGCATCCACTGCGCCATGCATTGCATGGTCAGTTGATGACAAGTAGCGTAAAAACTGGCAAAAGGGGTAGAACGCAACATAAAAGACACCGGTAAGCGGGGAAAGGCCACTATATCCCGGTATCTTTATCGCGTGAACGAATTAAAAATTGATTGTATATACGATTTGAATCTAAGGACTTGTCGTTTGACAACATTCAAGCATCGGCATGCGCCACTGGCGCCAGCGCCGCGCGGCGCGCCTGCACGCTCCACCAGTACCAGGAAACCACGGCATTGACCCAGTAAGCGGCATACAGCACGGCCGTCAGGTGCAGACCGCGGCTGTAGTAGAGCGGCACGGCCACGGTGTTGACCAGCAGCCAGAAACCCCAGGTTTCGATGCGCCGGCTCATCAGCAGGAATTGCGCGATGATGCTAAATACCAACACTGCCGAATCGATGAACGGCGCGTAGGCATTCGTAAAGCGGTGCAGCAGCATGCCGTAGATCACCACGGAAGCGATGCCGGCCGGCACCACCCACGCCAGGCTGCGCCAGCCCGTGCGCGTGATCGGCAACGGCTTGCCGCCGGCGCCACGCCGCCATTGCAGCCAGCCGATGACGCAGGTGACGATGAAAAACAGTTGCAGCATCACGTCGGCGTACAGGTTGACCTGGAAAAACAGCACGGCAAACAGCACGCAGCCGACCAAGCCGATCCACCAGGAATGAATATTGTTGCGTCCGGCCAGGATGATGGAGGCAGTCATCAGTACATTGGCGGCGATCTCGAGCGGGGCAGTCAAGCGGTCTTCCTTTGCGGGGCAGTGGTGGCACCGCGCCACTATAGCCGATTACACTGCACGGTGTTCGCCGCGCCGGAGGGGATTTCCATGGTGGAAAGCGGCAAAAAACGCGCAAACATCGAGGAAATGCGAACCAGGCCCGCCTTCCGCAGCCTCAGCTCTTGACTTCCGCGGCCATTCTGGCAAATTGAATATCAAGTTGAAACTCCTGGAAACCTCCACATGCGCATGCGCCATCTCCTGTTTGCGGCAATGCTCGGCATAACTGCCCTGCCCGCCGTGGCTTGCCGCATGACGATGGCGCTGGAACAGTGGCCGCCGTATATCTACCGCGATGCCCGGGGCCGCTTTACGGGCCTGGACCTGGAGTTGCTGCAAGCCATTTTCAAGGAAGCCCGGTGCACCCTCGTCACCTTGCCGGAACTGCCCACCGCGCGGCGCCAGCTGCTGTTCCAGAAAGGGGGGCTGGACCTGATGCTGGCCGCGTCCGAGACGCCGGAACGCCAGTCCTATGCCCGCTTTTCCCTCTCGTACCGCGACGAAGCCGTGGGCCTCTTCAGCAAATCCGGCGCGCCCGCCGGCCACCGCCAGATCGCCAGCTTTGCGCAGCTCATGCGCGGCAACTCGACCTTGCTGGCGCCCAAGGTGGGCTGGTATGGCGCGCAGTACGCGGCGGCCCGGCCGGCGCTGGAAAAGGCCGGCCGCCTGAATGCGTTCGGCAGCTTCCAGCAAGGCGTGCGCATGCTCGATGCGGGCCGCGCCGACCTGCTGCTGGGCGACGTGCTGGCCGTGCGCCACGAAGCGCGCCTGCAGGGCGTTGCCTTGCACACCCTGCCCTTCCTCATCCTGCGCGCCCCCGTGCACCTGATGCTCAATGCGCGCACGACCAGCGCCGACGACCTCGCACGCCTGAACGCCGCCATCACGCGCCTGGAACAGCGCGGCGCGCTGGCGGCGATACGCAGCAGCTACGAAGCGCCGTAGCCGCGGTCAGCCCTTGCTGGCCGCTTCGAGGATTTCCAGCTTCGTTTCACGGCCGTTCTTTTGCACGCCCTGCGCCTTGTCGTAGCTTTCGATCAGGGCGCGGTACGGCGGCACGATGTGGTCCGTCATGATGGCGGCAAACTCCATCGCATCGGCGCGGTTCCAGGTGCTCATCACTTCAGCCAGCACGGCATACGTGTCGATCGGCACGGCGCCTGCCTGCGTCACGCGCGCCATGGTGATGTCGGTGGCCATCTTCGACCAGTTGCCCGAGGCGTCGATGATGGCAAACACCTTGTAGCCGGCCGCCAGCGCGCTGATGGTGGGGAAGGCCATGCACACGCTGGTGAGCGTGCCGGCGATCAGCAGGGTCTTGCGGCCCGTCTTTTCGATGGCGTCGACCCAGGCCGGATTGTCCCAGGCATTGATCTGGCCCGTGCGCGGGATGTAGACGGCTTCCGGGTTGAAATGGTGGATTTCCGGGATCAGGGGGCCGTTCGGGCCGTCGGGTACGGAAGCGGTGGTAAACGTCGGCATGTTGGCCAGGCGCGACAGCTTGGCCAGCGCCGTGACGTGGCCGCGCAGCACATGCTGCTCGATATCGCGCACCAGCTGGAACAAGCCGCTCTGGTGGTCGATCAGCAGCATGACGGCGTCGTCGGGATCGATCATCGGGGGCAAACCGTTGAAATTGGCGGGGGTGCTCATGGTGGTCTCCTCAAAAAACCATGCCGCGGGATGCGGCATGGGTACTGCACACACTACTTCTCGATGCGGGCGAAGCGGCCGCTGTTGAAATCCTCGAACGCCTGCGCGATTTCCGCTTCGCTGTTCATGACGAAGGGGCCGTGGCCGACGATGGGCTCTTCAATCGGCTCGCCGCTCAGCAGCAGCACCACGGCGTCGTTGTTCGCTTCGATGGTGATGCTGTCGCCATCGCGCTCGAACAGCGCCATCTGCGCTTCGCGTACCACGCTCTCGCCGTTGACCAGCACCGTGCCATGCAGGACGATCAGCGCCGTGCTCCAGCCTCGGGTCACGGGCAGCTGCGTCAGCTTGCCCTGGGCCAGGCGCAGGTCCCACACCTGCATCGGCGAGAACGTGCGGGCCGGGCCATGCTGGCCGTCGAAGTCGCCGGCGATCACGCGCACGGAACCGGCATCGTCCGGCAGCGCCACGACGGGAATGGTGTCGCTGGTGATGGCCTGGTAGCCGGGCGCCGTCATCTTGTTTTTCGCTGGCAGGTTCACCCACAGCTGCACCATTTCCAGGGTGCCGCCCGACTGCGTGAAGGCGGGCGAGTGAAATTCTTCATGCAGGATGCCGGCGCCGGCCGTCATCCATTGCACGTCGCCGGGACCGATCACGCCGCCCTGGCCCGTCGAATCGCGGTGCGCCACTTCGCCCTTGTAGACGATGGTCACCGTTTCAAAGCCGCGGTGCGGGTGCGAGCCGACGCCGGGCGGACGGGTGCCGGGCGCAAACTCGGCAGGGCCTGCATAGTCGAGCAGCAGGAAGGGGCTCAGCTGCTTGCCATGGCCGTTATACGAAAACATCGAGCGCACGGGGAAACCGTCGCCGACCCAGTGCTGGCGGGGTGCGCTGTAGATACCTGTGACTGTGTTCATCTCGATCTCCTGTTGGGGTTTGCATTACGATGAAGACAGAATACGCTTGCAACGATGAAGGCGGTAGACAGTAAAATATGCCATCAGCGTTCCAAAAATAGAACGATCAAGGAGGCGGCATGCAGGATCTGAACGACTTGTATTACTTTGTGCAGGTGGTCGACCATGGCGGTTTCGCGCCGGCCGGGCGCGCGCTGGGCATGCCGAAATCCAAGCTGAGCCGGCGCATCGCCCTTCTGGAAGAGCGCCTCGGCGCGCGCCTGCTGCAACGCACGACGCGGCATTTTTCCGTCACCGACGTGGGCCAGACGTTTTATGAACATTGCAAGGCCATGCTGGTGGAAGCGGAGGCGGCGCAGGAAGCCATCGAGCTGACGCGGGCCGCGCCGCGCGGCACGGTGCGCCTGTCCTGCCCCATCGCCCTGCTGCATACACTGGTGGGTCCCATGCTGGCCGGTTTCATGCGCGCGCATCCGCAAGTGACCCTGCTGCTGGAAGCGAGCAACCGCCGCGTCGACCTGGTGGCCGAAGGCATCGACGTGGCCATCCGCGTGCGCCCGCCGCCGCTGCCCGACAGCGACCTGGTGCTGCGCGTGCTGGCCGAACGCAGCCAGTGCATGGTGGGCAGCCCGCTGCTGTTCGCCGGCGCGTCCGCGCCGCAGGCACCGGCCGACCTGGCCGACTGGCCCAGCCTGGCCCTGGGCACGCCGCAACAGCACTACCAGTGGGATTTGCATGGCCCGGACGGCGCACGCGCCCAGCTGCGCCACGTGCCGCGCTTCGTCACGGGCGACATGCTGACCTTGCGCGACGCGGCCGTGGCCGGCGTCGGCGTGGTACAGCTGCCGACCATGATGATCACCGAGCAGGTGGCCGATGGCAGCCTGCTGCCGCTGATGGAGCAGTGGCGGCCGCAGCGCGAAATCATCCACGCCGTGTTCCCGTCGCGGCGCGGCCTGCTGCCGGCCGTGCGCGCGCTGCTCGACTACCTGGCGCACGGCTTCGCCGCGCTGGAGGAAGAGTGAGGGTTTTCAGGTACGATGGCATACCCTCCCATCGCCTGGATGCCGCATGCGTTTATTGATCCTGTCGGACCTGCACCATGAGCTGTGGCGCGACGAAGCGCCGCAAGGCGACCTTGCGCTCAGCTGCCCCGATGCCGTCATCCTGGCTGGCGACATCGACACGGGCGCCCGCGCCGTCGCCTGGGCCGCCACCGCGTTTGCGGGGCTGCCGGTGCTGTACGTGCATGGCAACCATGAAGGCTATGGCCACCACCTCGACAAGGTGCGCCAGGAGCTGCGCAGCGCCTGCGCCGCCACGGACAACGTGCACTTCCTCGACTGCGGCACGCACGTCATCACCGACCAGGCGGGCAACGCCGTGCGCTTCCTGGGCGCCACCCTGTGGACGGATTTCCGCCTGCTGGGCGACGACACGCGCCAGGCGGCCATGCGCGACGCGGAAGCCGTCATGAACGACTACAAGCGCATCCGCCTGGCCAACATGGGCTTTCGCAAGCTGCGCGCGGCCGACACGGCCATGTTCCACGCGCAGCAAAAAGCGTGGCTGGCGCGCGAACTGGCGCAGCCTTTCGATGGCGCGACCGTCGTCATCAGCCACATGGCGCCGTCGCTGCTCTCGGTCGACGATGCCTACGGCAGCGAAGGCTGTTCGCCCGCCTACGCCTCGCGCCTGGACGAACTGGCCGCGCAGGCGGACCTGTGGGTGCATGGCCACATCCACGCTTCGCGCGATTACCACATCGGCCGCTGCCGCGTCATCTCGAACCCCTGCGGCTACAAGACGCGCAGCGGCACGCCGCAAAATCCCGCTTTTGATCCGAACTACATCGTCGACCTGCCGGCCCGCTAATCGTCAGCTTTGAGGCGGCCCGCCAGCCATTGCTGCAGGCGGTGCTTGCCAGCCCGGCGCGCCGCGCGCGGCGACGCTACCGACTGGTGCACGCCGGCGCCGCCGCGCAGCCTGGCGGCGGCCACCAGCGGATTGCGCGGCTTGGACGTGGCTTTCACTTTGATTTTCATGGTATTTCCTTTCAATCCGGTCATCCAAAACAAAAAACCCCGGCGAGTTTCCTCACCGGGGTTTGAAGGACACCGGCTCGGGATCGGCAATACTGCCGATGACCCCGAGCGTCATGCACGGGGCTAGTGGTCGTACAATTTGCTGCCAGCCTGCTCGAACATGGGTTTCCTTTCCTTTATCTGGTTAATCTGCACTGCGGACGCTGATTCTGCGCCGTATGCTGCAGTGCGTCAACCGCTTTTCATGGCGTATGCGCCAACGTTGTTATTTTGTCGCAGCCTCGCCGGCCATGGCTTGTTCCTTGGCGATGCGGGCGTCGAGCTTCGCTTCATTTTTGGCAGCGTAGTTGCTGCACGCCTGCGCATCGATGAAGGGATTCGGCGTGACGCCTTCCAGCAGTTGCGTGAGCTTGCGGTCGCCGTCCGAGTGGTCGGGGTGGGCCGAGATCAGGATGTCGCACGGCAGCCTGGCGAAGTCCTGCATGACGCGGCGGAAGGCCGGCGTCAGGTCCGCATGGCGTTCATCGGCAAGGTAGTGAAAGTCGTCGGCCGCCACCGGCGTGAGGCTCGCGCCGAACACCACGTTCAGGCATTCCTGACGCTCCGCATCCTCGCACGACACCCAGGTCCAGCTGGTGCTGCCCGGCGTATGCCCAGGCGTATGGCGCGCCGTGATGGTCACGTCGCCCAGTTGCAGGGCTTCGCCATCGGCGATCTCGCGCACGTTGTCCACGGCCGGCATGGGATCGATTTCGCCCGCTTGCGGATCTGCGGCAAGCACCGCTCCCGCGCGCAGCGCCTGCGCTCCCAGCGGGCTGGCGATCACTTGCGCGCCGCTGTCGCGGGCCAGGGCGGCGATGCCGCCCGAATGATCGAAATGCGCTTCCGTACTCAGGATGAACTTGATGTCTTGCAGGCGAAAGCCCAGCTCGAGGATATGTTCCTTGATGGCGGCCACCGATTGCGGCAATGCGCCATCGATGAGGATCAAGCCTTCGCGCGTGTCGATCAGCACCACGCTCAAGCCGCCCACGCCCACGTAATACGTGTCGCCGTGGATGCGCGCCGGTTGCTGCGGGCGGTTCCACTGCGCCGCATACGGCGAGGCGATCGGCTGCGTCAGGGGATCGACGGCGGGCGTGGCGGCATGCGCCGTCAACGGCAGCGCCATGGCGGCCAGCGCGATACTGAGCAAGGTCTTGGGAAGGAAGAAAGGCGGCATGCGGCTCCAGGAAGATAGGCAGTATGAATTAATGCCACAGGGTAACGTCGCTACCCTCGCGCGGTCAAGCAGACGGGCGTGGCGACTTGCGCTACGATAGAGGCCCATTGACTGCCGTGCGCCTTGCCGCGCCCAATGCCATGCGTTTGCTGATCCTGTCCGACCTGCACCTGGAAGTCTGGGGCGAAGACACGCCCGCCATCGACCTTGCCGCCTGCCGCCCCGACGTGGTGATCCTGGCCGGCGACATCGACACGGGCAGCAATGCCATCGCCTGGGCCGCGCGCACCTTCGGCGCCCTGCCCGTGCTGTACGTGCACGGCAACCACGAAGGCTACGGCCACCAGCTCGAACGCATGCAGGACGCCGTGCGCGACGCCTGCGCCAGCGCGAATGCGCACGGCGCCAACATCCGCCTGCTCGACGGCGACGCCGTGGTACTGAACGGCGTGCGCTTCCTCGGCGCCACGCTGTGGACGGATTTCCTGCTGTTCGGCGCCGAGCGCCGGGAAGAAGCGCTAAACGCGGCGCAAGCCTACATGCCCGACTACAAGCGCATCAGCACGGGCGGCGACACGCCCCGCCTGCTGTGCGCCAGCGACACGGCGCAGCTGCACGCGCAGCACCGCGCCTGGCTGGAGCGGCAGCTGGCGCAACCGTTCGATGGCAAGACGGTCGTCATCACGCACATGGCGCCATCGATGCTGTCGGTGGAAGCGCAGTATGCAGACAACCTCGGTTCGCCCGCCTTCGCCTCGCAGCTGGACGCGCTGGTGGCACAGGCCGACCTGTGGGTGCATGGCCACATGCATGCCTCGCTCGACTACCGCATTCAGGACTGCCGCGTGGTCTGCAACCCCTGCGGCTACAAACGGCCGGACGGCACGCCCGAGAACGAACGTTTTGACACAGGCTTCATCGTCGACCTGGCCAGCGCGGCTTAACGTTTTCCATAGCGCAGCTGCACCACGCCGCTGGGCAGCTCGCGCGTGCCGTCCAGCCGCCAGTCGCTGCGCGGCAAGCCATCCTCGAACAGGCGCACGCCCCGGCCCAGCACCACGGGCAGCACGGACAAGGTGACGCTGTCGACGACCCCGTCGCGCAAGCCGGCGCGGATGACGGCGCCGCCATCGAGGTACACGTGGCGGCAGCCTTCCGCTGCCAGGTCCTGCAGAACTTCCCGCACGCTGCCTTCGCGGCGCTGCTCGCCATGGCGCGGCGCGAAGTCGCGGTGGCTCAAGACCACCACGCGCTTGCCCACATACGGCCACGGCTCGAAGTCCAGCACGGCGTCGTAGGTGGTGCGGCCGATCAGCAGGGTATCGACCTGCTCCATCAATTGCGTATAGCCGGTGGCCTCGGGCGAGTCGGGGGCCAGCTCGGCCAGCCAGGACAGGTCGCCGTTTTCCCCGGCGATGCAGCCATCGAGGCTGATGCCGAGAAAAACGCTGACGAAAGGTTTTTGCATGAGTGCTCCTTGATTTAATTCTACGGTGTAGAATTATGCCCATGAAAATCCCAAAACTTCAAGCCATGGAATCTCCCGTGCGCCGAGCGGGTCGTCCGCGCCGCGCCCTGCCCGCGCTGGACAACGCCAGCATCCTGCACGCGGCCCTGGCCCTGCTGGAAGAAAAAGGCGAGGCGTTTTCCATGCGCGCGCTGGCGCAGAGCCTGGGCGTCGACGCCATGGCCCTGTATCACTACTACGCGGGAAAAGAGGAATTGTTGCAGGCCTTGATGGCGCAACGTTTTGCCGCGCTCGACCCGCGCCAGCCGCCGTTTACGCGGCGCCAGGCAGCGCCACGGCGTGTGCTGGCGCTGTGCGCGCTGTACCTGGAACTGGTCAGCGCCACGCCGTATTTCGTGCGCCTGATGGCGCGCGGACTGGTGGAGCAAGCCGACGTGGCCGAGCGGTTTATGGCACTGTTCGAGCTGGCCGTCGACGGTCTCGCGCTGGACAAGAAAACCCGCTTGCGCGGGCGCGATGCGCTCGTCGATTTCCTGCACGGCTATGCGCTGGCGGGCAGGCCGGTGGGCGAGACGCAGTGGCACGCCTCGGTTTCCCTGATCCTGGCCGGCATGCAGGCCAGTGTTGAAACAAGCGCTTAATTGAACTGCTTGAAATCCGGCTTGCGCTTCTGGAAGAAGGCCGTAAACGCTTCCTTCGCCTCGGCGCCGCCCAGCATGGCGCTGAACAGTTTGTTTTCGTCGGCGATGGCCGCCTTCATCGGCTCCATGCGGCTTTGCTTCATCAGGCGCTTGGTGGCGCGAATCGAGGCGGCCGGCAGGGCCACCAGCTTGGCGGCCTGGCCTTGCGCGAAGGTCATCAGCTCGTACAGGGGCACGACTTTCGACACCAGGCCCATTTCCAGCGCTTCGCTGGCCGGGAACGACTCGCCCAGCATCAGCTTTTCCGCCGCGCGCGGGTAGCCGGCCAGTTGCGTGAGCAGCAGGCTGGAACCGAATTCCGGGCACAGGCCGAGCTGCGTGAACGGCATCGAGAAGCTGGCATTGTCGGCCGCGTAGACCAGGTCGCAATGCATCAGCAGGGTCGTGCCGATGCCGATAGCCGGGCCGGAAACGGCCGCCACCACGGGCTTGCTGCTGCCGTACAGGGCGCGCATGAACTGGAACACGGGCCGGTCGTGGTCGAGCGAGCCATCCTTCGGGCGCGCCGTCTTCATGAAGTCATCGAGGTCGTTACCGGCCGTGAAAATCTCGCGCTTGCCGCAGATCAGGATGGCGCGCACGTCGTCGTCCGTCTCCGCCGCCACCAGCGCATCGGCCAGGGTCTGGTACATGGCGCCCGTGATCGCATTCTTGCGTTCCAGGCGGTTGAATTCCAGGGTCAGAATGCCCTCGCTCTTGCTGCACACAATATCCATGTCGTCTCCAAAAAGATAAAGGGCGCCGGGGTAATCCCGCAGCGCCCTGTTTTATTGCTTTAGCCCGTCGAACTTAGACGCGTTCAAAGATACCTGCTGCGCCCATGCCGGCGCCCACGCACATCGTGACCATGCCGTACTTCTGCTTGGTACGCTGCAGCGCGTGGATCACGGTGGCTGCGCGGATGGCGCCGGTGGCGCCCAGCGGGTGGCCCAGGGCGATCGCGCCGCCCATCGGGTTGACCTTCGATGGATCCAGACCCAGGTCGCCGATGACGGCCAGCGCCTGTGCGGCAAACGCTTCGTTCAGCTCGATCCAGTCCAGCTGGTCTTGCGTGATGCCGGCGGCGGCGCATGCTGCAGGAATGGCGAATTTCGGACCGATGCCCATGATTTCCGGCGGCACGCCGCGCACGGCGAACGAGGAGAATTTCGCCAGCGGGGTCAGGTTGTGCTCGCGCAGGATTTTTTCGCTGACGATCAGCAGCGCGCCGGCGCCGTCGGACATCTGCGAGCTGTTGGCGGCCGTGACGGAGCCCTTGGCCGCGAAGACTGGCTTCAGCTTGGCCAGCGACTCCATCGACGAATCGGCGCGCGCGCCTTCGTCCGTGTCGACGGTGCGGCGCGTCACATCAACCTGGCCGGTAGCCAGGTTCGGCGTGCGCGTGATGATTTCCACGGGCGTCGTTTCCGCCTTGAAGAAACCGGCTTGCTGCGCGGCGATGGCGCGGCGGTGCGATTCGACGGAGAACGCGTCCTGCTGTTCGCGCGACACTTTCCATTGCTGCGCCACTTTTTCGGCTGTCAGGCCCATGCCGTAAGCCATGCCGATGTTCTCGTCGCTGAACATGTCGAGGTTCATCGACGGATGGTGGCCCATCATCGGCACCATCGACATCGATTCGATGCCGCCGGCGATCATCACGTCGGCTTCGCCCACGCGGATGCGGTCGGCCGCCATGGCGATGGCCGTGATGCCCGAAGCGCAGTAGCGGTTGACGGTGACGCCGCCCACGGTTTTCGGCAAGCCTGCCAGCAGCACCGAGTTACGCGCAATATTGAAGCCCTGCTCCGCTTCCGGGAACGAGCAGCCGATGATGGCGTCGGTGATCAACGCCGGGTCCAGGCCAGGCGCTTGCGCCAGGGCCGATTGCAGCACGCGCACCAGCAGGTCGTCCGGGCGGGTGTTTCTGAACATGCCGCGCGGCGCCTTGCCGATCGGGGTGCGGGTTGCAGAGACGATGTAGGCGTCTTGAAGTTGTTTGCTCATTTTATGCTTTCAAAGATGTTGAACGAGGTTCGTGTTCTGTCGAATGTCCGGGGTAGAGGCTTATCGCTTCTGCGACAAATACCAGTCCACCGTCACCTGTGCCGCCAGCGTGCCTTCGGAGTCGAAAATATCGACTTCCACGGGAAACGCCACCTTGCCATCCTGCGCCAGCTGCGCCTTCAAGGCAGCCAGGTCGCCCGGTACCCGGCCTTCGGCGCGCGTCGCGCCCCGGGCCACCTTCTGGTACTGGATGCGCGACTCCTTGGCCACCGGGCGCAAGCCCAGTATCAGCTCGGCGAAGCCGCCCGCCATGGCCGCGCCGGAAGCCGTTTCGGCCAGGGTAAACAAGGCGCCCGCATGCTGCGTGCCCAGGTGATTATTCAGTTTTGGATTTTCCGGCAGCGACACCTTCGAGGTGCCGGCGCCGATGTCGTCGATGCTGATCCCCAGCAGCCGCACGAAGGGCAAGGTGTCCATCATCTGTTGTTTGATACGGTCATACACCATGCTTGGCCTCACGCGCAGTAATACTTTAAAAACGAGGGACAGGATCGTCATCGACGCTGTGCTTAGTTGCGTACCGGTTTACCGGTTTGCATCATGCCCATGATCCGTTCCTGGGTTTTCGGATGGTTCAACAGCTCCAGGAATGCCTTGCGTTCCATATCCAGCAGCCACTGTTCGCTGACGAAGCTGCCCTGGTCCACGTCGCCGCCCGATACGATCTCGGCGATCATCTCGCCCAGCTTGAAATCGTGCGCCGAAATGAAGCCGCCGTCGCGCATGTTGACCAGCTGCGCCTTGATGGTGCCCCAGCCGTAACGGCCCGTCACCTGGATCAGCGACGGCAGTTGCGGACGGAAGCCCGCGTCGAACATGGCGCGCGCTTCGACCTTGGCCACGTGCAGCAGCTCGTAGGCATTGAACACGATCACGTCGTCTTCCTTCAGGTAGCCCATTTTCTTCGCTTCCAGCGCCGATTTCGACACGTTGGCGGTGGCTGCATTGGTGAAGCCCGTTTTCAGGAATTGCAGGATATCGTTGCCCTTGGCTTCCTTGTAGGCGCGCTGCGCCGCTTCCTTCAGGCCGCCGCCGGCTGGAATCAGGCCCACGCCCACTTCCACCAGACCGATGTACGACTCGATCGAGGCCACGCGCTTCGATGCGTGCAAGGCCAGCTCGCAACCGCCGCCCAGTGCCAGGCCAGCGACCGCGGCGATCACCGGCACATTCGCGTATTTCAGCGACATGAAGGTGTTCTGCAGTTCGGCGATGATCGGATCGACGGCTTTCACGCCGCCTTGCATGAACGCCGGCAGGGCCGATTGCAGGTCGGCGCCGGCCGAGAAGGCGCCGCCTTCGGCTGCATCGGCGTGCCAGATCACCAGGCCCTTGAAGTTCTTTTCCGCTTCGGCCAGCGCCAGTTTCAGGCCATTGATCACGCCTTCGCCGATCACGTGCATCTTGGTCTTGAACGAGATGATCAGGACATCGTCACCCGTATGCCAGACGCGCACGGATTCGTCTTCGAAGACGGTGGTGCCGGCGGTCTTGGGGTCGGCAGCGCCGCTGCCCAAGTTGGTGCCAAAAACGGGCGCGCGGAACGGCTGGCGGTCATATACGGACAGGGTCGAACGTGGCACGAAGCTGTTCGACACGGCCGAATACGAACCTTCCGGCGTATGCACGCCGCCTTGTTCAGCGACCGGGCCTTCGAAGACCCAGGCTGGCAGCGGTGCATTGCACAGCGCGTGGCCGGCGTCGATGTCTTCCTTGACCCAGTTGGCCACTTGCAGCCAGTTCGATGCCTGCCACGTTTCAAACGGACCCACGTTCCAGCCGAAGCCCCAGCGCATGGCGAAGTCGATGTCGCGCGCATTGTCGGCCACGGTGTCCAGATGGATGGCGATGTAGTGGAAAGCGTCGCGGAAGATCGCCCACAGGAACTGGCCTTGCGGGTTCGTCGATTCGCGCAGCGCCTTCATCTTCTTGACCGGATCCTTTTCCTTCAGGATGCGGGCGATGATGTCGGCAGCCTTGGCGCCGCCGGCCACGT
Organism: Janthinobacterium sp. SUN033; assembly: GCF_030397595.1. NCBI lineage: Bacteria > Pseudomonadati > Pseudomonadota > Betaproteobacteria > Burkholderiales > Oxalobacteraceae > Janthinobacterium > Janthinobacterium sp. SUN033. The sequence goes on from NZ_JAPQNV010000004.1 coordinate 165,249, forward strand.
ATTCACCGGTGGCGAAGTCCAGGCGCTGGATTTCCTTGCCGACCTTCTTGTAGAAACCTGCGCCGCTCTTCTGGCCCAGCGCGCCTTTTTCCACCAGCGATGCCAGGACGGCCGGCGTCTTGTAGACGGCAGCGAACGGATCGTTCGGCAGGTAGTCCTGCATGGTCTTGATCACATGGCCCATGGTGTCCAGGCCGACCACGTCCGCCGTGCGGAAGGTGCCCGACTTGGCGCGGCCCAGCTTGGCGCCCGTCAAATCATCGACGACGTCCACGGACAGGCCGAATTTTTCGGCTTCGTGCACGATGGCCAGGATGCCGAACACGCCAACGCGGTTGGCGATGAAGTTCGGCGTATCCTTGGCGCGGACCACGCCCTTGCCCAGGGTGGTGGTCAGGAAGCCTTCCAGCTGGTCGGCGATCTGCGGCTTGGTGAACTCGGTCGGGATGATCTCGACCAGGTGCATATAGCGCGGCGGGTTGAAGAAGTGCACGCCGCAGTAGCGCGATTTCAGGTCGGCGTCGAAGCCTTCGGCCAGCTTGGTGATCGACAGGCCCGAGGTGTTCGAGGCGAAGATCGCGTTCGGGCCGATGTGCGGGGCCACCTTCTGGTACAGGTCGTGTTTCCAGTCCATGCGCTCAGCGATGGCTTCGATGATCAGGTCGCAACCGGCCAGCAGGTCCAGGTTGTCTTCGTAGTTGGCCACCTGGATCAGCGCGGCGTCATCCTTGTTGCCCAGCGGCGCAGGCGACAGCTTTTTCAGGTTCTCGATGGCGCGCAGCACGATGCCATTCTTCGGGCCTTCCTTGGCCGGCAGGTCGAACAGCACGACCGGCACTTTCGCGTTGATGCAATGGGCGGCGATCTGCGCGCCCATCACGCCGGCGCCGAGGACGGCTACTTTTTTAACGATGAAATTGGTCATATTTTCCTCAAGTCTTAGAACAGGTCTGCGTCGAGTGCCATCAGGTTGGCCGAACCGGAACGCGCCTGACGGATCAGGGTTGCCGTTTCAGGCTGCAAGCGGGCGAAGTAGAAACGTGCGGTAGCCAGTTTGGCGGTGTAGAACTTGTCGCCGCTGGATTCTTTTTCGAGGGCGATCTTGGCCATCTGCGCGAACAGGTAGCTGTAGATCATGTGGCCGACGACGCGCAGGTAAGGCACGCATGCCGCGCCCACTTCGTCCGGATTCTGGAATGCCTTCATGCCGATTTCCATGGTCAGCTTGGTGACTTTGTCGCCCAGGTCGCCCAGTGGCGTAACGAATTCGCTCATCGCTTCATCGGTGCCGTTGTCTTCGACGAAAGCCTTGATCTTTTCGCCGAACTTGCGCAGCTTGGCGCCGTTGTCGCCCAGGATCTTGCGGCCCAACAGGTCCAGCGACTGGATCGTGTTCGTGCCTTCGTAGATCATGTTGATGCGCGCGTCGCGCACATACTGCTCCATGCCCCATTCCGAGATGTAGCCATGGCCGCCGAACACTTGCATCGCGTCCGAAGTGGCGATCCAGGCGTTGTCGGTGATGAAGGCCTTGATGACAGGCGTCAGCAGCGCCACTTCATCGGCCGCTTCCTTGCGCACGTCGGCGTCCGGGTGGTGCAGTTCGCGGTCGATCTGCAGCGCCACGTAGGAGGTGAAAGCACGCGCGCCTTCGGCGTAGGCTTTACCGGTCAACAGCATGCGGCGCACGTCAGGGTGCACGATGATGCGGTCGGCCGGCAGTTCCGGGTTCTTGATGCCGGACAGCGAACGCATTTGCGTGCGGTCCTTGGCGTAGATCAGCGCGTTCTGGTAAGCGATTTCCGTCAGGCCCAGCGACTGCATGCCCACGCCCAGGCGGGCCGCGTTCATGAAGACGAACATGGCGTTCAGGCCCTTGTTCGGCTGGCCGATGATCCAGCCTTTCGCGCCGTCCAGGTTCATCTGGCAGGTCGAATTGCCGTGGATGCCCATTTTTTCTTCGATGGCGCCGCAGGTGATCGGATTGCGCTCACCGACCGTGCCATCCGCGTTTGGCAGGAATTTCGGCACCAGGAACAGCGAAATGCCTTTCGAGCCTTCCGGCGCGTCCGGCACGCGGGCCAGCACCAGGTGCAGGATGTTTTCCGCCATGTCGTGCTCGCCGGCCGAGATGAAGATCTTGTTGCCGGTGATGGTCCAGGAACCGTCCGCCTCAGGCAGCGCTTTCGAGCGCAGCAGGCCCAGGTCGGTGCCGCAGTGCGGTTCGGTCAGGCACATGGTGCCCGTCCATTCGCCCGACACCAGCTTCGGCAGATACACTTCCTTCTGGTGGTCGGTGCCGTGTTCCTTCAGGCACTCGTAGGCGCCGTGCGACAGGCCTGGGTACATGGACCAGGCCTGGTTCGACGAGTTCAGCATTTCATAGAACGAATTGTTCAGCACGACAGGCAAGCCCTGGCCGCCGTATTCCGGATCGCACGCCAGGGCCGCCCAGCCGCCTTCAACGTACTGCTTGTAGGCTTCCTTGAAGCCTTTCGGCGTGGTCACGCTTTTCGTGACGGGGTCGTGGTGGCAGCCTTCGCGGTCGCCGGAGTGGTTCAGCGGGAACAATACTTCGGAGGTGAATTTGCCGCCCTCTTCCAGCACCTGGTTGATGATGTCGGCGTCGACGTCGGCGTACGACGGCATTTGCTTCAGTTCTTCTTCCACTTGCAGGAACTCATGCAGGACGAATTGCATATCCCGGATTGGCGCGACGTATTGACCCATAATTTTCTCCTGAAGGCGATTAGCTAAAGTGTTGTACTTGTAAGTGCGTGTGCGTTGTTGCGGATACTGCCTGACGGCTTATTTGCTTGTGACGGAATTCTGGTACGACGCCAGCAGGCGGATAAAGCCCGCTTGCGCCCGTTCGATGCTGCCCGGCACGCGCAGGAAACGCGCGTCGTGATGCAGGGCCAGGATCAGGCCATACATCTCGTACACCAGCTGCTGGGCATCCGTGTCCGCTTTCAGGTCGCCCGTGGCGATCGATTGCTCGACACAGCGCAGCAGCGCGCCCTGCCAGGCCCGCACCATGGCCACCAGGGCTTCACGGATGGGACCGGGACGGTCGTCATACTCGACGGCGCCGCTGATATAGATGCAGCCCGAAGCAATTTCCACGCTGACCCGCTTGACCCAGCGCGCAAACATCGATTGCAGGCGCTGGATGCCGCGTGGTTCTTTCATGCTGGGAAAAAAGACTTCTTGCTCGAAACGATAGTGGTAAAGCTTCAGCACTTCCATCTGCAAGTCTTCGCGCGAGCCAAAGTGGGCAAACACGCCCGACTTGCTCATGTTCATTTTGTCCGCAAGCAACCCAATGGTCAGGCCTTCCAGGCCGTCGCGGCTGGACAGGTCCAGCGCCACGTCGAGGATGGCTGCACGGGTCAGTTCGCCCTTGCGCATGAATTTGACTGAAGTATTCAAGAGGTCCGTTCTAAAAGTGATGTTGCCGATTTGGCGGACTGAAGCGAGGGTAAAAAAAAGCACGCCTCGAAAAAATCCGAACGCTCGTACTATTATCCACTACCACGTAAAAGTCAAACGGGAACTTTAGAGCCGGCGTTCTATTGGTGCAGCGCAGCATTTTCAGGCTGCGTGTTTACAGCGATTTCAGGAGGGCAAAAGCGTCGCGCGCCCTTGCCGCCCCACATCAGGCGGGCCTCAGGAAAGGTCGCCTGCCTTGCTCAATTGACGGCGGTCGCGCTTGGTCGGCCGCCCCTTGATGGTGGTGCCCGGCTCGCGGAACAGCTTGCGCTCCTCGGCCAGCTGCTCGCGGCGGGCGATGCTGGCCAGCGTTTCGCCATACAGCAGGCGCGCCACGGGCGCCGCGCCGCGCTTGTCGGACAGGCCCAGCACGGCCACTTCCCACGTCTCCGCGCCATTATCGATGGCCAGCTCGTCGCCCACGCGCAGGCTGCGCGCCGGTTTCACGCGCTCGCCGCCGACTTTGACTTTCCCCGTGTCGACGGCTTCGCTGGCCAGCGAGCGCGTCTTGAAGAAGCGCGCCGCCCACAGCCATTTGTCCAGCCTTACCGTTGTCATCTCATTCATGCGTACTTGCCTACTGAAAAAATGCGCATCACCAGCCGGTACACGAGGAACGCAGCTTCATAGCCGATGCGCCGGAAACGGCCGATGTGCTTGAAATCATCCTGGTGAATCACGATGCCGTCGGCGACGCCCTGCTCTATATGCTGGCGCAAGCTTTGCGCGAACGCCACATCCTTGATGACCACATTCGCTTCCTGGTTCAGGAACAGGCTCAGCGCATCGATGTTGCTGGAACCGACCGTCGCCCAGTCATCGTCGACGACGGCCACCTTGGCGTGCAGCTGCGTCTTGCGGTATTCGACGATTTTCACGCCGGCGGCCAGCAGTTTCGGATAAAACGAATGCGCCACGGCGTCCTGCATGCGGAACTCGCCCACGCCGATCAACAGCACCACGTCCACGCCCCGCTGGGCCGCCTGGGCCAGCGCACGGCGCAACTTGTGGCCGGGCGCGAAATACGGGTTGGCCAGCATCACGCTTTTCCTCGCCTGTCCCAGCGCCTGCAAATAGGCGCGCTGGATGGTGCGGCGGTTGCGCAGGTTGTCGCGCACGACAAAGCCGGCCACCACGGGGTTCTTCGCCAGCTCCTTGCTGACGACGCGCATCTTGCGGTACAGCTTGATACGCCGCACCAGGTTCATCTTGCCCAATCTTGCCCACTGCGCCTGCACTTCTTCGTGGATGGCGTCCACCAGCGGGCCCTTCACCTGCACGGCGAAATCCCAGCGCGGCGCTTCCAGGCTGATGCTGTGGTCGTAGTCGCAAAACATGTCGTCATTGATATTGATGCCGCCCACCAGGGCGATTTCACCATCGGCCACGCAAATCTTGCGGTGCGTGCGCGTGATGCCGCGCCGGAACCACGGATTGAAGATGCGGTGGTGCACGCCAGCCGCTTCCAGCTCTGCATGCATGGCGTTGACCCGGCGGTTGCCCGTGCCGAACCAGTCCGTGATCATGCACACCAGCACGCCGCGCGCGGCGGCACGCTTGAGCGCATCGAGCACCAGGGCGCCCGTGGCGTCGTCGGCAAAGATATACGTTTCAAAATACACTTCCGAGCGCGCGCCGTCGATGGCGGCGATCAAGGCTGGAAAGTAATCGGTGCCGCAATACAGCAGCTGGATGTCGTTGTGGGCGATGAAATTGACTGTGCGCATGCCGGCAGTCTACGCGAGTTTCAAAGCAGCAACTATCGGCGCGTGGTCCGACAATTTGGCCCACAGGGTGCCGTGCATCACTTGCGCGCCTTCCACGTGGAAACCACGCACATAGATGCGGTCCAGGCGGAACCACGGCAAGGCGGCGGGAAAGGTACGCGCCGGCACGGGAATCGGCGTTTTCGTCTGGCGCCGCGCCAGGGTGCGCACCAGGTCGCCCAGGGCCGAGTTCGACGCGCGCTGGTCGAATACCTCGACCACACCGAGCGCATTGCGCAGCTTGTCGCTGAGCGTGTTGCGCCAATCGTTGAAGTCGCCCGCGATGATGACGGGCTCGCCATTCGGCGCCGACTCCATGACGGCGTCGATCAGCGCCTGCGTCTGGCGGCCCCGCCCCGACTCGAACAGGCCCAGGTGGACGACGTAGCAATGCACGTCGGCCTGCGGCGTCTTGAGCACGCAATGCAGGATGCCGCGTTGCTCGTAGGCATGGTCGGACACGTCGTGGTTGGTTTGCGAAGCGATGGGAAACTTGCTCAGCAAGGCGTTGCCATGGTGGCCATGGTCATACACGGCATTCATGCCGTAGGCGGAATGGTGTTCGGGGCCGGCAAAGAACTCGTGCTGCGACGCTTCCGGCCAATGCTTGTGGCCGTTCTTCTCGGCGCCATAGCGGGCCGCATTACGGTCGTGCTTGCCTTGCACCTCTTGCAAGAAGACAACATCGGCATGGAACAGGGCAATCGCCTGCTTTAAAGCATGCACGCGGGGCAAGCCCCGCACGGAGGAGACACCCTTGTGTATATTATAAGTTGCTACGCGGATTTTCATGCATTGATTCTACTCCCAGACAGGCCCCGCGCGGCGCCGGCCTAGGTGCGCGTGCGCACCTAAAACCCACAATCAGGCCAGCATGCGTCCCACGCCCGCCGTCACGCTGACGATCAGCGCGGTAATACCCGCCGCCCAGACGATCTTCACCAGCAACGGTGCGCCACGCCAGGCCACGGTGCGCTTGCCCTTGGCAAACGCGCCCGGATGCAGCAGCCAGCCGATGGCCATCAGCGGCATGCCGATCGGCGGCGTGCGGCCGGGCACGGTGGAGCTGAACAGCAGGAAGATAAAGCACAGGCAAAAAACGATGCCCAGGGTGCCCAGCAGTTTTTGCTGCGCAGTCAAATGTAACCAGTTCAACATGGAATGCTTTCTAGAAAATCAGGTGGGACGCGCCAAGCCCGTCATGGCCGGCAATTGCAAGATCGCTTCCGCGTTGGACGACGAGAAACAGCGGTCGGCCGCCGCCAAGTAAGGCAGCCACGCATGCTGCAAATGCTCGCGCGGGCTCAGGGTGACGGCGATGTCGCGCGGCACTTGCACGCTGAACACGTGTTCCGTGTTGCGCGTCACGCCCGGCGCATAGCGGTGGCGCCAGATCGGATAGATCTCGTACACATTCGACAAGTTCCAGTCGCGCAGCACGATATCGTGCCCATCGGCAACGATGCCGGTTTCTTCCGCCAGTTCGCGCGCAGCCGTCTGCAGCAGCGGTTCGTCGACGGCGTCGACGGAACCCGTCACGGATTGCCAGAAACCGGGTTGGCCCGCGCGCTCGATCAGCAAGACGTCAAGGTCCGCCGTATGGATGACGACCAGCACGGAAACGGGAATTTTATGGCTCATATCAAGAATGAAAAAGGCGCCTCGCAGCGCCTTTTTTTGCCTCAGCAAGTAAAACGGTAGCGGCTGCCTGGGCAGCCGCATGCTTCATTACACTACTTTTGGCTCGGTGCTGCGCAAACGGATGTGCAGTTCGCGCAGTTGCTTCTCGTCAACTTCCGACGGCGCATGGGTCAGCAAATCTTGCGCGCGCTGGGTTTTCGGGAAGGCGATCACGTCGCGGATCGATTCGGAACCCGTCATCATGGTCACGATACGGTCCAGGCCGAATGCCAGGCCGCCATGCGGTGGCGCGCCGTATTGCAGGGCGTCGAGCAGGAAGCCGAATTTCAGCTGCGCTTCTTCGGCGTCGATCTTCAACGCGCGGAAGACCTTGCTTTGCACTTCTTCGCGGTGGATACGGATCGAACCGCCACCCAGTTCCCAGCCGTTCAAGACCATGTCGTAGGCCTTGGCGATGCAGGCGCCCGGATCGCTTTCCAGCATGTCTTCATGGCCGTCTTTCGGCGCCGTGAATGGGTGGTGGGTCGCCGTCCAGCGGTCCGCTTCTTCGTCGTGCTCGAACATCGGGAAGTCGACCACCCACAATGGCTTCCACACGTCTTCGAACAGGCCGGCTTTCTTGCCGAATTCGCTGTGACCGATTTTCACGCGCAGCGCGCCGATGGCATCGTTGACGACCTTGGCCTTGTCCGCGCCGAAGAAGATCAGGTCGCCGTCTTGCGCGCCCGTCTGCTCGAGGATCGTGGCCAGCACGTCGGCAGGCAGGAACTTGACGATCGGCGACTGCAAGCCTTCAGGACCCTTGGCTTTCTCGTTGACCTTGATGTAAGCCAAACCCTTGGCGCCGTAGATGGCGACGAACTGGGTGTAGGCGTCGATTTCCGAACGGGGCATGCTGCCGCCTTGCGGTACGCGCAGGGCTACCACGCGGCCGCCCTTCATGTTGGCGGCGCCGTTGAAGACCTTGAATTCGACCGACTTCATGACTTCGGTCAAGTCCGTGAAGGCCAGCTTGACGCGCATGTCCGGCTTGTCGGAGCCGTACAGGCCCATCGCTTCGGCGAAATCCATCACCGGGAACGGGTTCGGCAAGTCGATGTTCAGCGTGTTCTTGAAGACGACGCGGATCATGTCTTCGAACAGGTCGCGGATTTCCTGTTCCGTCAGGAACGAGGTTTCGCAATCGATCTGCGTGAATTCAGGCTGGCGGTCAGCGCGCAAGTCTTCGTCGCGGAAGCACTTGGTGATCTGGTAATAACGGTCGAAGTTGGCGACCATCAACAGTTGCTTGAACAACTGTGGCGATTGCGGCAAGGCAAAGAAGCTGCCCGCGTTCACGCGCGACGGCACCAGGTAATCGCGCGCGCCTTCTGGCGTCGACTTGGTCAGCATCGGCGTTTCGATGTCGATGAAGCCCAGCGCGTCGAGGTACTTGCGCACTTCCATCGTCACCTTGTAGCGCAGGCGCAGGTTGTTTTGCATTTGCGGGCGGCGCAGGTCCAGCACGCGGTGTGTCAGACGCGTCGTTTCCGACAGGTTGTCGTCGTCCAGCTGGAACGGCACGGGCACGGAAGGGTTCAGCACTTCCAGCTCCGAGCAGACCACTTCGATCTTGCCCGATTTCAAGTTGTTGTTGATCGTGCCTTCGATACGGTTGGTCACGACGCCCGTCACGCGCAGGCAGAATTCGTTGCGCACGGCTTCGGCGACCTTGAACATCTCCGCTTGTTCCGGGTTGCAGACGATTTGCACCAGGCCTTCACGGTCGCGCAAGTCGATGAAAATCAGGCTGCCGTGGTCGCGGCGGCGATGTACCCAGCCGCACAGGCTGACGGTTTGTCCCAGCATGGCTTCGGTAACGAGGCCGCAGTATTCAGTACGCATAGACATAAAATTCTCAGTTCAGGTTAGTGAGTGTTCAATCCGGCCACGTCCCGCATGGGACGCCTGCCTTTATTCTTTGGCTGCCGGGGCCGGTACAGCAACAACTTCCGCAGGCGCCACCACGCCCATCGAGACGATATATTTGAGCGCCGCATCGACGCTCATGTCGAGTTCGACGACATCGCTGCGCTTCATCATCAGGAAAAAGCCCGATGTCGGATTCGGCGTCGTCGGCACGTACACGCTGACATAGTCGCCCACCAGGTGGTTCGCCGCATCGCCGCCCGGCACACCGGTCAGGAAAGCGATGGTCCAGGAGTTCTGGTGCGGATACGGCACCAGCACGGCCTTGCGGAAGGCATTGCCCGACGGGGAAAACAGGGTATCCGACACTTGCTTGACGCTCGAATACAGGGAATTGACGATGGGTATGCGTTGCAGCAATTTTTCCCACAGTTTCACCACGTAATTGCCGACCAGGTTATTCGTCAGCAAGCCCGTGAAGAACACGATCAGTACCGTCAATACCGTGCCCAGGCCGGGAATGGTGCTCAGCGCGGGAATCTGGCGGCCGAACCAGACGCTGGGCTGCGTACTGCCGGGCACCAGCAACAGCGACTGGTCCATCGTGCTGATGACCAGATTCAGGACCCAGGCCGTAATGGCCAGGGGCACCAAAATCAGTAATCCGGTAATAAAGTATTTACGCATCGGTTTCTCGGTAAGGGATCGTATCGGCGCGGCGCGCTTTTCAGTCCGCTTTCGGCGCAGCGGCAGCCGGGGCGGGCGCAGGGGCCGCGGCAGGCGCGCTCTCGGCGGCCGGGGCGGGTTTGGCGTTATCGGCCGGGCCCGTCGGAATGGCCGTGGTGGGCGCCGTGCCGCCGCGGAAATCGGTCGCGTACCAGCCGGTGCCCTTCAATTGGAAACCGGCGGCCGTCAATTGCTTCTTGAAACTGGGCTTGCCGCACGACAGGCACACCGTCAGTACTGGATCGGAAATCTTTTGCAAGACGTCCTTGGCAAAACCACACTCGTCACAACGGTAAGCGTAAATCGGCATCTCTACTCCGAGAAAATCATCAAAAACCCTGAATTATAAAGCTTTTCCTTTGTCGCCAGCGGAAATTGCCCCGCCCGCCTCAGTCCGCCTGGCGGCGCCAGCTCATCCAGCGCTCCTTGCCGGCGAAGACGGCGATGGAATCGTCGACGGCGTCGTCGGCCAGGCAATCGAAATGCGGCGCCAGCAATTCCTGCAGTGTCTCACGCGATATGCCGAACGGCGGCCCCTTGGCATTGTCGTCAAAGAAGAAGTAGCCGGCCAGCATGGCACCGGGCGCCAGCAGCTGCGCCCAGCGGGCCGCCACTTGCGGCCACATGGCGCGCGGCATGGCGCACAGGAAAGCCCGTTCATAGATCAGGTCCAGCGGCACATCGGGTTCCCAGGCAAAGAAGTCCGCTTCCACCACCCGCCCTGCCCGCTCACCCAGCTGGATGCGCGCGGCCGCCACGGCACCGGGCGAAAAGTCGATGGCCGTGGCATCCCAGCCGTGCTCCAGCATGAAGACCAGCTCATACGCCGAGCCACAACCGGGAATCAGGCAGCGCAGGGGCACCGGGCTGCCGGCAACGAAGCTGCGCAGGCGCGCGGGCACGCCGCCGTGGTCCCAGGGCGTGAATTGCTTCTCGAAACGCTCGTCCCAGAAGGCGGGCGAGAGCGGGTCGCGGGTGTGGAAGTCAGCCATCACTTACGTCCTCAGCCAGTTAAAACGGCAGTTGATGCCAGCGCATGAACACTTGCAAGCCCAGTGCGCCGAGCGCGAAAGCGCCCACGAAGTAGACGATAAAGCTCAGCAAGCGGTTCGTCTGGCGTTGCTCCGCCAGCAAGGTTTTCATCAGTTCCACCTCGTTTTCGCGCGGTTCGCCATGCACCGTCAAGGCCTGGTGCAGTAAGCGCGGCAGTTGCGGGAAGATGTGCGCATAGCGGGGCGCCTCCGCGCGCAGGCGCTCCATGAAGCCTTGCGGCCCCACCTGGTTGCTCATCCATTTTTCCAGGTAAGGCTTGGCCGTTTGCCACAGGTCCAGTTCCGGGTCCAGCTGGCGGCCCAGGCCCTCGATATTGAGCAGGGTCTTTTGCAACAGCACCAGTTGCGGCTGCACTTCCACATTGAAGCGGCGCGAGGTCTGGAACAGGCGCAGCAACACTTGCCCAAAGGAAATATCTTTCAGCGGACGGTCGAAGATGGGCTCGCAGCAGGCGCGCACGGCCGCTTCCAGCTCATCGACGCGCGTATCCTTCGGCGCCCAGCCCGATTCGATATGCGCCTCGGCCACGCGCTTGTAATCGCGGCGGAAGAAGGCGAGGAAGTTTTGCGACAGATAATCCTTGTCGTAGTCGTTCAGGGTACCGACGATGCCGAAGTCCAGCGCGATGTAGCGGCCGAACGATTCGGGCGCGATCGACACGAGAATATTGCCCGGATGCATGTCCGCATGGAAAAAGCCATCGCGGAACACTTGCGTGAAGAAAATCTCCACGCCATCGCTGGAGAGCTTGCGCAAATCCACGCCGGCCGCCACCAGGCGCTCCGTCTGCGACACGGGAATGCCATACATGCGCTCCATGACGATGACGCTGCTGGAACAGTAATCCCAGTGCATTTCCGGCACCAGCAGCAAGTCCGAGTTGGCGAAGTTGCGGCGCAGCTGGCTGGCGTTGGCCGCCTCGCGCATCAGGTCCAGCTCGTCGTGCAGGTATTTGTCGAACTCGCCCACGACTTCCTTGGGTTTCAGGCGCTTGCTGTCGGCCCACAGGCGGCTGGTCCAGTCGGCGGCGATGTGCATCAGGGCCACGTCTTCGTCGATCAGCTTTTTCATGCCTGGACGCAAGACCTTCACGGCCACTTCGCGGCCATCTTTCAGGGTGGCAAAGTGCACCTGGGCAATCGAGGCGGACGCCACCGGTTCGCGCTCGAAGCGGGCAAACAGCTGGTCCGGGTGCGCGCCCAGCGACTTGGTGATCTGCGCGACGGCCAGGTCGGAATCGAACGGCGGCACCCGGTCTTGCAGGCGCGCCAGCTCTTCGGCGATGTCGAGCGGCATCAGGTCGCGCCGGGTCGACAGCACCTGGCCGAATTTGACGAAAATCGGGCCCAGCTCTTCCAGCGCCAGGCGCAGGCGCAAGCCCCGTGGCGACGACAGGTCGCGCCAGAAAATCAGGGTGTCGATCAATTTGGCGGTGCGGGGAACTTGCAGACCAGAAATCGCTATCTCATCCAGGCCGTACTTGATGGAAACACGGATGATTTTAAACAGGCGCAGGAATTTCAATATCATGTAGACAAATCCGGTGAGGAGGGCTGCGGCTGGACGGCGGCGACCGCCTTTTCCAGCCGGGCAAGGCGCTTGGCCAGGCGTTCGACGTCATCGCGCACGCGCGTCACGCCAGCGGAATACTCTTGCAGGGTAGAAGGACGGATCAGCATGGGCTGTTCGTCGAGAAAATATTCGGCCACGTTTTCCGCCAGCTTTTGCTGGCCCGTGCGCACAAAGGCGGCCGCATCCTTCGCGCCGGACACGAGGCGCGTGGCCAGCATGGGGCCGACGACCTTTTCCAGGTCGTGCTCGGCTTCCCAGCGCAAGCCCTTGCTCAATTGGGAAATCGCATTGGCAAACTCGGCATCGCCTTCGATCTTGACGTAGGAAAACGCCCGCTCGCGGTTTTGCAGGATCAGCGGCACATCGGACAATTTCACGCGGATGGTGACGTTGGCCGGCATGTCGGCCGGCGCCGCCTCCAGCATGCCGGCGCTGTCGACGCGCAGGCGCAAGGCCACGGCGCCCGTGTCGATGCAGGCCAGCTTGCCGGCGTGCACGGCCAGTTGCTGGCGCGCCCACGGCTCCTGCGCCAGCAAGTGGTTGATTGTCGCGATGACGGGCGTCATCAGGGAGAGATCGGAAAGTGGTGCCATCTATATACTGCGCGCCGCGCGCGCCCCCAAAAAGAAAAAACCGCCCATCAAACAAGGTGGGCGGTTTCGATCTTACCAGTTCAGCAGGAAATATCTCTCAAGCATCATGCATTCCGCATGGACTTAAGCCATTATTCAGCAAGTTTTTACAATTAATTCAATTGCTGGATGCCTGCCAGAACCCAGCCGCTATTGCCGCTGACGGGTTTCGACATATTCCATACTTCCGCGAACGGTTCCGCTGCGGCGCCCGGCGCCGAACGGATCAGGCCCGTGAACTTTACGCTGGCCAGGTAGTCGTTGACGCTCGTTTCGATTCCCAGCAGTTCGGCATCGATGGTGACGACATCCGTAAAGTCTGGCTGCGCGCCCCGTTCCTGGATTTGCATGCGCAGTTCCGCATACACTTCCGGCGACGTGAATTCGCGGATATCGTTGACGTCCGCCTTGTCCCAGGCCGCTTGCAGGCGAATGAAATTGCTTTTCGCGTGGCGCAGGAAGGCGTCCTTGTCGAAGTCGCTTGGTACGCCCCATGGCGCGGCAGCCGGGACCGGCTTGTCCAGGCCTACGCCGGACGAGACGGGTTGCAGCGGCGGCAGCGGCGGGATGCGCGAACCGATGTCAGGCACGTTGCCCGCTGGCGCAGGCTGGTTGCCGCCAAAACCGGCAAACGGCGCATTGCCGCCGGCATTATTGTCGCGTTTGCCACGTACCATGCGGTAGATGAAGAACGCCACGCCGGCCAGCAAGGTCACCATCAGCAGGGTGCTGATCATGCTGGCCAGGGCGCCGCCCAGGCCGAAATGCGACAGCAGCGCGCCCAGACCCAGGCCCAGCAAGGCGCCGCCCAGCAAGCCCTTCCAGCGGCTCGGTGCCTTGGCGGCAGGGGCCGGCGCGGGGGCTGGCGCAGGTTGCGCCTGGCGTGGCGCGGCGGCCGGCGCCGGGGTTGGTGCCGGCGCAGGCGCCTGGCGGCCCACGTTTTGCGACTGGCGGCCAAACGAACGGCCACCGCCCATGGGACGGGCCAGCGCCTCGCCCAGCATGGATACCGTGGTCGCGGCCAGCATCATGCCGACCATAAATTTCTTCAATTTCATTCCATCTCCTAAAATCACCGGCTTGGTGAGTTACAGCTTGAGTTACATCTTGATGCCGGTATGCAAAGCGGCAATGCCTGCCGTCAAATTGTAGTACTGCACGCGCTCCAGGCCCGCCGTTTCCATCATGGTCTTCAGCGTTTCCTGGTCCGGATGCATGCGGATCGATTCTGCCAGGTAGCGATAGCTTTCCGCGTCGCCGGCGATTTTCTGTCCGAACCACGGCAAAACCGAGAACGAATACAGGTCGTACGGCTTTTGCAGGGGCGCCGCCACCTTGGAAAACTCCAGCACCAGCAACTTGCCGCCCGGTTTCAGCACGCGGCGCATTTCCGCCAGCGCCACATCCTTGTGCGTCATGTTGCGCAAGCCAAAGGCCACGCTGACCCGGTCGAAATAATTGTCGGGGAATGGCAGTTTTTCCGCGTCACACAACAAGGTGGGGGTGAGCAAGCCGCGATTCAAGAGGCGGTCGCGGCCTACGCGCAACATCGATTCATTGATATCGGTCAACCAGACTTCGCCGGTAGGGCCCGCCTGCTTGGCGAATGCCTTCGACAGGTCGCCCGTGCCGCCGGCGATGTCGAGCACCTTGAAACCGGGACGCACACCCGCGTTGGCAATGGTAAACGTCTTCCACAGACGGTGCAGCCCGCCCGACATCAAGTCGTTCATCACGTCGTATTTGGCAGCGACGGAATGGAACACCTTGGCGACTTCGCGCACTTTGTCGTCTTCTGCAACTGTTTTGTATCCGAAATGGGTCGTATTGGTCATGGTAGGCAGTCTGTTTGAACTTGGGAGCATTATACAAGCGGCAGGCGCATTTCCCCGTGACGCCGGAGAAGGTATTGCCTTTCCACCGCATTCGCGGCCAGCATGGCCGCCCGGGCATACGCCGCCAGCGCCCCCCGCCGGTCGCCCTGGCGGCGCAGCAAGTCGGCCCGGGCCGCGTGCAGATAATGCGAATTGGCAAGGCTGGGCACGGCTTCCAGGCGTTCGAGCCACGCCAGGCCGTGCTCTGCGCCATGCGCCATCGCGCAGGCGATCACGGCATTGAGCAAGATCAATGGTTCCGGCTTGTGCCGCAACAAGGCGCCATACAGGGCGCTGATCTGGCGCCAGTCCGTCTGGCTGGCCGTGACGGCCTTGGCGTGCAAGGCGGCAATGGCCGCCTGCAACTGGTATGGGCCCGGCGCGCGCGCCGGCAAGGCCAGTTCCAGCAGCGCCAGTCCCTCGGCAATCAGGGCGTCATCCCACAGGCGACGATCCTGCTCTTCCAGTGTCAGCAAACAGCCTGCGGGCGAGAGGCGGGCCGGGCCGCGCGACGCCTGCAGCAGCAGCAAGGCCAATAGCCCCTGTACTTCCGGCTGGCCGGGCTGCAGGCTGTCGAGCAGCCGCCCCAGGCGCAACGCTTCCGCGCACAGGTCGGCGCGCAGCAGGCTATCGCCGCCGCTGGCGCAATAGCCTTCGCTAAACACCAGATAGATGACATGCTGCACTTGCGCCAGCCGTTGCGGCCAATCCTGGGCCGGCGGCAACTCGAAAGGGATGCGCGCTTCGGCGATCTTGCGCCTGGCGCGCAAGAGCCGCTGCGACAGGGCAGCTTCCGCCAAGCCGAAGGCACGCGCGATCTCGCCCGTGGACAAGCCACACAGGGTGCGCAAGGCCAGCGCCACCTGCGCCTCGGGCGCCAGCGCGGGATGGCAGCAGATGAACAGCAGGCGCAGACGGTCGTCCTCGATGGCTTGCGTTTCATCAAGCATGGCCGCCGGCAGGCAGGACAGCACGGCCTCGGCCTCGCTGACGCTCTTGCCCGCGCGGCGCACGTGATCGAGGCCCGCGTTGCGCGCCACCGAGCTGAGCCAGGCCGCGGGATTAGATGGGATGCCCGCCTGCGGCCACAGTTCCAGCGCCTTGCGGCACGCTTCCTGCAACACATCTTCCGCCAGGCCCAGGTCGCCGAAACGCCGCATCAGGCCGGCCAGCACCCTGCCCTTTTCCTGGCGAAAGACGTGTTCGACGGCCGCAATGGCGTCACCGGCCATGTTTATGCCGTGACAGGCCGCACTTCGATGGTGCCCAGGGAAGCCGCCGGGCAACGCCCGGCCCAGGCCAGCGCCTCGTCCAGGTGGGCGCAGTCCAGCAGGTAATAGCCGCCCAGCTGCTCCTTGGTTTCCGCGAACGGCCCATCCGTGATGACAGGCTTGCCGTTTTGCACACGCACGCTGGTGGCGCTGCGCACAGGCGCCAGCTCGGCGCCGCCGCGCATCACGCCCGCCGCTTCCAGGTCCTGCGTATAGCTGGCAAAGTCGGCCATCAGGCTGGCCATCTGGCCTTCCGGCATCGTTTCATAGCACGCCTCGTCGGCGTAGATCAGGATCATGTATTCCATAGTCTCTTCTCCAAAAGAAAAATGCCCGCAAGCGCGGGCATCCATACGACGAACGGGGCGGCGGCAATCCGACAAGATTACCGCATTATTTTTTCTAAACACCTAAAAAACCGTAGCGAGCGGAAGCAAGTTGTGGCCGAGAAGCGGAGCTGTGCTTGAGCACAGTGAGCATCGGCGGCCGCAAATGGCGACGCGCAGTAGATTTTTCAGGTGTTTTAATGCTTGTGCCCGCAACTGGGTCCGTGAACATGACCGCCGGAAGATTGCTTGACCGTCATGTCCGCCTTGGCGTCGCGGCCGCTGTCGCCCGGGTAGCCGGCTGCCGCCAGCTGGTCCAGATAGGCTTGCCACAGGGTCGCTTGCTCAGCGCCCAGCTTGTACAGATAAGCCCAGGTGTACAGGCCGGAATTGTGGCCATCGCTGAAGGTGGGCTGCACGGCGTAGTTGCCGACCGGCTCCAGACCCGTGATGCCGACCAGACGCTTACCTAATTGCAAGGTTTCCTGGCCCTTGCCATGGCCCTGTACTTCGGCCGACGGCGAGTACACACGCAGGTATTCGAACGGCAAGGCAAATTCGCTGCCGTCGTCGAACGCCACGTCGAGCACGCGCGACTGGTTGTGCACGGTCAAGCCGGTGGGTTGGGGTGTTGCTGCTTTTTCAGTCATGACAATACTTTATGCGGATAAACGTTGAAGGATGGCGTCGCGCAAGGCCGGCAGCAGGGCGCGGCGCGCGGCCAGCACCTCGGGCGCCGTTTCGCGCTGGATCACCGCCCAGCTGGGGTTCGGGAAATGCGCGTCGTCGCGGTAGCGGGGAATCACGTGCCAGTGCACGTGCGGCGTCATGTTGCCGAAACTGGCGACATTCACCTTTTCCGGCTGCATCACTTCCCGCACGGCCAGTTCGACTTGCCACACGACTTCCATGACGTAATTGCGCTCGCCCGGCGTCAAATCCGTCATTTCCTTCACGTGTTTGTTCCAGATCACGCGGCAAAAGCCGGGGTAGCTCGGGTCGTCGACCGCCACGACGGACAAGCGTTCGCTGCGCCACAGCAAGGTCTCCAGACCCTGCTTGTTGGCGTAGCCGTCCAGCAAGTTGCACAGATCGCAACTCGTGGACATCACACGAGCACCCGTTCGATGCCGCCGTCATTGGCGCGTTTCACATAATCCGGCATCCAGTTCTCTCCCAGCAAGTGTTTGGCGATCTCGACGACGATGTAATCGGCCGTCGTGCCCGAATCGTCATTGTAGCGCGACAAGCCTTGCAGGCACGACGGGCAGCTGGTGAGGATTTTGACGTCGCCCGTGAAACCGTCGCCGCGCAGCTTGTCGGCGCCCTTGACCATCTCTTCTTCCTTGCGGAAACGCACTTGCGTGGAAATGTCCGGGCGCGTGACGGCCAGCGAACCCGATTCGCCGCAGCAACGGTCATTCTTCTCGATCTTCACGTTGTCTACCGTGCTGATCAGGGAATTGATGGTCTTGCCCGATTCCTGCAGCTTCATCGGATTGTGGCATGGCTCGTGGTACATATAGCGCGTGCCGTTGACACCTTCCAGCTTGACGTTTTTCTCCAGCAAATACTCATGGATATCCATGATGCGGCAGCCAGGGAAAATCTTTTCAAACTGATACGTGGCCAGCTGGTCGTAGCAAGTGCCGCACGACACGAGCACCGTCTTGATGTCCAGGTAATTGAGCGTGTTGGCCATGCGGTGGAACAGGACGCGGTTATCCGTCATCATCTTCTCGGCCTTGTCGAACTCGCCCGCACCCCGTTGCGGATAACCGCAGCACAAATAGCCCGGCGGCAAGACCGTCTGCACGCCCACTTCCCACAGCATCGCTTGCGTAGCCAGGCCCACTTGCGAGAACAAACGTTCCGAACCGCAACCAGGGAAGTAGAACACGGCTTCCGTATCGGCCGTCGTCGTCTTCGGATTGCGGATGATCGGGATGACTTTATCGTCTTCGATATCGAGCAGCGCGCGTGCCGATTTCTTCGGCAGGTTGCCCGGCATCTTTTTGTTAATAAAATGAATCACCTGCGCCTTGACGGGCGGCTTGCCTGTCGATGGCGGCGGCGCCTTGGTTTGCTTCTTGGCAAATTTCTTCAGCAAGTCATGGCCCAGGCGCTGCGCCTTGTAACCCCAGCCGATCATGACCTTGCGCGTGGCGTTGATGGTCACGGGATCGGTAGCGTTGAGGAACATCATCGTGGCCTTGGTGCCCGGATTAAAGCTCTTCTTGTCCATCTTGCGCAGCAAATTGCGCATGTTCATCGACACATCGCCAAAGTCGATGTTGACGGGGCAAGGCGTCACGCATTTATGGCAGACCGTGCAGTGGTCGGCCACGTCCTCGAACTCTTCCCAATGCTTGATGGAAATACCGCGGCGCGTCTGTTCTTCGTACAGGAAGGCTTCGATCAGGGACGAGGTCGCCAAGATCTTGTCGCGCGGCGAGTACAGCAAATTGGCGCGCGGCACGTGGGTCGAGCACACGGGTTTGCACTTGCCGCAACGCAAGCAATCCTTGACGCTGTCGGCGATGGCGCCGATATCGCTTTGCTGCATGATCAAGGACTCATGCCCCATCAGGCCGAACGATGGCGTGTAGGCATTGCGCAAGTCGGCGCCCATGCCCGGCAGGTTCAGCAATTTACCCTTGTTGAAACGGCCTTCCGGATCGATGCGCTGCTTGTAGCTGCGGAATTCGCCGATCTCTTCTTCCGTCAGGAATTCCAGCTTGGTGATGCCGATACCGTGTTCGCCGGAAATCACGCCATTGAGCGAGCGGGCCAGGATCATGATGCGGCCCACGGCTTCGTGGGCGTCCTGCAGCATTTCGTAATTGTCCGAGTTGACGGGCAAGTTCGTGTGCACGTTGCCATCGCCCGCATGCATGTGCAGCGCGACAAACACGCGGCTACGCAGAATGCGTGCATGAATCGCCGTCGCCTCGTCCAGGATCAGCTTGAACGCGGCGCCGTTGAAGATCTGGCGCAGCTGGGCGCGGATCTCTTGCTTCCAGGTAATGCGCACGGTGCGGTCCTGCACCACGTCGAACAGGGTGGCGTCGGGCTGCGTTTCCAGACGCGCATCGAACACGGGCAGCAAACGCTCCATGCCCAGTTCGGCCAATTCGCCCTTCACGTCCGCCAGCGGACGGTCCAGCTGGGCCAGCAGATAGGTCCAGCGTGCCGTGACTTGCGCCAACAGCTGCTGCGCCTGCTCGGCGCGGTCGCCCAGCATTTCCGCATCGTCGACCCGGTCGTCGGACGCATCGTCGCTCTTGCCTACTGGCAAATTACCCTTGCCAAAGAATTCGCTGAGGGCCTCGGCCAATTGCAGTTTATTCTTGATCGACAGCTCGATATTGATGCGTTCGATACCATCCGTGTATTCGCCCATGCGATTGAGCGGGATCACGACATCTTCATTGATCTTGAACGCATTCGTGTGCTTGGCGATCGCCGCCGTGCGAGCACGGTCGAGCCAGAATTTCTTGCGCGCTTCCGGACTGACGGCGACAAAGCCTTCGCCCACGCGGGTGTTGGCGATGCGCACCACTTCCGACGCCGCTTGCGCGACGGCATTTTCATCGTCGCCGACGATGTCGCCAAACAGGGCCATCTTCGGCAGCACGCCCCGCTTCGACTTGGTGGCGTAGCCGACGGCGCGCAGGTAGCGCTCGTCCAGATGCTCCAGGCCCGCCAGGCGGATGGTCGTGTATTGCTCGCCTTTCGCCGGCAAGCCGTCGAGGTAATCCTTGATTTCCACGATCGACGGGATCGCGTCGCGCGCCTGGCCGAAGAATTCCAGGCAGACGGTGCGGGCGAACTTCGGCATCTTGTGCAGAATCCAGCGCGCCGACGTGATCAGGCCGTCGCAGCCTTCCTTCTGGATACCCGGCAAGCCGGCGAGGAATTTATCGGTGACATCCTTGCCCAGGCCTTCCTTGCGGAACTTGCGGCCAGGAATTTCCAGGATTTCCGTCTTGAACGGCGCGTTCGGTTTCGTCGCGTCGCGCGTGCTCGGGTGACGCCATTCCAGCTGGAAACGTGCCAGTGCGATATCGTGGATCTTGCCCAGGTTATGGTCGAGGCGCGTGACGTCGAGCCAGTCGCCGTTCGGGTCGACCATGCGCCACGAGGCCAGGTTGTCCAGCGCCGTGCCCCACAGCACGGCTTTCTTGCCGCCCGCATTCATGGCGACGTTGCCGCCGATGCAAGACGCGTGTGCCGACGTCGGGTCGACGGCAAACACGAAACCAGCCTTTTCCGCCGCTTCCGACACCTTGTTCGTGATCACGCCGGCGCCCGAATTGATGGTCGCGTATTCGTGCGTGAGGCCCGGCAAGACCGTCATTTCCACGGCGCCCAGGGTGATGAGTTTTTCTGTGTTGATGACGGCCGACATCGGCGTCAGGGGAATCGCGCCGCCCGTGTAGCCGGTGCCGCCGCCGCGCGGGATGATGGTCAGCCCCAGCTCGATACAGCCCTTCACCAGGCCGGCCATTTCCTCTTCCGTGTCGGGCGTGAGCACGACGAACGGGTATTCCACGCGCCAGTCGGTGGCGTCCGTCACGTGCGACACGCGCGTCATGCCGTCGAAGCGCACATTGTGCTTTTCCGTATAGCGTCCCAGCACCTTGACCGTGCGCTTGCGCAAGTCATAGGTCTTGCGGAATTCGTCGCCAAAGTCGGCCACGGCCTTGCTGGCCGCTTTCAGCAGCAGCTCCACATTGGCGCTGCGCGCTTGCGCCACTTCGGGCGCTTCGCCACTCGCGGCCACGTCGCCGCCGGCCGCGTCGATGGACAGGCGGCGCTTGTCGACTTCGGCCAGGCGGTGATGCAAGGCATCGATCAAGCCCTGGCGGCGCTTCGGATTGTCGAGCAAGTCATCCTGCAGGTAGGGATTGCGGCGCACGACCCAGATGTCGCCCAGCACCTCGTACAGCATGCGGGCCGAACGGCCCGTCTGGCGGGCGCCGCGCAGCTCGTCGAGCAGGCGCCAGGAGTCCTCCCCCAACAGGCGTATGACGATCTCGCGATCGGAAAACGACGTGTAGTTATACGGGATTTCGCGCAGGCGGCTTGCTGCGGGACCATTCGGCGTTTCTGCCAGTAAAGCTTGGATATGTGCGGGAGCGTTCATGGAGTGTGGTGACGATGTGGACTGGACCCTAAAGACCCATTTTATCTTATTGCGCCGCACCATGCGGGAACAGCCTTATGCCGCCCAAGGTTTAAGCACCGCATCCGTCACCATAGCAAATACGGAAAAGCCTTATTTTGCATGAATAAAAAACCAGTGTTGATCATTTTTTGACGCAAAAATGCCAAGAATCAGAGTCTGCTGCAAACTATCGAACTGCCCAAAAATGGGGCAAAACGGCGTTGCATTACGCCCCGTTTGCGCCCACTTTACGCCAGCATTTGTCCAATCCGGTGCCACACGCCATCGGGCACGTACAGCAGCAAGCCCGTCATGGTCAGGTAGCGCGCGCACTTGCCGACGGCCATGTAGGCCACGCTGGGCCAGAACGGCAGCTTGAGCCAGCCGGCCAGGGTGCACAGCGGGTCGCCCACGATGGGCAGCCAGGCCAGCAGCATGGTCTTGGCGCCATAGCGGGCCAGCCAGCGGAACCAGCGCGTGTCGCGTTCCTTGGCAAACGCCTGCTTGGCCCGGTAGCCCATCCAGTAGTCGACGATGCCGCCCAGGGTATTGCCCAGGGTGGCGACGCCGATGGTGGCCCAGAACAGCGCGGGATTGGCCTTGATGACGGCAAACACGGCCGGTTCCGAGCCGAGCGGCAAGAGGGTGGCGGAAATAAAGCTGATCAGAAAGACCGATGTCAGCCCGACTTCCGGTGCTGCGATCAGCTGCAGCAGCCAGGCGATTGCGGATTCGATCATGGAACACTTCGCGATGCAGTAAGGCTCTCCATTATAATGAAGAGCAGCTTGCGCGCCGCACAATCCGCGCCGGCCGGCAAAGGCCTACCCGCCCGCAGTTCCACAGAGCATTATTGTCGCCAGGCTATCCGCCGCGGCGCCGCCGCTATCGCCCGACACGCTCCAGACCCTTTCTGGCCCAGAATCACTTGCTTGCAGACTATGAACATCGACTACCTCAAGAAAATCCTGACCGCCCGCGTCTATGACGTCGCTACCGAAACGCCGCTGGAACTGGCCCCTGCCCTGTCGCAGCGCCTGAACAACCAGATTTACTTCAAGCGCGAAGACATGCAAAGCGTGTTCAGTTTCAAGATTCGTGGCGCCTACAACAAGATGTCCAAGCTGAGCGAAGCGGACCGCAAACGGGGCGTGATTTGCGCCTCGGCCGGCAACCACGCCCAGGGCGTGGCCCTGTCGGCCGCGCGCATGGGTTGCCGCGCCGTCATCGTCATGCCGACCACCACGCCCCTGGTGAAGGTCGAGGCGGTCAAGGGACGCGGCGGCGTGCACGTGGAAGTGGTGCTGCACGGCGAGTCGTACACGGATGCCTACAACCATGCGCTGACCCTGGAAAAGGAACAGAAGCTGACCTTCGTGCACCCGTTCGACGATCCGGACGTGATCGCCGGCCAGGGCACGATCGGCATGGAAATCCTGCGCCAGCACGCCGGCCCCATCCACGCCATCTTCGCGCCCATCGGCGGCGGCGGCTTGATCGCCGGCATTGCCGCCTACGTGAAACAGATTCGTCCCGACATCAAGATCATCGGCGTGCAAAGCGTCGATTCGAACGCCATGGCCCGTTCGCTGAAAGCGGGCGAGCGCGTGACCCTGAACGACGTGGGCCTGTTTGCCGACGGCACGGCCGTGCGCCTGGCCGGCGAGGAAACCTTCCGCCTCGTGCAGGCGTATGTCGATGAAATCATCACCGTCGACACGGACGCCATCTGCGCCGCCATCAAGGATGTGTTTACGGATACGCGTTCCATCCTGGAACCGTCGGGCGCGCTGGCCATCGCCGGTGCCAAGGCCTATGTGGAACGGGCCAGCCTGACCAAGCATCCCGTCAACAATGAAACCCTGATCACCATCGCCAGCGGCGCGAACATGAATTTCGACCGTTTGCGCTTTGTCGCGGAACGGGCCGAACTGGGCGAATTCCGCGAAGCCGTGTTTGCCGTCACCATGCGCGAACAGCGGGGCAGTTTCAAGCGTTTCTGCTCGCTCATCGGCGCGCGCAACGTAACGGAATTTAATTACCGCATCAGCGATGAAAAAGCCGCGCACGTGTTCGTCGGCATTCAAATTGCCGACCGACATGAATCAAGCGTGCTGGCGAAGACCTTCGAGGAACACGAATTCAAGACCCTGGACCTGACCCACGACGAGCTGGCCAAGTCGCACATCCGCCACCTGGTGGGCGGCAAGAGCCGGCTGGCGCAGGACGAGTTGCTGTACCGCTTCGAGTTCCCGGAGCGCCCGGGCGCCCTGATGCGCTTCCTCGACAGCATGGCGCCGAACTGGAATATTTCCCTATGTCACTACCGCAGCCAGGGCGGCGACGTGGGGCGCATCCTGATCGGCCTGCAAGTGCCGCCCGATGAGATGGGAGAATTCGCCCGCTTCCTCGATACCCTGGGCTACCGTTACTGGGATGAAAGCAGCAATCCCGTCTATAAGCTGTTCCTGGGGTAAGCATCACCTCCCGGCGGCGGCTACTCGCCGTCGGGAGAATTAGGCTACCATGCGTGCTTGACTGAATTCACGCCACACGACCATGACCACCACCAACGACCTCGCCGAACAATCCCCGCTGGGCAAAAGCTCCGCCTACCGCACCGATTACGCGCCGGAACTGCTGTTTCCCATTCCCCGCCAGGGCAAGCGCGACGAGCTGGAATTGCGCGGCACCCTGCCGTTCTTCGGCCTCGATATCTGGAATGCGTATGAACTGTCGTGGCTGAATCAGCGCGGCAAGCCGCAAGTGGCGATTGCCAAGGTCAGCGCCCCGGCCGATTCGCCGAACATCATCGAATCGAAGTCGTTCAAGCTCTATTTAAATTCGTTCAACCAGACCAGGCTGGACAGCCCGGATGCGTTGCTGGTCCTGCTCAAGCAGGATTTATCGAAGGGCTTCGGCGCGCCCGTGCAAGTGGAACTGACCTTGCAGGACGATTTCGGCAAGCTGAAAATGGGCGAATTCGACGGCGTGCTGCTCGACCGCCTGGACCTGGAAATCACGCAATACACGCCTTCGCCGCTGCTCTTGAAGGCGGCGCTCGATGAAGCGCCGGTGGAAGAAAAACTCGTCTCGCATTTGCTCAAATCGAATTGCCTGGTGACGGGCCAGCCCGACTGGGGCAGCGTGCTGATCGAGTACGCGGGACCGCAGATCGACCAGGAAAGCCTGTTGCGCTACCTGATCGGTTTCCGCGAGCACAACGAATTCCACGAGCAATGCGTGGAGCGCATCTTTGTCGATATCTTGCGTCAGTGCAAGCCGCAAAAACTGTCCGTGTATGCGCGCTACACGCGCCGTGGCGGCCTCGACATCAATCCCTGGCGCAGCAACTTCAGCACCGGGGCGATGCCGGGCAATCTGCGCAATGCGCGCCAGTAACGCCAAACAACACCCCGCAACCATGCCAACAGGAATGTTGGCTGTGTTTTAAAACAACGTTGCAGTAGTGCCGCAGAGCATGTCAAAGACGCTGAAAAATCGGAAAATCGGCATTCGGCGGCGGAAAAACCGGCGCACCGCGTGTTTTTAATCAAGAAATAGCCGATACACGCCGATGTTATTTTTTTGCTAAAATGATGACCATGTGGGCTGTAGCGCCCACTGCGCCCGCAGCGGGCGTATACTGTTGAGAATTGGCGTTACAGGCCGCCGAAACAGGCCTATAATTCGGCTCGCAAGCCCTCTGCGCATTGCACCATTTCATTGAGTGTCATGACTAATCTTAGCAAAATATTATCCCTCGAGAACGTCCTGCTGGACCTGGAAGTCTCCAGTAAAAAGCGCGCCTTCGAGCAAGCCGGCCTGATCTTCGAAAACAATTACGGCATCGCCCGCTCTACCGTCTCGGACAATCTGTTTGCCCGCGAACGCCTGGGCTCGACCGGCCTGGGTCATGGCGTGGCCGTGCCGCATGGCAGAGTCAAGGGCAGCAAAACCTTGAAAGCGCCCCTGGGCGCCTTCGTGCGCCTGGCCGAGCCGATTCCATTCGAATCGCCCGATGGCAAGCCCGTCAATCTGCTGTTTTTCCTGCTGATTCCAGATCATGTCACCCAGCAACATCTGGAAATCCTGTCGGAAATCGCCGAAATGTTTTCCGACGACGCCTTCCGCACGGCATTGGCCACGGATCCGGAACCGAAATCCGTGCATTCGCGCATCGTCAATTGGCAACCCAGTCTGCAAGCGGCAGGTTAAACTTCAGGTATTCCTCCACTCCTGAAGAAGACTGCCATGTTGCAAACGCCGCTGACGATACAACGCCTGTACGACGATAATCGTGAAAGTCTGCAACTGGGCTGGTTCGCCGGCTTCCCCGGCGGCGAGCGCCTGATCTCGGGCGACGTCTCCTCGGCCGCCGACCAGGTGGGCCACTTGAACCTGATCCATCCGGGCCGCATCCAGGTCTTCGGCCACCAAGAAATCAATTACTACCAGCGTCTGAAGGTCAACACGCGCACCCACGTGATCGGCGAACTGATCGCCGGCGGTCCGCCCGCGCTGATCATCGCGCAAGGGCTGGAAACGCCACCCGACATCCTCGCCATCTGCGACGAGCAAAACATCCCCCTGTTCTCCACCCCGCTGCCGGCCGCGCAAGTGATCGACTTCCTGCGCGTCTACCTGTCGAAAAAACTGGCGCAGCGCATCATCATGCATGGCGTGTTCATGGACGTGCTGGGCGTGGGCGTGCTGATCACGGGCGATTCGGGCCTGGGCAAGAGCGAACTGGGACTGGAATTGATCTCGCGCAGCCATGGCCTGGTGGCCGACGACGCCGTCGAATTTTCGCGCATCGCGCCCAACATGATCGAAGGCCGCTGCCCGCCCCTGCTGCAAAACCTGCTGGAAGTGCGGGGACTGGGCTTGCTCGATATCAAGGCCATCTTTGGCGAAACGGCCGTGCGCCGCAAGATGCGCCTGAAGCTGATCGTGCACCTCGTGCGCCGCAACGCGCTGGAAGAAGAAGTCGAGCGCCTGCCATTCCTGTTCCCCACGGAAGACGTGCTGGGCTTGCCCGTACGCAAGGTGGTCATCCCCGTCGCCGCCGGCCGCAACATCGCCGTGCTGCTGGAAGCGGCCGTGCGCAATACGATTTTGCAACTGCGCGGCATCGATACCTTGCAGGAGTTCATGGAACGGCAGAGATTAGCAATGAGTGGCGACTAGTCTGCAGTGGAGTTCACCCTTGCAAGGGCGAACCGTTGCGCAGGCACGCAGCAGTGCTGCGTGAATTCCCTGCTTCACCAACGACTTACCATGAGTGGCGACTAGCGTTGCAAGAAGCACGCCCTCTTTTGTTTAACCAATACTACAGTCCAAATTGCAATAATTTGTAAAGATAGTTGCCTTGGGAGCGGAGCGCCGGTCTTTATTGTATGATCGGGTTATGCATATCGTCCTTATCACCGGAATATCCGGCTCCGGTAAATCCGTCGCGCTCAATGTGCTGGAAGATACCGGTTACTATTGTGTCGACAACCTGCCACCGGCCTTGCTGCCCAGCCTGGTGCAGACCCTGCTCGACGAAGGTACACCGCAACTGGCCGTCGCCGTCGATGCGCGCAGCGCCGAATCGCTGACCAGCCTGCCGCACAATGTGGCCCTGCTGCGCGACCAGGGGCACGACGTCAAGGTCATGTTCCTGACAGCCACCACGCATTCGCTGGTGGCGCGCTTCTCGGAAACGCGGCGCAGCCATCCGCTGTCGCACGAATTGCGTCCGAACCAGAATCCGGCCAGCCGCCGCACCCTGATCGAGTGCATTTCGGAAGAGCGCGAACGCCTGTCGACCATCGAACAGCTGGGCCATGTGATCGACACGTCGGAACTGAGCGCCAACAAGCTGCGTGCCTGGATCAAGGATATCGTCGCCTCCGAACGCGCGCCGCTGACCCTGTTCTTCGAATCGTTCGCCTTCAAGCTGGGCGTGCCGCTGGACGCCGATTTCGTCTTCGACGTGCGGGCCTTGCCGAATCCCTATTACGACCTGGCCTTGCGCCCCCTCGACGGACGCGACGCGCCCGTGATCGCCTTCCTCGACGCGCAGCCGAGCGCGCTGGAACTGCTGGCCGACATCCGCGCCTTCATCGAGAAATGGTTACCGTCATTCAAGTCCGACAACCGCAGCTACCTGACGGTGGCCCTCGGCTGCACGGGCGGCCAGCACCGCTCCGTGTACATGGCGGAGCGGCTGGCGCAATATTTCGGCCCCAACGAGCGCGTCGTTCTACGCCACCGCGAGCGCAGCTAATTAATCGAGGTGGCGCAGCGGATGCGCCGCGGCCGGCCAGACGGGGGCAAAGAAGCGCGCCACCATGGCCGCGTCGACTTCGTCCAGGCTGGCGGGGTTCCAGCGGGGCGCATTGTCCTTGTCGACCACCAGCGCGCGCACGCCCTCGAGCACTTCGCCATGTTCGAAATTGTGGCGCACGACTGTGCGCTCCAGGCGCAGGCAATCGGCCACGCCCAGGTGGGCGCCCCGCTGCAGCAATTCCAGGGTCACCGACATCATCAAGGGCGAACGCAGGCGCATGGCCGCCAGCGCCTTGGTGGCGAACGCGCCGTCGTCCTGCGCCAGCGAAGCCATGATGGCCGCCACGGAGCCGGCGCTGAAATGGCGGTCCAGCGCCGCGCGCGCCGTGGCCAGGGGAGATACCCCCGCCTCGGCCTGGAATGGCGCCGCCAGCGCCTTGATGGCCACAGGCAAGGCCTCGCCCGGCGTCGATTGAAACAGGTCCAGCAGCGCCCCCATCTGCGCTTCGGGCAGGTAGACATCGGCCAGGCCCGTGTACAGGGCGTCGGCCGCGTTGATCGTCAAGCCCGTCAAGCCCAGGTACAGGCCCAGCTGGCCGGCCAGGCGGGACAGGAAATAACTGCCGCCCACGTCCGGAAACAGGCCGATATTGACTTCCGGCATGGCCATGCGCGTGCGGCCCGTCACGATGCGCAAGCGGTTGCCTGGCCCGGCTTGCGCCACGCCCATGCCGCCGCCCATCACCACGCCATCCATCACGGCGATATACGGTTTCGGGTAGAAATGAATTAAATGATTTAAAGCATATTCTTCCGTGAAGAAATCTTCCAGCAGGGCGCTGCCGCCTTGCGGCGTGGCCAGACCCGCATCGTAAAAGAAACGGATGTCGCCGCCGGCGCACAGGGCCTTGTCGCTGCTGGAGCGGATCACGACGGCGTCCACCTGCGGATCGTCGCGCCAGGCCAGCAGGGCCGCGCTCAGGGCGCGCACCATCTCCAGCGACAGGGAATTCAAGGCTTTCGGACGGTCAAGCACGATGTGCCCGGTGCGGTTGCGGATGGAAGTCTGGACGAAGTCGCTCATGGCAGGCAGGAAAGAAGTGAAAGTGCGAATATTCTAATGCCTGCGCGGGGAACATTGCGTTCCGCTGGGCGCAAAAAAGGGCGCAATGTGCGCCCTTAGTTGATCACAACTGCTGGAAGCGGGTGGCCTTAGACGGCGACGACGGCTTCTTCCTCGGAGTTGTCTGGCAGATGCTTGATCGCCTCTTTACCGTGCCCTTGCACTTTGGTTTTGTATTTCATCACTTGCCTATCGAGCTTGTCGATCAGGGTATCGATCGCGGCGTACAGGTCGTGCGCCAAGCTTTCCACATAGACAGTCTTGCCGCTCAAACGCAGGTTGACTTCAGCCTTTTGACGTTTTTCTTTCTCTTTGAGGTTATCCACGGTCAGAATCACGGCGATATCGATGACTTGATCGAAATGACGTTTCACGCGCTCCAGCTTCGTTTGTACGTATTCACGGATGGCTGGTGTCACTTCGAGATGATGTCCGCTGATGGTGAGATTCATACACACTCCTAAAGATGATCGGGTTCGTGCGGTCCATCCTATCCGGCCCGCAGAGGAACCGAAAAAAACTTACAAACACTTACGCAGGCTCACTGGCGGAATTTTTAATGCTTCCCGGTATTTGGCAACAGTACGTCGCGCAATCACCATGCCTTGTTCCCCCAGCATGTCCGCAATCTTACTGTCGGATAAAGGATTTTTAGGGTCTTCTGCTCCTGTCAGTTGCACGATCAATGCCCGTATCGCCGTCGATGACGCTTCGCCCCCCGCTTCGGTGGCGACGTGGCTACCAAAGAAATATTTCAACTCGAACATGCCGTGCGGGGTCAGCATGTACTTTTGAGTTGTTACCCGCGAGATAGTACTCTCGTGTAAACCCAGTGTATCAGCTATTTCACGGAGCACAAGGGGGCGCATGGCAACGGCCCCATGCGAGAAAAAGTTCTTTTGTCTTTCTACTATCGCCTGCGCCACGCGCAGGATCGTGTCGAAGCGCTGGCGCATATTCTTGATCAGCCACTTGGCTTCCTGCAACTGTGCGCCCATGGCGCCCTCCCCCTTGCCCTGCTTGAGCAAGTTGGCGTACATGGCGTTGACGCGCAGGCGCGGCATGACGTCGTTGTTCAGGGTGACTTGCCAGCCATTGCGCGCGCGCTTGACGACGACGTCGGGCACCACGTAATCGGACACGTCCGAGGCGAACACGGCGCCCGGATGCGGATTGCACTGGCGAATCACCGTCTGCGCTTCGCGCAAGTCTTCATCGTCGCAATCGAGGGCTTTTTTCAGCTTGTTGAAATCGCGCTGGGCAAACCAGGCCAGGTGCTTTTCCACGATCACGAGGGCCATGCGCCGCGTCACCATGGCGATGTGCGGCAAGCGCTTGATTTGCAGAGCCAGGCATTCGGACGCGTTGCGCGCGCCCACGCCCGGCGGATCGAAACTTTGCAGCAGCGACAAGGCCGTGCGCATCTCGTCGGCGTCGATTTCCAGCTCTTCCGGCAGGCGCGCCAGGATGTCGTCGAGCGACTCTTCCAGGTAGCCATTGTCGTCGAGCGCGTCGATGATCAGCTCGACCAGCGCGCGGTCGCGCAATTCGAGCACCGTCACGCGCATCTGCTCCATCAGGTGTTCGCGCAGAGTGCAGTGATGGGCCTCCAATTGCGGACGCGAATCTTCGTCGTCGGGCGCCTTGCCCCGGCTCGCCTCACTCCAGTCGCTGTCGCCGCCATCCGCGGCGGCCGGGCTGTCGCCCCCCTCGCCGTCAAACGCTTCCGCTTCGGCCGGCGCTGCGGGCGCCTCCTGGCCTGGTGGCTGGGGCGGCGCTTCGGCCGGTGCGGCCGTGGAGCTCAAGGCCCCGTCGGACAGCAGGCGCAGCGAGCGGTCGAGCGGATCGTCGAGGCGTTCGAGCAAGGGATTGTCCGTCAGCAATTGCTCGAGTTCCTGGTGCAATTCCAGGGTAGACAATTGCAACAGGCGTATCGATTGCTGCAACTGCGGCGTCAGTGCCAGGTGCTGCGAAGTGCGCAGCTGCAATGATTGTTTCATTGGCTTACATGCGGAAGTGTTCGCCCAGATAGACCCGGCGTACCGACTCGTTCGCAATGATGTCGTCGGGGCGTCCCGACGCCAGCACCGAGCCCTGGTTGATGATGTAGGCGCGGTCGCAAATACCCAGCGTCTCACGCACATTATGATCGGTAATCAGCACGCCGATATTGCGCTCCTTCAAGAAACGCACGATGCGCTGGATCTCGATCACGGCGATCGGATCGACGCCGGCGAACGGCTCGTCGAGCAGCACGAAACGGGGATCGGTGGCCAGCGCGCGGGCGATTTCCACGCGGCGGCGTTCGCCACCGGACAGGGACAGCGCCTGGTTCTCGCGCAGCTTTTCAATCTGCAAGTCGGCCAGCAATTTATCCAGCCGCTCCTCGATCTCGGCCTTCGTCAGCGGACGGCCTTCGACGGTCTGGATTTCCAGCACGGCGCGGATATTGTCTTCCACCGTCAGCTTGCGGAAGACGGACGCTTCCTGCGGCAGGTAGGACAGGCCCATCTGCGCGCGGCGGTGGATCGGCAGGCTGGAGATATCCACGCCGCTGATATCGATGCTGCCGCCATCGGACGGCACCAGGCCGACGATCATGTAGAACGAGGTGGTCTTGCCGGCGCCGTTCGGGCCCAGCAAGCCCACCACTTCGCCGCATTCGACTTGCAGCGAAACATCATGCACGACTTGCCGCTTGCCATAGGTTTTTTGCAGCCCGCGAACGATCAGGGTGCTGCCGCAACGTGTATTTTCCATTATTTCTTTCCTGGCGCGGGCGTGGCCGGCGCTTTCTCCGCTGCCGGCGCCTTGGTCTTCGGCTGGATCACCATGCGCACGCTGCCGCCATCGGCGGTGCTGGTGCCGCTGTTGGAATTTTCCATCGCAAATTCTTCCTTGCGGCTGTCATACGAGATGAAAGCGCCATTGGCCACATCGGTGACTTTCGCGCCTTCCAGGCGCGTCAGCTTGGCTCTGGAAAACAGTTTCACCACTTCCGTCTTGTTGTCGTATTCCACGCGCTCCGCTTCGCCTTCGACCCACAGGTCGCCCGCGCCATCGCGCTTCTGGCGGAAGGTCGCAAGCTTGCCGGGATCGGCCCAGAAGGTGATGAACTGGTAGCCTTGCGGGTCTTCCGTGATCAGGGCCCGGCCCGCCTTCATGGTCAGGGTCCCCTTGACCAGCACGACGTCGCCCGTCAGGGTGCGCACCTGCTTGACGTCATCGACGTGGCCGCTGCGTGCCGTGATGACGGCTTCCTTCTCGGAATCGGCCTTCTCGGCATGCGCCACGCCCATGATGGCCAGCGAAAATACGGTCAACAGCAAGATGTTCTTCATAGTATGGTTTCCTTGTTTCATTCTGTCATTTTGCCGCCGCGGCCGGGCGCGGTTTCGGCGGGAGGACCATGCGCAGCGCATTCTGCACTTCCACCACGCCGGTGGCGTTATTCGCCTTCATGCCGATGCCATTGATGCGCGAGGCGCCCGTCAGGATATCGACAGGCACGTCCGTTTCCATTCTTTCCTCGTCCGGGAACACCGTCAGCGCTTCCGTCTTGACCGTCAGGTTCTGCGCCTTCGGACTGGCCACGCGGTCGATCACGACCTTGCGGTGCAGTTGCAGCCGGGTATTGTCCTGGTCGATATGCGCCTGTTCCGCATTCATGTTCATCGGCGGCATGCCTGGCGTGAGCTTGCGCACGAAGGGCTGGTCGATATCGGACGAATCGTCCAGCGGATAATGCGTGAGCTTGGTGCCCGACACGATATAGCTGGGCTTGCCCGTCAAGTCCATGCGCACCATGCTGAAATTGGTGATGAAATAGTCGGGTTCATCCAGATGCTTGCTGGCCGTGATGTCCTGGCCATTCTTGTTCATCACCTCGAGCAGCCAAAAGCTGCCCAGCGCGACGACGACCGCGCCCAGCACGGTAAAAATCATGCGCCAGCGATGGGCGCCTCCTGGCTTACGCATAGGGCTTCACTCTTTCAAAGGTCACTGGCGAGGCGGCGCGCCTCACTCCAGGAACGGCGCCATGACGCGCGCATAGTTGTCCTGGGCGCGCAGCAGGAATTCGCAGATCTCGCGCACCGCGCCGCGGCCGCCGCCGGCCTGCGTCACATGGTGCGCCAGGCCCTGCGCCTCCGGACGCCCGCCCGGCACGCTGACGGCAAAGCCCACGCGTTTCAGGATGGGCGCGTCGATGACGTCGTCGCCGATATAGCCGCATTGCTCTTCCGTCAAGCCCGTCAGCGCCAGCAATTCGCGAAACGGCGTCAGCTTGTCGTGGCCGCCCTGGTGCACATGGGTAATGCCCAGGTCTTGCGCGCGGCGCGCCGTGATGGCCGAGCGGCGCGCGCTGATGATGGCCGTCTGCACGCCCGATTCCTGCAGCAGCTTGATGCCCAGGCCATCATACACATTAAACGTTTTCATCATCTCGCCGTCCGGGCCGAAATGCAGACTGCCGTCGGTGAGCACGCCATCGACGTCAAAGATCATCAGTTTGACCTTGGCCGCCCGCGCCAGGTTGTCCGCCACGCTGTCCATCAGATCACCTTCGCTTGCGTCAGATCATGGATATGCAGCGCGCCCACCAGCTTGCCGTCGGCATCGACGACCAGCATCTGGTTGATGCGGAACTGCTCCATCACGGCCACGGCGTCGACGGCCAGGCGTTCGGGCGCGATGCTGCGCGGCTGCGCATGCATGACGTCGCGGATCGCCACTTGCGTGAAATCCTGCACGCGCTCGAACATGCGGCGCAGATCGCCATCCGTAAACACGCCCACGGGGCGGTTGTCCGCGTCGACGACGGCCGTCATGCCCATGCCTTTCTTCGTCATTTCCTCCAGCGCCTGCAGCAAGGAAGCGTCCACGGGCACCTTGGGTACGCGTTCGCCGCTGCGCATGACGTCATGCACGTGCGTGAGCAAACGGCGGCCCAGGGCGCCGCCCGGATGCGAGCGGGCGAAATCTTCTTCCTTGAAGCCGCGCAAGTCGAGCAAGGCCACGGCGATCGCGTCGCCCAGGGCCAGGGTGACGGTGGTGCTGGCAGTCGGCGCCAGGTTCAGCGGACAGGCTTCTTTCTCAACAGAAATATCCAGGTGCACGTCGGCCAGCTGGGCCAGGCTCGAATTGGGCTTGCCCGTCATGGAAATCAGCACGCCGCCCATGCGCTTGACGACGGGCATGATGGCCATCAGTTCCGATGATTCGCCGGAGTACGATATGGCAATAAAAGCATCGTCCGAGGTGACCATGCCCAGGTCGCCATGGGCCGCTTCGGCCGGATGCACGAACAGGGCCGGCGTGCCGGTGGAAGCGAGGGTGGCGGCAATCTTGCGCGCAATATGGCCGGACTTGCCGATGCCGGAGACGACGACTCGTCCCTTACATTGCAGCAACATCGCCACGGCGCGGCCGACGCTGTCGTCCGTGGCCAGGCGCGCATGCAGCGCAACGATGGCGTCGGACTCGATCTGCAAGGTGGTGCGGGCCAGCGCGACAGCGCGCTCGGTCGTCGCTTGCATGTCAATTCGATCAAAAGCTTTCAGCATTGTTTTTTCATGGGTTACACTCATGCCCAAAGTATAAACGAATTAGGAAAGCAAAAAACTTGCCAGTCACAACAAACAACGATTTCCATTGACCGTACCGGGCAACCCATGTTTTCCTCGCTTGAACTGACCCTGATGTTACTCGGCAGCGCCGTGCTGGGCGTGGTCGCTTTCAGAATGTTGCATTTGCCGCCCATGCTGGGCTACCTGGCCGTCGGCATCGTCATCGGCCCCCACGCGCTGGGCCTGGCGGCGGAAAACGAGGCCAGCCACACCTTGGCCGAGTTCGGCGTCGTCTTCCTGATGTTTTCCATCGGGCTCGAATTTTCTCTTCCCAAGTTCCTCGCCATGCGGCGCATCGTCTTCGGCCTCGGCATGGCGCAGGTGGTCACCACCATCATCGCCACCGTCGTCTTCGGCTGGTTTGTCGCCCGTTACCTGTCCGCCTACATCCACCTGAGCTGGCAAGCCGCCTTCGCCCTGGGCGGCGCGCTGGCCATGTCGTCGACGGCCATCGTCTCGAAAATGCTCACGGAGCGGCTGGAACTCGAAAGCGAACACGGCCGCAAGATCATCGGCATCCTGCTGTTCCAGGACTTGGCCGTCGTGCCCCTGCTGATCCTGATTCCCGCCCTCACCCGCGATTCGGACAACCTGGCCGAAACCCTGGCCTGGGCCGGCGGCAAGGCCCTCGTCGTGCTCATTTTGCTGCTGTTCATCGGCCAGAAGATGGTGCGCGGCTGGCTGACCATCGTCGCCAAGCGCCGCTCGCAAGAGTTGTTCATGCTCAACCTGCTGCTGATTACCCTGGGGGCGGCGTGGATCACGGAACGGGCAGGATTGTCGCTGGCCCTGGGGGCCTTTGTTGCCGGCATGCTCATTTCCGAGACGGAATTCAAGCACCAGGTGGAAGAGGATATCAAGCCCTTCCGCGATGTGCTGCTGGGCCTATTCTTCATCACCGTCGGCATGCTGCTCAATATCCGCGTGGTGTTTGAGAACTGGTGGCTCGTGCTGCTCTTGCTGTGCGGCCCCGTGCTGCTGAAATTCGCCCTGATCGCGGGCCTGGCCCGGCTGTTCGGCTCCAGCAACGGCGTTGCCTTGCGCACGGGGCTGGGCCTGGCGCAGGCGGGCGAATTCGGCTTCGTACTGCTGAACCTGGCCGGCGGCATCAAGCTGATGGACCCGTTCGTCGTGCAGGTGGTGCTGGCGTCGATGGTGCTGTCGATGCTGGTGGCGCCCTTCCTCATCGCCAAGTCCGACGCCATCGTCATGAAACTGGCGGCCAACGACTGGATGATGCAATCCTTGGCGCTGACGAAGATCGCCACGCGCACCATGGCGTCGCAGAAACACGTGCTGATTGCCGGCTTCGGACGCAGCGGGCAAAGCCTGGCAACCCTGCTGGCGGAAGAAAAGATCGAATACCACGCGCTGGACCTGGACCCGGAACGGGTGCAGGAAGCGCAGCTGGCCGGCGCCCACGTGTCGTACGGCGACGCGGGCCGGCGCGAAAGCCTGGTAGCGGCCGGTATCTACCGGGCCAGCGCCGTGGTGATCACGTACGCCAACACGCCTTCGGCACTGAAATTATTGCATTTACTCAACGAAATGGCGCCCACCTTGCCCGTCATCGTGCGCAGCCACGACGATACCGATCTCGACCAGCTGAAGAAGGCGGGCGCGGCCGAAGTGGTGCCGGAATTGATGGAAGGCAGCCTGATGCTCGCTTCGCACGCGCTGATCATGATGGGCGTGCCCCTGCGCCGCGTCGTGCACCGGGTGCAGGCCGCGCGCGAGGAGCGCTATGCCTCGCTGCGCGGCTATTTCCACGGTTCCAGCGACGCGGGCGACGATGCCGAGCTGGAACGCCTGCATACGGTCACCGTCAACGAGGGCGCGCACTGTGTGGACTTGCCCTTGAGTGCGATCGACGTGGCCGGCTGCGGCGCGTTTGTCACGGCCATCCGCCGCGGCCGCGGCCGCCTCGACGTCACCCCCGAGACGCAGCTGGCCAGCGGCGACGTGGTGGTGCTGCGCGGCACGGCCGACGCCGTGGCCAAAGCGGAAACATTACTATTAAAATAACTATTCGGACGGTGCCTGCCAGCTGATGACCTTGTTGCGGCCATCAGCCTTGGCCTGGTACAGGGCCTGGTCGGCGTGCGCCACCAGTTGCTGCGCCACCGTTTCGATCGGCAGCAGCGCCGCGTCCGCTTCCAGGCTGGCCACGCCGATCGAGACGCTGACCCACGCTTGCGCGCTGCCCGGCAAGTCGAACATGGTGCCGGCGATGCTGGCGCGGATGCGTTCGGCAACGAATGTCGCACTGTCGAGGTCAGCGTCGATCAGCAGCACGACGAATTCCTCGCCGCCGAAGCGGCCCAGCGCATCGGAGCGCCGCAATTCCGTGCGGATGCGCGTGGCCACTTCGCGCAGCACTTCATCGCCACCCTGGTGGCCATAGGTGTCATTGACCAGCTTGAAATGGTCGATATCGATATACATGCATGAAATGCAATAATTCTGGCGCCGCGCGCGGGCGATTTCTTCCAGCAGCCGGCGGTCGATATAACGGCGGTTGTAGACGCCCGTCAAGGAATCGGTCAAGCCGATGTATTTCAGCATTTCATTGCTGATCACGTTTTCCAGGCAAATGGCGATGATGGAAGCCATGTGCTTGATGAAATCCGTGCCCAGCACGGGCGTAAAGCGCGTCACGTCGCTGCTGGCCAGGTTCAGGCTGCCGATCAGGCGCTTGTTGCGCAGCAAGGGCACCAGGGCCACGCTGCGCAGGGGCGAACCGATGCCAGGGAAACGCGGGCCATGCACGGCGGCATCAAAGGCGCCCAGCAGCGGCAGCGGCGGCAAGGCCGCTTCGCCCTCGGCCACGGGTGCCGACGGGGCAAAGCCCAGCTCCGCCACGGCATGTACGAACAGCAACTGCGGGAAGGCGCTGAAATCGACGCCCAGCTTTTCCATCACCAGCACGATATCGTCATCCTCGTCGAGCAGGCTCAAAGTGACGCCGTCGAGGTCGGAAATCACGGGCAAGGTGCGGAAAATGGTGCCGATCAGTTCGGGAAACGTGGACGCGCCGACGATTTCCAGATCAAACGCCTGGTGGCGGCACATGATGTCGTGGTTGCGCTCGACCTGTTCCAACAGGAAAGCCATGCGCGCCCGCAAGGCCTGGTTTTCGGCTTCGAGGCTGGCAATGCGCGGGTCCGGCGGTATTGCTTGATTCATAGAAACCTTAAACCCTTCTGTGCGGGCGCCATGCTTAAAATGCCAGTTCGAAACCGATGTCCTGCCCCACTACGATACGCTCATCGCCGCCTTCGGTAACGATGGCGTTCATGCCGAAGCAGATGGCGCCGTCAAGCTCGGGCTTGGCGCGGTAGCCATGCATGACGTCGAGCGGGTCCGGTCCGGGCACGCCCGTGGCCTGGTCCACCGACGGAATCGGGCAGCGCGAGCACGGCTTGACGGGTTTTAACACGGTCGCGCCGAATTGCAGGAAGTCGGCGTAGTCTTCCTCGAAAGCGCCGATATCGCCGATGACGAGGTTGGGACGGAAGCGGTTCATCGGCAAGGCCTCGCGGCCGGCGGCGCGCAGCTTGTCATTGACGTCGGCTAGCGAGGCGCTGCCGGCGATCAGCACCGGATAGCCATCGGCAAACATGGTCGAGGCGGCCACGCCATCCGTCCACTTCGTGCTGGTGGCGCGCACCACGTCCGGGTGAAAGCGCACGAGGCGGCACGGCACGCCGATGGCGTTGGTAAACCAGGTGGCCGTGACGTCGTCGCAATCGTAGGCGCGCACGGTATCGTCCCACACTTGCACGTCCAGCATGGGCGCCAGTTGCGGATGCGGCAAGCCCAGCTCGATTTCCAGCCGCAACATGCCCGGCGCGCGCAATTCCAGGGTGGTGGCCTTGATGGACGGCACGATCAGCGCCATGCGCGGATGTTCGCGCTGCGTCAGGAAGCGGCCGTGCTCGTCCACCACCATCCATTCGCGGTCGAACACGTGTTCGCTCATCAGCCCTGAGCGCGTCAGGACCGCCTCACGCAAATGGATGCCGGCGCACGATTTGATCGGATACAGGATGATGTCGGACAGGATAGCCATGGACAGGGGAGAAGGAACAGTGTTGCTGCTTCAGCCAGGAAGTTATTCAAAAACGAAGTATGGCAGCAAAGCGGGCAAGCGTAAATCCGCCAAGCCCAGCCGCAGTGGCCGGGCCGGCGTGACGGCGATCAATACGTGTAGAAAATACGCTGGATTTCTTGCGTACTATTGGTTTTGGTCAAGGCCAGCATCAGCAGGATGCGGGCTTTTTGCGGGTTCAGGGTGTCGGATACGACACTGTCGAGTTCATCGTCGTTGGCTTCGCCATTGCGCGCCACAATGCCCTGGCCGACGCGGCTCGAACGCACGATCAGCACGCCCTTCTGGCGCGCTTCCACCAGGGCCGGCTTCATTTGCGCGGCCACGCTGCCGTCGCCCACGCCCGCGTGGATGATGCCCTTGGCGCCGGCGGCGATGAAGGCGTCCATGCCGACGCGGTTCATGTTGGCGTAGCCGTAGACGATGTCCACTTGCGGCAAGGCATCGAGCTTGCTGATATCAAATTCCGATTCCAGCGTGTGCTTGCGCGTCGACTGGCGGTAGAAGAAAGCCTTGCTGCCCTGGATGTAGCCGAGCATGCCCAGTTCCGGCGACTTGAAGGTGTCGGTGGTCGAGGTGTTGGTTTTGGTCACTTCGCGCGCGGCGTTGATCTGGTCGTTCAAGGCCACCAAGACGCCCTTGCCCACGGCTTCCTTGCTGCCCGCCAGCATCACGGCGTTGTACAGATTGATGGGGCCGTCAGCCGAGATGGCCGTCGACGGACGCATGGCGCCCACCACCACCACCGGTTTATGGCTCTTCACGGTCAGGTTCAGGAAATACGCCGTTTCCTCGATGGTGTCGGTGCCGTGCGTGACGACCACGCCATCGACATCGCTCGAGGCCAGCAGCACGTTGATGCGCTTGGCCAGGGCCAGCCAGTGGCTATTGCCCATGCTTTCGCTGGCGATCTGGAACACTTGCTCGCCTTTCACGTTCGCCACTTTTTTCAATTCCGGCACGGCCGCGATCAGGCGCTCGACACCCACGGTGGCCGAGGTGTAGCCGACGGTGGTGGTGCTGTCGGCGCCGCTGCCGGCGATGGTGCCGCCCGTGGCCAGGATCACCACATTCGGCAATTTGACGGCCGCCTGCTGCGCGCGCGCGGGGGAAGCGGCGATAAAGCCCATCAGCATGGTAGCCAGCATCAGCTGTGCACAAGAATGGAATTTGCGTGAAAACATGGTGCTCCCGTGAGGTGTACTGTCAAAAATAACAAAGTCGTGTGCAAATTATATGTCATCCATGCCAGGGCAAATCCCGAATTCATGTGTATCGCGCAAACGTGCGCGCCTTCCCTTGCGCTACAGTGGCGCCATGTCCACACTGCCGCCCATCCGGTCTTGCCTCCTCCTGCCGTTCGTCTTGATGGCGCTCAATGCCTGCGCCACGCAAATCGAACTGCGCACGGCGGCGCAACAGGAACAATGGGGGCGTGAAGCGGCCAGCCAGGGGGACTGGACACAAGCCATGCGCAACTACGCGGACGCCGTCGGGAACGTCGAACTGGGCCACGGCGATCTCGCTTGGCAAGCACGGCTGCACCACCAGGCGGGACGCGCCGCCAGCGGGGCCTGCCGCTACGATGCGGCCGAATTTCATTTCCGCCAGGCCATCGCGCTGGCGAAACGCAGCAAACAATCGAGCGCCCTCGACTACAAGGCGCTGATCGACCTGTATGAACGCGAGGGCAAGGCGACGGAAGCCTTGGCCGTGCGCAATGAACTGGGGTTTCATCAATCGTGGGCACTGGGCGCCTTTGCCGACCTGGAATCGCTGCCGGCGGGCAAACC
Source organism: Janthinobacterium sp. SUN033 (assembly GCF_030397595.1). Taxonomy (NCBI): domain Bacteria; kingdom Pseudomonadati; phylum Pseudomonadota; class Betaproteobacteria; order Burkholderiales; family Oxalobacteraceae; genus Janthinobacterium; species Janthinobacterium sp. SUN033. The sequence goes on from NZ_JAPQNV010000004.1 coordinate 205,610, forward strand.
TTGCGGAGTTGCTCGATGAATATCGCACGCACCTTGCTGGCCGCCTCCACCCTCTGCGCCACCATGGCGCCGGCGCGCGCCGTCGAAGCACCGCTGCCCTTATGGGAAGCGGGCGTATTGGGCGGCACGGCCGTCACTCCCGCCTATCCGGGCGCCAGCGAACGCTCGATGCGCAGCCTGGCCCTGCCCTATCTGATTTATCGCGGGAAAGTCTTGCGCGCCGACCGCTCCGGCGTGGGCGCGCGCCTGTTCAATACGGAGCGATTCGATTTCGATATCGGTTTTGCCCTGTCCTTGCCGGCCAGGTCCAGCGACGTGCCGGCCCGGCGCGGCATGCCGGACCTGGGTACCCTGGTGGAATTTGGCCCGCGCCTGAAAATCAGGCTGGCCGAGCCGACGCAGCACAGCCGCCTGGGGCTGGAGCTGCCCTTGCGCGCCGTCATCGAAGCGCGCGGCGGCCTGCGCCGCCAAGGCACCACCTTCGAGCCGCGCCTCGTCTACGCGCTGCAAGACGGGCAGCAGGCCTGGCACGTCGATGCCAGCGTCGGCGCCGTGCTGGGCAATGCCACCATCAACGATTACTTGTATAGCGTCAGCCCCGCATTTGCCACCGGCCAGCGCCCCGCGTATGCGGCAAAAAGCGGGCTGATGCTCACGCGGCTGGGCCTGGGCGGTTCGTACCGGCTGCAGCGGGACTGGCGCGCCTTTGCCTTTGTACGCTACGACACTTACACAGGCGCCGCCAACCGCGCCAGTCCCCTGCTGCGCCAGAACAGCGGCACCTCGGCCGGCATCGGCCTGATGTGGACGTGGCAACGTTCAAGCAGCCTGGCGCGGGGCCCGGACGACTAGCGGCTAGACGGCTTAAAACTCCGTCGTGGCCGACAACATGACCGTGCGCGGCGCGCCCAGGCCCAGGCTGGTCCATTGCGGCAGCGCCCAGTACGCCCTGTTGCCGACGTTCGTCACGCTGGCGCGCACCGTCAGGGGCCGACCCGCCGCCTTCGTCGCATAGCGGGCGCCCAGGTCAAACACGGTGCGGCCCGGCACGGACATCGAATTGTCGGCATTGATGTATTGCTTCGATGCCGCCGTCGCGTTCGCCGTCAGGGTCACGCCAGGGATGGCGGGCGTATCCCACTCAACGCCCAGCTTGGCTTGCAGCTTGGGCACGCCCGTCGCCTGCTTGCCCTGGTTGGCGCCGCCCATGGTCTTGCTCAAGACCGGGTCGACATACGCCACGCCGCCCATCAGGCGCACGTCGCGCAGGGGCGAGCCGAAGAAGCCCCAGTCGATGCCGCGGTTGCGCTGTTCTCCGCCAAAGGAAAAGATATTGCTGACCGGGTCGACATAGCTGCTGGGGCGCTTGATTTCATACACGCTGACCGTATGCGCGAACTCGCCCAGGTCGACCTTGACGCCAAGCTCCGCCTGCTTCGATTTGTACGGCGCAAAGACCTCGCCCGAGTTGGCGGCCGTCAACGGCGCCGTGGCGCCCTGGCTCAAGCCTTCGATGTAGTTGCCGTACAAGGAGATGGTTTTGCTCGCCTTGACCAGCAGGGCGACGGCGGGCGTGGTGGCGCTTTCGTCATAGCGCGAGGTGCGCGCGCCCGTCTTGATGTTGAAGTTATCGCTGAGCACTTCCTGCCGGCGCAAGCCCACCGTCAACTGCACGGTGTCTTGCGCAAAGGAAAGTGTATCGACGAGGCCAAAGCTGGCCAGGCGCAGTTCCGCCTTGGATATTTGCGGCGCGTCGAAGCGCGTCGCCGGGCCCCAGACGGGATGGTAGATATTCGTGATCCAGTCTTTCGCCAGGGTATTGCGGCGGCCGTACTGCTTGTCCGTGTGGTGATAATACGTGGCGTTGACGGCCCATTGATGGCCGATGTCGCCCGTGCGCAACTTGCCCCGCAAACCCGCTTCCGCCGACTGTTTTTCCACGTCGAAGCCCAGGTCGGCGACGTTGGTGCGGTAATCGCCGGCCGTGTTGAATACCTGGATCAGATACGCGCCCGTCGACTGGTAGTCGGCCCGGCTGGCCCCCACGGCCGCATACGCCATCACTTGCGCGTTCAAGTCCAGTTCGCCGCGCAGCATGGCGCCCTTGTCCTTGGTATCGTAAAACGCCCAGCTGGGATTGAGCAGGGTTTCCGCTTTCGGCGGACGCGGCACGGGCAAGCCGGGGGCCAGGTTGACGCCCCGGTTCAAACCGTCGGCGCGGTCCTCGCTGTGATACAGGTCGGCGGACAGGCGCGCGCCATTGCCACGCCAGTCCAGCCCGACCGAGACGAGCCGGGTCTTTTTTTTCTGATGGTCGATGGCGCCGTCGCCGTCGCGGTAGACGCCGTTGACCCGAATGCCGAATTGTTGATTCTCGCCAAAACGTTGGCCCAGATCAATATGCCCTCCCCATTGCGAGTCCGACATGTACGACGCCGTCACGCGCGCCAGCGGCGCATCGCCCGCGCGCTTGGGCACGAGGTTGATGCTGCCGCCCACGGAACCACCCGGTGGCATGCCGTTGAGCAAGGCCGACGGCCCTTTCAGTACCTCGATGCGCTCAAACATTTCAGGCGACGTGCGGTAGTACGGCGAGATGCCGTACAGTCCGCCAAACGCGACGTCGCCGATATTCGAGCTGAAGCCCCGTATCGAATAATTCTCGCCGATGATGCCCGTCATGCCGCTGCTGAAGACGGTAGGGTCGGCGGCGGAAATCACGTCGGTGATGTCGCGCGCTTGCCGGTCTTCGATGAATTTATCCGTATAGCTGATGGTGTTGAACGGCGTTTCCATGAAATCCTTGTCGCCAAGAAATCCCACGCGGCCGCCGGACGCCACTTGTCCGCCTGCATAGGCATCCGTCACGCTGTTGCCCTTGCCCCACACCGTCACGGCCGGCATGGTGGCGGCGGCTTCGGCGGCGGCGCTGTGCGCCGGTTCGCGGCGCACCGTGTAGCTGCCATTGCCCTCGCGCACGGCTTGCAAGCCATGGCCACGCAGCAATTCGTAAAAGCCTTCAGGCACGCTGTAGCTGCCGGACAGGCCGGCGCTGTTCTTGCCTTGCAGTAAGCTAGCCTCGACCGTCAATTCGACGCCCGCCTCGGCCGCGAAAGTGTTGAGCGCCAGGCCCAGCGTACCGGCCGGCACGCTGAACGCTTGCCGGGCCTGGCCCGCCCCCGCTTGCGCGTACGCTGGCGAGGCCGCCACGCCCAGCGCCCCCACGGTCAAGCCCGTGATGAGCGCCAGTTGCACGGCGGTGGCGATACGGCTCAGGTTCAAGGCGGGAAGATGGCGCGTTGCCATGCGTTGGGTCATAAAGTAAATCCTTTCAGAGGGGATGATTGCTTGTTCTCACCCTATCTCCCGAACGAAAAGGCAAAACCCTCAATGCAAATACGACTCATTACGAAAATAATTTATCTCACTGATAACCCTTGAGCACGTCGTCGATCACCCGTTTCAGCGACGTCACGCTGGCCGCCGTGATGTACCAGGCGTCCGCATCGACGAAGACCACGCGGCCGTTCTTCCAGGCATTCGTCTGGCGCAACAGCGGATTGGCCATCTGTTCGGCCGTCATGACGGGACGGTGTTCCATCACGGCCGTGCGGTCCACCACATAGATGATGTCGGGATTGGCTTGCTGGATGAATTCGCTGGAAATGGGCTGGCCATGCAAGCCCGCCTCGATGGCCGAGCTCGCAGGTTTCACGCCCAGCGCATCGAACACAAAACCGTAGCGCGACCGCACGCCGAAGGAGCTGAAGGCGCCGTTGTTATGCAGCACGATGAGCGCCTTCTCGGGACGCTCCTGCGTCACCTTGCGCGCATCCGCCACCTTGGCGTCGAGCTCCGCGGCTTTCCGGCTGGCAATGTCTTCCTTGCCAAAGATGCGTCCCAGTGTCAGCAAGTGTTGCTTGACAACTTCGATGTGCTTGCTCTCACTGTTCTGGTAATCCACGTCGAAATGCAAGGTGGGCGCGATCTGGCTCAGTTCCTTGTAATGGTTGGCCTGGATCGACGTCATCAGTATCAAATCGGGCTGGAGCGCGTGGATATGCTCGAGATTCGGCTGCACGATGGCGCCCAGGTCGCGGATGCCCTGGTCATCCTTGTAGCGGGTGAGGAAATGCGGCACGTAATCCTTCACCATGCCGGCCACGGGCACGCCCAGCTGGTCGAGGAAATCGACTTCGTTCATGTCGAGCACGGCCACCCTCTGTGGGCGCTGCTTGAGCACCGTCGTGCCCAGCTTGTGCTCGATGGTGATGGGCGCAAACGCCTGCGGTGACGCGGAGGCGGCAGGCGCTGACGGCGTCGTGGCTGCCTTGTCGGTGCAGCCTTGCAGGGCGGCCATGGCGGCGAGCAGCACGGCCAGCGCGCGGCGGGATTTGTTCCAGATCATCTCAAGCTCCTGTGGGGGTAAAGTAATTGCAGACGCAGCCGCGCTCGTTGCGCACGATGTGAAAATCGATGTCGTACAGCGCGCACAAGCGCTCTTCCGTCACGACTTCGTGGGCGGGGCCGGAAAAGCGCACGGCGCCGCCCTGCATGGCGACGATGTGGTCCGAATAGTTGGCGGCGAAATTGATGTCGTGGATCACCAGGATCACCGTGCGGCCCTGCTCGTCGCACAGGCGCCGCAGGGCGCGCATGATTTGCACGGCATGCTTCATGTCGAGGTTGTTGAGCGGCTCGTCGAGCAGCAAGATATCCGTCTGCTGGGCGATCGTCATGGCCAGGAAGGCCATCTGCCGCTGGCCGCCGCTCAGCTCATCGACATACGCCAGGCGCAGATGCTCCAGCGACAGGAAGGCGATGGCGTCATCGATGGCTTGCCGGTCCTGCTCTGTCAACGCGCCTCGGCTGTAGGGAAAGCGGCCGAAGGCGACCAGCTCTTCCACCGTCAGGCGCAAGTGAAAATCGGGCGACTGGCGCAGGGTGGCCACGAGTCGCGCATAGTCCCGGATCTGGATGGCTGCAATGCTGCGCCCGTCTATCATAATCTCGCCGCCTTGCGCTTCCTGCAGACGCGCGATGAGCATCAGCAAGGTCGTCTTGCCGGCGCCGTTCGGGCCGATCAAGGACGTCACTTTTCCCCTGGGAAACTGCGCGCTGACCTTGGCCAGCACGCGCTTTTCGCCGTAGCTTTTGTCAATCTGTTTGACGTGGATCATGCTGTACCTCGGGTGCGGACCATGAGCGCGAGGAAATAGGCGCCACACACCAGGTTGACGAGGATGCCAACGGTGGTCCGGTAATTGAAAACGTGTTCGACCAGCAACTGGGCGGCCAGGAAGATGGCGATGGCGATGGCGCAGCCCAGCGGCAAGGTGACGCGGTGGCGCGCCGTGCGGGCCAGGGCGTAAGTTGTGTTCGCTACAAAGATGCCCATGAAGGCCGTCGGTCCCAGCAAGCTCGTCGACACCGCCACCAGCACGGCGATCAGCGCCAGCTGCAGCCGCACCATGCGCCGGTAATCGATACCGAGCGAGATGGCCTGTTCGCGCCCCAGCGCCAGCACGTCGAGCGCCGGCAAGGTTTTCAGCACGGCCACGCAGGCGGCGCCCGCCAGCACGGCCGAGTACAGCAACTGCACGGGCTGTGCCTTGTTGAACGAGGCCTGGCTGAATCCTTGCAAGATGGCAAATTCACCGGGACTGATGCGCAACTGGATGAACTGGGTAAATGTGCCAATCACCATCGTCAGCACGAATCCCAGCAGCAACAGGAAATACACGTTGTTCTTGCCATCACGAAACAGCCAATAGTGGATGGCCCAGGAATACGCGAGCATCAGCGCGATCGACACGACAAAATTGCCGTTCTGCCCCAGCAGCACGACGCTGTGCATGCCCATCGCGAGGATCAGCAGCGATTGCAGCAGCAAATACACGGCTTCGTAACCCATGACGGCCGGCGTCAGGATGCGGTTGCCGGCGATGGTCTGGAACACAATCGACGAGACGGCCACGCAAACGCCGCCGATGACGATGGCGGCCAGGCGCGACATGCGCTTGGGAATGACGTAATCGACATCCAGATTTGCGCCGATGAAAAGGAAAGCGAGCGCCAGGGCCAACACGGCCAGCCAGAGCATGCGCTGGTTCAAACGGCGCCTCATCGCCGCCCCCGGATGATCAACATGAGGAACAGCACGCCCCCCACACCCCCTGCCGTCAGGCCGATGGGCACTTCGAATGGATAGATCAGCAAGCGCCCCGCGATGTCGCAGGCGAGCAGCAGCGACGCGCCGCCCAGCGCGACAATGGGCAGGGTGCGGTCCAGCTTGTCGCCGTAGCGCAAGGCCACCAGGTTGGGGATGGCCAGCCCGACAAACGGGATCGCCCCCACCGTGATCACCGTGGCCGCCACCGTGACGGCCACCAGCATCAGACCCAGCGCCACCGTGCTCCCATAGTTCAAGCCCAGGCTGGTAGCCATGCCCTCGCCCATGCCCAGCACCGTAAAGCGCTGCGCATACAGATACGTGAGGGCAACGATGGGCAGGATCAGATAAATAATTTCATAGTTGCCCTGCACGATCTTCGAGAAATCGCCCAGCAGCCAGCCCTGCATGCTTTGCAGGATGTTGTTGCGGTAAGCATAAAACTCGGCCACGGCGCTCAGCACGCCGCCATACACGAGGCCGATGACGGGCACGAGTATCGTGTTCTTGAAGCGGATGCGGCGGATCAGGGCCACATACACGAGGCTGGCGGCAAAGCAGAAGGCCAGCGCGAACGCCATCTTGCCGGCCGTGCCCGCCGAGGGCGCCACGGTGAGCGCCACGAGGATGCCCAGCTTGGCCGCGTCGAGCCCGCCCGAGGTGGCCGGTTCGACGAATTTGTTGCGCACGATGTGCTGCAGGATGACGCCGCACACGGACAGGCCCACGCCCGTCAGCACGAGCGCCGCCAGGCGGGGCAGCCGGCTGGCCGTCAGGGTCAGCCAAGCATCGGCGGACAGCGCGCCGGACGAGGACAACAACTGCGCCCACTCCATCTGCCTGGCGCCCACCAGCAAGGACGCGCAGCACAGCAGGAAGAAGACGAAGAACAGACGCGCGCGTGTCAAATGCCGGACTCCGTGCCAGCCTGGCGGGCGGGCGCGGCGATGCGCCAGCCCTTGGCCGCCTGGCGCTGGGCCAGGAAGTGCGCGTACAGGCCGTGCTGCGCGCGCAAGGTGGCTGGCGCGCCCTGCTCGCGGATCGTGCCACCGTCCAGCACGACGATCTGGTCGGCCATGGCCACCGTCGACAACTGGTGGGCGATGACGATCACCGTGCGCTTGCCGCGCAGCCGCGCCAGCGCTTCGGCGATGGCGGCCTGGTTTTCCGCGTCAAGCGCGGCCGTCGCCTCATCGACCAGCAAAATCGGCGCATCCTTGACCAAGGCGCGGGCAATCGCGATGCGCTGGCGTTCGCCGCCGGACAGGCGCGCGCCGCCCTCGCCGACCAGGGTATCGAGTCCCTGCGGCAGGCGGGCGATGATCTCGGCCACGCCCGCCTGCCGCGCCGCTTCCAGCACCTCGGCATCGGTGGCGCCGGGCTTGCCGATGCGAATGTTGTCGCCGATGCTGCCCTGGAACAGATAACTGTCCTGGAATATCTGGCTGATCTGGCCGGCCAATTGCTCGCTGGACATGTCGCGCACATCGACGCCGCCCACCAGCGCCGCGCCGGCACTGGCGTCAAAGAAGCGCGCGATCAGGCGCACCAGGGTCGTCTTGCCGGAGCCGGACGCGCCGATCAGCGCCGTCATGCTGCCCGGCGCAATGCGCAGGTTGATATCCGTCAAGACGTCGGCCTGATCCTGTGCATAGCGGAATGCCACGTCGCGCAATTCGACGGCGCCATCGCGCGGCGCTTGCGGCTTGTCTGCTTCCGGCAGCGGCTGCACGGCGAAAATATCGCGCGCCGCGTCGAGCGGGCCGCGCGCGCCGCGCAGCACTTCGCCATAGCTGGCCACTTCCTGCAGCGGGTCGACCAAGCGCACCACCAGCAGCAAGGCCACGATGACGGCGATGGCGTCGCCCGCGCCGGCAGCACCACCCGCCAGGCTGTCAAGCCACAGCGCGGCGGAGGCCAGCAAGGCGGCAAAGATGGCTTGCACGGTCCAGGCGTTGAGCACGGACGACAGCGCCGACAGGTAAATGAGCCGCGTGCCCGCGTGGCGCTGCGCATCGATCGCTTGCTGCAGGAAACGCGTGCCGCCGCCATCCCCGTTGCCATTGAATGCGCGCAAGACGGATTGCGCTTGCGCAAACTCAACGAGGCGCTGGCTGGTCTGGGCAAAATGGTGGTGATAGGCATCGTCGGCGCGCTGGCCCAGGTACGCGGTGAGCCGCAAGGCGCCGGCCAGCAGGGGCAGCGCCAGCAGCGCGATGAGACCCAGCTGCCAGCGCAGCGCGAACAGCGCGATGAGCATCACGACGGGCGTGACGGCGCCGCAGATGACGGGCGTCAACACGTGGGCGGGCAGCTGGGCTACATTCATCATGCCTTGCGTGATGACGTGGCCCAATTTTGCCGTGTTGTCCGGCGTGAACCAGCCGACGGGCAGGCGCGCGACGTGGTCGCCCAGGCGCTGGCGCGCCCCTCGCAGCACCGTCACGCCCACGCGCACGCCGGCCTTTTCCACCTGGCGCCGCCAGGCCCAGCAGGCAACCAGCCCGGCCAGCAGTACCAGCAGCCACAAGGCCGCGCCGCCCACGTCGCCACCCAGCAGGCGGCCCAGGGCCAGCACCAGCGCCGTGATGGTCAATCCGCTGAGCACGCCATACGCGAGCGCCATGGCACAGTAGCGGCGGAACACGGGCGCGTCATCACCCAGCAGTTGAATAAACGTTTTCAGCATGAGAGCACCGCGTCTTCCTGGAAATCCGGATAGCCGCCCAGCGCCCACAGTTGCGCATAGCGGCCCTTGTCGGCGAGCAAGCCGGCATGGCTGCCCTGTTCGACGATGGCGCCGTTCTCGACGACGACGATGTTGTCGGCATGCATCACCGTGTCGAGCCGGTGCGCAATGATGAGCAGGGTGCGGTCCCGGGCAAAGCGCGACAGCGCGTCCTGGATCGCCACCTCGTTTTCCGCGTCGGCCGCGGCCGTCGCTTCATCGAGCACCAGCACGGACGGGTCGAGCAGCACGGCGCGGGCGATGCTCACGCGCTGCAACTCGCCGCCGGACAATTGCGCATCCTCGCCGATGACGGAATCGTAGCCGCGCGGCAAGGCCAGGAGGCGTTCATGGATGTTCGCCAGGCGCGCCGCCTGTTCGATCTCGTGCATGCTGGCCGATGGCCGTCCCAGCGCGATGTTCTCGCGCACGCTGGCGTGGATCAGGCGCACTTCCTGCAGCACGAAACCGATGCGCCGGTACAGCTCGGGCGTGGCGATGTGCCGCAGGTCGACGCCGCCCAAGGTGATGCGCCCCTCGGTCGGGTCGAAAAAGCGCAGCAGCAGCCGCGCCAGGGTCGACTTGCCGGAACCGGAAGCGCCGACGATGGCCGTCACCGTGCCGGGCGGCAAGGTCAGCGTGATATCCGACAACACCTTGTTGTGTCCATCGTAGGCATAGCCGACGCCTTCCAGGCGGATCTCCGTGCCGTCGGGCAACTGCTGCTCATCTGGCGCCGGCTGCGCCAGCACGGGCGTATCGAGCAAGGCTTGCACGCGCTGGGCCGCTCCCGTGGCGTTGTTGAGGTCATGCGTCAGGTAATGCAGCAGCAGCATGGGCGCGGAAATGCCGGGCGCCACGAGGGCGAACGGCAGGATATCGACGGGCGCCATCCAACCCAGCGCCACGAAGGCCGTACCGGCAAGCACCACCACGCCCAGCACGGCGACGGGCGCGATCAGCGCGTTGGCATTCGCCATCGAGCCGACCAGCGGACGGGTAAACGCGGCAAACGCCTCGGCAAACGCATCGACGGCCGTGCGGTAGCTGCCGTGCGCGCGTCCCGTGGCGCCGAACGCCTTGACCACGGGAATGCCGTTGACGAATTCCACCACGGCATTATTGATGCGCCCCATGCCGGCGACGAATTGTTCCATGTTGCCGCTGCTGGCTTTCATGGCGCGGCCGAAGAACAGGAAGAAGCCGGGAAACGGCAGGATGGCGATGAGGGCCAGGCGCCAGTCCATGGCGAACAGGTAGATGACGGAAATGGCGATGGCGCCCACGGCGCGCCCCGTCGTCGTGTAGAAGTGGGCCGTGAGGCTGTGCAGGGTATTGATGTCGTCCTGCATCGCCTGCTTGACCTCGCCAGAGGCCCGGCTGGTGAACCAGCCCAGCGGCACCTGCCCCAGGCGCTGCATGGCTTGCAGCCGCAATCGATGCGTGAGGCGGTTATCGGCCAGGTGTGCGGCCAGTTCGCCCAGCGACATCAGGGCCATGCCGAGGAACAGGCAGGCGACGCTGGCGAGGATGATCGGCCACACAGCGCCCGGCGCCAGCGCGGGGGCCATGGCGATTTGCGCGATCTGCGCGATGCCCGCCAAGGGCACCAGGGTGAGCATGGACCCCGTGCCGGCCAGCACGGCGGCGACGATCAGGCGTCCGCGGATGGGATGCAGTATCCGGCTGATCGGGCCGGGCTGGCGGCGTTGGCTACGCATGGGAAAAATGGGAAAAAACGTACATAAGGTCAATGGATAAGGGTGGCTCTCACCCTATATCCCGAACGAGAATGCAAAACCCTCAATCGGGCCCGAAAAATTGTCAGGCAGCGGCCTGGGGTATGGCTTGCACCGTCACCCAGTAGCGCGTGCGCGCGAGGATTTGTACGGGCAAGGCCAGCGCCAGGTTATGCAGCGCGCGATCCGTGTCGCGCAGGGAAAACACGCCGTTGACGCTCAGGCTGGCCACGGCCGGGTCGCAGCGCAGCAGGCCGGGGCGATAGCGGGCCAGTTCCGCCAGCAGCTCGTCCAGGCGCATGTTGTCGGCCACCAGCACGCCCTTCGTCCAGGCCGCCGCGCTGGCCGGCACGGGGGCGGCCGATTGCACGATGTCGGCCGAGAAGATGGCGCTGTAGCCCGTGGCGATGCCCACGGCGTGGCCGGGCGCATGCGCGAGGCGTATTTCGACGGCGCCCTCGAAGACGGCCACGCGCGACGTGTGTTCGTCTTGTCGCAAGGTAAAACGCGTGCCCAGCGCCTGTACCGTGCCGTGGCGGCCCTGCACGCGGAAAGGCCGCTGCGCCGGGTCGGGATCGTGCGCCGTGGTGACGAGGATTTCGCCGCTGCGCAGGATCAGCAAGCGCTCGCTGGCGTCGAAGCGCACGTCGATGGCGGAAGCGGAAGCGAGCATCACGCGCGTACCATCAGGCAAGGTAATCTCGCGGATCTCGCCCGTGGCCGTGCCGTGGCCGGCCGTGGCCACTTGCCAGGCATCCGTGCCGCGCAGCATGTACGCCATGCCGCCCACGGGCAGCAGCACGGCCAGCAGCTTCAGGGCACGGCGGCGATTCAGGTAGGCGGCGGGCGCCGGTTCGCGCAGCGCGTGCCGGGCCGCATCGCGCGGCACGCTGTGCAGCTTGCCCTCGAACGCTTGCAAACGCTGCCAGGCGATGGCGTGGTGCGGATGGGCCGCGCACCAGCGGGCACAGGCAGCCCGGTCTTCGTCGCTGGCGTCATCGGACCACAGGCGCGCCATCCACTGGGCAGCCTGCTGCACGACGGCGGGCGCAATCACCACCTCCATGGCTCAGGCGTCCGGCGCGTGCATGGCCTGGTAGCAGGCCAGCAAACCGGCGGCGATGTATTTTTCGACGGACGAGACGGACACCTGCAATTCGGCGGCGATGTCGCGATAGCTGAGGCCATCGAGTTTGCACAGCAACAAGGCCTTGCGCGCCTTGGCGGGCAACTGGTGCAGCACCGCATCGATTTCTGTCAGCGCCTCGATCACCAGCGCGCGCTCTTCCTCGGACGGCGCCAGCGCCTCGGGCACCAGGGCCAGCACTTCCAGGTAGGCGGCCTCGATCTGGCGGCGGCGGTACAGGTCGATGACCATGCCGTTGGCGATCTGCGTCAGGTGACGGCGCGACTCTCCGGCCGGCGGCATGCGCCCCGTCTTCATCAGGTGCAGGTACACATCGTGCGCCAGGTCGGCCGCATCGAAGGCATTGCCGAGTTTACGGCGCAGCAAGCCGCGCAGCCAGTGATGGTGGTCGGTGTACAGACTGCTGACTTGCTGCTGAAGCGCTAACTCGGCGGTGCTCACGATACCCTTCCTGTCGCCAACGGCCGGCAAGAACAGGCGCATCGGATTATAAATGAGAATTATTCTCATTGTACGCCGAGTGACGAGGAAAACGCAATACGGCGACGGGCAGCAAACGCCCTCAGCCCTGCTGCCGGACGGGCCTGAACAGCCTGAACGCGGCCCACAGCGAAGGCCGGTAGACGTGCAGTGCGGCAGCGAGCAGCACGCCCCACGCCAGCGGAGCAAGCATCCCCAGGCGCTGGGCAAAAAACGCGTGGCCCGCCGCCAGCAGCGACAGCAGGACGGTGCTCAGGTACAGCGAACGACGCGGCAGCGGACGCCAGACGCGCATGCCCAGCTCCGTCTTGACGACGAAATACACGAGGAAGCCCAGCAGTTGAGACACGGCGGCGCCCGTGGCGCCATGGCGCGGCACCAGCACGGCGCCCGCCAGCAAGGTGCCCAGCAAGCCGGCAGCAAAGGCGGCGATGGAAAATGCCGGACGGCGGGCCAGATTGATGCCGACGCCGGTCACTTCCGCCAGGGCATACAGCAGCGGCTGGCCGACCGTGGCCACCGCCATGTACGCGACGCCGTGATAGTTGGGAGGCAAGACCCAGCCGATCAACCAGGCCAGGGCGCCCGCCAGGCAAAAGCCCACCACCACGATGGCCTGCGCATGGCGGCAAATGGCCGCAATATTCGACAGGCCGCCGCCGGCCGCGGCCCATTTGTGTACTTGCGGTATCCAGACAATCGTAAAAATCGATTGCACCAGCCAGGCGCCGGCGGCCACGCGCGTGGCCAGCGCATAAATGCCGAGTTCGTCAAAGCCGGCAAAGAAACGCAGCAAGCCCATACCGGCCGACAACATGAACATATAAAAAATCCCGCTCACCAGCAGGGGCGCGGCCTCGGAAAGCAGGCGCCGCAGCAGCACCCGGTCCACGGCGGTGTGCCAGGCTTGCGCCAGCGATACGCGCGCATGCCACAACAGCCATAGCGTGACCAGCCAGGTGGTGGCCACGACCAGGCTTGCCAGGTGCACGAAATTGCGCTGCGGATCCCACCACAGGACAGGCAGCAGCAACAGCAGCGACATTTTCGGCAATACCTGCGCCAGGCTGAATACCCAGGCGCGCTCCTGCATGCGGAACAGTTGCGCGATCAGGCGATTGGCCAGGGCGCTCAGCATGCCGGCAGCGAACAGGACAGCCAGTGCAGGTTGCGCCACATCAAATAACAGTTGCGCTACCGGCGCGGCAAACACGAGTATCACGGCCAGCGCCACGGGCGCGAGCAGCACGGCCGGCAGCAGGCACGCTTTCAGCAAGCCGCTACGCGCGGTGCTGTAATGGTATTCATGCAGGAAAGCCTTATCCAGCCCCAGTGACAGCAGCAAACCGGCCACCGTGCATGCGGTCATGAAGAAATCCAGCTTGCCGATGTCGGCAGGCGGAAACAGCCAGGCCACGGCAGGTACGGTGGCCAGGCCGCACAGCAGCGACAAGATGGGGCCGGCTGAAAAACCCGCGAGACGGTTCAGGCGCATCGTTCAGCCGGGCCGGGCATCTCAGCCATGCCTGTCGTTGGAAAAACGATAGGGCACCGTGTCCGAATCGGCCGGCACGCGCCAGTGGTCCGGCGCATCATAGCGATACGCATGGTCCACCGCATTGACGAGGATGGCAAGAGTGCTGCAGTAATTTTGCACGCCATGCCAGACGCGCGGCGGCACGACGAGCAGGCCGGGACGCCTGGTGCCCAGCTTGAATTCGTTGAGCATGCCAAAGGTGGGCGACTCCTCGCGCGCGTCGTACAGCACCACGCGCATCTGGCCCGCCGCCACGAACAGGCGGTCCGTCGTGATGGCATGCGCATGCCAGGCGCTCAGTCCGCCCGGCTCCAGGGTCGAGGCGAATATCTGGCCTATCTGTGCCGCATCGGGCACCCATTCGGTGCGGAAAATTTCGGTCAGGCTGCCGTACGCCGTCAGGACAGGCTTGATTTCCTGAAAGATCACGCCATCGATCAAGGAAGGCGTTGCCGGCTTCCATTCCTTGGTAATGCTGACGCCATCCTGCTTCGCGCCAGCCAACAACCAGTTATCTTTCTCAGCCACCAGATCTACCCCTAGAATTTTATAAAAATGCTCTTATGTATTGCAACCGTATTATCTATCGCCGCGACATGTCCTTCAATCCCCGGCGGCGGCGTAATTCACGTAAAAATGTGCCTTTGCGCCAATATTTGAGCCAGAAGCCGGGATGCGGCGGCCACAGCCCCAACATATAGCAAAGACGGCGTGACAATGCTTTCATGGCCGTTATCGCGGACTGTAGCGGTGCAATAAGACGCTCACGGCCCACCTTGCCATACAGCGTGGAGACGGCCTGCAGAATATTCAGCGGATCCTGCATGTGCGCCCACCAGAACGCATGCTCGGCGTGTTGCCGCTCCAGGTAGGCATTGCTGCGGCTGCCAGACTGGATCAGGATGGCGCCGATGCGGGGGTGGGCCAGCATCGGCCGTCCCGCGCGATACACGCGGTGCAGCCAGGCTTGCGACGGCCAGCAGCGCACTTCCCATGAGGGCTGCCATGGGCCGATCTGCAGGGCCAGCTCGCGCCGCATGATCCACAGGGTAGCGGGCACGTCCATCCACGGACGGTACGGTTGCACGCCATCCGCCAGCGCACCCACCATGTGATATCCCACCGGCAAAACCACCAGTCCCTGGCCAAAAGCCAGGTCGGCCCCGGTGCGCTCGAGGACCTCGATACTGCTTTGCAAATGATCGGGCAACCACAAGTCATCGTGGTTCAGGAATGCCAGATAGGTGCCGCGGGCCAGGCTGACGCCGACATTGTTGGGTCCCGTCTGTTCGCCGTAATTGGTTTCCAGATTCACAAAGCGGATACGCGCGTCGCCGAACGCGGCGACCACCTCGGCCGTATCGTCGGTGCAGCAATCGCCGACAATAATCAGTTCCCAATCCTGCACGGTGCTGGCGAGTGCCGACTGAATAGCGTACCCGAGGATATTGCTCCGGTTGTACGTGGCCATGACAATGGAAACGAGCGGCGGTTTCTCCGGCTGCATGGCTGGCCTTTTCAAATAGACAAACAAAAAATGCCGCCCAAGTGCATTGAGCGGCATTTCGCAATGGACGAATGCAGTATGTTGCTGGCGCTCGCCAGCAAGCATCTGTCCTTAGACGTTGAACAGGAAGTTCAGCACGTCGCCATCCTTGACGACGTATTCCTTACCTTCGGCGCGCATCTTGCCCGCTTCCTTGGCGCCCGCTTCGCCCTTGTAGGCGATGAAGTCGTCATAGGCGATGGTTTGCGCGCGGATGAAGCCGCGTTCGAAGTCGGTGTGGATCACGCCGGCCGCCTGCGGTGCCGTGGCGCCGACAGGGATGGTCCAGGCGCGCACTTCCTTCACGCCAGCCGTAAAGTAGGTTTGCAGGCCCAGCAGCTTGTACGCGCCGCGGATCAGACGGTCCAGGCCTGGCTCTTCCATGCCCATGTCGGCCAGGAAAGCGCCCTTGTCGGCGTCGTCCAGGTCGGCGATTTCCGCTTCCAGCGCCGCGCAGATGGCGACGATAGGGGCGTTTTGCGATTGCGCATAGGCCGTCAGCTGGTCCAGCAGCGGGTTATTCGTGAAGCCCGAGTCGGACACGTTGGCCACGAACATGGCCGGCTTGGCCGTGATCAGGCACAGCGGCTTGATCAGTTCCATTTCATCGGCGTCCAGGCCCATCGCGCGCACGGGTTTCGCGTCGTTCAGGTAAGGCATCATGCGTTCCATGATGGCCAGCAACTTGGCCGCATCCTTGTCGCCCGAGCGGGCTTTCTTGTTTTCGCGGTGGATGGCCTTTTCCACGGTGCCCATGTCGGCCAGCGCCAGTTCGGTCTGGATGACTTCGATATCGTCGAGCGGGTTGATCTTGCCGGCCACGTGGATGACGTTGTCATCTTCGAAGCAGCGCACGACGTTGACGATGGCGTCCGTTTCACGGATGTGCGACAGGAACTGGTTGCCCAGGCCCTCGCCCTTCGATGCACCGGCCACCAGGCCGGCGATGTCGACGAATTCCACGATGGCGTTGACCATGCGTTCCGGCTTGACGATGGCGGCCAGCGCATCCATGCGTGGGTCCGGCACTTCGACGACGCCGACGTTCGGCTCGATGGTGCAGAACGGATAGTTTTCAGCCGGGATACCGGCTTTCGTCAGTGCATTGAACAGGGTGGACTTGCCGACGTTCGGCAAGCCGACGATACCGCATTGGAGACTCATGGGAAAACCTTTAAATAATCAATTTTGCCGGCAAGCGGCTGGTGCAAAAACGGCCTGTACAGGCGTTTTCTGGATAATCTTGCTGTAATAAATCTGGTAAGGGTCAATTGTACCTCTATGCACCCTACTCTTCAAAAAAACCGCCCTCTGTGCCGCTAACTGTCGCCATCCCCGTCGTCCGGCTGCGACGCATCGAATTCCAGGATGTCGCCGGGCTGGCATTCGAGCATCTCGCAGATTTTCGACAGGGTATCGAAACGCACGCCGCGCACCTTGCCCGACTTTAGCAGCGACAGATTCTGTTCCGTGATGCCGATGAAGGCCGCCAATTCCTTCGATTTCACTTTTTTCCTGGCCAGTACCAGGTCGAGGCGCACGACGATGCCCATCAGATGAACCCGCTGTTTTCATCGGCCAGGCGCTGGCCTTCGTGGAGGATTTGCGCCAGCGCAAAGAACACGGAGCACAGCAGCAAGGTCCACAGGTCGCCGCCCGTGACGTCGACCACCAGGCGCAACTGACCCGCGCCCTCTTCCAGCAAACCGAACAGCATGCCGCGCACGGTCGGCTCCAGCAGGGTCAACAGCGTTCCCAGCAGCAAGCCGCCCGCGAAACGGCGAAAGTGCGCCGCCACCTGCGGCGTAAAGTACACGCCCTGCTCGAACTGGCGCAGGACCCGGGCCAGCTGGCGCACGGCATCGCCCAGCACCAGCAAGGCCGGCAAGGCCAGCGCCAGGCCCAGCACCCGCTGCCACCACGGCATGGCCGCCAGGTGCTCGAATGGCTGGCTCTGCAGTTGCAGCATCAACTCGTACATGCCGGCGCCACCCAGTGTCCCATGCGCGGCCGGCGCAGGCGCCAGCCAGCCCAGCACCGTCAGCAGCAGGTACAGCACGAAGAACGTCGTCACGCCATGGCGCACGCGCCGGCTCAATACAGCGGGGCCTGACTGATTTTTTTTCATATTTAAAAGTATACGAAAGTACAAAGTGCCGTTAGAATAAATTATCGTAAAACAATAATTAAATCATGTTTTGCGACCATTTTAACATGTTCACCCTATCCTATCGACTGGAGACACCATGAAAACCCTGCTTGCCTCACTCGTTTGCAGCACCGCCTTCTTGCTCGGCGGCACCGCCCGCGCGCATGACTTGAACGCCATGCTGCAGCAGGCGCTGGCCGACAGGAGCGTGCCGGCCATGGCCATCCTGCTCATTCGCGACGGCAAGATCGATGCGCAGGCGCAGGCGGGCGTGCGCGCCAACGACGGCCATGACGCCGTACGCGCCGATGACGTGTGGAATATCGGTTCCGACGGCAAGGCCATGACGGTGACCCTGATCGCGCGCCTGGTGGAGCGGGGCGTGCTGTCGTGGGATGCGCCGCTGTCCAGCATGCTTCCCGCGCTGAGCGCCGGCATGCGCGCCGAGTACCGCGACGTCAACCTGATGGACTTGCTGGCGCACCGCGCCGGTTTGCCGCCCAATCCGGACGAGGACTGGATCAATTCCACCTACACGGATGCACGTCCCTTGCCCGTGCTGCGCCTGGAATACGCACAGCGCGCGCTGGCCGACGCGCCGGTGGCCGCGCCGCGCGGCGAATCGCATTATTCGAACAGCGGCGCCATGATCGCCGCCGCCATCGCCGAGCGGGTCACGGGCAAGACCTATGAGGAACTGATGCAGGCGGAAGTATTCGGCCCGCTGGGCATGCAGGCCGCGTTCGGTCCCACGGTGCGCGGACAAAACCTGGGCCACAAGGAAGGCAAGCCGATCGCCGGCTTGATGGCCAGCAACCCGCTGATGATGGCGCCCGATGGAGAAATTCACCTGAGCATGGCTGACTGGGCCAAGTTTGCGCTCGATCAACTGCAGGGCGAACAAGGCAAGGGCAAGCTGCTGAAACAGGAAACCTATGTCTTGCTGCATACGGCGCAGGGCGACACGAACGCGGCACTGGGCTGGGGTGTGATGCATTTCCCGCCCCAGGCGCCACAGCGCGTGCTGACCCACCTGGGCTCGAACGGCTACTGGCACGCGCTGATCGCGCTGGCGCCCGGCAGCGGCGACGGCTTGCTGATCGCCGCCAACGCGGGTGAAGGCAGCAGCGCCCAGGCCAGCCAGCAGCAGATGGCGAAAACCATCATGGCAGGCTTCGGCAAGGCGGGGAAATAATTACGCGGTGTGCAACTTCATGGTCGCCGCCTCGAACTTGCCCTCGACGATCAGCGGCATGACTTGCAAGGATTTGTCGATCGCCTGCTCGATCAGCTCCTGGTCTTCGCGACGCGGGCGGTGCAGCACGAAATCGGCTACCTGCTGCTGCAGGCTCAGGGTGCGCGGATGGCCGATGCCCAGGCGCAAGCGCCAGTAATCCTGCGTGCCCAGCGCGGCCGTGATGTCCTTCAAGCCATTATGGCCGCCGGCCGAGCCGCCCTTCTTCAGGCGCGCGATGCCGGGCATCAGATCGAGTTCGTCGTGCACGACCAGCACTTCATCGGCGGCGATCTTGAAGAAACGCGCCAGCGCGCCCACGGATTGGCCCGAGCGGTTCATGAAGGTCAGCGGTTCGAGCAGCCAGACTTCGTTGCCGCCGATGGAGGTCTTGGCCAGCATGGCGTTGTAGCGCGAATCGCGCTGCAAGCGCGTGCCGGGCAAGCTGTTGGCGAGGTTGTCCACCAGCCAGAAGCCGGCATTGTGACGGGTTTGTTCGTATTCGGGTCCCGGGTTGCCGAGGCCGACGATCAGGCGTATGGGCATGGCTGTGTCTGCAGTGTAAAAACGTATTATCGGTGAAAACAGGCAGAAAAAAACCCGTCCGGAGCGAACCGGACGGGTTTTTCCTTGCGACTACCGCATTGCTGCGGCGGCAAAATTACTTCTTGTCAGCAACAACTTCAGCAGCAGCGGCTTCAGCAGCAACGTGGCCAGCCGGTACCGAAGCGGTAGCGATGGTCAGGTTGGCGCCGTGGGTGACCGCGGTCACGCCAGCTGGCAGGACCAGGTCGCCAACGTGCAGCGAGTGACCGACGTCGATGTTCGACAGGTCAACGTTGATGAATTCTGGCAGTTGGCCTGGCAGGCACGAAACTTCGATTTCGTTGGCTACGTGACTGATGGTCGCGCCGTGCAGTTTGACTGCTGGGGAAACGTCAGCGTTCGTGAAGTGCAGAGCAACTTTCACGTGGATAGCTTGCTTAGCGTCAACGCGTTGGAAGTCAGCGTGCAGAACCAGTTGTTTGTATGCGTGGACTTGGAAGTCGCGCAACAGAACTTGCTGGGAAACGCCGTCGATTTCCAGGTCCAGGATCGACGAGTGGAACACTTCTTTTTTCAGCGCGTGGTACAGGGCGTTGTGATCCAGCGAGATCAGCACTGGGGCTTCAGCGCCACCGTAGACGATACCAGGGGTTTGGCCGGAAATGCGCAGGCGGCGGCTCGCTCCGGAACCTTGCAATTCGCGTTTAAATGCGATAACTTTCATGTGAAACTCCAAGAAGAACAAGGCTTGCGCCTTGTGTTATGAAGATTCCCGCGACCAGGAATCTTCGAAAATGGGCGCATACGCGCCCCGAAAACTAAAATACTACGGCGCAACAGGCAAAAAGCCGGTCGCGCCGCAGGTGACGTCTGTTGCTGCTCTTGTCGAATTAATCGATAAAGAGGGAAATAACCGAATCGCCCTTGATGATGCGCTTGAACGTCTCGGCCAGCAGCGGCGCGCACGTCAATTGACGGATCTTGCCGCAGGCCAGGGCCGCTTCGGACAGGGGGATCGTGTCGGTCACGACCAGCTCATCGAGTGGCGAGGCCGAAATACGGTCGATCGCCGGGCCCGACAGCACCGCGTGCGTGCAATACGCCACGACTTTTTTCGCGCCGCGCTCTTTGAGCACTTCGGCAGCCTTCGTCAGGGTGCCTGCCGTGTCGACCATGTCATCCATGATCACGCAGTTGCGGCCTTCGACTTCACCGATGATGTTCATCACTTCGGACACGTTCGCTTTTGGACGACGCTTGTCGATGATGGCCAAGTCGCAGCCCAGGCGTTTTGCCAGGGCGCGCGCACGTACCACACCGCCGACGTCCGGCGACACCACCAGCAAATCTTGGTAGTTTTTCTTTTGCAGGTCGCCCAGCAAAATTGGCGAAGCGTAGATGTTGTCGACTGGGATATCGAAGAAACCTTGAATCTGGTCAGCGTGCAAGTCCATGATCAGGACGCGCTCGACACCAGCTTCTTCCAGCATGTTCGCTACCACCTTGGCCGAAATTGCCACACGCGCGGAGCGTGGACGACGGTCTTGGCGGGCGTAGCCGAAGTAAGGAATCGCGGCGGTGATGCGGCCAGCGGAAGCACGTTTCAAGGCATCAACCATCAGCATGATTTCCATCAGGCTGTCGTTGGTTGGAGCACAGGTGGATTGCAAAACAAAAACATCCTTGCCGCGTACGTTTTCGTTAATCTCGACCATTACTTCGCCGTCGGAGAATTTCGAAACGTTTGCTTTACCGAGAGGGATGCCGAGGTTTTTTGCGACCCCCTCTGCCAACGCTGGATTCGCGTTGCCGGTAAAAACCATCAGGTTTTCGTAAGCCATGGGAGTCCCAAGAGGTGATATAGAAGTCTTGAAAAGCACTAACCGGGCATAGGCCCGGTCAGTCATTGTTTAGAATATGCCGCGTGGCGACATATCTGCTTTTTCCCGTACTGGACGCCAACTTCGCATCGACAGACTACGGTGAAATGGTGGCAGGGGAAGAAGGATTCGAACCTTCGCATGCTGGAATCAAAATCCAGTGCCTTAACCAGCTTGGCGATTCCCCTACGTTACTGACTGCTTGCCGTCATGTTGGCCAGTATTATACCGACTATTTGACGCTAAGCAAAATCTTTTTTTGCTCTTTACAACACCGTGAGCATCGGGTGGCGATTCAGCGCTTTTGCCTTCCAGGCGATCCAGACTGGTGGCACATTGCTGAGCACCGCATCCGCTTCTTCCTGACTGCCAAACGCACTAAACACACAAGCACCGGAACCAGTCATCCTGGCCTCACCGTAAGCACCCAGCCATTCTACCGCATCTGCTACCGGCTTGAAAAGACTGCATGCCACTTGCTGTAAATCATTCTTACCAAACCCGCCCGCATCGTTTCCTTCTGCGAGGTGCCTGGAAAAGTCCGCTATTGTGACGGGTTCGGTATTTCTCGTCAAGCCTTCCGCGCAAAAAATTGCGGCGGTAGGCACTTGCACGCCCGGCTCGATCACCACATACCAGCATTCGGGCGTGGCGACGGGCTGCAGGGCCTCGCCCACGCCTTCGGCAAAGGCGTTTTCGCCAAAGATGAAAAACGGGATATCGGCGCCCAGCGGCAAGCCCAGCGCCATCAATTCCTCGCGGCTCAAGCCCGCTTGCCACAGGCGGTTCAAGGCCATCAGGGCCGTGGCCGCGTCGGACGAACCGCCCCCCAGGCCGCCGCCCATGGGCAGCACCTTGTCGATGGCGATATCGACGCCGCGCGGCAAGGCGCCCGTGCGGCGCAGCACTTCCGCCTGCAGCAGTTTCGCGGCGCGGATGATCAGGTCCTGCTCTTCCGGCACGCCGGCCAGCGCCGTCACGCGGCGGATCAGCGTGTCGTCGCGCAGCGCGAAGTGCAAGGTGTCGCCATGGTCGAGCAACTGGAACACCGTCTGCAGCAGATGGTAGCCATCGGCGCGGCGGCCGTTAACGTGCAGAAATAAGTTCAGTTTGGCGGGAGCCGGGCAATGATTCAGGGTCGTCAATGTCATGGTGCAGGTGTGGATGGGGCGGCATCGAGCACGATGCGCAGCGAGACGGCATCGGCCTGCGCGCTGGTGGTGCGTTCGGCATCGATACGCCGCGGTTGGGGCAAGGCGCCCGGTGTATTCTCAGCAGCATCTTGCCACGACACGTAGCGCAAGCGCCAGCCGTCTTTGGTTGTCACGCTGTCATTGGCCGGTGACGCGACGAAGCGCTTGCCATCGGCGCCCACGGCATAACCTTGCAGCCAGTCGCGCAAGCCCGACACGGGCAGGGACCAGCCCAGCATCTGCGCGCTCAGGGTATCGACATCGGGCGCGCTGCGCGGCGCCTTGCCGCTTTGCGTCAACACGGCCTGCTGCGGCGTGACGGCGATCGTCGCCAGGGTGCTGCCGACGGGCGTATACAGGGTCACATCCGTGCGCGCGGCCGTCTGCAGCCAGTTGAAATTGACGGTGGCCGATTCGGGCTTGTCATCTTTCTGGTACACGACGTTCAGACGGCCCGTCAGCTCCACCTGTTCGCGGTAGGGCGCGACGGCTTCGCCCGATGGCGCGGCGCCGGATGAAAAGGGAGAAGTCAGGGTCGAGCAGGCCGAGAGGGCCAGGCACAGGACCGTCAGGGGCAGGAAATGTTTGGACATGGGTTTGGACATGGGCACAAGGAAAAACCAGCGCCATGGCGCTGGTTTCTCATAGTTGAGTTAATCGATTCAATCACAAACTGACATTCAAGCGCGCCAGGGTGCTTTTCAGCGCGTCGTTTTTCGGATCCTTGCCTTGCGCCTCGCGCCACAGCTTTTGCGCTTCGGCCTTGTCGCCCTTCTGCCACAGCACTTCGCCCAGGTGGACGGCGATTTCCGGGTCGCTGCGCACGGCATAGGCGCGGCGCAGCGCGCTTTCCGCGGCCGCCAGGTTGCCCATGCGGAACTGCACCCAGCCCATGCTGTCCATGATGAACGGGTCGCCCGGCGCCATCTGCAAGGCTTTTTCGATCAATGCATGGGCTTCCGGCAGGCGGATGCCCCGTTCGGCCAGCGAGTAACCGAGGGCGTTATACGCGTGCTGGTTGTCGGGCGCCAGCGCCATCACACGGCGCAGGCTCGCTTCCATCAGCTCGAGTTTATCCAGGCGCTCGGCCAGCAAGGCATAGTCGTACAGCAGTTCCGGATTATCGGGGAAGCGCAGCAAGGCATTTTCCAGCACCGTATAGGCGCTTTGCACGTAGCCGGCATCGCGCAGGAATTGCGCATCGACCAGCAGCACCTGCGCCTGGCTTGCCGGATCGTCCGTTTCGATTTCCGTCAGCGCCTTGCGCGCCGCATCGAGATTGCCGCCACGGGCGATCAGCTGGGCGCGGCGCAAACGCGCCTCGACATAACCGGCGGACGCGCTATTGTCGATCTTGTCCAGCCAGGCGATGGCGCCGGCCGTGTCGCCGCGCGTTTCGGCGATCTGCGACAGTATCATCAGGGCCTTGAACGGATCGCGCGCGTCGCCAGGGGATTTGTCGAGCACGGCCAGGAAGCGCTTGAAGTACTGCTCCGCGCCCTTGGTATCTTCCAGCTGCAACGCCACGATGCCGAGCGCATACAGGCCGCCCAGGTTGTCGGGCTGACTTTTCAGCAGCAGCAGGAATTGGTCGCGCGCCGGCTCCAGCTGTTTTTGCTCGACCAGCAGGCGCGCATACGCGCCGCGCACCTCGACAGCGTCCGGATTCTTTTGCAGGAAGGCGGCCAGCACCTTGCCTGCCGCCTCGGGCTCGCCCGTCACCTGCGCCAGGGTCAGCGCGGCCAGCTCGGAGTTCGGCTTGATCGCCAACGCCTTGTTCGCTTCGCCGATGGCGCGTTCACGCTCGCCGATCGACAAGGCGCCCTGCGCCAGCACCAAGTGGGCTTCGAACATGTCCAGGTAGGGCTGCACCAGGCGCGTCACCATCGAATAGGCATACAGCTTGTCATTCGAACGCGACAGGATCTGCTGCATCTGAAACAGGGCCACGCCGCGCGCGCCCGGCGGTGCATTGGCCAGGCGCTCGGCAAAAATCGGTTCCGCTTCTTCGATCTTGTCCGTCAAGACGACGAAGCCGAGGAAGAACTGGGTCGCCTCATCCGATTCGGGCGCCAGCTCGCGCCACAGGCGGATGGCCGCCAGCGCTTCGCCGCCCTGCTTGGCGGCCAGTGCCATTTCGGAGGCGCGGCGCGCCAGGCGCGGATCACGCGTCTGCTGCGCCGCCACCATCATCGTCACGTACGGCCCTTGCCACTGGCCGCTCTTGAATTCCATTTCAGCCTTGGTCAGCTTGTACAGCAAATCGCTGCTCAACTCGACCTTGGGCAGCTTCTCGCCCTTGGCGTCATCGTCGGACTCGGTACCGGCCGCTTGCGGCGCGGCGGCCGCAGCGGGGCTGGCCGCCCCATCGGCAGGGGCAACAGGCGTCTGTGCCATGGCATGCGTGGCCATCAGGGCGGACAAGGTTACAATGGCGAAAGCGTTTTTCAAAGGCTGATCCTGGCTAAACGGCAAAGTTTGATTCTACGCCCAACGCGGCTATCGCGTACTTCACGTATGTAACGAAATATATACGTCGTGGCGGCGTAGCGTGCCCGGGCCAGCCATCGGCCGGCGACCCGCCTGTTTTTTACCCGGTTTTCCACCATTCGAGTCCTATGCCAGAATTGCCAGAAGTCGAAGTCACACGGCGCGGTGTCGCGCCCCACATCGAAGGGCGCGCCGTGCGTGCCGTCGTGCTGCGCCGCGACGGCCTGCGCTGGCCCTTCCCCCCGGCCCTGGGCGAACAATTGTCGGGGCAAACCATCGGCCTGACGGGGCGGCGCGGCAAATACCTGCTGATCCACTTCCGCCACGGCACCCTGATCATCCACCTGGGCATGTCGGGCCATTTGCGCGTGCTGCCCACTGGGACGGAGGCGCAAAAGCACGATCATTTCGACCTCGTCGTGGAAGACGCGGACGGCAGCAGCCAGGTGCTGCGCATGACGGATCCGCGCCGCTTCGGCGCCGTGTTGTGGCACGACGAGGCCGACGGCCCGCTGGATGGCCACGCGCTGCTGCGCGGCCTGGGCACGGAACCGCTGGAAGGCGGCTTCACGGGCCAGCTGCTGTTCGAGAAAACGCGCAACAAGGGCACCAACATCAAGCAGGTGCTGATGGCGGGCGACATCGTCGTCGGCGTGGGCAATATCTATTGTTCCGAAAGCCTGTTCCGCGCGGGGATCAACCCGAAGACGCCAGCCCGGCGCATCGGCCTGGCCCGCTATGAGAAACTGGCGCAATCGATCCGCGACGTGCTGGCCGAAGCCATCGTGCAGGGCGGCAGCACCCTGCGCGACTTCATCGGCGTCAACGGCCAGTCCGGCTACTTCCAGCAGACGTATTTCACGTACAACCGCGCGGGCAAGCCATGCCGCGTGTGCGGCGCGCCGATACGGCAAATCGTGCAGGGACAGCGTTCCACGTTTTACTGCGTGAATTGCCAGAAATAGCCACACTCACAGAGGGAGCCAGATGGTCAGAGACTTGGAACAATACAGCGCATGGCGGCAGGACGTGCAGGCCGCCTTGCAGGCATACCGGCAAGCCGCCAGCGCGGCGGGCCTGGTCGACGGCGCCTCCGCGCTGCGCCTGGCGCGCTGTGGCTCCCGTCTGACTGACGACCGCCTGTCCGTCGCCTTCGTGGCGGAATTCTCGCGCGGAAAATCCGAGCTGATCAACGCCATCTTCTTTGCCGGCTATGGCCAGCGCATCCTGCCCTCGGGCGCGGGCCGCACCACCATGTGCCCCACCGAGCTGCTGTACGACGCGGCCTGGCCGCCATCGATCCGGCTGCTGCCCATCGAGACGCGCGCCCAGAACCTGTCGACCAGCGACTACCGCGACCTGCCCGCCGCCTGGACCGTCTTGCCCCTGAATATCGAGGCGGGCGGCGACATGCAGGAAGCCATCCGCCAGGTCAGCCTGACGAAAAAAGTCAGCGTGGAAGAAGCGGCGCGCTACGGCCTGTACGACGCCGACGATGCGGACGCGCCCTCGATGCTGGACGAGGACGGCCAGGTGGAAATCTCCATGTGGCGCCACGCCATCATCAACTTCCCCCATCCGCTGCTGAAACAGGGTCTGGTGATTCTCGACACGCCCGGCCTGAACGCCATCGGCACGGAACCGGAACTGACCCTGAACCTGATCCCGAATGCGCACGCGGTGCTGTTCATCCTGGCGGCCGACACGGGCGTCACGCGCAGCGATATCGAAGTTTGGCGCAACCATATCGGCGCCGGTGCGGGGCGCCTGGTAGTGCTCAACAAGATCGACAGCATGTGGGACGAATTGCGCGGCGATGCCGAGGTGGCGCAAGCCATCGAACGCCAGCAGGCCAGCGTGGCGCATCTGCTGACGCTGGATGCGGGCCAGGTGTTTCCCGTCTCGGCGCAAAAGGCCCTGGTAGGCAAGATCAACCACGATGCGGCGCTGCTGGAAAAGAGCCGCTTGCTGCCGCTGGAGACGGCCCTGTTCGAGGAGCTGATCCCCGCGCGCAAGGACATCATCCGGCGCCAGCTGGCGTTCGACCTGGACGCCATCGAGGCGGCGCAGCAGGTGCAGGCGGCGGCCCGCGCGCGCGGCATCGCCGAGCAGCTGCACGAGCTGCACAGCCTGCGCGGCAAGAACCAGAGCGTGATCGCACACATGATGCGGCGTATCGATATCGAGAAGAAGGAATTCGACAGCAGCCTGTTCAAGCTGCAAGCGACGCGCGCCGTGTTTACCCGCCTGTCGACGGAGCTGTACACGAGCCTGGGCATGGACATCGTGCGCGACGATATCGACGGCGTGCGCACGGCCATGCAGCGCAGCCGCTTTTTCACGGGCTTGCGCGAAGCCGTGCGCCAGTATTTCGAGCGCATCACCCAGAACCTGGACCGTTCGGAAGGCAAGACGGCCGAGATCACGGAAATGATGAACGTGATGTACCGAAAATTCGCCACCGAACATGGCCTGGCGCTGGCCTTGCCGATGCCGTTTTCGCTGGCCCGCTACCGCCAGGAGATCGCCGATATCGAAGCCGTGTATCACAAGCAGTTCGGCACGGCCACCTTGCTCACCACCAGCCGGGTCGTGCTGATGGAGAAATTCTTCGACACCATCGCCTCGCGCGTGCGCCGCAGTTTCACCAACGCCAACGACGACGCCAGCGCCTGGCTGAAAGTCATCATGGCGCCCCTCGAAGCGCAGATCGTCGAATACAAGGAGCAGCTGAAACTGCGCTTTGCCTCGATCCAGCGCATCCACGACGCCACGGGCAGCCTGGAACAGAAAATCGCCGGCTTCGAAGCCAGCCTGGCGGCGCTCGAACGCGACAAGGCGCAGCTGGCGCAATTGCTCGCTGCCTTGCGCACGGCCAGCGCCACATAAAACACGCAACAACACGCCACAAGATACTGGAACCCTGCATGAAACGTCTGCTGCATCCGCTCTCGCCCGCCACGGGCGTGGTCCCCATTGAAGATTATATCGACCCGACTTTTTCCGCCACCGTCATCGCCTGGCAAAAGCAGCATGGCCGCCATGCGCTGCCGTGGCAAAACACGCGCGACGCCTACCTGATCTGGCTGTCCGAAATCATGCTGCAGCAAACGCAGGTCACCGCGGTACTCGGCTACTATGCGCGCTTCCTCGAACGCTTCCCTACCCTGCGCGATCTGGCCAGCGCCCCGGTGGAAGACGTGATGGCGCAGTGGAGCGGCCTCGGTTACTACACGCGGGCGCGCAACCTGCACAAGTGCGCGCAGCGCGTGGTGGCCGAATACGACGGCGTCTTCCCCAGCGACCCGGCCTTGCTGGCCGACCTGCCCGGCATCGGCCGCTCGACGGCGGCCGCCATCTCCGCGTTCTCCAGCGGCACGCGCGCAGCCATCATGGACGGCAACGTCAAACGCGTCTTCGCGCGCACCTTCGGCATCGATGCCTATCCCGGCGAAAAACGGGTCGAGGAAGCCATGTGGTGCCGTGCCGAAGCGCTGCTGCCGGAGACAGGTATCGAAGCCTACACGCAGGGCCTGATGGACTTCGGCGCCACCCTGTGCACGCGCAGCAGCCCCGATTGCGGCCGCTGCCCGCTGCAGCCGCGCTGCGTGGCCTACGCTACGGGCCGCACCAAGGATCTGCCGGTGCGCAAACCGAAGAAAACCAGCCCGGAAAAACACGCCGTCATGCTGGTCATCATCGACGATGGCCGGGTGCTGCTGGAACAGC
The DNA here is from genome assembly GCF_030397595.1 of Janthinobacterium sp. SUN033. Classification (NCBI taxonomy): domain Bacteria; kingdom Pseudomonadati; phylum Pseudomonadota; class Betaproteobacteria; order Burkholderiales; family Oxalobacteraceae; genus Janthinobacterium; species Janthinobacterium sp. SUN033. The sequence goes on from NZ_JAPQNV010000004.1 coordinate 234,180, forward strand.
GTCCCGGTTCCGGCATCTGGGGCGGCTTGCTGTCGCTGCCGGAACTCGATGGCCACGTGCTGGCCGGCGAAGACTGTCCGCGCGACATCGATCAGGATGCGCTGACGCGCGCCGTGGCGCCGTTTGGCGCAATCGAAACGCAGGAACGGCTGCTGCCCATCGTACACGTGTTTACCCACTACAAACTGCACATCGTTCCCTGCCGCATCACCCTGGCGCGCCGCCTGGCGCTGGCCGGGGAAGCGACGCACGTCTGGTATGACGGCGCAAAAATTGCAGACGCGCCGCTGCCCGCGCCCATCAAGAAACTGCTGCTGGACCTGTTCGGCGATGCGCGTTCGGCGCAGCGCAGCATGTTCTAGTGCGGCGGTTTGTACTGCTCGCGCTGGCGGCGCTGTGTCTGCACGGCGCCCACGCGGCGAACGACCTGCCCGAGGTAAGAATTGGCGTACTGGCCTACAAGGGCGGCGACGCCGTGCAGCAGGACTGGTCGTACGTGACGCGCCACCTGCAAGCGAGCATTCCCGGCATCCGTTTCATCCTGGCCGACTACGACCAGGCGGGCCTGACGCGCGCCGTGCAGTCGCAATCGATCGCCTTTGCCATCACCAGCAGCGGCCATTACGTGGCACTCGAGCACAGCGATGGCGCCAGCCGTATCGCCACCCTGGAATCGCCATGGACGGAGTCGCCGCGCCAGGCCATCGGCTCGGCCATCGTCGTGCGCAGCGCGTCGCCACTGCATGACCTGGCCGACCTGGCGGGCAAGAACGTGATGGCCGTGGCGCCCGACGCCTTTGGCGGCTACCAGATCGCCGCGCGCGAACTACGCGAAGCGGGCATCGATCCCGCGCATGATTTTGCCAGCCTGCGCTATAGCGGTTTCCCGTCGCAGCAGATCATCGACGCCGTGCGTGCGGGGCGCATGGATGCGGGCATCGTGCGCACCTGCCTGCTCGAACAGATGGTCGCGCGCGGCGAAGTGCGCGCCGAGGAACTGCGCGTGATCACCACGCGCCCGATTCCCGGTTTTCGCTGTGCCAGCTCGTCGCGGCTGTATCCGGACTGGCCCTTCGTGGCCCTGCGCCAGACGCCGCCCGCGCTGGCAAAAAAAGTGGCGCAAGCCCTGCTGGCCATGCCGCGCACCGACGAAGGCTACAGCTGGACGGTACCCAGCGATTACCAAATCGTCGATGAGCTGTTCCGCGACCTGCGCATCGGTCCCTACGCCTACCTGGACAAGCTGACGTTCGAGACGGCGCTGCGCCGCTACTGGGGCTGGATGCTGCTGGTGCTGGCCCTGCTGGTGGCCTGGGCCGTGCACACGGTGCGCGTGGAATACCTGGTCAGCCGGCGCACGGAGCAACTACGCGCCGCCCAGCACCAGCAGCGCGCGCTGGAAGAGCAGGCGCGCCAGCGCCAGGCCACGCTAGACCACACGGCGCGCCTGGCGATTCTGGGCGAAATGGCCAGCGCCATCGCGCATGAATTGAACCAGCCGCTGGCCGCCATCGGCAATTTCGCGCGCGGCATGGCGCGCCGCATCACAGCGGGTCGGCTCGATGCGGCGCCCCTGCTCGACGGCGCGCAGGAAATCGCCACGCAAAGCGAACGCGCGGGCGCCATCATCCGTCACATTCGCGCGATGGCGCAAAAGCGTCCCGCGCACAGCACCGCCTTCGCCCTGGCCGACGCCGTGGAGCAAGCCGTGGCCCTGTTCCGCGCAGCCCATCCGCAAGCCAATATCAGCTGGTGCCACGAGGCGGTCAGCGCGGCACCGCGCGTGCTGGCCGACCCGCAGCAAGTGCAGCAGGTGCTGCTCAATTTACTGAAAAATGCGCTCGATGCGCAGCTGGAAAACGGCAATCCGCAGCACCCCATCGGCGTGCTGCTGCATCGTGAAAACGGCGCCTGCACGGTGGCCGTGCGCGACGCCGGCTGCGGCCTGGAAGCGGCGCAGATGGCGCGCCTGTTCGAACCCTTCTTTACCACCAAGGCCGAAGGCCTGGGTCTGGGCATGTCGCTCAGCAAAAGCATCATCGAATCGTTCGGCGGCAGCCTGTCGGCGCACGCCAACGCCGATGCACCGGGCTTGACGGTCTGGTTCCGCCTGCCCGAAGATACCGGCCTGGGAGCCAACAAGGAAACACCATGAATGAAAGCGATGCGATCATCTTTGTCGTCGACGACGACGCCGCCATGCGCCGCTCGCTGGCCTATCTGTTCGATTCGGCCGGCTGGAAGGTCGAGACGTTCGAGTCGGCGCGCGACTTCCTGCAGCGCTACGCTGGCCATGTGCCGGGCTGCCTGCTGCTCGACGTGCGCATGCCTTTGATGAGCGGACTGGAACTGCAACAGGAGTTGAACAACAGGACCGGGCACGCCATCTCCCTGCCCGTGATTTTCCTCAGCGGTCACGGCGACCTGGCCATGGCCGTGCAGACGATGAAGGCAGGCGCCTGCGATTTTTTGGAAAAGCCGTGCAAGGACCAGGTATTACTGGACGCCGTGTCGCGCGCCGTGGCCCGCAGTGTGGAAGAAAGCCGCAGCGCCGCCAGCGCGAATACGGCGCAATCGGCGCTGGCCAGGCTCACCGCGCGCGAGCGCGAAGTGGCGTTGCTGATGGCCGAAGGCAAAGCCTCGAAAGTCATCGCCCGCGAGCTGGGCATCAGCGACAAGACAGTGCAGGTGCACCGCCATAACACGATGGAAAAACTGGGCCTGCATTCAGCAGCCGAGGTAGCCCGGCTGCTAATGGCCGGCGGCGAAATCTAGAACACCCAACCCAACCTACTGCGCGTCGTGATTTGCGGCCTGCGATGCTCACTGTGCATTCGCACAGCTACGCTTCTCGACCGCACCTCCCTTCCGCTCGCTACGGTTTTGTTGAGCGTTCGTTAAGCCCGCACGATGCGCGCCGGCAGCCCCTGCCGCACCGACGTGCCCGAGACGGGATCGACAAACACGTTCTTGTCGCCGCGGCTCGGGTCCGTCAATCCCAGGTCATTCAGGTTGATGCCGGCGCCGATGGCCGGTTCATCTGGCTGGCGCAGCTTGCCGATACGGTGGGCGCGCGCACCGTGCTCCTTGTGGCCGAAACCGTGTTCGACGGCGATCACGCCCCGCTGCACGCCATGGCGCAGCATCACCGTGGCCATGGCCCTGCCTCCCGGCGTTTCCAGGTAAATGGCATCGCCATTTTCCAGCTTCAAGCGCGCCGCATCGTCGGGATGCACTGCGACCGGGTTGTCCGGATGGATGCCGCGCAAGCGCCGCGCACCGATGCTGTAGGAGTTCTGCAGCGCCGATTTAAAGCTGATCAACTCGAACGGCCACTCGCTGGCCGGATAGGTCTTGCGCACGGGCGTGCCATCGGCAAACGCCGCCACTCTCCAGGCGGGCGTGCCGGGGAAACGCTTGCCGCTCAAGCTGTTCTTGCTCACGCCCAGACCTTCGTTGTACAGCATCATCGGTTTCAGATAGCGGTGCGTGGACCAGTCCTGCGGATACGGCGTCTCGTCGATCACGGGTGCAGGCGCTGCCGGCGCCTTGGGATTCACCGGCGGCGGCAAACGCAGGCCGAACATCTCGCCATAGCTCTGATAGCGCCCTCCCCGCGCCAGCATGAAGGCCACCTTGCGCCACTCTTCCGGCTTCAAGGTGCGCTCCAGTTCGGGGCGGATGCGCGCCACGCCGGACAGTTCGATATCGTCGTCACTCGCGTCAAGCACTGCCGTCTTGCCCTGCCAGGCGATGTTGGCGCCGCCGCGCAGATACCAGTCTTCCGCGCGCTGCAAGGGGAAGCGCTGGCCATCCATGTCCTGCAAGGCTTCCGGGCCGAAGCCGGGCAAGGCCATCGTCTTTGCCAGCGCGATGAAGAACGATTCCATGCAGATGGTCTGGCCGTCCGGCGTCTTTTGCACGCGCGGCTCGACCACGGGCCAGCGCGCCGTGCTCATTTTGACAGGCATGCCGCCCCAGGCGCCGGCCCAGCCCCAGCTTTCATACAGCAAGGTGTCGGGCAGCAGGTAGTCGGCAAAGGCCGAGCTTTCATTGATGAAGGGGTCGATGGCGACGATCAGGGGAATCTTCTTCGGATCGGCCAGTTCTTTGCCGATCTGCGCGCGCAAGCCCGTGATGCCGTAGACGGGATTACAGCTCCACAGAATCAGCGCCTTCAGGGTGTACGGGTAGCCGTTCATGGCGCTGGTCAGCCACTCGGTGGCCAGCGCAGGCGCGTTCGGATACCACGGCGCCTTCGCCGGATACGCCTTGCCCGCTTCCTTCTTCAGCTTGAATTCCGAGGTTTTTTCATACGGCACATTGCGCCCGATCGGCATGCCGGCCGCCTTGATCTCGCCGTCGAAACTCTCGAGGTTGTAGCGCGGCCCAGGCCCCGCATCCTTGAAGCTGCCGCCGTTGACCAGGGTGCCGCCCTTGCGGTTCAAATTGCCGATCAGGGTATTGAGCATGACCAGCGCATACGCGTTATAGAAGCCCGCACCCGACATCATGCCGCCGTGCGCATTGACGGCGGCGCGCTTGCCATGGCTGGTGAGTTCCTGCGCCAGCCCTTCGATGATGTGGCGCCCTATGCCGCAGGCGGCCGCGTAATCATCCATGCTGTGGCGCTGCGCTTCCTCGTTGAGCATCGTCATGGCCGTCTTCAGGTGCAGCGGTGCGCCCGCCACATCCAGCGGGCCGTCGAAGAACAGGCGCGCCTCGCCCTTGGCGGCATTGTGCGGCACGATCGCTTGCGTGGCGGAGTCGATCACGCAAAAGGCGTCGCCATCCTTGTAGCGCTCTTCTTCCGACAACTCCACCGCGCCCATATCCGACGCGCGCAGGTAGCGGCCATCGCGCGGATGGCCCTTCTCGTTAATGATCAAATGCGTGGCATTGCACCAGGCGGCTTCGCCCGCCGCTTCCGCCACCTTCAGGTTCGGCTGCACGAGGAAGTTGCGGTCATAGCGTTCGTGCTCGATGATCCAGCGGATCATGCCCATGGCCAGCGCGCCATCCGTGCCCGGCTTGATCGGCACCCAGCGGCTGCGGTCGCCCGCGGCCAGGCTGTCCGCGTTCGTCAGCACGGGGTCGACGACGACGTAGCTGAATTCGCGCTTGCCCGACCTTGCTTTCGCGATCAGGGTGCCCTGGCGCTTGAACGGGTTGCCCGCATTGCCCGGCGCCGTGCCAACGAATATGCAAAATTCCGTATTTTCCAGGTCCACTTTCGCGTGCGGCATCTTCTTCATGTCGCCGAACATGGCACCCGAGCCGCTGCGGTAGGCGCCGCCGCAATACGAACCGTGGTTGACCAGGTTCAAACTGCCGTATGACTGCTTGAAAAAGCGCGTGCCGAACGCCAGACGGCCATCGTCGGTACTGCACATCAGGCCCACCTGGTTCACTTGCGGGCCCAGTTCCGGCTGCGTCGGATCGATCGGCTTTTCCAGCTCGCGCAAGGCGCGCAGCCCCTGCACGTGGCCTTCGCCAAACAGGTCGCCGCCTTCCGTCACTTCCTTCACCAACTGGTCGAAGGCGATCGGTTCCCACTGGCCGCCGCCGCGCGGTCCCACGCGCTTCATGGGCGCCAGCACGCGGAACGGCGACTCCATCTGTTCCAGCACGCCGTTGCCGCGGCCGCAAGCCGTCGAACGGCCCTTCAGCCCCTTTTCCTGGAAGCGCGACAGCGACACAAAGCTGTCGCGGATCGAGGTTTGATACGGCAGCGCCGGGTCGGCCGACAGGGGGCTGTAGGGATTGCCCGCCACGCGCAGCACCTTGCCGCTTTTTTTATCCAGGCGCACGCGCACGCCGCAAAACGTGGTGCAGCCCATGCACATGGTGTAGCTCACTTGCTGGTCGGGATTGACCGTCAGCTTGCCCGTGGCCGTATCGACGGAAAACTCGGGCGGCAGGGAATTGCCATGCAGTTTCTGCACGGGTTTATCCTTGCCCAGCGCATGGTCGACCATGCGGCCGGCCGTGGTGGAAAAGCTGGCGGCAAACGCGGCCAGGCCGCCGCCGATGGCGCCGTAGCGCAACAGCTTGCGGCGTTTTTCGTTTTCGTCGTCAGGGACGTCGTTGTCTGCGTTGTTGTGTATTTGATCGTTCATTTTTGACTCCTCAGTGCGTGGCCATGACGGGACGGCTGCGACCAGCGACGACGCGTCCCGCCCATGGCAAAAATTCCAGCATCAGCAACAGTAGCGCGATCCACAGGCCGGCCGTGCCAATAATGCCCAGCAAGCCATCGTTCCCCATCGGCAGGTGGTAGTCGTACAGGCCTGCGCCCGTCTTCGGAATCGTCTGGCCGCCGATAAAAATCGTCCAGCGCATCATCCAGGCGCTATGCAGCGCGATCAGGCCATTGGCCAGGCCACTCGTGGCCGGACGCCAGATGGCCAGCGCCATCGGCACGATGGCCGACAGCACGGCCCAAACGGCCGTGAACTGCCATTGCGGCATGCCCGCCACCTGCGTAAAGGCCATGCTGTGGCTGGCGCTTACGCCGGAAAGACTGACGAACAGCCAGCCGCCGCCCAGTGCCAGCACCAGCGCCAGCGACAGGGCCAGCGCGCGGTTCAGCGATACTTCCAGCGCCTGGTCGCGGCCCGGCAGGAAGCGGTTGAACAGCAGCGCCAGGCCCACGGCCCCAACAAAGGCCGTGGCGGCAAATTGCGCCGGCAGGAAAGGCGTGAACCACAGAGGACGGGCACGCACCACCATCACTTCCATGCCCGTGTACAGACCCACGACGAAGGCGGCGAGCAAGGTGAAGGCGGCGGCGACGCGAATGGCCCGCAAGGAAGCGGCGCCGCCGCGCCCCAGCAAGCGGTAGGCGAAGGCCAGGCGGTCCTGGCCCTGTCCCCGTGTGGCGAAGTCCACGCGCAGCGCCAGCCACGCGTACAGCATCAAACAGCCCAGATACAGGGGGATGAAGAACGAGCCCCACGACATCCACGACTGCGGCTGGAAGTAAATATAGAAATGGTAGAAGCGGCCCGGCCCGTGCAAATCGGCCAGCAGCGCCACGGGCGCCGTCATGCCGCAGACGAGGGATGCCAGCAGCGCGATGCGTCCCAGGCGTTCATACGCCTTGCGGCCAAAGACGAAGTACGGCAGCGTCAGCATGAAACTGCCATAACTGAGGCCGATGAGGAAAAAATACTGCACCGCCCACGGCAGCCATGCCGCTTCGCGCGTGACGTTGAGAATTTCGGTGATGTGGCTGTCCATGGTTTATTTCCCGTGTTTGCTCGGTTGCCAAAGAGTCGCTTCGCCCTCGACGTGGCCGGCGAAGCGCGTGTCCAGTCCCAGGTAAAACACGTGGGGCTGGGTGCCCTGCTCGGGTTTCAGCACCTTCACCTTGTTCTCGGTCAGCAGCTGGTGCACCACGCTGTCCGGGTCATTCAGGTCGCCGAAGATACGCGCGCCGCCCACGCAGGTTTCCACGCAGGCAGGCAGCAAGCCTTCATCGACCCGGTGCGCGCAGAACGTGCATTTGTCGGCCTTGCCCGTTTCGTGGTTAATGAAGCGCGCGTCATACGGGCAGGCTTGCACGCAGTAGGCGCAGCCCACGCAGCGGTCGCCATCGACGACGACGACGCCATCCTTGCGCTGGAACGTGGCGCCGACGGGACAGACGGGAATGCAGGGGGGATTGGCGCAGTGGTTGCACAGGCGCGGCAGCATGTAGGTGCCGCAGCGGTTCTCTTCCTTGACTTCATAGGTCGAGACGACGGTGCGGAAGCTGTTTTCCGGCACGGCGTTTTCCATGATGCAGGAGACCGTGCAAGCCTGGCAGCCGATGCATTTCTGCACATCGACCACCATCGCCCAACGCTGGCCGCCTTCGCCCTTGGTGGCCGCCTTGCCTGGCAGCGGCGCGATGGCCGCCCCGATGGTTACGGCTGGCAAGGCGCGCAAGAAACTGCGGCGCGATTCAATCATGACACTCTCCTTGACTATGGGCGGCAAGCCCTTGTTGACTTGCTGCCATGATAGAAAAGAAGGCGCTACGGGGGTATTGGGATGATCGGGTGGGGACCTAGATGATCATGCCAATTGACAGAGGAGAGGAATGGGGGTAATGCGCTTACAACTCGTCGAGCGAATACAGCCTGCGGTGCTCACGAATCGCGTAGCGGTCCGTCATGCCGGCGATGTAGTCGGCGATCTTGCGCGCCTGCTGCGTGACGTCGCCATCCCTGAGTTGATAGTCGGGCGGCAGCAGGGCCGGTTCGGCCATGAAGCTGTCGTACAGTTCGCGCACGATGCGGCTCGCCTTCACGCGCATGCGGTTGACCTGGTAGTGGCGGTACAGGTTCGCGCGCAGGAACCGCTTGAGCTCCGTCGCATCCTTGCGCATGGCGTCCGAAAAACGGATCAGCGGGGGACTGGCGCGCACTTCGCTGACGTCGCGCGGAGCGGCGTCCGCAATCAGGGAAGTCGACGTGACGATCAGATCGTCGGCCAGGGCCGTGATCAGGCGGCGCAGGGTTTCGTAGATGGCGCGCCGGCCCGACAGGCCGGGAAACGCCTGCTGCACGTCGCGCCACAGGCGGCCGAAGAATTCCACCTCTTCCAGCTGGGCGATGGTAATCAGGCCGGAACGCAGGCCGTCGTCGATATCGTGGCTGTTGTAGGCGATTTCATCGGCCAGGTTGGTCAGCTGCGCTTCCAGGGTCGGTTGCGTGCGATCGATGAAGCGCTGGGCCACAGGGCCCAGTTCGCGCGCATGCGCCAGCGAGCAGTGTTTCAGGATGCCTTCTCGCGTCTCGAACATCAGGTTCAAGCCATCGAAGGCGCCGTAGTGCTCTTCCAACGTGTCGACCACGCGCAGGCTTTGCAGGTTGTGCTCGAAGCCGCCGTGCGCCTGCATGCATTCGTTGAGCACGTCCTGGCCCACGTGGCCGAACGGCGTGTGGCCCAGGTCATGCGCGAGCGCAATGGCTTCCACCAGGTCTTCGTTCAGGCGCAGGTTGCGCGCGATGGAGCGGCCCACCTGCGCCACTTCCAGGCTGTGCGTCAGGCGGGTGCGGAACAAATCTCCCTCGTGATTGAGGAACACCTGGGTCTTGTACTCGAGGCGGCGGAAGGCAGAGGAATGGATGATGCGGTCGCGGTCGCGCTGGAACTGGCTGCGCGAGGCGTGCGGCGCCTCGGCAAAGCGACGTCCCTGCCCCTGTGCCGAATGGGCCGCGTACGGAGCAAGGAAGTCTTCGGGCAGCATGTTATTGCACTCCGGCGGCCAGGGTAGCCAGCACCAGTTCGTGCGGCGCGGACGTGATGTTCGGGCTGCCCAAGGGTTGCAACAGGATGAACTTGATGGCGCCGCCCTCGTTCTTCTTGTCCACTTCCATCAGTTCCAGCCAGCGCTCGACACCGAGGTCCGGCGCCTTCACCGGCAGGCCGGCGGCGGCCACCAGCGCGCGCACGCGCTCCACGGCCGCCTGGTCGATATAGCCCATGCGGCACGACAGGTCGGCCGCCATCACCATGCCGCAGCCGACGGCTTCGCCGTGCAGCCAGTGGCCGTAGCCGAGGCCCGCCTCGATGGCGTGGCCGAAGGTGTGGCCGAAATTCAGGATGGCGCGCAAGCCGCCTTCGCGCTCGTCCTGGCGCACCACGTCGGCCTTGATCTCGCACGAGCGGGCAATCGCGTAAGCCAGCGCACCCTTGTCGCGCGCCATCAGCTTGGCCATGTTCGCCTCGATCCAGTCGAAGAATGCCGCATCGATGATGGCGCCATGCTTGATCACTTCGGCCAAGCCGGCCGACAGCTCGCGCGCCGGCAGGGTTTCCAGGGTCGAGGTGTCGGCGATCACGGCGCGCGGCTGGTAGAAGGCGCCGATCATGTTCTTGCCCAGCGGGTGGTTGATGCCCGTCTTGCCGCCGACGGAGGAATCGACCTGCGCCAGCAGGGTGGTGGGCACCTGCACGAAGCCGATGCCGCGCATGTAGCTGGCGGCCGCATAGCCGGTCAGGTCGCCGATCACGCCGCCGCCCAGCGCCACCAGGGTGGTCTTGCGGTCGCACTTGTTGGCCAGCAGCGCGTCGAAGATCTGCATCAGGCTGGCCCAGTTTTTATATTCTTCGCCGTCCGGCAGGACGATGCTGATCACCTCGCGGCCATCGCTGGCCAGCGCCGCCTGCAGGCGGCCCAGGTACAGGGGGGCGACGGTGGTATTGGTGACGATGGCCACCTTGTGGCCGCTGATATGGCGCAGCAGCGCGTCGGCGTCGGCCAGCAGGCCGGGACCGATGGCGATCGGATAACTGCGTTCGTCGAGGTCTACGCTCAACAACATTTTAGATTGCTCGTTCATCGAAGGCTCTGCATGAATGACGCAGTTGGGCGAGGCCTCGCATTCGAGGCTGGCCAGCTGCATCAGGATGGTCTGAACCATCGATTGTACGTTAGGACGGCCCGTGTCGATCACAATGTCGGCCACTTCCATGTAATGGGGCTCGCGCTGGGACGTCAATTCTTCCAGCTTGCGGCGCGGGTCGGCCGTCTGCAGCAGCGGGCGGTTCTTGTCATGGCTGGTGCGCGCGAGGATGTTGCTGACGCTGGCGCGCAGGTACACGACCGTGCCCCGTTCCTTCAGGTAGGCGCGGCTGTCGGCGTTGAGGATGGCCCCGCCGCCGGTGGCCATGACGATGCCTTCCTGGGCGCTCAGGTCACGGATCACCTCGGCCTCGCGCCGGCGAAAGCTGGCCTCGCCCTCGATTTCAAAGATCCACGGGATGGTCGCTCCCGTGCGTGCCTCGATTTCGTGGTCGGAATCGACAAAGCGCAAGCCCAGCTTGCGGGCCAAAATGCGCCCGATCGTGGTTTTGCCTGCGCCCATGAGGCCGACAAGAAAGATATTACTGTTGGAAATTTCGGACACTTTTTATATCAATCAGAAAATAAGCAGGCACCGCCTCTACGGCGCCCGTTTCCCCTTACGTCAAGGACAGGAGAATGTCAGTCTAAACGGGTAACTGGTGGCGTTACCCAGCGGCGTCGTCACTGTTACATTAAACGTGCTGACCACATTCGCTACACAATTTGTCGGCGTCAGGCTGTTAATTGTAACGGCATGCCGGCCTCCCTGGTTACCTTGAATGTTGCCTCCGGTACGGTCATCCACGCCAAGCGTGTTGTGCGGATAGATATTTTGTATGCTGTCCGGAGTGATGGATCCAACGCCATTGATCATATTCGTGATCGCGACCGTGGTCCCGGAAGGCATGGGGTTTTGATGCAAATCGCTGAATCTCAAGCTGAATTGACGCACTGCAGCGGCTGAAACGCTCCCAAGATCATAGGTGCTGCGATCCAGGCTGACCTGGGCCGACTGATCGAACAGCGTGACATTTTCGGGACGGCTGCCGCTCAGGAAGATGGCGATCTTCGCGAACAACGTCTTGCTGCCGTCCGAAGTGCTGGCGCAGATGGTGGCAAGACCAGGCCACAGGCTGTCGGCCGTGCCGCCATTGCTGACATCATTGCAGGGCGTGACAGGTGGATTGGTGGCCACACGCGGGTTCTGGCTGCGGAAGTCGACCGAGCAGCCGCCGTTCATGGTGGTGCAGCCGCCCATGCTGGACGAGCCGATGGCGCCCAAATTGCTCTGAAATGCCACCGGCGTGCCGTCAGGAACAGGGTTGCCCGCTTGGTCTGCCAGCAAGATAGTGACGGTCGTGGCAGGGGTGCCTACGGGGCTGTCATACGACCAGCCTTCCACGCTGGACTTGACGGAGCTGAGCGAAAACGCCGTTTGCACAGGCAAACCCGTCGTTACCAGGATGGAATCGGACAAGGTGGAAATGCCAGAGGCCAGGCTGGCCTTGACGCGGAAGGTGGTCGGGGTGGTGCCGGAACTCACGGTGGTGATGACGTCACCATTGGCATCCGTGGTGTCTTTCACTTTATTGAGCGTCATGCCAGGGCCGTTCAACAACGAAAACGTCACTTCCTGGCCGACCAGCGGTTTGTTGAAAGTATCGAATACGCGGAAAGTGAGCGTAGCCATTTCCGTGCGCGCTATGCCGCCCTGCCCTTGAATCACGATCGATTTGCCTACCGGGCTGACGCTGGAAAATTGTACCGATGCCGGCGCGACGCGGCCGATCGGCAGCGTCGCGTGATACATGGAAGCGCTGCCCGCCACTGTGGCATTGACCATATCGTAGTCATTGCAACCCAGGTCGCGGAAAACAGCTGTGGCCTTGCCATTGACGACAGGCACGCCACTGGTCACGCTAGCCTTGCCGGCCTGCACGCAAGTCGAACTGAAATTTACCGTCTGGCCTGATCCCGTGTACAGGCTGCTGCCAGCCATGACATCAACAGTGACGTTGGTGGTGCCATAGGCCGGGATGCTGGCGGGCGAAAACCGCATGTTCTCCGCACTCAGGTCGGTGGCTCCCAGCACATAATTGATCTGGCTGCTGGCAACGGCACCATTGGCCGTCGTGGTCGCCCGCAACGTGGCGGCGCCGCTGGCCGACAGACTGAAAGGACGCAGCGTTACGCTGGCCGTACCTGTCGCATCGGTCAGTGCCGTCCCTACCGATGGTGACATCACTGCCATGGTATTGTCAGTCGAGAATGCCACCAACACGTCGCTGATCGGTTTTCCGTTCAAATCGGTCACCAACGCCTTGGCCGTCAGCGGCGCGGCGCTCGACAGCGCGTTACTGGCGCTGCCGCCGTTAAGCAGCGATAGCGTCATTTTGGCGCCCGATGCCTGGGCCGCCTTGATGTCATAGCTCGCCTCGCCGCTTACCGTGGCGGTGCCTGCCGCGACAGTGGCCGTCAGCTTGCCCGCACCGGTAACCGTCGCATTCAAGGCCGAGACGGTGATGCTGGCATAGCCCTTGGCGTCGGTCAACGCCGTGCCGTTGGTTGACGACAACGATACCAGCGTGGCATCGGCTGAAAACGTGACCACGGCATTGCTGACAGGAACGCCATTTTTATCGTTGACGAGCGCCTTGGCTGTCAGCGGCGCCGTGCTGCTCAATGCATTGCTGGGCTGGCCAGCGGCGTTCAACAGGCTTACCGTGACCGTCGCGGCCACGCCGCCCGTCGTGCCGCCACTGCTGCCGCCATCGATGGTCGGATCGCCGCCACCGCCGCCACAGGCGGCCAGCAAGGCGCCCAGCGCCAGCAAGACCAGCCAATTCGATACCCGACTCCAATAAGTGTTGCTCCAAGATACATTCCGCATAGTCGCCATCAGTCCGCTTTCGTTTGCATTGTTACTTAAACGTAAAGATGTGACATTAACGTGTTGCTGGCCGATCTGCCACTATTTTCGGCGTAATAAACACCATCAGTTCGGTTTTTTCTTGACTGCGGCCCGTGCTGCGGAAAAAAACACCAAGTACGGGGATGTCGCCCAGCAGCGGCACCTTGCTGTCCGTGCCCCGCTCGGATTGCTGATAAATGCCGCCCAGCACCACCGTGCCGCCATCTTCCACCATCACTTGCGTGCGCACGTGCTTGGTGTCGATGGCGAAGCCGGAGCGGGTTTCCTGGCCCACGCTATCCTTGTTGACGTCCACTTCCAGCACCACGTTGCCGTCCGGCGTGATCTGCGGCGTCACTTCCAGGCGCAGATTCGCCTTGCGGAAGGTGATCGACGTGGCGCCGCTGCTGGTGGCCACCTGGTACGGCAACTCGATGCCCTGCTCGATCAGCGCCAGCACCTTGTCGGCCGTCACCACGCGGGGGCTGGAAATGATCTTGCCCCGGCCGTCCGCTTCCAGTGCGGACAATTCCAGATTCAGAAAACGGTTGGCAGCCGCCGAAAACAGGCTCAGGGCGAAACTGGCCGGCTGCAAGCCATTGATGCTGGCGGCCGGCAAGTTGACAAATTGCGTGTTCGGCACGAAGGCGCCGGCGCCGGCCACCGTTTGCCCCGTCGCCTCGCCCACGCCCTGGTAACTGCCGCCGATGGCCGCGCGGCGCCCGCTGCCGCCCAGGGAAAAACCGGGCACCTGGCCTGCCGCCAGGCGCTGGTCCGTAAAACCCAGGCGCGCGCCCAGGTTGCGGCTGAAACTGTCATTCGCCTCGACGATGCGCGCCTCAATCATCACCTGCCGCGTGGCAATATCTGTCTTGGCGATCAGTTGACGGATCTGCTCCAGGCGCGCCGGCACGTCGGTGACGAACAGCTGATTCGTGCGCGGCTCGATCAGCACGCTGCCACGGCGCGACAGCAGGCGGCTGCGCCCTTCTCCCGCGTCCAGGGCGAACACCGTGCGGAACGCTTCGGCCTTCTGGTAATTGAGCTGGAAGATGGCTGACTGCAAGGGTTCCAGTTCCGCGATCTGCGCGCGCGTTTCGAGCTCCAGCTTTTCGCGCGCCAGCATTTCCTCACGCGGCGCGATCCACAGCACGTTGCCATTGCGCCGCATGTCCAGCCCTTTCGCCTGCAGCAGCACGTCGAGCGCCTGGTCCCACGGCAAGTTGCGCAGGCGCAGGGTCACGTTGCCCGCCACGCTATCGCTGGCGACGATATTTTGCCCCGACGCATCGGCCAGGATGTGCAGGGCCGCGCGCACGCCCACGTTCTGGAAGTCGACGGAGATTTTCTCGCCGACATATAAACGCGGCGCCGACACGTGCACCACGGCTTCCTGGGCGAGGCTGCTGGCATGCAGACACAGCATGGCGGCCAGCAGCACGCGGCGCGGCCTCATGGCGCCGCCTCGGGCAGGCTGGCCTTCGCAGCCGCCCCCGCCGCCTGCAAGGCCAGGCTGCCGCGCCGCTCGCGCCAGGGGCCATCCGCCTCGCGCAGCAGTTCACGGTACTGCAGCGCCTGTTCACTGATATCCGTCACCACGCCGTGGTCTTGCCCCAGATACTGGCCCACCGTCACCCGGTACACGCGCTGGCCCGCCAGCAGCAGCGCGCTCAGGCGCCCGTCCTGTTGCACGCTGCCGACCATGCTGATGGCCGGCAAGGCCACGCTTTCCAGCGGTTCGCGCACGCGCCGCGGGTCCGGCCCCGCCACGGCGCCCCGCTGCCCCGACGCGCCGGCCGGCGGCAAGGCGCCAAAAGGATCGGCCAGGGCGGCGGCCGCGTACGGCTGTGGCGCGACAGCGGCAAGCGGACGCCATGCGGCAACGGATGCGCCCGCCTTGGGCGCCAAGGCGGCTTGTGCTGCCCGCTCCGCCGCTGCGGGCAAGCGATACGCGTGCAGCACGGCATCGAGGGTCAGCAAGCGATCCTTGCCGAGGGTCAAGGCCAGCCCATGCACCGTGACGATGCGCGGCAAGCGTGCCAGGTCCGCCAGCAGCGCGCCCATGGCGTGGTAGCCGCCGCGCAACTGTATGGCGATCGGCAAGGCGACATACGGCGCTTGCGGCTGGGCCGCACCGGGCTTGAACAGGGAAAATTGCAACCCGCGCGACTGCCCTGCGGCATTGATCTGCGTCAACAGCAGCGCCATCGCCTGCTGGTCGGGTAGTTGCTGTTCCAGCAAGGCCAGCTCGGCGCCGGCCTGGCGTTGCTGTGCGCGCCAATGCGGCAACTGCTGCGCCCTGGCTTGCGCCGACTGATAAGCGGCGCGCAAGCGGACCTCCTCGCCTTGCCCCGCCTGCATGGCCGTAAACAGTCCATCCAGCCACGCAAGGTGCAGCAGGGCCGCCGCCAGCGTCGCGGCCAGGGCGGCGCAAGCGAGGCGCGCGGATAGCGGCCACAGCGACGCGATCTTCAAGCTCAGCATGATCAACCTCCAGGACTAGGGTGCCAAAGCCAGCCGTACCGTCCATTCCACGGCGCCATCGGCCGCGCCGCGCACTTCCACCAATTCCGGCCGGGACCAGGGCGCCGCCTGTTCTAGCCCCAGCAGCAATGCCGCGACCTTGTCCTGCGATGCAGCCTGCCCCTGCAAGCGCACCATCGCTGTTTCCTGGCGCACACTGTGCAAGGCCACGCCAGCCGGCATCGCCCGCGCCAGCGCGTCCAGCATGCGCACCCAGGCATTGCGTTGCTGTTGCAAACTGCCCATGGCTTGCTGGCGCAGCAGCAGCGCCGCCGTCTCGCCCTGCACCCGCTGACCCGCGACAAGCACGGCATCGACTTGCTGCATAGCACTGCGCCAACCCTCCTGGCGGCGCAGTTGCGCGTCGAGCTGGTACCGCAGCCAGGCGCCCGTCGCCAGGGCCAACAACAGTCCCAGCAGCGCCCCGCCCGCCAGTTGCCACAGCAGCAACTGAATACGCCTGCGCCGTGCCGCGGGGCGATACGGCAACAGGTTGATGCGCTGCACTTGCGCCCGGACCGTCATCGGGCGTACCTGTGCAGGGCCAGGCCCCAGGCCAGCTGGTAGGCCACGCCACCGTCGGGCAGGGCTTGCCAACCACCCTGCGCGAGCGCCGCCTGCATGGCCATTGCCTCGCTATCCATGACGACGGCCTGCAAGCCCGCCGCCGTGGCCGCATCGAGACGGCGCTGTACGCTGGCGCGCCGCGCCGCCACCAGCAGCACGTCGACCTCCTTGCCTGTTGCGCCAGCCAGCGGCGGCGCGGGGCCGAGTATGAAAAAATCCAGGCTGGCGTCTTCCAGCGCAAACGGCATGTATTGGGCCGCTTCCAGTTCCACGAGGATTTCCAGCTGTTCCTCCGGCAATCCGGCGGGCAGGCGGATCGCATGCGTGATCAGGGCCGTGGCCGGCATGGCCAGCGCCACCCGCGTGCAGGCGCTGCCACTGTCGCGGTGGGCCTGGCGCAAGGCATCGGCCAGGCCCTCCGTGTCCTCGACATTGCCTTCCAGTATCACGCCGGGCGTGAGCGCGGCGGCGCCGCAATGCCGGCACGACAGTCTTCCCCGCCGGCGCCTCAACTCGACCACGCGCACGGCATCGTCCGCGATGTCGACGCCCAGCAAGCCGATGCCAAGAAAATTGCTGATGGACATGTTTTTCATAGAGAAACGTCAGCGTGGAAGAGGTTCCTGCCATCCGACAGCCTAGTCCCGGCGGCGCCGGCTTGTAAATGGATTTCAGGCCGGAGTCTGCGGCGCGCGACGCCTATCTGGCCAAGCCGTGATCTGGCGCAGAATAATTGTTACCAAATCCTGGTTGCCAGCGGGCCAATACACGCTTATATAGAGTATCGGCAAGTTTCAACACTCTCCCCCGGCAAGCGCCACGGCGCGCTGCCACCCCGGCAAGCTCGCTTATAATTGGCCGGCATAATTAACCGAAAGACATACGACGCATGACATCTTCAAAATCCGCTGGCCCCGCTGGCTCGAAGCCGCCCACCAAGGGCAGCAAACCCAAACGTTTCCTGCTGATGGCCCTGGTATCGCTGCTGGGCCTGGGCATCGTCGGCGTCTTGCTGGTGGTCTTTGGCCTGGCCATGGCGTATCCGAACCTGCCGGCGCTCGATACCTTGACCGATTACAAGCCAAAGATGCCGCTGCGCGTGTTCACGTCCGACAGTGTGCTGATCGGCGAGTTCGGCGAGGAACGGCGCAACATGGTGCACATCAAGGATATTCCCGATGTCATGAAGAAAGCCGTGCTGGCCATCGAGGATGACCGCTTCTATGAGCATGGCGGCGTCGATTACCTGGGCATCACGCGTGCGGCCCTGCACAACCTGACGGGCGGCGCCAAGCAAGGCGCCTCGACCATCACGCAGCAGGTGGCGCGCAATTTCTTCCTGTCCAGCGAACAGACCCTGAAACGCAAGGCGTATGAAGTCTTGCTGGCCTGGAAGATCGAGAAAAACCTCAGCAAGGACCAGATCCTCGAAGTGTATATGAACCAGATTTATCTGGGACAGCGTGCCTACGGCTTCGCCTCGGCCGCGCAAATCTATTTCGGCAAGAATATCCAGGATCTCACCGTGGCGGAAGCGGCCATGCTGGCCGGCTTGCCGAAGGCGCCGTCGGCCTACAACCCCGTCGTCAATCCGAAACGCGCGCGCATGCGCCAGCAATACATCCTGCAACGCATGGCCCAGCTGGGCTACATCACGCCGGCGCAGTACGAAGAAGCGAAAAATGAAGAGCTGAAAGTGAAAACCGACAGCAGCGCCTTCGGCGTGCATGCGGAATACGTGTCGGAAATGGCGCGCCAGCTGGTCTACGAGCAATTCAAGGAAGATACCTATACGCGCGGCCTGAACGTCTACACCACCATCACCAAGGCCGACCAGGACGCCGCCTACATCGCCTTGCGCAAGGGCGTGATGGATTACGAGAAACGCCACGGCTACCGTGGCCCGGAAGCGTATATCGAGATTCCAAAAACCAAGGCCGAAGCCGATGACGCGATCGAGACGGAACTGGCCGACCATCCGGACAGCGACGACATCATCGCCGCCATGGTGCTGCAAGCGTCGCCCAAATCCTTGCAGGCCGTCACCTCGGCCGGCGAGGAAATCACGATTACCGGCCCCGGCCTGACCTTCGGCGCGGCCTGGCTGTCGGAAAAAGCGGCGCCGAACCGCCGCATCAAGCGCGGCGCCGTGATCCGCGTCATGCAGGAAGGCAATACCTGGGTCTTGACGCAGATGCCGGAAGTGCAATCGGCGTTCGTCTCGGCCAGCACCACGGACGGCGCCATCCGCGCCATGGTGGGCGGCTTCGATTACAACCGCAACAAGTTCAACCACGTCACGCAGGCGTGGCGCCAGCCCGGTTCGGCCTTCAAGCCCTTCATCTACTCCGCGTCGCTGGAACGGGGCCTGTCGCCGGCGACCATCATCAACGATGCGCCGATTTCATTCGACGCGGGCCAGACGGGCGGCCAGGCGTGGGAACCGAAGAACTACGACAGCAAATACGATGGTCCGATGACCATGCGCAAGGGTCTGATGAAATCGAAGAACATGATTTCCATCCGCATCCTGCACAAGATCGGCGCCAAGTATGGCCAGGAATACGCGACGCGCTTCGGCTTTGACGCGGACAAGAACCCGCCCTACCTGACCCTGGCCCTGGGCGCCG
The DNA here is from genome assembly GCF_030397595.1 of Janthinobacterium sp. SUN033. Lineage (NCBI taxonomy): Bacteria > Pseudomonadati > Pseudomonadota > Betaproteobacteria > Burkholderiales > Oxalobacteraceae > Janthinobacterium > Janthinobacterium sp. SUN033. Next base: position 253,150 of record NZ_JAPQNV010000004.1, read on the forward strand.
GCAACGTGACGCCGCTGCAGATGGCGGGCGCGTATGCCGTGTTCGCCAATGGCGGCTACAAGATCAACCCGTACCTGATCGCCAAGGTGACCGATAGCGACGGCAATGTCTTGTCGCAAGCCAAGCCGGACCTGGCGGGCGAGGAAGCCAACCGCGTCATTGACGAGCGCAATGCCTTCATGATGAACAGCATGCTCAACGACGTCGTGCGCTTCGGCACAGCAAACAAGGCCATGGCCTTGAAGCGCCCCGATCTGGCCGGCAAGACGGGCACGACCAACGATTCCATCGACGCCTGGTTCGCCGGCTACCAGGCCAAGCTGGTGGGCATCGCCTGGATCGGCTACGACCAGCCGCGCAACCTGGGCAACCGGGAAACGGGCGGCGGTCTGGCCTTGCCGATCTGGATCAGCTACATGGCGAAAGCCCTGAAAAGCATTCCCGTCGAGGAACGCGCCGTGCCGGAAGGCCTGATCCACGTGGGCGACGAATATTACTATGCGGAAAATCCACCGGGTACGGGCGTAGGCAGCCTGGAAGGCGCGGCGCGCGGCACGCCGGAGGAAGAAAAGGCGAAAGAAGCCGTCAAGAACGAACTGTTTTAAGATCGTTTGATGCAAAAAGGGCAGCCTGAAGAGGCTGCCCTTTTTTATTACGCACGGCTAAGACAATTACTTCAATACGACTGCCGTGCCTGCCTGCTCACTGGCCATGGCCGACAGGGCCGCAAACAGTTCCGAGCCATCGCGCGTGTTGCGCCATTCGTCGTCCACGCGCTTGTAGTGGAAACCGCCGGAACGGGCCGCCACCCACATCTCGCGCATGGGGGCCTGGCTGTTGACGATGATTTTCGTGCCGTTATCGATGAATTCGATTTCCAGCACATTGCCGCTGCGGCTGCATTCGACGTCGAGCACGTCTTCATCGTTCAGCCGGTCCAGCGCCGCCTCGATCTGGGTCAGGGTGGCTTCGGCCAGGGCCAGGAATTCCGATTCGCTCATGCTACACTCCAAAGATCTTAATCAAACCGTGATTCTAATCGTGAAGTCATCCTCAGCGTTTTATATCGGCACCGCCATTGTGGTTTCTAGCGTCCTGGCCGGCTGCGGCCAGCCCGGCCCCCTGTACCTGCCCAAGCCGCCAGCGGCCAAGGGTGCGCCGGCAAAAGGTCCGGTCGAACCGGCGCCCGTGCCGCCGCCACCGGTCATCGTGCCAGCCGCCTAAACGGCACGCACCGGGGTGGCTGCCTTGGCCGCCCTGGCGCTCTTTTCTCGCTTGCTCCAGGCGAAATACACGCGAATTAGCAGCAGTAGCGCGACGATGGAGCCGAACAGTATCGGTTGCGCGAAATTGTGCTTGCCCGCCTTCATCCACCAGAAGTGCAGGATGCCCAGCGGCGCGATGATGTAGATCAAGCGGTGCAGCCACTGCCAGCGCTTGCCCCCCAGGCGTTTCACCATGCCGTTCGTGCTCGTCACGGCCAGCGGAATCAGCAGTACGAAAGCGATGAAACCCACGGTGATGAACGGCCGCTTGAGTACATCCTTCCACATTTCCTGCACATCAAAAAAGTGATCGAACCATAAAAAGGTGGTGAAGTGCAATGCCGCGTAGAAAAACGCGAACAAGCCCAGCATGCGCCGCAGCTTGATCAGCCAATTCCATTGCGTGAAGCGCCGCAAGGGCGTGACCGCCAGGCTGATGCACAAGAAATACAGGGTCCAGTCGCCCGTGCCGCGCGTGATGAATTCCAGCGGCTCCACCAGTTGCCCCGTGTACGTCAGCCAGACCATGCGGGCAAACGGCAGCAGCGCCAGCAAGAAGATCAGGCTTTTGAATAGCGACAATTGTCTCGGCGTGGGGTTGAGGGCCATGGTCTTTCCTTAAAAGAACTTCTTCAGGTCCATGCCCGCGTACAACGAAGCGACATCGTTGTAGCCATTGAACATCAGGGTCTTGCGCTTGCGCGTGAGAAAACCGTCTTCGCCGATGCGCCGCTCGGAAGCCTGCGACCAGCGCGGATGATCGACGTTCGGGTTCACATTCGAGTAAAAACCATATTCGGACGGCGCCGACAGGTTCCAGGACGTGCGCGGCTGTTCCTTGACGAAACGGATCTTGACGATGGATTTGGCTGACTTGAAACCATATTTCCACGGCAACACCATACGCACGGGCGCGCCATTCTGGTTCGGCAAGGTTTCCCCGTACATGCCCAGGGTCAGCAGTGCCAGCGGATGGTTCGCCTCGTCGATGCGCAAACCTTCCGTATACGGCCATTGCAGCACGCGGCTGCCCACGCCCGGCATCTGTTTCTTGTCGGCCAGGGTGATGAATTCCACATACTTGGCATTGCCCGTCGGTTCGACCTTCTTGATGATTTCCGAGAAGGAATAACCGACCCACGGAATGACCATCGACCAGCCTTCCACGCAGCGCAGCCGGTAGACGCGCTCTTCCAGCGGCGCCAGCTTCAGCAGCGCGTCCAGGTCCAGGGTCATGGGTTTCTTGACTTCGCCTTCGATGCTGACCGTCCACGGACGCGGGCGCAGGGTGCCCGCGTTTTGCGCCGGATCGCTCTTGTCCGTGCCGAATTCGTAGAAATTGTTGTAGCTGGTGGCGTCTTTATAGGCCGTCTGTTTTTCCAGCGCCGAATAGGCGGGATTCAGTTTGGCAGCCAGCTTGGGATTGGTGCCTTGCGCGAAGGCTTCGCGGCTGGCCATTTCCAGCAAGGCCGCGCTGGAAATCGTGCCCAGCGCCACTTGCTTGATGAAACTGCGGCGCGATTCAAACACGGCGCGCGGCGTGATTTCGGAAGAATACGGCAACTCAATGCCGTTGGGACTGCGCTTGATCAACATGGCGGCTCCGGGAAAAGGTGATTATTTGTACCTTACACCAGTTTTCCCGGGCCGTTCATGACGCTTCTGTCATGAAAAAATCGTTACTAAAGTGTCCGAAAAAAGTTCAGGGCAAGGCGCCTTGCCGCAGGCAGTACGCATAGTACGACCAGGCAAGGCAACGCCGCCATGGGCTTTTTCTCGGGCACTTTTACAATTTCCCGTAAGAATGGAGGCCGGAAAGGAACATGTTCACGCCCAAAAACGCAAACGTCGTCACCAGCAAGCCCACCAGCGCCCACCACGAGGCGACGCGGCCGCGCAAGCCTGTCATCAGGCGCATGTGCAGCCAGGCTGCATAGTTGAGCCAGACGATCAGCGCCCACGTTTCTTTCGGGTCCCACGACCAGTAGCCGCCCCACGCTTCGGCCGCCCACAGGGCGCCCAGGATGGTCGCTACCGTGAAGAAAGCGAAGCCCACGGAAATGGCCTTGTACATCACGTCGTCGAGCACTTCCAGCGACGGCAGGCGGTCGACCAGGTAGCCGCTCGATTTGAGCAGGTAAGCCGCCGCCACCATGGCCGACAGGGCGAAGGTACCGTAGCCGATGAAGTTGGCCGGCACGTGGATCTTCATCCACCAGCTTTGCAGGGCCGGCACCAGCGGCTGGATTTCGGCCGCGTCGCGCGTGACCGTGTACCACATCAGGAACACGACGGCCGCCGAAATGACCAGCATGACGAAGGCGCCCAACTGGCGCGTCGCGTAATGCTGCTCGTAATACAGGTAGAACATGGCCGTGATCAAGGAAAACAGGATGAACACTTCATACAGGTTCGACACGGGAATATGGCCCACGTCGGCGCCGATCAGGTAAGACTCGTACCAGCGCACCAGCATGCCCGTCAGGCCCAGCACCACGCCGGCCCAGCACAGCAGGGAGCCGACGGACGAGCCGAATTCCGAGCGCGCCACCAGGCCGATCCAGTAGAACAGGGTCGACAGCACGAACAGGGTGCCCATCCACAGGATGGCGGACTGGCTCGACAAAATGTATTTCAGGAAGAATTTCTGATTCGCCATCTCCAGGTGGCCGGCGTACAGCTCGATGGCGAACAGCGACAGCACGGCTGCCACGGGGATCAGCCAGCGCACGGGCTTCCAGTACCAGCCCAGCCACGCGAACGTGGGCGCCGCGGCCAGCAAGATGGCTTTTTCATAGATATCCATGAAGGCGCCAAAGCGCATCAGGCCGAACAGGGAGGCTGCCAGCAAGCCGGCGCCGTACAACCAATCGATCAGGCTCAGGCGCTTGAAAAATCCCGGTTCCTGCGTATATATTTGCTTGTTTGCCAATTCCATCATTTTCTCCATTCCCGGCGACGCGCAAGCGTCCCGGACACAGCGCAGCTTACGCCGATTGCGGCAGCTTTGCCTTCAAGTTCTCAAATTCTTTTTCAAAATCCAGGGTCTTGCGTTGCGTGCTCATGGCCATCAAGGCCTCGCTGCCGCCCTCGCCATCCTTGATCCACACCCACAGGCGACGCTCGCGGATATAAAACATGGAAAATACGCCGATCACGAGGAACAGGCAACCGAGGTAGACGACGCTCTTGCCTGGCGAACGCGTCACTTGCAGCACAGACGCCTTGATTTCCGTAAAGTCGTCGAGTTGCAGATACACGGGCGCGCCATAGAAGAAGCTGTCGGACAGCGCATTCGTGGCCAGCTGCAGGAAGCGGCCGTGCTTGTCATCGGCCTCGATGGCCTTCAAGCCATCCTGGGCGCGCGCCGCCTGCCACAAGTCCCACAGGCTGCCATTCAAGATCTTCATGAAGATGTCGGCCGCTTTTTCTTGCTCGGCGGCAGGAATTTTCTCCAGGAAACGTGAAATGGCGAGGAAACCGCCCTCTTGCCCATTGCCGGCAAAGATGCCCAGGCTCTTCGCCGCCGATTCCTGCAACTGGCTGCGCAAGGCTTCCGCGCCCGCCTGCGGCATGGCGCGCGCCGCATAGCGCGTGGCGGCTTGCTGGCGCAGCGCGGGATCCTGCAGCGCGGCACGCAAGCGCATCCATTCGTTCACGCTGTAATTGTCATCGGCGGGAATGCGCAGATAGCTGAACGGATCGCTGGGGTTGACGCGCATGCCGGCCAGGAACACCGTCGTGCCATCCACGGCGACCGGCTGCATATAGTTCTGGTACTCGCGCGCCTGGCCCGTCTTGTCGCGCAATTTGTATTGCACCGAGGGGCCCACGTTCTTGAGATCCTTGTTGTTCGCGTTCTTCGCGGCGGAACCGAGGCGCTTGTCCAGGCCGACGGCGAATTTATCGTTAAAACTTTCCGCCTTGTTGACGGCGCGCACATCCTGGCCCGCGCTGAGGTTTTCCACGTTGAAGGGACGGAAACCCGACCATTCCACCGTGTAGGAATTGCCATCGCTGCGCTCGAGCGGCGTGCTGCCGCCCACTTCGCCGCCGATATCGAAGCGTTTCGTCGTCTTGCCCGTCATCGGATAACCCGTCAACTTGAGCTTGCTGCCACCATCCTCAAAGCTGGACTGGTACAGGGCCAGGCCCTTGTAAAGCAGAGGCTGGTTGACTTTGATGGTTGCTGGGAAACTTTCCCCCGTCGCATGGTCGGTGACGACCACGTCGCTGGCAAACAGCTTCGGCATGCCCGTGCTGTAAAAATCGATGTGGAATTTCTTCAACAAGATCGTGATGGGCAAATCCTGGATCAGCACGCCATCGGCCTGGGGAATGATGGCCGTGTTGCTCGACGAGCCTTCCGGGATCATGGTATTGCCGCGGAAAGTGGGGTTCGACAGGCTCAGGCGGTGCTGGGCGGGGATGTCGGCGATCACGCCGCTGCCGGCAAACGGCGTCTTGCCAAAGAACCATTGCTGTACGCGGATCGGCATTTCCGAGTCGAGCAAGCCGCCCACACAGATGATGACGATGGCGCCGTGGGCAAAGATATAGCCCCATTTATTGGCGGCACCCCGCTTGGCGGCCACCAGGGTGGCGTTGTCCTTCTCGACCACCTTGGCACCGTAGCCGGCGTCTTTCAGGCGCATCACCATCTGCTGCGCCAGCACGGCGCGCGGCAGCGGCGCCTGCCATTCCAGCTTGTGGTGGAAATTGCGCAGCGATTGCTCGCGCACATTGTCGCGCCAGCTGCGCATGTCCTTGAGCATCTTCGGCGCATTGCGCACGATGCACAGCGAGGTCGAGGCGACGAGGAAACCCATGATCACGAGGAACCACCAGGCCGAATACACGGAATACAGGCTCAGCTTGTCGAAAACGGTGAACCAGAACGGCCCGAACTGGTTGACATAGTTGGGCATGGGCTCGTTTTGCTTGAGCACGGTGCCGATGATGGAGGCGACGGCGATCAGGGTCAGCAGGCTGATGGCAAAGCGCATCGACGAGACCAGCTCGACGAATTCAGCCAGGCTGCGGCGTTGGGTCTTTAACTCGATTCCGGTCGTGCCTGTGCTCATACGTGGATACTCATACGGGATATGCAATCTTCAAGAAAATGTGGCATGGAGCTGATAGTTTCTCCGCGCAAGGCGGCAGCATACTCCTGTTTGGCCCCTGCCATAAAAAAGGGCAGCCTGTTGAGACGGCCGCCCTCGTTCATGCGCGCTGGTGCGCCTGGCAATCTCTTGCCACTATGAAAACTTACTTCAGGCCGGCGATGTAATCGGCAACGGCGGCGATCTCGTCATCCGACATGCGGGCGGCGATGGTATGCATTTGCGCGCTGTTCTTGCGGGCATCAGCCTTGGTGCTGCGGAACATGGTCAGCTGGGCCACCGTGTAATCCTGGTGCTGACCGGCGATGCGCGGATACTGGACGGGAATGCCATTGCCCGTCGCGCCATGACAGCTGGCGCAGGCGGCAACTTGCTTGGAAGCAATGCCACCACGGTAGATTTTCTTGCCCAGGTCGATCGTATCCTTGTTTTTCGCGGCACCCGGTTTGGACAGTTGCGCGCCCAGGTAGGCGGCGATATTTTTCTTGTCGGCGTCGCTGAGCATCTTCGCGTACGTCGTCATGACGGGCTGGCTGCGTTCCGGCGTGGTGAAGTCGACCAATTGCTTGTAGATATAGCTTTCGTGCTGACCGGCCAGTTTCGGATTGACCGTGATGGTCGAATTGCCGGCCGCGCCATGGCAGGAGACGCAGGCAGGCAAGCCGCGCGCCGCATCGCCATCGGCGTACAGGGTGGCGCCCTTGGCGGCGTCGGCCTTGACGGCCGGTTTCGCTGCTTCGACCGCGGAGGCAGTTGCCGATACAGCCAGCAATGCGAGCAGCATGGATTTGATAAACGGTGAAAACGCACGATTCATTCAGGCACCCTGAGACAGTGAGAAATTAGTGGTGGACATTGCCGAGCCCTGTGGATTTTTGCTTTATTTTCAGGGCCGCAAGCCGCATCGCTGCTACGCCGGCAACAATAAACAACCCCTTATTGTACAATAGCTTCTTGGCGTTATCGCTCCCTTATCGCTCCCTTTTGTTGCTTTACTACTCCCATGTCAAAACTCTGGCAAGCCCGCTTCTTTACGACCGTCAACCAATTGCGTGACCTGCCCGATACCACGGTGCCGGAAATCGCCTTTGCCGGCCGCTCCAATGCCGGTAAATCGACCGCCATCAACATCTTGTGTAATCAGAAAGGCTTGGCGTTCGCCTCCAAGACACCTGGCCGTACCCAGCATATCAACTACTTCTCCATCGGCGGCGCCCACGTGGCGCAGCACCGCAAGGATGCCACCATCGTCGAAGAGATCGAATGCCTGCTGGTCGACTTGCCGGGCTACGGCTACGCGGAAGTATCGGGCTCGGCCAAATTGCACTGGCAGCGCCTGCTGGGCGACTATGTGCAGCGCCGCGAGCAATTGGCGGGTTTGATCCTGATCATGGATTCGCGCCGCCCGTTCACCGACCTGGACATTCAAATGCTGGAATGGTTCGCCCCGACCGGTAAACCGATCCACTGCATCCTGACCAAGGTCGATAAGCTGAACCGGAATGAATCCGTGAATGCCTTGCGCCAGGCGAAAGCCAAGCTCGACAGCTATGTGGATGAAGACGGCGTCGGCTTCCCGTTCACCGTGCAACTGTTCTCGGCCCTGAAAAGAGTCGGCATCGACGAAGCCAATGACAAGATCATGGAACTGGCCGGCATCAGCGAAGACGGCGCGGCCCAGATGGTTGAATTGATCGACATGGAAGACGACGTCGAGCCGGAATCGGATAAACCGGCTTGATCGAGATCAACGCTGCGTAAAAAAAGCTGCCCGTTCACACGGTGCAGCCTTTTTTATTGCCGTCAGTTTGACGGGCGCCTAGCGCCGTCCCGGCCCTGGCCGTTTCTCGGAAAAGAATTCCTGGCGCAGGAAAGCCATCAGCTCGGCCGTGTCTTCTACGCGGGCGCTGAGGTTGACGTTACGCCCCAGGCGGCGCGATTCCCACACGAAGTCGCCCGGTTTTTCGGCACGGATCAGCTGGATCATCTTCTTCAGGATGGCCGTTTCGATATCGGGCTCATTGCCCAGCTCCACTTTTTCCTGCTTCAGCCAGTTGCGCTTGAAGTTGCCGTTCCAGCCCTTGAACTTGACTTCCGCGCTGAACGAGGTCTGGTTGACGATGGAAAACACGCCGCCCGAATCCTCGCGGTCGCTGCCGGAATTGCGTCCCTGGGCGCCGGCGATATTCGCCTTGGCCACGCGCATGGCGCGGTCGTTTTCGCTTTCCTCGGCCGGCGGCGCGGGATTTTGCGCCTGACGCTGCTTGCGGCGCTGCTCGATCATCGAACTCATGTCTTCAGCGGGCGGCGGCGGCAACGGCACTTTCGACACCAGCGGCGGCGTGAAGGTTTCCAGTTTCGGCTTGTCGCGCGGCACGTCTTTCGTGACCACGCGCTTGCTCGGCGCCGGTGGCGGTTTGACCTTGGCCACTTTCGTGTCCTTCGGTTTCGGCGTGGGTTTCGGTTGCGGCTTCGGCTGCGGCTTGTCTTTCAGCGGCGCAATGTAGACCATCGCGCTTTCCTTCTTCGGCGGCGGGATCTTTTCGATCTTGTCGCTACGCAACAAGACATACGCCGCCAGCAGCACGTGCAGCAAGACGGACACGCCGAGCGCCACCTTGCGCATGGTGCTGGTCCTGGACCCGTAGGCCGGTGGTGGCTGGATGACTTGCCCGCAGGTGGGGCAAACATCGGAATCGGCAGCCATCAAATGGGTCGTGTCATGCAAAATGAATCGTGCTTTCTGTGTAGCGACAAAAGTAATCTTACAGGGCAGCCATAGTGCCAGAGTCCCTTGCTTTTGGGAACACTTCCTCGGCATTTCCAACCCAAAGCGTACAGGATAGCGACTTTCCTTGCAGCGGTATCAGCGTACCCTAGCCGTCTCTTGACGGTTGTTACCGTATGTATCACGGCCCATACAAAACCGGCGCCGCATTCACTCAGGAACGGGGCGCCGGTGCTGGCCGTATGGCGGATCAGGCCTTGTTGTCGAGCGCCACCAATTGCTCGTCCGTCAACGGTCCCGTGCCGCTGTACTTGTCCAGGAACAGATAAATCACGGGGGTGATGAACAGGGTAATCACTTGCGAAAAGAGCAATCCCCCGACCACGGCCAGGCCCAGCGGCTGGCGCAGCTCGGCGCCGGCGCCCAGGCCCAGGGCGATCGGCAAGGCGCCCATCAAGGCCGCCGCCGACGTCATCATGATGGGACGGAAACGCAGGATGCAAGCCTGGCGGATGGCCTCCGCTGGCGCCAGACCGTCGTTGCGCTGCGCATGCAGGGCGAAGTCGATCATCATGATGGCGTTTTTCTTGACAATGCCGATCAGCATCAAAATGCCGATGATGGCGATCATGGTCAGGTCCATGCCGAACAGGCGCAAGGTCAGCAGCGCCCCCACTGCCGCCGATGGCAAGCCGGCCAGGATGGTCAGCGGGTGGATATAGCTTTCATACAACACGCCGAGCAGCACGTAGATCACGGCCAGCGCGGCAATGATGAGGATGATCTGGCTGGACTGCGAGCTCTGGAACACGGCCGCGTCGCCGCCGTAGCGCGTGATGATGGAGGCCGGCAGGCTCATGTCCTTGGCCATCGCGTCGATCTTGCCCGTGGCGATGCCCAGCGGCACGTCCGGCGCCAGGTTGAAGGCGATGGTAACAGCCTGCAACTGCCCCTGGTGATTCACGGACGTGGGCCCGATCGTTCGTTCCACGTAGGCAATACTCGACAGTTTCACCAGTTCGCCCGTCTTGCTGCGCACGGACACGCGCGTGAGCGCATCGTCGTACTGGCGGTCTGCCGTGGCCGCCTCCAGGATCACGTAATAGCTGGCTGCCGACGAGTAGATGGTCGACACTTGCCGCTCGCCAAAGGCGCTGTACAGGGCCGTGCGGATATCGGACATTTGCACGCCCAGCAAATTGGCCTTGTCGCGGTCGATCCTGAGCGACGCCTGCAAGCCCTTGATCTGCGAATCGCTGGTGACGTCGCGGAAGGCCGGATCCGTGCGCATTCCGGCAATAAACTTTTCCGCCCAGTCATTCAAGGCGTCGGGACTGACGCTTTGCAAGGTGTACTGGTAGCGGCTCTTGCTCTGGCGTCCGCCCAGCTGCAAGTTTTGCACGGGGCGGAAATACACGGCCATGCCGGGCACGGTGCTCGTCGCGCGGCGCAGGTTTTCCAGCACCACGGGCATTTTCGGCCGCTCGTTGCGCGGTTTCAAGACCATGAACATGCGGCCCGTGTTGCCGCCGCCGACGAACGAGGTCACATCCTGCACGCTGGGGTCCGCCTTGAGCACGGCCGCCACGCGCGCCTGCAAATCCTGCAATGCCGCCGAGGAGATGTCTTCCGACGCTTCCGTATTCACCTGAATCTGGCCCAGGTCTTCTTCCGGGAAGAAACCTTTCGGTATCGTGGCGTACAACAGCACCGTCAGCGCAAAGGTACACACGGCAACGAACAGCACCACATTGCGGTGCGCCAGGGCCTTGTCGAGCAGGTGCACATAACCATTGCGCAATTTCGTGAAACCCGCTTCGAAATGGCGGCCGATGAAGGTTTTTTCGCCATGGCTGGGGTCGCTGTCATTATGCTCGCGCGAATCGGCCGGCAGGAAGCGGCTGGCCAGCATCGGCACCAGGGTCAGCGAGACGATGGCGGACACCAGCACGGCCAGCGAGACGACAACGGCGAACTCATGGAACAACAAGCCGATCACGCCCGGCATGAAGAAGATGGGGATGAACACGGCCACCAGCGAGACGGAAATCGAGATGATGGTAAATCCCATCTCTTTCGCCCCTTCCAGGGCCGCGCGTATCGGTTTCTTGCCCATTTCGATATGGCGCACGATGTTTTCCAGCACCACGATGGCATCGTCGACGACGAGGCCGACGGCCAGGGTAATGCCCAGCAGCGAGACGTTGTCGAGGCTGTAGCCGAGCCAGTACAGCAGGGCCAGGGCGCCCAGCAGGGAAATCGGCATGGTGACGGCAGGAATGAAGGTGGCGGCCGCGCGGTGCAGGAACAGGAAGATCACCAGCACCACCAGTACCACCGTCAGGGCCAAGGTCAAATTGACGTCGTGGATGGCTTCGCGTATCGACAGCGAACGGTCGTTAACCAGGCTGATCTGTATCGATTGCGGCAATTGTTCCTTAAACCCAGGCAACAAACGGCGTACGCCATCAACCACTTGCACGGTGTTGGCATCCGGTTGGCGCTGCACCATCAGGCTGATCGAGCGCTCACCGTTGAAACTGCCGACGGCCTTGATCGACTGAAAGCTGTCTTCCACCTCGGCCACGTCTTTCAGGCGCACGGGCTGGCCGTTGCGGCTGGCGACGATCAGTTCAGCAAAATCGGCCGCTTTCATCATTTGCGGATTGCCCTGGATGGTCAGGGTCTGGCTCGGGCCGTCAAGGATGCCCAGCGGGGAATTCGTGTTCGAGGTGCGCAAGGCGGTGGCCAGCTCGTCCATCGTCAGGTTGCGCGCATTCATCAGGTCGGCACGGGCGCGCACGCGCACGGCAAAGCGCTTCTGGCCATTCACGATCACCTGGGCGACGCCAGGCAGGGTCGACAAGCTCGGGGCGATCAGGTTTTCCGCATAATCGTTGAGATCCGACAAGTTCAGCGATGGCGATGTCATCTGGATGAACAGCACCGGCGCATCGGCGGGATTGACCTTGCGGTAGGATGGCAAGTCCGTCATTTCCGTCGGCAACTGGCGCTGCGCGCGCAGCAGCGCGGCTTGCACGTCGACGGCCGCCTCGTTGACATTGATGCTGGCGTCAAATTCCAGGGTCAGCGAGGTATTGCCCAGCGTGCTCGTGGACGTGATCAGGCTGAGGCCGGAAATGGTGGAAAATTGTTTTTCCAGTGGCAAGGCCACCGACGAGGCCATGGTTTCCGGGCTGGCGCCGGCCAGGTCGGCACTGACGTTGATGACGGGCGTGTTGTAGCTCGGCAAGGCCGCCACGGGAATTTGCAGGTAGGCCAGCACGCCGGCCAGGATGATGGAGAGGGACAGCAGCACCACCATGACGGGGCGGCGGATGCTCAGTTCGGACAGGTTCATGCTGGCTTGCCCTGCGGTGCGGCGGCGCCATCGGCGGCCTTGTGTTTTTCCGCCAGGCGCACCTTGCTGCCTGGACGCAAGTTCTGCTTGCCATCGACGATGACTTTTTCATCGCCTGCCAGGCCCGTGACGACGGCGCTCGGCCCGAATGCGTACACGCGGGTAATCTTGCGCATCTTGGCCGTGCTGTCCGCCTCCATCGAGTACACAAAGGTGCCGGAAGTACTCGTGATGATGGCGTTTTGCGGGATCACCAGCGCATCCTTGAGGGTGCGCACGGTCAGCTGCGTATTCACGTACTGGCCTGGCCACAAATCGGTGCCGCCATTATTGAAACGCGCCTTGATCCGGATCACGCCGGTGGCGGAATCGACGGCATTGTCGATAAAGTTCAGTTTGCCGTCGAGCTGCTTGCCGCCCGCATCGGACAACAGCGCCGTGACAGGCACCTCACCCGCCTTTTGCGCCGCCAGCAAGCCCGACAGGCTGCTTTCCGGCAAGGTGAACGACACGTCGATCGGGTCGAGCTGGGTGATGCTGGTGAGCGACGTGGTCGGCTGCACCAGGCTGCCCGCATAGACATTGATGGCCCCTACCCTGCCCGCCTGCGGCGCGCGCAGGACGGTGTAGCTGGAGTCGACCTGGGCGGCGCGCAAGGCGGCCTGGTCGGCAGCCAGCAAGGCGCGTGCCGCGTCGAGCTGGCTTTGCAGGGTATCGACGGCGCCCTGAGCGATAAAGTTCTTGCTCAGCAAATCCTGGCTGCGCTTGAGCTGGTGCTCGAAGTCCTGCACCGAGGCGCGGTCGCGCAAGACCTGCGCCTGCGCCTTGTCGACATTCGCGTGTTCGCTGCGCGCATCGAGAGTGAACATCAGCTCGCCCTGCTTGACGAACTGGCCTTCGCGGATATGCACCTTGGTAATCGTGCTGGTCGTCTGCGGGTGCAAGTCGACGCTGCTGATCGGCATCACGCTGCCATTGGCCTGCAGCACCATCGGCACATCCTGGCGCACCGGAACGACCACGCTCACCGTCGTCGGCGCCTGTCCGCCCTTGCCCCCTTTGCCATCCTGCCCACCGCTCGCCGCGCCGGGCTGATGATTGAAATACCAGATGCCGCCGCCGATACACAGGGCCGCACCCACGAGGATTGCCAGACTAGTCTTTTTCATTGTTCTGTCACGCTGTCGCAGCGCAGGGCTGCAGGTTGAAGGTAGTTGCCAGGGGGGCATAAAGCACAATATTGTCGCACGGAAATGCTCACTTTCCTGCGTAATACTCAGGCACGATCAGGGTGACTTCCAGTCCACCGTCGACATGATTGAGCAGTGAAACCGTGGCGCCATGCTGTTCGGCGATATTGCGCGCGATGGTCAGGCCCAGGCCCGTGCCGCCCGATTCGCGCGAACGCGAAGTCTCGATGCGGTAAAACGGTTCGAACACTTTAGCCAATTGATCTGGCGCAATACCTGGCCCCCCGTCGCGGATGCGGATGCGCGCGGCACCCGGGATGCGCTCGACGGCAACCTGCGCGTACAGGCCATATTTGACGGCATTGTCGATCAAGTTCACCAGGCAGCGCCGCATGGCGATCGGACGCGCCATCAAGGCCATGCCTGCCTGCCCATTCAGGGTGACTTTCTGGCCGGCATCAGCCGCGTCGGAACAGACGCTATCCAACAGGGAATCGAGATCCAGCGCCTGCATCGCTTCCGTGCTATCCATCGAGCGGGCCAGATCCAGCCCTTCCTTGACCATGCTTTGCATGGCTGACAGGTCGCCCACGAGGCGATCATACAATTCCGTATCGGCCACTTTTTCCAGGCGCAGGCGCAAGCGCGTCAGCGGCGTCTGCAAGTCGTGCGTGATGGCTGCCAGCATTTGTGTCCGCTGGGAAATATGCTGGCGGATGCGCGCCTGCATGGCATTGAAGGCGGCGCTGGCCTGGCGGATCTCGCTGGCGCCCGACAGGGTCAGCGGCGGATGGTTGATGTCGTTGCCCAGGTCTTTCGCCGCCTGCGCCAGCTGCTTGAGCGGGCGCATGGTCATGCGCGTGACCAGGTAGGCGAGGATGGCGATGCTGATCAGGAAAGGCAGCAAGGTCATCCAGTCGTTGTGTTCATTGAACGGCGGCTGCTGGCGCGGCGGCAAGACCATCAGGCGCAGCACGTGGCCATCCTGCATGCGCACATCGAGGTTTTCGCACGTGCCGCCCCATGGCTTGGCGGCAAACATGCCCGGCGTCTGGCGCGGTTTGACGCAGGCGGCCGGGCGTTCGGCCAGCGCGCTGACCTTGAAACCTTCGCCCAGCTTGGCTTGCAGGGCGGTGGAAAATTCCGTCGGCGCGCCGGGCGTATGTTCCGTTTCGGGACGCAGTTCCAGGCGCACGCTGCCCTTGTTGGCCACTTTCAGGTAGGCGGCGCGCGAGGCCAGCGGCACCACGTCGGCCGCCATCACCAGCTGCTCGGCCCGCTCAACGGCGTGGTAGTCGCGGTATTGCTCGATGGCGCGCTGGCGTTCGCCCACTGCCAGCCACTGCGTCAGCGCGGCCGACGCGACGATGCCGATCAGCAGAAACATGAAGACACGGCCCGTCATCGAGCCCAGGAAGGCCTTCACGCGTGCGGCTCCACATTGACCTGGCCGGCCAGCACGTAGCCGCCGTTGCGCACGGTTTTGATGATTTGCGGCAAGCGGGCATCTTCACCGAGCTTTTGCCGCAGGCGGCTGATCTGGATATCGATCGAGCGGTCGAACGGGTCGGCGTCGCGGCCCTGCGTCAGGTTCAGCAACTGATCGCGGTTGAGCACGCGGTTCGGGTGCTCCAGGAAGACGCGCAGCAAGCGGAACTCCGCGCCCGACAGCATGATCACCAGGCCGCTGGGATTGAGCAGGTGGCGCGCCGTCAAGTCCAGGGTCCAGCCGGAAAAGCGGATTTGCTGCGCCTTGTCCGATGGCACGTTCGACGGCATGGCATGGCTGCGGCGCAGCACGCTGCGTATGCGCGCCAGCAATTCACGCGGTTCGAACGGTTTCGGCAAGTAATCATCGGCGCCCATTTCCAGGCCCAGGATGCGGTCCAGCGGTTCATTGCGCGCCGTCAACATGATCACCGGCACCGTCGATTGGGCGCGCAGCTTGCGGCACAGGGTCAGGCCATCGTCGCCGGGCAAATTCAAGTCCAGCACGATCAAGTCGGGCCGCGTTTCGTCGAGGATTTTCCACATGGCCGTGCCATCTGCCGCGCCCAGGGTGCGGTAGGCGTTCGTTTCCAGGTAGTCCGCCAGCAAGCTGCGGATATCGCGGTCATCGTCGACGATGAGAATTGTAGAAGTGGGTTCCATGGTACGAATTATCCCCACTTCCCCCGGCCTTGCACAGCGCATTTGTATCGTCTTGTATATAGGAGACCCGAAGAAACATATAGATACAAACTGTCTGGCAGCGGACACTTCGGGGAAACATGGCGCGTCCAACATGGATTCATGTGCAGCAACATGTACATCCCTCACTTTTACAAAGGAATCCAGATGAACGCCTCAATGACAACCTTGCGCAAGAATTTGATCATCGCCATGAGCGTACTCGGCATGGGTGCGGCATCGCTGACCGTCCACGCCCAGGAAGCGGCCGCCAGCGCGCCTGCCGCCAGCACCAAGATGCAACATGAAGGCCACCGCGGCGGCAACCCGGCCGAGCGCATGGCCAAGTACCAGGCCCGCTTGCACGACAAACTGAAGCTGACAGCCGCGCAGGAACCGGCCTGGGCCACTTTCACGGCCGCCAATGCGCCGAAAAAACCGATGGGCGACTGGAAAGCCAAGCGCGAAGCGATGGCCAAGCTGTCGGCGCCGGAACGCATGGAGCAATGGATCGCCATGTCGAAGGAACGCATCGCGAACCAGGAAAGCCGCCTGGCCTCGCTGAAAACCTTTTATGCCGTGCTGACGCCGGAGCAAAAGAAAGTGTTTGACGACAGCGTGCCTGGCGGCAAGCACGGCGGCCACCGCGGTGGGCACCGTGGCGCTCACGACGGCATGCAGCAGCATCCCAAAGCCGGCTAAGTTGTAGCGGGTGTAAACACAGAAAAAGCCTGCAATGCAGGCTTTTTCTTATTGACGAGACAAGTGACCGCTTACTGCCCGTCGAGCTTGCGCAAGGAGGTCAGGAAGGTGGCGGCGTTCTGGAAACCGATCACGCGTGACTGGGCGATTTCCTGCCCTTGCGGGTTGAACATGATGATGCCCGGCGGGCCGAACAGCTGAAAACGTTTCAGCATGGCCTTGTCGTCCGCATCATTGGCCGTCACGTCCACTTGCAGCAGCACGGCTTGCCCCATCTTCTCGCGCACGGCGGGATCGACGAAGGTCAGCTTTTCCATTTCGATGCAGGACACGCACCAGTCCGCATAAAAGTCCAGCAGGGCCGGCTTGCCGTTCAACTGCGCCAGCGCCGCATCGAGCTGCGCCACGGTCTTTACGCGCATAAACGGCTGCGCGTGCACTTGCCCGCCGCCGAGGTGGGCCAGCGGCGCCAGCGGATCGCGGCCACCGCTGGCCACGCCCACCAGTTGCATCGCGCCCAGCACGGCAAACACGAGGCCGAAGGCTTTGGCGATCCAGGCATTCTTCGCGCCGCTCTTGCCCACCAGCAAATACATGCCGTAGCCGACAAACAGCACCGTCCAGCCCAGCATCTGCACGGCGCCCGGCAGCACGGGCGAGACCAGCCACCAGGCCACGCCCAGCTGCAGTACGCCAAAGAAGCGCTTGACGGCGTCCATCCAGGCGCCAGCGCGGGGCAGCAAGGTACCGGCCGACACGCCAACCAGCAGCAGAGGTACGCTCATGCCCACCGCCATGGCAAACAAGGCGCTGCCGCCGATGACGACGTCGCGCGTCTGGCTGATGTACAGCAAGGCGCCGGCCAGCGGCGCGGCCACGCAGGGCCCCACGATCAGGGCGGAAATGGCGCCCATGACGAACACGCCCGCCAGGCGGCCCGACGATTGCTGATTCGACACGGACGTCAGCTTGCCTTGCAGGAAAGCCGGCACTTGCAGCTCATACAAGCCGAACATCGACAGCGCCAGGCCTGCCATCAGCAGGGCAAAGAAGCCCAGCACCCACGGATTTTGCAGCTGGGCCGCCAGGCCTTCGCCTGCCAGGCCGGCCGCCACGCCCAGCGCCGTGTAGACGATGGCCATGCCTAGCGCGTACGTCAGCGACAGCAGCAAGCCGCGCGAACGACTGACCTTGGCGCCATCGCCGATGATGATCGACGACAAAATCGGCACCATCGGCAACACGCACGGCGTAAATGCCAGGCCCAGGCCCAGCAGCATGAACAGGGGCACGATGACGAGCAGCTTGCCGCCCTTCAGGGCCGCTTCGATCTTGCCCGTCTCGCTTTGCGCGGGCGCAGGGCTGGCCGCCACGGGCGCTGCCGCTACCGGCTCGGGCGTGCTGGTGATATTGGCCTGGGGAATGCTCATGACGGACACGCCGGGCGACGCCTGCGCCTGCGGGCCGTTGACGGCGGCCGTGTCGACTGCCGGCGCGGCCGGCAAGGCGAACTTCGACGGCAAGCCGCCCGGCGCCATGCTCTGGCCGCCGCCACCGCCTACCAGCTGGGCCGTGGCATCCTGCGGCGCATAGCACAGGCCCTTGTCCGAGCAGCCCTGGCCCGTCGCCTTCAGGGTGAACGCGCCACCCGCTTCCACGGGAATGGTGATGGTGAGGGTCTGGCGGAAGGTTTCCACGTTCTTCTGGAAAGTGTCGTCGAACTTGACCTTGCCCTTCGGATACACGGGCGTACCCAGCTTGGCGCCCACGGCTTCGAACTTGAAGCGCTCGTGGTACATATAGTAGCCATCGGCAATCACATAGGTAACGGCGATGGTGGACGGATCCTGCATGCGCGCGGAAAATTTAAACGCCAGCTCGGGGTCGAGGAATTCATCGTCGGCGCGGGCCTGGCTGGCGCCAAAGACGGCCATGACCAGCAGCATACAGGTGGCAAGCCAGATCAGCAGTTGATGTAGGGGAGCGGCGCGCGCGGTGGCGCTGGAAGGGAAACTGGACATGAACAACCTTTTTCTGCGGCATCAGCTGTGCCATTCGACAAGAGTCGCGCGGAGCAGGCAGCGCTTGTGCCGGGCCGGCGCGAAAGAAGAATAGTACACCGCAGCAAGGATAGCTGCAGCAGAAAACAAAAAAGCCAGGCTAGGCCTGGCTTTCTCAGATGCAATTACTGGGATTACTCGCCAGCAACTTCAACTGCTTCGGTCGTATCTGGACGATCCATCAGTTCAACGAACGCCATAGGAGCGTTATCGCCGACGCGGAAACCCATTTTCAGGATACGCACATAACCACCGTTACGGTTGGCGAAACGTGGGCCCAGTTCAGCGAACAGTTTGACGACCATTTCACGGTCGCGCAGGCGGTTGAAGGCCAGACGCTTGTTTGCCAGGGAGTCGGTTTTGCCCAGGGTCAGAATTGGCTCGACAACGCGGCGCAGTTCTTTTGCTTTTGGCAGGGTGGTTTTGATCGCTTCGTGACGCAGCAGCGATACTGTCATGTTGCGCAGCATTGCCAGACGGTGGGACGAGGTACGATTCAGTTTACGGAGGCCGTGACCGTGACGCATGATAAATCCTTTCGGTGAGTGTTTAAATTCCAGCTCTTCGATCAATGAGGCGGAAGCTTCATCGCGGGCCGGTTTGGTGCTACAAAATAAAAGCCTGGGACACCTGTCCCAGGCAGTTTGCTACAACTACGTATTACTTTTCCAGGCCGGCAGGCGGCCAGTTTTCCAGCTTCATGCCCAAGGTCAAGCCGCGCGATGCCAGCACTTCCTTGATTTCATTCAGGGACTTGCGGCCCAGGTTTGGCGTTTTCAGCAGTTCGTTTTCCGAACGTTGGATCAGGTCGCCGATGTAGTAGATGTTTTCCGCTTTCAGGCAGTTCGCCGAACGCACGGTCAACTCCAGGTCGTCGACTGGACGCAACAGGATAGGATCGACCAGCGGAGCGCGCGATGGCGCTTCGGCGGCGGCTTCCGTGCCTTCCAGGGCAGCGAACACATTCAACTGGTCCACCAGGACGCGGGCCGACTGGCGGATCGCTTCTTCCGGCGAGATCACGCCGTTGGTTTCGATGTTGATGATCAGCTTATCCAGGTCGGTACGCTGTTCAACGCGGGCCGATTCAACGAAGTACGATACACGGCGCACTGGCGAGAACGACGCATCCAGGATGATGCGGCCGATGGTCTTGTTCGTGTCTTCCGACAGGCGACGCACGTTACCAGGAACGTAGCCGCGGCCTTTTTCAACCTTGATCTGCATGTCCAGCTTGCCACCAGCGGTCAGGTGGGCGATCACGTGGTCAGGGTTGATCAGTTCGACGTCATGCGGCAGGTCGATGTCGGAGGCCAGGATGGCGCCTTCGCCTTCTTTTTTCAGGGTCAGGGTTACCGAATCGCGGTTGTGGACTTTGAAAACCACACCCTTCAAGTTCAGCAACAGATCGACGACGTCTTCTTGCACGCCATCGAGGGAGGAATATTCGTGGACGACGCCGGCGATCGTCACTTCGGTCGGCGCGTAGCCTACCATCGACGACAGCAGAACGCGGCGCAACGCGTTACCCAATGTGTGGCCATAGCCGCGCTCGAACGGTTCCATCACGACCTTGGCGTGACCTGCACCGAGAGCTTCAACATCGATAATACGTGGCTTCAACAAACTGTTTTGCATGAAATGTCCTTTTCAATACCCTCGGCTCATTACACCGATAAGGCTGATGGCATTAGTAAAACGCCCACTCAAGAAAGTGAGTGGGCGGGAGTCTTGCTAACTACTATTAACGCGAGTACAGCTCGACGATCAGCGATTCGTTGACGTCGTTAGCGATTTCGTTACGCTCTGGCAGGGACTTGAAGGTACCTTCCATTTTCTTGGCATCAACCGAAACCCAGCTAGGCATACCAACTTGTTCAGCCAGCGACAGTGCTTCAACGATACGCACTTGCTTTTTCGATTTTTCACGAACAGCAACGATGTCGCCAACTTTGACTGCGTACGAAGCGATGTTCACAACGATACCGTTCACGGTGAACGCTTTGTGGCTGACCAGTTGACGCGCTTCAGCGCGGGTCGAGCCAAAGCCCATGCGGTAGCAAACGTTGTCCAGACGCGTTTCCAGCAACTTCAACAGCGTTTCGCCGGTGTTGCCTTTACGACGGTCTGCTTCAGCGAAGTAGCGGCGGAATTGACGTTCCAGCACGCCGTACATGCGCTTGACTTTTTGCTTTTCGCGCAGTTGGTTACCGTAGTCCGAGGTGCGGGCGCCGGATTTGACACCGTGCTGGCCTGGCTTGACGTCCAGTTTGCACTTGCTGTCCAGCGAGCGACGTGCGCTCTTCAGGAACAGGTCTGTACCTTCACGGCGGGAAAGTTTTGCTTTAGGTCCGATATAACGTGCCACGATACTTCCTTTTTTTAAATGATAACGCCCCAGCCACATGCATGATCAAACACACTGATGCGGTTAGGCGCTAGTCTGATTTGGTTTCAATCAGACGGTGGCTGAAAACGAAAAACCCGTCAAACAGAATTTGACAGGCAAGAACAGCCGGGCAGTATAACCGTTTCCGGCTCCCTGCTCCAGCGTTTTCACACAACTGTACTGAGTTACAACAGACAGCAAAGCAGCTGGCGCCGAAGCGCCCTCTGCAACACTATCTTAGATACGACGACGTTTCGGTGGACGGCAACCGTTGTGCGGTACCGGCGTCACGTCCTGGATCTCGGTGATCTTGATGCCCAGGTTGTTCAGCGCGCGAACGGCGGATTCACGACCAGGACCTGGGCCCTTGATACGTACTTCCAGGTTCTTCACGCCACACTCAACAGCCACTTTACCAGCGGCTTCCGCGGCGACCTGCGCTGCGAATGGGGTCGATTTACGCGAACCCTTGAAGCCTGCACCGCCGGAGGTAGCCCACGACAAGGCATTGCCTTGACGATCGGTGATGGTAATGATGGTGTTATTGAACGAAGCGTGGACATGCGCGATGCCTTCAGCGACGTTCTTTTTAACTTTTTTACGCACGCGTGCTGATGCGGCGTTATTTTGCGACTTAGCCATAATTATTCCCTAGCGGATTATTTTTTCAGCGATTGAGCGGCTTTACGCGGTCCCTTGCGGGTACGTGCGTTCGTACGCGTACGCTGGCCACGGCAAGGCAGACCCTTACGATGACGCATGCCGCGGTAGCAACCCAGATCCATCAAACGCTTGATGTTCATGGACAGTTCACGACGCAGATCGCCTTCGACGATGAATTTACCTACTTCATCGCGCAGCTTTTCCAGTTCGCTGTCATCCAGATCTTTGATCTTTTTGTTGGTTGCTACACCGGTCGATGCACAGATTTTCTCTGCGCGTGGACGGCCCACACCGTAGATGGCCGTCAGGCCGATAACGGTATGCTGATGATTTGGGATATTAACCCCTGCAATACGTGCCATTTGTTATTCCTCGATTAACCTTGACGCTGCTTGTGACGTGGTTCCACGCAGATAACGCGGACTACGCCTTTGCGCTTGATGATCTTGCAGTTGCGGCAGATCCGCTTGACTGATGCGAGAACTTTCATTTTTGGGCTCTTTCTTTCGCTTCTTTGGTTTGATTCAGTGTGTTACTTGGTACGGAACACAATGCGGGCTCGGCTCAGGTCGTACGGCGTTAACTCCACCGTCACCTTGTCTCCAGGGAGAATGCGAATATAGTTCATCCGCATTTTACCTGAAATATGCCCGAGCACCACGTGTCCGTTCTCCAGCTTCACTCGAAATGTTGCATTTGGGAGATTCTCAAGAATCTCGCCCTGCATCTGTATGACGTCGTCTTTTGCCATTCGGTATGTTTACCGCGCTTAACGCGTCGGAATTCCGCCCTTGAAATTTGCTTTGCGCAGCAGTGAATCATATTGCTGCGACATCACGTAGTTCTGTACTTGCGCCATGAAATCCATGGTGACAACTACAATAATCAATAAAGAAGTACCGCCGAAATAGAATGGTACTTTCCACTGGGCTTGCATAAATTCCGGCAATAAACACACCAGGGTGATGTAGACTGCGCCGGCAAGTGTCAAGCGTGTCAGGATCTTGTCGATGTAACGGGCTGTCTGTTCGCCTGGACGGATCCCGGGAATGAACGCACCGCTTTTCTTCAAGTTATCCGCTGTTTCCTTGCTGTTAAAGACCAGCGCTGTATAGAAGAAACAGAAAAACACGATCGCCACTGCGTACAACAGCGCATGGATAGGCTCACCAGGCCCCATCGATGCTGCCAAATCTTTCAAGAACCGCACCGCAGGGTTAGCGTTGTCGGCGCCCTTTGAAAACCAGTCCACGATAGTGGCCGGGAACAAGATGATCGAAGAAGCAAAGATCGGCGGGATCACGCCGGCCATGTTCAGCTTCAACGGCAAATGGCTGGTTTGACCGCCATAAATCTTGTTGCCTACCTGGCGCTTCGCGTAATTGACCAATATTTTGCGCTGACCACGTTCGACGAATACAACGAAGTACGTTACCAGTGCTACCAGGATCACGATGAAAATCGCGCTGAAGCTGCCGATCGAACCATTCGACACCTGAGTGAACAAGCCACCCAACGCCGACGGCAGACCTGCTGCAATCCCGGCAAAAATGATGATCGAGATGCCATTACCCAAACCACGCTCGGTAATTTGCTCACCCAACCACATCAAAAACATTGTTCCGGTCAACAAAGTGACGACCGTCACGAAGCGGAATGCAAGACCAGGCTCCAACACCAGACCAGCTTGCGACTCCAGTGCGACTGCAATGCCTAACGC
Organism: Janthinobacterium sp. SUN033; assembly: GCF_030397595.1. NCBI lineage: Bacteria > Pseudomonadati > Pseudomonadota > Betaproteobacteria > Burkholderiales > Oxalobacteraceae > Janthinobacterium > Janthinobacterium sp. SUN033. The sequence goes on from NZ_JAPQNV010000004.1 coordinate 276,520, forward strand.
TTGGAACAGTGCCAGGGCAACCGTGAAATACCGGGTGTACTGGGTGATCTTGCGACGACCTGCTTCGCCTTCTTTTTTCAACGCTTCCATCTGCGGTGACACGATCGACAGCAATTGCATGATGATCGAGGCCGAGATATAAGGCATGATACCCAGCGCAAACACTGTAAAACGAGACAAGGCACCGCCCGAGAACATGTTGAACATGCCCAGGACGCCGCCTTCATGCTCCTTGAACAGCGAGGCTAATTGTGTCGGGTCAATCCCGGGAACCGGGACGTGAGCACCGATACGATAAACCACCAATGCGCCAAGCAAAAACCAGAGCCGTCCCCAAGGGAAACCGGCCGCTGCACTTTTAGCAAGTTGTGGATTAGTCGCCAATTTTCGCTCCGATCAAGCTGTTAGCGGTCAACTCAGGCTACCGAGCCGCCGGCTGCTTCGATGGCTGCTTTCGCGCCAGCGGACACTTTCAAGCCCTTCAAATTCACCGCTTTGGTGATTTCGCCGGACAAGATCACGCGCACGTCACGGGCCAACACGCCCAGAACGCCAGCTTGCTTCAAGACCAGAATGTCGACATCGCCAACAGCCAGGTTGTTCAGATCGGACAGGCGCACTTCAGCTTTGAAGGTTGCGTGCATCGATTTGAAACCGCGCTTAGGCAGACGGCGTTGCAGAGGCATCTGACCGCCTTCGAAACCGACTTTATGAAAGCCGCCCGAACGCGATTTCTGACCTTTGTGACCACGACCCGAGGTTTTACCCAGGCCGGAGCCGATACCGCGACCGACGCGACGCTTGTAGTGCTTAGCGCCTTCGGCTGGTGCAATAGTATTCAATTCCATGATTTGCTCCGTTCGTGTAAGCCCGAAGGCTTACCCGACAACTTTAACGAGATACGATACTTTATTGATCATGCCGCGTACGGATGGGGTGTCTTGCAATTCGGAAACCGAATTTACACGACGCAGACCCAGACCGCGCACGGTAGCGCGATGCGATTCGCGCGTACCGATCAAGCCCTTGACCAATTGCACTTTGACTGTGTTTGTCATTTTGTCCACCTTAAGCCAGAATGTCTTCGACCGACTTGCCGCGTTTGGCAGCGATATCGGAAGCAGTGCTCATTTTCGACAGGCCGTCCAGCGTAGCGCGTACCAGGTTGTATGGGTTGTTCGAACCGGTGGATTTCGCCACCACGTCCGTCACGCCCATCACTTCGAAGATAGCGCGCATTGCGCCACCAGCGATAACGCCAGTACCAGGCTTAGCTGGGTTCATCAGGACCTTGGAGGCGCCGTGACGACCAACAACCGTGTGATGCAAAGTACCGTTTTTGAGCGGTACTTTGATCAGGTTGCGACGGGCTTCTTCCATTGCCTTCTGCACGCCAACTGGCACTTCTTTCGATTTGCCCTTGCCCATGCCGACGCGGCCATCGCCATCACCAACTACGGTCAGCGCGGCGAAACCCATGATACGACCACCCTTGACCACTTTGGTCACGCGGTTGATCGCGATCATTTTTTCGCGCATGCCATCATCCGGCTTGTCGCTTTGCATTTTTGCTTGCATTTTTGCCATGATTGATCCTTAGAACTTCAGACCGGCTTCGCGTGCGGCTTCTGCCAACGCTTTCACACGGCCGTGGTAACGGAAACCGGAGCGGTCAAACGCAACTTCGGTAATCCCTGCTTTCAACGCTTTTTCAGCGACGCGCTTGCCGATCAAGGCTGCAGCAGCGGCATTGCCGCCTTTGCCGGATTGGCCTGCCAGTTCAGCGCGAACTTCCGCTTCAGCCGTCGAGGCCGAAACCAGGACTTTAGCGTCCGGGCTGATCAGGTTGGCGTAAATGTGCAGGTTGGTGCGATGCACCGACAAGCGATTTACTTTCAATTCCGCAATCTTGATGCGGGTTTGGCGTCCGCGGCGAAGCCGTGATTCTTTCTTATCCATCGTCAGCCCCTAATTACTTCTTCTTGGTTTCTTTAAGCTTAACCACTTCGTCCGCATAGCGAACGCCCTTGCCTTTATAAGGCTCAGGAGCGCGGTAAGCACGAACTTCAGCGGCTACCTGGCCAACCTGTTGACGGTCGATACCTTTAATCAGGATCTCGGTCGGGGTTGGTGTTGCGCAGGTAACGCCAGCTGGCATGTCATGCACTACAGGGTGCGAGAAACCCAGGGACAGATTCAGCTTGTCGCCTTGGGCTTGCGCCTTGTAACCCACGCCTACCAGGTTCAGCTTTTTCTCGAAACCCTTGGTGACGCCAACAACCATGTTGTTGACCAGTGCGCGCAGCGTGCCGGACATGGCATTGGCTTCGCGGCTGTCGTTCGCCACGTCGAAACTCAGGGTTCCTGCATTGTTTTCCACTTTGACCTGGCCGGTGAGGGCCTGGGAAAGTACGCCCAGCGGGCCTTTTACGGTGATCGCTTGTGCGGAGATGGCGACTTCGGCGCCAGCTGGCACTACGATAGGCATTTTAGCTACTCGAGACATGTGTAACTCCTTAAGCCACGTAGCAAATAACTTCGCCGCCGACACCGGTAGCGCGTGCTTTGCGGTCAGTCATGACGCCTTGCGGAGTCGACACGATCGCCACACCCAAGCCATTCATCACAACAGGGATCTCGTCTTTACCCTTGTAGACGCGCAGACCCGGACGGGACACGCGCTCCAAGCGCTCAATGACGGGACGGCCAACATAATACTTCAAACCGATTTTCAGTTCCGCTTTGCCACCAGCTTCGGCAACAGCGAAATCTTCAATGTAACCCTCGTCCTTCAGGACGCTGGCAATCGCAATTTTGACTTTCGACGATGGCATGGCCACGGTCGTCTTTTGCACGCCTTGTGCATTGCGAATGCGGGTCAGCATATCGGCGATAGGATCGCTCATACTCATTGCATATTCTCCTATTACCAGCTTGCTTTTGTCATACCCGGAATTTCACCACGCATGGCGAATTCACGGAGCTTGATACGACCCAGACCGAATTTACGGAATGTGCCGCGCGGACGACCAGTGATGGCGCAACGGTTACGTTGACGCGTCGGGTTCGAGTTACGTGGCAGCGCCTGCAATTTCAGGCGAGCTTCGTAGCGCTCTTCTTCCGATTTCGATTGGTCATCGACGATGGCCTTGAGAGCTTCGCGCTTAGGGGCGAATTTCGCCACCAGGTCAGCACGCTTGATCTCACGATTAATCAGTGACAGTTTGGCCATGATCAGTTCCTGAAAGGGAATTTAAAGGCGGCGAGCAAAGCTTTGGCTTCGTCATCGGTCTTAGCGGTTGTCGTGATGCTGATATTCATACCGCGCAACGCGTCAATCTTGTCGTATTCGATTTCAGGGAAAATGATCTGTTCCTTGACACCGATGTTGTAGTTGCCACGACCATCAAATGCACGGCCGTTCACACCACGGAAATCGCGTACGCGCGGCAGAGCCACGGTAATGAAGCGATCCAGGAACTCGTACATGCGAGCGCCGCGCAGGGTGACCATCGTACCGATCGGGTAACCTTCACGGATTTTGAAGCCTGCGATCGCTTTGCGGGACTTGGTGGTCACTGGCTTCTGGCCGGCGATCTTGGTCAAGTCAGCAACTGCGTGCTCGAGAACTTTTTTATCCGCGATAGCCTCACCAACACCCATGTTCAGGGTGATCTTGGTCAGACGTGGAACTTCCATTACCGACTTGTAACCAAACTTGCTGGTCAGGTCGGCAACGACTTTTTCTTTATAGAATTCTTGGAGACGTGCCATGATTTCTTAAGCCTTCACTACTTCGCCGGAGGATTTAAAGATGCGAACTTTCTTGCCGTCCACTTCTTTGAAACCCACGCGATCTGCCTTGCCAGTCGCTGCATTAAACAATGCAACGTTGGACACGTGAATTGGCATGGTCTTATCGACGATACCACCAGTTACGCCAGTCATCGGGTTTGGCTTAGTCGCTTTTTTAGCGATGTTAATGCCGTCAACCACGATATGTTCAGCATCGATACGCTGCTGTACCACACCACGTTTGCCCTTGTCTTTCCCGGTCAGAACGATGACTTCGTCGTTTTTACGAATCTTATCCATTACGACTCCTTACAGGACTTCCGGTGCCAGGGACACGATTTTCATGAACTTCTCAGTGCGCAGTTCGCGCGTGACAGGTCCAAAAATACGGGTACCGATCGGTTCCAGCTTGGCGTTCAACAGAACGGCGGCGTTGCCGTCGAACTTCACCAGGGAACCGTCTTGGCGGCGAACACCTTTAGCGGTGCGCACAACCACGGCGTTATAAATTTCACCTTTTTTGACACGGCCACGTGGCGCAGCAACCTTAACGGTTACCTTGATCACATCGCCAATGCCAGCATAACGGCGCTTGGAGCCGCCCAATACCTTGATGCACATTACTTCTTTGGCACCGGTATTGTCAGCCACTTCGAGCCGGCTTTCAGTTTGAATCATAGTATTCTCTTTCCCAACTTAAGCCGAAGAATCCACACAATGTAGACCCACGGTCAGTCTTGGTCCCGCCAGAGCCGCCCTGCTGGGCTTCACTGTTTGGGTGCATGACCTTCATACATCAACTGACCGCGAATGCTACTGTCTGTGGCCAGACACTTTGCGGCGTTACATGAACGAAGCCCGCAAGTATTACATACAATTTGCGGGCCTGCAAGTACTAATTAAAAGCCACCGCCGAAACGGTGGTTTTTATTTAAACGGTTGGTGCGGCTTGAACCACACGTGTCACCGTCCATGCCTTCGTTTTGGAGATCGGGCGACCTTCCTGGATCTCGACCGTGTCACCGGCCTTGACTTGGTTGGTCTCGTCATGCGCGTGATACTTGTTCGAACGCATGATGATCTTGCCATACAAAGGATGTTTTACGTGGCGCTCGATCAGAACGGTAACGGTCTTGTCCATCTTGTCCGAAACCACTTTACCGATCAGCGTGCGCTTGAGCGACTGTTTCACTGGTTCGTTCATTTGGCTTCCTTCAGATTCATTACCGTCTTCACACGCGCGATATCGCGGCGTACCTTCTTGAGCTGCGAAGTGTTGCTCAGCTGCTGCGTAGCGATTTGCATGCGCAGGCCGAACTGTGCCTTCAACAGGTCATTCAGCTCTTTTTGCAGAGCTGGCTGGTCCTTGCCGCGGAGTTCAGATGCTTTCATATACAACTCCAATTATTGGCCGACTTGGCGGATGACAAACGTCGTCGCCAGTGGCAGTTTAGCGGCGGCAAGACGGAATGCTTCCCGTGCCAGCGCTTCATCAACGCCATCCATTTCGTACAGTACTTTACCTGGCTGAATTTCAGCGACGTAGTACTCAGGATTACCTTTACCGTTACCCATACGGACTTCAGCCGGTTTGTTCGAAATCGGTTTGTCCGGGAAAATACGGATCCAGATACGGCCACCGCGCTTGATGTGACGCGTCATTGCACGACGCGCCGCTTCAATTTGACGCGCAGTGATACGACCGCGCGCAACTGCCTTCAGACCGAATTCGCCAAACGACACGGCGGTGCCGCGGCTGTGCGAAATACCGGTATTACGGCCTTTCTGCTCTTTACGATACTTTCTGCGTGCTGGTTGCAGCATGATTATTCTCCTGCTTTCTCAGCTGGTGCTGCTGCGGCGGCCGGTTTAGCGGCGGTACGCACACGTGCACCTGGTGCTGTGGATGGTTTCGCACCGGCACCGGCTGGACGTGGACGGCCAGCTGGCTTGCCATCGTCACGGCGTGGGCCGCGGCTTTTCTTCTCGTCAGCTGGGGTATCGATGACTGGTGCATCGCCGTTAGGCGCGCGGTCACCTTTGTATACCCACACCTTGACACCGATGATGCCGTAGGTGGTCGACGCTTCGCTGGTACCGTAGTCGATATCGGCGCGCAGGGTATGCAGAGGCACGCGGCCTTCGCGGTACCACTCTTTACGTGCGATTTCGATACCGTTCAGACGGCCGGACGACATGATCTTGATACCGAGAGCACCCAGGCGCATTGCATTTTGCATTGCACGCTTCATGGCGCGGCGGAACATGATCCGTTTTTCCAGCTGCTGAGCGATCGAGTCGGCGATCAGTTGCGAGTCGATTTCTGGCTTGCGAATTTCTTCGATGTTCACGTGAACAGGTACGCCCATGATCTTGGTCAGCGCGGACTTCAGTACTTCGATGTCTTCGCCTTTTTTACCAATGACCACGCCTGGACGCGAGCTGTAGATCGTGAAGCGCGCGTTCTTGGCTGGGCGCTCGATAACGATGCGGCCAACGGAAGCGTTCTTCAGTTTCTTTTTCAGGTAAGCACGTGCTTTCAAGTCTTCGTTCAGCATGGCAGCGAAATTACCGTTGCCTGCATACCAGCGCGAAGCCCAGTTACGGGTGACCGCCAGACGGAAACCGGTTGGATGAATTTTCTGACCCATCGTGGCTCCTTAGTTACCGACAGTCACGTAAACGTGACAGGATTGTTTCGAAATACGGTCGCCACGGCCTTTTGCACGCGCGGTGAAGCGCTTCAGGACGGGGCCCTTTTCGACGTAGATCGTTTTCACGAACAATTCGTCGATGTCCGCGCCATCATTGTGCTCGGCATTCGCAATAGCGGATTCCAGAACGCGTTTGATGATCGCAGCACCTTTTTTCGGGCTGAATTGCAAGATGTTGAGTGCAGCGTCAACTTTCTTGCCACGGATCAGGTCAGCAACCAGGCGGCCCTTTTGGTCCGACAGGCGCACACCTTTGAGGATAGCTTTAGTTTCCATTATTTCTTAGCCTTTTTGTCAGCTGCATGGCCCTTGAACGTACGGGTCAGTGCGAATTCGCCGAGCTTGTGACCAACCATGTTTTCGGAAACATAAACCGGCACGTGCAGCTTGCCGTTATGCACCGCGATCGTCAGGCCGATGAAGTCAGGCATGATTGTCGAACGACGCGACCAGGTTTTGATTGGCTTTTTGTCTTTGGCTGCTTGCGCGGCTTCAACTTTTTTCACCAGGTGGGCGTCACAGAACGGCCCTTTTTTCAATGAACGTGTCATGTGCTACCCCTTATTTCTTGCCGCGGCGCGAGACGATCATGGAAGTAGTACGCTTGTTGCTGCGTGTCTTCTTACCCTTAGTCTGTTGGCCCCAAGGCGAAACTGGATGACGACCAGCTGCTGTTTTACCTTCACCACCACCGTGCGGGTGATCGACCGGGTTCATGACCACACCGCGAACGGTAGGACGAACACCGCGCCAGCGCATCGCACCAGCTTTACCGATTTTACGCAGGCTGTGCTCGGCATTGCCGACTTCACCAACCGTTGCACGGCACTCGATGTGCACGCGACGTACTTCACCCGAGCGCAGACGCACTTGAGCGTAGGTACCTTCACGTGCCATCAGCACAACGCCAGCGCCGGCGGTACGTGCCATTTGAGCACCTTTACCTGGCAGCATTTCGACGCAATGCATCACGGTACCGACTGGGATGTTACGGATTGGCAAGCAGTTACCCGATTTGATCGGTGCTTCCGAACCGTTCATCACGCTGTCGCCAACGGCCATGCCTTTGGTTGCGATGATGTAGTGACGTTCGCCGTCGGCGTAGCACAACAGAGCGATATTCGCGGTGCGGTTTGGATCGTATTCGATACGTTCCACTTTCGCTGGAATACCATCTTTGGTGCGCTTGAAGTCGATCAAGCGATAGTGTTGCTTATGACCACCACCGATATGACGGGTGGTGATGTGACCGTTGTTGTTACGACCAGCGGTCTTGGATTTCTTTTCAACCAGGGCAGCGAACGGACGACCTTTGTACAGGTCGGCATTCACCACCTTTACCATGCCGCGACGGCCTGGCGAGGTTGGTTTCATCTTAACGAGTGCCATTATGCAGCCTCCTCGGAGAAGTTGATTTCCTGGCCAGGCTTCAGGCACACGAAAGCACGCTTGGTATGGTTACGACGACCGTTGAACTTGCCGGTGCGCTTTTGCTTACCTTCGCGGTTTGCAGTTTGCACGGACAGAACTTCAACCTTGAACAGCAGTTCGACCGCTGCCTTGATTTCAGGCTTGGTTGCATCCGGCAATACGCGGAATACAATTTGCTCGTTCTTTTCCGCGACCATGGTGGCCTTTTCGGAAATCACGGGCGCCAACAGCACCTTCATCAAGCGTTCTTCGCTATGTTTCAAAATCGCGCTCATGCCAGCATCTCCTCAATCTTGGCCAATGCAGCTTTGGTGACCAGGATCTTCTTGTAGAACACCAGGGACATCGGGTCTGCGTGACGTGGCTCAACGACGAGTACGTTAGGCAGGTTGCGCGATGCCAGTTCCAGGTTTTCGTTCAGAACGTCGGTGATGATCAGAACCGAATCAAAGCCCAGGCCGTTCAATTTTTGCGACAGCAGCTTGGTTTTTGGCGCGTCGATCGTCAGATCGTCGATGACGATCAGGCGCTCTTCGCGAGCCAGCTGCGACAGGATCGAGCAGATACCTGCGCGATACATTTTTTTGTTCACTTTGTGGGTGAAGTTTTCGTCAGGCGAGTTCGGGAAAATCCGACCACCGCCGCGCCACAGTGGCGACGACGACATACCAGCACGCGCGCGGCCGGTACCTTTTTGGCGCCATGGCTTTTTCGTCGTGTGGTGAACTTCTTCACGGTCTTTTTGCTTGCGGTTACCACTACGTGCATTCGCTTGATAAGCGATGACGACTTGGTGGATCAGCGCTTCATTGTAGTCACGGCCGAAAATCGTATCGGCTGCAGCAACGTTCGAGGCGGCTTGACCTTGCGCATTCAGAAGCTTGAGTTCCATCGTTTAAGCTCCCTTCTTGGCTTTGGTTTTGATGGCTGGCGAGACAACTACCTGGCCATTTTTCGCACCTGGAATCGCGCCTTTGACCAGCAACAGCTGACGGTCGGCATCGATACGGGCGATCACGAGGTTCTGGATCGTACGGTTAACGTCACCCAGATGACCGGTCATGCGCTTACCAGGGAAAACGCGACCTGGATCTTGTGCCATACCGATGGAACCTGGAACGTTATGCGAACGCGAGTTACCGTGCGTTGCACGGCCAGAAGCGAAGTGGTAACGTTTGATAACGCCTGCATAGCCTTTACCGATGGTAACGCCTTGCACGTCGATCTTTTGACCGACTTCGAACAGGGAAGCAGCGACAACATCGCCAGCTTTCAGTTCAGCGGCTTTAGCAGCGTCAACGCGGAACTCTTTCAACAGAGTACCGGCTTCAACACCAGCTTTAGCGTGATGACCAGCAACAGCTTTGGTCACGCGGGAAGCGCGACGTTGACCGAATGCGACCTGAACAGCGGAGTAACCATCTGTTTCAGGGGTTTTGATTTGCGCAACACGGTTGTTCGATACGTCCAACACGGTGACAGGAATCGAATCCCCTTCATCCGTGAAAATGCGCATCATACCAACCTTGCGACCGAGAAGGCCTAGGCTCATTTTTTCTCCATTCCCACCTGCGATTGGGCGGGGCTTGTTTAACTACAAAGTAACGTAGGACTCAAAAAAGACGAATCCATACCGAAGCCGGCTAGTATATAGCACAAAAACCCTTGACGCAACAAGTTAACACGAGGTATGTCAAAGTGTTGCGCGACGCCCCTGCAGGAGTTGTCGAACACCTCCCGCAATTGTCGCAGCGCCTCGTCAAAATGAGCATCCATGCGCCCTGACGCCACAAAAAGAAGGGCGCGGACCAGGCCTGTGCCCCGTCCGCGCCCATGCGTCATGCGAGTCGCTGGTCTAGCCGTTGCAGCGCTCCAGGCAATGTTGGAGCAGGTCACGGCAAATCGGGCTGCCGCCCAATGAACCGGTGCAGCCAACATAGCTGCTGTCGCAGCGCGAACGGCATTGCCAGACATCCTCACTCGCCGCGGCATACGCGTAACCGGCACTCAGGCCACAGGCGAAGAGGAAAAAAGCCAGTTTCTTGATCATGGTGCTGTCTCCAGATTGTTATGTTGGAATGAAAGGAACTGCCCGGTGGCGGCAAGCCATCCTTCCTGCCGCCCGCTATTACTCCCGCAAACCGCAACACACAATACCGTGCTGCCCGGAAAGCAATACCAAAGACTACCGTAAACAATACCAACTTAAAACCAATTATTTTCCAAATCAGCAATCTTTTTCATGCCTCACTGGAGCAGGCTCTGACGATTGCTGCCCTCCCCTGCCTACCTGATACCAGTCCACCTTGCGCGTCGCCACCATGATGGCGGCCAGCACGGCGAACAGCAGGATGCTGCCCATCACCAGCGCATTGTTTTCCGAGCTCAGCAAGCCATACAGGGCGCCATACAGCACGGTCAGCGCCACGCCGAAGCCGATGCCGCGCCAGGCGTTGTGCAGCACGTGCACCAGGTAAAAGCTGGTCAGCACGATGCACGCGGCGCTGGCGATCAGATAGGCGGCCAGGAAGGCGATATGCTCGGCCAGGCCCACCAGCAGCAGGAAGAAGATCACCAGCGACAGGCCCACCAGCAAATATTGCACCGGGTGGATCGGCAGGCTTTTCAGGATTTCAAAGATGAAGAAGGCGGCAAAGGTCAGTGCCACGAACAGCAAGCCATATTTCGTGGCCCGGTCCGACTGCGAATACACGTTCACCGGCTCGATGAAGCCCACGCTGAAGCGGTCGATCTGGCCCAGCGGGGCGCTGTCGGGCACCTTGAATTCCCCTTCGATCGTGCTCAGTTGCGTTTGCGCATTGGTGGCCAGCGACGAGATATTCCACGCTACATTGAAGCCCTGGGCATCGATCTGGCGATTCTTCGGCGACGGCAGGAAGCGCCCGCCAAACTGCGGATGGGGCCAGTTCGACTTGATCTGGATCTGACTGTTCTTGGCCACCGGCACGAAATGCTGGCGTTCGATGCCATCGAGGCCCAGGTCAAAGCTGAAGCGCACCTGTTGCGGCGCCGCCAGAGGCATGGCGCCCAGCGGCGCATGCAAGCCGCTGCGGAAGGCAAGCAGGTCGGTACCCTGCTCGAACTCGATCTTTTGTCCGCCCCAGTCGATTTTCGGAATATTGCGGATGCCGCGCACGTCCTCGATGGAGAGGGCGACGAAAGGCTGGCCCAGGGTCACGCGCGAGTCCGGCGACTTGCGCGGCAGTTGGCTGCTGGCCGGCACCGTGAAGTCGCCCTTGAAGGCATGCTGGCCGCTGTAGACCAGCACCTGGTGGATGCCGCGGTAACGGCGGTCCGTCTCGATGTTGCCGTTGATCTGCAGATCGTTCGGGTACACGAGCAGGCGACGCTGCACCAAGCGGCGCAGCAACTCCGTGCGCGCAGGCGCTTTCGCTTCCTTGTCATCACCCTTGGCCACTTCCACGCGCTCTTCGTACTGCTCCGTGTAGGGAATCACGAGGATGGGGCCGATGATGGTTTGTTCGCGCACCGAATCGGCGGCGATGCTGTTGACGGCTTCCTGGCGGAACTCCATCCGCTCCTTGATCGTTTCCTGAATCATCAGCAAAGGCAAGCCGATTAACAACATCAGGCCGAACACGATCATCGCTTTGACTAAGAGAGTTTTTTGCATGGCGCATCCTTGAAGTAAGGCGGCCAGTGTAGGAAAGCTGTATGCGCTGACGATGCAGTCTGTGTGAAGCCTGTAAATATAGTGCGCTAAGCCAGCGGCAGACACAGGCACGCGCAGGCACCGCCTTCCGCATGATTGAGCACCTCGACCGTGCCGCCATGCAGGGAAGCGACCTCGCGCACGAAAGGCAGGCCCAGGCCCGTGCTTTTACCGGCGCTCGGGCGCGGCAAGGAGTAGAAGCGCTCGAAGACGCGTTCGAGCGCATATGCGGGGATGCCCGCGCCGCGGTCACGCACGGCAATTTCCACCTGGCTGCCCTGGCGCCGCGCCGTCAGGTCGATGCAGCTGCCGGGCGGGGCGAAGCCGGCCGCGTTATCGAGCAGGTTGCCCAGCGCCTGGCGCAGCAACAGGGGGTCGCCCGCCACGCTCGCCTCGTCGTGCTGCAGCTGCAGACGCACGCCGCGCGCCGCCAGGGTGGCGGCCGCATCCTGCGCCACTTGCGCCAGCAGGGGCGCCAGCGCGATGCGCTCAGGGTTATCCAGGCGCTGCTGCTTTTCCACGCGCACCAGGGCCAGCAGCTTGTCGATCAGTTGCCGCTGGCGCGCATTCTGCTCCAGGATGCTGGCGAGAAACTGGCGGCGCTCGGCCGGCGGCATGTCTTCCTGCAGCAGCTCGGCAGAGGCCTGGATGGCGGCGATCGGGCTTTTCAATTCATGCGCCAGCGTGTGCATCAACTGCTCCACATACTCCTTGCCCTCCAGGCGTGTGCGCATCGCCTCCAGCGCCCGCCCCAGGGTGCCGATCTCGTTCTGGCCCAACGCCGGCAGCGCCACCTTGCGCCCCGCTTCCACGTCGCCGATGTAATGCATCAACTTGCCCAGCGCATGGTGCAGCCACCAGGCGAATGCCAGGCCGATCAGCAGCGACAGCAGCAACAGCACGGCGCCGCGCTGCAATATCTTGCGCTGGCTGCGCTCGACAAACGCCTGCACGCTGGCATTCGGCTTGGCCACCGTCAGCACGCCGATCACCTCATTGCCGTCGCGGATCGGCGCGGCCACGTGCATGACCGTCGACATCTCGTCGTCTGGCCGGCTGCGCGTGCTGCGCGCGCCATACTTGCCCTGCAAGGTGAGGTACACGTCATTCCAGCGCGAATAGTCGCGGCCCACGTCGCGCCCGCTGGAATCGAACAGCACGATGCCATGCCGGTCCGTGATGGTGATGCGGTAATCGAGCGTGCGCTTGCGCACGCCGTTGATATTGACGTCCACGCCATGGCGCGCGTAATCCTGCATGCGTTCTGCCACGGGCGACTGCGCCAGGCTGCCCGCCTTCACGTCGGGCGCCACCAGGCTGGCCAGCAGCTGCGAAGTATCAACCAGGGTGTCTTCCAGGGTCGAGCGCACACCGGGCTTGACCTGCTCCATGAAGACGTTCAGCAGGAACCATGCGGCCAGCCCGACGATCAGGAAGTAGCCGAGCAGGATGCGCAGGCCGATCTTCATGCGCCGGCCAGGCTGTAGCCTAGGCCACGGTGGGTGTGGATGGGGTCGACTTGCGCATCGATGGCGCGCAGCTTGGCGCGCAGCGATTTGACGTGCGCGTCGACGGTACGCTCGAGCGTGTCCGGCGCCCCGCTCCACACGCGCTCCATCAGCTGCGCGCGCGACAGCACGTGGCCGGGATGCGCGAGCAGGGTTTTCAGCAACAGGTATTCATAACGGGTCAGGTCCAGCGGCTGGCCGTGAAAGAGCACCTTCGCCTCCAGCGCGCGCAATTCGAAGCGCGCCGACGCGGCGACAGGCGCGACTATCGTCATGCCAGTCTCGCGGGGAGCTTGCGCGACACCTGCGCGGCGCAGGATGACGCGGATGCGCGCCACCAGTTCGCGTGGCGAAAACGGTTTCGTGACGTAATCGTCGGCGCCGATTTCCAGGCCGACGATACGGTCGATCTCGTCGCTGCGGGCCGTCAGGAAGATCACCGGCACCTCGGAAAACTGGCGCAGCCGGCGGCACACTTCCAGCCCGCTCATGTCGGGCAAGCCCACGTCGAGCACCACCAGAACGGGCATCTGCGCGGCTTCGCCGGGCGTTGGGCGCAACGCGGCCAAGGCTTGCTCGCCCAACATCACATGGCGCGGCGCAAAGCCGTCCGTGCGCAAGGCATAGGCGATGCTGTCGGCAATCGCCTGTTCATCTTCCACGATCAGGACAGTCTTGGACATGGCGGCGGCACGCAGTAGTGGACAGACCCGGAGTATCCCTGAAGCACGCAAGCGGCGTCAATCGCGCGCCTTGCCGCGCGCCGGCAAAAAGCCACCCACCCCAAAAAACTTATAGTATATTTATCGCAGCATGACTCCACTGATACACCGTGTCCAACACCCGTCCGAGGAGACTATGAAGAACCATACCATCAGCCTGCTATGCGCTGTCAGCCTGCTGGCCGCCTGCGCGGTGCCAGCGACGATCACCACCTCCAACGCACAACAAGACGCCTGCAACGCGGCCGAACTCAAGGGCCAGTTTGGCGAAGCGGAACTGGCTTGCGTACAGGCGCTGCGCAGCGCCGAGCAGGCTGGGGCCAGCGCGGACATCCTCTCGCAGCGCCAGTACAACCTCGGCCGCATCAAGCGCTTGCAAGGCAAGAATGCCGAAGCGGAGCAACTGTACCGGCAAGCCCTGGCCACGGAAGAAGCGGCGCAGCCACGCAGCGATGCGCGCGTTGGCCGCCGCATGGTGGAACTGGCGTCGGCCCTGGCCGCGCAAGGCAAGTGGCAGGAAGGCACGGGCTACCTGGAACGCGTGCTGCCGTTGCTGCCGAAGCTGTCATCCGCGTCGCGCACGTATTCGGCGGAAGTGTTGCGCCAGTACGCCAGGCAGCTGCAAGGCGGTCCGCAGGCGGCACTGGGGGGGCGCTTCGACGCGGTGGCGGCCAGCCTGCAATAAGCAACTCCCGGGCCCGGCCTAGGGCTGGGCGACGTGGATGCTGGCCTTGATGTGCTTGAGGTGGGCCACGATGGTGAAGGTCATCACCACCAGCAGCGACCAGGAGCTCCATTTGCTGACATGCACCACCGACCAGGCGCCAAGCTGGTTCGGATAGCGCCACACGCCCCAGAAAGTGCTGATGTTTTCAGCCAGCCAGATGAAGAAGCCGACCAGCACGAAACCGAGCAGCAAGGGCATGCTGCGGTCGCGGTCGAGCGGACGGAACACCACGGTGGTGCGCGCGTACAAGCCCAGCGCGCAGGCGGCCAGGTACCAGCGATAGTCGCCGATGTAATGATGAGTAAAGAAGTTGGCGTAGATCAGAACAGCGATCAGCACCGCCATCCAATATGGCGGATGGTGGCGAATCCGCATGTCGAGCAGGCGCCAGGTCTGGATGATGTAGCTGCCGACCGCCGCATACATGAAGCCGGAAAACAGGGGAACGCCGAACACTTTGGTATAGGCAAAGTCGGGATAGCTCCACGACTGGATCGTCCCCGATACCTTGAATACTTCCAGCGCAAAGCCGACCGCATGGAACAGGCAAATGGCTTTCAGCTCATCCCACGTTTCCAGTCCGCTCCAAACCATCGCCGCCTGGATCGCCAGCGCCACCAGCAGCAGCACGTCATAGCGCGGCAGGCCGAACAGGCCGGCGCGCGGCACCAGGAACACGGCAGCAAAAAACAGCCCCACGAACAGGCACGACCTCGCCTCCTTGATGCCGAAATACAGGAATTCGGTCAGGAAGCGCGGCCAGCCGCGCAGGCGCTGGCGTGGAGTCGCATTTAACAGGTGGGTATCGAGGGCATTGAGCATGCAGCAACTTTATCGACGGGCTGCAGCACTGTAAAGCGATTTTGCACGCAGGCAGGTGGCGCCAGTACTGGGCAGGCACCAATAGCAATGGGGCCGGGCGCACTCACGATCGTGAGCAGGCCCGGCCCCATCATCAGGCAGCGGGACACCCCGCCGGCCTGGAACAGCTGTCAATACCTGATGCTACGGTGTTGTCAGCTGCCCTGAAAACTCTTATTGCAGTTTGATTTCGACATCAACACCAGCTGGCAGATCCAGCTTCATCAGCGCGTCAACGGTTTTGTCCGTTGGGTCAACGATGTCCATCAGGCGTTGGTGCGTACGGATCTCGAACTGATCGCGCGAAGTTTTGTTGACGTGCGGGGAACGCAGCACATCGAAACGTTGAATACGGGTAGGCAGTGGTACTGGGCCTTTGACGACAGCGCCGGTGCGCTTCGCGGTTTCAACGATTTCCAGAGCGGACTGGTCGATCAGCTTGTAATCGAAAGCCTTCAGGCGGATACGGATTTTTTGGTTTGGTGCCGACATGATATTTCCTTAAAAGAACGAACCGCGCAGTCTGCACGGCAATGAGGTCATACGGGAATTTCTGACGCTACAACCGTCAGGGTCGACATGATAGCACCAAAATGCTTGCCAACCCCGGCAGTTGAATAAAAAGAAGGGCGCCGGGCGACGACGCGTCTTCTTTTCTATTCGCTTAATAATTAAGCGATGATTTTGGCAACAACACCAGCGCCGACGGTACGGCCGCCTTCGCGGATAGCGAAGCGCAGACCTTCTTCCATCGCGATCGGGTTGATCAGCTTGACGGTGATCGACACGTTATCGCCTGGCATGACCATTTCTTTGTCTGCTGGCAACTCGATCGAACCGGTTACGTCCGTCGTACGGAAGTAGAACTGTGGACGATAGTTGTTGAAGAATGGCGTATGACGGCCGCCTTCGTCTTTCGACAGAACATAGATCTCGCCGGTGAAGTGAGCATGCGGCTTGATCGAGCCTGGTTTTGCCAGAACTTGACCACGTTGCACGTCTTCACGCTTGGTGCCGCGCAGCAGCAGACCAACGTTGTCGCCTGCTTGACCTTGGTCCAGCAGCTTGCGGAACATTTCCACGCCGGTGCAAGTCGTTTTGACGGTATCGGTGATACCAACGATTTCGATCTCTTCGCCGACTTTAACAATGCCGCGCTCGATACGACCGGTCACAACGGTACCGCGACCCGAGATCGAGAACACGTCTTCTACTGGCATCAGGAAGGCGCCGTCAACAGCGCGCTCTGGCGTTGGGATGTAAGCATCCAGCGCATCGGCCAGACGCAGCACTGCGTCAACACCCATTTCGCCTTCTTTGCCTTCCAGCGCCATACGTGCCGAACCTTTGATGATTGGCAGGTCGTCGCCTGGGAATTCGTACTTCGACAACAGCTCGCGCACTTCCATTTCAACCAGTTCCAGCAGCTCTGCGTCGTCGACCAGGTCGCACTTGTTCAGGAACACGATGATGTATGGAACGCCAACTTGGCGGGCCAGCAGGATGTGTTCGCGGGTCTGTGGCATTGGGCCGTCAGCTGCGGAGCACACCAGGATCGCGCCGTCCATCTGGGCAGCACCGGTAATCATGTTTTTGATGTAATCGGCGTGGCCTGGGCAGTCAACGTGCGCGTAGTGACGCGTTTCCGTTTCGTACTCGACGTGGGCGGTGTTAATCGTGATACCGCGCGCTTTTTCTTCTGGAGCTGCATCGATCTGGTCGTATGCTTTAGCTTCGCCGCCGAATTTCTTCGACAGAACCGTTGCGATTGCAGCGGTCAGCGTGGTTTTACCGTGGTCGACGTGGCCGATGGTGCCGACGTTGACGTGCGGCTTGGTCCGTTCGAATTTACCTTTTGCCATTTTATTCTTCCTTAGAACAATGATTTAAATGTAGGGACCGGCATTCTCGTGAAAGCCGGCCCGGAACTTCTATTACTTAGCTTTCGAGCTTACGATTGCTTCAGTCACATGCTTAGGTGCTTCAGCATAGTGCTTGAATTCCATCGTGTAAGTCGCACGACCTTGGGTCGACGAACGCAACGACGTAGCGTAGCCGAACATTTCCGACAGAGGCACTTCGGCCTTGATGATCTTGCCGCCACCGCCAGCAATTTCATCCATACCTTGCACCATGCCGCGACGCGACGACAGATCGCCCATCACGGTACCGGCGTAGTCTTCCGGCGTTTCCACTTCCACGGCCATCATCGGCTCCAGGATGACTGGCGATGCTTTGCGGCAGCCATCTTTGAATGCCATCGAAGCGGCCATGCGGAATGCATTTTCGTTCGAGTCAACATCATGGTACGAACCGAAGAACAGCGTGACTTTAACGTCAACGACTGGGTAGCCAGCCATCACGCCCGAAGTCAGCGTGTCGCGCACACCTTTTTCAACTGCAGGGATGTATTCGCGAGGAACGGTACCGCCCTTGATCGCGTCAACGAATTCAAAGCCCTTGCCCGGTTCTTGCGGTTCGATCTTCAGAACCACGTGACCGTATTGACCACGACCACCCGATTGCTTGACGAATTTGCCTTCCGACTCTTCGCACACTTTACGGATCGTTTCGCGGTAAGCCACTTGTGGCTTGCCGACGGTGGCTTCAACGTTGAATTCGCGCTTCATGCGGTCAACGATGATGTCCAGATGCAACTCGCCCATACCGGCGATGATGGTCTGGCCCGATTCTTCATCGGTACGCACGCGGAACGATGGATCTTCTGCTGCCAGACGGTTCAGCGCCAAGCCCATTTTTTCCTGGTCGGCCTTGGTTTTTGGCTCAACCGCTTGCGAAATCACTGGCTCAGGGAAGACCATGCGCTCCAGAACCACGCTTGCCTTGTCGTCGCAAAGCGTATCGCCAGTGGTGGTGTCTTTCAGACCCACAACGGCGGCGATGTCGCCAGCGCGCATTTCCTTGATTTCTTCGCGTTCGTTCGCTTGCATCTGCACGATACGGCCGATACGCTCTTTCTTCTGCTTCACGGAGTTCAACACCGAGTCGCCCGAATTCAGGGTACCCGAGTAGCAACGGATGAAGCACAGCTGGCCCACGAACGGATCGGTTGCGATCTTGAACGCCAGCGCCGAGAATTTCTCGTCGTCGTCAGCTTTACGCTCGACAGGCTGTTCATCTTCATCCAGACCAGGTACTGGCGGAATGTCGATTGGCGATGGCAGGTACTCGATGACCGCGTCCAACATGGCTTGTACGCCCTTGTTTTTAAAGGCGGTACCGCACAGCATTGGAACGATTTCGCTGGCGATGGTACGTTGACGCAGAGCAGCCTTGATCTCGGCTTCCGACAGGTCGCCTTCTTCCAGGTACTTGTTCATCAGGTCTTCCGACGCTTCAGCAGCGGCTTCAACCATGTTCTCGCGCCACTTGGCAGCATCAGCGGCCAGGTGTGCAGGAATGTCTTCGTATTCAAACTTCATGCCTTGCGAAGCGTCGTCCCAGATAACCGCTTTCATCTTGACCAGATCGATAACACCGGTGAAGACGTCTTCAGCGCCGATAGGCATCTGAATAGGTACTGGGTTGGCTTTCAGACGCGAACGCATCTGATCGTAGACCTTGAAGAAGTTGGCGCCGGTACGGTCCATCTTGTTCACGAAGGCCAGACGTGGCACTTTGTACTTGTTAGCCTGACGCCATACCGTTTCCGATTGTGGCTGCACGCCGCCGACTGCACAGTAAACCATGCAGGCGCCATCCAACACGCGCATCGAACGTTCCACTTCAATGGTGAAGTCAACGTGGCCTGGGGTGTCGATGATGTTGATGTGGTGAGCTGGGAAGTTGTTAGCCATGCCTTTCCAGAAGCACGTAACAGCAGCCGAGGTAATCGTGATACCGCGCTCTTGCTCCTGTGCCATCCAGTCGGTGGTGGCAGCGCCATCATGGACTTCGCCCAGCTTGTGGTTCACGCCTGTGTAGAACAGGACGCGCTCGGTCGTGGTCGTCTTACCTGCATCGATGTGAGCGGAGATACCGATATTACGATAGCGCTCAATGGGGGTCTTGCGGGCCATAATTAATCCTAAATGAATGGACAAAACCGAGCAGCATTTTTTTGCAAAAATGAGCCCGGCCTCGAACAACAGATGCTTGACAGCCGCCTTGCGGTAGCTGGCTTTATATTAGAAGCGGAAATGCGAGAACGCTTTGTTCGCTTCAGCCATACGATGGACTTCGTCGCGTTTTTTCATCGCGCCGCCGCGGCTTTCAGCCGCTTCCATCAGCTCACCGCCGAGGCGTTGTGGCATCGATTTTTCGCTGCGCTTGTTAGCAGCTTCACGCAACCAACGCATGGACAGAGCCATACGACGGACTGGGCGAACTTCGACCGGCACCTGGTAGTTTGCACCACCGACGCGACGGGATTTCACCTCAACCAACGGCTTGGCGTTGTTGATTGCGGTAGCAAAAACTTCGAGTGGATCTTTACCCGATTTTGCTGCGATGTGCTCGAAAGCACCGTAGATGATGTTTTCTGCAACCGATTTCTTACCGGACAGCATCAGCACGTTTACAAATTTAGCGACATCAGTGTTGCCGAATTTTGGATCTGGCAAAATTTCGCGCTTGGGTACTTCACGACGACGTGGCATATCAATTCCTTTCAATCTTCAGTTGAGCGCGCGTTCTTCGCACACTCGCGGACGACCATCATAGTCCTCCACTTACTCGACCAGATGCGGTCGACTACATTCACTTAGCTAGTTGCCACTGAGCGAAACTTGGGTTTGCTGCGTACAACCTATTACTTCTTGCCTGCTTTAGCGCGCTTGGTACCGTACTTCGAACGCGATTGCTTACGGTCTTTAACGCCTTGGGTATCCAGGGCACCGCGAACCATGTGGTAACGCACACCCGGCAAATCCTTAACGCGACCGCCGCGCAACAGCACAACACTATGCTCTTGCAGGTTATGGCCTTCACCGCCAATGTACGAAATGACTTCGAAACCATTGGTCAGACGAACTTTAGCGACTTTACGCAGAGCCGAGTTAGGCTTCTTTGGAGTCGTGGTGTAAACACGTGTGCAGACGCCACGTTTTTGCGGGCTGTTTTCCAGCGCCGGCGATTTGCTCTTCACGGTCAAAGCGACGCGTGGATTGCGAATCAATTGATTGATGGTTGGCATCGTTATAAATCCAACAAAAAACTACGATTAATAACCCGGGCAAGATGCCCGGCGACTAAAACCTCGTCCCGCTTTCATCTACTGCGCACCGGAGGCGCCCGCAGCCACTCGATAAGGAGCGGCCATGAAATGCCAAGCAATACGTAAACGATGAGCAGAATAAAATCGAGAACTCGCTAGTTTAGACCTTGTGTTACAGGGGGTCAATCAGTTTACCGCTTTTTGCTATAAAAAAAGGCAAAAAAGCGGCACTTTTGTGGCATTTTGACTAATCTTTGGGGGCGGCGCGCGGGCGCCGGCACCTCGCAGCGCTTGATGATTTGGCATTCTTTCTCTACAACCAAGCATCGGGGCCACACATTCTTGTATGACCGCAAGACAACAAAAGGATTGATAATAGCGGACATTTTTCGCTGCCCTCCTTTATGCGCCCCTTGCTTCGCCCCGCCAATCTGTTCCTGCTGCTGACCTACGCCTTGCTGACGGCCGTGCCCTTCATCCCCGCGCTGCTGGGACGTGCGCCCGAGCATCCCTGGCAGATGCTCACGTTCGAACTGCTGGCCTGGCTGGCCGTCTGGAGCGTGTTCAAGCGCCCCGCATATTTCCACTGGCTGCTGGTGCCCGCCTTCCTGGCCCTGCCGACGGAAATCTACCTGTTCATCTTCTATGGCCAGGGCATTTCCACGCACCACCTGGGTATCATCTTCGAAACCAGCCCCAAGGAAGCGATGGAATTCCTCGGGCAAAAAGTATGGCTGATGGGCGCCGTCATGCTGAGCGTGATCGCCTGGTGCGCTGCCAGTTGGTTTGCGGCCGCGCGCACGCGCGACCTCGACTGGCGCGGCAAGACGCGCCCGGCCGCCTTCGTGCTGTTACTCCTGCTGGGCGGTTTCTGGTGGTATGGCTATGAATTCGGTTTCGACGCCAAAGTCCTGCACAGCGCCCCAGCATCGGCCAAGGCCGGCAACTCGGCGGCCAGCGGCAAGGCGGGCGCCTCCGGCTTCGGCGACGCCAGCTCGGCCGATGACGAAACGGCCGAGGAAGACGAGGAAAGCAGCAAGCCGGAAAACGCCAGCATCGCCGGCGCCGATGAGACGGGCCTGGGCTGGCCCAGCCTGCCTCACTGGGCGCGCCTGCCCTACGCCTTCGACACCGTCAGCAATTCCTGGCCCTTCGGCCTGGCCGCGCGCGGCTTCGATTTCTACAAGGAACGCAAATACCTGGCCGAACTGGGACAGAAAAGCAGCAGCTTCCGTTTCGGCGCGCACCAGCAACAGCCCGATCCCCATCCGGAAGTGGTGGTCATGGTGATCGGCGAATCGTCGCGCTACGACCGCTGGAGCCTGAACGGCTATGAGCGCGACACCAACCCGCTACTGAAACAGGAAAGCAACCTGGTGCCGCTGGCCGACGTCATCACGGCCGTTTCCGCCACGCGCCTGTCCGTGCCCGTCATCATCTCGCGCAAGCCGGCCACGCAAAGCCTCAAGGATGGCTTCTCGGAAAAATCCTTCCTCACCGCCTACAAGGAAGCGGGCTTCAAGACCTACTGGCTGTCGAACCAGATCTCGTTCGGCCAGTTCGACACGCCCGTGTCCGTGTTTGCCAAGGAAGCGGACGTGGTGCAATTTCTGAACCTGGGCGGCTTTACCAACAATTCGAACTTCGACCAGATCCTGTTCGATCCGTTCAAGAACGCGCTGGCCGACCCGGCGCCGAAAAAACTCATCGTGCTGCACACGCTGGGCAGCCACTGGAACTACAGCCAACGCTATCCCAAGCAATTCGACAAGTGGCAGCCGTCGCTGTTCGGCGTCGACAAGCCCGTCTACACGGACACGGCCATCAAGCCGCAGCTGAACAACAGCTACGACAGCTCCATCCTGTACACGGACTGGTTCCTGTCGCACGTGATCGGCATGCTGAAGGACGATGGCCAGCGCACCGCCCTGCGCAGTTCTCTCGTCTACGTGGCCGATCACGGCCAGACCCTGTACGACGGCACCTGCCGCCTGGCCTTCCATGGCCACAACACGCAGTTCGAATTCCACGTGCCCGCCTTCGTCTGGTATTCGCCGCAATTCCAGCAGCACTATCCGGACAAGGTGACGCAGCTGCGGCGCCATCAAAAGGCGCGCCTGTCGACGGAAAACATGTTCCACACCCTGCTCGACCTGGGCGACATCCGTTTTGCCGGCGAACAGCCCGAATGGAGCATCGCCAGCCCCCGCTTCAAACAGCACAAGCGCTACGTCGACAGCTATGGCTGGACCAACTACGACAACGCCATCATCCGCGGCGATTGCCGCGAAGTGATCGACAAGAGCACGCCGGAGAAACAGGAAAAGTAAGCGCGGCCATCAGGCCCGTTCGAGAACGCCGCCGCAATCGGCCGGCTGCGCCATGTGCGTGCTGAGCCAGTCGAAGACGCGCCCGGCCTTGTCCGCGATGCCGGCGTCAAACCCGCGCTGCGCCAGCAGGGCGATGCCATTCGTGGCCTGCAGCACGCCGGGCGCCAGCAGCAGCGCGCCCTTGTCATCACGGCGCACGCACCATGACGCCAGACAGTCTTCCAGCAAGGGTCCCAGCACGAGGTTGTGCGACGAGACGATCACCAGGTGCTCAGCGGCCAGGCTGTGCAGCACGGCGGCCGCCGCCGCCACCGATTCGAGATGGTTCGTACCGCGGAAGATTTCATCGATCAGGAACAGCGCCGGCGCACCCTCCTCGGCCAGCGCCAGCAATTCGCGCGCGCGCCGCAATTCGGCAATGTACAAACTTTCGCCGCCATCGAGCGAGTCTTCATTCTGCATGCTCGAATACAGGGGCAGCATGGGCACCCGGGCCGCCTGCGCATAGCAAAAGCCGAAGGCGCGCGCACTGATCAGATTGAGCCCCACGCCGCGCAACAAGGTACTTTTGCCCACCGCATTCTGCCCCGAAATGAAGGCGCCGCGGCCATCGAGCCGCAGCGACAGGGGCTTGGCGCCGTCCAGCAGCGGATGCACCATCGCGTCGAGCGACAATTGGCGCGCATCGCTTTCCTGCGCCCAGCAAAACTGCGCGCGGCCGCGCAGGTGGCGCGCCAGGGCCAGGTCTGCTTCCAGCTGGGCCACCCGGGTAAAGCTGTCGCGCAAAAAGGGCAGCTGCTGCGCCGCCAGCTGGCGCGTGCGGAAATAGCGCTTGACGTTTTTCAGCAGGAGCCAGTCGCCATATTCGACTAGTACCGTATCGATGAAGGGCACGTAATGCAGCAGCGAACGCTCGATGGCCCGCGTCAGTTTTGCCGCCTGCGCGCCCTCCGCAGCCAATGGCAAGGCTGCCGGCACATCGAGCCGCGCCAGAGCGGCACGGGTTTTCAGCAGGTACCGCAAGGTATCGAGCGTGCGCTCCCACGCCTTGGCGCTTTCGTAAAAACGCGCCTGCACGGTCATCAGCGCCACGCAGGCGGCCACCACGCCAAACAGGGCCGGCCACCCCGTCAGCCAGGTAGCGGCGATGGCCAGCAACAAGGCCAGCGGCACCAGCCAGAGCCAGGCGCGCCACCAGGGCGCCGGCGCCAGCGCCGCACCAAACAGGGTTGCGCACACTTCCGTATCAGCCTGACGCAAGGGCAAGCAGGCGCGCTGCAGGCTGGCCGCCTGGGCCGGATCGTCCAGCAATTGCCGGACGCGCGCAATGGAGGCAGGATCAGCCTGGCCGCCGCTCAGACGCCGGTGCAGCTCCTGCTGGCCGAAGATGCTGGTCTCGCGCGCCAACTGCGCCGCATACTGGTCGAGCAGCAGCTCGTCCCAGGTCTGCTCATCCAGCGCTGGCGCCTCGCCCGCCAGCCGCTGCAGCATTGCCACGTCGCTGCGCGCAAAAGGATAATCGAGCGCCGGCGCGAAGACACGGGCAGGGAAAAGTTGCTGGAGGAACGGATGCATGGCGCCTGTGGAGGAGTCTATGAAAGGTATGTTCCCGCAGATGCAGGCGATTGCCAATTTATCAAGTGCAACCTGCGCGGACGGACATGCTGGACAGCGCGGACACGGCGGACAGCCGGACGAAAAATATTTTTCCCATTCAAATCAATGACTTAGCAACTGGCACGGATCGTGCATTGAGAAAGGTATCCTTCACGAGACCTGACCATGATCCGCGATACTTCCTCCCAAGACGCCGTCCTGTCCGCCCCGCCGGGCCAGCGCCACAAGCAACGCGCCCTGCTGCTGGCCGGCGCCGCCGTCGTCATCAGCGCCGCCATCGCTGCCGTTGCGGGCTGGCGCAACAGCGAACATTCCGTCAATGCCGACCGCCTGCGCATCGCCGACGTCACGCGCGGTACCCTGATCCGCGACGCCGCCGTGAACGGACGCGTGGTCGCCGCCATCAGCCCGACCCTGTACTCGACCACGGTGGCCACCGTCACGCTGAAAGCGAAGGCCGGCGACACCGTCAAGAAGGGTGACATCCTGGCCGTGCTGGAGTCGCCCGACCTGTCGGACGCGCTGAAACGCGAGCAGTCGAGCGTGCAGCAGCTGGAAGCGGAAGTGGCGCGCCAGCAGATCCTGGCCAAGAAACAGAAACTGCTGGCCCGGCGCGAAGCGGACACGGCGGAAATCGAGCGCCTGTCCGCCCAGCGCACGCTGGAGCGCTATGAAAGCGTGGCGCAGGTGGGCATCATCGCCAAGATCGATTACCAGAAGGCCAAGGATGCCTTGAATTCCGCCGAGATCCGCAGCAAGCACGCTTCGCAGGCGGCGGGCCTGGAAGGCGAGGACGTGACCCTGGCGCTGAAGACCCGGGTCAACGAACTGGAACGCCAGCGCCTGAGCCGCGACAACGCCCAGCGCAGGGTCGACGAGCTGACCGTGCGCGCGCCCGTCAATGGCTTCATCGGCACACTGTCGGTGGCCAACCGCAGCGTGGTGCAGGCCAACACGGCCCTGATGACCCTGGTCGACCTGTCGCAGCTGGAAGTGGAGCTGGAAGTACCGGAAACGTATGTGGCCGACATCGGCCTGGGCATGAGCGCCGAGATCGAAACGGGCGCCATCCGCGCCTCCGGCAAGCTGTCGGCGCTGTCGCCCGAAGTGGTCAAGAACCAGGTGCTGGCGCGCGTGCGCTTCAACGGCGAACAGCCGGCCGGCCTGCGCCAGAACCAGCGCGTCTCGGCACGCCTGCTGATCGACGAGCGCCCCAATGTGCTGATGCTGGCGCGCGGGTCCTTCGTCGAAGCCGAAGGCGGACGCTTTGCCTACGTGGTGCGCGATGGCGTGGCCGTTCGCACGCCCATCAAGCTGGGCGCCACCAGCATCTCGGCCGTCGAGATTCTGGGGGGCCTGAAGCTGGGCGACAAGGTGGTGGTCGCCGGTACGGAAAATTTCGCGAACGCGGCCCGCGTCGCACTCAATTAATTTCAGTCAACAAGGAGGCTTCCCATGCTGCGCATGCAAAACCTGAGCAAGATCTACCGCACCCACATGATCGAAACGCACGCGCTGCGCGGCTTCGAGATCCACGTTCGCCAGGGCGAATTCGTCACCGTCACGGGACCGTCCGGCTCCGGCAAGACAAGCTTCCTGAACATCGCCGGGCTGCTCGAGGAATTCACCGATGGCGAATACATCCTCGACGGCGTCAACGTCAGGGGCATGGACGATAATGCCCGCTCGCGCCTGCGCAATGAAAAACTGGGCTTCATCTTCCAGGGTTTCAACCTGATTCCCGACCTGTCGCTGTTCGACAACGTCGACGTGCCGCTGCGCTACCGGGGCTTCAACAGCGCCGAGCGCCGCGAACGCATCGAGGATGCGCTGGCCAAGGTGGGACTGGCCTCGCGCATGAAGCATTATCCGGCCGAACTGTCGGGCGGGCAGCAACAACGCGTGGCGATCGCACGCGCGCTGGCCGGCTCGCCGAAACTGCTGCTGGCCGATGAACCGACGGGCAACCTGGACACGCAGATGGCGCGCGGCGTGATGGAACTGCTGGAGGATATCAACGCGCAAGGCACGACCATCCTGATGGTGACGCACGATCCCGAACTGGCGCTGCGTTCGCAACGCAACGTGCACATCATCGACGGCCAGGTGTCGGACCTGGTGCAGCATGGCGCCACGCTGTCGGCCAGGCCACAGCACGCGACCGCCTAGGAGCCGCCATGTTCCACTACTATTTCAAGCTGGGCCTGCGCAACCTGCGCCGCAATCCCGCCCTGACGGCATTGATGGTGCTGACCCTGGCTGTCGGCGTGGCCGCCAGCGTGGCCACCGTGACCATCCTGCACGCCATGTCGGGCGACCCCTTGCCGCACAAGAGCGACCGCATGTTCGTGCCGATGATCGACGTAGTTCCCTTGAAAGGCTATACGCCGGGCACCAAGCCCAGCTTCGGCCAGGCACAACTCGCCTATACCGATGCGAAGAACTTCATGGCCAGCAAGATAGGCATCCGCCGCAGCGTCATGTACGGCGTGGCCGGCCCCGTGGAACCGGCGCGCAGGGACCTCGGCGCCTTCCGGGCCCAGGGCCTGGCTCCCACACGCGATTTCTTTGCCATGTTTGAAGTGCCCTTCCTGTATGGCCAGCCATGGAGCGAGGCCGACGACGACAGCGGCGCCGACGTCATCGTCCTGAGCCGCGCCCTGGCGGAAAAGCTGCTGGGCACAGTCAATCCCGTGGGCCAGCGCGTGACGGTGCTGGGACGTCCCTATCTGGTCAGCGGCGTGCTCGCTCAGTGGGACCCCGTGCCGCGCGTGCACCGCATCATCGGCAGCAAGGGTGCTTTCGGCACGGAGGATGAATTCTTCATTCCGTTTGCCAGCGCCATTCGCCACGAAACGGGGCATGACGGCGGCATGGCCTGCAGCGGCGTCGAGCGCAGCCCCGGTTACCAGGGTATCCTGGCATCGGACTGCACCTGGCTGCAATTCTGGTTTGAAATGGCCAGCGCCGGCGAACGGAGCGAACTGCAGGCTTATCTCGACAGCTATGCGGCCGAACAGCGCAAGCTGGGCCGCATGCCGCGCCATGCGCCCAACATGCTGTACGACGTCAGGCAGTGGCTCGATTTCCTGAACGTTGTCGACAACGACAACAAGCTGGCCGCCTGGCTGGCCTTCGGCTTCCTGCTGCTCTGCCTGGTCAACACCATCGGCCTGCTGCTGGCCAAGTTCTCCGTGCGGGCGGCGGAAGTCGGCATCCGCCGCGCGCTGGGCGCCACGCAGCGCGACATCTTCCGCCAGTTCCTCATTGAGACAGGCGTCATCGGGCTGGCCGGCGGCGTGCTGGGCCTGTTGCTGGCCTATGCCGCCCTGGCCGTGGTGAGTTCGCAGTCGAAAGAGCTGGGCACCGTGGCGCACCTGGATGTCCCGATGCTGCTGCTGACGTTTGCCGTTTCCGTACTGGCGGCCTTGCTCGCAGGGCTGTTGCCCACCTGGCGCGCCTGCCAGGTCACGCCGGCCATGCAGCTCAAATCCCAATGACACCCACCTTTTCACAATGAGGCCCAACATGGAAATCCGCCCCATCCTGTCGGCGCTGATGCGCAACAAGACCGGCGCCGTGCTCGTCGCCGTGCAAGTCGCCATCAGCCTCGCCATCCTGGCCAACGCCTTGTACATCGTCAACCTGCGCCAGGCCATCGCCGCCCGTCCCACCGGCGTGGTAGCCGAAAACGACATCTTCTATGTCAAAGTCCAGAGCATGGACAAAGGCAGCCCGCAACGCCAGATAGCCGAGCAGAAGCGCCAGGCCGCGATACTGCGCGCCCTGCCGGGCGTGGTCTCCGTGGCGCAAACCACGCAGGCGGTTCTGTCGCGCTCCGGCAGCAGCACCAACGTCGCGGCCAAACGCGGACAGGCCGCGGCCAGCGCCAGCACCTCGATGTACGTCACGCCCGATTCGCTGGTCAAGACATATGGATTGAAGCTGGTGGAAGGGCGCGATTTCCATGCCGACGAGGTCCCGGAAATCAATGAAGACGTCGATGAAAGCTTCCCCAAGGTGGTGATCGTGACGCGCGCCGCGGCGCAAAAGATCTGGCCCGGCGAAACCAGCTTTGTCGGCAAACCCCTGTTCAATGGCACCGGCGACAACGATGACGAGATGCGCGTGATCGGCGTGGTGGAACGGCTGCAGACCCAGGTCGGCCAGGTCGGCGCCCAGGGCGAGTATTCGATCATCCTGCCGGCGCGCCTGACGGGCGGGCGCGATTCGCTGCTATTTGCCGTGCGGGCAGAACCAGGCCAGCGCGACCGCCTGATGAAAGAGGCGGAACAAGCGATCCGCAAGTCCAGCAGCGAGCGCCTGCTGGTGCGCACGGATACCCTGGAACAGCACCGCAAATCACGTTATCTGGCCGACCGGGGCTTGTCCTGGATGCTCATCGCCGTCAGCACCCTGCTGCTGCTGGTGACGGCCAGCGGCATCGTCGGCATCGCCAGCCTGTGGGTCTCGCAGCGGCGCAAGCAGATCGGCGTGCGGCGCGCGCTCGGCGCGCGCCGCATCGACATCCTGCGCTATTTCCTGACCGAGAATTTCATGATCACCAGCGTCGGCGTGGCATGCGGCGTGCTGCTGGCATTGGGCTTGAACCAGCTGCTGGTAAGCCAGCTGGAAATGGCGCGCCTGCCGCCCGGCTATCTGGTGGCCGGTGCGCTGGTGTTCTGGCTGCTGGGCGTGGGCGCCGTGTACGGTCCGGCATGGCGCGCGGCCAGTATTTCGCCGGCCACTGCCACCCGCAGTACCTGAGCCGGCACCTGAGTGATATGCTGCGCGCATGCCTACCGTACTGATTATTGACGACAATGCCGCCGTGGCCATCGCGCTCGACGTGCTGTTCTCCCTGCACGAGATCGACGCCGTGCGCGCCGCCTCGCCCGAGGAAGGCCTGCAGCTGCTCGAACGCCACGCCATCGATCTGGTGGTGCAGGACATGAACTTCACGGCCGACACCACCTCGGGCGAGGAAGGCAGCGCGCTGTTCCACGCCATCCGCGCGCGCTACCCGGACCTGCCCGTGGTCCTGCTGACGGCCTGGACGCAGCTCGACGCGGCCGTCGACCTGATCAAGTCCGGCGCGGCCGACTACCTGGCCAAGCCATGGGACGACCGACGCCTGATCGCCAGCGTGCAGAACCTGCTGGAGCTGGGACAAGCCAACCGCGCGCTGCGCCAGCGCGTGGTGGCCGAGCAGCGCCAGCGCCATGCTCTGGAACACGACTTCGACCTGCGCGGCATGGTGTGGCAAGACCCGGCCACCGAACGCGTGGTGCACCTGGCGTGCCAGGTGGCGCGCGCCGACGTGCCCGTGCTCATTTCGGGGCCGAACGGCAGCGGCAAGGAACGCATCGCCGCCATCGTGCAAGCCAATTCCCAGGTCGCCAGCGGTCCTTTCGTGGTGCTCAATTGCGGCGCGGTGCCGGTGGACCTGATCGAGGCGGAACTGTTCGGTGCCGAGGCCGGCGCGTACACGGGCATCACCCGCGCGCGCGACGGCAAGTTCGATGCGGCCGACGGCGGCACGCTGTTCCTCGACGAGATAGGCAACCTGCCGCTGGCCGGGCAAATGAAGCTGCTGCGCGTGCTGGAAACGGGACGCTTCGAGCGCCTCGGCTCGAACCGCGAGCGGCAGGTGAAAGTGCGCGTCATCAGCGCCAGCAACGCCGACCTGCCGGCGATGATCAAGGCCGGCACGTTCCGCGAAGACCTGTTTTACCGCCTGAACGTGATCGAACTGCGCCTGCCGCCGCTGGCCCAGCGCCCGCTTGACATCCTGGTACTGGCGCGGCATTTCCTGGGCAGCGAGAAAACGCTCGATGCGCAGGCGCAGGCGACCCTGCTGGCCCATGGCTGGCCGGGCAATGTGCGCGAACTGAAAAACGTCATGCAGCGCGCCAGCCTGCTGACGGCAGGTCCCGTGATCCGCGCGCAGGAGACGGGCTTGCCGCTGGCAGGCGTGCCATCGCTGCGCGCGCCGCAGGATGGCGCCGCGACGGAGCCGGACCGCGACAGCGTCACCGCGGCGCTGGCGCGCGCGCAAGGCGTGGTGGCGCAGGCGGCGCAGGAACTGGGGCTGTCGCGCCAGGCGCTGTACCGGCGCATGGAACGCCTGGGCATCGCGCGCGGCTGATGGCAAACCGCCCCATGCGCCTCTCCCTGCTCACGCGCTGGACGGCGCTGATCGTTACCTTGCTGGTACTGGGCATCGTCATCGCCCTGCTGCTCGCGCATTTTTTACCCGACCAGCCGCTGCTGGTGCTGGCGGGTACCCTGCTGTGCGTGTTGCCGGTCGCCGTCATTACCATCCGCGCGCAGCTGCAGGCGATGCTGTCGCTGTTTCGCGCCCTGAGCGGCACGGTCGCCAGCTACCAGGACGGCGACTTCGGCTTCAGCTTGCGCTGGCCGCAGAACGATGAACTGGCCGACCTGGTGGCGGCCCACAATGCGCTCGGCGACGTGCTGCGCAAGCAGCGCCTGGACCTGGTGCAGCGCGAACTGCTGCTCGACACCATGGTGCAAAACACGCCGGTGGCCATGCTGCTGGTGGCCGAGGGCAGCGCCATCGTCTACGCCAACCTGGCCGCGCGCCAGCTGCTGCACCATGGCCGCCGGCTCGAAGGGCATCACCTGGCCGACATCGTGCAGCAGGCGGCACCGGCCTTGGCCGAGGCGCTCGCGCGCCGCAACGACGGCCTGTTTACCAGCGGCGAGGGGGAACAGGAAGAGGTGTATCACCTGGCGCGGCGCAGCTTCAGCCTGAACGGGCGCAAGCACGAACTGCTGCTGTTGCGCCAGCTGACACTGGAACTGCGCCGCCAGGAAGTGCAGACCTGGAAAAAAGTCATCCGCGTCATCAGCCATGAACTCAACAACTCGCTGGCGCCGCTGGCCTCGCTGGCCCATTCCGGTGCCGAACTGGTACGCCGCGGCCAGACGGAACGCCTGCCGCAAATCCTCGCCACCATCGAAGAGCGCACGCGCCACCTGGAAACCTTCATCCTCGGCTATGCGCGCTTTGCCAAGCTGCCCGCGCCGCGCCTGGCGCCGTGCGAGTGGCAGCCTTTCCTCGATGGCCTGGCCTCGCAGGCGGCCTTCAGGCTCGACTGCCCGCCGCCCGCGCAGGCGGCCGTGTTCGATGCGGCGCAAATGCAGCAGGCACTGCTGAACCTGCTCAAGAATGCGCTGGAATCGGGCTCGCGGGAAGAGCACATCGGCCTGCACGTCAGCCTGGCGCAAGGGCAGTTGCGCATCGAAGTGCGCGACCGCGGCCCGGGCATGAGCGGCGCCGTGCTGGAAAACGCGCTGGTGCCGTTTTATTCCACCAAGCGCAGCGGCACGGGACTTGGCCTGGCGCTGGCGCGCGAAATCGCCGAAGCCCATGGCGGGCGCATCACGCTGGCCAACCGCGAGGACGGCGGCCTGGCGGTAACTCTAATTCTTCCCTTGCTGGACAGAAATTAGTTACTGGCGCAACGATTTTTCCATCACATGCTGCGCAATTATTTTTCAGTATTATATTGATAATTAGAGTTTTTAATATTGCAACATAACGAGCGCCATGCCCGTGTATTAGAAATAAGCTATTTAAGTTTGCATAATGATATAAAAATAGCTCATTGACAATGAAATGTCCTGGCGATAATTTATCTGAGCGGTACGGTTTTTTTGAAACATTAATCGTTTTTTCGCGGGGATAAAAATGAAACTGAAATCACTCATAGCAGTAGCACTCTTGAGCGCGGCTACCATCGGCGTAGCGCAGGCGACAGCGTACAACGTGGACCTGACCAACACCACCGGCAACCTGTGGACGGGCGGCTTCAACGCCACGCCCGATCCGCTCGGCGCCTTTACCGACACCTTCACCTTCACGCCCGACGCCACGTTCGGTTCGACCGCGCAAGCCTTCCTGGCCAACCTGTCGGTCACGGGCAGCGATGCTTCGTCCATCAACTTCAGCAGTGCCAACCTGAACGGCATCGCCCTGACGGGCTTTGGCGGACCCACCGTCTTCGGCTATGCCCAGGGCGAAGTGCTAGCGCCAACCAACCTGCTGTTCAACGGCCCGATGGTCCTGACCGTGATGGGCAACAGCAATGGCGGCAGCTATGGCGGCACCTTCAACCTGAACCTGGCTCCCGTTCCTGAACCAGAAACCTATGGCATGCTGCTGGCCGGCCTGGGCGTACTGGGCTTCCTGGCACGACGCCGCAAGCAATCTTGAGCTCCCCACCAAAAAGACGCTGCGGCGTCTTTTTTTCAGCCGGCTGCTAAACTGGCGCCATGACGACCGACTTCACCTCCACCAGCCATACCGCTTTCAGCCACCCGGGCCACCCGCCTGCCACCACCACCGAACACCGCGGCATCCGCTACCTGCACCTGGGGACCAAGTGGGTGCAGGGCGCCATGCGCCTGGACAAACCCGACGCCATCGAGCTCGAATACGTGCAGATGATGATGATGTGGATGCTGTTCAAGACGCAGCCCAAACGCATCGTGCAGCTGGGCCTGGGCAGCGCCGCGCTGACCAAATTCAGCTACCGCCGCTTCCCCGACGCCACGGTCACGGCCATCGAACTCAATCCGAACGTGATCGCCATCTGCGGCGCCCAGTTCGCGCTGCCGCCGAACGACGCGCGCCTCGACGTGCGCGAAATGAATGCGCTCGACTTCGTGCTTGATCCGGCCAACCACGGCACCGTCGATGCGCTGCAAGTGGACCTGTACGACGAAGACGCGCGCGGCCCCGTGCTCGACACGCCCGAGTTCTACCAGGCTTGCTTCGACTGCCTGACGGACGACGGCATCATGTGCACGAATGTCTTCGGCGACTTCCCCAACTACGACAAGAATCTGCAGGCGATGGAGCTGGTTTTCGACGCCGTCGTCTGGGTGCCGGAAATGGAAGATGAAAACATCGTCGTGCTGGCCTTCAAAAAATCGCCGTCGCTCGACTTCAGCGATTTATACGAACGCGCCGCCACCATCAAGAAGCAGTTCAACCTGCCCGCCAAGAACTGGGTCAACGGCTTGAAGCAGTGGATGCAGGACCAGCAATAAGGTAGCTGCATCACGCCGGCAGCAACCTACCCAGGCGGCGCGCCAGGCCATCCATGTTCTCGGCCGGCACCTGGGCATAACCGAGCAGGAAACCATTCCAGCCCCCCGCATCTCCCGTGCCATGCGCGGACAGGGCCAGCGCCACGATGCCGTCCTGCGCGGCGCTGCGGCTCAGCGCCAGGTCATCCCATGCGCCATCATGGAAACGCAGTGCCAGGTGCATGCCGGCCGTGCCGCCATGGATGGATGCGCCCGCGCACGCATGGCGCTGCAGCGCCTCGCTCAAGGCATCGCGGCGCTGGCGATACAGCCGGCGCATGCGCCGCACGTGGCGCGCAAACAGGCCGCTGCGCAGGAACTCGGCCAGCGCCAGCTGTTCCGCCACCCTCCCCCGCGCGGCACCCTGCGCCTGCATCTGTGCGAAGACCCCGGCCAGCGCGGCCGGCACGACGATAAAGGCGATGCGCAAGGCGGGAAACATGGTCTTGCTGAAGGTACCCAGGTACACGACGGGCGCGTCAGCCACCAGTCCCTGCATCGCGGCCAGGGGTGGGCCGCCATGGCGAAACTCGCTGTCGTAATCGTCTTCGATAATCAGGGCGCCGGCCACGCGGGCGCGTTCGAGCAGCGCCATGCGGCGCGCGGGACTGAGCACGCTGCCCGTCGGATACTGGTGCGACGGCGTGGTGTAGATGAGGCGCGGCGGCGTGTCGCGCCAGTCGTCATCCGTCGGTGCGATGCCGTCCATGTCGACCGCGATACCGGTCACCTGCAAGCCCGCGCCACGGCCCGCCGCCAGCGCGCCGCCATAGCCTGGATGCTCGATCCACAAGGTGTCGCCCTGGTCGGCAAAGGCGCGCAGGCAGACATCGAGGCTGCTTTGCGTGCCGTCCGTGATGAACACCTGGCCCGCATCGCAGACGACGCCGCGCGCGGCGCGCAAATGCTCGGCAATGGCCATGCGCAACGACGGCTCGCCGGCCGGGTCGCCGTAATTGAGCTGGCGCGGCGTCAGCGCGCGCCAGGCGCGGTCCAGCATGCGCCGCCACTGCGCCAGCGGAAACTCATCGAGCGCCGGTACGCCAGGCGCAAACGCGCCCATGGCGTCGGCGGGAAACACGACCGACGCATTCACATCCTGTCCCGCCACGCCGCGCAAATGCCGCGCGCGGCGGGACAAGCCACCGTTGCCCCCTGCCGCAGGCGCGGCCGCAGGCACACCGGCGCTGCCGGCGACGACGGTGCCGCGCCGGTCCGGCAAGACAAATCCTTCGCTGGCCAGCTGCTCGTAGGCGTACAGCACGGTATTGCGCGCCAGTCCCAGTGCGGCCGCCAGCACGCGCGTGGCGGCCAGCCGCGTGCCGGGCGCCAGCTGGCCGCCGCGGATCGCCGCGCGCAGGCATTCATGCAGCAGGCGCTGGCGCGACCAGCCCCGCCCGCGGTGCGTGCGCTCGAACGCATTCAGCAGCAAAGCGAAGTCCATGCTTCCCCTTCATTGTGGCTCTAAATTATTTATCGGTTCTGGATCTTTTTTCAGGGCCAGATGCCGATTATAGTGCGACCTGCTTCTTCAACCAACGGGACTTCCACCATGACCGCTACCGCCCTGCCCCCCAGCCCCCGCACCCGCGTGCGCCGCGTCGCCGAACTGGCCAGCTATGAACAGACCACCCTGCACGCCATCCTCGATGCCGCCTATCTGTGCCATATCGCTTTTCGCGACGACAAGGGCAGCCATTGCATCCCGACCGCCTGCTGGCGCATCGGCGGCCACCTGTACATCCATGGCTCGAACGGCAGCCGCATGCTCAAGCAGCTCTTGCTCGACGGCGGCGCGTGCGTGACGGTCAGCCATCTCGACGGCCTGGTGCTGGCGCGCTCCGCCTTCAATCACACCATGAACTACCGCTCGGCGATGGTGTATGGGCAGTTTGAGAAAGTAAGCGACATCGGCCAGCAGCATGCGGCCATGGACGCGCTGATGGAGAAGCTGGCGCCAGGACGCCTGACACAGGTGCGCGGCGGCAGCACCAAGGAGTACGCGGCCACCACCGTGCTGCGCATCGCGCTCGACGAATGCGCCGTCAAGCAGCGCACGGGCGGCCCGCTCGACGATGCGGGCGACATGGCGCATGCCGTCTGGACGGGCGAACTGCCCTTTACGCACGGCCGTGGCGCGGCCATCGCCGATGCGCTCAACACCTGCGACATACCCGCGTATGCCGCCGCCTGGGGTACGGAATCCGCTTGACCGGCCAGCGTGCTTGCCCGATGATCGGCGTTGATGGCGATCGCCACCAATTGACCAACCGATCCAATCACGCATGGAGCAAATGATGATGAAGCGAGTATCCCTGGCCACGGCCCTGACGGTCATGCTGGCCTGTGGCGGCAGCGGCGCGGCGCTGGCTGCCGATGCGGGCGACGCGGCCCTGAAGGCCGCCATCGCCGGCAGTGCGCGCACGCCGGCCAACGCGCTGCGCGACAGCGCCCGCCACCCGTATGAAACGCTGACGTTTTTCGGCATCAAGCCGACCATGACGGTGGTGGAGCTAGCGCCCGGCGGCGGCTGGTACACGGAAATCCTGGCGCCCTACCTGCGCGACCACGGCAAGCTGATCGCCGCCGGCAACGACCCGCAGTCAAGCAGCGAAGGTGCACGCCGTGGCGCGGCGCGCTTCCAGCAAAAACTCGACGCCAACCCGAGCGCTTTCGGCAAGGTGGAACTCGGCGCCTTCGCACCCCCCACCACCTACCGCATCGCGCCCAAGGGCACGGCCGACATGGTGCTGACCTTCCGCAATATCCACAACTGGATACCGATCGGCGACGAGGGCATGAAAACCCTGTTCAAGGAAGTGTATGACAGCCTGAAACCGGGCGGCGTGTTCGGCGTCGTCGAACACCGCCTGCCGGCGAACAAGGCGCAGGATGCCACGGCCAGCAGCGGCTACATGCACGAAGCGTATGTGATCAAGCTGGCCGAAAGCGCAGGCTTCAAACTGGCGGCCAAGTCGGAAATCAACGCCAATCCCAAGGATACGGCGGACCATGAGGGCGGCGTCTGGGCACTGCCGCCCACCTACGCCAACAAGGATGTGGAGCGCGCCAAGTACACGGCCATCGGCGAGAGCGACCGCATGACCCTGAAGTTCGTCAAGCCATAGCGTAAAAAAGGCCACCTTGCGGTGGCCTTCTGCTTTTACTTCTTGCCTTCCTTCGCCTTCACCGGCACCAGGCTCAAGTCCTGGAAGTCATAGCTGAAATCCGTCTCGGCCGACACGGGCGCCATCTTCACGCGGTCGATGCTGCCATCGGGATTGAGCGAAAACGTCACGTACGCATCGGCGTTGAAATTGCGCTCTTTCCAGCGCACGATGAAGGTGTCGTGCTGCCAGTGTTCCAGCTCGCCCGTCAGGTCCGGCGTGCGCGTGAAGCTGAGGATGTGTTTTTTTCCTTCCGGCTTGATCACGACCTTGCCATACCAGGCATCCTCGTACTCACCGTCGTACGCCGCCAGCGGCAGCGACGGCTGCGATTTGGCTGCGCGCGCGCTCGACGCCTTGCCCTGCTTTTTGACTTCCTCGGCATGCTGGTCCTGCTCCACCTTGGCCACCAGCGCCAGCCAGTCCGACGGCGCCGCCTGCAGGTAATGGTCGAGGATGCGCCATTGCAGCGCCGTCATGGAACCGCCATTTTCCGCATTGGTCAGAATGGCCACGCCCAGTTTTGCTTCCGGCACCATCACCACGCGCGAATAAAATCCCTGCAGCGCGCCGCCGTGCATGGCCACTTTCATGCCCTTGTAGTCGCGCAGCTGGAAGCCCAGGCCATATGCGCTGAAGTTCGGCTTCGTCGCGGCCAGCGCCGGCTTCGGCTCGGCAATCTTGATCGGCGTTTGCGCCGTCCACATTTCGCGGCCCTGCTTTTCGCTGAACAAACGCGCTTCCTTGCCGTCCTTGTCCTTCACGCCGGCGATCTTGCCGCCGTCGAGCAGCACCATCATCCACTTGGCGATATCTTCCGCATTCGTGTTGATGCCGACGGCGCCCACGGCGTTCGGCACAGGCATGGACTTGACGGCGGTGATCTTGCCGTCGATCTTGCTGTGAGCACTGGCGACGTCGGGCTTGCCCACGTTTTCAAGCAGGCTGGTGGTGGTGCCCGTCATGCCCAGCGGCGCCAGGATGCGCTCATGCATGGCCTCGCCCCAGCTCTTGCCCGCCTTGTCGGCGATGATCTTGCCGGCCACGATATACAGCAGGTTATCGTAGGCATAGCTGTTGCGAAAACTCGTGGCCGGGCGGATGTAGCGCAGCTTCTCGATGATCTCGTCGGTGCTGAAGGTGGTGGTCGGCCACCACAGCAAGTCGCCCGCGCCCAGACCCAGGCCGCTGCGGTGCGTCAGCAGGTCGCGCACGGTCATGGCGCCCGTCACGTAGGAATCGTGCATCTGGAAGCCGG
This sequence comes from Janthinobacterium sp. SUN033, assembly GCF_030397595.1. Lineage (NCBI taxonomy): Bacteria > Pseudomonadati > Pseudomonadota > Betaproteobacteria > Burkholderiales > Oxalobacteraceae > Janthinobacterium > Janthinobacterium sp. SUN033. Next base: position 314,640 of record NZ_JAPQNV010000004.1, read on the forward strand.
GAAGGTGCTTGGTGACGGGATCGTCCCAGGCCAGCTTGCCATCGTCGACCAGCATGGCCAGCGCGGCGGCCGTGAAGCCCTTCGAGTTCGATGCTACCTCGAACAGGGTCTGCGCATCGACAGCGGCCGGCTCGCCGAGTTTACGCACGCCAAAGCCCCTGGCGGTGATGACCTTGCCGTCCTTGACGATGGCGATCGCCATGCCGGGCACGTCGAACACTTTCAGTGCGGTGGCGACGTCGCGGTCAAGGTCGAAGGCGGGCGCCGGCGCGGATGCGGCGGCAGCGACAGGTACGGCATCGGCTGCCAGCACCGGCACGGTGATGCCGGAAAACGCCAGCATGATGGCGGCGGCGAGACGGTTCATGGTATGCATGGTCAGGATGTCCAAAGAAGGTTCAATGCGCTTGCGCGGCCATCAATTTATCGACGCTTTCCTGCGTCACCGGGTGGTAGCGTTCGCGCGCCTGCGCATACACGTCCTTGGCCCAGGCATGGCCCTGCGGCGTCTTCATCAAGGCGCTGTACAGGGGCACGACGAACTTCTGACGGCCCACGCTCATCAGGAACGCCTGCAAGGGCTGGCGCACGTCATAGCCGGCGTTCACGGAGGCCAGATAAAAGCGGTAGGCCACTTCATTGTTGCCGCTCTTGCCCACGCCGTAGACCTGGTCCAGCTCACGCAATTGCGCCGCGCTGGCCTTGTTGTTGATATCGTTCAGGAAGTGCATCGATTCGATGGCGATCCACTTGTCCATGCCCAGGTCCTTCGTCGCCAGCTCGCCTTTCAGCCAGGCGTCGCGGTGCTGGTCGAGCAGCGCCAGGCGCGGCGAGACGACGCGCTGCGCGCTGGCCGGCACGCCGGTGCCATACAGCCATTCATCGAGTTCCGCTTCCGGCATGACGTCCGGATGCTGCGCCAGCAGGTTCTTGCGCAGGTAGGAGATGAACTGCTCCGTCGTCACGCTCTGGAACGCGTGCTGGTCGAACCAGCCGCGCAGGAAGGGGTCGAATACGGCGCGGCCGGCACGGCGCTCCATGGTCGCCAGGAACCAGGCGCCTTTCGGGTAGATGATGCCGTCGTCCGTGTACGTTTCCGCCGGATTGGCGTCCGCATCGCGCGTGATCAATGCCGTTTTCGCTGCCGGCAATTCCTTGATCGAGGCCGCCAGTTCTTCCTGGTCGACCTGCACGCCCATCTGCGCCACTTCGCTGCCATACAGCTGTTCGACGATGCGCGTCGTGACGTAGGTGGTAAAGCCTTCGTTGAGCCACATGTGCTTCCACGACGCGTTGGTGACCAGATTGCCCGACCACGAGTGGGCCAGTTCATGCGCGATCAGGTCGACCAGGCTGCGGTCGCCCGCAATCATGGTCGGTGTGAGGAAGGTCAGGCGCGGGTTTTCCATGCCGCCGTAGGGGAACGATGGCGGCAGCACGATCATGTCGTAGCGGCCCCAGCCATACGGGCCATACAGGGCCTCGGCGGCCTGGATCATCTTTTCCGTGTCGGCCAGCTCGTATTCGGCGGCCTTGATGCGCGGAGGTTCCGCATACACGGCCGAGCGGGGGCCGAGTTTACGCACTTCCAGTTCGCCGATGGCGATGGCCAGCAGGTACGAAGGAATCGGCTGCGGCATCCTGAATTTCCAGCCGCCCTTGCCCGTCGCCTTTTCATCATTCTCGGCGCTCATCACGACGCGCATGCCCGCTGGCGCATCGATGCGCGCGCTATAGGTAAAACGCACGGCCGGCGTATCCTGCGACGGCACCCACGAACGGGCATTGATGCTTTGCGACTGGCTGAACATGAAAGGCAGCTTGCCCGACATGGTCTGCTGCGGCGTGAGCCACTGCAGCGCGATGGCATTGGGGGCCGTGTGATAGTAGACGCGCACTTTGCCCGGCTGGCCCGAGGTGGTGATGCGCAGCGCCTGGCCTTTTTCCGGGTCGGCCTTGTCCAGCTGGTACGGCGCCATCTGCCATGCGCCGCGCTTGTCCTGTACCTGCACCTTCGCGATCGACAGGTCGCGCGTATCGAGCACCAGGGTGCGCGCCGCCGGGTCGATCCAGTTCAAGGACAGCTCGGCATAGCCGCTCAAGGTCTTTTGCTTGAAATCCGCTTTCAGATCCAGCTGCAGGTCGCGCGTGCGCACCTGGTCGTAGCGCGCGTAGCTGAGCGGGTCGGCGTGCGCGGCCAGGGTCACCTGGCAAAGTAGCGCACAGCCCAGCGCGCGCAGGAAGGTCAAAGTTTGCATGGTCGTCTTTTGAATGATTTGCGAAAGCCCCGGTCCGTGTGCGCCGGGGCGTCGCGCAGAATAGCACTTCCAGCGCGGACCTGGCAGAAAAAGCGCCGGACTGGCCGGCGCTGTTTCCCTATTTTGCTTCCGGCCTGGCTTCGGCCTTGGCCTCGGGTGCCTTCAGCGGCACATTAACATCCTTCATCAGGTTGTTCTTGTCGCGGTCCTGCTTGAACAGCTCCAGGCGCGATGGCGTGATTTTTCTCGGCCAGGCGTTATTGCTGATGTCGATGTCGGCCGTCTCCCAGTACGGGTCCTGCACCAGCCCCACCATCGGCTCGTCCGTGATGATGACCTTGCTGATCTTGTGCGGCGAGTAGCGCCACACTTCGGCCGGCACGCGCTCGACAATCTTCTTGCCGCTTTTCAGTTCGATTTCCAGGATCAGCGGCATCACCAGGCCGCCGAGATTCGAGAAATCGACCAAGTACAGATGCTTTCCCATGTTGTGCTGTTCCAGCAGCTTTCTCTCCCATGGCTCCAGCGTTTCCTGTTCCTCCGCATAGCTGTTGCGGTCCTTGTTGGTGACCGTGAATTCATCGTGCCGGTTATAGAAATCCTTCAGCGCAGGATCGAGGTCGATCTTCTTCGGCAGCGCCTTGTTGCGCTGGTCCGAGATCGATATGGGCTGCGCGGCCTTCTGCGCCTTCTTCCACGCTTTTTCGATTTCCGGATTCTTCGTGCTCACGCCATATTCGCTGATGCCGTCGATGCTGATGTCGACCGCGTCGGTGGTATAGAACCAGCCGCGCCAGAACCAGTCCAGGTCGGTGCCGGACGCATCTTCCATGGTGCGGAAAAAGTCGGCGGGAGTCGGGCGTTTGAATTTCCAGCGCAAGGCGTACTGCTTGAAGGCGAAGTCGAACAGTTCGCGCCCGAGGATGGTCTCGCGCAGGATGTTGAGCGCCGTGGCCGGCTTGTCGTAGGCGTTCGCCGTGAACTGCAGCAAGGACTCGGAGTTGGTCATGATGGGTACCTGGTTCTGGCTGCGCATGTAGTCGACGATCTTGCGCGGCTCGCCATTCCAGGACGGAAAATGCTCTTCCCACGCCTGCTCGGCCAGGTACTGCAGGAAGGAATTCAGACCCTCGTCCATCCACGTCCACTGACGCTCGTCCGAGTTGACGATCATGGGAAAATAATTATGCCCCACTTCATGGATGATCACGCCGATCAGGTCATACTTGGTCGTCTTCGAATACGTGCGTTCCCCCGTCTTCTTGTCCTTCACGGGGCGCCCGCCATTGAACGAGATCATCGGATACTCCATGCCGCCGACGGCGCCGTTGACGGACATCGCGCTCGGATACGGATAGTCGAAACTGTACTTGTTGTACTGCTCGATCGCGTGCACGACGGCGCGCGTGCTGTACTGCTGCCACAGCGGATTGCCCTCGTTCGGATAGTAGGACATGGCCATCACGCGCTTGCCGCCGCTATTCAAACCTTGCGCATCCCAGATGAACTTGCGGCTCGACGCCCACGCCACGTCGCGCACATTGGCCGCCTTGAAGTGCCAGGTTTTCATGCCCGTGGCTTTGCCCTTTTCCGCCGCCATCGCCTCTTCCGGCGTGATCACCAGCAGCGGCGTATCGCTGTTTTTCGCCCGCGCCAGGCGCTCGCGCTGCGCCGCGCTCAAGACGGCGGCAGGATTTTGCAGCTCGCCCGTGGCGGCCACCACATGGTCGCCCGGCACCGTCAGATACAGCTCGTAATCGCCAAACTCCAGCGTGAATTCCCCTGAGCCGAGGAATTGCTTGTGCTGCCAGCCGACGGCGTCGTAATACGCGGCCATGCGCGGAAACCACTGCGCGATCTGGAAGATCGCGTTCTTGTCGTCCTCAAAATACTCGTAGCCGGAGCGTTCGACCAGCACCTTCTGGTCATTGATCTGATACGACCAGTCGATGTTGAACGTGATGCTCTGGCCAGGCGCCAGCGCCACCGGCAAATCGATGCGCAGCATGGTCTGGTTGACCACATACGGCAGCGGCTTGCCACTGGCCGCTTTCACGGCGGTGAGCTTGAAGCCGCCGTCAAATTCGCGGCCCGCATGGATGGCGCGCAAGTCCTCGAATTTCAGCGCCTCCTCTTCGCTGCTGCTGAGCCAGGCCTGGCGCGACGGCGCGCTCAGGACGCGGCGCTGGTCGGCATCCTTGCGCAAGCCATTCTGGTCCAGCTGCAGCCACAGATACGCAAGGCTGTCGGGCGAGCGGTTGTGATAGGTGATCTGCTCGCTGGCCGTGATTTCGCGGCGCGCTTCGTCCAGGGTAGCGCGGATTACGTAATCGGCGCGCTGCTGCCAGTAGGCGTGGCCAGGCGCGCCGGACGCCGTGCGGTAGGCATTCGGCGTGGGCAGCAATTCTTCGAGCTGGCGGAACTTGTCGTCGAAGGACGCGGCGGCGCACAGGCCGGACAAGGGAGCAAACAAGGTCAAACACAAGGCAAGCAAGCGGACAAGGACCGGCATGGCGCATTCCATCTGGGAGTCGTGGACAGACTGCATTCTAAGTCGAGTCTGTTTGCAAATCGATCATTGTTGTCGAAGTCCCACACACCAGGCCGCAGTATCCCCCGCCGGCACTGGCGCCGGCGCGGGCATTGGCGTATGATGCGCCTCGAACATTGGGGAGTAGTCGTCCTGCGGTCCTGCCGCAGGAACCTGTATCAACATAATTGGCCCGCAGGCCATGGTGCAGGTGGTTGCAAAACTTGACGAGACCATTGATCCAGGGCGGCCGCATGGGCCGGAGTCGCCCGTGGATCATTGGTTAATTCGTCCGGCCCGCGTACCTCTTGCAATCTCATGGAAGCATTCCTCATCTCCACCGGCATCGTCGGTCTCGCTGAAATCGGCGACAAAACCCAACTCCTGGCCTTTTTGCTGGCCGCCAAATTCCGCAAGCCCTTGCCCATCGTGCTGGCGATTTTCGTCGCCACCATCGCCAACCACGCGTTTGCCGCCGCCGTCGGCGCCTGGATCACCAGCATGCTGGGGCCCGACGTGCTGCGCTGGGTACTGGGCGTCTCCTTCCTGGCGATGGCTGCCTGGACCCTGATCCCCGACAAGCTCGATGAAGACGAAACCAAATTGGCCAAGTACGGCGTCTTCCTGACCACCCTGATCGCCTTCTTCATGGCGGAAATGGGAGACAAGACGCAGGTCGCCACGGTGGCGCTGGCGGCGCGCTACCACGACATCTACTCCGTCGTGCTGGGTACCACCTTCGGCATGATGCTGGCCAACGTGCCGGCCGTGTACCTCGGCGACAAAATCGCCAACCGCGTCCCGCTGCGCCTCGTGCATGGCATCGCGGCGCTGGTCTTTGCCGTGCTTGGCGTGGCCACCCTGCTGGGCGCGGGCGCGGCCCTGGGGTTTTGACTCAATCTTAAATAATTTCTCATTTACAATGTTCATGTCTATAATTACAATGTCGCCGACATGAATACTGGCGCGGTGCCACCTGGTGGTCACCGCGCTTTCTTGAGGAATCTATGCATTTGAATGGAAAGATGGCAGCGCTGTGCCTGGCCGCCTGCGCAAGCCAGTTGCCCGCTGCCACGGCGGCACCTACGCCCCCTCAGCTCGCAACGCAATCCGAGCCCGCCGTACGCACGCGCGACCTGCTGTTGCTGGGCGCCGGCCTGATCCTGCTGCTTGGCAGGCGCCGGCCCGAATACGATACGTGGCAGGTACGGCGGCAGGACTAAACCAGCAGTAGCACCACGTACTCGCGGCTCTCGTCGCGCAGGGCGATGCTGTTGCCCCCCTGCGCCACGCCATCGAGCGACAAGCCCGCAGGCCGCCCCTGCGCCTGTTCCACCGTGATGGCATAGCTGCTGGCGCCGAAGCGGTAATGCAGCTTGAAGCTGTCCCACTCTGCCGGCATGACCGGCACCACGCGCAGCACGTCCGCTTCGCGCGTCAAACCGAGCAGGGATTCGACGATCAGCCGGTACAGCCAGCCCGACGATCCCGTGTACCAGCTCCAGCCGCCCCGTCCCACGTGGGGCGCCACGGCATACACGTCGGCCGTCACCACGTAGGGCTCGACCTTGTAGCGCTGCACCGCCTGCGCGTCAACGCCGTGGCGCACGGGATTGATCATGCGCAGCAGTTCCCACGCTTTTTCGCCATCGCCCAGGCGGGCAAACGCCATCGCCGTCCAGATGGCCGCATGCGTGTACTGGCCGCCGTTCTCGCGCACGCCCGGCACGTAGCCGCGGATGTAGCCGGGGTTCAGGCTGGATTTGTCGAATGGTGGATCGAGCAGCTGGATCACGCCGGAATCACGGCGCACCAGGCGTGCATCGACCTGGCGCATGGCGCCGGCGACCCGTTCCCTGTTGGCCGCGCCCGACAGTACACCCCAGCTCTGCGAAATCGAATCGATCTGGCATTCCTCGTTCATGTGCGAGCCGAGTGGCGTGCCGTCGTCGAAATACGCGCGCCGGTACCACTCGCCATCCCACGCATGCTCCTCGACATTCGCCGCCAGTTTCGCCGCTTCATCGCGGCAGAACTGGGCAAACGCGGCATCGCCGCGCAGCACGGCCACCTCGGCGAAACGCTGCAGCACTTCGTACAGGAAGAACGCCAGCCACACGCTCTCGCCCTTGCCGTGTTCGCCCACCTTGTCCATGCCGTCGTTCCAGTCGCAGGAGCCCATCAGAGGCAAGCCGTGCACGCCCAGGCGCAAGCCATGGCGGATGGCGCGCACGCAGTGCTCGTACAGGTCGGCCGACTCGCCCGAGCGCACGGGCAGGTCGTAATACGAATCCTCTTCCAGCTTGACGGCGCGCCCCTCGATGAAGGGCGCCACTTCCGACAGCACGTTGACGTCGCCCGTGGCGATCACGTAGCGGCAAGTAGCCAGCGGCAGCCACAGATAGTCGTCGGAACAGTGCGTGCGCACGCCCCGGTCCGACGGTGGATGCCACCAGTGCTGCACGTCGCCCTCGACAAACTGGTGCGCCGCGCACAGCAGCAAGTGCTTGCGCAGCAGCTGCGGCGCCGTGTGGATCATGGCCATCGCATCTTGCAGCTGGTCGCGGAAGCCGTAGGCGCCACCCGACTGGTAATAGCCGCTGCGCGCCCACAGGCGGCAGGCGATGGTCTGGTACATCAGCCAGCCATTGGCGATCACATCGAGCGATGGATCGGGCGTCTCGATGCGCACGGCACCCAGAGTGCTTTCCCAGTGCGCACGCACCGCGTCGAGCGCCATGCGGGCCGCTTCCTTGCCCGCATGGCGCTGTACCATGGTGCTGGCGTCCGCATTGCGGCGCCCGCCCACGCCGAGCAGGAAAACGATTTCGCGCTCCTGCCCCGGCTGCAGTTCAAACGGTACCTGGATCGCTGCGCACGGGTCCAATCCCGTGCCCGCCTTGCCGGACAGGCGCACGCGGCGCAAGGCGGCTGGCTGCGCCAGACTGCCATTGCGGCCGATGAATTCATTGCGGTCGCAAGTGATGGAACGGATGCTGGCATCCGTATTGAAAAAGCCGACCCGGCCCGAAAACTCCGTGTTGTAGTTATTGCGCGCAAACAGGGCGCCGCTGATCGTGTCGACTTCGGTGGCCACGTGCATGCCGGACTTGGCGCGCAGGTCGGCCATCACCCATTCCACGTAACCGGTGACGGACAGGCGGCGCGGCACGCCGCTGTCGTTGCGTACTTTGATCACCGAGTATTTGACGGCCGCGTCCAGCGCCACATAGGTGCACAATTCGGTGGCGATGCCCCCTTCGCTGTGTTCAAAAATGCTGTAGCCGAAGCCGTGGCGCGTGACGTAGTCGCCGCTGCCGCGCGCGGGCAGGGACGACGGCGACCAGAACTGGCCGCTCTGCTCATCGCGCACATAGAATGCTTCGCCGGACAGGTCGGAGACCGGGTCGTTCTGCCATGGAGTGAGGCGGAATTCATGCGCATTTTCGCTCCACGTATACGCCTGGCCGGCTTCAGACACCACGGTGCCGAATTGCGCATTGGCCAGCACGTTCGACCATGGCGCCGGCGTCTGTTTATTTTCTCCCGTGGTGATCACATATTCGCGCCCGTCGGGCGTGAAACCGCCCAGGCCATTTTCCAGGATCAGCTCGCGCCTTGGCGCCCGGTGCGGCACGCCGCCATGGTCGCGGGCCGGGTCCTGCAGCAGCGGCGGCATGCGCAGCACGGGGCTGGGCGGACGCTTGACCTGCTCGGCCAGGGTGCCGCGCAAGTCGCTGATGATGGCGCGCGCCACCGATTGCAGCAAGATGCGGTCTTCATTGGCGATCTGCTCGGCCAGGCGCACGAAGATGCCGCCCGGGCGGTCGATCGCCTGCGCATCGATGCCCGAGGCGATCAGGCCCATGATCTGGTCGTGCAGCAGCTGGCGGTAGCCCGACTGCTCTTCGTACCAGATCACCAGGTCAACCACCAGCCCCTTCAGGCGCCAGTAGGCATGCGCCTGCACCATCTGGCGCGCCAGTTCGATATTGGCCGAATCGCGTATCTGCAGCAGCACGATGGGCAAGTCGCCGGAAATGGCATACGCCCACAGGCCGGACTGGCCGCGCTGGTTCTTGATCAGGATGCTGGCCTCGGCACGCAGGGCCGCATTCGGATAGATCACGGCATTGGCCAGGCGCGCATACAGCTGCGCGTCCGCTTCGCTGGCATTCAACTGGCGCAGCACCACCTGGCTGTGCGTCCAGGCCAGTTCGAACACGCGGTCGGCCAGGTGGCGGTCCTGGTATTTGTCGATCAGGTGCAGCGCCGCCTCGCGCTGCTCCACCATGCCCGTCACGCTGTCGACCGTCACGGCCTGGTCGGGGGCCAAGGTGATGACGTAGCGGATGGCCACGACGGGGTCGAGTACGGAACCGTGGCCGCCACTGAGCGGCCCACTTTCCTGCAGCGCCAGCGGCAATTGCGCCGTGTTGCCACGGCCGATGAAGCGCGCGCGGTCCGTCTCGAAGGAGACTTCGTAGCGCTCGATATCGTGCACGGTCATCACGTGCAGCAGCCACGGTATCTGCTCGTCTTTCGAGCGGGGCCGGCGCGTACATAAAATCGCCTTTTCATGCGGGAGGATTTCCGTCTGCACGAACAGCTTGCTGAACGCGGGATGGGCCGCATCGGCCGCCGCCGGCGCCATCACCACTTCGGCGAAACTGGTGATCTCGATGCGCCGCTGGCGGTTCGAATTATTGCTGATGCGCGTGCGCCGGATTTCAATGTCGTCCTCGGGCGAGACGACGATTTCCGTGTACAGGTCCAGGCCATGGTCGGCGCGGCGGAACTCGGCCCGCCCTTCCGAAAAAATCACTTCGTATTTCTTCGGCTCGGCCAGGGTCGGCTGGTACATGGTGGACCAGACGGCACCGTCGTCGAGGTCGCGCAGATAGCAGAAATTGCCCCAGTTATCGCGCGTGCTGTCTTCGCGCCAGCGCGTCACGGACAGGTCTTTCCAGCGGCTGTAGCTGCCGCCCGCATTGCTCACCATGACGTGGTAGCGGCCATTCGACAGCAGCTGCGTTTCCGGCACGGCGCTGTTGGCTTGCGTGAGGATGCGCATCGGCATGGCCTGTTCGGGGACGCCGCTGCGCAGCACCGCCAGTTCGGCCGTGTTCGAGTAAAACGCGCCGGCCTGCGGCGTGCGTTCCTGCAGCACCAGCAAGGCCGATTGCAGCAGCGGATCGGACTCGAAACGGCGCTGCATCGGGCGGTCGTGCAGCAGGTAACTGAGGGCCAAAAATCCCATGCCCTGGTGGTGCACCATGAAGGAGCGGATGATGGCGCTGCCCTGCCCGCGCGGCAGGCGCGCCGTGGTGAAATCGATGGCTTCAAAGAAGCCGTAGCGGCCCATATAGCCGGCCGCCTGCATGCGCTGCAGGTTCTGGCACGCCGCTTCCGGCTGCACCATCAAGCCCATCATGCTGGCGTACGGCGCCACCACCAGGTCGTCGGCCAGGCCCCGCTTCAAACCCAGCCCCGGCACGCCAAACGCGCGGTACTGGTAATTCAGGCTGGCGTCGACCGTGTTGTAGCCGGACTCGGAAATCCCCCACGGCACATCGCGCTGGCGTCCGTAATCGATCTGCGCCTCGATGACGGAGTGGTACGTCTGGTCGAGCAAGGTGTTCGGATAATTCGGCATCACCAGCAGCGGCATCAGGTACTCGAACATCGAGCCGCTCCACGACAGCAGCACGGGCTGGCCCGCCACCATGCACAACTGGCGGCCCAGAGCGAACCAGTGCTCCTGCGGCAGCTGCCCCTGGGCGATGGCGATGAAGCTGGCCAGGCGCACTTCGGAGGCCAATAAATCGTAGTAGCTGGGGTCCAGGCGCCGTTCGCTGACGTTGTAGCCGATGGCCAGCAGTTTTGTCGACGGGTTGTACAGGAACGCGTATTCGATCTGCGCAAAGTCGCGCGCCTGGCCCGCCGCATGGGCGATGTCGCGCATGTGGCGTCCTGCCTGGTCGCGGCCCTGCGCCAGCAAGGCGGCCAGCTCGGCAGGCAGGCCTTCCGGCGTTTCCAGGTTGGCCAGTTCGCGCAGGGTCGGCACGCGCAACCACGCAGGATCCACGCCCGCCTGCGCCGCCCATGGCGCCAGTTGCAGCAACTCGGCCAGCGCCGCGCGGCACTGGCGCGCCAGCGCACCGCACCACATGGACAGCTCGCCATCCTCGCTTTGCAAGGTCAGCGACAGCAGCGCGTCGGCAGCGCCATTCGCGGCGGTGAGATAGGCATGCCATTCGGCCAGGCTGGCGGGCGCGGCCTGCGCCTGCAGCAGGCTCATGCTGTCGCGCATGGCCTTGCCCTCGCCTTCGGCGGCGATGAATTCCTGCAGCACCTGCGCCGTCGTGCGGATGCCTTGCACCACCTGCGCGCCGATGATGGGCGCGTCGTACAGTTCCACCAGTCCCGGCTGCAAGGTCAGCAGATGGCCGGCCAGGTTGCCGCTGTCGACCGTCGAGATGTACATCGGTTGCAGCGCCTTGAGCGTTTGCGTGTCGTACCAGTTATAGAAATGGCCCTGGAAGCGTTCCAGTTCGCCCATGCTGTGCAGGGTGGCGCGGCTGCGCTCGATCAACTGGCCCAGGGTGAGGTAACCGAAATCGTAGGCCGTCAAATTCGCCAGCAGCGCCAGGCCGATATTCGTCGGCGAGGTGCGGTGCGCCACCACCAGGTTCGGATGCTCCTGCATGTTATCGGGCGGCAGCCAGTGGTCATCGGGACCGACGAAGGTATCGAAATACGCCCAGGTCTTGCGCGCCACGCCGTGCAGGAAACGTCCCTGCTCGGCCGACAGGCGCGCCACGGCCCGCTCGATGGGGCGGCTGATCCACCAGGCGATGGTGGGTGCAACGAGCCATAACAGCAGTACCATGGCGGCGGCCGGCAAAGCTTGCGGGCGCCAGGTCAGCAAGGCGCCAAAGGCGGCCAGCGCCAGCGCGGGCGAGCACCACATGGCGCGCCAGCTGTCGGCCTGCGAACCTGACGATGTGTGCAGGTTCGAGGCGCGCCAGTCGAGCAAGTGCTTGTGCGACACGCCCAGGCGCCACAGGGTGCGCACGATGGCGTCCAGGCTGATCCACGCTTCGTACGGCAGGAAGACGAGGGTCAGCATGGCGTGCGAAAACTGCACGCCGCAGCGCCGCTCAAAGGCGGCCAGATGCTGGCGCCACAGGGTGTCGCGCGGTTTGCGCAGCAAATCGTACAGGGCGGAAAACACGGGCGGCAGGAAGATGATGGCCAGGACCGCTGCGCTCCAGAAGGCCACGTGCGGCAGGAAGCCCCACACCAGCAGCAGCGACAAGGTGGTGGCCGGCGCCACGACGCTGCGGCGCAGGTTGTCGAACAGCTTCCAGCGCGACAGCATCGACAGGGGATTGCGTTCGCGCTTGCCGGCGCGGCCCGGCACCCGGCCCAGCAGCCAGCCGAGCAGCTGCCAGTCGCCGCGTATCCAGCGCTGGCGCCGGCTCACGTCGGCGTCATAGCGGGCCGGATATTCCTCGTACAGTTGCGAGTCGCTGAGCAGCCCGGCGCGCAGGTAACAGCCTTCCAATAAATCGTGGCTGAGGATCTTATTGTCGGGCAGACGCTGGCCCAGCACGCGCTCGAACATGTCGAGATCGTAGATGCCCTTGCCGATGAAGGAGCCTTCATAAAACACGTCCTGGTACAGGTCCGACACGGTGCGCGTGTAGGGGTCGATGCCTGGTTCACCGCCGCACAGCAGCTCGTAGCGCGACGCGTTCGCGCTGGGCAACGCCACGGCCACGCGCGGCTGCAGGATGCCGTAACCGGCCACCACGCGCGAGCCGGCCGCGTCCAGCACGGGACGGTTCAACGGGTGCATCATGGTGGAGATGAATTCGCGCGCCGCATCGCGCGGCAGCTGCGTATCCGTGTCGAGCGTGATCACGTATTTGATCGTGCGCAGGCCGCGCAACTCGCCTTCCACCAGCGAGAATTTGTCGCGCGCGCCGCCGCGCAAAAACGCGTGCAGGTCGGACAATTTACCGCGCTTGCGCTCCTGTCCCATCCACGCATTCTGCTGCGAATTCCACAGGCGCGGACGGTGCAGCAGCAGGAACGGCCCCACATGGCCCAGCTCTTCGTGGTCGGCCGGATCGCCGTTTTCCTTGAACGCGACACCCTCCACGCGGTATTTCTCGTTCAAGCCGCGGATGATGTCCTGCGCCTGGCGCAGCAGGGCTTCGTCGCCCGGCATCGTTTGCGCCTGCGCGTCGACAAAGTCCGTCAGCAGGCAAAAGCGCAGGTTCGGGTCGCGGTTGGCGAGATAACGCACTTCCAGCGCCTCGCACAGTGCCGCCACGTTGTCCTCGCTGTAGATCAGGGTCGGCACGACGACGATGCCGCGCGCATCCGATGGAATGCCGGCCTGGTAATCCATGCGCGGCAGCGGATGCGGCGACGTCATCAGGGTCGCCAGCCAGTTCACCACGGCCACGGCCAGCTGGCTGCTGCCCAGCAGTGCCAGCACGCCCAGCGCCGCCAGGGGCCAGCCCTGCACGCCATGGCGCACGGCGCGCTCAAGCAGCAAGGCGCTCGTCGCCAGGGTCAGGAACGAGATCGCGCCCAGGTAGACGGCCAGCGGCGCCGCGCGCGCCGTATGCTGCAGCGCCTCGATGAAGGGCAGCTTCGCGCCGGCCTGCTTTTCCAGCACCAGCACGCCGCGCCCCACCAGGTAAAAGCCGATGTGGCCGCGGCGCGCGTCATTGCCGTTGCCGTGCGTGTGCGCCAGCTGCACCACCATCTCGGCCACTTCCACTTCGCTGCGCGCGCTGCGCCTGGCGATGCGTTCGATGGCGTGGCGGTAGCTGTCGCGCGTGGCGAAATCCATCAAGCCATAGGTGCCGGCCGGATCGAGGCGCAAGGTCTGCTCAACCACGCTCATGGTCTCGACGAATTCCTGCCAATCCATGGTGCCGAGAAAACGCAGGCTGCCGATGCTGTTGGCGATCGACACCTGGTCGGCCGCCTGTTGCCCGATTTCGGACTGTATCTGCTGCTCGATCGTGAGGCCCGACTCGGCCAGCTTATGCGTCAGCCACGACAGCGCCAGGGTCAGTGACGAACTTTGTCCCTGCAGGCGGCGCGACAATTCGGCCACGAAGGCGCTGGTCATGGGCGGGTTCGAACGGGCCATGTCGGCCACCAGCAGGATCAAGCCGCTGGGATTGCGCTCGGCGATCTCCGTCATCTGGTCGGCCCAGGTATTGGCCAGGTCGCGCTGCATGCGGTCGTCGGCCACGCGCGCGGCGACGCGGCGCAGGTTTTCGATCAGGGCCAGGCGCAGCATGATGGGCACGGCCCACAGTTCACCCAGGGTCAAGGTGGCCACGTCCTGATAAGCCTCGACGAAGTGGCACAGGTTTTCCAGGTCGACGCGGCCATCGCCGTGCGAGATGATTTCCAGCGCGATCTTGTACACGCGCGGGCAGCCCGCGTCCGCGCCGGAAGTCAGGCGTGGCAACTCCTTGCTGTAGTTCTTCGGCAGGTGGCGCCGCGTGGTGCGGATCTGCTCTTCGATCAGATAGAAATTATCGAGCAGCCATTCCGAGGCGGGCGTGACCTGGCGTCCGCTCTTGACGGTCGCCGTCAGCTCGTTGACGGTGGCCGTGATCAGGGCCGCATTGTCGGCCAGGCGCGCCAGCAGGCGGTCGCGCCCATGGTGTCGTCCCACCGCATGGCCGGCAGCCACGTGCTTGCCGTGGGCAGCCATCTGCATGGCGCTGAATAATTCGGAACGCAAGGGCAAGGCATCGTCGCGCGCGGCGTCGAAGGTTTCCGGTGCAAGGGAATGGTCGCGGAAGATTTCTTTAACTTTGGAAATCTGTTCCTTGATCTGCTGCGTGACAACTGCTGTGTACTCTTTCAACTTGGCCTCGCTAGGTGCGCGCAGGCAGCCAGCGGCCGCCGTCACGCTGGCCCAGTCTGGAAGAACACGATCGGACACTGGCGAAGACGGAAAGCGAAGCGCCGGAGCGTTGCGACGAATCTCAGGGTGTAGGGAGATTTTCTCAACTTCATCGTAGGGGCGCCCTGGACGCAAGACCGTGCGCTAGCGTACATACCCGGCGCTTTAGGGGCGTGCCGGCAAAGAAATCAGCGAATGAAACGGGAGAAAGATTCCTGGAGGAAATGAATAGAGGGAAAGGAGTAGCGGCACCGTGCCAATGATGACACGGTGCAATATTTCAAGGAAGAAAGTTCAAGCCGCTCAGGCAGCGATGGCCAGCGGGTGACGCGTCGCCTCCGCCATCGCCATGCCGCCGTTGAGCTGCCATGCCGCGCCGTGACCGAGGCGGCGCAGGCAGGCGGCGGCGCGCGCGCTGCGGTTACCGCTACGGCAGAAAAAGACCAGCGGGCGCTGCGACTGCTGCAACCATTCAGCCACCTGTCCCGCCAGGCGGCTCAGCGGTACGCTGCGCACCTCGCAACCCTCGAATACCGTGCCGGCGCACGCCGCGTGTTCATACGCTTCGCGCACATCGACGAGGATGGCGTCGGGATGCTGGCGCAGGAAGGTCGGCAAAGCGGCCGCATCGAGCTGCAGTTCGGCGCTCGGCACGATACCGTCCCGTACGCTGCGCACGGTACCGCAAATGCCGCCATCATCGCTTGACGCGCACAGCACGGTGTCTTGCGTCACCAGCGCCGCATCCAGCAAGGGCGTCAACGCCTCGGGCGCCAGCGCGCCGATGAAGGCAAAGCGCTGCTCCAGCAGATACACATGGTTTTCGCCACACTCGACGCGTCGCAGGCGCTGCTGGCCCAGTGCCAGCTCACCGTCGATATCGATGCGGCCCACCTGTTCGATGGCGAGTTCCTGCAGCAAGGCCAGGCGCGCCACGCCATGGTCGGCCGGGGCGGCCGTGTGCACGATGGCGCGCAAGGCCAGGTGCTGGCAGCGGATGTAGGCGGCCAGGCGCGGCACCAGGGCGGCGACGGGATCGATGACGACGCAACTGGCGCTGGCTGCGTCGCTGAGCAGCCAGGTGCACTGGCCATCGACGCTCAACTGGATCACGCCGTCCTGCGGCGATGGCGCCAGCGCCGATGGCAGCAGGCAGCTGCTGCGCAGCGCTTCGCCGCAGCGCTCGATGCGCGCGCAGGCGGCCGTCACCGTCGCCGCATCGATCAGGGGGCCGAACGACAAACGGATGGCCGAGCTGGCGCGCCATTGCGGCACGCGCATCGCCTCCAGCACATAGCTGGGGAGCGCCTTGGCGGCGGAACAGGCGCTGCCCGAGCTGACGCGCACGCGCGCCGCGTCGAACAGATCCAGCAGCTCTTTCGACGACAAACCGGGCACGGAAAAATTGAGCGTCGTCGGCAAGGACAAGTCGAACGGCATATTGAACACGATGCCGGGGAAAGCGCGTTCCAGGCTGGCCACCAGCTGCTCGCGGAAAGCAGCCAGGTCGGCGTGGCTGCGGAAGGTCTTGCCATCGTCGAGCGCGGCCAGCACGGCGCCCAGCGCGGCGATGCCGGCCATGTTTTCCGTGCCCGAGCGCAGGCCCGCTTCCTGGCCGCCGCCCATCATCAGGGGGGTGAACGGCGCGCCGGCGCGCACATACAGCATGCCGATGCCCTTGGGCGCATACAGCTTGTGGCCGGAAAACGGCGCGTAGTCGATGCGCGTGGCGGCCAGGTTCAGCTTCAGCTTGCCCAGCGCCTGCACGCAATCGACCATCCAGTAGGCATCGGCACCCCGTTCCTGCAGCAGCTGGGCGATGGCGGACAAGTCGCTGACGACGCCCGTTTCATTATTCGCCGCCATCGTGCACAGCATGGCCGCGTCGCCGATCAGCGCATCGAGCGCCTGCAAATCGTGGCGTCCCTGCGCATCGACGGGCAGCTTGCGCACTTCCAGGTTCAGGCCCAGGAGCCGGTTCCAGTGCGCCAGGCTTTCCGGCACGGCCTTGTGCTCGGTCGCGCCATACAGCAGCAGGCTGCCGATGCGCTTGCCTGCGTCGCGCCGTTCGCGCAGCGCGCACAGGGCCGACAGCACGGCCGTCTGGATGCCTTCGGTGGCGCCGCTGTTGAACATCAACCGGCCGTCGCCCACGCCCAGCAGGCCGCTGGCGCGCTGGCGCACGCCATCCATCATGGCCTTGGCCTGCAATCCCGTCGCGTGGGTGCTGCTGGGATTGCCATAGCCCTGCTCCATCGCTTGCCGGGCGGCGGCAACGGCGGCGGGCAGCACGCAGGTGGTGGCATTGCTGTCGAGGTAGATTTCTTTCATGATGGCAGTCTGGGGATTCTATAAATAAAGGGGCAGCACTGGCGGCTGGCACGTATGAACAGTCTACCGGCCCCCGCCCGTGAAGATATGCCAAAAGACACTGCAAACACGGTAATATGCAGCATGTTCATGCTATAAAGACAGGAATAGTGAAATGCATTCACCAAACACTCCGCTCGACAAATTCGACTGCGCCATCCTGGCCGCCCTGCAGCAGGATGGCACCTTGTCGATCGCCGCCCTCAGCGAGAAGATCGGCTTGTCGAGCACGCCGTGCTGGAAGCGGGTCAAGCGCCTGGAGGAAGAGGGCTATATCGAGAGCCGCGTGGCCATCGTCAACCGGCAAAAAGTGGGTTTGCCCGTGACCGTCTTCGTCAGCGTGCGCACTGGCCAGCACGATGAAAAATGGCTGCGCCGCTTCGCCGCCGCCGTCATCGTCTTGCCCGAGGTGCAGGAATTTCACCGCATGAGCGGCGATATCGACTACCTGCTGAAAGTCGTTACCACCGACATCAAGGGCTACGACACCTTCTATAAAAAGCTCATCAAAGCGGTGCAGCTGACGGGCGTGTCGTCCGCCTTCTCCATGGAACAAATCAAGTGCAGCACGGAATTGCCGCTGGAATTGATCGCCCACGGCTTGCCTGCCTGAACGTTTTTCCGCGCAGCATGGGGACACATGAAAACTGCGCATGTTTACACCCAGCCATCGTTGCCATACGGCAACACATCTACATCAAATACGGGATTCCTCCCCTATATTCTCCCTATCCGTCGCTATACTGCGCACTTGCCTGTGCATGTTTGGCAACCTCTGCCAGTCGCGCAGGCCCATTCCCAGGGTCGTCCATGCATCTGCTTCGCCACCTTTCCATCCAGAAAAAATTGATGTTCAGCATGGGTTTGTGCCTGCTGCTGTTCATGGGCATTTCATCGTTCCTCAGCGTGCGCATGAGCAGCGATTATGTGCGCGAGCGCGTCGTCGGCCAGGAGCTGCCGGCCCAGGTGGGCGAAATCCGCAACGACGTGCTGCGACAGATCAGCCAGCCGCTGTCCGTGGTACAGACGATGGCGAATGATGTCTTTCTGCAAGATTGGGAAGACGCGGAGCTGGCCGACAGCGGCATGGCCACTTTCCAGCGCTACGCCAGGATGCTCAAGGAAAAAAACAAGGCGGCCGTCGTCAGCTGGAGTTCACAAGCTGCATCCAGGTACATGACCGATGCGGGCCTGATCCGCACGCTGGACAAGCAGTTGCCAGCCGATCACTGGTTCTTCAGCATGCTCGGCGAAAACAAACAGCACACGATCAATCTGGATCGCGATCCGGCCTCGGGCAGTTTCATGCTGTTCCTGAATGCGCGCGGCCAGACGGCCGGCGGCAAGGCCGTCATTGCAGGCATGGGCTTGAGCGTCGACGCGATGGCCGAGACCATCCGCAGCTACAAGGTCGGCCAGACGGGCCATGTCTACCTGGTACGCGCCGACGGCAACCTGCTGATCCACCGCGATCCGGCCTTGGCCGACGGCAAGCATCAGTTGAAGGACTTGCCCGGCTTTAGCGAAGCACTAAGCAAGGCTCTGCTGACCAGCAACAAATACACCTATGCCAGTTATGCGGCGCCGACCGGCAAGCAGCTCGTCGCCGCCTCCTTTGTGCCGGAATTGAATCTGTATGTGATGGCCGAAGTGCCGGAAGCGGAAGTGCTGGGCAACGTCACGCGTTCGGCCCTGATCGCCGCCCTGATCGCCGGCCTGGTCGGTGGCGGCATCGCCCTGCTCATCATTTATGTCATCAGCCGCGCCATCGCCGCCCCCGTCGCGCGCGCGGCCGACATGCTCAGCGAGATCGCCAGCGGGAATGGCGACCTGAGCCGCCGCATGCCCGTCGAATCCGAAGACGAGGTCGGCGCCCTGGCCGCCGCCTTCAACCGCTTCGTCGCGTCGCTGAATGTGACGATACGTGAAGTTCGCGACAGTACCGGGGCGATTGCCAGCGCATCGAGCCAGATCGCGTCGGGCAACATGGACCTCTCGGCGCGTACGGAAGCCCAGGCGTCAAGTCTGGAAGAGACGGCGGCGGCCATGGAAGAGCTGACATCGACCGTGAAACAGAACGCGGACAACGCGCGTCAGGCCAACCAGTTGGTGGTGTCGGCTTCAAGCCACGCCGTCAAGGGCGGCGAAGTAGTCGGACAAGTCGTGCAAACGATGGGCGCAATTACGGAGAGTTCGCGCAAGATCGCAGATATTATCAGCGTGATCGACGGCATTGCCTTCCAAACCAATATCCTCGCGCTGAACGCAGCGGTCGAGGCGGCGCGCGCGGGCGAACAGGGACGCGGCTTTGCCGTGGTGGCAACCGAGGTGCGCAACCTGGCGCAGAGGTCAAGCCAGGCGGCGAAGGAAATCAAGGACTTGATCGTCGACTCGGGCAGCAAGGTGGACGCGGGCAGCAAGCTGGTCGACTCGGCCGGCGCTACCATGCAGGACATCGTCGTCTCCGTGCAAAGAGTCGCCGACCTGATGGGAGAAATCGCTTCGGCCAGCCAGGAGCAAAGCCAGGGCATCGCGCAAGTCAATGCCACGGT
The DNA here is from genome assembly GCF_030397595.1 of Janthinobacterium sp. SUN033. Classification (NCBI taxonomy): domain Bacteria; kingdom Pseudomonadati; phylum Pseudomonadota; class Betaproteobacteria; order Burkholderiales; family Oxalobacteraceae; genus Janthinobacterium; species Janthinobacterium sp. SUN033. The sequence goes on from NZ_JAPQNV010000004.1 coordinate 334,299, forward strand.
CACGCAGATGGATGACGCCACCCAGCAAAATGCGGCGCTGGTGGAAGAAGCGGCGGCGGCAGCCCAGTCCCTGCAGGATCAGGCCGGGCGGCTGGCGCAGGTGGTCAGCGTCTTCAAGCTGGAAGAAACCGGGCATGCCGCGCAGCAGCCGGCCGGCAAGCCGGCGCTGCCCAAGCCGGCCCGTCCAGCACTGGCCAAGGCAGCAGCAGCGCGCCCGACAGCGCCGGCCAGCGATGCGTGGGAAGAATTTTAAGGGTGCTGGAAAACGCTTAAATCGCCGGCGCTTTCACGCTTGCCGCTTGCTTGAAGAAATCATAAATGCCGCTCTCGCTCATGCGGCGGGCATTCGCCAGTTCGCCGCCCTTGGTGGCGTACAGCACCTGGTTGTTGTCGCTCGATACGAGCACGGCGGCGGGGATGCCTTTCTTGAGCGGATTGCCATAGGCTTGCGCCACGTCAAGGTTATGGTCGAAGTTACCCACGTCGACCTTGACGACCTTGAACTGCTGTTGCATCAGCTCGGCATTCTTGCCTTCCTTCAAGGCCTTGTCGAGCGCGCGGCAATCCTCGCACCAGTTGGCGCCAAAGATCAGCAGGACTGGCACGTGCGCCGCCTTGGCCTCGGCCAGCGCGCGGGCCACGTCGGCCTTGGCATCGGCCGCCGCGTTATACGGCAAATGCGGCGTGGCGACGGGGTTGGCCGGCGTCGGGGCGGCGGCAACGGCGGTGCCGGAAAGCAGCAGGCTGGCAAAGAAAAGGGAAACGAAACGGGAAACGCGCATGCGGGACTCCTGAGAGAGATCGTGAAGCCAGCTGAACAGCTGCCAGCGGGCGTGATTGTCTAGAATATGCGTACCTGTAGGAAATATCCACCATTTAATTGCACTGTGCTTATGCGAAAAACGTATAAGCACGCCAAGGATAAGCCACTTGAACATGCCAGACAGCCTGCCCCCAACGCTATCCGGCGCCGCGCGCATGCTGTGCAGCGCCTATCCCGGCGGCATGCCAGACTCGGCGTACTTCGCCGTGCTGGACCTGTTGTATGAACACTTTTCCGACCGCAACCTGGCCGAGCTGATGGCCGCCATCGCGGCCGTCGGGAACTTGCTGGCGCGGCACGGCCTGCACGCCGTCTGCGCCGGGGATTAATGCCCGCAGGCAGCGAAATGGAACGCATGGGATAATATCGGGCTCACACAGAGCAACGCGGCCCGAACGCGCCCTCCCCATGACGACTTCTTTCCTGGCACGCTGGCTGCCGCAACCAAACAACGGCAGCCGCCGCGAACAATTGCGCGCCTGCGCGGGCGCCATCTGCGGTCTGTTGCTCACTGGACTCATCTGCCACTTCCTGCTGGCCCCCGACAGCGCCAGTGTCTACCTGATCGCGCCCATGGGCGCCTCTGCCGTGCTGCTGTTCTGCCTACCGGCCAGCCCGCTGGCGCAACCGTGGTCCGTGGTGGGCGGCAACGTCGTCTCCGGCCTGGTGGGCATGGCTTGCGTGAAGTGGCTGGGATCGAGCGTGGGCGTTGCGGCCCTGGCCGCCTGCCTGGCCATCGGCGCCATGTTTGCCCTGCGCTGTTTGCATCCGCCGGGCGGGGCCGTGGCGCTCACCACCGTGGTCGGCGGCGCCAGCGTGCATGCGGCCGGCTTTGAGTTCGTCTTCATCACCGTGCTGTTCAATTCCGCCGTGCTGGTCGCTTGCGCCGTGCTGTACAACAACCTGACGGGGCGTCGCTACCCGCACATCCAGCAACTGGTGGCACCGCATCCGCACGCCACCCGGGATGACGTGCCCAGCAACCGCCTGGGCTTTTCGCCGGACGACCTCGATGCCGTCTTGCGCCAGCACAGCGAAGTGCTCGACATCAGCCGCGACGATTTGCAAGCCATCTTCCTGCAAACGGAAATGCGCGCCTACCAGCGCCGTTTCGGCGTCGTCACCTGCGCCGACATCATGTCGAAGGATGTGCTCAGCGTGGAATTCGGCACGCCGCTCGATGCTGCCTGGCGTACCATGCGCGAGCACGAGGTGGGCGCCCTGCCCGTGCTGAACCGGGCGCGCCGCGTCATCGGCATCATCACGCAGACGGATTTCCTGCGCCATGGCGGCCTCGACGATTATCAAGGCATGCGCCAGCGCCTGCGCGGCTTGCTGCAGCGCAGCGGCCTGTCCCACGGCGACAAGCCGGAAGTGGTAGGCCAGCTGATGACGCCGTCGCCGCACACGGCCCGCCTGGGCACGCCCATCATCGACCTCGTGCCCCTGATGGCCGACGCCGGCTACCACCATATTCCCATCCTCGACGAGGATGAACGCCTGGCCGGCATCATCAGCCAGTCCGACCTGATGGCGGCCCTGTACGAAAGTCGCTTTGCCGAGGCCGCCGCATGACGCCCTTCCAGGCACTGCTGACCGGTCCCGATGGCGGCCCGGCTGGCACGCCCGTCAGCGCACATTTCTTTGGCACCCAACTGGCCATCGATGCGCCCGGCCATGGTGTCGACGTGGCGCAGCTGGTCGTCAGCGTGGGCGGCGTCGACGGGCCGGAACTGTTCCTGAACTGGCTCGACGAACAAGGACGACAAGCGTCGCTGAAACCGCTCGGCGCGGAGGACATCGCCATCGTCTTGCGCGAAGCGCCGGCGGCGCTGCAGCCGCCACTGCAGCGTTTGTGGGGCGAGCGCCAGCGCAACCGGCGGCAGGTGTCGGGCTGGCTGCTCGGTTTGACGGGCGCCACCGTCGTCGCCACGGCCCTGCTGTGGTGGCAAGGCGGCCATGCCGTCGGCGCGCTGGCGGGGCTGATTCCCCTGTCCACGGAAAAGCAGCTGGGCGAACTGGCCCTGGCGCAAGTACGCGCGCAAGGCGGCATCAGCGAGAGCGGCGTGGCGCAGCAAACAGTGCAGGAAATCGGCCGCCAGCTGACGACCGGTTCGCGCTACCAGTACCGCTGGCTCGTCAAGCAGGACGACACGGTCAACGCGTTTGCCATGCCGGGCGGCATCATCGTCGTGCATACGGGCTTGCTGCGCCAGGCGGGGGATCCGGGCGAGCTGGCCGGCGTGCTGGCGCATGAAGTGCAGCACGTGGAGCAGCGCCATTCGTTGCGACAAATGATCAGCAGCCTGGGCTGGGGCGCCCTGATGGGCGTGACCATCGGCGACATCAGCGCCGTGGCCGCCATGCTGGCGCACCAGGCCGGCACCCTGTATTTCAGCCGCGACATGGAAGAAGAGGCGGATCGCCTGGGTTTGCTGGCCTTGCAGCGCGCGCGAATCCGCCCGGACGGCATGCTGCGCTTTTTCCAGAAGCTCGACGACAAGGACAAGGCCAGCGTACCGGGATGGATTTCCTCACACCCGCAAACGGCGGCACGCGCGCAGCAGATCCGCAGCCTGATCGCTGCCACGCCCTGTCCTGCCTGCGTCCCCTTGGTCAGCCAGCACTGGCAGGCGATGAAAGCCCTGGTCGCGCCAGCGGACAAATAGCAACATTTCTCCCGCACAATTTATCCAAACGCACTGGGCAATGGCGTATGCTTACGCCCCGGCTGTTCCATCTTGAACGGCCACCCCGACCCCGCCAAGAACGCCTATCAAAACCTACTGCGCGTCGTAATTTGCGGTCTGCGATGCTCACTGTACCTTCGTACAGTTGCGCTTCTCGACCACAACTTCCTTCCGCTCGCTACGGTTTTATTAGGCGTTGTAAGCCTCCGTTCATTCCCTCCTTACAAAGGATCTCGCGCATGAAGCATCGTTTTGCCGCCGGCACCCTCGGCACCCTGGCCATCTCCCTGTTGCTCGCCCATGCGCCCATGGCGCAAGCGGCCCAGCCCGCAGCCAAAACCGTGGCCGTCAGCGCGCCCAAAGCGAAGCGGCAGCTGCAAGTGCTGGCCGACCAATACTACGATGCGCTGGCCCGTTTCGAGCCGATCAATGCCACCGAGAGCGGCGACAACCGTTTCGACGACCAGATCGGTTCAGCCATCGTGCCCGCCGCGCGTGCAAAACAATTCGCCCTGTACCGCCAGTACCAGAAGACCCTGCGCAGCATTGCCCGCGCGCAGCTGTCGCACCAGGACCAGATCAATTACGATATCCTCGACTATGAACTGGCCACGGCGCTGAGCTTCGAGCGCTTCCCCGAATACCTGTTGCCCTTGAACCAGATGGACAGCATGCCCGTCACCCTGGCCAATTATGCGGGCGGAGAGGCATCGCAGCCTTTGACCACGGTCAAAGAGTATGACGCTTACCTGAGCCGTATTGGCCAGTTGCCGGGCTGGATAGACCAGGCCATCGCCAATATGCGGGTCGGCATGCAAAAAGGCATCGTGCTGCCGAAGGCGCTGACGGAATCGGCCTTGCCGCAATTCAAGAAACTCGTCAGCGCCACGCCGCAGGACAGCGTCTATTACACGCCCATCAAGAACTTGCCGGCCAGCTTTTCCGACGCGGACAAGGCGCGCCTGACGCAAACCTACACCGTCATCATCGAGGCCAAGCTGATGCCTGCGCTGCAGCGTCTGTCCACCTTCATGGAACGCGATTACCTGCCGGCCGGCCGCACGAGCAGCGGCTGGAGCGCCCTGCCCGATGGCGCCAGCTGGTACCAGGCGCGCGTGGCCAGCAGCACCACCACGGATTTGAAGCCGGAGCAAATTCACGCCATCGGCTTGAAGGAAGTGGCGCGCATCCAGGAACAATACGCGATCGTGGGCCCGAAGATGGGCTACAACGGCCCTGCGGCCGGCTTGCCCGTGTGGGTGTCGGAACAGGCGAAATACCGCCCGTTCAAGACGGAGCAGGAAGTGCTCGACGTCTACCGCAAGCTGAACGTGCTGCTGGACAGCAAATTGCCAGCCCTGTTCACCCTGGTGCCGAAGGCGCCGCTGGACTTGCGCCTGGAACCTGAACTGAGCCGCGACACGGCCGCCGACCACTACACGGCGCCGGCCGCCGACGGTTCGCGCCCGGGCGTGTTCTGGTCCGTCGTCACGGATCCGAAACTGTATGGCGACACAGGCATGACCACCCTGTTCCTGCACGAAGGCAAGCCTGGCCACCATTTCCACCTGGCGCTGGTGCAAGAGATGGACTTGCCGAACTTCCGCCGTTTCGGCGGCAACAATGCCTTCACGGAAGGCTGGGCCCTGTATGCGGAAACCCTGGGCAAGGAAATGGGCCTGTTCGAGGATCCGGCCCAGTATTTCGGCCACTTGAACGACGAGATGCTGCGCGCCGTGCGCCTGGTGGTCGACACGGGCTTGCACACCAAGGGCTGGACGCGCGAGCAGACGATCAAGTACATGCGCGACACCCTCGGCTATGACGCCGTGGCGAAAAGCGAAACGGAACGCTACATGGCGTGGCCGGGCCAGGCGCTGGGCTACAAGATCGGTTCGCTGAAAATCGTCGAACTGCGCCAGCGCGCGCAGCAAGCGCTGGGCGACAAGTTCAGCCTGCCGAAGTTTCACGAAGTGGTACTCGGCGACGGCACCCTGCCCCTGAAGCTGCTGGAAGCCAAGGTCGACCGTTGGATCGCGCAGCAGAAGTAAGCGGCAGCGCCTGAAAACAAAACGGCAGCACCTCGATGGCGCTGCCGTTTTTTTTCGCCGCCGGCGTTTCCAGCTACACCAGCAGCGCGGCGCTCATCGAGTGTACTTCCTCGTTTGACTCGGCCAGGATGCTTTGCAGGGTCTCGTTGTCGATAATGAAATCTATGACGGAATCGGAGGGCGTGAGCATTTCCACGTACGTCAGCTGCAAGGGCGACGGCACGGGTGACAGTTGCTTGGCCAACAACAAGGTATCGAGCAGGGAGTCGGGCGGGATGGATAGCAAGCCATCGCGCAAGCCTTCGATGGCTTCGCTCACGGCCAGCGGGATCAGCAGCTTCTTCATGACTTCGCGGGAAATGATCTCTTCGGCGGACTCCATCCAGTGATCCGTATCGTCGTCGAGCAAGCCGGGGAACTCATCGGCACGCGACAGCAAATAAAAGCCTCCCACCTCATGCACGATACCGGCGAACAGCGCCGTGTCGGCATCGACGTGCGTCACGCGGCGGGCCAGCACGTGCGCCAGCGCCGCCACGTGGGCCGTGTGCTCCCACAGCTGGGTCGCCTTCTGGCGCAGGACGGGGTCGATGATCTTGCTGCCAAACTGGCGCACCACCATGGCCGCCACCAGCGCGTACAGATTGCGGTAACCCATGCGCATCACGGCGGCGCGCACGCTGGTCACGGGCGCCGCATCGCCGCGGCTGTACACGGCCGAATTGGCCAGCGCGACCGTGCGCGCCGCCAGCAAGGGTTCGCCCAGAACCAGCTTGATCGCATGATCGATATGGCAGTCCGGTTCAGCCAGGGCCAATTGCAATTGCAATGCGGAATTCACACTCGTGGGAAACGTTAATTCTCCCCGCACTGCCTGGGAAACAATTAAACCGAAAGCCTGTAGTTTATTCATCATACGATCAATCCGCCTCAGATATTTTTCCAGCCAAAAATTTCATATGTCAGAAATTGAATGCCAGGCCCGGCCTTTAGAATACAGATGGCGTGTCATTCGCCTGCATGGAAGAATCTGGCAATGCCAGCGCATGCAATTGTGATTCATCGCCGATGACAAACAACTTCGGCTGCTGTAATACCTGCAGCAGAAATGGCTGGCCTTCACGCAGACGCCGGCGATAATCGGCCAGCGTATATAAGTTGGGATTGATTTTACGCCTCAAGGTTCGCTCGGCCGGCGCCAATCCCGTCAACAGATCGCCATAATTGGCTTCTTCGCCCACCAGCAGCAAATCGATGGCGCTGCCAGGCATGTCCTGTCCCTTCGCCGTGGCACCCGACACGAATGCCAGGTGCAACTGGGCACGCAAGGGCGTCAGCGTCATGCTGAGGACGCCAACGATGCCAAAAGTTTTCTGCACCAGTCCGCTCAATTCCGGATACACGAGGCTTTCCTTGTTGGGCCAGAAGCGCCGCACATTGCCGATCCGCTCCGACGTGATCAGGCCGGACTCATGCAAGCGGCGCAGCTCCCGTTGCGCCGACGCGCTGCCAAGGCCGGTCAGGCGCATGATCTCGTTCAAGTGAAAGCCTTCATTCACGCGGACAAACAGCAATCCCAGCAGTTTCTGCTGGGCGGGAGTAAACAGGGCTTGGGCAATCATGCGCCAAATCTTAGCATGAATAAACTGATAATTGGCGTGGCCCGCTATCGACGGGGATTTGCGCAACATGTATGCCGGCCGCGACCAGTGGCGGCCGTGCTGGCGGGTACTCGGCATCGCCGGACACGCCACGGCACGCCCCGTAACGGCGCCGAGGAGGAAAATCAATGTGAGCGCTCACTGCAAAGCGAACAAGGCAACAGTACAATGCGCGAAAAAAGAGAAAGATGATTGAATATGCCTGGCCATCAAAATATATGGATGCCGGACAGATCAATTATATATACCTTGATTCGTTTTAATTTTTTCCCGCAAGCCGATCATAATCAAATCGAGACCCGCATTAAAACGGTCGTCGATTTCCGCATTAAAGATGGCATCCATGGATGCGAGCACGTGCGGATAATGGTCGGCCGCCATGGCGGCGAAAGCGGCACGCCGGTTCGATAATGCATACATCGCGGCGCTTCCCGGTCCCGTGCCTTGCGCTTCCATGACAAAACCGAGCACATAATAGAGCAGCGTAAATGCGCTCCAGCTGGCCAGTTTCTCCGATGCCCCGGCTGCACGCATCGGGCCGATTAACGCTTCGGCGACGCGAAACACGTTTTCCGATATCACATAGGTACCGCCAAAGACGCGCACGCCATCGCGGCGGGCCGATAACGCCGCGCGCAGTTGCGCCGCCACCTGGCGCAACTGCGCTTCCCAGCCCGCATCCGCATCGACGTTCCTTGCCACGTCTTCGATCAACACATCGGCCATGCCATCGAGCAAAGCCTGCTTGTTCGCAAAATGCCAGTACAGCGAAGCGGCCTTGATGCCCATCGCGTCGGCTAGGCGACGCATGGTCAAGCCTTCGATACCCACTTCGTCCAGCAGCTCGAGCGCCCTGGCCACCACGGCTTCGCGTTGAATTTTCATTTTCCTGTCATTTCCCTTGAAACTCTAACGTCGTTAGTTTACCATTTTACACAGACTAACAACGTTAGATTGAGAGTGACATGCACAATAGCGATATCGAAGTCATCATCGTCGGAGCCGGCCCCGTCGGCCTGACCCTGGCCTGCGAATTGCGTCTGGCCGGCATCCGCGTGGCCATCCTGGAACGGCGGCCGCAACGCAGCGCGCATTCACGCGCGCTGACCATCCATGGCCGCACCCTGGAAATGCTGGGCTTGCGGGGCCTGGACCAGCGCTTTGTTGCACTGGGCACGCCCTTGTCCGGCGGCCACTATGCGGGCCTCGATACCCGGCTCGACTTTTCCGGCTTCGACACGCCCCATCCCTACACCTTGTTCCTGCCGCAAAACACGACGGAACGCCTGCTGGAAGAGCAATTGCTGGAAGACGGCGTGGCAATTGTTCGCGGCGCGCTCGTGGAACAGACACAGCAGGATGACGATGGCGTCACAGTGGCCGGCACGCACGACGGCGCCCCATTCTGCCTGCGTGCCCGTTACCTGATCGGCACCGATGGCGCTCGCAGCCTCGTGCGCCAGCAGGCGGGCATCGCCTTCGACGGCGTGGCGGCCACGTGCAGCATGCTCATGGGAGATGTGCGGCTGCGCCATCCGCCCGCGTCACCCATGCTGTCCCTGACGAACGCAGCGGGTAGCCTGATGATCGTGCCGCTGGAGCAAGGCCGCTACCGCGTCATCACCCTGAATGCGCGCCGCCCCCAGGTTGCGGCGGCGGAAGCGGCCACCGTGGAGGAGTTATCGCAGGCCAGCACGGCCATCGCGGACTACGATTTCGGCCTGCATGACGCCAGCTGGCTGTCGCGCTTCAACGACGAAACACGGTTGGCCCGGCGCTATCGCCAGGGACGCGTCTTCCTGGCCGGCGATGCCGCCCACATCCACATGCCGGCAGGCGGCCAGGGCATGAACGTGGGCATGCAGGACGCGATGAACCTGGGCTGGAAACTAGCCGGCGTGCTCAAGGGCTATGCGCCGGACAGCCTGCTCGACAGCTACCATGCGGAGCGCCATCCCGTTGGCGTGTCGTTGCAGCACAATACCCTCGCGCAAACGGCCATGCTGACGCGTTTTGACGCGCGCACCCTGGCCCTGCGCGCCACCATCAGCGACATGCTGGCGCAACCGGACGTCAACCGCGCGCTGGCCAGCGAGTTGTCCGGCTTTGGCGTGCGCTATCCCATCTCGCTGGGCTCTGACGCGAGCGCCGGCAGCGCAGACTGGATCGGCCGGCGCGTGCCCGACTGGCTGCTGCGCCTGGCCGACGGCACGGCCGTGGGCATCCATGAACTGTTGCACGCGGGAAAATGGCTGCAGTTAGTCGTTGGCAATGCCGCGCACGCAGCACAACCGTATCGTTTCGATGCGGCCTGGCTCACCTCGCTGACCATCAAACCCGGCTGCCAGCCACTGGCCGGCATCAAAAGCCTGCTGATCCGGCCCGACGGCTATGCGGACCACGCGGTCTGATTGACTTATCTCAAGACGAAAAAAAACGGCACCCGAAGGTGCCGTTCTTGTCAGCTAGCAGCGCAGATTACGCTTCGTCGCCGTGGTGTTGCTGGGTTTCGATATCCTGCAGCGCTTCGGCAGCTTCGCCAGCCATCGAGGCTTTCTCGGCCAGCAGCAGCGCTTGACGCTCTTCCACTTCCCACGCTTCTTTTTCTTTGCGTGCGCGGTGGAAGGCCAGACCCGTACCGCCAGGAATCAGACGGCCGACGATGACGTTCTCTTTCAGGCCGCGCAGACCATCGCGCTTGCCCATGATCGCCGCTTCGGTCAGCACGCGGGTGGTTTCCTGGAACGATGCGGCCGAGATGAACGAATCGGTCGACAGCGATGCCTTGGTAATACCCAACAAGACGTTTTCGTAGGTCGCTGGAATCTTGTTCTCAACGGCCATGCGATCGTTCTCGTCCAGCAGTTCCGAACGCTCTACCTGCTCGCCAACAATGTAGTTGGTGTCGCCGGCATTGACGATCTGAACGCGGCGCAGCATCTGGCGCACGATCACTTCGATGTGCTTGTCATTGATCTTCACGCCTTGCAGACGGTACACGTCTTGCACTTCGTCAACGATGTAACGTGCCAGCGCTTCGATACCCAGCAGGCGCAGGATGTCTTGCGGATCGGCCGGGCCGTCCACGATCATCTCGCCCTTATTCACGACTTGGCCGTCATGCACCAGCACTTGTTTGTCCTTGGTGATCAAGAACTCATGCTTGTTGCCGTCCATGTCCGTGATTTCCAGACGCTGCTTGCCCTTGGTTTCTTTACCGAACGCAACCGTACCCGTGACTTCCGCCAGCATACCGGCATCTTTCGGCGAGCGCGCTTCGAACAGTTCCGCAACGCGTGGCAGACCACCGGTAATATCGCGCGTTTTTTGCGATTCGGTAGGAATACGTGCCAGCACTTCACCAACCGATACCTGTTGACCGTCCTTGACCATGATCAGCGCGCCAACCTGGAAACCGATCGCCACCGAGTGTTCGGTGCCGGCGATCTTGACTTCTTCGTTCGCGTCGTTGATCAGCTTGACTTGCGGACGCAACGTTTTCGTCAACGAACCGCGACGTTTCGCATCGATCGCCACCAGGGTGGACAGACCGGTCACTTCGTCGACCTGACGGGCTACGGTGACGCCTTCTTCGACGTTCTCGAAACGCACTTGACCGGCGTATTCGGTAATGATCGGACGGGTCAGCGGATCCCACGTTGCCAGGGCCGTACCGGCCTTGATGACCATGCCGTCCTTGACGATCAGGGTCGCACCGTACGGTACTTTATGACGCTCACGCTCACGGCCATGGTCGTCGGTGATCAGCACTTCGCCGGAACGGGAAATGACGATTTGCGCGCCCTTGCCGTTCGTCACATAACGCATGGTTGCCGTGAAGCGGATGGTACCGTTCGACTTGGCTTCCACCGACGATGCCACTGCCGCACGCGATGCCGCACCACCAATGTGGAACGTACGCATGGTCAGCTGGGTACCAGGCTCACCAATCGACTGCGCTGCCACCACACCGACGGCTTCGCCGGCGTTGACCAGCATGCCGCGGCCCAGGTCGCGGCCATAGCACTTGGCGCACAAGCCGAAGCGCGTGTCGCAAGTCAGTGGCGTGCGAACCTTGACTTCATCGATGGACAGACGTTCGATCTCTTCGACCATGTCTTCGTCCATCAAGGTGCCGGCTTCGTACAGCGTTTCCTGGGTTTCAGGATTGACGACGTCATGCACCACCACGCGGCCGAGGATACGGTCACGCAACGGTTCGATAACTTCACCACCTTCGACCAGTGCCTTCATGACGGCGCCGTTCATGGTGCCGCAATCGTCCTCGATCACCACCAAGTCTTGCGTCACGTCAACCAGACGACGCGTCAGGTAACCGGAGTTAGCCGTTTTCAGCGCCGTATCGGCCAGACCTTTACGCGCACCGTGGGTCGAAATGAAGTACTGCAAAACGTTCAGACCTTCGCGGAAGTTCGCGGTAATCGGCGTTTCGATAATCGAGCCATCCGGTTTGGCCATCAGACCACGCATACCGGCCAACTGGCGAATCTGGGCTGCGGAACCGCGCGCGCCGGAGTCGGCCATCATGTAAATGGCGTTGAACGATTCTTGCGTCGACTTGGTGCCGTCGCGACGGATCACGTCTTCGACTTTGAGCTGGTCCATCATGGCCTTGCCGACTTCATCCGAGGTCTTGCCCCAGATATCGACTACCTTGTTGTAACGCTCGCCGGCGGTCACGAGACCCGAGGCGTATTGCTGTTCGATCTGCTTGACTTCCGATTCGGCCGTCGCGATCAGGGTAACTTTTTGAGGCGGTACCAGCATGTCGTCGACGCAGATCGAGATACCGGCGCGTGTCGCCAGGCGGAAACCCGATTGCATCAGTTTGTCTGCGAACACCACGGTGGCGCGCAGGCCGCACTTGCGGAACGACGTGTTGATCAGCTTGGAAATTTCTTTCTTTTTCAGCGCGCGGTTCAGGACGGAGAACGGCAAGCCTTTAGGCAGAATTTCCGACAGGATCGCACGGCCGATCGTCGTTTCGTAGCGGGTAACCGTTTTCTCGAATTCGCCCGTTTCGGCGTTTTTCGGGTATTCGGTAATACGCACGGTAACGCGGGTCGTCAGTTCGACTTCCTTGTTGTCGTAGGCGCGGATCACTTCCGATACGTCAGGGAACATCATCCCTTCGTTCTTCGCATTGATCGCTTCGCGGGTCGCGTAGTACAGACCCAGCACGATATCCTGGGAAGGAACGATCGACGGTTCGCCGTTCGACGGGAACAGGATGTTGTTCGATGCCAGCATCAAAGTGCGTGCTTCCATCTGCGCTTCGATCGACAGAGGAACGTGGACCGCCATTTGGTCACCGTCAAAGTCGGCGTTGAATGCGGCGCAGACGAGCGGATGCAGCTGGATGGCCTTGCCTTCAATCAGGACCGGCTCGAACGCCTGGATACCCAGACGGTGCAAGGTAGGTGCACGGTTCAACATGATCGGATGTTCACGGATCACGTCTTCCAGGATGTCCCACACGACCGGCTCTTGAATCTCGACCAGCTTCTTCGCAGCCTTGATCGTAGTCGCCAGGCCCATCAGTTCCAGTTTATTGAAAATGAATGGCTTGAACAGTTCCAGCGCCATCAGTTTCGGCAAGCCGCACTGATGCAGTTTCAATTGCGGGCCCACGACGATGACCGAACGACCGGAGTAATCGACGCGTTTGCCCAGCAAGTTTTGACGGAAACGGCCGCCCTTGCCCTTGATCATCTCTGCCAGCGATTTCAGCGGACGCTTGTTGGCGCCGGTCATCGCTTTGCCGCGACGGCCGTTGTCCAGCAGCGAATCGACCGCTTCTTGCAGCATGCGCTTTTCGTTGCGCGTGATGATCTCTGGAGCGCGCAGCTCCATCAGGCGTTTCAGACGGTTGTTACGGTTGATGACGCGGCGATACAGATCGTTCAGATCCGAGGTCGCGAAACGGCCGCCATCCAGCGGTACCAGCGGACGCAGTTCCGGCGGCAGCACTGGCAGCACTTCCATGATCATCCAGTCAGGCTTGATGCCCGAACGTTGGAACGCTTCCAGCACTTTCAGGCGCTTCGCGTATTTCTTGATCTTGGCTTCGGATTTCGATTCCTTCAGTTCCACGCGCAGGGTTTCGGCATCGCGGTGGATGTCGATCGAGCGCAGCAGTTCACGGATACCTTCGGCGCCCATGAAGGCGGTGAAGTCGTCGCCGTACTCTTCGTACTTGGCGGCGTAGTCGTCTTCCGACATGATCTGGCATTTTTTCAGCGGGGTCATGCCTGGATCGGTCACGACGTATGCTTCAAAGTACAGCACGCGTTCGATGTCCCGCAGGGTCATGTCCAGGACCATGCCCAGACGCGACGGCAGCGACTTCAGGAACCAGATGTGCGCGGTAGGCGAAGCCAGCTCGATGTGGCCCATGCGCTCGCGGCGCACTTTGGCCAGCGTGACTTCGACGCCGCACTTTTCGCAGATTACGCCGCGGTGTTTCAGGCGCTTGTACTTGCCGCACAGGCATTCGTAGTCCTTGATCGGGCCAAAGATCTTGGCGCAGAACAGGCCGTCGCGCTCAGGCTTGAAGGTACGGTAGTTGATGGTTTCCGGCTTCTTGACTTCGCCGTAGGACCACGAACGGATTTTCTCAGGCGAAGCAAGACCGATCTTGATTGCATCGAAGGTCTCGTTGGTCTGTACTTGCTTGAATAGATCGAGCAGTGCTTTCATGTATCACTCCAGAGGTGATTAAATTTCTATATTCCTGAGACTACATTGCCCGGCGTGGTTTCCCAGCCGGGCTTTGTGTTTCCCAAACCAAATGACAGGTGGCTGTCTTTTAGTTGCGTTCGAGGTCGATATCGATACCCAGCGAACGGATTTCCTTGACCAGCACGTTGAACGATTCCGGCATGCCGGCGTCGATCACGTGGTCGCCCTTGACGAGGTTCTCGTACACTTTGGTACGGCCATTCACGTCATCGGACTTGACGGTCAACATCTCTTGCAAGACATACGACGCGCCATACGCTTCCAGTGCCCAGACTTCCATCTCACCGAAACGCTGACCACCGAACTGGGCTTTACCGCCCAGTGGCTGTTGCGTCACCAGCGAGTAAGGACCGGTCGAACGCGCATGCATCTTGTCATCAACCAAGTGATGCAGTTTCAGCATGTGCATGACGCCGACAGTAACCTTGCGCTCGAACGCTTCACCGGTGCGACCGTCATACATGGTCACCTGGTTTTTCGAAGCGGTCATGCCCAGGTTCTTGGCGATGTCGTCCGGATACGCCAGGTCCAGCATGCGGCGGATCTCTTCTTCATTGGCACCGTCGAACACTGGCGTGGCGAATGGAACACCTTTTTTCAGGTTTTCCGCCAGCTTCATGATCTCTTCGTCGTCGAAGTCGTTCAGCTCTTCGGCACGGCCGTTGTCGTTGTAGATCGTCGTCAGGTACTTGCGCACTTGCTCGACCTTGGTTTGCGCCTTCAGCATTTCGCCGATGCGGATACCCAGACCCTTGGCAGCCCAGCCCAAGTGAGTCTCGAGAATCTGACCAACGTTCATCCGCGAAGGAACGCCCAGCGGGTTCAGCACAACGTCGGCTGGCGTGCCGTCGGCCATGTATGGCATATCTTCCACAGGAACAATACGGGAAACCACACCCTTGTTACCGTGGCGACCTGCCATCTTGTCGCCCGACTGCAGGCGGCGTTTCACGGCCAGGTACACCTTGACCATTTTTTGCACGCCTGGTTGCAGCTCATCGCCTTGCGTCAGTTTCTTGCGCTTCTCTTCGAAGGCCAGATCGAACTGGTGACGCTTCTCGTTGATCGATTCCTTGATCGCTTCCAGCGCTACCGCGGCATCGTCGTCCGCAGGGCGGATGTCGAACCAGTGGTATTTGTCCAGATCGGCCAGGTATTCCTTGGTGATCTTGGCGCCTTTGGCCAGCTTTTTCGGGCCGCCGTTGACAACTTTTCCGATCAGCATTTTTTCCAGACGCTGGAAGGCATCGCCTTCAACGATACGCATCTGGTCGTTCAGATCCAGACGGAAGCGTTTCAGTTCGTCATCGATAATTTGCTGGGCACGCTTGTCGCGCACGATGCCTTCACGGGTGAAGACTTGCACGTCGATCACGGTACCGATCATGCCCGAAGGCACGCGCAGCGAGGTGTCTTTCACGTCCGACGCTTTTTCGCCGAAAATCGCGCGCAGCAGCTTCTCTTCCGGGGTCAGCTGGGTTTCGCCTTTAGGCGTTACCTTACCGACCAGGGTGTCACCGGCTTGTACTTCCGCGCCGATGTAGACGATACCAGACTCATCCAGACGAGCCAGCTGGTTTTCAGCCAGGTTCGAGATGTCGCGCGTAATTTCTTCCGCGCCCAGTTTCGTGTCACGGGCTACTACCGACAACTCTTCGATGTGAATCGAGGTGTAGCGGTCGTCCTTGACGACGTTTTCCGAGATCAGGATCGAATCTTCGAAGTTCAGACCATTCCATGGCATGAAAGCCACGGTCATGTTCTGGCCCAGCGCCAATTCACCCAGGTCGGTCGATGCGCCGTCGGCGATCACGTCGCGCTTGGCAACACGGTCGCCCACTTGCACGATAGGACGCTGGTTGATGTTGGTGTTCTGGTTCGAACGGGTGTACTTGATCAGGTTGTAGATGTCGACGCCCACTTCACCAGCGGTAGCTTCGTCATCGTTCACGCGAATCACGACACGGCCCGCATCGATGTAATCGACGATACCGCCACGCAGCGCTTGCACGGTCGTGCCCGAGTCGACCGCAACGGTGCGTTCGATACCGGTACCGACCAGCGCTTTTTCCGGACGCAAGCAAGGCACGGCCTGGCGTTGCATGTTGGCGCCCATCAATGCACGGTTCGCATCATCGTGTTCGAGGAACGGAATCAGCGAGGCAGCGACGGAAACGATCTGGCCTGGCGCCACGTCCATGTACTGGATGCGCTCTGGAGAGACCAGGATGGTTTCGCCGGCTTCACGGGCCGAGACCAGTTCATCGGACAGCATGCCTTCGTCGTTGATGGTCGCATTCGCCTGAGCGATGATGTAGCGGCCTTCTTCGATGGCGGACAGGTAGTCGATCTGATCGGTAATCTTGGAACCTTCGACCTTGCGGTACGGGGTTTCCAGGAAGCCGTATTCATTCAGGCGGGCATACAGAGCCAGCGAGTTGATCAGACCAATGTTCGGACCTTCCGGTGTCTCGATCGGGCAGACGCGGCCGTAGTGGGTCGGATGCACGTCGCGCACTTCAAAGCCGGCGCGTTCGCGTGTCAGACCGCCGGGTCCCAGAGCCGATACGCGGCGCTTGTGGGTAATTTCCGACAGAGGATTGGTTTGGTCCATGAACTGCGACAGCTGGGACGAACCGAAGAACTCGCGAATCGCGGCCGAAATCGGCTTCGAGTTGATCAGGTCGTGCGGCATCAGGTTGTCCGCTTCGGCTTGGCCGAGGCGTTCCTTGACGGCGCGTTCAACACGCACCAGGCCGGCGCGGAATTGATTCTCGGCCAGTTCGCCCACGCAACGTACGCGACGGTTACCCAGGTGATCGATATCATCGACTTCGCCGCGGCCATTGCGCAGTTCCACCAGGATCTTGATCACGGCCAGCACGTCTTCGTTCGACAGGGTCATGGCGCCCGTCAGTTCATCGCGGCCAATGCGGCGGTTGAACTTCATGCGGCCCACGGCCGACAGGTCGTAACGGTCCGAGTTGTAGAACAGGCCATTGAACAGCGCTTCAACGGAATCTTCCGTTGGCGGTTCGCCTGGACGCATCATGCGGTAGATCGCCACTTTCGCAGCCATCTGGTCGGCGGTGTCGTCGATACGCAGGGTTTGCGAGATGTAGGCGCCCTGATCCAGGTCGTTGGTGTACAAGGTCTGGATTTCGGAAATGTTGGCATCGCGCAAGCGACCCAGCAAGTCTTCGGTCAGCTCATCGTTCGCGGACGCGACGACTTCGCCGGTGTCGCCATCGACGATATTCTTCGCCAATACGCGGCCCAGCAGGTAGTCTTCCGGTACGGAAATGTGCTTGATGCCGGCAGCTTCGATATCACGCACGTGTTTCGCGTTGATACGCTTGTCTTTCAGCACCAGGGTCTTGCCCGACTTGTCGACGATGTCAAAGCGCGCCACTTCGCCGCGCAGACGTTCGGAGACGAATTCCATTTCCGCGCCTTCGGAGCGCAGGTTGAAATTGTCGAAGACAAAGAAATTCGCCAGGATTTGCTCGTGCGACATGCCGATGGCTTTGAGCAGGATCGTCACTGGCATCTTGCGGCGGCGGTCGACGCGGAAGAACAGGATGTCTTTCGGGTCGAACTCGAAGTCCAGCCACGAACCGCGGTAAGGAATGATACGCGCGGAGAACAGCAGCTTGCCCGACGAGTGGGTCTTGCCGCGGTCGTGCTCGAAGAACACGCCAGGCGAACGGTGCAGCTGGGAAACGATAACCCGCTCCGTGCCGTTGATGACGAACGAACCGGTGGTCGTCATGAGCGGCAATTCGCCCATGTAGACTTCCTGTTCTTTCATTTCCTTGACGACAGGCTTGGTTGGCGATTCCTTGTCCAGGATCACCAGGCGCACTTTCGCGCGCAGCGGCGACGCGAACGTCAGGCCACGTTGTTGACATTCTTTGACGTCAAAGGCAGGATCGCCCAGAACGTACGACAAGAATTCGAGACGCGCAAAACCATTGTGCGAAACGATAGGGAAAATCGAAGTGAAAGCCGACTGCAGGCCATCATTCTTGCGGCCGGACGGTGCTATGTCCTCTTGCAAGAAACTATGATAAGACTCGAGCTGGGTCGCCAGCAGGAACGGAACGTGGTGAACGTTGGCGCGCTTCGCGAATGATTTGCGAATGCGTTTCTTCTCAGTAAATGAGTAGTGCATGGACACTCCGTGAGTGACAGAAAGGATAGAAAATTCAGGTTTTGCAAGTGTTCGTTTGCACCGCTGCGTGTGACACAGACGAAACCTCAAGGCTCTGCTTTCCGGCTTGAATCGAACAAAACTGCTGCTACAAATACGATACAGACGACAAAGGAGCCAAAGTCGGATTCCCCCCCTTGCGAGGGGAAACCTCAGACTTTGACTCGGGCGCTAACTGACGCCGGTACAGATATTACTTCATCGAAGCGGTTGCGCCGGCTTCTACCAGTTTCTTAACTGCTGCTTCAGCATCAGCTTTCGACACTGCTTCTTTCACAGTTTTTGGTGCGCCATCGACCAGGTCTTTAGCTTCTTTCAAGCCCAGGCCGGTGATTTCGCGAACTGCTTTAATGACGCCAACTTTGTTTGCGCCGAAGGTGTCCAGAACAACGTTGAACTCGGTTTGCTCTTCAGCAGCTGCTGCTGGGCCTGCTGCAGGACCGGCCGAAGCCATCGCTGCTGCGGACACGCCGAATTTTTCTTCGAATGCTTTAACCAGGTCGTTCAGGTCCATTACGGACATGGCGCTAACTGCTTCCAGGATATCGTCTTTGCTAATTGCCATTTTGAAACTCCTAAATTTATTACGTTAGTTACATCAGATTGGTACTGAGAGAAAAAAGCGCGCGCAATTAAGCGGCTGCTGGGGCTTCTTCTGCTGCTGCTTCTGCAGGAGCTTCGGCGCCTTCGCCTTTTTTCGCTGCCAGGGCAGCCAGACCACGTGCAAAGCCCGAAACCGGAGCCAGCATAACGCCCAACAACTGCGAAATGAGGACTTCACGGCTAGGAATGCTCGCCAACGCGGTGACAGCAGCTGTATCCAGCGGCTTGCCTGCGTAGTTACCTGCTTTGATGACCAGTTTGTCGTTGGTTTTAGCGAAGTCAGCGATGACTTTAGCTGCTGCAACGGCATCGGCCGAGATCGAGTAGATCAACGGGCCGGTCATGGCATCTGCCAGGCTGGCGAATGCGGTACCTTCAACGGAGCGACGAGCCAGAGTGTTTTTCAACACACGCAGGTACACGCCTTGGGCACGCGCTTTAGCACGCAGTTGCGTCAAGTGACCAACCTGGATGCCACGATATTCGGCCACGACGATCGTTTGCGCATTTGCTACTTGTGCGGAAACTTCGGCGACGACGGCCTTTTTGTCATTCAGATTGAGACTCACGGTCAACCTCCTTAAATGATGTTCGGCAATCACAACCGAGTGGTTGAGCGCCTTGCATCGGTTCGAACACGGCGTCCGAAGTCAAGAAGTACTAAACTGAGCGGATGGATTCACGCAGCATGAGGACTACAAAACTTGTTCGGGTACACCATCTGCGTTGGGCACTTGCCGTTGCCGGCAAGCCTATTAACCTTCTGCATGTGCGATCGCAGTCGGCCCAACGGTCTTTGATTGTCTGCCTGCCCGGTGCGGACACCGGGCAGACAGCCCAAAGATGCGCCCGCAGCGCCCGAAGGCGCTACAGGACTTGATTCTGTTACTTAAGCTGCCAGGCTAGCCTGGTCAACACGGACGCCAGCGCCCATGGTCGACGACAGCGAAACTTTGCGCAGGTACACGCCTTTGCTCGATGCTGGCTTGGCTTTGTTCAGTGCGTCGATCAGTGCGACCAGATTCGACTTCAGATCTGCGTCAGCGAACGATTTACGGCCGATGGTAGCGTGGATGATACCGGATTTGTCGGTACGGTACTGAACTTGACCGGCTTTCGCGTTTTTCACGGCGGTAGCGACGTCAGGAGTAACAGTGCCAACTTTCGGGTTAGGCATCATGCCGCGCGGGCCCAGGATCTGACCCAGGGTACCAACGATACGCATGGTATCTGGCGAAGCGATAACGATATCGAAAGGCATGTCGCCGGCTTTGATCTGCTCAGCCAGGTCTTCCATACCAACGATGTCGGCGCCAGCTGCTTTAGCAGCTTCAGCTTTTTCGCCCGACGCGAATACTGCCACGCGTACGGTTTTGCCGGTACCAGCTGGCAGCACGACGGAGCCGCGCACCACTTGGTCGGATTTCTTAGGATCAACACCCAGTTGTACCGATACGTCGATCGATTCATTGAACTTGGCCGTTGCGCACTCTTTGATCAGAGCGACAGCGTTGTCGAAAGCGTACACTTTGGTACGGTCGACTTTGGCTTTCAAAGCCTTGATACGTTTGGATAACTTAGCCATTATACAACACCTTCCACCGTGATACCAATCGAACGAGCGGAACCAGCGATGGTGCGTACAGCAGCATCCATGTCGGCAGCGGTCAGATCAGGGGTTTTCAATTTAGCGATTTCTTCAGCTTGTGCGCGGGTCAGCGTACCGACTTTGTCGGTATGTGGCTTCGGCGAACCTTTGGTGATCGCAGCAGCTTTTTTGATCAGGTAGGTTGCTGGAGGCGTCTTCATCACGAACGTGAAGGACTTGTCCGCAAATGCGGTGATCACGACTGGAATCGGCATGCCTGGCTCCAGACCTTGGGTCTGTGCATTGAAGGCCTTGCAGAATTCCATGATGTTCAGACCACGTTGACCCAGAGCTGGACCGATTGGTGGGGATGGGTTTGCTTTACCAGCTGGCACTTGCAGCTTGATAAAACCAATGATTTTCTTTGCCATGATGGCTCCTATCTTGGATTGAGTAGTAGCGCCCCGCCGATCCTACCCTGGCGGGGCTCCTCTGACCGGATTTCGCTGAGACTGCCGCGACGCTCCTGGTGGCGCTTGATAATACTTAGACTTTTTCGACCTGGCCGAATTCGAGCTCTACCGGAGTAGCGCGACCGAAAATGGTGACCGAGACGCGCACTTTGGATTTCTCGTAATTGACTTCTTCGACATTGCCGTTGAAGTCGGTAAACGGACCATCCTTGATGCGTACTTGCTCGCCCACTTCGTACAAGGTTTTCGGACGGGGCTTTTCAACACCTTCCTGCATCTGCTTCATGATGCCGTCGATTTCGCGCGCGGAGATCGGCGTCGGCTTGTTCGACTTGCCACCAATAAAACCGGTAACCTTGCTGGTATTCTTGACCAAGTGCCAACTTTCGTCCGTCATTTCCATTTCAACCAGCACATAGCCAGGATAGAAACGACGTTCGGTGACGGACTTGACACCATTCTTGACTTCGACAACTTCTTCGATCGGCACCAGGATCTGGCCGAACTGGTCTTGCATGCCCGCGCGCTCGATGCGCTCGGTCAGTGCGCGCATGACGCTTTTTTCCATGCCGGAATAAGCATGCACGACATACCAGCGCTTGCTGCTCACTGGCACGCTCAGCGCTGCACCAGTGTCCGCTACCGGAGCGTCGCCCGGAACGGACTCGTTCGCCGCTTCATCATGCACATTTTCGCTCATTATTTTTTCCAACCCAGAATTACGTCATACAACAAAAACTCGAGCAATTTATCCGTGCCCCACAGGAAAATCGCCATGACCAGCACAAAGGCAAACACGATCGCAGTAATCTGCGTGGCTTCTTTGCGGGTAGGCCAAACGACTTTCTTGGTTTCGCGCACAGCTTCTTTGGCGAAATTGAGAAATTCACGGCCGGTCGTCGAGACATACAAGAGCGCAACAGCAATAACCAAACCAGCCACAAGCGCGCTTGCACGCACCAGAGCTGGTTGGCCTGCCAGGTAATAAAACCCGACTACTCCTGCAATCGCAGCCACTATTGCCAGCGCGACTTTTATCTTGTCACTCGACGTGCTAACGGTTTGCACGGATTGATTTGACATTTTTCTACTTTCGGTGCCCTGCACCTTGACGGTGGCAGGGACGGAGGGCATCGAACCCCCAACCTTCGGTTTTGGAGACCGACGCTCTGCCAATTGAGCTACGTCCCTACGTAAAACTTTCGAGGAGTGCTATTCTACCACCCAGGACGCCCCGGGTGGAAGCATAACATCTCCTTATGCGATAATTTTTGCAACCACGCCGGCGCCGACGGTACGGCCGCCTTCGCGGATAGCGAAGCGCAGACCTTCTTCCATCGCGATCGGGTTGATCAGCTTGACGGTGATCGACACGTTATCGCCTGGCATGACCATTTCTTTGTCTGCTGGCAACTCGATCGAACCGGTTACATCCGTCGTACGGAAGTAGAACTGTGGACGATAGTTGTTGAAGAATGGCGTATGACGACCGCCTTCGTCTTTCGACAGAACATAGATCTCGCCGGTGAAGTGAGCATGCGGCTTGATCGAGCCTGGTTTTGCCAGAACTTGACCACGTTGCACGTCTTCACGCTTGGTGCCGCGCAGCAGCAGACCAACGTTGTCGCCTGCTTGACCTTGGTCCAGCAGTTTGCGGAACATTTCCACGCCGGTGCAAGTCGTTTTGACGGTATCGGTGATACCAACGATTTCGATCTCTTCGCCGACTTTAACAATGCCGCGCTCGATACGACCGGTCACAACGGTACCGCGACCCGAGATCGAGAACACGTCTTCTACTGGCATCAGGAAGGCGCCATCAACAGCGCGCTCTGGCGTTGGGATGTAAGCATCCAGCGCATCGGCCAGACGCAGCACTGCGTCAACACCCATTTCGCCTTCTTTACCTTCCAGCGCCATACGTGCCGAACCTTTGATGATTGGCAGGTCGTCGCCTGGGAATTCGTACTTCGACAACAGCTCGCGCACTTCCATTTCAACCAGTTCCAGCAGCTCTGCGTCGTCGACCAGGTCGCACTTGTTCAGGAACACGATGATGTATGGAACGCCAACTTGGCGGGCCAGCAGGATGTGTTCGCGGGTCTGTGGCATTGGGCCGTCAGCTGCGGAGCACACCAGGATCGCGCCGTCCATCTGGGCAGCACCGGTAATCATGTTTTTGATGTAGTCGGCGTGGCCTGGGCAGTCAACGTGCGCGTAGTGACGCGTTTCCGTTTCGTACTCGACGTGGGCGGTGTTAATCGTGATACCGCGCGCTTTTTCTTCTGGAGCTGCATCGATCTGGTCGTATGCTTTAGCTTCGCCGCCGAATTTCTTCGACAGAACCGTTGCGATTGCAGCGGTCAGCGTGGTTTTACCGTGGTCGACGTGGCCGATGGTGCCGACGTTGACGTGCGGCTTGGTCCGTTCGAATTTACCTTTTGCCATTTTGAACTCCTAATGATTTGATTAGATTGCTCAGGCACACGCCCGACGGTCTGGTTTGAATTGCTTCTGTGCTGCCTGCTGCGAATTCTGGTGCCCTTGACGTGGATCGAACACGTGGCCTCTCCCTTACCAAGGGAGTGCTCTACCACTGAGCTACAAGGGCTGTAATTTGTTGCATGCGATGCATCAAGCATCTGAACGGAAACTGGAGCGGGTGAAGGGAATCGAACCCTCGTCGTAAGCTTGGAAGGCTTCTGCTCTACCATTGAGCTACACCCGCGAGGTATCGTTCACTTTATCTTCACTTACTTTTGCTACTACCCAGTTTTCCTTGCAAAAACTTGGTGGAGGGGGCTGGATTCGAACCAGCGTACTCATAGAGAACAGATTTACAGTCTGTCGCCTTTAACCACTCGGCCACCCCTCCGCGGGAACCGCAGAGTATGAAGCATCTACCCACAACTGTCAACCTTATTTACTGATGCCTGACTGCTGCATTTGCTTATAAAGAAGAAGTTGGCTGCTTCGGGGCGTGATTATAAGCTCCCGATTTGAGAATGTGCAAGGGTTGGCGCGAAAAAGTCTGCTTTTTTTGGATTTTTTTTATCCCCCCTGCCGGGAAACCGCATTTTCCCGTCATTTTCCCCTTTTACCGGGCGTCAGGCGGATGCATCCAGGAGTTGCCGAGAGGCTTATATTTACGCAACAACTGCTGATGCAAGCCCGACAGCACGGGCAATTTGGGGTTGCGCGGGTCCAGGCGGCGCACGCCGGCGATAAACGTCAGCGCCTGCTGCCCCATGCGCTCATCCCAGCCTTCGTGTTCCAGGCACTTCAGCACGGCCACGGCCGCATTGAACACCACTTGCGGATTATCGGGCAGGCGCGTGACGGCTTCGCCCATCAAATCGACGGCGCCGCGGAAATCGCCCTCTCCCGCCCTGGCGGCGCCGGCCGCCACCATGTCGGCCACTTCCTGGCGGCTTTGCCGCGCCAGCGCCTTGGCTAGCTCTTCGCGCCCAGCATGTTCGAACACGGCCATGGCGCGCGTCATGGCGGCGCTGTCGGGCGCATTGCGCATGACTTCACGCATCACCTCGGCGGCGCCGTCTTCGCGCCCATGCGCCAGGCAGTGGCGCGCCAGTTCGGTTTTCAGCATGTTCGAGCCGCCCACGCTGTGGCGGTTGGCGGCCAGCGCCGCGTCGAGCGATTGCTGCAGGCGCTCCTCGTTGCCCGTATGCGCATGCAGCATGGCGCTGCACAGCGCACTGCACAGCTCTGCATTCTTTTGCCCGCCCATCGACTTGTCGAGGTCGCGGATCACGGCGCCCACCTGCAGCGGGTCGCCCTTGCGCACCAGGGTCTGCACCAGGCGCACATGGTCTTCCGGATCGCGGAATTCCGAATACTTGGCCTTGCTGACGACCAACTTCAGGGATTTTTCCGCCATCTCGATATCGTCGGCAGCCAGGGCCGCCTCGCCCAAGCGGCGCAAGCGGCGCACGGCGTGCGGCGACAGGGCCACCGCTTCGCTCAGGGCGGCCTGCGCCAGTTCCGGCTTGCCTTGGGCCAGATGCGTGCGCGCCAGCCAGTCATATGCGTCGAGAAAACGCTTGTTGTTTTCCAGCAATCCCTCCAGGGTGCCTTGCGCCGCTTCGTACTCGCCCAGCAGGAACTGCGTCTTGGCCTGCCCCAGGCGCGCCCAGCCGATGGACTTGGCTGCATACAGGCCCGCGTAGATCGGCTCGGCGTCGGCCGCTTCGCCCAGCAGCAAATGCAATTCCGCGCGCAAGCGCAGAAAATCGGTGGCGTAGCGGGGATACAGGCTGGCGCCCTCCGCGCAGGCGGCAATCGCCGCGCGCTCATTGCCCACGTCGATCAACTCGTACACGGGCACGAAGGCATTGCGCTTGTCCAGCGCGCGGCCGATGCGTTCCAGCATGTTGTCAGCGGTGAAGGGCTTGAGGATGTAATCGGTGGGCAACAGCTCGACGGCGCTGACCACCTTGGCGAAGCTGCCTTCGCCCGTGACCATGAAAAACATGGTCGACGCGTGCATCAATTTGTGGTGGCGCAAGTCTTCCAGCATCTGCTGGCCATCCTGCCCGCCATCGAGATCGTATTCGCACAGGATCAAATCATACGATTTGCTGCCCAGCATGCGAATCGCCTGGCCCGAGCTGGCCGCGTCATCGATCTTCGCCAGGCCGCACAGGTTGAGCATATTGTGCAGGCTGGCGCGCATGCCCGGATGCGGCTCGATGATCAGTGCGCTAAGGCCCTTGAGTTCTTTCATGTCGTGATGTCCGAAAACTCCGCGGCGCGCCACACTGGTGCGTGGCGCCAGCCAGCATGAGGCTGCCGAGTATATGACGGCGCCGCGCGCAAGGGAATGGCGGCGTGCCGAAAAATGCCGACGACGTTGCTGCTCAAGCGACGGCGCGCTCCGGATGCCACAGTTGCGGCTCATGGTCGATCAGTTCCAGCAGCGCCGTCACCACTTCCGGATCGAACTGGCTGCCGCTGCGCTGCTCGATGTATTCGCGCACCTGCGGATACGGCCACGGCTCCTTGTAGGGCCGCTCGTGCAGCAAGGCATCGAAGACGTCGACCACGGCAACGATGCGCGCGGCCACGGGAATGTTGCGCCCTTTCAAGCCATTCGGATAACCGGCGCCATCGAAGTGTTCGTGGTGGCCGCCGGCGATCTGCGCGCCATACGTGAGATAGCTGACGCCGTCGACCATGTTGGCGGCCCGCTCGAGGATGGTGCGTCCGACGCTGGCGTGCAGCTGCATCTGCGCCCGCTCCTCGTCCGTATGCTTGCCGGGCTTGAGCAGCACGGCGTCCGGCGTGGCCACCTTGCCCACGTCGTGCAGGATGCTGGCCAGGCCTATCATGTCGAGCAACTGCGGGGTCAGCTCGTCGGCATACACGCCGCGTTGCTGCATGCGCCGGGCGATGGCGTCGGACAACAACTGCACCCGCCGCACGTGGCCGCCCGTGTCGCTGTCGCGGAACTCGGCCAGGTCGGCCAGCGCCACCACGGTCGCTTCCTGCGCCTTGCGCAGCTGGCCGAACATGTACAGGTTGTCGAAGGCGGCGGCGATACGCTGGCAAAATACTTCCAGCAAGTCGCGCTGGATCTGCGCCAGCGGCCACGGCGGCGTGACGGAGATGGCCAGCTCGCGGTTGCCTTCCGTATGGATGAACAGCACATTGGCCGGATGCTCGAACTGGCTGCGCTTTTCCGCGAATGCCTTGTCGATGGTGGACGTGAGGGCATGGTCGGCCGGCATCGCTTCGGACTCGGCCAGCACGGCATACGTGCCCGTGGCGGCCACCACCTCGGGCCGTCCGGCGCCGCCTTGCATCAGGCACAGCACGCCGTCGGCGCCCACGTCGAGGATGGCGCTGACCTGGTTCAGCACGCCGGAAGCGAATTCGCGCAGGGAATGGATCTGATACAGATTGGTGGCGCCGGCGAGGATCTTGCCCAGACCGATGCGGCTGCGTTCGAGCATCATCAGGCTCTCGTAGGCGCGCAGGGCCGAGATGACGGTGGTAAACAACTTTTGCGTCGTCAGTTCCGTCTTGGCCTTGTAATCGTTGATGTCGTATTCGATGATGACGCGCTGCTCGGGCGCCTGGCCCGGCTGGCCCGTGCGCAGCACGACGCGCACGATGGAGTTGTTCAGGTCGGCGCGGATGCGCTTGGCCAGGATCAGTCCCGCATCGTCCGTTTCCATCACCACATCGAGCAGCACCAGCGCGATATCGGGCGTGTCGCGCAGGATGTCGTACGCCTCGCGGCCGCTGTAGGCGGAAAACAGTTCCAGTTCGCGGCCCTTGAAACTGACATTGCGCAGCGCCAGCCGCGTGACCGCATGCACGTCGACGTCATCATCGACGATCAGGACACGCCACAGGCGCTGGTCGGGCGCGGCCAGCCCGGCAGGACTGGCCACCGGCTCATCTTCGTCGAGCAGCCAGTTATCATCTGCATCGGCCTTGAGGTCGGTCATGAATACTCCTAATGGATAAGTTCGATGTGGACGCTGCGTTGACGCATATCAAGCATAATCAGATTAGATGCTGCTTACAACAGGATTCTGCGTACCGCCTTCGCTGGCGGACGGCGACGACGCCGGCGCCGAGGCACCGCTGCGCGTGGCGCCGCCACAACTATCCTGGCCCGGCCCGACGGCCTGGTAGCGCACTTCATACTTGCCCGCGCTGAGCTGCTCCACCAGCAGCTTGTCGTACGCGAGGATGTACAGGTAGCGCACGTTCGAGCGCCGCTCCGTGTCAAACAGCTTGACGAACACGGGCGCCGCATTGCCGCTGTTGTCGATGCTCACGGCCAGCTCATCGCCCTTGTTACCGATCGGGAATCCATCGACATAGCCGGAATGGGTCGGCCAGGGTTCGCCATTCGGCGCCACCAGCGATGGGGACTCGGCCTTGCCAGCCCCATCGCAGGCGGGCTGGATACCTTTCAGGCTCAGCTGGGACACGGCCAGCACGCGGATCTCCGGCGTCTTCGCTTGCGGCGGCTCGGGCGCATACGGCTTGCCCACGGCCCAGCTGTCGACTGCCACCGCCTCGCCTTTCGACGACGACGCGGCACCGGCCGCCGGCGTGGCCGCTTCCGCATGGGGCTTGGCGCCGTCGCGGGCCAGGCCGCTCCAGGCCGACGCCAGCGCGGCAGGCACGGGCTGCGACGTGTCGAGCATCAGCAAGGCGCCCAGCCAGCCCAGCAACAGGCAGATAAACAAACTCAGCCACCAGCGCCAGTTGCGCCAGACGGGTTGCAGGCCGCGCCGCGGCTTGCCCTTCGGCGGCGGCACATCCTGCGCCCAGGCGTGTTCATGCGGCTGGGCATGGCCTTTCGCGCGGGCATCGCGGCTCTTGCCTTCTTCCTGGTGGGTGCTTTCCAGCCATTCGATTTCCCATTCCTCGGCGGCGATCCACTCGTCGTGTTCCTTGCGGCGTTGTGGATCGGACAAGGTGCCATAGGCGCTGTTGAGGATCGCCATGATGCGGGCGGCCTTTTCGTCGCCGGGATTCTTGTCCGGGTGGTATTTCTGGCTGAGGGCTTTGTACGCGGCACGTATGACTTCCTGCGGCGCCAGGCGCGCCACCTTCAGGTTGTCATAGTGTGTATGTATCTTTCCCATCGTTCTATCTTGAAATCGGTGCGCGGCGACGGGTTCTTGCAGGATGGAACCGTGCTGTGTCGGTCATCATATACGATATGACAAGATAATAACCACCGGCGGACAGGAAATTGCAGGGCGATACTGCCCTGCCTTGATATTGCAGGCGCTTACAAGCGGTGACTGCGGTCGCTGGACAACAGCGCTTCCGGCAACTCCACGCGGTGCCCCACTACCAGCACCTTGAACAATTCCCCCATCTCGGCGGGCGACACCAGTTTTTGCACGGCGCTCGCCTGCGGCAAATAGGTCTTGACCTGCTCCGGATCGGTGCGCAGCAGCAAGTCGCCGAGACCCGCGCCCAGCAGGAAGGACGCCTGGTTCATGTAGGCGAGCACATCGAGGCCCGCCTCCTGCGCCGCCACCGCCATCGCCGTAAAATCCACGTGGGCCGTGATGTCCTGCAAGCCGGGCAGATAAAACGGTTCCGCGTGGGCGTGATGGCGGTAATGGCACATCAGAGTGCCCGTGGCGCGCAAGTCCAGGTAATACTCATGCGCAGGGAAACCATAGTCGAACAGCACGGCCGCGCCGCCCTTGCCATTGGTCAGCATGCGCGCCAGCGAGCGCATGAAACCGCAGGCGACGCCATGAATTTCCGTGACATAGCCGACCGGCAAGGCGTCCGCCTCGGGCACCTGGGCGGCGATCTGCGCAGCCACGTCGGCGCCAGCGGGCCGTTCGGCAAACACGAACTGGCCGTCGGCGATGCTGACGTCGAGTTCGCACCAACCGGCGGGCGTCTTGCTGATCAGGTTGACGGGCATGGCGTCCAGCACTTCATTGCCGAACACGGCGCCCTCGAAACTGTCGGGAAATCCGTCGAGCCACACCACTTGCGGGAAGGCTGCCAGCGCCAGCTCCTGGCGCGCGCGCAATTCGCCGGACAATTCGACGATCGCATACTGTTCGACATGGATGCCGGCATTCGCCGCTTCCGTCAGGATATCGCAGGCCAGCTTGCCCGTGCCGGCGCCGAATTCGAGGATGCGCGGGGCCGTTTGCGCCATAATAGCGGCTGCCACATGGGCCAGGGTGGCGCCGAACAGGGGCGAAATCTCCGGCGCGGTTGTAAAATCGCCATCTTTGCCCAGCTTGGCGGCGCCGCCGCTGTAATAGCCGAGGTCAGGCGCATACAGCGCCAGCTCCATGAAGCGGACAAAGGGAATGGCGCCGTCATTGCGCGCGATTTCGGCGGCAATCTGGTGCTGCAAGGCATGGGACGCGGCCAGCGCGTCGCTATCGGGTGCGGGAAGAGACATTCCCGCATTGTAGCGAATCGGCGGCGCATGCCGCCAGTGTGGCGTCCACCGAATATCTCAACCATAGCAAAGACATGACAGAAGCAACGACAACGCCAATCGACAGCACACCCCGCGCCGCCCTCGTCACGGGCGCCGCGCGGCGCATCGGCCGCGCCATCGCGCTGGGCCTGGCGCGCGACGGCTGGGATATCGCCGTCCATTACCGCGATTCGCGCGACGAAGCGCTCAGTCTGGTCGCGGAAATCACCGCGCTGGGCCGCCGCGCGCAAGCGTTCCACTGCGACCTGGCGCAGGAAGCGGCCGTACGCCAGCTGTTGCCGCAGGCACAGGCGGCGCTGGGCCCCGTGACGTGCGTCGTCAACAACGCATCGTTGTTTGCATACGACAATGCGGGCGATTTTTCCGTCGCCGCGCTCGACGCCCACATGCACGCCAACCTGGCCGCCCCCATCCTGCTGGCGCAAGCCCTGTACCAGGCCACCCCGGCAGGCGGGCAAGCCGTGGTCATCAACTTGCTGGACCAAAAACTGTACAATCTCAATCCTGATTTTTTGTCGTACACCCTGTCCAAGGCGGCGCTGCTGTCGGCGACCACCATGCTGGCCCAGGCGCTGGCGCCGAAAGTGCGCGTGGTGGGCATTGCCCCCGGCATCACCATGGTCTCCGGCGAGCAGACGGAAGCGAACTTTGCCAAGGCGCATGAAAACACGCCGCTGGGACGTTCCAGCACGCCCGAGGATGTGGCCGACAGCGTCTGCTACGTGGCCGGCGCGCGCGCGCTGACGGGCACGACCCTGCTGGTCGATGGCGGCCAGCATTTGATCGGCTTGCCGCGCGACGTCATGTTTTTGACCAAATAATCAGCAGCCCTACCAAACAACCAGCACTCCAGCATTCCTTAAAAGGTAAAACTATGTCGTCCGCCCTGTCCCACCCTCGCCTGGCCGATTGCCGCCGCCTGTTCCTGCGCAATTACGAAGTCCTCATCAACATCGGCGTCTACGACTTCGAAAAAAAGGGCGAGCAGCGCGTCCTCATCAACGTCGACCTGTACATCCCCCTGGCCCTGTCGACGCCGAAGGATGACCAGCTGGAAGAAGTGGTCGACTATGACTTCATGCGCGAAACCATCGCCAAACGCATGGCGCAAGGCCACGTGCAGCTGCAGGAAAGCCTGGTCGACGACGTGCTGGCCGCCATGCTGGCCCACCCGCGCGTGCGCGCCGCGCGCGTATCGAGCATGAAACCGGATGTGTATCCCGACTGCGAAGGCGTGGGCGTGGAAGTATTCAAGATCAAGGATGAAGCATGAACAACATGAATGACACCGC
The DNA here is from genome assembly GCF_030397595.1 of Janthinobacterium sp. SUN033. Classification (NCBI taxonomy): domain Bacteria; kingdom Pseudomonadati; phylum Pseudomonadota; class Betaproteobacteria; order Burkholderiales; family Oxalobacteraceae; genus Janthinobacterium; species Janthinobacterium sp. SUN033. Next base: position 365,426 of record NZ_JAPQNV010000004.1, read on the forward strand.
CGTACTGGAAACGATGACGGCCGCCGTGGAAGTGCCGGCCAATGTGGAAGCGCAGAAACTGGCGCGCAAGAAGGCGGAAAAGATCGCCCTGGAAAACAACAAGCTGCACAAGCGCTTGTGCCGCCTGGTGGGACAAGCCATCGGTGACTTCAACATGATCGAAGACGGCGACAAGGTGATGGTCTGCCTGTCCGGCGGCAAGGATAGCTATGCGCTGCTGGACATCCTGATGACCTTGCGCGAACGCGCGCCGATTCACTTCGATATCGTCGCCGTCAACCTGGACCAGAAGCAGCCGAACTTCCCGCCGGAAATCCTGCCCGCCTACCTGACGGAACTGGGCGTCGCCTTCCACATCGAAAACCAGGATACCTACAGCATCGTCAAGCGCCTGATTCCGGAAGGCAAGACGACCTGCTCGCTGTGCTCGCGCCTGCGCCGCGGCATCCTGTACCGCGTGGCCGACGAGCTGGGCGCCAACAAGATCGCCCTGGGCCACCACCGCGATGATATTCTGGAAACATTCTTCCTGAATATGTTCTTCGGTGGCAAATTGAAAGGCATGCCGGCCAAGCTGCAGTCGGACGACGGCAAGCACATCGTCATCCGCCCGATGGCTTACGTGAAGGAAGAAGACACGCAGCGCTATGCGGAAGTCAAGGGCTTCCCCATCATTCCATGCGACCTGTGCGGTTCGCAGGAAAACCTGCAGCGCAAGCAGATCAAGGGCTTGATGCGCGAATGGGACAAGAAATTCCCCGGCCGCGTGGAAAGCATCTTCTCGGCCCTGTCGAACGTGGCGCCGTCCCACCTGATGGACCCGAAACTGTTCGGTTTCAAGGATTTGAAGGCGGACGGCGTGGCCAACCCCATGGGCGACATCGCCTTCGACGAAGAGCCGTGCTCGACGCCGACCACGTTCGGCACCATCGCGCTGCAACCGCTGTAAAAACCTCCTGTTGTTCCGCCGCCACCGTCCAGGTGGCGCGCGGTATCTTCCCTCCGCCTCTTTCCCCCCGCGTCCATTTGAGGTACCGTAGTCAGCTCTGCCGGTACGCGGTGCGTCACGCGCGCATCCCTGCACGGCGGTCAGCACGCATTCTTCCGACAACCTCACTGGAATGAACCATGACGCCATCCGCGCTCAAGCGCCCCCTGCTGTTTTCCCTGCTCGCTCTCGGCCTCTCCACCGCCTTCGCTGCGCCCGTCCCCACGCCAGGCGACCGGCAAGCCGACCGCTGGGACCTGACGGCGCTGTATCAAGACGACGCCGCCTTCGACGCCGACGCGAAAAAGCTGTCGGCGCAGCTGCAGCAACTGGGCGCCTGCAAGGGGCAGTTGAAAGCGTCGCCGGCCCGCCTGAAAAGCTGCCTGGACCTGTACGCCGAGGCGCGCAAGCGCGTCAACACGCTCACCACCTATGCGGCGCAATATTACGACCAGGATACGGGCGACAGCAAAGGCAACCAGCTGAACCAGCGCGCCGCCCTGCTGGGCAACGACTTCTCCCAGGCGACGACCTTCCTGCAGCCGGAAATCCTCGCCCTGGGCGGCAAGCGCATCGATGCCATGCTGGCGAAAGACAAGGGTTTGCAACTATACCGTTTTCAATTGAGCAACATGCTGCGCAGCGCGCCGCACACGCTCGACGCGGCTGGCGAACAGCTGGTGGCGCAGTTCGGCCTCGCAACAAGCTCGGCCGCCAGCGTCTACCGCACCCTGGCCAATGCGGAAATCCCGTGGCCCACCGTGAAACTGTCGGACGGCAAGGAAATACGTCTCGACCAGGCGGCGTACACGAAATACCGCGGTGACGACCAGCGCGCCGACCGCAAGCTGGTGTTCGACGCCTTCTTCGGCAAGTGGAAGGAATATGAACGCACGTTCGGCGAAACCCTGTACGGCCAGCTGAAGACGGACGCCGCGTATGCGAAAGTGCGCCGCTATGCCGATTCGCAAAGCGCGGCGCTCGACGCCGACCATCTGCCGCCCGCCGTCTACCAGACCCTGATCGCGCAAACCAACGCCAATCTGCCCACCTTGCACCGCTATTTCAAGCTGCGCGCGCGCATGCTGGGCGTCAAGGACCTCGCGTATTACGACATCTATGCGCCGCTGCTGAAAAGCGAGCGCAGCTTCCCGCTGGCCGACGGCAAGCAGATGATGCTCGATTCCGTCGCGCCGCTGGGCCACGACTACGTCAAGGCCCTCACCGCCGCCGTGGACGCGCGCTGGATGGACGTGTACCCGCGCCCGCGCAAGGTGGCGGGCGCCTACATGAATGGCGACGCGTACGACGTGCACCCGTTCGTGCTGCTCAACTACACGGACAATTACGAAGCCGTCAGCACCCTGACGCACGAATGGGGCCACGCCATGCACTCGGTGCTGGCCAACAAGGCACAGCCATCGGTCTATGCGCCGTACAGCATCTTTGTCGCGGAAATCGCCTCGACGACGAACGAGGCGCTGCTGCTCGACGCGCGCCTGAAGCAGGCCAAGGACGATGACGAGCGCCTGCTGTACCTGGGCGCGGCGCTGGAAAACCTGCGCGGCACCTACTTCCGCCAGGCCATGTTCGCCGAATTCGAAGCGGCCATCCACGGCAAGGTGGATAAGGGAGAATCGCTGACGGGCGAAGAGATCACGGCCATCTATGCCGGCATCCTCAAGCGCTACCATGGCGAGGCGCAAGGCGTCATGACCATCGATCCCGCCTACGCGCTTGAATGGGCCTACGTGCCGCATTTTTATCACGGCTTCTATGTGTTCCAGTACGCCACCTCGATCGCCGCGGCGCAGGATTTCGCGCAGCGCATCCTCGACAAGGAACCGGGCGCGCTGACCGCCTACCTGAAGATGCTCAGCTCCGGCGGTTCCGCGTATCCGTATGAGCTGGTGAAGGCGGCCGGCGTCGACCTGGCCTCGCCGAAACCGTACCAGGCGCTGGCAGCGCGCATGAACGGCATCATGGACCAGATCGAGGCGATCGAAAGCCGCCGGGGGAAATAAGCGCCCACGCAGGCCCGAATCAGGCCAATTGCTCTGATTCGGGCTTGTCCGCTTCCGCCGCCGCGAACGCCGCAGCATCGCTCTCGAACATGTCTTCCAGTTCCTCGCGCGCCTGGCGCGTGAGCGACATGACTTTTTGCTGGTCCTGGAAGTGCGGCGCCACTTCCAGCAAGGTTTTCAGGTTATGCCGGCCAAAGATGCCGGCCGCGCGCTGCGCCCGCTCCGGGCTGAAACCCACCTGCTGCAAGGTCTGCTCGCCCAGCAGCAGCGCCGCGGCGAACGTTTCGCGTTCGATCAGCGTCACGCCCCGCTTCATCAATTCATAGTAATGCGTGACGTTGCGCGCGCGCGCCAGAATCGTCAGTTCCGGCAGGCGCAGGCGCACGGCGTCGACCAGCGCCAGGCTGTCGTCCACATTGTCGATGGCGATCACCAGCGCCCTGGCCTTCTCGATACCGGCCGCCACCAGCAGGTCCACGCGCGTGGCGTCGCCATAAAACACCTTGAAGCCGAACTTGCGCAGCAGGTCGATCTGGTCCGGGTCGTGATCGAGCACCGTCACGCCGATCTTGTTGGCTGCCAGCAGGCGGCCGATGATCTGGCCGAAGCGGCCGAAACCGGCGATGACGATGGGATTGTCCTGCGCCTCGATATGGTCGTCGGGGCGGCGCTTCTTCTCGCCTTGCAGGCGCGGCGCGACGAATTTGTCGTGCAACAGCAGCAGCAAGGGCGTGGCCACCATCGACAGGGTCACCACCACGACCAGCAGCGCGGCCGTTTCCGGGGCAAACACGTGCGCGGCCTCGGCGGCGGCAAACACGACGAAGGCGAATTCGCCGCCTTGCGACAGCAGCAGCGCAAAGAACAGCTGCTGGCCGCGGGGAATGTCGACAAACTTCGACAGCAGGTACAGCAAGGCGATCTTCACCGCCAGCAGGCCCGCCACCAGGGCCAGGATCAGCATAGGCTGGGCGCGCAGCACGCCGAAATCGACGGACATGCCCACGGCAATGAAGAATAGGCCCAGGAGCAGTCCCTTGAACGGTTCCAGGTCGGAAATGAGTTCATGGCGGTATTCGGAATCGGCCAGCAACACGCCCGCCATGAAGGTGCCCAGCGCCATCGACAGGCCCACCGATTCCATCAGCACGCAGATGGCGATCACCAACAGCAGGGCAAAGGCCGTGAAGATTTCGCGCAAGTCCGTCCTGGCGATGAAGCGCAGGATGGGATTCACCAGGAAGCGACCGCCGATCACCAAGGCCGCCAGCACGGCGGCCAGCTTGGCCACGCGCAGCCAGCCCGGTTCGCCGCTGTGCGTGACCAGCCCACCCAACAGCGGCACCAGAGCGATCATGGGAATGGCGGCGATATCCTGGAACAGCAAAATGGAAAAGCCGGCGGAACCGGCCGGCGTGCTCATCAGCTTGCGTTCGCCCAGGGTGGCCAGCACGATGGCCGTCGACGACAGCGACAGGCCCAGCGCGCCGACCAGCGCCGTGCGCCAGTCCACGCCAAAGGCCATGGCCACGGCGCACAAGCCCGCGCTGACGACGCCCACCTGCGCCCCGCCCCAGCCAAAGATGGGACGGCGCAGCAGCCACAAGCGCTTCGGCTCCAGCTCCAGGCCGATCAAAAACAGCAGCAGCACCACGCCGAATTCGGAAAAGCTGAGGATCACCTCGACATTCTTGATCAGGCCCAGGCCCCAGGGACCGATGACGACGCCGGCCACCAGGTAACCCAGCACGGCGCCCATGCCCAGGCGCTTGGCCAGCGGCACCATGATGATGGCGGCGACCAGGTAAAACAGTATGTTGATGAGAAAGCTGTGGTGTTCCATGCGGATTCCGGAAAAACGTGACTGGAATCGCAATCATGCCTGAAGTGGCGCGCCAGCGGGGTATCAGGGTTGCGGTGCATCGATGCGTGCGCGTAGTTCGTCGACATTCACGCGCTGGAGGTAGCTTTCGATATTCTTCCACACGGCGTGGTAGCCGTAGCCGCCGTTTTTCAGCTCGTCGATCGCCTTTTCGCGCGGCCAGCCCTGGTACAGCATGCGGTACATGGCGGCCATCATGCCCGTGCGGTCGGCGCCGTGCAGGCAATGCAGCAGCACGGGACCCTGCTGTCCGGCGGCGCGGATGGCACGCATGGTGTCGATCACATGGCGGTCGCGGATGGCCCAGGTATTGATGGGAATGCGGACGGCGCGGATGCCGCTGCCTTCCAGCACCTGCGTATCGGAGTGGAAGGAGCGCAGGCTGATCACCGTCTTCACACCCAGCGCCTGCAACTGGGCCACGTCGGCGCTATCCAGCCTGGCGCTGCGGTACAGGACGGGCGTGACCTGGTGCAGGTTCGACACCTGCGGCAGCGGCGTGGCCCAGTCCGGATGTCGTGGCGGCGATGGTTGCGCCCCGGCCGGCGCGGCGGCCAGCCCCAGGGCGAGGGTCAACAGTACGACATGCAGCATCATGGTTTCCTGGTTATTGAAGAATGGCGCCGGCGCGCAGCACCTGCGCAAGCACGTCCTGGGCGGCGCGCGGGCGGCCCAGGGCCAGCGCCTTTGCGCGCATCGATTGCAACTGCTCGGGATGCTCGAGCAACAGGCGCACCCTGTATTCCAGGGTGACGGCATCGAATGCCTTCAGGGCCACGCCCTGCTCCAGCAGATAGTCGGCATTGCGCTCTTCCTGCCCGGGAATCGGCGAGTTGACGATCATGGGCAAGCCCAGCGCCAGGCATTCCGAGGTGGTCAGCCCGCCCGGCTTGGTGATCACCAGGTCGGCGCACGCCATCAGGCGCTCGACTTCGCTGGTAAAGCCTTGCGCCAGCAAGCGGCCCGGATACTGGCCGGCCAATGCCTGCAGCGCCGCCAGCGCGACGGTGTTTTTCCCCGCCAGCACGATCAGCTGGAAGTCACCCGGCAGCGCCAGCAGGCGCGCGGCGACCGTTTCAAGGCTGCCCAGTCCCGCCCCGCCGCCCATCAGCAGGATCGTCGTGCGCCGCGGGTCGAGGCCAAACGCCTGCGCGCACGACACGCGGTCGGGCGCCTGCGCGAATGCGGGCATGATGGGGATGCCCGTCACGTGGATGCGCCCGGCGGGGATGCCTTCGTGGCGCATGCGAAACGCCACTTCGTCGGTGGCGGCGAAATAGCCCTGCATCTGCTCGTGCACCCACATGCGGTGCAAGTCGAAATCCGTGACCTGCACCCACACGGGGCAAACCAGCTGCTGCTGGCGCAATGCGCGCGACAGCAATTCGGCCGGCAGGAAATGCGTGCAAATGATGGCGTCGGGCTGAAAAGCGGCGATCCGCGCCATCAGCGCGCGCGTGTTGAGGCGCTCGACGGCGCGGCGCAGGCGCTGCATCGAGCCGTCGCGCGGCGCATCGTGGGTGGCGTGATACAGATAGCCCCACAGCGCGGGCGCCTTGTTGACCAGCTTGATATACAAATCCGTGTACAGCTTGCGGAAGGCGGGCGTGACGAAATCCATCACGTCGAGATGCAGGGCCAGCGCCGCTGGGCCGCCGTCATCGCGCGCCGCATACGCCTCGATGGCTTGCGCCGCGCGCATGTGGCCGGCGCCGGCCGAGACGCTCAGGAGAAGAATTTTTTGTGTCATGAAAAACCGATGCGTGAACAGGTTGCGCGCGGACGCGGAAGATGCATTGGCAGGATAACATCGCTGCAAGCTGGCCGGTTTGATCTGGCCACGCGCGCGCTAGCCAATGACGGGGACGGGCAAGGCCGACACTTTCCAGCTGCCGTTGAGCTTGCGTTCCATCAAGGCCGGCAAGGCGCTGGCGTCGGGCGCGCCTTTTTTCGTGAACTTCACCGGCACCAGCAGATAGATGGTGACCTTGTCATCGTCGGCAATGTCCTCCTCCGGCTCCGCATTCCAGCGCTTGTCGATGGCCAGCAGCGCGTCGACGCCGTCCGGCCAGGCCAGATCCGCCAGGTGCGGATCGTCGCGCCGCAGCAGCTCGCCCGCCGCCAGGCTGGCCTGGTCGAGCGTGCGCCGTCCCAGGCGTGCCAGCAGCGCCACCGGAAAGCGCCAGGGGCTGTGCTGCGCGAAGCCGTGGACCGTCAGCGGCCAGCGGCCAGGCAGGCAGATGGCCAGTTCGGTCATCGGGGATTGCTGGAACAGGCCGACCGTAAACAACAGCTTGAAATCGCTCTTGCCGCCGATGCAGCTGATCCCCAGCGAAAAGCACGCATCGCCGCTGTCCGGGCTGAACACGGCCGGCAGCACCCAGCCGGCGCTGTTGTGCATGAAGGTGCGGATCGATTCCTGCGGCGAGGCGGCCGCTTGCTGCGGCACGTCGAGTATGCTGACGCCGCCGGCGGCAGCGAGCAATTGCGCGATCGCGGGAAAACCCCAGCCGGTGGCGATATCGACCGGCGCCTGGTTCCAGCGCGTATGCAGGCGGTTCGGATTGGCGCCCGACTGCAGCAGCAATGCCACCACGTCCTGGTGGCCGCCCACGCAGGCGCTGGCCAGCGGCGAGAGTATCTTGTCCGGCAAGCCATCGACGGCAGCGCCATGCCCGAGCAGCCAGCGGCAGGTATCCAGATGGCCATGGCCCGCCGCCACGTCCAGCGGCGTATGGTTGCGGTAACCGGGCAATGGCAGATCGATGTCCAGGCCCAGCGACACGAGCAGGGCGCAGACGTCGCGGCTACCGCCGGCCGCGGCCAGATGCAGCAGCGATTCGCCGTCATCCATGTTGTAGCGGCGCAAGGTCAACAGCGGCGGCGTGGCCTCGAGCAGGCTGCGCACCTGTTCCACCTGATTTTCGCCGACGGCGTCGCAGAGGCGAAAAAACGTCTCGCGGTGCTGGTTATACAGTGTCTTGTTGCCCATTCATGGTCTCTGCTCGTGGTGGCGGCGCCATCATCGAGCGGAGAATAGCATTTTCTTCCGATTAATCTGTGCGATTTGACAACTTCGGTGTGCGCGTCGGCGGCAATGCCAGGCCGGCCGGCGCGACATCCGTGCGCAGCACCGGATACAGGTTCAGGCGTTCATCCCAGGAAGCGTGGCGGCGGGCGAAGAATTCCAGGCGCGCGGCCGGGCTCTTGGCAAATGCGGGATCGCTGGCCAGCTTCTGCTGGAACTGCGCCGCCAGCGCCGGGTCGGCCGCCAGCTGGGCGCGCGCCACGTCTTCGGCCACGTATTCTTCCATGTACTCCTTACGCTCGAAGGCCGTATTGAAACTGCCCCAGGCCAGCAGGGAATCGGGCGCGCGCGGTTCGAGCAGGGCCACGACCAGGCGCGCCTTGGCCTGGTTGACGGGCACGTACAGCGCGCCCGCACCGACCACGCGCACCTCTTTCTGCCACTCGCCCTGCACGGCCGCCGTCTGGCGTCCCTCGAACGACTGCGCGCCGAATTTCACCTGCGTGGCGCGGAAGGTCTCGACCGGCAGCTTGCCCGGCGCGCCAGCCAGTACCTGGTACGACACGCCATGCTGGCGCAGCTTGGCCGCCACCATCTGCGCCTGCGCGGCGGGCACCAGATAGCCGGCCTGCGGCGCGGCCTGCTGCAGGTCGGGCACGATCTCGTCGCGCAGCGGTACGTTCCAGATCTGCGGCGTGGTTTCATCGTAGCGCGTCATCAGCGCGCCCGACACTTCGGACGGCGTACGCGTGTAGGCGTAGCCGCGAAACGCGATCATGCGGCTCTTCTCCGTGGTTTTATACGTGAGCGGCAGGGTGGTGCCGGCCAGCTGCGCGGCGCGTGCGTCCGCCTCGAGCGCCGTTTGCCGCCACTGCGCGCCATGCAGCGCCACTTGCGACAGCAGCGAGACGATGGTGTTGCGGGTGATGCGCACGCGGGTCGGATAATCCTTCCACGAATGGGTTTCCACCAGCATGCCGAAGCGGTTGCGCAGCTGGAAATAGCCATGCGAGAAGCGGGGATTCGGCGCCGAATCGACAAAACCCGATTGCGGATTGTCGTTCTCGGCAAACGAAATATAGTATGGTTTCGGGTCCGAGCCCTGCTTTGCCAGGTCGGCCAGCACGCCGTCGCGCAGCGCCGTTCCCGCCACGCGCAGGGCCGCATCGCCCGCATGCACGGGTTCGACCTGGATCGAGATATCGGGTTCGAACTGGGCGCCGTCGGTGACGTGCAGGTCGACGTAGGCCAGCGGGTCCCAGGCGTTCACCAGCGCCAGCATGTGCTGCATCTCGGGCGTATCGGCCTTCATGTATTCGCGGTTCAGATTGTAGTTTTGCGTCGTGCTGCGCCAGCCCATTTCCACGGGACCGCGCTGGTTCGGACGGTTCCACTGGCCGAAGCGCTCATGGCCATCGACATTGAAGACGGGGACGAACAGCAGCACCTGCTTGTCCAGCGCGCCGGGCGCCGCCTTGCCCTCCAGGACTTCGCGCAAGGCCAGGAAGCCCGCATCCTTGCCATCGATTTCGCCCGCATGGATGCCGCCCTGCACCAGCAGCACGGGCAGCTTGCGGCGCGCCGCTTCGGCCGGCGTCAGGGCGCCCGTATTCGTCACGGCCAGCGCCAGCATGGGGCGGTTTTCCGGCGTGCGGCCAAATTCGATACAACGCACCTGCTTCGGATAGCGCGCCTGGAACTGGCGACACAAAGCTTCCACTTCCGCGTAGCGGCCCGTATTCAAAAAGCCCGAGCGTTCGGCCACCGTCGTCAGGACGGGAGCGGCGTGTGCGCTGGCGGCAAACACGGTCAACAGGGCGGTGGACAGCAGGGCGTGGCGTAGCATGGGTCAAACTCCATCGAGAGAGAACAAGCGGGCAATTATAGAGTGGCGGTCGGATAAAAACGCGCCGGAAAATAAAAAAGCCGGAACAGCGTCAGCTGCTCCGGCCTTGCTTCGGCAAGCGTGAATTACGAGCCAAAATGGTAGTTGAACTCGACCCACCCCTGGCGGCCTTGCGGGCTGTAGTTGCCGATCAGGTAGTACGGCCAGCCGTTGCTGCTATCGCGCTTGATCTTGTCGAACACGTTGTTGACGATCAGCGAAACGGTGGCGCGGTCGTTGATGCGGTAGACGGTGCTGATGTTGGCCAGCGCCGTCGGCGTCAAGTAAGCCTTGCCGGCGGCATTCGGCACCTTGCCGTAACGGCTGACCAGCAAGGTATTCGACCAGTCGCCCGCGGCCCAGTTGACGCTCAGGTTCAACTTGTCGGGCCAATCCCTGTTGGTCATCGATTTGGTTTCGTCGGTCTCTTCGTCACCGGCAAATTGCTGCGATTTCTTGCTCAGCACCTTGGCGTAGTTGGCCTTGAAGGCGAAGCGGCCATAGTCCGTCGTGCGCAGCAGATACTTCAGGCTGACATCGATGCCGCTGCTGCTTTGCTTGGCCGCGTTGATCGGATTGACGGTGATGGTCTTGATCTCGCCCGCCTTGTTCAAGGCATTGGCCGCGTAACGCTCGATACGGCCCAGGGTATCGATACAGGTCGGCGAGCCGATATCGGCCTTGCCGAGGCGGCAATCGGATTCGTCGCGCAGCAGCTTGTCGGCGTCCAGATTCGTCACCAGGTCGTCAATCTTGATGTTCCAGTAATCGACCGAAACGTCGAAATTGGAACTCGGCGACCAGACGGCGCCCACGCCGAAGGACTTGCCCTTTTCCGACTGCAGGTCGCGGCTGCCGTTCTGCACGTAATCGGCACCCGGCGATTTATTGGCATACTCGCAGCCGTCGATGGCCTTGCCCGCAGCATCGCAACGGTAATAGTCGGTGGTGCTCGCATAATAGCCTTTGCCGCGTGCCTGGTAGATGTAATTCATGTCCGGCGCGCGGAAGCTGGTGGCATAGTTGGCGCGGAACAGCAGCTCCGGCGCCGGGCGCAATTCCAGCCCGCCGTTGTAGGTGAACTTGCCTTCCTTGCGGCCGGCAAAGCTGTAGCGGTCATAGCGGCCGGCGACGGTAGCGGTCAGCTTTTCATGCAGCGGCACATTCAACTCCGCACCCAGCGCATAGCGCGAACGGGTGCCGGCCGTGACGCCCGAACCGGTGGCGACATTGAAATAGCCCTGGTCGATGCGCGCGTCGGGTTCGTTGCTGAAGCCCTGCTTGCTCGCTTCGGCAATCGTGGCGATTTTCACCGTGCCGGCGGGCAGCTGGAACAGGTCGCCATTCGTGGCCAGGCTCAGGGTATTCGTCCAGGCCTTGTCATGGCTGGTGCTGTAGCCGCTGATACTGTCGAATTCGGCCGGCGTCAGGCGCTGCGACAGGCGCGCGGGATCGGCTGCGTAGATGGCCACGCCCTTGGCGTCCGTGCCCAGCTTCGGTCCCAGGAAGAAGCTGTCGATGTTCGACAACATGCGCGGCGTGTGGCCTTCGCTCTTGTAGATGGACGCGTTGTAATTGGCTTCATACTGCCAGGCGCTGCCCGGAATGCGGCCCTTGGCACCGAGCGAGATGGCCGTGGCCAAGTCGTCCCAGCTGCGGTTGTAGCGCTGCACGCCGCCGATTTCCTCGGGCGAGATAAAGCGCGTCCACTCTTCGTAGGCGCCGCTGTTCTGGTTCAGGAAGGAATTGCCGTTCAGCGAAGCCGAGGCCCACGACGGGCCGCGCGTATTGTTGACGGTCTTGTTCTTGCCGATCAGAACATCGGCAAACAGGGTGGTGTCGGCATCGAGCTCGTAATTGGCGCTGCCGAACACGTTCTGGCTCTGGTTCTTCGTCTGCGTGGTCCAGAAGGTGGGGCGGGCTTTCGGGCTAGCGCAATAGCTGCCGTTTGCCGCCGTGTACTTGCTGACGCTACCGCCGAACATGTCGCCGAACTGGCCGCAGGTGTCGCCCAGGTCGACATATTTGTCTTTTACCAGGGTGCGGCGCGCGGCGACCGTCGTCGGCACGCCGGAGCGGCTGGTCATGAAGTCGCGGTCCATGCTCCACAGCGGGTCGCGCTGGCTCAGTTCCACGCTGAACAGGGTATGCAGCTTGTCGAAATTGCCGCCGCCCGTCAGCTGCACGCGCTGGTTGCCGGCGCCGCCGCGCGAGGTGCCGCCCAGCTTGACGTTGATATCGAAACCGTCCGTCTGTTTTTTCAGGATCACGTTGACCACGCCGGCGATCGCGTCCGAGCCATAGATGGCCGAGGCGCCGCCGTTGAGGATTTCGATGCGGTCGACAATGCTCGACGGGATGTTCGCCAGGTTGGTGAAGTTGACGGCGCCGTCATAGGCGATGGGGAAGTCGGCCAGGCGGCGGCCGTTCAGCAGGATCAAGGTATGGTTCGGGCCCAGGCCGCGCAGGCTGATGGTATTGGCCGACGGCGTGAAGGTATTGCCGTAATCCTCGCCCTGCGTAAAGCCGCTGTTCTGCACCTGGCTGGTCAGCGCGTCGAAGACGTTCTTGTAGCCCTGCTTGGTGATTTCGTCGCCGGTCAGGATGGTGACGGAAGACGGGCCTTCCAGGCTGGCGCGGGGAATGCGCGAACCGGTGACCACGACGGCTGGCGGGGTGGCCGCAGCTTGCTGATCCGCTGCGGGCGCTTGCGTTTGCGCGTGCGCCTGCCATGCGGTGCCGCCCAGGATGGCCAGTACGCCAAGGCTGAGCTGTGTTAACTTGAACTGTTTCGACATCGTTGCGCTTCTCAAGGTGGGAGAAAAGCGGCAAGATAGCAAAATGTCAGTCATTCCAGAACGAATGGATTCATCTTTCTATATATCGAAATTGTTATATAGAAAGATTTCTGAGCAGGAAAACGCCAGGCGTCCTCGTTAGCCTATGGCAGGAACATGCGCGTTAATGGCGCCTGATGGCAATTTCCTTGTAGGACGGCCGCAACAGGCGCGCGGCCGTGTCGGCCGGACTCTCCATCGAACTCAACAGCCTGGTGGCCCCCATGGCCGGCGTGCAGCTGCCGCTGCTGCGGTAGCGCAACGCCGCCGCCAGCATGCCTTCCGCCGCGTCGCCTAGCGCATGCTGGTAATCGTCCGCCACGTCGCAGGTCGGCGCCATGCCATCGGCAAAGTCGCCAAAACCCTTGGCGTTGACGCCCTGGAATTGCACGGCGAAATATGTGGTGCCGCAATTCGGCGCGGGATAGAAACCGTAGGGCTTGCCACACGTCGTGCCGCCGATCAGGTTGACTTGCACGTCCACGCCGCGCAAGCCGTTGATGATCGCTTCGCTGGCCGAGCAGGTGTTGCCCGTTGTCAACAATGTCACCCGCTTGAGCCCCAGCGAAGGCAGCGGCGTGCCCTTGGGCAGGGGATTCTGCGCGGGAAAGCCCTGGCTTTGCGCATGGAATGGCACGGGCGCTTCCGGCCGCGTCTTGTCATTGAAGAGCACCTGCTCGAAGGTCTTGCCGGTGGTGACTTGCGGACCGGCGATCATGTAAGCGAGTTCGCTGGCGACATCGAGGTAACCGCCGCCGTTGTAGCGCACATCGAGCACCAGGTCGCTGATGCCGGCCGCCTGGAAGCGGGCCATGGTCTCGACCAGCTGGCGTTCGGCCACGTTGTTGTGCGTGTTGAAGGTCAGGTAGCCCACCTTGCCCGTGGGCGTGTCGATGATGCGCTCGTTCTGCACGGCGCTGGTGCTCACGTCCACCGCCGTCAGGCTCACCGACAGGGGCGCGCCGTTACGGCTCAATCCCAGCGTGTGCGCGCCTTGCGCCTTGGGGAACAGGCCGGCGTTGAGGATAGCCACGCTGGCCGCGTCGGGGACATTGACGAAATCGACGCCATCGACGGTTTGCAGCACGTCACCGCGCCGCAAGCCCGCCAGTGCCGCCGGCGAGCCTGGCTCGACGATCGAGATCACCGCCTTGCGCGGCGGCGTGGTACGCGTCAGCGCCAGCAGCATGCCGTAACCCAGTTCCACGCCATTGAGCGAAGCTTCCCATTCGGCCGTCGTGTACGTGAAATGGAACTGATCCTTCGGCTTGCCGGACGCCGTCGTGGCCGTTGTTTTCAGCACATCGAAGTACGCGACGGGCGTGACGAAGCTTTGCGCCTGGTAAGTGGTCGGCACTTCGCGGTACCACAGATACGTTTCATCGATCCAGCTGCGCACCCACGTCAGTTCATCGAGCAAGGTGCCCGGCTTGTCGATGCTGCTGCCGCCGCGCGGCGCCGCGCAGCGGTTCGCGACCGTGGACGAAGCGACCAGCGCCGCCGGACCCGCCGGCGTCACGGGCGGCACGACGGGCGCGCTGTCGCTGCCGCCGCCACCTCCACCGCAGGCACTCAACAACAATACGAGAGGAACCGCCAGGGCGGAAAAGCGCAGGGAAGACATGACGAACTTTCCGAAAAGAAATTATCGAAAAATTATAAGACGTTTTACAAACAGGCGTTGTTTTCTTTGATACAAAAAAATGGCGCCCGCAGGCGCCATTGCTACAGCGTGGAGCTCACCCCATCACGCCACGGTGGCCGCCACGGGTGCCGCCACGACGGGCGGCAGCGGCGTCGGCGCATTGAAGGCGATCAGCAAACTGGCTTCCTTCTCTTTCGCCGCCTTCAGATGACGCTCCTTCACGTGGCCATAGCCGCGGATGTCTTCCGGAATGCTGGCAATCGCCACGGCTTGCGCCAGCTTGGCCATCGTCAGTTTCGGCAGCAAGCCACCCACCGTCGTGCGGTACTCGAGTATCAGCGCCCGTTCCATCTTGCGCTCGGCCGTATGGCCGAACACGTCGAAGGCCGTGCCGCGCAAGCCCTTGAACTTGGCCAGCACGCCGAAGGCCTTCAGCATCCACGGGCCATATTCCTTCTTGATCAAATGGCCATGGGCATCCGTTTTCGCCATGATCGGCGGCGCCAGGTGGAACTTGAGCTTGATGTCGCCCTCGAACATGGCGGCGATCTTCGCCTGGAAGGCGCCGTCCGTGTACAGGCGCGCCACTTCGTATTCGTCCTTGTAGGCCATCAGCTTGTAGAAGTAGCGGGCCACGGCTTCCGTCAGGCGCAGGTGCGGGCCATTCAGCGCGCTTTCGGCGGCGCGCACCTGGCCGACGAAGTCCAGGTATTGCTGCGCATACGCGCGGTCCTGGTAAGCCGTCAGCAGGGCCACGCGCTTTTCGATCAGGTCGTCGAGCGTTTCGATGCGCTTGAATTCCACCACCTTGGCTGGCGTCGTCATGCGCACCAGGCTGGCCGCATCGTGGGCGCCCGCGCGGCCCCAGTTGAAGGCCGCCTTGTTGAACGCCACCGAGACATTGTTCAAGTCGATGGCCTTCATGATGGCAGCTTCCGACAGCGGCACTTTGCCTTTTTGCCAGGCGTAGCCGAGCATGAACATGTTCGTCGCGATGGAGTCGCCCATCAGCGCCGTGGCGATCTGGCCCGCGTCGATGAAGTCCACGTGGTCGCTGCCGCACGCCTTTTCGATTTCCATGCGCGCCGAGGCGCCGGGGAATTGCCAGTCCGGGTTTTTCACGAACGCGGCCGTCGACGAGCTGGTCGAGTTGATCATGGCCCAGCTGCGGCCCTCTCCCATGCGCGACAGGGCGTCGCGGCTGGCCGTGACGATCAAGTCGCAGCCGATGACCAGGTCAGCCGCACCGGTACCCACGCGCGTCGAGTGGATATCTTCCTGGCGGTCCGCCAGGCGCACGTGCGACATCACGGGGCCGCCCTTTTGCGCCAGGCCGCTCATGTCCAGCACGGAACAGCCCTTGCCTTCCACGTGGGCCGCCATGGCCAGGATCTGGCCGACGGTAACGACGCCCGTGCCGCCGATGCCGGTGACCAGGATGCCGAACGGCTCGGCCGTCGACGGAATGACGGGCGTCGGCAAGGCCGGCGCCGCTGGCGCGTCCTTGTCGGCGGCAGCCGCCTTCTTCGGCTTTTTCAAGCCGCCGCCTTCCACCGTCACGAAGCTGGGGCAGAAACCCGTCGTGCACGAGAAATCCTTGTTGCAGGACGACTGGTTGATCTGGCGCTTGCGCCCCAGTTCCGTTTCCAGCGGTTCCACCGACAGGCAGTTCGATTGCACGGAACAGTCGCCGCAGCCTTCGCAGACGGCTTCGTTGATGACGGCGCGCTTGGCCGGGTCCGGGTATTCATTGCGTTTCCGGCGGCGGCGTTTTTCCGAAGCACAGGTCTGGTCGTAGATCATGGCCGATACGCCGGGCATGTCGCGCAGTTCGCGCTGCACGTCCATCAGTTCCGAACGGTGGCGCACGGTGACGCCTTCCGCCCAGGCGTAATCGTCCGGGTACTTTTCCGGTTCATCCGTGACGACGATGATGGGACCGACGCCTTCGGCGGCGATCTGGCGCGAAATGATGGCCGGCGACAGGGGGCCGTCGAATTCCTGGCCGCCCGTCATGGCCACCGCATCGTTGAACAGGATTTTATAAGTGATGTTCACCTTGGCCGAGACGGCCGCGCGGATGGCCAGGATGCCCGAGTGGAAATACGTGCCGTCGCCGAGGTTGGTAAATACGTGCTTTTCATTCGTGAACGGCGCCTGCCCCACCCAGGTGACGCCTTCGGCGCCCATGTGGGTGAACGTCGACGTTTCGCGGTCCATCCACAGCACCATGTAGTGGCAGCCGATGCCGGCCAGCGCGCGCGAGCCTTCCGGCACCTTGGTCGAACTGTTGTGCGGGCAGCCGGAGCAAAAGAACGGCGTGCGGTCCTTTTGCGGATCGGGTTTCACGCTGATGGCCTTGAGGACGTTTTCCTTCGCTTCCAGGTAGGCGATGCGCTCCTTCACGCGCTGCTCCACCGGGTGGCCGGCGTAGTAGCGCGAAATGCGGCTGGCAATGGCGCGGGCGATCATGGCCGGATTCAGCTCATACGTGGCCGGCAGCAGCCAGTCGCCGTGCCCCGTCCCCTTCTGGTTGCTCCATTCGCCCGTGTCGTCGAACTTGCCGACCACGCGCGGACGCTCGCCGTCCTTGAGGTTGTAGAGTTCTTCCTTCAGCGCGTATTCGAGAATCTGGCGCTTTTCTTCCACCACGAGGATTTCATCGAGGCCCTTGGCAAATTCATGCACGCCGTCCGCTTCCAGCGGCCAGGTCATGCCGATCTTGTACAGGCGGATGCCGATGTCGGACGCCGTCTGCTCGTCGATGCCCAGGTCGGCCAGCGCCTGGCGCGTATCGAGGTAGGATTTGCCGGCCGTGATGATGCCGATGCGCGCCTTCGGGCTGTCCCAGATGATTTTATTGAGCTTGTTGGCACGCGCATACGCCAGCGCCGCATACCATTTGTAGCTGTTCATGCGTACTTCTTGTTCCAGCACCGTGTCGGGCCAGCGGATGTTCAAGCCACCGGCCGGCATCTCGAAGTCGGTCGGCAGGGTGATCTGCACGCGGTCCGGGTCGAAATCGACGGCGGCGCCCGATTCGATGATGTCGGTCACGCATTTCATCGACACCCATAGCCCCGTGTAGCGGCTCATGGCCCACGCGTGCAAGCCGTAGTCGATGTATTCCTGCACCGACGACGGGTACAGCACGGGGATGCCGCAAGCGTTCAGGATATGGTCGGACTGGTGCGCCGTGGACGAGGATTTTGCCGCATGGTCGTCGCCGGCCAGCACCAGCACGCCGCCATGCTTGGCGGAGCCGGCGTTATTGGCGTGCTTGAACACGTCGCCGCAGCGGTCGACGCCAGGGCCCTTGCCGTACCACATGCCGAACACGCCGTCGTATTTCGCGTCTTCGAACAGATTCGTTTGCTGCGTGCCCCAGACGGCTGTGGCGGCCAGGTCTTCGTTCAGGCCCGGATGGAATTTGACGTGGTGTTCATCGAGGTATTTCTTGGCCTTGATCGCCGTCATGTCGACGGACGTCACAGGCGAACCGCGGTAACCGGTGATGTAGCCGGCCGTATTCAGGCCAGCCTTCAAATCGCGCTCGCGCTGCAGCATCGGCAGGCGGATCAGCGCTTGCGTGCCCGTCATGAAGGCGCGGCCACGCTCCAGCGTGTATTTGTCGTTCAGGGAAATTTCGGACGCGTGCGCGCCCGGCTCAAGACTCGAGCCCTTGATTGGTGCATTCATTACTTGTCTCCATTATTCTCTGTGCTACGCGTGCAAAGTCGGTTGAACTCACACGTACCGGCTGTGCCTTGTGGACAATGCCGGTGCGGAAAAATGACTTGTTTGTCGTAGACTACCACAGGAATGCGCGCAGTTCTTTGCTGCGCTGCACTCCGGTGCTGCTGCCTTTTTTACTACTATTTGTTACAAAGCAACATTACGCCGCGTTCGTATCTTTCAGCACGCCGCGCTTGATCTGGTCCAGCTCGATCGATTCGAACAGGGCGCGGAAATTGCCTTCGCCGAAGCCCTGGTCGCCCTTGCGCTGGATGATCTCGAAGAAGATCGGGCCGATCACCGTCTGCGTGAAGATTTGCAGCAACAGTTCGCGTTCGTTTTCCGTGCTGTGGCCATCGATCAGGATGCGCAGGCGGCGCAGTTCTTCCAGCTGCTCGCCATGGTTGGGCAGGCGGCGGTTGACCAGCTCATAGTAAGTTTCAATCGTATCCTGGAAATCGATACCCGTATCGCGCATGCCTTGCACGGACGCGTAGATATTGTCCGTACCCAGGGCGATATGCTGGATGCCTTCGCCATGGTACTGGTCCAGGTATTCAGCGATCTGCGACTTGTCGTCCGACGATTCATTGATCGGAATGCGGATCTTGCCGCACGGCGAAGTCATGGCCTTCGACTTGAGGCCCGTCAACTTGCCTTCGATGTCGAAATAGCGCACTTCGCGGAAGTTGAACAGGCTTTCATAGAACGTCGCCCATTCCTTCATGCGGCCACGGTGCACATTGTGCGTCAGGTGGTCGATATACGTCAGGCCATGGCCGACGGGGTTGGCGACGGCGCCGGGAATGGCGACGAAATCGACGTCATAGATGCTGATGTCGCCGATGCCGCCAGGTGCGGCCGCGTCCGGCTTGTCGGCGCCCTTGCCGCGCCAGCGGTCGACGAAGTACAGCAGGGAATCGCCCACGCCCTTGATGGCGGGGATATTCAGCTCCATCGGACCTGTTTTATTGTCGAAGCCCCAGGCGCCCAGTTCCAGCGCGCGGCGGTATACGAAGGCCGCGTCGTCGACGCGGATGGCGATGGCGCACACGGACGGGCCGTGATGGCGGGCAAAACGCTGCGCGAACGAATCTTGTTCGGCATTGATGATGAAATTGATGTCGCCCTGACGGTACAGGGTCACATCCTTGTGGCGGTGGCGCGCGATGGCCGTGAAGCCCATGTTCTCGAACAGCTTGCCCAATGCTTTTGGGTCTGGTGCTGCATACTCGACGAACTCGAAACCATCGGTACCCATCGGGTTATCCCAAGGCTGAAATTGCATGATGTCTCCTCCAAGAAGTAGCGCACAGTATAGGCGCGGTCTGTGGGCATTAAATGCCAAAGATCTCCCGAACAATCATGATTTGCGCAATAATATTGCGTGAAAGTCGAACCACCGGAGGAAGCATGAGCAAAATTACGCTGGATAAAACGGATCGCAAGATCCTCGCCGTCCTGCAGGCCGATGGCCGCCTGTCGAACCAGGACGTGGCAGAGCAGGTCAGCCTGTCGCCGTCGCCATGCTTGCGCCGCGTCAAACGGCTGGAAGAAGCGGGCGTGATCCGCCAGTACGTGGCCCTGCTGGACCCGGAAAAGATCGGCCTGGGCTTGCTCGCCTACGTCAACGTGCGGCTGGAAAAGCACAGCGACGCCACGGCGCACAGCACGGCGCGCGTGCTGGCGCCGAATCTGGTGACGAATACCTCGCCGCGCGCCGACTTCGCCGTGGCCGTGGCGCAATGGCCGGAAGTGGTGGCCTGCTATGCGATGACGGGCGAAATGGATTATCTGTTGCGCGTGCATGTGGAAGACATGGAACACTTTTCGCGCTTCATGATGGCGACCCTGCTGCGCCACCCGGCCGTGCTGGACGTGAAATCGAGCTTTGCCTTGCAGCGCATCAAGGATACGACGGCCCTGCCCTTACTGTGACGGCGGTGACGGCGGCCCGGGCTTCTTCTTGCGCCCCGGCAAGCGATCCCACAATTTGAACGCGGCACGCGCGTTGGCCTTGAACGTGTAGTCGAACATGGCGAACTGTTCCTGCACGGCTTCCTGCAGCATGCTGGTCGGGTTCGGCGGCAACAGTTTCAGATATGCATCGGCTTCGCCATAGTCGCGCTGGATTTCCATGCCCGCCTTCTTGGCGATATGCATCATCGTCTTGTTCGACGACAAACAATGCATATACAGGGTATCGACATCGTTGTTACGGCAGTGAATCGCCGCCCGTTCGAACAATTTCGACCCGACCCCCATGCCGCGCATGGATTTCGACACGGATACGCCAAACTCCGCCACCTGCTCCTTGTCCGTCACCACGCTTTTCGCCGGCGACTGGTCCTTCGGCGCAAACGCCAGGTGCCCCACGCCCACCAGCTTGAACAGGCTGTTGTAGACGCCGTAAATCATGTCGCGCGAAAAATCCATCTTTTGCACGTACTGGGCCACGAGTTCATCGGGCAAGGCGCTGCCGAAGCGCAGCAGGCGGTCGCTTTTCTCGAGCGACAGGAAATGCTTCATCATGCGGCGCCGGTCGCGCTCATGCAATTGCTTGACGAGCACGGTCGGACGCCCGCCACCGCTACGGCTAAGCCAGCGGCGAAACGGGTTTTGAAACAGCTTGGGTAAGGTCACGTCGACTCCTGGGGGCGGTGCTGCGGCACGTCAGGCTGGTATTGTGCGGTGCAACATTGTGGCGCCATTGTAGCCTATTCCCGCCACTCAAGCCTGGGCCAGGAACGCCTGCACGGCCGCCACCCGCGCCGCGTGGATGACTTCGGGGATGCGTTTCGGCTCCGCACAGCCTTGCGCCAGCGCACCCGCATTCACGGCGCGCGCCGCGTCCAATCCGCCCTGCAGCCGCGCCGCCTGAGGGAAATCGCCAGTGACCAGCCCGTCGCAAGCCACGGCTTGCAACAGTTGCGCAAAGCGCTGCGGCTTGCGCAAGCCGTCGCAGCGCTCGCACAAGCTCACCACGGCTTCGGCGCTCAGCGCCAGCGCGCCATCGATATTGTCCCGTTCGCGCGCCGCCATGACGGCCAGCTCGCGGCACTCATTGGGCACGCGCAAGCGCTCGCTCAGTTTCTCGATGGCATCTTTGCTCATGCGCAGCATCAAGGCCGCAAAACGCACGGGCAAGTCATGACCTTGCGCTGCCGCATGGTCGACGACTTGCAGCAAGCGTTCGCTCAGCGCGATTTCGCCCATGATGCGCGCCAGGGCGCCGCATTCGTGCAGCACCGTCAGCATGCGCGAAGGATGGCTTTCCATCAGCCCCTTGGCCACTTCCTGCCACACGCGCTCGGCCACGAGGGCGTCGACTTCGCCGTCGGCCACCATGCGGCGCATCAAGGTCAGGGTAGCGGGCGCGACAGTAAAAGTATGAAAACGGGCGGCAAAGCGGGCCAAGCGCAAGATGCGCACGGGGTCTTCGCCAAAGGCGTCGGAGACGTGGCGGAAGATTTTGTTGCGAATATCCTCGATACCGCCGAACGGGTCGGTCAACGTCCCGTCCTCGGCCCGGGCGATGGCGTTGATGGTCAGATCGCGGCGCACCAGGTCGTCTTCCAGCGTGACGTCGGGCGCCGTGTGGAAGACAAAGCCCCGGTAGCCGGGCGCCGTCTTGCGTTCCGTGCGGGCCAGGGCGTATTCTTCCTGCGTCTTCGGGTGCAAAAACACGGGGAAATCCTTGCCGACTGGGCGGAAGCCCTGGCGCAGCATGTCTTCCGGCGTGGCGCCCACGACGACGTGGTCGTGGTCTTTCACGGGCAAGCCCAGCAGTTGGTCGCGCACCGCGCCACCGACCGTGTAAATCTTCATAACACTCTTTTCTTATTCAGGTAATTCCGCGTCGTGCTTGGCAGCGACTTCCGTTTCCGCCAGCGCTTCCGTGATCCAGCGGGCCACGGCCGGGTGCGCCTGCACGCGCTCGCAATACGCGTTCAGGGCCGGCGCCAGGCTCACGCCATACGTGCGGAAACGCATGACGACGGGGGCGAAATACGCGTCGGCGATGGAAAAGTCGCCAAACAGGAACTGGTGGTGGCCAAAGCGCGACAGGCACTCTTCCCAGATTTCGCTGATGCGGCCGATGTCGGCCTGCGCGGCGGCCGTGCGGCCACGTCCCGGCAATTTTGCCTTGATATTCATCGACATATCGGTGCGCAAGCCGGTAAAGCCGGAATGCATTTCCGCGCAGATACAACGTGCCATGGCGCGCGCGGCCACGTCTTGCGGCCACATGTGTTTATCGGGAAACTGCTCGGCCAGGTATTCGCAGATGGCCAGGCTATCCCAGATCGTGATCTCGCCCGCCAGCAACACGGGAACCCGGCCGCAGGCCGAATATTCGGCGATCTTGGTGGCCGTGTCGCTCTGGTCGAGCAGCACGCGCACTTCCTGGAACGGGATGCCGAAGGCCGTCATGGCCACCCACGGGCGCATCGACCACGATGAGTAATTCTTGTTGCCGATGATGAGGGTCAGGCCCGGCTCGCGCGCGGCGGCCAGGGTTTGCGTCAGGCTGGGATCAAGGATGGTCGTTTGCATGGTCGGCGGACTTTAGTTAGATGATGGCAAATCGGCGGAAACGGCGCTGTTTTTCGGTCCCACGGTGCCCAGGCGCGCCTTCAGCGACTGCGGGCTCTTCTCGAACAGGGCCGCATAATACGTGGCGTTGGCCATCACGTTTTTCACGTAGCCGCGCGTTTCCGTGTACGGAATGATTTCGGCAAAGACGGCGCCTTCCAGCGGACGCGTCATGGTGGCGCGCCAGATGCGCAGGCGCCCCGGTCCCGCGTTGTAGGCGGCGCTGGCCAGCACTTGCGAACCGTCAAGACCGCCAAGCACCATGTTCAGGTAATTCGTGCCCAGCAAGACATTGGTGCGCACATCGCTCAACGTTTCCGTGACGAAATCGGTGAGGCCGATCTTCTTGGCGACATAGCGGGCCGTCGACGGCATGACCTGCATCAAACCGGAGGCGCCCACGTGCGACTGCGCATCCATGATGAAGCGTGATTCCTGGCGGATCAAGCCATACACCCAGGCCTTGTCCAGACCCAGGGTTTGCGTGGCCGGATGCATGACGTCGTCGTGCGGCGTCGGGTAGCGCTGCGTATAGTCCACTTCCAGGCGCGTGCGGTCCGAGGTATTGACCATGCGGTCGAGCACATTGTTCTGGCGCGCAAATTCCGCGGCCGCCAGATGCTGGCGGTCCGTCATCGAACGCAATTCCCAGTTCCACTCGCGCGTGCCTTCGAAGCGCAGGCGCATGTTGAAGAATTTCAAGGCGCGCTGCAAGCCCGGATTGGCGGCCATGGCGGCGATTTCCGTCGGACTGACCGGCTGGCCCGGCGGCGGCAAGACCAGATGGTTGCCCAGCTCTTCATTGGCCAGCAAGCCATAGAAATTCGACTGGTCGGCAATCGTGCGGTACAGGGCGTCCGCCTGCGGGTTCGGGCGGCCCGGCGTTTCCGCCTGCTGTGCGCGCGCCAGCCAGTACACCCAGGTGGGATCCGTGCGCAAGGACGCCGGCATGGCCTGGATGGCGGCCTTCACCAGTGGCCAGTTGCCTTCACGCAAGGCGATACGCGCCTTCCATTGCATCTGCTCCTGAGTCAGGGGCGCACCATTGGTTTTTTGCCAATATTCGAACGCTTCCGGCGCCAGCGCATACGACGCTTGCAAGGCCAGGCTGGCCCAGCCGATGGCCTGTTCCTGCGGCGTCAATTGCGCGCTCGCCTTTTGCAGGGCCACGACGCCCAGTTTCAAGGTGCTTTTCGCCATGCGGCCGACGGCCACCAGGTACATCTCGTGGTCGGCACGGCTGGCGCCCGCGCCCTTGGCCAGCACCAGCGCCGGCAAGTCGATGGCTTGCGCCATCTTCGCGTCGGAGGCGCCCAGCAGCAGCGCGATGCGACGGGCCGGGCCGGTAGCGTTGGTCTGACCCGCCAGGCGGATCTGCGCCCACAGATCATTCGTGTCGAACTGGCCATTTTGCGCCAGTGCCGCGATCAGGCTGCCGCACGCTTCGCCGTAGCCTGGCGGCGAGACGAGCAGGTTGCGCGCCTCGGACGCCACGTTCTGCCCCTTGGCGGCGCGCGACATCAGCGCGTAGCACTTGAGCTGGGTGTCGTCGTCGAGGGCGAATTGCGGGTATTGTTCATCAAACACGACCCAGTCGCGCTTGCGGCCCAGTTCCAGCAGCCAGTCGTTGCGGAAGCGGTCGGCGATGGCGCTGCCCTTGTAGCGGTTCAGGTAATCGCGAAATTGTGCCTCGGTCAACTGTTTGATGCGCGGTTTCAGCCGATAATAGTCGACATACGAAGGAATCTGGTAATTCGTCAGGCGCCCCGCATAAAAGTCGGCTTTTTCGACGTCATCCTTGCGCGCGGCGTCGCGCAGCAGCAGGAAGGCATCGTCCTCGCTGCGCGTGTCGGGAGCGGCGGGCGTTACGGTGGCGGACACCTGGGCCAGGGCGGCCAGGGGAGACAAGGCCGATGCAACACACAGCATCGTGCCGGCAATCCATTTCAGTGGGGAAATCAATGTACGACTCTCAATCTTAACTTGATGGTGATATGAATAGCGACCCTAGAATAACATGCGATCCGGCTGCACGGCCACCCATTGCGCCACAGGAAAAAGCCGGCTTGCGCAAAGCCTTGCTGGCGGCCCGGCGCGCCCTGCCCGACGCCACGCGCGCGCAGTGGGATGCGGCCATCGCGCAGCGCCTGCTGGACTGGTGCGCGCAGGAAAACATCGAGGAACTGGGCGTGTACTGGCCCCTGCATGGCGAGCCGGACTTGCACGACGCGTATGCGCAGCTGGCCGCGCGCGGCGTGCAATTAAGCTTGCCGGTGGTGCTGGAAAAGCATGCGCCGCTGGCGTTTTCCAGCTGGACGCCGGGAGAAGCGATGGTCAAGGATGGCATGGGCGTGGCCGTGCCCGCCGAATTGCGCCTGCGCCCGGCGCCCGCCACCCTGCTGGTGCCTTGCCTGGGATTCAATGAGCAACGGTACCGGCTCGGCTATGGCGGCGGGTATTACGACCGCACCCTGGAACACGCGCCACGCCCCCGCACCCTCGGTGTGGCATACGGCTGTCTGAAGGCGTCATTTGCCAGCGGCACATATGACATCGCCCTCGATCACATCGTGACGGAGGGCGATCTGCTCTGACGGATCAGATGAAAGTTACTTGACCAGGCGCTGCCACAGTGCGGTCGTAGGCGCCGCCTGGTTCATGCTATAGAAATGCAAGCCTGGCGCGCCGCCTTCCAGCAGGCGTTCGCACAAGCCCGTCACCACGTCCAGGCCAAAAGCCTTGATGGACGCGCTGTCGTCGCCGAAGCTGGCCAGTTTCAGACGCACCCAGCGTGGAATTTCCGCGCCGCACATGTCCGAAAAGCGCATCAGCTGCGTGTAATTCGTGATCGGCATGATGCCGGCCACGATGGGCACGTTGATGCCCATCTTCTGCGTCTGCTCGACAAACTGGAAATACGCGTCGGCATTGTAGAAGTACTGGGTGATGGCCGCATCGGCGCCGGCCTGCACCTTGCGCGCGAACGCGTTCAGGTCGTCCTGCGGCGAACGGGCTTGCGGGTGCACTTCCGGATAGGCAGCCACTTCGATATGGAAATGGTCGCCCGTCTCGGCGCGGATGAATTCCACCAGCTCGTTGGCGTAGCGGAACTCGCCCGAGGCACCATAGCCGCTCGGCAAGTCGCCGCGCAAGGCCACGATGCGGTTCACGCCGGCCGCCTTGAAGTCGGCCAGCACGGCGCGGATCGATTCGCGCGAACCGCCCACGCAAGACAGATGGGGCGCGGCCTGTTCGCCGGCCGCCAGGATCTCGCGCACGGTGTCCAAGGTACCCTGCTGCGTGGTGCCGCCGGCGCCAAACGTCACCGAGAAATACTTCGGATGCAATTCAGACAACTTGACACGCGTGGCGCGCAGCTTTTCCGCCCCTTCCGGGGTTTTCGGCGGGAAAAACTCAATACTGAAGTTATGCTTTTCCATCGTCGTTGCTCAAAAGTAAGGTCGACAAGGCCCAGGAAATGATGCTGTACAGAATGGCACCGCCCACGGCCGACCAGAAACTGGCGACATGGAAACCAGCGATCATCTGCGCCACCAGCCAGAACATGAAGCCGTTGATGATCAAAATGAACAGGCCCAGCGACAAGAACGTCACGGGCAGGGTCAGCAGGATCAGCAAGGGACGGATCAGCGCATTAACCAGCCCCAGCACGGCAGCGGCCAGCAGCGCGGTCCAGCCGCTGCTCATCGTCACCGAGTGCATCAGGTAAGGGACGGCAAACAGGGCCGCCGCATTGATAAACCAAATCAGTAGCAAGCGCATTTCTCTAGCCTGTCAAAAGTGAGGTCAGGCCGGCGCCAGGCGTCGGCCCTCGGAGGGTGAGTGACAGCCCCGGACTACCGATCAGTAACGGTAGTGTTCAGGTTTATAAGGGCCTTCCGTGCGCACGCCGATGTAGTCGGCTTGCTCTTGCGTCAGTTCCGTCAGCTGCGCATTCAACTTTTTGAGTTGCAAACGAGCGACTTTTTCATCGAGGTGTTTCGGCAAGGTGTACACGCCGACCGGGTAGTTGGCCGTGTTCGCGTACAGCTCGATCTGCGCGATCGTCTGGTTGGCGAACGACGAGCTCATCACGTACGACGGGTGGCCCGTGCCGCAACCGAGGTTGACCAGGCGGCCTTCGGCCAGCAGGATGATGCGGCGGCCCGACGGGAAGATGATGTGGTCGACTTGCGGCTTGATGTTTTCCCACTCGTATTGTTTCAACGAAGCAACGTCGATTTCATTGTCAAAGTGACCAATGTTGCAGACGATGGCCTGGTCTTTCATGCGCGTCAGGTGATCGTGCGTGAGGATATGGTAGTTGCCGGTGCAGGTGACGAAAATGTCGCCGTGTTCGCACGCGTAATCCATGGTCACGACGCGGTAGCCTTCCATCGCCGCCTGCAGTGCGCAGATCGGATCGACTTCCGTCACCCATACTTGCGCCGACAGGGCGCGCATGGCCTGGGCCGAACCCTTGCCCACATCACCGTAACCGGCGATGACGGCGACCTTACCGGCGATCATCACGTCGGTGGCGCGCTTGATGCCGTCGACCAGCGATTCGCGGCAGCCATACAGGTTGTCGAACTTCGATTTCGTGACGGAATCGTTCACGTTAATCGCAGGGAAAGCCAGCTTGCCTTCCTTGTGCATTTGATACAACCGGTGCACGCCGGTGGTGGTTTCTTCCGTCACGCCGAGGATTTCAGGCAGACGCTTCGAGTACCAGGTCGGGTCGGCCAGCAAGTGTTTCTTGATCGAGTTGAACAGGCAGATTTCTTCGTCCGAACCGGGGTTGGCCAGTACCGACAGGTCGGTTTCCGCGCGCACGCCCAGGTGCAGCAGCAGGGTGGCATCGCCGCCATCGTCGAGGATCATGTTCGAGTAGACGGCCTTGCCATCCACGTTCGGCCATTCGAAGATGCGGTGCGTGTATTCCCAGTAGTCGTCCAGCGACTCGCCCTTGACGGCGAACACCGGCGTGCCGGCGGCGGCGATGGCGGCGGCGGCGTGATCTTGCGTGGAGTAAATGTTGCACGATGCCCAACGCACTTGCGCTCCCAGTGCTTCCAGGGTCTGGATCAGCACGGCGGTCTGGATGGTCATGTGGATGGAACCGGTGATGCGCGCGCCTTTCAGAGGCTGCGCTGCCGCGAATTCTTCGCGGATGGCCATCAGGCCAGGCATTTCCGTTTCAGCAATCTTGATTTCTTTGTCGCCCCATGCGGCCAAGGTGATATCGGCGATGGTGTAGTCGTGTTGCGATTTGAGTACGGCGTTCATCACGCCCTCCTTTCAGTTGTTGAAAAAGGTACGTGAGCGCAGTTGCAGGATATTCCGAGCCTGGCGAATTTCTTCGTCGCAACGCTCCTCGGACACGGGATTTTATCATTGTCAAGGCCGCCGCGCCAGCCTGTTTGCACGGCATTGCCACGTAACAACACATAAAAAAAGCGCCCGCGGCCAGCAGGCCGGGGCGCTTTTCTTGCAAATCCAACTAGATTACTTCAGGCCGGCAGCGTCGCGCAGCAGGGCGACCTTGTCCGTGCGTTCCCACGTGAATTCCGGCTCTTCGCGGCCGAAATGGCCGTAGGCGGCGCTCTTCTGGTAGATCGGGCGCAACAGGTCGAGCATTTGCACGATGCCTTTTGGACGCAGATCAAAGTGCGCCAGCACCAGCTTGGCGATTTCCGCGTCGGGAATCACGCCCGTGCCTTCCGTGTAGACGGTGATGTTGATCGGCTTGGCCACGCCGATGGCGTAGCTGACCTGCACCTGGCATTGGCGCGCCAGGCCGGCCGCGACGATGTTTTTCGCCACGTAGCGGGCCGCGTACGCTGCCGAACGGTCGACTTTCGACGGGTCCTTGCCCGAGAACGCGCCGCCGCCGTGCGGGGCTGCGCCGCCGTAGGTGTCGACGATGATCTTGCGGCCGGTCAAGCCGCAATCGCCTTGCGGACCGCCGATGACGAAACGGCCCGTCGGGTTGACGAGGAATTTGGTCTCCGTCAGCCATTCGCGCGGCAGGATCGGCTTGATGATTTCTTCGATGACGGCTTCTTCGATCTGCTTGTGCGAGATTTCTGGCGCATGCTGGGTCGACAGCACGACCGTGTGCACGCCGACCGGGCGGCCATCGACGTAGCGCAGCGTGACTTGCGATTTCGCATCCGGGCGCAGCCATGGCAAACGGCCATCCTTGCGCAGCTGCGACTGGCGCTCGACCAGGCGGTGCGCGTAGTGGATGGCGGCAGGCATCAGCTCGGCCGTTTCATCGCAGGCGTAACCGAACATCAAGCCCTGATCGCCAGCGCCTTGATCCAGGTCAATGCCCGCACCTTCATCGACGCCTTGCGCGATGTCCGGCGATTGCTTGTCGTAGGCCACCAGCACGGCGCAACCCTTGTAGTCGATGCCGTATTCCGTGTTGTCGTAGCCGATGCGTTTGATGGTTTCGCGCGCAACTTGAATATAATCCACATTGGCGTGCGTGGTAATCTCGCCAGCCAGCACCACCAGACCGGTGTTGCACAGGGTTTCGGCAGCCACGCGGGCGGCTGGATCCTGGGTCAGGATGGCGTCAAGAATGGCGTCGGAAATTTGATCGGCAACCTTGTCGGGATGGCCTTCCGAAACGGATTCGGAAGTGAAGAGATAGTCGTTTGACATTGCAAGCTCCTGTTTACTATGTGAATGTTCTGTCGCAGTAAAGAGGATTTTGCCTGCGACGCTTTAGCGAGATTTATATTCCGCATCGCAAGTTGTCTATTAACTCAGCGGTTACTGCATACGTGGTATTTTACGCTTCTTAAAAAATTTTGGCACGGCAACACGCCATTCCTGGAAACAGCTTATACATGTTAGTCCCAATTTTCCGCTTCTTATCGATCTTTCCCCTGCCCGTCCTGCATGGTCTGGGCGCTGCGCTCGGCTGGGTAATTTACGCCATTTCCCCGTCCTACCGCCGCCGCATGCGCGAGAACCTGCAAGGTGCGGGGTTTTCGCAACACTTGCACACGGCCGTGGCCGAAGCGGGCAAGAGCGTGCTGGAACTGCCGTTCATCTGGTGCGCGCCAGCCGAACGCGTGGCGCGCCATGCGACGGTGGAAAACTGGGAACTGGTGGAAAAAGCGCTGCAGCACGGCCGCGGCATCGTCTTCCTGACGCCGCACCTGGGCTGCTTTGAAATCGTCGCCCAGCAAATCGCGCTGCGCACGCCGCTCACCGTGATGTACCGCCCGCCCAAGCGCGCCGCATTGAAGCCGCTGATCGAAGGGGCCCGCGCGCGCGAAAACCTGATGCTGGCGCCGGCCAATATGTCGGGCGTGCGCATCTTCGCCAAATGCCTGAAGAAGGGCCAGCCCATCGGCCTGCTGCCCGACCAGGTGCCGCAGGAAGGCGAAGGCGTGTGGGCCGATTTCTTCGGCCGCCCCGCCTACACCATGACCCTGCCCGCCAAGCTGGCGCAGATGGGCGGCGCCGAAGTCATCATCACCTACGCGGAACGCCTGCCGGGCGGGCGCGGCTATGTCGTGCATTTCGTGCCCTTCACCGAGTCCCTCGACAGCACCTCGGCCGAGCAGGCGCGCACCATCAATGCGGCCATGGAACAATTGATCGCGCGCAGCCCGGCGCAATACCTGTGGAGCTACAATCGCTATAAAGTGCCGCGCGGCGCGCCGCCGCCCACGCCCGCCGCGCCCGATGCCGCCGGGGAGCAGGCATGAGACTGCTGATCGCCTTCATGTGGCTGCTGCACTGGCTGCCCTTGCCCATCCTGGGCCGCTTCGGCGTGGCCGTCGGCAGCCTGCTGTTCATCGCCATGCCCACGCGGCGCAAGATTGCCCTGACGAATCTGCGCCTGTGCATGCCGGAATTGACGGAAGCCCAGCGCGTGGCGCTGGCGCGCCAGCATTTCCAGGCGTATTCGCGCAGCGTGTGGGAACGCAGCATCCTGTGGTGGTCGTCGGAAGAACGCCTGAACCGCCTGATCAAAAAGGTGCCCGCCTTCCCGGGCCTGCAGATCGCGGCCAAGCCGACCATCCTGCTGTGCCCGCACTTCGTCTGCCTCGACGTGGCCGGCGCCGCCACGGCCATGGAAATTTCCGCCTCGTCGATGTATGTGCAGCAAAAGAACGCCGCCTTCGACCAGGCCTTGCGCAACGGCCGTTCGCGCTTCAAGCCGCCCAAGCTGTTTACACGCCAGGACGGCATCAAGACGATCCTGCGCGCACTGCGTGACGGCTTGCCGTATTTCATGCTGCCGGACATGGATTTCGGCGAAAAAGATGCGGAATTCGTGCCCTTCTTCGGCGTGCCCGCCGCCACCCTGACGGCCACGGCGCGCCTGGCGCTGGCCGCCAAGGCGCAAGTCATTCCCGTCATCGCCACCTTCCTGCCCAATTACCAGGGCTGGCAAGTGACGTATTACCCGGCGTGGGACGATTATCCGGGCGACGACATCACGGCCGCCACGCGCCGCATGAACGAATTCATCGAAGAGCGCGTGCGCGAAGCGCCGGCCGAATATTTCTGGACACATAAACGCTTCAAGACGCGTCCGGAAGGCGAAGCATCGTTCTACAACCAGCACAAGTGATACGGCAGACCATGAAACTCCAATTTACCAAAATGCATGGCGCCGGCAATGACTTCATCGTCATCGACGCCATCCATCAAGACATCGACTTCACGCCAGCCCAGTGGCAGCGCCTGGCCGACCGCCGTTTCGGCATCGGCGCCGACCAGATCCTCGTGGTGGAAAAACCGCGCCTGCCCGGCTGCGACTTCCGCTACCGCATCTATAACAACGATGGCGGCGAAGTCGAGCAATGCGGCAACGGCGCACGCGCCTTCGTCAAGTTCGTCAGTGAAAAAGGCTTGTCCGACAAGACCAGCATCCGCGTGGAAACCATGGCCGGCATCATCGCGCCGCGCCTGGAGATCGACGGCAGCATCACGGTCGACATGGGCGCGCCCGTACTGGAGCCAAAGCTGGTGCCGTTCGACGCCAGCGGCATCGATGGCGTGGCGCAAGGCAAGGACACCGTGTGGCCGCTGGATCTGGCGCTGCCGGGCCAAACGTCGCCCGTGCTGGTGTCCGTCGTCTCGATGGGCAATCCGCACGCCGTGCAAGTGGTTGACGATGTCGATGCGCAAGACCTGGACGCGACGGGCCCGCGCATCGAGCACCACCCGCGCTTTCCCCGCAGGGTCAACGCCGGCTACATGCAGATCGTCGACCGCCAGCACGTGAAACTGCGCGTGTTTGAACGGGGCGCGGGCGAAACCCTGGCATGCGGCACGGGCGCCTGCGCCGCCGCCGTGGCGGGCATCTTGCGTGGCTTGCTCGATTCCCCCGTGCGCATCAGCGCGCGCGGCGGCGAACTGTCGATCGCCTGGCAAGGCCCCGGCCATCCCGTCCTGATGACGGGCCCGGCCGTGACCGTGTTCGAAGGCACGATCGAGCTGTAAGCGGGTGAAAGTCAGGCCACCAGGAACTGCTGTTCCTGCGCAACGTCGAGTTCCGCCAGGTAGCACTTCAGGCGGTACAGGCGCTGCCGGTAATTGCCTTCCGGCCCCGCCACGCCGCAATCGACGCGCTCGAACAGGCGCACCGCCTGGTCGAGCAACTGGCGCTCCTGCGCCGTGCGGATCAATGCCAGGCGCCGCTTGCCGCGTCCATGCGTGGCGCTGATATCGATCAACAGACAATGCCCTTGGTCGGCCGCGTGTATATCGAGCAGCAATGCCTCGGCACGCGACAGATGAAAGCAGCGCGCCAGCGCCAGCCGCATCGCCAGCAGGGGATGGCTCTGGCCCAATTGCCGTAAATGCCCATCGGCGTGCATGGCGGCGCACTGGCCCCAGTCGCCGGGTTCGCCTTGCGGCGCGATCTTCGCCAGCGCCGCCTCCGCCTCGCGGCTGCCTTGCGCCTGCGCCTGCAGCAGCCAGTACGCGGCCCGCACATCGTTGTTGACGCCATCGCGGCGATTACGCCAGGCATGCATGCCGCACTCGAGCTGGGCCGGGCCATGCCCGAGGTCGGCGGCACGCTCCAGGCAGGAATGGGCTTCGACCACATTGCGCTGGGAAAATTCCGGTTTCGTATAGATGCGCGACAGCACGAACCAGGCTTCGGCCAATCCCTGCTCGCCAGCCTGCGTCAGCCAGCGCACGGCCCGCTTGAAATTGGCCGCGCCGTTGCGCGTGGCCAGCCGCTGGCCATGCGCATCCATGCGCGCATAGCCGAGTCCCAGCTCCAGCTGCGCAGTACGGTCACCGCCATGCGCGGCCAGCTCGCAACACTGCCAGCCTTCGGCATCGCCGCCAGGCGCCAGGGCCTGGGCGCAACGCGACAGCAACAGCACCTGCTGCGCGTCGAGGGCGATCGTGCGCGCCCCGGCCGCCGCCTGGCGCTGCAGCAGCTCGCGCGCCAGCGGCAAGCCTTGCGACAGGAAACCCGCATGATTGCCCTGGCTCCAGGCCTGCTCCAGCCACGAGTACAGCGGCGCGTCGCCATCAAGGACTTGCTCGCCAGCAAGGCTGGTGTCCGGCCCGGCAGCGGCAAGCGATCCCTCTTGCATGGACAACAGCCATTGTGCATCGGGCAAGCCGGCCCGCACGGCGGCGTCCAGCGCCACGCGCGCCTTGGCGCGCAAGGCTTCACAGTGGCTGGCGGCATTGCCCAGCACCAGTTGCGCCAGCACCAGGCCCGCCTGCACCAGGCCCGCATCGAACGCCTGCGCGTAATACGGAATCAGCGCCTTGGCTGCCGGCTGCGCCACTTCGAACGGCACATGCGTGCCAATCAGCAAGCACGCTTCCTCGCTATCCTCCTGGGCCGCCCGCGCCAGCCAGTGCAAGGCCGTGGGCAAGCTTTGCGGCACGCCCTGCCCAAACAGATACACCCGTCCCAACGCCAGCTGGCAAGCGACATCGCCCGCGCGTGCGCCCTTGATCAATCCTAATGTTTCGCGATTTGCCATCGATTCTCGATATTGAGTCAATGATTCTAATAATAGTGAGCCATCTCCAGGCCCATCCATGCAGGCCGTCCCTTAGTGTAACGTCCTTGTGTCATAAATCCGACTAAGCCCGCTTAAGAACTTGATTCAACGCAACAATGTCCTGGCCCTGACACGCCAAGATGGCGAGGCGCCGCTGGCGCAACGATGGAAGAACGCTGACCCTCGGCGCGGGATCGGCAGAAACCGTGCGTTACGAAAATACAACAGGGGCATGCAGTTATGCCGCTTTTCACCAATCTTTTCACGCACATTTGACCAATCCCGCACGTCTTGCGCGCCGACGAATTAAGGTTCATTCATCGAAACGCGACAGTTAGCGCATTTCAATCTGCTCGGATCTCGGACGGAACTCACTTTTAATAGGGAATAAGACATGAAAAAATCACTCGTTGCCCTCGCACTCTTCGGCGCCTTTGCCGCCACAGCACAAGCGCAGTCGTCCGTCCAAATCTACGGCACGATCGATGCTGGCCTGGGCAAATTGACTGGTGAAACCACCAAAGTCACCAAGCGCGACAACAACAAGCTGGGTTTCAAGGGCACGGAAGATCTGGGCAATGGCTTGAAAGCTATTTTCCAACTGGAAATTCGCTATGAATCCGACACGGGCACCATCGAAAACACCTCGGGCATCAATTCGCGTCCCCTGTTCCAGGGTCAAAGCCGCGTCGGCCTGCAAGGCGACTTCGGTACCGTACGCCTGGGCCGTGGCCTGACCGCTTTCCAGGAATCGAGCACCGCATTCGAACCATGGTCGGGCATGCCTACGACCGCCGGTTTCCAGACCGACCTGACCGTTGCCGGCTACACCAGCGATCCACTGAGCGCGCCAGGCAACTCGCGTAACCGCTTCTCGAACGCCGTGTTCTATAACTCGCCAGTCATCAGCGGCTTCCAGTTCAACGCCACTGTCGCCGCCAAGGAAGCCAATAACAACGCAGCTGTCAACAATCCGCCGGGCTCCAACAACTACTTCGTGCCAGCCAATGCCGTACCGGCGTCGAACCCATACTCGATCTCGGCCACGTACAACTATGGCCAATTCGCCGGTATGGCCGCGTATGAGCGCAATGGCCTGCAAGCCAAGCTGTGGTCGGTTGCCGCATCGTTCAATCCGGTAACGGAACTGAAACTGATGGCGTCGTACCAGCATCAGGATGACAGCAAATTCAAGATCATCAACACCGACACCAAAGCATGGCTGGTTGGCGCCAACTACGACGTCGGCCCAGGCAAGGTTCGCGCTGGCTACGGTCAAAAAACGCCAGACGGCGTGGCCAAGACCAAGCAGGCATCGCTGGGCTACGACTACAACCTGTCGAAGCGCACCTACCTGTACGCGGACATCTCGAACCGCAAGGATGTTGTTTCGAAGACCTACATCGGTCTGGGCGTACACCACAACTTCTAATGCCCGGCCTGTCACCCTCCGCGGGTGATTGCTGAGCTAAGAATGCAAGGCGGCATGGGCAACCATGCCGCTTTTTTCATGCGCGCGCGGAAAATGCATCGACGCTATCCCCTTTGCGCCTATGCCGCCGCACTCTCGGTTAGAATGAAGTGTTCAACTTTCACTGACAGATATTCTCAATGACCGCCACACTCGATTCCAGCACCGTCGCCCAGTACCTGAGCGAGCACCCGAATTTCTTCGAAGAGCATACCGCCCTGCTCGGTGAGGTCAAGCTGAGCAGCCCGCTGACGGGACGCACCATCTCGCTGCAGGAGCGGCAGATGGAAGTGATGCGCGACAAGTACAAGGCGCTGGAACTGCGCATGTCCAAGCTGAGCCGCCTGGCCGAGGAAAATGGCGACATCGCCAGCAAATTCCACGGCTGGAACCAGGCCATGCTGCAAGTGCGCAACGATGCGGACATGCCGCGCGTGCTGGTCGACGCCTTGCAAAGCAATTTCGACGTACCCTGCGTCAGCCTGCGCCTGTGGCAAGTGCTGCCGGAACACGCGAACGGCTGGTTCACGGAAGATGTGACGGCCGACGTGCGCATGTTCGCCAACAGCCTGCAAGCGCCGTACTGCGGCAGCAACCGCGATTTCGAAGCCGTGCACTGGTTGCAGGCCGATAAGATCGAATCGACCGTCATGATCGCCCTGCGCGCCCCGAACACCACGGGCACCTTCGGCTTGCTGGTGCTCGGTTCGCCCGACAGCGAACGCTTTACCTCGAGCATGGGCACGGACTTCCTCGTGCATATCGGCGCCACGGCCAGCGCCGCCCTGGCCGCGCTGCGCGCCGGCACGCCTGCCTGAGCACGCCATGGAGGCGCGCGGCAAGGCTGACTGGCTCGACGCCTATCTGGCGCAGCTGGCCACGCAGCGCAAGCTGTCGCCGCATACGCTGGATGCCTACGGGCGCGACTTGCGCGCCTTGCTGGAACTGAGCGGCAATACGCCCTGGACGGCGCTGGCGCACAATGAAGTGCGCCGCTACACGGCCAAGCTGCATGCCGGCGGCCTCGACCCGCGTTCGATCGCCCGCAAGCTGTCGTCGTGGCGGGGATTTTTCAACTGGCTCAGCGGCGAGACCCCGCTCGACGCCAATCCCGTCGACGGCATCCGCGCCCCCAAGCGGGCCAAGACCTTGCCGAAAGCCCTGTCGGTGGACGATGCCGTGCGCCTCGTGGCGCCCGCGCAACACCAGCAAGGCGCCGCCGAACCGGAACAGCTGTGCAACCGCGCCATGTTCGAACTACTGTACTCGAGCGGCTTGCGCGTGTCCGAACTGACCAGCCTGGACACCCACTATTGCAAGGCCGACGGCGGCCAGCCCGCCTCGCTGGGCTGGCTCGACATGGCCAGCTTCGAAGTCATCGTCACGGGCAAGGGCAACAAGATGCGCAAAGTGCCCGTCGGCAAGGCGGCCCTCGTGGCCCTGACCGCCTGGCTGGGCGTGCGCCCGCCAGCGGCCGATGGCAGCGCTGCCTTGTTTTTAAGCACGCGCGGCACGCGCATCTCGCCCCGCGTGCTGCAGCTGCGCCTGAAGGCGCACGCGCTGGCGACGGACATTCCCGCCAACGTGCACCCGCACGTGCTGCGCCACTCGTTCGCTTCGCACGTGCTGCAATCGTCGGGCGACTTGCGCGCCGTGCAGGAAATGCTGGGCCATTCCAGCATCACCTCGACCCAGGTCTACACGGCCCTCGACTTCCAGCACCTGGCGCACGTGTACGACCAGGCGCACCCGCGCGCCAAGCTCAAGTAGGCAGCGGCGCCGGTGGGGCAGCCTGATCCATATCAAGCGGATGGGCGCGCATTTGCAAGCTTTTGCAAAATTCCGGCATAATCGTCCGCATTCTTCCGCTTGCGCGGCGGCACCACCGATTACAAGGCATCTCTCATGGCACTGATTCCAACCACCATCCTCACCGGTTTCCTGGGCGCAGGCAAAACCACCTTGCTCAACCGCATACTGCAGGAAGAGCATGGCATGCGCATCGCCGTGATCGAAAACGAGTTTGGCCAGGAAAACATCGATAACGAGATCCTGGTGCAGGATAGCAACGAACACATCATCGAGATGAACAACGGCTGCATCTGCTGCACCGTGCGGGGTGACCTGATCGTGGGCCTCACGGAACTGGCGCGCAAGCGCGACGCCGGCTTGCTGGCGTTCGACCGCGTCGTCATCGAAACGACGGGCCTGGCCAATCCCGGCCCCGTGGCGCAAACCTTCTTTGTCGACGAAGAAGTGGGCAGCCACTACATGCTCGACGCTATTATCACGGTAGTCGATGCCCGCCATGCGATGAAGCAACTGGACGAATACGAGGAAGCCCAGCGGCAAGTGGGCTTTGCCGACAAGCTGCTGCTGTCGAAGACCGACCTCGTCAGCGAAGACGACGTGGCCGTCCTGACGCGCCGCCTGAAACGCATCAACCCGCGCGCGCCCATCGCCAAGGTCGATTTCGGCCGCGCGCCGCTGGCCGAGGTGCTCGACATCCGCGGCTTCAACCTGAATGAAAAGCTGGAACTGGACCCGGATTTCCTGGCAACGGAAACGGCGCACGTCCACGACCACGATCACGCGCATGAGCACGCAGATGAGCACGGCCACGGGCACAAGCATGAGCATAGCGACGCCTGCGCCACCGACTGCGGCCATGCCGACCATCACCATGCGCAGCACAGCGACGATATCGCCGCCTTTGTTTTCAAGAGCACGCAACCGTTCGACAGCGCCAAGCTCGACGAGTTCCTCGGCGGCCTGGTGCAAGTGTATGGCCCGCGCATGCTGCGCTACAAGGGCGTGCTGCTGATGCAGGGCGCCGAGCGCAAGGTGGTCTTCCAGGGCGTGCACCAGCTGATGGGCAGCGACCTGGGCGCCAAATGGGGTGAAAATGAAGTGCGCGGCAGCAAAATGGTGTTTATTGGCAAGAATCTACCAAAAGACATTTTTATTCGCGGACTCGAACAATGTTTGGTATAAACTAGCCGGGTTTTGCAAAGTATCCGTTGCAAAGCAGAAACAAAAGGGAAAGTTAAGCACGCTTTCCCGCTGTCTGACACCCGTCTTGCTGGCATAAACCAACAAGTAGCCGTTTCTGATCGGCTAGTCAACAAATCGGGATGGCAATATAAAGCAAAGCGTGCCAAAATCAGCGACGAAAACGGCCCATGTCGTTCGCCTGTCATGAAATGCTGGCAAACTGCCGCTGGCCGCATGCCAGGCATGCAACCGATCCACCCAACACGCCTGTTGACGCGCGCATAGCGCGACTGGCATAGAGCGGTAAAAAGTTATCAACATGGCACCTTAGCCGGCCGGTAGTCCTGGCTTTCGCCGGCAAGCCAAGGTCGCACGCAGTACAGCGGGACAGCAATGCCAAGCGGAACCTGTACAGTTGCTCGGTATCGCCGCATCAACTGATCAATTTGAAAACTCTGTCGTATCGAAGGTAAGCGAAGTTATGACCAAAACTAATAAATCGACCCCGGCCGCCAACCAAGACATCCCTCTCATCAGCGAAGACCAAATTCGCGCCATGAGCGAAGATGACTACATGAATCCGGCACAACTGGCATTCTTCAAGGCGCGCCTGCAGCAGCTCGAAAAAGACTTGCTGAAAAACGCCGGCGAAACCACGGAACACTTGCGTGAAACCGTGCTCGTACCGGACCCTGCCGACCGCGCCACCATCGAGGAAGAGCATGCGCTGGAACTGCGCACGCGCGACCGCGAACGCAAATTGCTGAAGAAAGTGCAGCAATCGATCGCCAGCATCGACGCCGGCGACTATGGCTGGTGCGAAGAAACGGGCGAGCCTATCGGCATCCCGCGCCTGATCGCCCGTCCGACCGCCACCCTGTCGCTGGAAGCCCAGCAACGGCGCGAACTGAAGCAAAAGCTGTACGGCGACTGATCGCCCTCCCCTTGCGCGGCCGCCCCGGCGGCCCGCGATGGCGAATAAAAAAGCACACGACCTCCGGTTGCGTGCTTTTTTTTCGTCCCGCGCCGACTACACTGAAGCAAACACTGCCGCTTGCAATTGCCTTTTCCATCCCCACTTTTGAGCCATGGGCGCGCAATCGCATGGCCTTGCACGCATCGGCACGAATCTTTTGAGGTCACTATGGAACAATTTCACGGCACCACCATCCTCTGCGTCCGGCGCGGCAAGCAAGTCGCCCTGGGCGGCGACGGCCAGGTAACGCTGGGCAACATCGTCATGAAGGGCACAGCCCGCAAAGTGCGTAAGTTGTATCAGGGCAAGGTCCTGGTCGGCTTTGCCGGCGGCACCGCCGACGCGTTCACCTTGCTCGACCGCTTCGAAGGCAAGCTGGAAAAACACCAGGGCAACCTGCTGCGCGCCTCCGTCGAACTGGCCAAGGACTGGCGCACCGACCGCGTGCTGCGCCGCCTGGAAGCGATGCTGCTGGTGGCCGACAGCGAGTCGACCCTGGTCATCACGGGCAATGGCGACGTGCTGGAACCGGAAGACGGCATCGGCGCCATCGGCTCGGGCGGCACCTACGCCCAGTCCGCCGCCAAGGCACTGCAGGAAAACACGGAGCTCTCGCCGGCCGAGGTGGTCAAGAAATCGCTGACCATCGCCGCGGAACTGTGCATCTACACGAATATGTCCCACATCATCGAGACCCTGGACTAAGAGTCCCCGAGAAAACGCCCATGGCTACGTTGCATGGCCTGGGCGTACAAAAAGGTACTGCCTGCGGCCAAGCGCCTTGCCCTGAACGTTTTTCGGGCACTCTACGCAAAAGAAAGATAGAAAGCCAACTATGATCATGAACATGACCCCGTCGGAAATCGTCACCGAACTCGACAAGCACGTGGTGGGCCAGGCCAAGGCCAAACGCGCCGTCGCCATCGCCCTGCGCAACCGCTGGCGCCGCCAGCAGGTGGCCGAGCCCCTGCGCCATGAAATCACGCCCAAGAACATCCTCATGATCGGCCCCACGGGCGTCGGCAAGACGGAAATCGCGCGCCGCCTGGCCAAGCTGGCCGAGGCGCCGTTCATCAAGATCGAAGCGACCAAGTTCACGGAAGTGGGCTATGTGGGGCGCGACGTCGACACCATCATCCGCGACCTGATCGACATCGGCATCAAGCAGACGCGCGCGCTGGAAATGAAGAAGGTGCGCGCGCGCGCCGAAGATGCGGCCGAAGACCGCGTGATCGACATCCTCGTGCCGCCGGCGCGCGACTTCGGCTTC
This sequence comes from Janthinobacterium sp. SUN033, assembly GCF_030397595.1. Taxonomy (NCBI): domain Bacteria; kingdom Pseudomonadati; phylum Pseudomonadota; class Betaproteobacteria; order Burkholderiales; family Oxalobacteraceae; genus Janthinobacterium; species Janthinobacterium sp. SUN033. The sequence goes on from NZ_JAPQNV010000004.1 coordinate 405,772, forward strand.
ACGCCGAATACGGCGGCGGCCGTGGACACGGGCAGCGGCGACAGCACGCGCCAGACCTTCCGCAAGCGCTTGCGCCAGGGCGAGCTCGATGACAAGGAAATCGAGATCGAGCTGGCCGAGGCGGGCCCGCAAATGGAAATCATGGCGCCGCCGGGCATGGAAGAAATGACGGAGCAGATCAAGTCCATGTTCTCGGGCGTGGGCGGACAGCGCAAGAAGGCGCGCAAGGTCAAGATCCGCGAAGCATTGAAACTGCTGGTCGAGGAAGAAGCGGCGAAGCTGCTCAACGAAGATGAACTGAAACAGAAGGCCATCCAGAACGTCGAGCAGAACGGCATCGTCTTCCTCGATGAAATCGACAAGATCGCCTCGCGCTCGGAGTCCGGCGGCGCCGACGTCTCGCGCGCGGGCGTGCAGCGCGACCTGCTGCCGCTGGTCGAGGGCACCACCGTCAACACCAAGTACGGCATGATCCGCACGGACCACATCCTGTTCATCGCCTCGGGCGCGTTCCACCTGTCGAAACCGTCGGATCTGATCCCGGAACTGCAGGGGCGCTTCCCCATCCGCGTGGAACTGGAATCGCTGTCGATCTCGGACTTCGAACGCATTCTCACCAGCACGGACGCCTGCCTGACGATGCAGTACGAAGCCTTGCTGGCGACGGAAAACCTGAAACTGCAATTTGCGCCGGAAGGCATCACGCGCCTGGCGGAAATCGCCTACTCGGTAAACGAGCGCACGGAAAACATCGGTGCGCGCCGCCTGCACACGGTGATGGAAAAACTGCTGGAAGAAGTGTCGTTTACGGCCAGCGAAGGCAGCAGCAGCACGGAAAACCTGCTGGTGATCGATGCCGCGTATGTCAACGAACGCCTGGAAGCGCTGTCGGTCAACGAAGACCTGTCGCGCTACGTGCTGTAATCAGGGAGGGGACCGATGGCAAACAAGGCATTGGCGACGCGGCAGAAAATGCAGTTCCGCGTCGAACCCTCGCAAAAACCGCGCAACCCCGTCGCCACTGCAGCCCTGCAGCGCGCCGCCGGGGCGCACGTCAAGACCGTGTCAGGCCAGCGCCAGCAGGAAAAACGGCTGCTGGCGAAATTGCTGTTGAAAGTCGAAATAGACAAATAGGCCGCCCGCGGACACCCTTTTCATAGGGCGTCCGCCATCAGGCCACTCTCTGCCGCAGCAGCGTCCCCTTAGAAACGGTAGGACGCGCCCAGCGAAAACATGTCGACCTTGGTCGTCTGCTTGCTGCTGTACTTGACCGGCACGCGGTCCCAGTCCAGGTGCAGCGCCCAGTTCTTGTTCAGCGCATACGCCGCGCCGATGCCGTAGGTCAGGCCGATCTTGTCCTTCTTGTCCGAACCGCCGCCCAGATAATCGACCTTGCCCTGCGTGTAAGCCGCACCGGCACGGCCGCTCAAGGTAAACGCGTCGAACTGGTAGCCGAGCACGCCCTGTATGCCGAGGCCCGTGAACTTGCCGCGGCCCGCGCGCCGGCCGGCGCCCGTGTCGAAGCCGGACTTCACCTCGCCGCCCATATACCCCACCAGTTCAATCGAAGGCAGGGCCACGCCGCCCTGAAACGGCAGCGCGTCGAAACTGTAACCCACGTAGGCCTTGCCATTGCGCTTGCTGCTTTTGTCGCAATCGCTTTGGCCGGCGATGCAATCGAGGCCGGTACTGGCGCGAAAGCCATAGCTGGCGCCAATGTAGATGGGGCTTGCCGGATCGGCAGCCGATGCATGCAAGGGAGCGATGGCGGCCAGCGCCAGCAGCGCTGCGGGGAAACGTAATTTGAAGGACATGGATAACCTCTACAAGTGGATGAGTTGCCTGGTTGTAGCGCGCCGTGCGAGCCACAAGCGGGAGTGTCATCGTTTTTGCCGAAAAGTACTATCTCCTTGTGCAAAGTGCCATTCAGGGATACATTCGGTACCGTCATCCGCCACTAATCTTATCAAAAGGGATATCCCGTGAGTTCACCCGAACTGGTTTTGCGCGTGCTGCGCACGCAACTGCGCGCCGCCGGCATCACCTATAAAGTGCTGGCCGAACGCATCGGCATGAGCGAATCGAGCGTCAAGCGCATGTTTGGCCAGCACGACATGTCGCTGTCGCGCCTGGCCCTGATCTGCAAGGCCTCGGGCATCGCCATGGAAGACGTGCTGCGCGGCGCGGCCGACATCACGCCGCATGCCGACACGCTCACCCTGGTGCAGGAAAAGTCGCTGGTGGCGCATCCGCGCCTGCTGCTGGTGGCGATCTGCTGCCTCGGTCACTGGAGCCTGGAACAGGTGGTGGAAACGTATGCGCTGACGCAAGCCGAATGCATCGGCTGCCTGGCCGAGCTGGACCGGCTGGGCTTGATCGAGCTCAAGCCGCTGAACCGCTACAGCCTGCGCGTCTCGAACGCCTTCCACTGGCTGGCCGACGGCCCGGTGCAGCAGTACTTCCGCGAACACGTGGTGGCCGATTATTTCAGCGGGCATTTTGACGGTGCCGGCGAAACCCTGATGTGCATCCCGGCGCGCCTGTCGCTGTCGAGCGCGCAGGAGCTGGTGCAAAAGATCCGCCAGCTGGCCGAGGAACTGGCGCGCCTGCACCAGAACGACCGCCGCCTGGCCCCCGCCGAGCGCGACGGCTTTACCCTGCTGCTGGGCTTTCGCTCATGGGAATTTGCCGCCTTCACGGCCCTGCGCCGCAGTACGGCGTCCGCCGCGCCCTACCAGACCGGTCCCAGGAACAGGTAGAGCGTACTCTCGCCGCCCTTCGATGCGCCCGACGCCACGTACACGGGACCGAAGCGCGTATCGACGGAGATGAAGGCGCTGCTGGCCTGCGTGAATTTGGTGGATTTCCAGTGCTCGCTCTGATCGAAGCCGCCGCCCATTTCCAGCGAAAAGCCGGCTCGCACGGCGCCGCCCAGGGTGCTGGGCAGGGAACCGATGCGGCGCGCCATCACGAAGCGCGCCAGGGCCACGCTGCGCCCCGTCACCGATTCGAACTGCGTGCCGGACAGGCGCAGGAAGCCGCCCAGGCTGAGTGGCGCCTCGCCGCGCTGCGCGCGCGCCCATTCGCCATACACATGGCCGGCCCAATTGCCGCGGCCAAAGGCCTTCAAGCCCGTGATGGCGGAACGCCCCAGGCCCGTCTCGCCCGAACCCGTGGTCGAGGCGCGCGTCCAGGTGGCGTCAAACAGCACGCCGCGCGTGGGGAAACCGGGCGAATCGAGCGTATCGACGCGGAACTGGACGAACTGGTTGGTGCCCAGCGCCCGCTCCTGCGGGTAGGCCGGGTCGGCCGGGATGCTGACACCGGCCTTGACTTCGCTGCGCGAGACGCCGAACTGCAGGTCGCCCCAGAAGCCGAACTGGCGTCCCAGCACCAGGCTGGCGCCCTGGCCGCTGTAGGCGACGCGCGCGCTGCGCCGTCCCTTGTCGAACAGGTCGACCGCCTGCGAGCTGTACTGGATTGACGGCGCGATATACCACGGGTTGCCGGCGCCCAGCGGCTGCCAGTACTGCACCCCGAAGTTGCGCGTGGTGCCGATCTGCGCCATGCTGCGCAATTCGCCGCCCCAGCTGTTCAGATTCGAGCGCACATGCAGCAGCTTCAGGGCAAAGGTATTGCTGTCCCTGAAATCGCTGCCCACTTCCAGGCCCACGCGCAGGCGGCTGCTGGCCCACGGCGCTTCGACGGCCTTGATGGTGACGGCGCGCTGGTCGCCGGAATCGACCACTTCCGTCTCCACGCGCGCCACGTCGCCGCGGCCATACAGCTTGGCCGCAGCCTTGAGCACATCTTCCTGGCTGACGGACTGCCCTTCCACCAGGCCCGATTGCGCCTGCAGGATGCGCGGATTGATATCGCCCTCGCTCTCCACGGCCAGGCGCGTGAGCGGCAAGGCCACGTCCAGCAGGGCCGGCGCGGCCAGGCGCAGCTGCTCGCGCGCCGCATACTGTTCCGGCGGCAGGGCCAGCGGCGCCAGGCGGGCGGCCAAGGCCTGCGCCGCCTGCTCGCCGGCGCGCATGGCGCGCGCATAGTTTTCAAAGTCGAGGAAACTGACGCCCGTCAAATCCGGCGCCACCAGGATATCCTGCGGCTGCAGCTCCTTGAGCGAGCGCTGCACATTCTGTTCCGTGAGGATTTGCAGCATCTGCTGCGCCACGCCGATGGCGCTGCCCAGCTCTTTTTCCGGCGCCAGCGGCGTGCCCACATTAACGGCGATGATGATGTCGGCGCCCATGGCGCGCGCCATGTCGACGGGCAGGTTGCGCACCAGGCCTCCATCGACCACCAGCCGGTTATTCACGCGCACGGGGGCAAACACGCCCGGCACGGCCAGCGAGGCGCGCATCGACAGGAACAGGGGCGTATCGACCAGTTCCACCAGCTCGCCATTGACCAGGTCCGACGCCACCGAGCGGAAAGGCAGCGGCAGCTGGCTGGCGGGGCGGTCGCGCATGCCGGCCGGCAGCAGCCGGTTCAAGGCCATTTCCAGCGCCGCATTGCTGGCCGCCGACGGCGGCGTGGAAATGCCGTTGCGGCTGGTGCCAAACTCGATGCGCGACGGCAGCAACAAATCTTCCTCGCGGCGGCGGAACGCCAGTTCGTCGCGCGGCGGCCGGTCGGCCACCACGCGCGCCCAGTTGGTCTCGCGCGCCATCTTTTCCAGGTCCGCCACGGAAGCGCCGGCCGCATACGCGCCGCCCACCACGCCGCCCATGCTGGTGCCGACCACCATGTCGATCGGCACATGCAGCTCCTGCAGCACTTTCAAGACGCCGATATGCGCCAGGCCGCGCGCGCCGCCGCCCGACAGCACCAGGGCGATGCGCGGACGCGCCGCGACGGGTGCGGGAACGGCCGGCGTGGCAGCGGAGGTAGTGGGGGCGGCGGGAACGGCGGCGACAGCCGGCGGCAAGGCGCACAGCGCCGCCACGCAGCCCGCCAGGACGGCACGAATCGAGAACATGAAGACTCCTGTGGCGATGGCGGCATGGCGCCATCGGCAAAATACGATAAAAACAGCGTTAATTCGGCGGCGGCACGCTGCTCACTTGCGGCGCCGGCATCATGGTCGCCGGCCGCTGCTGCTCCATCGGCAGCGGCGGCGGCACCAGGTTCGTGGCCGGCGCAGGGGCCGCGGCCGGCGCTGGGGTAGCGGACACCTGCCCCGGCAAGGCCAGCGCCTTGTCGTCGGCCACCAGGTCGATGCGCTTGCTCACGCCGCCGTCGCGCAGCAGCACGTGGCGCGCATGCACTTCCAGCACCGTCACGCCGGGCACCACTTCGGCGCCTTCCGGCAAGGCCACGGAGGGCTTGCCATCGGTCGAGATGATGGCCACGCTGCCGCGGCCATTGCCGGCGGCCACCACGCCCTTGAGCTGGTAGTTGCTGGCCGTGGCCACGCTGACCTGGCCGCCGAACAGCGAGGCGCCCGCCTCCACGCTGGCATCCTGCACCACCGGATTGGGGGGCGGATTGATGGGGCGCTGCGGCGCCTTGAACAGCTGCATGGCCCAATAGGCCAGCGACACGGACAGCGCCACGACGGCGAGCAAACTTGTAACTTGAGGCAAACGCTTCATGGCTTCCTTGGATACTTATCTTACAAGCTGATTGATTTCGATAATCGGCATCAGCACGGCCAGCACGATCAGCAGCACCACCACGCCCATCGCCAGGATCAGGGCCGGTTCCAGCAGGCCGGCGATGGTGAGCGTGCGGCGTTCCAGGTCCTGCTCCTGCGCGCTGGCGGCGCGTTCCAGCATGGCCGGCAGCTCGCCCGTGATTTCGCCCGCGCGTATCATGTGGATCAGCATGGGCGGAAAATGCTTTTGCGCCGACAGCGCGCGCGCCAGGCTGACGCCCTCGCGCACGGCGCCGCTGGCGTCAGCCACCAGTTCCTGCATCGCCACGTTGGTGAGCGTGTCGCGGCTCGTGTCGAGCGCGCGCAGGATCGGCACGCCGGATCCCGTGGTGATGGCCAGGGTGCTGGCGAAGCGCGCCGTGTTCAGGCTGCGCTCGAATTTCCCATACAGGGGCGCCGTCAGCAGCCAGGTATGCCAGCGCCGTTTCAGGGCCGGCTGCTGCAGCGCGCGGCGCCAGGCGAACCAGGCGCCGGCCAGGATCACGGCCACGACGAGGCCATAGTTGCGCACGAAGTCCGACAGCGCCAGCATGATCACCGTCAGCATGGGCAGCTTCTGCTTGGTATTGGCGAATACGGAGACGATCTGCGGTACCACATAGGTGAGCAGGAAAATCACGATGGAAAACGCCACCACCGTGACGATGGCCGGATACGTGAATGCCAGCTTGACCTTCTGCACCAGCGCATTGCGCCGCTCGATATAGTCGGCCAGGCGCGAGAGCACGCGCGACAAATGGCCGATCTGCTCGCCCGACGCCACCAGCGCCCGGTAAATTTCCGCGAAATCGCGCGGGTGGCGCGCCAGCACGTCGGAAAACGCGGCGCCGCCGATCACTTCCGAACGGATCGAGGCGATCAGGTCGCGCAGGTAAGGCCGCTCGGCCTGTTCCAGCAGCGCGGAAAACGCCTGCTCCAGCGGCAGGCCCGCTTCCAGCAAACTGGCCAGCTGGCGCGTAAACAGGGCCAGCTCGGTGCTGGACAGGCGCTCGCCGAAGCCGCGCCGTTTGGTCACGCCGGCGGCGTCGACCTGCGCGGCGATCGGTTCGACGGCCAGCGGCACCAGGCCTTGCACGCGCAACTCGGCGCGCGCGGAACGGGGACTGTCGGCATTGAGCACGCCCTTGCGGGTCGCGCCTTGCGCGTCGACGGCTTCATAGCGGAATGCGGGCATGGTGGCGGGCCTAGTCTTTGGTCACGCGCAGCAACTCGGCCTGCGTGGTGGTGCCGTCGCGCAGCCAGCGTTCGCCGTCGTCGCGCATGCTCGTCATGCCGTCCTGCAGGGCCACGGCGCGCACTTCCGCTTCCGAGGCACGGTTGTGGATCTGCGCGCGGATCTGCTCCGTCGTGCGCAGCAGCTCGTACACGCCCACGCGGCCCTGGTAGCCCGTCTGGCCGCAATGCTCGCAGCCGACCGCCTGCCAGTACTGGCCGTCGAAGGTCTTGCAGGAACCGCACAGCTTGCGCACCAGGCGCTGCGCCAGCACGCCCAGCAGCGACGACGACAGCAGGAACGGCTCGATGCCCATGTCGAGCAGGCGCGTGACGGCCGCCGAGGCGTCGTTCGTGTGCAGCGTCGCCAGCACCAGGTGGCCCGTCAAGGATGCCTGCACGGCAATCTGCGCCGTTTCCAGGTCGCGGATCTCGCCGATCATGATCACATCTGGATCTTGCCGCAAAATCGCCCGCAGCGCCTTGGCAAATGTCATGTCGATGCGCGGATTGACCTGCGTCTGGCCGACGCCGGCCAGATCGTACTCGATCGGGTCTTCCACCGTCAGGATGTTCGTGGTGGTGGCGTTGAGCATCGACAGCGCCGCGTACAGGGTCGTCGTCTTGCCCGAGCCGGTGGGGCCCGTGACGAGCACGATGCCGTGCGGCTGCGTGATCAGGCCGTCGAACTGTCCCAGCATGGGCGCGCTCATGCCCAGGTGCTGCAGGTCGAGGCGCCCCGCTTCCTTGTCCAGCAAACGCAGCACGGCCCGTTCGCCATGCCCGGTGGGCAGGGTCGAGACGCGCACGTCGACGGGCTTGCCGCCCACGCGCAGGGTGATGCGGCCGTCCTGTGGCAAGCGCTTTTCGGCGATGTCGAGCTGCGCCATGATCTTGATGCGCGAAATCAGCGAACCGTGGATGGCTTTCCTGGGACGCACGACGTCGCGCAGGCTGCCGTCGATGCGGAAGCGCACGACGGACGTCTGCTCGAACGGCTCGATGTGGATATCGGACGCGCCTTCGCGCAGCGCCTGCGTGAGCAGCGCGTTGATCATACGGATGACGGGTGCGTCGTCGGACGATTCGAGCAAATCCTCGATGGCCGGCACGTCCTGCAGCAGTTTTGTCAAATCCAGGTCGGCGTCGAATTCATCGGCCATCTGCGACGCGTCGCCGCCGCCGCCCGCGTAGGCGCCGGCGATGGCCGCATCGAGGTCGCCGCGCGGCAGCACCGTCAGCTGGATCTGGCCGAAACGGCGCGACACTTCGGCAATCGCCGCCGGCGCCGTCGACGCGGCCACCAGCACCTCGACGGGGGCGCCGTCGACGGCGCCGGGCCGGGCCAGCAAGCCAAAATCGCGCGCGTAGGCGTAGGGAAGCAGATTACTCATGACTGTCCCATCACTTCTGCGGCTGCGGCTGTTGCTGATATTGCTGCAACTGCGACTGCGGCGGCGTGGCCGCGTTGGCCGGCGCGCCTGGCGGCGGCGTCGGCGCCGGCGGCACGGGGCGCGTCACCATGCTGCCGCCCACCGGCTGGCCATCCTGCAGGGCCGGCAGCACGGGCGTGCCCAGGTCTTTCAGCATCAGATTGCCCGATGCCGGCACGGCGGCCGTCTCGGCCGAACGCATGTAGTCGTAGCGGTCGGCCGCCAGGCTACCGCTCTGCTCCTTGTTGCGCACGATGACGGGGCGCAGGAAGATCATCAGATTGGTTTTCTTGCGCTCGCGCGTCTGGTACTTGAACAGGTTGCCGATCAGGGGAATGTCGCCCAGGCCGCGCACTTTTTCCGCGTTGTCGCCCGTGCTGTCCTCGATCAGGCCGCCCAGCACGATGATCTGGCCATCGTCGGCCAGCACATTGTTTTCGATCACGCGGTTGTTGATGGTGATGCCGCTGACGGCCGTCGAGGTGGATTTGTCCACGCTCGACGTCTCGTGATAGATGCCCAGCTTGATCGTGCCGCCTTCGGAAATCTGCGGACGCACCTTCAGGGTCAGGCCCACCTCCTTGCGGTCGATGGTCTGGAACGGGTTCGTGTTGGTGCCGGCCGTGCTGGTGTACTGGCCCGTCAGGATAGGCACGTTCTGGCCCACCTTGATGGTCGCCAGCTCGTTGTCCAGGGTGATCAGGTTCGGCGTCGACAGGATGTTCGCGTTGCCGTCCGATTCCAGCGCATGCGCCACGGCGCCCAGGCCCAGCGCGCCGTTGATCTGCTTGAAGATGCCCAGGGTCAGGCCCCCCGTCGGCAGCACCTTGCCGCCGCCCAGCGCCAGCTTGGCGATATTGTTGTCGGTGCCGCCGGCGAACGACTGCAGCGCGCCCACGCGGTAGCTGCTGCTGCTGTCGCCGGAAAGCCCCAGCCACTGCACGCCGAACTCGGAGGCCTTGGCCGACGTCACTTCGACGATCAGCGCCTCGATGTAGACCTGGGCGCGGCGCACGTCGAGCTGGTCGATCACGGCGCGCAGGTTGCGATAGACGGCCTCGTTGCACGTCAGGATCAGGGTATTGGTGGAGGCGTCGGCCTGGATGAAGCCTGCCGCGCCGCCCGAGGACAGCTGCTGCGGCCCGTTGCTCAGCGAAGCGCCGCCCGTGGTGCCGCTTTGCGTATTGCCGCCCAGGCCAGTGGTGTTCATGCCGCCGCCCTGGTTGTTCTGGTTATTCGTATTCAGGCTGTTGTTGCCCGGCTGCTGCGCCGAAGCGGCCGTGCCGTCCGACGTCACCACCGAACGCAGGGTTTGCGCCAGCTTGGTGGCGTCCGCATTTTTGAGGTACACCACGTGCACGTTGCCCAGCTGCGTGGTCGGCTGGTCCAGCTTGGAAATGAGCGACTTGGCCAGGTTGGCGCGCGCCGCCGACGGCGCGCGCAGCACCAGCGAATTGGTGCGCGGGTCGGCCAGCACGGACACCTTGCCCGCGTCGGCCCCTGCGGCGCCGCCCGCATTGCCGCCTTCCATCAGTTTATTCACCATCGAGGCCAGGTCGGAAGCGATGGCATAGCGCACGGGGATCACGTCCAGGTCCGTCGAGGCGGGCACGTCGAGCGCGGCGATGATCTTCGCCAGGCGCTTGAGGTTATCCGCGTAATCGGTGATCACCAGCGAGTTGTTGCCCGGGTTGGCATTGATCGTGTTGTTCGGCGAAATCAGGGGGCGCAGCACGGCCAGCAGGTTGGCCGACGATTCGTAGTTCAGGTAAAACACCTGGGTGGCGATCTGGTCGCCCTTCACCTGGCTGCTGCCATTGCCCACCTGGGTCGGCACGGATTGCAGCTTGGCGTCCGCTTCCGGCACCACTTTCGCATAGCCGTCGCCGGAAACCACCGCATAGCCTTGCAGGCGCAGGGCCGAGGCCAGCAGAGCGAAGGCTTGCGTCTTGCTGATCGATTTTTCCGACACCAGCGTGATCGTGCCCTTGACGCGCGGGTCGATGACGAAATTGATGTTGGTGTAATGGCCCACGGCCTTGATCACGGACTCGATGTCGGCGCCGACGAAATTGAGCGCCGCTTCATCGCCGGGCGCGGCCCAGACGGGGGCCGGCATGCCGGCCACGGAACAGCACAGCAAGGCGGCGGCCGACAGGCGGCGCAGCGAAAAGGAGAAGGTATGGGGGCTCACGGATGGTTTTTTCATTGTCTGAACTCTAAGGCGATGATGTTTTTTTCGCTATTGCTACGGCGCTGTCCCAGCAAATTCAACAAACTCGCCAAGGTCTCTTCATATCCTGCTGCGGCCTGGGCCTGGCCGGAAAACTGCATGCGCCCCTGTTGCAGGCTGCCGCTGCCGTCGAGCAGCAGCGGTCCTTTGATGGAGCGCAAGGTCAACGTCGCCTGCTGCCCCTGCCAATCGAAATCGAGCTCGTAACTGCCCAGCGGACGCAAGGACGACAGGCGCGACGCCATGTCCGTCATCTGCAGGGTCGTGCGGCCGACGGCGGAAAACTGCTGTTTTTCCAGCGCCAGCTGCAAGGTGCTCCACGACAGGCGCATACTGCCCGTCGGCGCCACGGTATTCAAGGGCGCGCCCAGGCCGCCCAGGCCGTCGGCCGGCAGCAGCAGGGCCGCCGGGCTGACTTGCCAGTGCGACCACGAGCCGCGCAAATTGACGGCCTGCGACAGCGCCTGCGCATTCTGCAATTCCACGTCCACCGATCCCCACAGCACGGATGGCGAAATGCGCCAGCTGAAGCGCCCCGGCAGCAGGGGCGTCACGGCGCCATTCGCGCTGGCCGCCCCGCCGACAAAGGCCGAGCCGCGCCACAGGGTACCTTGCGCATCGCCCAAGGTCAAACGTCCGCCCGTCTGCTTTTCCACGAGACTGGCGACCCAGCCGGCCGGGAAAAACACCAGCAGGGTGACGCAGACGCTGACGATGATGGCCAGCAGCCAGCCTAGCAGGCGTATCATCGCGCCGCGCCCGGGCTCTGGTGCAGGGTCAGGCTGGCGTCGACCAGCCCCGCCTTGCCCTGCGCCGTGATCTTCGCTTCCTGCACCGCCACGCGGCCTTCGCGGCGCAAGCCGTCCAGCCACAGCATGACGCTGGCGAACGGCACGCCGTTCAGCTGCACGCGCGCGTACTCTCCCGTCAGCGACAGCGATTGCGGCGCCAGGCCGCGCGCCTTCAGCGACGCGTCGAGGCTGTCACGGCTCATGCTTGCCACCTGCACGGGCGCCTGGCGCGCCAGCTCGCCCGCTTCGCGCGCCAGCGCCTGCAGCTGGGCCGCGTTCTGGCGCAGCTCGGGCAAGCTCTTTTGCAAGGCGATGCGGCCCGTCCAGGCCGGCTCGAAGAATACGGCGTAGACGAGGGCCAGCCCCGCCACCACGCCGCCGATGCTCAAGAGCTTGCGCTCCTGCGGCGTGCGCTCGGCCCAGAAGGCCTGCACGGCCTGCTGCTGCCCCGCCCAGGCGGCGCGCGCCTTGTTGACTGCTGCACTCATGTTTTTGCTCCCGTGGCCGGCGTGATCTTCCACACGCCCGGCGCCGTTTCATTCAAGGCCAGCTTGCGCGCGGCCAGGCCGTCGCGCACCTGCGCCTGGGCGCTGGCGTCGACCATGTCCGGTTTCAGCTTGACGATCAGGCTGCGCTCGCGGTATTCCAGCGAGGCCACCACGCCGCGCCCGGCCAGGCCGCCCAGCGCCTCGCCCAGCGCCGCGCTCATGCTGGTGAAGTCATCCATGCTCGCTTGGCCGCCCTGCAGGCGGGCGGCGGCGATATTGCGCCGCATCTGCTCCGCTTCCAGGCCATACACGGGCGTTTCGTTCGGATACGCGGCCTTGAAGGTTTGCTGCATCGAGGTGCGCACGGTGGCGGCCTCGCGCTTCAAGCGCATCCATTCGATATTCATGCCGGCCAGATTGACGATCACGACCAGCAGCGCCAGGCGCAGCGGCCAGCGCCAGCGGCGCCATTCGGTGGCCGATCCCGTCGCCGTACCCAGGGAAGCGGCCAGGTCCAGTCCCGCGCCCCTGGCGCCGGCGATCCAGTGCGCCCAGTGGTCCGGTTCCACCGTCACGCCGTCCATGCCGGCGGCCAGTTGTTGATATTGCGCAAGCTCGGCCTGCGCCACGTAGACCGTCAGGGGCACGTCGCCGGCAAACGCGCGCGTCGTCAGCAGCGCCTGCTGCGGCTGGGCCGGCAACACCAGCCCCAGGCCCTCTTGCGGCGCCCGGCGCAAGGCCAGTTCCAGGCCATCGCCGCTGGCTTGCAGGGCAGCCGTCACGCTGCCGGGCTGCAAAGGCAGGCACAGCTGCGACGGCAGCAGCGCCACCTTGCGCGCGCCCTGCGCCAGCAAGGCTTTCACGAGTACCTCGGCCCAGGCGCGCTGCGCCACGGCCACCGTGCGCATGCCGGCGGCATCGGGCGCGCCGGCGGCCAGCAGGCAATCCTGGGTGTCGCCGAGGATGTGTTCTTCCACCAGGCCAGGCAAGGCCGCGCGCAAGCGGGCGCCGGCCAGCGGCGGCGTTTTCAGGCGCAGCAGGGTCACGTCGGCCGCCGCCAGCAGCAGCACCACCTGCTTCGCGCCGGCGATCAGCTGGCCCAGGCTGCCCAGCGGCGCGCTGCCCTGCTGCAACAGGGCGCCGCCGTCGCCGGCCAGCACGAAGGAGCAGGCCGGCGCGCTGTCGGTGGAGGCCTTGGCCGGGTGACGGATATACAATATTGTCAAAGTGACTCGCTTTCAGCTGTTAATTTTCCCGCAACCAGACCAGGCTGGTGGTGCGCTGCGGATCCGTTTTTCGATTGATGAGCGCCACGGCATCGAGCGCGGCACGGTCCAGCCGCACGCGGATGACGGTAAGGAAATAGCGGCTCTTCACATCGAGTTCCACGCCTTCAATCAGTTCAGCATTAATATTATTCTGGAAATTTAACTTATCGACAAACTTTTTGCGCGGATTGCTCAAAGTCAGGGCGCTGGCCTCGGACAGCGACATCATCGTTACGGCCGCCAGCACCTCGGCCGGGGCCGTGTTCACGTTGACCCCCGTGATTTCGGGCAAGATGATGACGACATCGCGCAGCTGCTCGATCATCTGCGGCGTATAGCCGGGCACGGCCAGCAAATCCTCGACTTGCGTGAACGCCACCGGCTCGCTGCCGCCGCCCGTGGCGGGCGTGGCAGCGGGCGTCTTGCCGTCGGTGCCGCTGGCGGTGCGCGGCTTCGGCCGCGCGCGCAGCACGGCATCGGCCGTCGCTTGCGCCAGGCCGCTGTCGAGCTTCATGTTGGACAATAAACGCTGGTAGGCCAGCACCTGCTTCGGATTGATGGTGCCCGTGGCGTCGACCAGGTTGGTGATATTGAAGCGCGCCTGCGCATCGAGCGCGCGGCCCGAGACGGTGGCGTCGAATTTTTCCGTGTCGACCTTTTCGCGGTCCACGTAATCGTCGAGCCGCGCTTCCTCGATGGGAGTGGCCCACACGCCGTCGGCCGCCGTCAGCATGGGATTGTCCTGGCGCAACCAGAAGCGGGCAAAGTCGACCATGCCGCGCATGGCCCACTGCGTCTGCAGGCGCAAACGCTGGTTTTCCATCGAGCGCACCTGCACCTGCTGCTGCCAGAACAGGCTGGCGACGACGGTGATGGCCAGCGCCGTCAGCAGCAAGGCCGTGATGACGGCCACGCCGCGCTGGCGCGAGGGGAACTTGAAGCGCGTCATCCCGGTCCCAATAAAAAGACTTTGGACAGGCCCGCGTCCTGGCCCGGCATTTGCAAGGTCACTTCCAGGCCCGGCACCTGGGTGGAGATAGTGGCGCCCGCCGTCAGCACGTTCCAGGCGCCATTGCTCCAGCCGCGCATGACCATGCTGTCGACGCCCTGCATCAGGGCCACGTCGGCGCTGGAGGTATCGGTATCGTCGCGCGCCGCCTGCCACAGGGTGTCGAGCACGGCCAGGTCGCGCGTGCCGTTCGACTCGCGCCGCGTCAGCACGCCGCCGCGCAGCCGGTAAGTGACCACTTGCAACTGTTGCGGCTCCTGCTCCGAGGCGGCCAGGCGCACCAGGGTCAGGCGGTCATTTTCCGCCGACAGGTTGATGCGGCCGTTCAGCAGGCTGTTGTTCAGCCCGGCGCCGGCCAGGTGGTCGCAATCGCTCTGCATCTGGGCAAACGCCAGCTGCATGCCGCGCGCCTGCTCCAGCTGGCTGGTCAGCACTTCGCGCGAGCGCATGATGCTGTCCAGGCCGCGCCAGCCCAGCACGGCGACCATGGCCAGGATGCCGATGGCCACGAGCAGCTCGATCAGGGTGAAACCCGCGGCAGGGACAGGGCGGCGCAGCATCAGTCGTTAAAGGAAAGCAAGACCAGGCGCACGATGCGCCGGGCCGGGTACTGTGCGTCATACACGTTGACGCGCACTTGGCGGATGCGGGGATTCGGCGTGGCCACCACTTCCTCCTCGCAAATGAGTTTTAAATCGCCCTGCGGGCAGTCGACCGTGCGCTTGCCCGTCTGCGGGAACGTCTTTGCCAGGCGCAGCCGCACCAGATGGTTTTCCGCCGACCAGGTGGCCATCATGGCGCTGCGCAAGCCGTCGCTGTTCTGCGTCAGGCTGCCGACGGCGCGCAAGGACGCGCCCAGGGCCGTGCCGACGATGACGAGGGCGACGAGGACTTCCAGCAAAGTGAAGCCGCGCTGGCGGCCATGACGTGGGAGCCGCATCATTGCTCGACCGTGAAGTGGCCGATGCCGTCGGCGCGGATGGCCACGCTGCGCTCGCCGCTGGCCAGGGTCAGGACAAAAGGCTTGTCGACCGGTTCGCGGCCGAAGATGATGCGCAGCGGCTGGGCCACGCTGTTCGAGGGCTGCACGCTGAGCAGCATGGGCGTGTTGGCAAACGCGCGCTCGCGCAGCAAATCGTCCTGCGTCACGGGTTGCCACAGCTTTTCATTGAGGACCAGGAAACGGTATTGATTTTCGTCAGCCTCGAACGCCACCTGCCGGCTGCGCACGATGGCTTCATCGCGCGCCAGCTGCAGCAGCAGGGCGATGCGTTCGGCTTCCTTTTGCAAGGCTTGCTGGCCATTCGGCATGGCGTTCAGCGACACCAGGCCCAGGGTCACGCCGATGATGACCATCACCACCAGCAATTCGATCAGCGTGAAGCCGCTGGCACGTGGCCGGGGCGGAGCGCGACCGGTGGTCATGGCTGGCATGCAATGGAAAACTTACAGTTCCCAGGAACCGATATCGGCATCGTCGCCGCTACCGCCAGGCTGGCCGTCGGCGCCCAGCGAAATGATGTCGACTTCGCCCTTCACGCCCGGCGACAGGAACTGGTACGGATTGCCCCATGGATCTTTCGGCATCTTTTCCAGGTAACCGCCCGCCTTCCAGCCATTCGCGGCCGGTCCCGTGGTCGGTTTCTCGATCAGCGCCTGCAAGCCCTGTTCCGTGGTCGGGTAGCGCTGGTTATCCAGGCGATACAGTTTCAAGGCTTGCATCACGGTAGCGATATCGACTTTCGCCGCCGCCACTTTCGACTCGCCCGTGCGGGCGATCAGCTTGGGCACCACCAGCGACGCGAGGATACCCATGATCACCACCACGACCATGATTTCGATCAAAGTGAAGCCGCGCGCGCGGCGACGGCGTATCGGATGGTTTGCTGCGTTTTGCATAAGAAAGAGAGAAGAAGGTGAGTAATGAGTGCAGAGTATAAAGCGGAAATATGACAAAGCCTGTCATATAGGGAAAAATTTGTGCGGGGGCTGTCAGGCCGGCAAGACCACTTCGCCGCAAACGGCGCAGCCGGGGTCGCGCGCGACGCGCATGCTGCTCCATTCCATGTGCAAGCCGTCGAGCAGCAGCAGCCGTCCGGCCAAGGACTCTCCCACGCCCATGATCAGCTTCAAGGCCTCGGCGGCCTGCATGGCGCCCACCACGCCCACCAGCGGCGCGAACACGCCCATGGTCGAGCACGCCTCGTCCGTGAACTGCTGTTCCTGCGGAAACAGGCAGGAATAGCACGGTTGCGTGCCCGTGCGCGGGTCGAACACGCTCACTTGCCCGTCGAAACGGATCACGGCGCCCGACACCAGCGGCACCCTGGCCGCCACGCAGGCGCGGTTGACGGCGTGGCGCGTGGCGAAGTTGTCGGTGCAGTCGAGCACCACCGTGGCGGAGCAGACCAGTTCGGCCAGACGAGCGCCGTCGAGGCGCTCCTGCAAGGCGACGATATCGATCTCGGGATTGATCCCGGTCAAGGTTTCGCGCGCCGACAGCACTTTCGGCTGGCCCACGCGCTGCGTGGTGTGGGCGATCTGGCGCTGCAGATTGGTCAGGTCGACCGTGTCGTCATCGACCAGGGTCAGCTTGCCGACGCCGCTGGCGGCCAAATACATGGCCGCGGGCGAGCCGAGTCCGCCCGCGCCGATCACCAGCACATGCGCGTCGAGCAAGGCTTGCTGGCCTTCGATGCCGATCTGGTCCAGCAGGATGTGGCGCGAATAGCGCAGCAGCTGATTGTCGTTCATGGCGGCGACTACGGTTTTTGCACAGGAATCTTCTTGTCGTCCGCCTTGATATCGGAAGCGATTTCCGGCTTGGCGCCGATCTTCTCCACCTTCGCATCGACCTTGGCCAGCTGCACCGGCAAGCCCTGGAAGTGGTTCAAGGCTTGTTGCAGCTGGAAATCGTCCTTGGCGCCGTATTCGAGCGGCTTGCGCTTTTTCGCCGTGGCGATCAGGCGCTGCTCTTCTTCCAGCTGATCCTGCATGCCTTCCATCGTCGGCTTGGCCGCTTCCGGCTTGCCGTCGTTGCTGCTCAAGTGTTTTTCCAGATCCGCCTCGCGGATGCGCAGGCTGTTCCAGCCATCGCCTTCGGCCGTTTCATCGACCAGCAAGTCGGGCACGATGCCGCGCGCCTGGATGGCCCGGCCTTTCGGCGTGTAGTAGCGGGCCGTCGTCAGCTTGACGGCCGTGTCGGCCGTGATCTGGCGCAAGGTTTGCACGGAACCCTTGCCGAACGTCTGCGTGCCGATGACGGTGGCGCGCTGGTAATCCTGCAAGGCGCCGGCGACGATTTCCGAGGCGGACGCGGAACCGGCGTTGACCAGCACCACCAGCGGCACGGTTTTCAGGGCGGCCGGCAGCTTGGCCAGCGGGTCGGCCCTGGCGCCGGGTGCAGCATAGAATTCGCGGCGGCCATAAAACACCTGTTTCGACTCGGGCAACTGGCCCTTGGTGGAAACGATCACGGAATTGCCCGGAAGAAACGCTGTCGCCACGCCGATGGCGCCCGGCACGACGCCACCGGGATCGTTGCGCAAGTCCAGCACCATGCCCTTGAGCTTGGGGTCTTGCGCATACAGCGCGTTGATCTTTTTGACCATGTCATCGACGGTCGGTTCCTGGAACTGGGCGATGCGCAGCCAGGCATAGCCGGGCGCGACCATCTTGGCCTTCACGCTTTGCACGCGGATTTCCTCGCGCACGATGGGGAAGACCAGCGGCTTGCTTTCGCCCTTGCGCGACATCGTCAGCACCAGCTTGGTGCCCGGCTGGCCGCGCATCTTCTTGATGACCTCTTCCAGCTGCAAGCCTTTCAGCGGGATATTGTCGAGGCGGGTGATCAGGTCGCCCGCCAGGATGCCGGCCTTGGCGGCAGGGCTGTCCTCGATGGGCGAGACGACTTTCACGTAGCCGTCTTCCATGCTCACTTCGATGCCGATGCCGACAAACTTGCCTTGCACGCTTTCGCGCATTTCCTTGAAGGCATTTTTATCCAGATACACGGAGTGCGGGTCCAGGGACGAGACCATGCCGGAAATGGCTTCCGTCAAGAGTTTCTTGTCTTCCACCTTCTCGACGTAATCGGACTTGATCAAGCCGAAGACGTCGGACAACTGGCGCAGCTCGTCGAGCGGCAGCGGGGCATTCGTGATTTTTTGCGCCACGGCCGGGAACTGCAGCGACATGCCGATGCCGGCCAGGACGCCCAGACCGATCAGGCCGATACTTTTGACTTTGATACCCATGTATTCTTCGCAATCTACAAATTCGCTGCCGCAGCAATGGTGGGAACTGAATTAAAACTTCACCCAGGTGGCGGGGTCGAAGGCGCGGCCCTGATGACGCAATTCAAAGTATAGCCCTGATTCCTCGTTGCCGCCGCTGTTGCCCGCGCTGGCAATGGCCTCGCCGCCCTTGACGGCGTCGCCCACGCGTTTCAGCAGCGACTGGTTATTGCCATAAATACTCATGTACTGGCCGCCGTGGTCGACGATGATCAGATTGCCGAAACCGCGCAGCCAGTCGGAAAACACGACCCGGCCGCCGGCGATGGCGTGGATCTCGCTGCCTTCGCCCGTGCGGATGAACACGCCCTTCCAGCTGGGGCCGTCACCGCGCTTGCTGCCGAAGCGGGCGGCGATCTTGCCCGCCACGGGGGCGCGCAGCTGCCCTTTCATGCTGGCAAAGGCGCCGGCCGGCGCGGCCGGGCCCAGGCTCGGGCGGTCCGGCTCCGGTTCCGGCTTGGGTTCCGGTTTCGGCGTCACCTTGGCCACTTGCGGCGGCTCGTCGTCGTCGATCGGTTCCAGTTTCACGGGCGGCGGTGGCGGCGTTTGCGGCTTGATCTTGCCCGATTTGTTTTGTTGTTCTTTCGCAAGACGTTCGCGTTCGGCCTGCGCCTGGGCGGCCTTGGCGCGCGCGGCCAGCAGGCGTTCGCGTTTTTCCGCCGCGATCTTGGCGTCGGCGGCCGCTTTCGCGGCGGCGCGTTGCTCGGCCAGCAATTGCTGGCGTTTCTTTTCGGCCGCGGCGGCGGCGGCTTGCTCTTCGATCAGTTTTGCCAGTTTGTCGACCAGGTTGCCCATGCGCTGTTCGTCGCGCTCGACATTGCCCACTTCCTTGCGCTGCGCCACCAGGCGCTGCGACAAGCTCGTCAGTAAGGCGGCGCGGCGCGCCTTCTCCTGCACCAGCAGGGCCTTCTGGTCGCGCTCTTCCTGCGCGATTTCTTCCAGTTCATCCTTGGCGTTCTGCACCTCCGCCTGGTTTTTCTCCACGGCAAGCAAGTTGGCGCGCAAGGCTTCCAGCAGGCGCGCCTGCGCCTGCGACACATACGCCATCAGTTGCAAGTCGCGGTTGATGCGGTTCGGGTTATCGCCCGACAAGAGCAGCTTGATGCGGTCTTCGTTGCCGGCAACATATTGTTCACGCAGCAACTTCGACAGCTGCGTCTTCTGCTTCTCGACGGTGGCCGTCAATTGCTGGTGCTCTTGCCCCAGCGCATTGAGTTTCACGCCCGTCTCGCTTTGCTCCTGCGCCAGATCGCGCAGGGCGCGGTTGGCGTTGGAAATGGCCTCTTCCGACTCGGCCAGGGTATCGGCCGCGTCATCCTTGGCGCTTTCCGTGCGGCTGATGTCGCGCTTGAGCGCCGTCAGCTTTTGTTGCAATCCAGCACGTTGTGCTTCCGCGGCCGCCTTCTGCTTGCTGCGTTCGGTGGGCTTGGCGCCCTGCGCGGCACCGCTGGAAAGCAGCAGCGCCAGGCACAGCATGGCGCCGGCGCGCCACGCCGGCAGGGGTCGTTCAGCAGAGGGGGCGATGGCTGTGCCGCGGAAGAAAGACGACAAGTTACTTGGCCTTCCCTTGGTTCGCCACGGCAGCTTGCGCTGCCGCAATCGCTGCCGGGTCGCCCAGGTAGTAATGACGGATCGGTTTCAGGTCGGCGTCCAGTTCATACACGAGCGGCTGGCCGTTCGGGATGTTCAGGCCGACGATGTCGCTGTCGCTGATGCCGTCGAGCATCTTGATCAGCGCGCGCAGGCTGTTGCCGTGGGCCGAAATGATGATTTTCTTGCCGGCGCGGATGGCCGGGGCGATTTCCTCGTCCCAGGCCGGCATCACGCGCGCCACGGTGTCTTTCAGGCATTCGGTCAGGGGAATCGATGCTTGCGGCAAGCCGGCATAGCGCGGATCGTTGAACGAGGCGCGGTCATCGTTCGCTTCCAGCGGCGGCGGCGGGGTGTCGTAGCTGCGGCGCCATACCAATACTTGCTCGTCGCCATACTTGGCGGCTGTCTCGCCCTTGTCCAGGCCTTGCAGGGCGCCGTAGTGGCGCTCGTTCAAGCGCCAGTCGTTCTTGATCGGCAAATACATCATGTCCATCTCGTCGAGCGCCAGCCACAGGGTGCGGATGGCGCGCTTCAGGACGGAAGTGTAGGCCACGTCGAACGTAAAACCTTCCTGCTTGAGGATCTGGCCGGCGGCCTTGGCTTCGTTGACGCCCTTTTCCGTCAGATCGACGTCGGTCCAGCCGGTGAAGCGGTTATCGAGGTTCCAAGTGGACTCGCCGTGACGCATGAAAACGATTTTGTACATAGTTCTATCTTCTCAAGGGGTTCAAATCAAAAAAGCAAAACGTAAAAAGACCTCGTCCAGCTTCTATTTTATAATGCGCGGATTGACTTAAACCATTGGACCCTACGTGAAATTCATTATCGACCACATTTTTCTGTTTGCCATCGTCATTATTTCCGGCGGCGCCCTCCTCTGGCCACTGCTGTCGATGCGCGGCAAGCGCGCGACCGTGCTGGAAGTCACGCAACTGATCAACCGTGGCAAGACTGTCATCGTCGACGTGCGCAGCGCGGAAGAATTCGCCACGGGCCACTTGCCTGACGCAAAAAATATTCCGCTGCCGGAACTGACAAAACGCCTGGGCGAGCTGGAAAAATTCAAAACGCGCCCCATTGTAGTGGTTTGCCAGAAAGGTTCGCGTTCGGCAACCGCCGTCGGCCTGCTGGGCAAAGCCGGTTTCGCTGAGGCAACAAGCCTGGAAGGCGGCCTCGACGAATGGAAAAAGCAAGGTTTGCCATTGAAAACCTTGTCGCTGGCGAAATAAGCCAGCCTTAACTGAAGGAATCATCATGACCGTACCAGTAATTGTCTATAGCACCGCCGTGTGCCCGTATTGCGTGCGCGCCGAGCGCCTGTTGGAAGCCAAGGGCGTGGCCGTGCAAAAGATCCGCGTCGACCTCGACCCGGAAGAGCGCATCAAGATGATGGAACGCACGGGCCGCCGCACGGTGCCGCAGATCTATGTGGGCGATACCCACGTGGGCGGATTCGACGATTTGTATGCGCTCGATCAAGCTGGCAAGCTGGACCCCTTGTTAAATGGCACGGCAGCCTGATATAAAGCGGGTTCGAGAAATTGCTTGGTTTTTTGTCGTATTGTTTTGATACAATTGCCCTCGCACCTGATCTGGCCGCGCCTATCCGGCGCGGTTTGAATACCGCAAGCACCATATTTGAACGGTGTGCCGTTCTTGTCCTTTACAACGAAAGCGTTCCATGTCTGACGAAAATCTGCAACCAGTCTTCCAAATCCAACGCGTCTACCTGAAAGACATGTCGCTGGAACAACCAAATTCCCCAGCTATTTTCCTGGAACAAGAAGCACCAGCCATCGAAGTGGCACTGGACGTGGGCGCTGCGCCTCTGGCCGACGGCATCTTCGAAGCCACCGTGACCATCACCGTCACCGCCAAAGTCGGTGAAAAGGTCGCTTTCCTGGTTGAAGGCAAGCAAGCCGGTATCTTCGAAGCACGCAACATTCCTGCTGATCAACTCGATCCACTGCTGGGAATCGGCTGCCCGAACATCATCTACCCTTACCTGCGCGCCAACATCGCCGACGTGATCACCCGTGCCGGCTTCCCGCCAGTGCACCTGGCCGAGATCAACTTCGAAGTGTTCTACCAACAACGTCTGCAAGCTATTGCTGACGCCGCAGCAGCTGCCCCGGCAGCCGACGCGACGACGCACTAAGCTTCAGGCAAGACCCCGCCAGCCGTCAAGGCTGGCCTGACACGGCGGCCTGGCCGCCGTGTTTCGTTAAGGTTCAAAAATATCATGTTGAAAAGTGCGCTCTTGAGCAAGTTCCGCTGGATGGCCGGCGCCGTGCTGCTGCTGGCGACCGCCGCCAGCCACGCCGTCGATTTCAAAACGGTGGGCGCGGCTCCCGTGATCCTGTACGACGCGCCATCCGCAAAGGGCGGCAAGCTGTACGTGGCGCCACGCGGCATGCCGCTGGAAATCGTGCTCAGCTACGGCGAATGGGTCAAGGTACGCGACGCCAGCGGCGAAATGGCCTGGACGGAAGCCAAGGGCCTGTCCGCCAAGCGCAACGTCGTGGCGCGCGCCGCGAACCTCAAGGTTCGCGCCAGCCCCGACGACACCGCCTCCCCCATCATCCTCGTCGACAAGGGCGTGCTGCTGGAAATGAGCGAGCAGCCGAGCTCCAACTGGGTCAAGGTCCGCCACAAGGATGGCCAGAGCGGCTACGTCAAGACCAGCGAAGTGTGGGGCCTGTAAGCACCGCCAGATTCATCCGGGCAGCGGCCAGCCGCGCCGCGCCCCTCCCCCTGCCAGACTGAGGTCGCATGCAAGTTTCTCCCGATACATCTCCCGCCGCCACGGCGCTCCCCCGCAAGATCACCATCCTCGGCGCCGGCGCCTGGGGCACGGCCGTGGCCATGGCCCTGGCCGGCCGCCACGACGTGCTGCTGTGGGGCCGCAACGGCGACGCCATGGCGGCCATGGCCGCCAGCGGCGAAAACAGCTATTTGCCCGGCTTCCCCTTGCCGCCGCAACTGCGCATCAGCGCCGATTTCGACGCCGCCGTCGCGCATGCCGGTGGCGAACACGGCATCCTGATCGCCGCCTGCCCCGTGGCGGGCTTGCGGCCCATGCTGCAGCAATTGAAAGACAAGGCCATCGGCAACCTGGTGTGGCTGTGCAAAGGCTTTGAAGGCGGCACGGGCTTGCTGCCGCACCAGATCGTGCAGGAAGTGCTCGGCGACAATATCCCCGGCGGCGCCCTGTCCGGCCCCTCGTTCGCGCAGGAAGTGGCGCGCGGCTTGCCGTGCGCGCTGACCATCGCCTCGCACAGCGCGGCCTTGCGCAGCGCCGTCGTCTCGGCCTTGCATGGCGGCACCATCCGCGTGTATGCGAGCGACGACCTGGTGGGCGTGGAAGTGGGCGGCGCCGTCAAGAACGTGCTGGCGATCGCCACGGGCGTGGCCGACGGCCTGGGCCTGGGCTTGAATGCGCGCGCCGCGCTGATCACGCGTGGCCTGGCGGAAATCACGCGCCTGGGCACGGCCCTGGGTGGCCAGACGGAAACGTTCATGGGCTTGACGGGCATGGGCGACCTGATTTTGACGTGCACGGGCGACCTGTCGCGCAACCGCCGCGTCGGCCTGGGCCTGGCGCAAGGCAAGGCGCTGGACACCATCGTGGCCGAGCTGGGTCATGTGGCCGAAGGCGTGCCGTGCGCCAAGGCAGTACGCGAACTGGCGCGCCGCATGGGCGTCGAGATGCCGATCACCAACGCGGTGGCCGGCGTCCTGTTCGATGGCGATTTGCCGCACGTGATGGTGCAGCAGCTGCTGTCGCGCGATCCGCGCGCCGAAGCGGCTTGAGCGCCAGAAAAAACCTAACGTCCCGCCTTGTGCATGAGTATGGTCAGTAATAACAGGCTGTCTTCGCGCGCTTCCAGGGCGTGCGCCTGGCCGCCGAGCAGGTACAGCATCTGCCCCGGCCCCAGCAGGTGTACGCCGCCATGCGCCGTCACCGCCACCTGCCCTTGCAGGCACAGCAAGGTGATTTCGCCGAGCACGTGATGCTCGGGCATGGTCTTGCCCTTGGGCATGCACATGCGGATCAATTCCAGTTCATCCGTCTTGGCCAGCGCGATGGCGGAAAACTGCGACAGGTCGTCGCCGTCCCTGCGCAGCACCTCGATCACCTGTCCTGAACTTGCGTGTTCCAGTGCCATCATGTGCTCCTTCCGCAATTACTCGGTGACTTCCTCCGGCTCTTTCGCGCCGCGCATCCACTCGACCAGCGGCCACGCATCCTTCAAGCCTTCCGCCAGGGTCGGCAGCAGTTGCTCGGGTTCGTTCACGGGCAGCGGCACTTCGGTCCAGACAAAAAAGCTCTTCAGCTTGATGAATTCGATATGTTCGGCATCCGCCTCGAAGCCCTTGGGAGGGCGCTGCAGCTTGCCCTCGTTCTGGATGGTGCCGAAACGGGCTTTCAAACGCTTATTTTTCAGCACTTTGGAAAACCCTGGCGCGTCGTTGACCATGTGCTCGCGCAGCGCCTTCAGGCGCCCGGGCGGCGGCATGTATTCGCCGGCGCCGAACAGCAAGTTGCCCTGGCCATCGATCTGCAGGTAATACGTGGGACCGCCCGCCTTGCTGGGACGGCGCATGTCGTTCGGCGCGATGGCGGCCGAAAAGCGCGTCTTATACGGGCTTTTATCGTGCGCGAAACGCACGTCGCGGTTGATGCGGAACAAGGCCTTCTTCGGATTGCAGTACTTCACGGCCGGGTCGAACTTGCCGAGTTCAGCAATAAGTGACGTCACCAGTGCAAGGAATTCCTCGCGCAGGATGTCGTAACGGGGCTTGTTCATGACAAACCAGGGACGGTTGTTGTTGTCGCTCAGTTCACGTAAAAATTGGGTCAAATCACGCACATGCATGTGTCAAATTCCGATCAGCAACTATTTGGAAAGCTCTTTCGGGAGGGGGCGCTTGCCCACCATCACGTCGAGCGCCGCTTCGCGATTCTTGCGCAGCACCGTCATTTTAGCTTTTCCGCCGGGCGGCAGTTGGGCGATCAGGTTCAGCATTTCCGTCGTGTCGCCGACAGGCTTGCCTTCCACCGTCAGCAGGATGTCGCCGGGCACGATGCCCGCCTTGTCGGCCGGGCCGTTGCGCACCACGCCGGCGATGATGGCGCCGCTGCTGCGCTGCAAGTTGAAGCTTTGCGCCAGCTCGGGCGTGATGTCCTGCGTTTCCACGCCGATCCAGCCGCGCACCACATGGCCATCCTTGATGATGGCTTCCATCACGGTTTTCGCCGTCGAGACGGGGATGGCGAAGCCGATGCCGACGGAGCCGCCGCTTTGCGAGTAAATTGCCGTATTGATGCCGATCAAGTTGCCGCGCGTATCGACCAGGGCGCCGCCCGAATTGCCGAAGTTAATCGCCGCATCCGTCTGGATGAAATTTTCAAAGCTGTTGATGTGCAGGTTGTTGCGGCCCAGGGCGGAGATGATGCCCATGGTCACCGTCTGGCCCACGCCGAACGGATTGCCGATGGCCAGCACCACGTCGCCCACGCGCGCCAGTTCCGACTGGCCCAGCACGATGACGGGCAGCTTGTCGAGGTTGATCTTGATCACGGCCAGATCCGTTTCCGGGTCCAGGCCCACCACCTTGGCAGGCGCCTTGCGGCCATCCGTAAGCACCACTTCGATTTCGTCGGCGCCTTCCACCACGTGGTTGTTGGTCAGCACATAGCCTTCATGGCTGACGATGACGCCCGAACCGAGGCTGTTTTTCAAGTCGTCGTCATCCTCGCCGTCCGGGTCGCGGTCGCCGAAGAAACGTTTGAAGAAGGGATCGCGCGCCAGCGGATGGGCGCCGCGCTTGGGTACTTGCAGGGTGAGGATGTTGACGACGGCGGGCATGGCGCGCGCCGCCGCGTCGCGGTAGGAACCGGGCGCCAGGCTGCTGGACGCCGTTTCCACCACGGGCACCGGTTTAGTCGGAGAGCCCAGTTGCTGTACCCGGCTGGCCGGGCGCAGCGCGCCGTACACAAAGTACAGCGCCAACGCGATCGTCACGGTTTGCGCAAACAATAACCAGAATCGTCGCATAACACTCCACCCAGGTCAGCCGGCCGGTGCCGGAACGACTTATTTTGCCAGATCGTTGCTATTCTGTCCGTTCTTCTGCAGGGAGTCGCGGATTTCACGCAGCAGCACGATGTCTTCCGGCGTGGCCGGTGCCGGCGCCGGCGCGACCGGTTCGCTGCGGCGGGCCTTGTTCATCAGGCGCACCATCTGGAAGATGATGAAAGCCAGAATGACGAAATTGAGCAAAATGGTGAGGAAATTGCCGTAGGCCAGCACGGCGCCCGCCTTTTTCGCTTCCACCAGGGTCAGGGTCGTCGCCTGGCCATTCAGGGGCAGGTAGTAATTGGCGAAATCGAGGCCGCCGAAAATGCGGCCGATGGGCGGCATGATCACGTCTTGCACCAGGGAATCGACAATCTTGCCGAAGGCACCACCGATAATGACACCGACCGCCAGATCGACGACGTTACCCTTCATTGCAAATTCTTTAAATTCTTGCATCATTGCCATGAAATTTCTCCTTCGGATATGTATAAAAAACATGCCGATCATACTATTGATTCCCGGGCACACCAACTTGTGGTTGCCGGCGAGACCAATTCCGGCACAGCCGCGCGCATCTAGTTCGAAAGAACTAGCCACCTCCTGCAAAAGTATATAAATTATGGTACAAGCAACGTTTTTGTTTTATTCGTTGTTTGCTTCACTTATAATTTGCGGTTGCCAGAAGCGGCTTTTTCGCTTCCGGATAATCAACAAGAAACTGGCATGGGCTGCGCCATAGTCCGAAGTTCCGCAGGGATGTTGCCACTTTACCGCACAAAGATGCGGGTTGCGGCAATCAGTGGGAAAGAACTTCGGCGACGGGTTTTTCGCGGCTGCCACTCATAATAAAGATTCGCATTTTGACTGATTGGGGTTTGCATGAGTAACGAAAAGCAGGTCGATTCAGGCCGTCGCGGCTTGCTCGTCGCCACGTGCGCGGCGGGCAGTGTAGTTGGATTGGCAACCGCGGGAGCCTTGGTAAGCACCTTCCAGCCGTCGGAGCGCGCGAAAGCGGCTGGCGCGCCGGTCGAAGTAGACATCACCACCTTGCAACCCGGCGAAATGCGCACCGTCGAATGGCGCGGCAAGCCGGTCTGGATCCTGAAGCGCACGCCGGAAATGATCGCGTCGCTCAAGCAAACCGATGGCAAGGTCGCCGATGCCAATTCCCAACGCAATCCCGCCGAATTCACGCCCGAATACTGCATGAACGAGGCGCGTTCCATCAAGCCTGAAATTCTCGTCGCCGTCGGCATCTGCACCCACCTGGGCTGCTCCCCTTCCTCGAAATTTACCCCCGGCCCGCAACCGTCGCTGCCCGATGACTGGGAAGGCGGCTTCCTGTGCCCTTGCCACGGCTCCACCTTCGACATGGCTGGCCGCGTGTTCAAGAACAAGCCGGCGCCGGACAACCTGCAAGTGCCGCGCCATATGTACCTGAGCGACACCAAATTGCTGATAGGTAAAGACGAGAAAGGCGAGGCTTGATCATGGCTGCTTTCAAAGAAACGAAATTCCCGGCAGACGCTCCCGTCGCCGAAAAAGCGCTGGGCTGGGTCGATGACCGCTTTCCCCTGACCAAGCTGTGGAACGACCAATGGGGCAAGTACTACGCCCCGAAAAACTTCAACTTCTGGTACATCTTCGGTTCGCTGGCCATGCTGGTGCTGGTGCTGCAGATCGTCACCGGCATCTTCCTGACCATGCACTACAAACCGGATGCGGCCCTGGCCTTCAATTCCGTCGAGTACATCATGCGCGAAGTGCCGTGGGGCTGGCTGGTGCGCTACATGCACTCGACGGGCGCCTCGGCCTTCTTCATCATCGTCTACCTGCACATGACGCGCGGCCTGCTGTACGGCTCGTACCGCAAGCCACGTGAACTGATCTGGCTGTTCGGTTTCGCCATCTTCCTGTGCCTGATGGCCGAAGCGTTCTTCGGCTACCTGTTGCCATGGGGCCAGATGTCGTACTGGGGCGCACAAGTGATCGTCAACCTGTTTGGCGCCATCCCGCTGATCGGCCCTGACCTGTCGCTGTGGATCCGCGGCGACTACGTCGTTTCCGACGCGACCCTGAACCGCTTCTTCGCCTTCCACGTGATCGCCATCCCGCTGGTACTGCTGGGCCTGGTTGCAGCGCACTTGATCGCCCTGCACGAAGTCGGTTCGAGCAATCCGGACGGCATCGAAGTGAAGGAAAACCTGGGCGCCGACGGCCACCCGGTCGATTCGATTCCATCGCATCCGTACTACACCGTGCACGATTTGTTCGGCGTCTCGATCTTCCTCGTCATTTTCAGCGCCGTCGTCTTCTTCGCGCCGGAAATGGGCGGTTATTTCCTGGAATACAACAACTTCCTGCCGGGCGATTCGCTGAAGACCCCGCTGCACATCGCGCCAACCTGGTACTTCACGCCGTTCTATTCGGTGCTGCGCGCCACCACGGCCGACTTCATGTACGTGCTGATGGGTGTCGTGGCCGCCTACGTGGTGTTCATCTGGCTCAAGTCGCGCCTGTCGACGACGGTCAAGTCTGCCATCGCCGGCATCGCCATCGTCGCCATCATCGGCATGCTGCCGCAGGTGCTGGACGCGAAATTCTGGGGCGTGGTGTTCTTCGGCGGTTCCGTCGTGATCCTGGCCTTCCTGCCATGGCTCGACCATTCCCCGGTGAAATCGATACGCTACCGTCCGAACTGGCACAAATATGTGTACGCCATCTTCGGCCTGTCGTTCCTGATCCTCGGCTACCTCGGAACCCAGGCGCCAACGGATACGAAGACCATCGTGTCGCAAGTGTGCACCCTGATTTACTTCAGCTTCTTCCTGTTGATGCCATGGTGGAGTGCAATGGGCAAGTTCAAGACCGTGCCGTCGCGTGTGACGTTTCACCCGCACTAAGCCGCTCTCACGCCACGCTCAAAGGACATACATCATATGAAGATTGCAAAAAAACTGCTCGCCATCCTGGCCTTCGTGCCCGCCATGGCTCTCGCCAGCGAAGGCGGCTTTCCGCTGGACAAGGCTCCTGACCGCCAGACCAACATGGCAGCGCTGCAACATGGCGCCAAATTGTTCGTCAATTATTGCCTGAATTGCCACGCCGCCGTGTCGATGCGCTACAACCGCCTGCGCGACCTGGGCTTGACGGAAGACCAGATCAAGCAGAATCTGTTGTTCTCCGGCGATAAAGTCGGCGACTTGATGACGACGAGCCTGGCACCGCAGGACGCCAAGGCCTTCTTTGGCGTCGTACCGCCGGATTTGTCGGTAATTTCGCGCGCGAAATCATCTTCCGCTGGCACAGGCGGCGACTACCTGTATACTTACCTGCGTACGTTCTATAAAGACGACACTCGTCCGACCGGCTGGAACAACATGGTCGTGCCGAATGTTGCCATGCCGCATGTATTATGGGAATTGCAAGGTGTCCAGTCTGCCAAGTTCGTGGAAGAGAATGATCCGCACGAAGCTGGCAAGAAGATCCACAAATTTGCCGGCTTCGAGCAGGTCAAGCCAGGTACGTTGAACAAGATCGAGTATGACAATGCGGTAGCCGACCTGGTCGGCTACATGGAGTGGATGGCCGAACCGGCACAGCAGACACGCAAGCGCCTGGGCGTGTGGGTGCTGCTGTTCCTGTCGGTCTTTGCTCTGCTGGCATGGCGCCTTAACGCGTCGTTCTGGAAGGAAGTCAAATAAGTGAGGCGCCGGCCATAGGCCGGTTTATGCCTGTTTCTGCGTTGTCCGCATGAGTGGACAAGCGACCTGGGGTGAGCCGTTCGCGGCTTCACCCCCTTTGTTTCTAAGGAACTATAAAAAATGATGGTTCTCTATTCGGGTACAACCTGCCCATTTTCGCAACGCTGCCGCCTGGTCCTGTTTGAAAAAGGCATGGACTTCGAAGTGCGCGACGTCGACCTGTTCAACAAACCGGAAGACATTTCGACCATGAATCCGTATGGCCAGGTGCCTATCCTGGTCGAACGCGAACTGATCCTGTATGAATCGAACATCATCAACGAGTACATCGATGAGCGCTTCCCGCATCCGCAACTGATGCCGGCCGATCCGCTGATGCGCGCCCGCGCGCGCCTGATGCTGTTCAATTTCGAAAAAGAACTGTTCGTGCACGTGCACGTGCTGGAAAGCGAACGCGCCAAGAGCAACGACAAGGCCCACGACAAGGCACGCGCGGAAATCCGCGACCGCCTGACGACCCTGGCGCCGCTGTTCCTGAAAAACAAGTACATGCTGGGCGACGAATTCTCGATGCTCGACGTGGCTGTCGCGCCGCTGCTGTGGCGCCTGGACCACTACGGCATCGAACTGTCGAAGACGGCTGCACCGCTGATGAAATACGCCGAACGCATCTTCTCGCGTCCTGCGTACATCGAGGCATTGACCCCTTCCGAAAAGGTCATGCGCCGCTAAAGATAATCCCGGCAGGCAGCGCCTGCCGGGATATCTTGGGGCATATGTTAAAGTTGCTTTTTGCGCTGTCCCAGTCTTTTGAACTACCGGTGCGCCCGCCTCATGCTGACGGGGGCGCTCCCGCCTCACCGTGCCTACCATGTCTGAAATCTCAACCAAACCTTATATGCTGCGCGCCATCTACGAGTGGTGCACCGACAGCGGCTACACGCCTTATCTCGCGGTCAAAGTCGATTCGCGCACCACGGTACCGATGGAATACGTGAAAAAGGGCGAAATCGTGCTCAACATCAGCTTCGGCGCCACCAGCGGCCTGAAGATGGACAACGACGCCATCCGCTTCCACGCCCGCTTTGGCGGCGTCTCGCGCGAAATCTACGTGCCGGTCGACAACGTGATGGCCATCTACGCCAACGAAAACGGCCAGGGCATGGCTTTCGAGCCCGTGCTGGGCAACGATGACCCGGACGCGCAACCGACGGACAGCCCGGCCTCCGCCGACGTCCCGCCACCCGTGCTCGCCCCCGCCGCCAGCGGTCCCACCCTGTCGTCCGTGCCGACCAGCTCCCCCGAACAACGCGACAGCGCCACGCCAGGCGACGACGAGCCACCAAAAAAAGGCGGCCGCCCGACCCTGACACGCATTAAATAGCGTATAATTCGCAACGCGCAGTTTTTGCCGACTTAGCTCATTTGGTAGAGCAGTTGATTTGTAATCATCAGGTGGCCAGTTCGAAACCGGCAGTCGGCACCAGAATTCAGCAGTAAATCAAAGGGTTACCCGCTTCGGCTGGTAGCCCTTTTTTGTTTTCAAGTCACAGCAACAACTCGTGTAGGCACTGATAAAGCCGAACATTACATTGAAAGTTGAATATTTGGTATGATATGTAACGCTAGTTCAGCGCGAGTACGGCGTTCGCAGACAGAAAGGAGACCGTGATGACTAATCCAATGGATTCCCTGTATGCGCGCTTAAGCCAGCGAGGCCTGACGAAGGCATTCGCGCGTCGTCTACTTCCTGACTGGTGGGATGACTCTTTGGCGGCCACACCCAGCGCCCTATTACAAGCCCAGCTTATCATTTCTGCTGGGATGAATTTCGAACTAAGGTCGCTCCGCGACTCATCGGCTAAGATAGAGTTTAAAGCAGCTCGTCGCAAGTTTAAGCTCAGCAAAGCCGTTGATGAGCCAAGTATTCAGTTAAGCGCAGAATACGCCACTGCCACTGCAAAACTGGCCATCCAGGCGGTTCCATCGCCCTTTGTCTTACCTCCACCAAGCGCATTAAGTATTCGCAATGCACTTTTGCTGACTCACAAATGTATTGACCTATCTGCATTGCTTGATTATTGCAATCGCATCGGTATCCCAGTTCTTCATATGCCTGAGTTACCAGGTAAAAAGATGGATGCCGTAGCAATTCGACATCATGGCCGAAGTGCCATTGTTCTTTGCACGAAAAAAGTGGCTCCATACCTGCTATTCCATCTTGCGCATGAAATTGGACATATTGCATTAGGGCATTTGGGGAATGAAGACGGCACCCTTATTGACACGGTAATTACTAGCAATACAGCAGATGCTGATGAGCGTGCCGCAGATTCGTTTGCGGTTCAATTATTGAATGGATGTGAGATTCGCTACTCTTCTAGTGGCAAGTATGTCACAGCCGTTAAATTGGCCAATGCCGCTATGTCCTACGGCCAGCAGCACAAGATTGATCCGGGACATATCATCCTTAATTTCGCTTACGCAGCAGAAAATTTTGCACTTGCAAACGCAGCCCTTAAGTTGCTCCCACCTTCTGCGACGGACGCCAGCATCATCAACAAGAATTTGCTCGCGCTTATGGACCTAGGCTCCTTGTCTGATGACCAAGCATCCTTGCTGACTAAGCCCCTTGCAACAAAAGCTTAATATCGAGACAAAATGATAGTTTTGTCAGATAACGATATTCTCTTTAAGCTTGCCCAATGCGACCTTTTCGACGAATTTCTCGCTTACGTACAAGTTCCGGCAAAATCAATTGCTATTCTTCATACCTGTATATTCAAGATGAGGAGGACGCTAAGAAGCCAGCCAGAGGTTCTCGCAAGACTGGAGCAATTTTGCCAGGTAGTAACTATCATAGCTGATGATGAAGTTGACATCGATATTCTCGAAACAATAATGGAAACCGGAGCTGATGCCGGAGAGGCTATCCTTGCCGCGAAGGTAGCCACCACACCCGGAGCTTATCTTGTTACTGGAGATAAGCGGGCCGTCAGAGCCTTGAACACGATGACGAATGGCCCGACAAAATCGGCGTTAGCTGGGCGAATTCTTTGCTTTGAAGAGCTTGTCATTGGTTTAATGCATAACAGCGGGTTTGCAGCCTTATCGGCTAAATTAAATGCTGGAAGCGCATGCGATGGTGTCCTACGGGTTGCGTTTGGTCCGGGACGAACAGAAGAGCATGCACTGAGCTGCCTGTACTCGTATGCCGATGAGTTGCGTACTTCTTGCCCTAACCTGCTCACACCACGTCCTGAAGTTACGTAGATACCTCTTCGCTATCAAGACACATCCTGGCAGCGGCTGACGCTAAGCCGGCTATAACTCACTCAAAAGCTAAAGCCGCAGCGTTGATCATAAGCAATGCACCAGCTTTATGCAGGCCTTCGCCAGCCTCGCATGCGCATTGCTGCACCGCGCAATGACTATCAGCACATTTAGGCGCAAGATGAGCACGTGCTTGCGCAAAGCAGGCTCCCGATGTCTGGCTTGCCTACCTGGGGAAATATCATGTCCGCACACACTTACAAGTTGATCGAACTGGTCGGCACGTCGACCGAGAGCAGCGATCAGGCGATACGCGATGCCATTGCCAAGGCGGCGCTGACGGTCAAGCACATGGACTGGTATGAAGTGACCGATTCGCGCGGCCATATCGTCGATGGCAAGGTGGCGCACTTCCAGGTCACGCTCAAGGTCGGCTTCCGGCTCGAATAAAGGGATCGAGTGAAGCAAGCGGCGCGCTCAGCGCCGCCCGGCCGCTCCCCGGCTCTCCAGCCACTCCCGGCCGCCGGCCTCCAGCGCCGTCTCGATGACCTTGTCCGGCAAGCTGTAGACGGTCGCCCAGCTGGCGCGGCCATCCTGCGTGTTGGCTGGAAAACTGTGCGTCTCGATCGGCCAGTGATATTTGCGTTTCAATGCCTTGACGATGGCGGCCAGCGAGACGCGGCCTTGCAGCGGTTCGGCGCCGGACTGGTCGCTATTCGACAGCAGCACGGCCAGGACCTGGCCGCGGCCCGTGCGCGCGCCGGGGAAGGTGGGGGTTTTGTTTGCCATGGCCTATTTTACCGGGCAATGATCGGACGAGAGGCGATGTGCCGCACCTTTGATACGGCGCAAGCGCCGCAGCGGCTTTGCGTCCACGATGGGCATTTCGCCAGGCGTGCCGGCGCCCCTCCGGCAGCCTGGGCCTATCATCATGGGGCACAGGAGCCTATCATGCACAGCCTGAACATCCACGCCATGCAATGGCAACCCGTCGCCGATATTTCCGCCGTCAATCCGCTGCTGCCCGACGATCTCGCCTGCTTTCGCGAGCTGCGCGACGTGCTGCAAAGCTACGGCGCGCTCGACCGCTTCGGCATTTCCCTGATCCACCGCCATTTCGACATCGCCGACGACGAAGAGCTGATGGAGTACACGGATGCGGAAGCACGCATCTTGACGGTCAAACCTGTCAAGAAAAGCGACATCGACTGGAATCACACAACGATTACCAACTGGAAATTGACGGAAGGCGAGGAAGTGGCGCGCATCGGTTGCGGCTGCGCACGCAATTCGGGCGGCCACCTGGGCTATCACCGGGGTACCTGAGGCTGGCCGACGGCGCCCGCCAAGCGGCGTCGGCCTTTCTTACACTTCACTTCATCCAGCTCAGTCCGCTTTGTGCAAGCACTTGATTTCTTGTGATATTTTTGTGTGGCACGCAAGCTGCTTATCCCTGTCTACGAGATGAATCCAGGCAAGTCATTCTGGATTCTTTGTCCCCCGGATTTTCCGAGACTGACCACGACAAGAGGCTGCGATGAACGTTGATCACACACGAAGCAAGACCCTGGGCTGGCTGGGCGCACTGGCGGCGGCGAGCCTGCTGGCCAGCGGCCAGGCACAGGCCGGCGCGTACGGCCTGGCCGTCAATGAGTTGAACAATTTCCGCATCACCACCAGCGCCGGCGCGCTGTCGCTGGCCGGCGCCAACCGCAATGCCAGCGACAGCGCTTTTTTCGAAGGCGGCGTGGCCGTCAATCCGCGCGCCGTCAATACGGGCCCGGCCGCCAACGCCGACGTGCCGCAAGTGTGCTCGGGCGGCGGCTGCAGCGGCTTGCCGCAAAACCACTATGCACCCAGCCCCAGTTCCACCCTGGAATTTGCCCGCGGCGATGCGCATGCCTTCGGCAACATGCTCAATGGCGGCGCCAGCGTGAGCGCCGTGGCGGAAGCACAGCGCAACACGATCGGCGCCGCCACGGCCACGGCCGGCGACACGCTGACCGGCTCCGTCAACCTGACCCTGTCGAGCGCCGGCTTCATCACCTTCAGCTTCATGGGACGGCGCGACCTGCGCACCAGCGTGACGACCATGGGCGACAAGTCGAACGTGTCGATCATGGATATCTTCAATATCTCGTGCAACAGTTCCAGCCCCGCCGGCTGCCTGTCGCACGCGAATGCCGATGGCGTAATCTTCCAGTTCGCACCCGATGGCGATGCCAACAATGGCAGCGACATCAATGGCAACCATGGCGCCGGCAGCCTCGACCCGTTCAGCCTGAACATGACGGCCGGCACCAACGACCCCGCCACCGGACGCGCCTTCACGAATGGCTTCGCGATGTTTTCCCTGACCTCGAATTTCGCCCTGCCGGCCGGCAGCTATACCTTGAATTTTTCCAAGTCCACGCGCACCGATATCGTCGTCATCGATCCGCCGCTTGCGGTACCGGAGCCGGGCACGCTGTTCCTGCTGGGCATGGGCTTGGCGGCCCTGGCTTTTACGCGGCGCCGCCAGCCGTAATCATCCGCAGCATGAAAAACACGCGGCGCCCGCCAAGGCGCCGCGTTTTCTGTGCCGCTCAAGACGTTTTAACCGAGCCGCGCCAGCGCCTGGCGCGCCAGCTGCAATTGCTGCAGATAATAACGGTGCAGCATGGCCGGATCGCTCAAGTCGCGCCCCAGTACCAGGCGCAGCTCGCTGGCGGGGCAGTCGCCGGCCTGGGTTTCTACTGGGGTTTGCACCTGCGTTCCCAACTGACGCGCCAGCTGGCGCGCCGCCTGCTCCTGCGCGGGCCGGTACTCGACGCGCGTGCGCGCCACCTGGAAGCCGGTTTCATTGGCCAGGCGCACCACCTGCACGGGAGCGCCGGCCAGGCTGCGCGCCAGGGCGGCGGCCAGGCCAGGCACGCCGTTGCCATTCACAATTTCCAGGCGCGGACGGGGCACGGCAGCGGCCGGCATGGACCGCCCGGCCGTGACAGCGGGCACGCTGCGCACGGCGGCCGGCACGCGCTGCAAGCGGGCCATGCCGTCGCTTTGCGTGATCTCGATGCGCGCCATGGCGGGCGCATCCGGCAGCGGCGCGGCCACGGGCACGCCCGGCGGCGGCGCCGCGTTGCGCAAGACAGCCATGTCGCTCCGTAAATCATGTTCCTGCAGGCTCTGCGCCTGGCGCCGCATGACGGCCGCGCGCGCGTGCTGTCCCAGCCGTTCGAGCACTTGCGCCAGGTGCTGCCAGGCCAGCGCGTTGAGCGGATCGAGCAGACACGCCTGTTCCAGCGCAGTCAACGCTTGCGCATCGCGCCCACGCAAATAGTAGGCGCGACCGAGATTGCTGAACAGATACGCCTGTTGCGGCTGCGGCGCGCCGGCTTCCTGCGTCAGGGCCAGCCACTGGGCGATCGCCGCATCGTGCTCGCCCCGCTGCGCGTGCAGCACGGCCAGGCCGTTGCGCGCATTCACATGGCGCGGTGCGGCGCGCAAGGCTTGCGCATAGGCCGCTTGCGCGGCCGGCAAGTCGCCCCGCTCGAAATGCTGGCGCCCCGCCGCATAGGCGGTATCGGCGTCCGGCCACTGCGGCAGCGGCGCGTGGGCCGGCGGCGTGGTACAGGCGGCCAAGCCCAGACAGGCGCAGGCGGTGGCCAGGCGGGAAATCGTCAAGCGCATGGTAGCTCCTTTCAGCGGTTGGCCATGGCCGGCACGAGCACGCGATAGACTTCGATCACGGCCGGCCCCATGAGCACCAGCATGAGGGTGGGAAAGACGCAAAAGATCAGCGGGAACAGCAGTTTCAAGGCGATCTTCGCGGCAGCCTCCTCGGCCAGCAGGCTGCGCTTGCCGCGCAGATTTTCCGAGTGCACGCGCAGCGAGTCGCCCATGCTGGTGCCGAAGCGTTCCGACTGGATCAGCATGGCGACGAGGGTGTCGACATCTTCCACGCCGCTGCGCAAGGCCAGGTTGCGCAGCGCCTTTTCCTTGGAAAAGCCGGCGCGCATTTCCATCAGCACCAGTTGCAATTCCTGCGCCAGCACCACGCTTTTGATGTGGATTTCGCCCGACACCTTCACCAGCGCGCGCTCCAGGCTCAGGCCCGCTTCCACGCACACGGTCAGCAAGTCGAGCGCGTCGGGGATGTTTTCAAAGATGTCGCGCTGGCGCCGCTTGGCCGTGCTGGCCAGCACCAGATTCGGCAGGTAATAGCCGACGGTGGCGCTGACGCACAGCAGCAGCAATAGCACGCTGCGCAGTTGCGCCGC
The DNA here is from genome assembly GCF_030397595.1 of Janthinobacterium sp. SUN033. Taxonomy (NCBI): domain Bacteria; kingdom Pseudomonadati; phylum Pseudomonadota; class Betaproteobacteria; order Burkholderiales; family Oxalobacteraceae; genus Janthinobacterium; species Janthinobacterium sp. SUN033. The sequence goes on from NZ_JAPQNV010000004.1 coordinate 443,081, forward strand.
CATGGCGCTGGCCGCATACAGCCCCAGTACGGTGGGGAACAGCAGGGCCAGCACGGTCTTTGCCGCAAAGTACAGGGCCGGCGCGCTGGCCTGGCGCCAGCCCGCGTTCATGAAGCGCGTGCGCAGCGGCGAGCGCTCCCAGCCCTCTTCCGGCAGCGACAGCTTGCTGAACGGCTGCGCCACGCGCGCCACGCGCTCCACCCAGCCCGTGTCGGCCACCGCCTCGCTGGCGGCCGGCGCCATGGAACCGAACAGGCGCTGGCGCAAGGCGCCGGGAAAGAAAATCAGCCACGCCAGCAGGGCCAGCGCCACCACCACGGCGAAGACGATCAACAGGAACAGCAGTTGCGGGCCAGTCATGGCATTTCCTCCGATTGATCGACTGACAAAACGTTCAGGGCTAGGCGTATCGCCGAAGGCAGTACGACAGTACGACAAGGCGATGCAACAACGCCATGGACTTTTTTTCAGGCGATCTCTTAGATGCGGATGCGGATGACGTTGCGCATCCAGACCACGCCCAGCGCCACCATGCCAGCCGCATACCACAGCAGCTTGATGCCGCTGGGATCCGTCCACAGCAGGCTGATGTATTGCGGATTGACCAACGCCATCACGCCGATCATCACCACCGGCATCAGCCCCAGCACCCAGGCCGACATGCGCCCCTCGGCCGACAGCACGCGTACCTGCCCCAGCAACTTCAGACGGGCGCGGATGATGCGCGCGATGCTGACCAGCACTTCGGCCAGATTGCCGCCCGATTCGCGCTGCACCAGCACGGCGATGACGAGGTAGCGCAAATCCGTCAGCGGAATGCGCGCGGCCAGGTTTTGCAGCGCCTCGTTCATCGGCACGCCGTAATTGATCTCTTCGTGCGCCATCTTGAATTCGCCGCTGATCGGCTCATTGAGTTCATCGCCCACCATCTGCAGCACATTCGAAAACGAGTGCCCGGCGCGCAGCGCGCGGGCCAGGAAATCGGCCGCTTCCGGCAATTGCGCCTCGATCTTTTTCAGCCGCGCCGCGCGCGCGCGCAGCACGACCATGCACGGCCCGCCGCCCGCCACGCCCAGCAGCAGCAAGGCGCCCGGCAGCGGCATGGGCCAGATGGCCAGCCACAGCAGTGCCAGCAGCAGCAAGCCGCCCGCGCCGCCCAGGAACTGCGCCACCGACCAGGACAAGCCCGATTGCAGCAGCAGGTGGTCGAGCTTTGCCGCCTGCGGCAGGCGCCGCAGCCAGCGCTCCAGGCCAGGCGAGCGCGCATAGCGGCGCTGCTTGAGGATGGAAACCCGCTCGCCGCCGGCCTCGCCGCGCGCTGCCATCAGCCGCAAGCGCCGGTTGATGCGCCGCGCCGCGCTGCCGTGCGTGCCCGCCCACCACAGCCAGGCGCCTTCCACCATCAGGATGCAGGCGGCGAACAGCAGCACGGCAAAGCCGTAGAACACCAGGTCCATGATGCTTCCTTTATTCGTAGATGCGGTCCGGGTCGAACACCGTATCGGGCACGGGCGCGCCGAACATGCGCAAGCGTTCCGTGAAACGGGGCCGCACGCCCGTGGCGCAAAAGTGGCCCAGCACCTTGCCAGCCGCATCGACGCCCGTCTGCTCGAAGCGGAAGATTTCATGCATGGCGATGATGTCGCCCTCCATGCCCGTCACTTCCTGCAGGCTGACCAGCTTGCGCGCGCCATCCGTCAGGCGCGACACTTGCATCACCACCGTCACGGCCGAACAGATCTGCTGGCGCGTGGCGCGCGGCGTCAGGTTCACGCTGGCCATGCCGACCATGTTTTCCAGCCGCGCCAGCGCATCCCTCGCCGTGTTCGAGTGGATAGTCGCCAGCGACCCTTCGTGGCCCGTGTTCATCGCCTGCAGCATGTCGAGCGCCTCGGCGCCGCGCACCTCGCCCAGGATGATGCGGTCGGGCCGCATGCGCAGCGCATTGCGCACCAGCGCGCGCTGGCTCACTTCTCCCTTGCCCTCGATATTCGGCGGGCGCGTTTCCAGGCGCACCACGTGCGGCTGGCGCAGCGCCAGTTCGGCCGCATCCTCGATGGTGACGATGCGCTCGCTGCCGGGAATGAAACCGGACAGCACATTGAGCAGGGTCGTCTTGCCGCTGCCCGTGCCGCCCGAGATCAGGATGTTGACCTTGGCCTGCCCCAGCGCCTGCAGCACCTGCACCATGGGCGGCGTCAGGCTTTTATAGTCGAGCAGATTGGCGATGCTCAAAGGCTGCACGGCAAAGCGCCGGATCGACAGGATCGGGCCATCGACGGCCAGCGGCGGAATGATGGCGTTCACACGCGAGCCGTCCGGCAGGCGCGCGTCGACCATCGGGCTCGATTCGTCGACCCGCCGTCCCACGCGCGAGACGATCTTTTCGATGATCTTCATCAGGTGCGCATTGTCGTGGAAGGTCACGTCCGTCAGCTGCAACCGCCCGCCCCGCTCCACATACACCTTGTCGCAGGTGTTGACGAGGATATCGGACACGCTGGCATCGGCCAGCAACGGTTCCAGCGGGCCGAAGCCCAGCATCTCGTGCTGGATGTCGAGCACCAGGCTATGCCGCTCGTGCTGGTTCAGGACGATGCGCTCTTCCTCGATCACGCGCTGCACCAGCAGCGCCAGCTCGTGCTTGAACTGTTCGGCCGTCAGGCGTTTCAGGCGCTCCAGGTCGATACGGTCGAGTATCGTCTGGTGCATGGTCTTTTTCAGTTCCTGGTAGGCGTGCAGCGCCAGCGCCCCTTGTCCATTCGTGGCGGGGCGCACCGTTTCATTCGCCGCCAGGCGTTCGCGTAAAGTCATCTCGGCTCCCATGATGGCTCCCGGCGGGAGCCTTGACATCCATCCCCGTCCTAAGCCTCGCTGCGGCTGAACAGGCGGTCGAACAGGCCGCGGCTTTCCGTCACGCGGCGCGCCGTCACCAGTTCCACCAGTTCGGCCAGGCTGCGCGCCACTGCGCTGGTGCGCGACAGCTGCAGCAGCGGAATGCCCTGGTTGACGGAATCGGTGGCGGCGATGTAATCGTTGGGCACCGTGTGCACCACTTCCGCGCCCAGCGCCTGCTCCAGGTCCGCCAGGCGCAGGCGCCCGCCCTTTTCATAGCGGTTGACGATCAGGCGCAAGCGCTCGCCCGGATAGCCGAGCGAGCGGAAGATGTCGAGCAGGCGGCGCCCGTCGCGGATGTCGGGCAAGGCCAGCTGCAGCACCGGATAGATCGCGTCGGCGTTGTCGAGCGCGCGCAGCGACAGCGCATCGATCTGGCGTCCCACGTCGAGCACGATGTAATCGTAGTGCTGGCGCGCCACGGCCAGGATGCGGTCCATGTGCTCGGGCTGCATGTCGACCTTGTGCGCCGGGTCGTCGGCCGCCGCCAGCACGCCGAAGTTCGGCGTGATGTGCACCAGGCACGAGGCGAGGAAGGCGCCGTCCATGCGCGCGATCTGCGCGCAGATGTCGGACAGGGTCATGGCCGGCTTCTGGTCCGAGACATACAGAGTGGCGTCGCCGAACTGGCCGTGCAGGTCGATCAGCAGCACCTTGCAGCCGGCCAGGCTGGCCAGCGCATAGGAAAAATTCGTCGACAGGAAGGTGGCGCCGCTGCCGCCCTTGCACGAGATGAAGGCGAGCACTTTACCGTCGCGCATCTGCGTCACGCCGGCCTGGATATCGACCCGGTCCATCGCTTCGTGGAAGGCCTTGTGCACCAGCGGCAGCTGCAGCACTTCGCGCATGCCGGCGCGCATGGCGCGGATCAGCACATCCTGCTGCTGGCCGCGCGTGAGCAGCATCAGCACGGCCAGCGGATACTGGCGCGCCAGGCGCTCGAGCAGGTCGGCTTCGTCGGCATCGATGCCGCTGGCGTCGACGATCACCAGCTCGGGCGCTTCGGGCAGCATGCGCTCGACGGCGTCGCGCAAGCCGCTGCGCCGGTCCAGCAGCCGCAGCACGGGCATGCGGGCCGCGCCTTGCGCCGCGATTTCATCGTGCAGGCTGGCGTCGCGGGTAATCATCAAGGCTTTCATCCCCCCTCCTTCATTCAAGGCACTACATTCGGCTGCGCCGACGCACTGGCGCTCATGGACAAAAGCCGGGATTGTCCGCATAGCCCAGCGACTCGGCCACCGCCATGGTGGTCCCGCTGGGCAAACGTATGGCGCCTGCGCCGGAGGGAAACATCATCCCCAGCAGCGGCAGGATGGGCCGGTACGGCACGCGCTCGCAGCGCGCGCCGACGCCGGGCTGGCACAGGCGTGCGCGCACGAAGCGGATGCAGCTGGCGCCGTGCGGATCGTCCAGGCAATTGATGCGGTTGCGCTGCGGGCAACCCGGCAGCACCGTCACCGGCAGTACCGCCAGCGCGGCGCCGCCAGCGCTCTCCGACAAGTAATCGATGCGCACATGCGCGTCGCCGAGGCCGCCGCCCAGCGGCAGCGTGCCCGGCGTGGCGCGCAGCACGGCGTGCATGCGCACGGCTTGCAGGGCGGCGGCATCGCTGAAATCGGTGACGGCGGCGGCGCGCGCCGCGCGCCGGGTAATTTCATGCACCATGTTCCACATGTACACGGCGCGCGCCACTTCCAGCATGGCGAACAGGAACAGGAAGAACAGCAGCGCCAGCATGGCGAATTCGACGGCGAAGACGCCGCGCTGGCGCTGCCGGCGGAGGTGCGGGTTAATGGACATAGCGCAATGTCGCGTTGGCGCGCAGCGGGATCGGCGCCAGTTGCGGCAGCCACTTGCGGGTCAGCGCAGGCAGGAAATCGACCGGCATGTCGGCGGTGACCTTGATGCGCACCTGCAGCGGCGCCGTCGCGTAGCTGCCGCAGCCATAGGAATCGTCGGCATACACGCAGTCCACGTTGACCCTGGCGGCCTCCATGCCCGGCCAGCTTTCCGCCATCGCCTCGACCACCATCTGCCGGGCCAGGGCGGCGCCCTGGTTCGCCGTGCCGATGCTGCCCATCTGCGGCAGCGGCATGGTCGCCATGTAGCGCGCCGCATCGTGCGCGCTTTTTTGCAGGGCCGTGTACACCAGCAGCGCGCGGCCGAACAGCAGCACGAAGGGCAGCAGCGCCATGAAAAACAGCAGGATCAGCGCCAGCTCGATGGCGGCGACGCCGCCCTGGCGGCGCGCGGCGCGGCGGAGCGGCCTCATTGCAGCAGCTCCGCGGGGCCGGCCAGCGTGCCCTCGTCCACCAGCCCGTCAAATTCGGCGCTCAGTACGCCATTGCTGGCCGGCGCCGTCATGAAGAAGCGGCCGATGCCGCGCACCCGCGCCAGCACGTCGCTGCCCGCCGGCACGGGGCAGGCCAGCAGGGGAATGTGCAGCAGCCGGCGCTGCGCCACGCCCGTGTTGCCGGTCGGCGCCGTCTGGAAGCCCAGCGTCTGGTAGGGCGGCGTGGCAGGGTAGCCGGACTTGGCGGCCGGCGCGGCCGGGCTGGCCGGATACAGCCTGGGCCAGTCGCTGGTGGCAAACGGCAGATAGCCGCCGGCCGGCTTCGGGTTGCTGTACCTGGCCGCCCTGGAAAACGACCACAGCGGTCCATAACTGCCGACGGTGGGCGACGTCGCGTTCGATTCCGGATCGGCCACGGACAGCAGCGGGTTGCCCGTGCTCAGGGCGCTCGGCGCGTCGGGCGTGTTCATCATCCACCAGCTCGGGGCCGTATTCGGATAGGCGCGGATATTCGTGTCGGGCGGCGCCGTGACGGCATGGCAGCCGCTGCCCGCATGCTGGTTGAAGCGCGCATTGAAGGCCGTCCACAGCGCGGCGGGAAAAGGCCGGTGCACATGCACCTGGGCGCTGCCGATGCGCGGATACAGCACCGTGCCGCTGCAGACGAACGGCAGCACGCTCGCTTCGCCGACCTGCTGCGACGGCCCCACCACGCCCGGCTGGCCCAGCGGATTGAGCACGAAGTGTTCAGCCGCGGGCCCGTGCGGATTGAGTTTTAACAGGTTATACGCCACGCCGCGGCGAAAGCCATACTCCAGCAACTCGACGGCCGGCAGCAGCGCCGCATTCGTGCGCGGACTGGCCGCGCTGGCCGACAGCGCGCAGATGGCCAGCGGCATCAGGCGCAAGCTGGTGCGCCCCGCCACGGCGCGCGCGCCCGTGTCCAGGGTGCGCAGCGCCGGCGACCAGGCGCCGAGGAACGCCGTCGCCACCCGTCCCAGCGAGGGTGTATTGGCCTGCGTATCGACGCGCACGAACAGCGCCGTGGCGGCGTCGGGCACGGCGCCAGCCGCATGCCAGCCGCTGGCAGGCGCGTCGGGCGTACTGGCGAAGCGGATGCTGGCGTCCGACAAAGTCGCGCCCTGCATGCGGCGGCGCCATGCGCTGCGGTCGGCCGCACTGCCCTTGGCTTTTTCCACGGCGACGAGCAAGCCCTCGGGCGTGCCCACCAGTTCCGCGGCGGCCGCCATCGCCGCATTGTCGGCCAGGTTCTGCAGCTCCGTCTTGCGGCCGATGACTTGCCCCACATCAAGCGCCAGGCCGATAAAGCCCAGTACCACGATGAGCAGGATGGAAAAGGCGATCAGCATCGCCCCGCGCTGGTGCTGGCGTCTATTTGCCACTGCCGCCTCCCAGCATGAATTGCACCGGTTGCGGCGCCTGGGCATTCGGTTCGGCAAACGAGGCGCGGTAGCGCTGCATGACGGCGTGCGCACTGGGTCCGTCGAGGCCATCGGCCGGCCGGCGATTGCCCGCGCCGGCCGGATCGCGCACCTGCTGCGCCATGGACAGGCGCACGGCGTCGCCGAAGCGCCGGTCCAGCTGCGGCGTGCTGCCGTGCGCGCAGGCGGCCAGCTGCACGGCCAGGACCAGGGCGGCGCAGCGCCGCAGCGACGTCAAGAGCGAGTTCGGCATGGCGTATCTCCCCGTCTCATTTCAACTCGAAACCGTTGGCCGCGCGCGGCGGCGGCACGGACGGCGGCGCGCCTTCCATCTTGCCTCCCAACATCAAGTCCATGCGCGAAGGCGGCGCCAGCTGCGCCGTCGGCAGCACGGCATCGGCCGGCAAGGGTTTGACCAGGTGCGCGGTAATGACGAACAGCAATTCCGTGCGGTCGTGCTGGAAATCCGTGCTGCGAAACAGCGCACCGAGGATGGGCACTTCGCTGAGCCAGGGCACGCCCGTGATATTGCTCACCTGGTTATTCTTGATCAAGCCGCCGATGGCGTAGCTCTGGCCGTCGTACAGCTGCACCGTGGTCGAGGCGCGCCGCGTGGTGATGACAGGCAAGATCGAACGCCCGCTGACGCCGGCGGCGGAAATGCCCACGCCCTCGCGCGACAGTTCCGACACTTCCGGCGCCACCTTCAAATTGATGCGCCCGCCCGACAGCACGGTGGGCGTGAAGCGCAGGCCGACGCCGTATTCGCGCTCTTCCAGCGTGATCTTGTTGTTGTCCTGGCCGACGGGAATGAAGATCTTGCCGCCGGCCAGAAAACTGCCTTCCTGCCCGCTGATCGCCATCACCGTCGGTTCGGCCAGGATGCGCACCAGGCCATCCTGTTTCTGCGCCTCAATGGTCAGCTGCTGGCGGCCATTCGACTTGCGCACGTCGAGCAAGCCATTGGCCGTGCCGCTGAGGAAGTTCGACAGCAAGGTGGTGGCCCAGCTGCCGGACGCGAGGCGCAGGGTGGCGCCCACTTCCAGCCGTTCCAGCAGGGACTTCGACACTTCGGCAATCTGCACGGCCAGCATCACCTGCTGCGGCGCGCTGACGTCGAGCATGTTGATGATGCGGCTGTTTGCGCCGCCCGCGCCGCCGGCGGGCGCCGTGGCGGCGGGCGGCATGGCGGCCCCATCGGCCGGCTTGGGCAGCGCCAGCGCGACCGTGGCGCGGCGCACGTAGGCGTGCGCCAGCTCGACGGCGCGCAGCACGGCGCCCGCATCTTGCACCGTGCCCGACAGCACCAGGGTATCGGCCACGGCCGTGACGCGGATGGCTCTTTCTTCCGGCATCAGCGCCGCCAGGGTCGTTTGCAGGCCGGCCGGGTCCATGCTGACGCTGACGTTCACCACGCTGCACACGCCGCTGCGGCCCTGGATGATCATATTCGTGCTGCCCACGTCGACGCCGACCACGTACAAGGTGTCGGGCGCGACCAGCATGGCTTGCACCACGGCCGGGTTGCCGACGCTGCGCTGCTGTACCGCCTCGGGCAGGCGCAGCATACTCGACTTGCCCACCTGCAGCTGCAAGTGACCGGGCGAGGCCGCTTCACCGCCGCAGCGCGGGCCAGGATCGGCCGCCGCGCCGGCAAGCGGCGACAGCAGGCAGAACATTATCAGCAGGGCGCGGTTCATGAGCGTGTCCATGGTTGAGCAAGGCAAAGGCCAAAAGACTAAAAACATTCGCGCGACTGGCGCGTCCCGTCGATGACGCCGCTGCACAGGCGCTGCGGTTCCGGCGGCGCCTTCGCCACGCGCACGGGACGCGGCGCGGCGGCCAGCACGGGCGCGGCGGCAGGAGGGACAGGCTCGGCTTCGTGCGGTCCGCCCAGCAGGGTCAGCTTGGTGGCGCCCGCCGTCACGCCCGGCTGCGGGTCGACCTGGTTGCGCAGCACCAGCGACAGGCTGCCCACGCTGCGCGCCAGGTCCAGGTTTTCCGCCTGTTCCGGCGTCACTTCCAGGGTCACCGCATTGACCACGCGCGGCTTGGTCTCGTCGCGCCCCACTTCCTGCGCCACGGCCAGCACGAGGATGCGTTCGAGCACGATCTTGGAAATGTTGCGGCTTTGCGGAAACGCGCGGTCGCCGGCATCCTGCTGGGTGCTCACGATGATGTCGACATAGTTGCCCGGCAAGGCGAAGCCGGCCACGCCGATCACATCGTTGACGCGCACGGTGATGGCGCGCCGCCCTTCCGTGATCAGGGCCGACAGGCCGCCCAGGGTGCCGGCCGGCGCCAGCTTGGCTTCGCTCAGCGGCTCGCCGCGCAGCACGCTGGTTTTCAGCACCCGTCCCGCCAGTGTGGCCGGGTCTTGCAGCGCGCCCTGCGGCAAGCTTTCCGCCGGCCATTCGGCCAAGCGCAGCATCTCCGGCGTCAGGCGCTGGCCCAGGTTGACATCGCTGGCGGCCACGACGATCTTGCCCTTGCCGGCCGGCGTCTGGCGCAGCAGCCAGTGCGAGGCCAGCAGCACGGCCAGCAGGCCCAGCACGACCGCCAGGCCCATCATCAGGAGGGCGCGCCGGTTCTTCATGCGATGCGCTCGCACAGGCTGGCGGCCGGCATGTCGCAGCTGGCGAACAGGCTGCTCCAGGCCTGTTCCAGGGCGGCCACCGTCAGGCGCGCCTCGCTGCCGGCAAAGCCGGCGAAGTCGCCTATGCGCGCCAGCAATTCCTGCGGATAGCTGGCCAGCAAGGGCCGCCCCTGCGCGCCATGCAGCTGCAGCAGATGGTTCAGGGCTTGCTCGTCGATGGCCATGCCCGCCAGCCGGCATTGCTGGCGGAACAGAGCGCGATAGGCGCTCTCGGTCAGCGGCCCCACCTGCACCTTGTAGCCGATGCGGCGCAGCAAGGCGGCGTCAAACAGCTCGTCCGGCGGCACGTTCGTGGCCAGCACGAGGGCATTGTCGAACGGCACGCTGATCTGCACGCCGCCTGGCAAGCCCAGCTGGTCGCTGCCGCGCGCCAGCGGCTGCATCAGCCGCGTCAGCAATTCTTGCGCCCCCAGGCGCTGGCGGCCCAGGTCGTCGATGATCAGCATGCCATTGTTGGCGCGCACATGGGGCGGCGCCTGGTAGCAGCCGCCGCTGGCGTCATGGCGCAGCTCCAGCATGCCGGCGTCGAGCTCGGCGCCCACGTGGATCACGGGACGCTGGCACAGCACCCAGCGGATGTCCGTGCTGCGCCGCTCCAGCGCCTGGCGCGCATGGCTGACGTGCTGCGCCGCGGGCGGCAGGTGCTGGGCCGGGTCATATAATTGGATGATGTCCTGGCCAACGACGATGGCGTAGGGCACGGCGACCAGCCCGTGCAGCAATTGTCCCAGCTGCAGCGCCAGGGTCGACTTGCCGCTGCCGGGCGGACCGTACAGCAGCAGCGAGCGTCCCGAATGCAGGGCTGCGCCGACCACGTCGAGCATGCCCGGCCCCGCATGGGCGCCCCCCAGCACGGCGGCCAGATCGTCGCTGCCGACGCGCTGTTCCTGCGCCAGCCACGACTGGCGCGCCACCATGGCGCGGTACGCTTCCAGGGTGACGGGGGCGGCGCCGATATACGCGCAGCGCTCGAGGAAGGCGCTGGCGCGCTGCTTGCCGGCGCCCGTCAGCTGGTACTGCACGTCGATATCGGATTCGCCGCGCCAGGCTACCTCGGCCATCTGCTCCGTCACCATGAAATCGAGCACTTCACGCAAGACATTGATCGACAGGCGCAAGCGCGTCGTCAGCGCGGACAGGTGCGTCTTGCCGCCCACAAACATCAGCTTGGCGATCAGCTCGACCACCAGCGGCCGCTCGAGTCCCGTTTCACGCAAGCTCTTCGGCTGCGGCGGCAGGGGCGGCATCAGGTTCGCGTCGGCAGGGCGCGGCGCACTCTCGGTGCTCAGGGAATAGTCGACCTCGGTCATGCTGCGTCTCCAAGCCGGTTAAGAGGGCATTCAACAGAATTCATTCTAGCGAGCGGAGACTGGCGCCCATTGATCAAGAGCAATGAATACCAATCAGAAATAATGACGCCCCTGTACCACCAGGCAACCCAGGGCAATGGCCAGGCCGTACGGCATGTTGCCCACGCTGGCCTGGCTGCCGAGTGCAGTTGGCGCCAGGGGAATGCCGGCCATGCGCGCGATCATCGGCCACAGCAGCTGGCGCAGATTGCCCAGGCAGGCGCGCCACTTGCCCTGCCAGGTGATCATCAGCACGGCCATCACGCCGCCCAGGACGAACGTGGCGAAACAGATCTGCAGCACGGGCCAGGGGCCGGCAAAGGCGCCCACCATGGCGATCAGCTTGACGTCGCCGGCGGCCATGCCGCGCAGCACATACAAGGGTAAAAAGAGGAAAAAGCCCGTCGCCATGCCGCCCAGCCACACGGGCAGCACGCTGTGCGGCCACAGCCACAGATGCAGGGCCAGGGCGGCGAGGATGCCGGACAACACCACACCATTCGGTATCTTGCGGCGGATCAAATCACTGACGGCGGCCCCCGTCACGAAGCACAGCAACAGCAAATCGCACAAGGCGGTTGCAGGCATGGCACACCTCCCGAAAAAAAACCCGCCACTGGCCGGCCAGCGGCGGGCACCCGCTTAGGGCGTCAACACCAGGTTCGACGAAATGTCGGTGAGGACGGCCAGCAAGTTGGTCTTGATCAGCAAGAAACCGGCCGTGATGGCGGTAGCCATCAAGGCCGCAATCAAGCCGTATTCGATTGCCGTAATGCCATCCTCATCCTTGACAAACTGCTGTACTGCCGACAGGAAGGTATGCATGACAAGCTCCCAAAAGTGAATCACAAGTCCCTGGCGCAATCGGGTGTGAAACATTGCCCATTCCTGCTAATATGTTTCCTGCCGTAAATTTCTGCGCCATTGCATTGACTATAAAGCGTCCACGTTTTGGCAAATTGACGCGCCACAAGTTTCCATATGGAAATTATCAAACCCTGTCGACATGTCGGCTGACGCAAACAAATGTTGCGATCTGGATTGAAAGCCTTCGTCAGGGCAAGTTTTTTGCAATGCAGTGCATGAATCTCATGTATTTACATGAAATATTGCATACGTTAATTGCCTATTAGGCAAAAAGACATTATCCTGCTTAGCTCTTCTTTGGAAAGGCCTCTCGCCCGGCGGTACAGAGCGTCATGCCACCAAATAAATCTTGGCTTCTTGTAGACGGACGCGAACATGCTCTTGCTTGATGCAATGCTGGTATGACGACACTTGTGTGACTACTTTCCAGAGATCGACAATGGATTCCCTACTGAAACACATGGTGGACATGACCGGGCACCGCGACCACACGATGCTCGACATCTCCGTGATCTCGGCGGTCCAGGAACTCGCTGCCGCATCGCAGACCCGTGTGCTGGCCCTGACCACCGTGCGGGGCCAGGTGTTCGTGCGGTCGCGGGCCATCATCGTGGCGGGCAGCGTGGCCCGCATGGAAGAGCATACCGATCCTACCCTGCCGGGCGAACCGCTGTCGGACTACCCGGCCCTGGCCGCCTGCATCAAGCGCCATGAAGCGAGCGCCGACACCCTGTGCGCCGACGGCCGCCACCTGCTGTGGCTGCCCATCTGGATCGGCGACCAGGTCACCACCTGCCTGGAAATCACCAATCCCACGCCCTACACGGGCGCCACCATCCAGGTGATCGGCGGCATCGTCAGCGTATACCGCAATTTCCAGAACCTGCTCGACTACAGCGAACGCGATTCGCTCACCGGTTTGTTGAATCGCAAGACCTTCGACGACCAGCTGGCAAAAATCCTGCAAAGCCGCGGCGAACCGGAAGCGGAAAAGCCGCGTCCCGTGGATGAAGAACGGCGCCACCATACGGACACGGAACGGCAATGGCTGGCCGTGATCGACGTCGATCATTTCAAACTGGTCAACGATAAATTTGGCCACCTGTATGGCGATGAAGTGCTGATCCTGATCGCCAACCAGCTGCAATCGTCGTTCCGCTCGCAAGACCGCATCTTCCGCTTCGGCGGCGAGGAATTCGTCGTGCTGCTGCGCTCGATCACGCTGGAAAATGCGCAGAAAATCATCGACCGCTTCCGCACCAATGTCGAAGCGCACGACTTCCCGCAAGTGGGCAGAGTGACCGTCAGCGTGGGTTTCGTCAGCATCAACGCCTACGAAGCGCCCGTCATCATCCTTGGCCGCGCCGACCAGGCCCTGTATTACGCGAAGAGCCATGGCCGCAACCTGGCGTGCCACTATGACGAGCTCGTCGCAAAAGGCTTGCTGACGACGATCACCTCGAACGATACGGCGGAATTCTTCTAGGCATCCGCGAGGGAAAGAAAGCGCATAGGATCGACCTGCCACTTGGCAGCCGACTCATGGCCGACGATCTTGTCGGCGCCGCCGAAGCCGAAGCCGCGCGACAGGTCGACCGTTTCCGGCTTGATGTAGGTCTTGCTCTTCGTACTGAAAAACACATTCACCTTCGGCGCCAGCAGATTGCTTTCGTGCGCCTCGATGACGACGGCCAGGCGGCCCGATTCCAGCATCACCATGGTGCCTACCGGATAGATACCCACGCAGCGCATGAAATCCTGCGCGAACACGGGATTGAAGTGGAATTTGCTCCACTCATAGATCTTGCGCAAGGCTTCGGCCGCGGGAATGCCCTTGTGATAGCTGCGGTCCGACGTCAGCGCGTCATACACGTCGACGATGGCGGCCATCTGCGCCAGTTCGCTGATGGCGTCGCCGGCCAGCTGATCCGGATAGCCGCTGCCGTCGCGCCGTTCATGGTGGTGCAGGGCGATATCGAGCGGTATCGCGCCCACCTCGGGCGACTGGCGCAGGATGTCGTAGCCGTCGCGCGGATGGCGCTTGATCAGGGTAAATTCTTCCGGCGTCAACGGACCGGGCTTGTTCAGCACGCTGTCGGGCACCAGGGCCTTGCCCGTGTCGTGCAGCAAGCCGCCGAGGCCCGCCTGGTGCGTGGTCGTGGCATCGATGCCGCGCGAGCGGCAAAACGCCACCAGCAGCGCGCACACGCTGACGGAATGCAAAAAGGTGTAGTCATCCTTGGTCTTGATGCGCAACAAGCCGACAAGGGCGCCGGGATTGCGCAGGATCGATTCGGTAATGTCTTGCACCGTGTGCTGCACGCGGTCGAGCTCGACCGCCTTGCCCAGGCGCACATCGGCCATCACCGTGCGCACCAGGCTGGTCGCCTGCCGCCGCACTTGCGTGGCGCGCGCCAGTTCCATGCCCAGCGACACGCGCGTGACCACTTGCAGCGGCGCGGCGATCTGCACCAGTTCGCGCTCCGTCTCGGCGCGCGCCTGCGCCACGGTGGGCGCGTCCTGCACGTCGAGGCCCTTGCCGCTGTCGATTACCACGTCGTGGATGCCGGCCTGCATGATCTTGCGGATTTCATCGTCGCTGCGCAACAGGAAACGGTTGCGCACGAATGGATGCGTCATCCAGTCGCAACTGAGGTCATGGATGTACATGCCCACTTTTAATTGAGACGAATCAACTTTCTTGAGCATGCTGTCATCCCACAAATACACGGCTGGAGCACCGAAGGCGCTAGAATGAGTATAACAAAATTGTTATTCTGCTGGCCGCGTTCGGCGCCGTGGCGCAACACCCGGTTTTTTCCGCTCAACGCACCGCTTCTGGGACCCATGGAACTGCGCCAATTACGCTACTTTGTTGCCATCGTCGACCACGGCTCGCTGTCGCGCGCAGCCCTGATCCTGCACGTGGCGCAGCCAGCCCTGACGCAGCAGCTGCGCCAGCTGGAAGAGGAACTGGGCGTGCAGCTGCTGCACCGCTCGGCGCAGGGCGTGCTCAGCACGGATGCGGGCAAGGTGTTTTACGAACATGCGCAGGCGATCCTGAAACAGGTGGCCGACGCCCGCTCGGCCGTCACGCAAAGCGCCACGCGGCCGTCCGGCAATGTCACCCTGGGCTTGCCGCACAGCATATCCGGCGCCCTGGCCCTGCCCCTGCTGCTGGCCGCGCGCGAACGCTATCCCGAAATCACCCTGCAGCTGACGGAGGAAATCACGGGCAACCTCAATGAACAGCTCAAATCGGGCCGCATCAACCTGGCCGTGCTGTTCGACGATGGCCAGCTCACGCCCTTTGCCTGCAGCCCGCTGGTGGAAGAGGAGATGCGTTTTATCTGCCGCAACGATTCGCCGTTCGCGCCCGCCGGCCATGCCGTGTCGTTCCAGCAAGCCTTGAGCGCCACCCTGATCCTGCCGGGCCTGCAGCATGGCGTGCGCCCGCGCATCGACAGCCGCGCGCGCGAGCTGGGCCTGGAAACGGCGAACGTGATCGAGATCAACTCGATCGCCATCCTGAAATCGGCCATCCTGGCCGGCATGGGCGCCACCATCCTGCCGGCCGCTCCCCTGCTGGCCGAGCTCGACAGCGGCGCCATGCGCAGCTACGCCATCCACAGCCCCGTCCTGTCGCGCACGGTGGCCCTGTGCGCCTCGAAAAACATTCCCCTCACCAATGCGGGCAACGCCGTGAAAAACCTCGTGCTGCAAGTGGCCGCCGAACTGTGCGGCAGCGGGCGCTGGGTGGGGGCGCATGTGCTATCGCCCATGGCATAAGTATTTCTTATACCCCCATCGGCAAAGCGTATTTGCCCCCTTTCCTGACTCGTTCTACACTGACCACATTAACTATTTTAAATTTAAAATAGTTATGTGCCGCCCACTCGCGGCCATCCCGTCTGCACAGCGCGCGCCTTACCGGGCGCGTCCCTTGTACAGCCGATATCTGAAACACCCTTTTGGAGACAGCCATGTCCGTGACCACGGAAAACGGCTCCGCAGCGTTCGCTAGAAACGCCGGTGCCGCGCCATCTACGCCCCCCGACACATCCCGCTTGACCACCGTCAGCCTCGACGACAAATACACGGCCACTTCCGGCGCCATCTTCCTGTCCGGCATCCAGGCCCTCGTGCGCCTGCCCATGATGCAGCGCTTGCGCGACCAGGCCGCTGGCCTCAACACGGCCGGCTTCATCTCCGGCTACCGCGGTTCGCCCCTGGGCGGCCTCGATGAAAACCTGTGGAAAGCCAAGAAACAGCTGGAAGCGCACCACGTGCAGTTCGTGCCCGGCGTCAACGAAGACTTGGCCGCCACGGCCGTCTGGGGTTCGCAGCAAGTCGACCTGATCGGCCCGGCCAAGTACGACGGCGTGTTCGCCATGTGGTACGGCAAGGGCCCGGGCGTGGACCGCTGCGGCGATGTCTTCAAGCACATGAACCATGCGGGAACGTCAAAACTGGGCGGCGTGCTGCTGGTGGCCGGCGACGACCATGGCGCGTATTCATCGACCCTGCCGCACCAGTCCGACCACCTGTTCTCCGCGTCGATGATCCCCGTCCTGTATCCGTGCAACGTGCAGGAATACCTGGACCTGGGCATCCACGGCTGGGCCATGTCGCGTTTTTCCGGCTGCACGGTGGCCTTCAAGGCGCTGGCCGACACGGTCGAATCGTCGGCCTCCATCGATGCCGACCCGTTCCGCGTGGAAGTCAAGATTCCGCAGGACTTCGTCATGCCCGAAGGCGGCCTGAACGCGCGCCTGTCGAGCATCCCGCTGGGCCAGCAGGCGCGCAACCAGGAAGCGCTGATGCAGGACTACAAGATCTATGCGGCCCTCGCTTACGCGCGCGAAAACAAGCTCAACCACACCACCATCGACAGCCCGAACGCCAAGCTGGGCATCATTGCCTCCGGCAAGTCCTACCTGGACGTGCTCGAAGCGCTGGAAGAACTGGGCATCGACGAGCAGATGGCGGCCGACGTCGGCATGCGATTGTTCAAGGTGGCCATGCCGTGGCCGCTGGAGCCGGATAGCGTACGTGAGTTTGCGCAAGGTCTCGATGAAATTCTCGTGGTAGAAGAGAAGCGGCAAATCGTCGAATACCAGTTGAAAGAGCAACTCTACAACTGGCGCGACGACGTGCGCCCACGCGTCATCGGCAAGTTCGACGAAAAAGGCGAATGGGTGGCGCCGCGCGGCGAATGGCTGCTCACGTCCAAGGCCGACTTTTCCGTCTCGCAAGTGGCACGTGTCATCGCCAGCCGCATCGCGCGCCTGATTTCCGACCCCGTCACCTGCGACCTGATCAAGGCACGACTGAGTTTCCTCGACGCCAAGGACGCGGTCTTGAAAAAGGCCGTGAACACGCCGTTCCGCCCCGCCTTCTACTGCTCCGGCTGCCCACATAACACGTCGACGAAGGTGCCGGACGGCAGCCTGGCGCTGGCCGGCATCGGCTGCCACGTGATGGCCACGTCGATCTACCCGGAAATGAACAAGCTGACCACGCACATGGGCGGCGAAGGCGCGCCATGGATCGGGCAAGCGGCGTTTTCCGAATTGCCGCACGTGTTCCAGAACCTGGGCGACGGCACGTATTTCCACTCGGGCTACCTGGCCATCCGCGCCGCGCAGGCGGCCAAGGTGAACATCACCTACAAGATTCTCTACAACGACGCCGTCGCCATGACGGGCGGCCAGCCCGTGGACGGCTTGATTACCGTACCGATGATGGCGCAGCAAGTGGCGGCCGAAGGCATCGCCCGCATCGCCCTGGTCACGGAAGATTTATCGCGCTACAGCGACCGCAGCAACCTGCCCGCCCACCTGACCTTGCACGACCGCAAGGACATGGATGCCGTGCAGCGCGAATTGCGCGAAGTACCAGGCGTGTCCGTGCTGATCTACGACCAGACTTGCGCGGCCGAGAAGCGCCGGCGCCGCAAGAAAGGCGAATATCCGGATTTGCCTAAGCGCATGGTCATCAACGACGCCGTCTGCGAAGGCTGCGGCGATTGCGGCGTGCAATCGAACTGCGTGTCGATCTTGCCGAAAGAGACGGAATTTGGCCGCAAGCGCACCATCGACCAATCCTCTTGCAACAAGGATTACTCGTGCGCCAAGGGTTTTTGCCCCAGCTTCGTCACCGTCGAGGGCGGCAACCTGAAGAAAACCAAGACGGGCGCGAGTAAAGCGGGCGAGACGGACAACTTCGGCCCCCTGCCGGAACCGGTCCTGCCCGGCTGCGACGCGCCATACAATATCCTGATCAACGGCATCGGCGGCACGGGCGTCATCACCGTGGGCGCGCTGATGGGCATGGCGGCCCACCTGGAAGGCAAGGGCGCGTCCGTGCTGGACATGACGGGCATGTCGCAAAAGAACGGTTCCGTCACCTCGCACGTGAAAATCGCCCGCTCCCCGGCGCACATCCGCGCCCAGCGCATCGCCACGGGCGAAGCGGACCTGATCCTGGGCTGCGACATGCTGACGGCCGGCGCGCAGGATGCCGTGTCGAAAATGCGTCCTGGCCGCAGCCTGGCCGTCGTCAACCTGCACGAGCAGCCGCCGGGCACGTTTGCGCAAAATGCCGACTGGCAATATCCAACGGCGGAAGTGCGCCAGCTGATCGAGGAATCCGTGGGCGGCGCAGACGCAGCCGACTTCATCGACGCCACAAAACTGGCCACGGCGCTGATGGGCGATTCGATCGCCGCCAACCTGTTCATGCTCGGCTACGCGTGGCAAAAGGGCCGCATCCCGCTGACGGAAGCGGCCTTGCTGCGCGCCATCGAACTCAATGGCGTGGGCATCGAGTCGAACAAGAAAAGCTTCCTGTGGGGCCGCCGCGCCGCCGTCGACGTACGCCGTGTCACGCAAATCGCCACACCGTCACAAGCGATCATCGTGCAAATGCCGCAAAGCCTCGATAGCGTCATCAAAAAACGCGTGGAGTTCCTCACGGCCTACCAGAACGCCCCGTATGCGGACGGTTATTTGACCCTGGTCAAACAGGTGCGCGACCGCGAAAACACCTTGGGACTGGGCCAAAAGTTGTCGACGGCTGTCGCCAAGAGCTATTTCAAGTTGCTGGCCTACAAGGATGAATACGAAGTGGCGCGTTTGTACACGGATGGCCGTTTCGTGGAGCAATTGCAGCAGCAATTCGAAGGCAATTTCTCCGTGAAATTCAACCTGGCGCCGCCGCTGTTTGCGAAAAAGGATGCCAAGGGCCACCTGGTGAAAGCGGAGTTCGGCTCCTGGATGTGGCGCGCCTTCAAGCTGCTGGCGAAAGCCAAGGGGCTCAGAGGCGGCACCTTCGACGTCTTCGGTTATACGGCCGAGCGCAAGATGGAACGCGCGCTGATCGTCGAATACCGCGAATTGCTGGCCGGCATGCTGGTCAACCTGACGGCGGACAACCTGGCCACCTGCGTGGAACTGGCGACCCTGCCCGAAAAAATCCGCGGCTTCGGCCACGTCAAGGAAGCGGCCGTCGCCACGTATCGCCAGGACAAGGCGAGATTGCTGGCCAAGCTGGCGGACGGCAGCAAGCACGCGGCGTAAGCTGGCCAGCGGGGCTTGAAATGAAAACGCAGAGCCTCGGCTCTGCGTTTTTTTTCATTCAGGGCAACGCCCCACCGTCGCCCCCGGCAACAGCACCGGTTGCCAGATTTCCTGCAGCCGTTCCGGCGGCGTGCCGGCCAGCAGGGATTGCAGCATTTCCACCATCTTCGCGCCGGCGCGGCGCAGGTCGGGCTGGTCGATGGTGGTGACGTTGATGCCGATCAAGGTGTCTTCCACATTGCCCCAGACGATGACGGAGATTTCCTTGCCGATCTCGATGCCCGCATCCATCAGCGCGCGCACCACGCCCACGCCGGACAAGTGATTGTCGACGATGACGGCCGTGGGACGGGGCGAGCAAGCCAGCAATTGCTGCATGGCCTGGTAACCGCTGCGGCGGTCGAAAGTATTGTCGAGCAAATAGTGGGGATCGACCGGCAAGCCCGCTTGCGCCATGCAGCGGATAAAGCTTTCCTTGCGCTCATAAGCAAAATGCAGCTCCAGCGGCGCGCTCAGCAGGGCGATGCGCTGGTGGCCATGCGCCGCCAGGAACGACACGGCCAGGTCGATGCCCGTGTCGTTGTCGTAATCGAAATATGCATACGGCGCGTCGATGCGCGTGCGGCCATTCGCGACAAAGGGAAAGCCCACTTTCGTCAAATACGCGATGCGCTCGTCGACCACCTTGGTGCGGCCCACCACGAGGCCATCGACCTGGCGCCCGCGCACCATGGTTTCATACGAGGGCTGTTCATTCTGCGGCGACACGGGGGCGATGATCAAACTCATCTTCGACGCTTCGACGGCATCCGACATGCCATTCACCACGGAAAGAAAGACGCTGTCGCCCAGGTCGCTGGGCAGCAGCGGATAGATCATGCCCAGCACATTGGTGCGGCCGACGGCCAGGCTGCGCGCCAGCGGGTTGGGCCGGTAGCCGACTTTCTTGGCGGCGGCCAGGACGATTTCACGGGTGCGGGAATTGACTTCCGGATAGCCGTTCAACGCCCTGCTGACTGTCGTTTTCGACATGCCGAGGGCAATTGCGAGGCTCTTGAGATTCATGTTAACTACCTGTCTGTATGGCAAAAGAAACCAACTCTGACCGTCAATTATAGCCCAGAGCGCCAAACAGACCGCGCATTCGCGTGCGCAGACACGGTAGAAAAACAACAACACATTGACTATTTAAAAAGCAACGTTTTAAATGCGACCACGTTTTCCCTCTTCCCGGCACGGCATCCGTGATGGCAGACAAACAAGGGCCACAAGCGACAGCGGGTACTCACTTTGACAAGTGTCTCGCCAGCGCCGGCATGCCGCTGCGGCAACACACAGCGCGCACGATAGCATTATCAAGAAAACATAATTCACTGGAACTGTGCGAGAATTTGTCCTACTCTTGATTCAGGTAAAGATTACCGCTTGGCATGTTCGGACAATGATGCCTGGCACAGCACATCGGTCCGGGCTTCCCCCATCCCTGCACGCCTGGACATACTCTCAAAGGTGAACAATGTGGTCACGCTAAGCTCCGTCAACAACTTGCAAGCCTCGCTGGCCACGGCGCAACGCCGGGTCGAACAAGGCCAGAACCAGGTACAGCGCGACAGCGAACAGCTGGCGCAAAGCCGCCAGCTGCTGGCGCGGGAACAGGAATCGCTGAGCCAGACCCAGCGCAGCAGCCAGCAAGCCCAGGCCGATGCCCCGGCCGCCGTCAAGGCGCCGCAGCTGGACCAGGCGATCAAAGTGGCCGTGCCGCAACAAGCCATCCCCGCCGCGCCGAAAAGCACGCCCCAGCTGAACGGCTATGGCCAGACGGTGGGACGCCTGATCGACGTGACGGCGTAGGGCGAGCCTACTTCGCCATCTCCTCTTCCAGCATCGCCAGCCACCACTTCTTCCCCTTCGTCGGCTGCGCCAGGTCGACCGCCTCGCCCATCTGCGGCGTGGCCAGGTTCACGCCCTGCTTGGCCGCCAGCCCCGCGATGCGGTCGAACGGTTCATGCCAGGCGTGCAGCCCCAGGTCGAAGGTGCCGTTATGCACGGGCATCAACCATTTGCCGCGCAAGTCCAGGTGGGCTTGCAAGGTCTGTTCCGGCTGCATGTGCACGTCCGGCCACAGCTTGTCGTAGGCGCCCGTCTCGATCATGGTCACGTCGAACGGGCCGTACTTGTCGCCGATCTGCTTGAAACCGTCGAAATAGCCGGAGTCGCCGCTGAAAAACACGCGCACCTCCGGCGCGTCGATGACCCACGAGGCCCACAGGGTTTGATTGCCGTCAAACAAGCCGCGTCCCGAAAAATGCTGCGACGGCGTGGCGACGAGTTTCACGCCGACAATCGTCGTGCCTTGCCACCAGTCGAATTGCCGTACCTTATCCTTCGGCACGCCCCATGCCACCAGGGTATCGCCCACGCCCAGCGGCGTCACAAAATGCTCCGTCTTGGCGGCCAGTTGCAGCACGGCAGCGTGGTCGAGGTGGTCGTAATGGTCGTGCGACAGGATGACGGCCTTGATCGGCGGCAAGTCGGCGATGCTGATGGGCGGCTGGTGGAAACGCTTCGGCCCGGCCCACTGCACCGGCGAAGCGCGCTCGGAAAACACGGGGTCGGTGAGGAAGAATTCATTGTTCAGTTTCAGCAGCAAGGTCGAGTGGCCCAGGCGAAACAGGCTGTTGTCGGGCGCGGCCAGCAGTTGCGCCCGGGTCAAGGCTTGCACGGGTACGGCTACGGCCGGCACGGTGCTGTCGGGCTTATCGAAGAAAAACGTCCACATCAGCTTGAGCGTTGCGGCCGTGCCCAGCTTGTGCATTTGCACGGGGTTGCGGAACTTGCCGTCGAGGCGTTGTGGCGATTCTATGGGCGCGGCAGGCGCGGCGCGCAAGGTGCAAGAACTCATGATGATCAGGACTCCCAAGGATAAGAGACGACGTGCGACTCGGTGCAAGTGCATATGCGGCCCGACAAAGAATTAACAAGGGTTAAATTACACTACACAGTGTAGTTCCTATTTCTGGCAAAGTAAACCAAGAGGTGTAAAATATTGTTTTCAAAGGAGATTTCCCGCCATGGCCGCACCGCAACGCCTCACCGACCGCAAGCGCGTCGCCATCGTCGATGCCGCCATCGCCGAGTTCCGCGAGCACGGTTTTGATGCGACCAGCATGGACAAGATCGCCGCCACGGCTGCCGTATCCAAGCGCACCGTGTACAACCATTTCCCCAGCAAGGACGAGCTGTTCGCGGAAATCCTGCAGCGCATGTGGGAAAGCAGCATGGCCCAGCCTGCCGTGCCCTATGTTGCCGACCAGCCCCTGCGGCCGCAAGTGCTGGCCCTGGTCGAGCAAAAGATGGACTTGCTGTGCGATCCGGCGTTCATCGACCTGGCGCGCGTGATCTTTGGCGAAACCATCCACTCGCCCGCGCGCGCGCAAGCGATGGTGACGCGCCTGAATGAAAAGGAAACGGGCCTGAATATCTGGATCCGCGCGGCGCAGCAGGACGGGCGCATCAAGGCGGGCGAAACGCTGGAAGTGGCGCACCTGCTGATGTCGCCCTTGAAAACCTTTGCCTTCTGGCCGCAGATCACCCTGGGCGAGCCTTTGCTGGGCCCGGCACGCCGGCGCGAAGTGACGGAACTGGCCGTCGATATCTTCCTGTGCTATTACGGCGTGGCAAAACAGACGGCATAAACGGGCGGCAAGTGGGCGGAAATGGTCTGCCAGTGTTCGCCCCCGTCGCCTGAAAACCAGGCGCCGCCCGTCGTCGACGCCATCAACAGACTGCGCCCATCGTCGGCCAGCGCCAGCCCGTGGCGGTAGATGAGGTCGTAGCAATGCTGCTGCGGCAAGCCCGCGCGCAAGACTTCGAAAGTTTTCCCGCCATCGCGCGTGCGCGTCACGGCCAGCGCGCCGTCGATGGGAATGCGCAGCACGTCCGCCTGCGCCGGCACGAACCAGACCGTGTCACCGTCGCGCGGATGCACGGCCACGGCAAAGCCGAAATGCGACAGCGGCGCCGTCGTCACCTCTTGCCAGTGCCAGCCGGCATCTTCCGAGCGCCAGATGCCGTTATGGTGCTGGCACCACAGCGCCTCCGGCGCGCCGGCGCTGCGCACGATGCGGTGCGGGTCTTGCACGGCTTCGTTTTCATCGAGTTCGGGCGGCATGTAATCGGCGCGCATGCCCGTCGCGCTCAAGGCCCAGCTGGCGCCGCCATCGACCGTTTGCCACACGCCGCCGCAGGACACGCCCACCAGCACCTTGGCGCTGTCGCGCGGATCGACGCAGATGCTGTGGATGCCGGGCACGTCATAGCCGCCGCCAAACCACTGCGCCCGCTGCGGCACGTTCCACAGGGATTCCACCAGCTGCCAGCTGTCGCCGCGGTCGCTGGAACGAAACAGGCCGCCAGGCAGGGTGCCCGCCCACAGCACGCCGGGCTGGTCCGCGCCGCCGGCCGCCAGCGACCAGATCTGGCGCAAGGTCCAGTCCACCGTATCCGTGCTGCCTTCCGGCTTGGCGGGATAGGCGGGCACGGCGACTTCTTTCCATTCGCCACTGCCCGCGTCGCGCCGGTGCAGCTTGGCGCCGAAGTGCCCCAGGTTCAGGGCCGCGTACAGGGCGCCGTCGCGGCCGTCGTGCAGCAGCATGGAGACGGGATCGCCGGCAAACTGCACCAGCGCCAGCTGCCAGGCGCCGGCCGCATCGACATCGAACTGGAACAGGCCCTTGCGGGTGCCGAGATACGCGCGCTGCGGGACTGCTGTCATGGCGTCAACCTCCGGAAAGTGCCTGCAAGATATACACTTGGCTGTCGGGCCGCAAGGCGTCGTCGAGCATGCGCCGCTCGCGGCAGCGGGCGCCGTCGATGAAGATCACCACATTGGGGCGCAAGGCGCCCTGCTCGTCGAGTACGTAGCCGCGCAGGCGCGGCTGCCGGGCAAACGCGGCATCGAGGGCGGCGCGCAGGCGTGGCGCATCCACCTCCACGGCAGGAACGTCGAGGAAACGCGCCAGTTGTTGCGTAAAGTGCAATTTCGCCATGCTGCCTTCGACGTCATCGGCCTGGACTCATTCTAGTCCCCTTTGCGGCCAATACAATTAAAATAGAGGCAAGCACACAAGGAGGCCAGGCATGACGATTACCCCGGAAGAACTAGCGGTGCTGATGCAGGAAGTGGAAGTGGCCGATCCCATCGATTTTGCCGACTTGCCCTTCGACGAGCAGGAATTGCGCGGGCTGATCGCCAATCACCTGTGCGAGATGGCCGACGCGATGGAAAGTTTCAGCCCGGAAGACCGCAACCTGGCCTTGCTGGCCGTGGCGGCCAAGCTGGTGCTGGAAAACCTCGTCTTGCACGTGCAATTGCTGCGCCGCCACGGCTTGCCCGTCAGCGACAGCGTGGACGCGCTGCTGCAGCGCCTCAAGGGTGGCAAGCCGTCGTGAACTAATTGCCCGTGCGCACGGCGCGCGCCTGGATGGTGACATCGCTGTCCGCCACGGCCACGCAGGGCAAGATGTAGCCGTCGAGCCGTTCATCGGGGCTGATGCCGGGCCAGTCCACCGTGTAGCGTATCTTTCCTTCGGGCATGTGACAGATACACGTGCGGCAGGTGCCGTTGCGGCAGGAGCTGAGCAGGCGGATGCCGGCCAGCTCGGCGGCAGCCAGGATGGTACTGCCCGCATCGGCCGGGAATTGCCAGCCTTGCGGGACGATCGTGATGGTAAAGGGAGGCGCGCTCATGCCTCCAGTTTAACAGTCAGCTTGCCAGGGTCGTCCAGCGGCCGCCATCCGCATGGCTGCGCAGCACGGCTTCCGCAAAGGCCAGGCCCGCCACGCCGTCGGTGACGGTCGGCAGCCAGCCCGCTTCCTCGGGCACGGGCAAGCCAGCTTGCAGGGCGCGGATGCGCAAGGCCGCATCCAGGTACAGCTGGGCGAACGCTTCCAGATACCCTTCCGGATGGCCTGCCGGCACGCGCGTGGCGTGGCGCGCGGCCGCGCTGTCGACCCGCCCCGGGCGCAGCAGCTGGCGGTTGCCGCCCTGCGGCGTGAACCACAGCTCGTTCGGTTGTTCCTGATCAAAGTCCAGCTGCGCCTTGCTGCCGAACAGGCGCAGGCGCACCGTGTTTTCGCAACCGGTCGCCACCTGGCTGGCCCACAGGGTGCCTTTCGCCCCATTCGCGTAGCGCAACATCACCTGCACGTGGTCGTCCAGGGTGCGGTTGGGAACAAAGGTCGACAATTCCGCCAGCACCTGCTGCGGCGTCAAGCCGCTGACGAATTGCGCCAGGTGATACGCGTGCAAGCCCACGTCGAGCAGCACACCGCCCGGCCCCGCCTTCTGCGGATCGTTATGCCAGTTGCCTTCGCTCATGCCGCCCGCCGCGATGGCATCGGCCAGCCAATCCTGCGAATACTCCACCTGCACGAGGCGCAGTTCGCCTATGTCGCCCGCCTCGACCATGGCCCTGGCGTGGCGCAGCAGCGGGTAGCCGCTGTAGGTATGCGTGAGCGCAAACAGCAGATTTTTCTGCTGCGCCAGCGCCGCCAGCGCCCGGCCTTCCGCCAACGAAATACCCAGCGGCTTGTCGCAGATCACGTGGATGCCCGCTTCCAGGAACGCCGTGGCGACGGGCGCATGTAAATGATTCGGCGTGACGATGGCCACGGCCTCGATGCCGTCCGCGCGCGCGGCTTCCGCCTGCGCCATGGCGCGGTAATCGCTGTAGCAACGCTCCGGCGCCAGGTGCAGCGCGGCGCCGCTGTCGCGCGCGCGCTGCGGGTCGGACGACAGGGCGCCCGCTACCAGCTCATACTGGTCGTCGATGCGCGCCGCGATGCGGTGCACGGCGCCGATGAATGCGCCCTGCCCGCCCCCTACCATGCCCAAGCGTATCCGTCGCTGCATGTTGTCTCCCTATTTCAAGCCTAGCAAGTGATGAATTTGATCCTGGTCAACCGCACTGCCCGCGAAATCATCGAACGCGTGCTGCGCCACGTGGATGATGTGCTCGCGGATGAAACGCGCCCCTTCGGCCGCGCCATCCTCCGGGTGTTTCAGACAGCATTCCCACTCCAGCACGGCCCAGCCGGGGAAATCGTACTGCGCCATCTTGGAAAAGATGGCCTTGAAATCGATCTGCCCGTCGCCCAGCGAACGGAAGCGCCCGGCCCGGTCTTGCCAGTCGCCATAGCCGCCATACACGCCCTGGCGCCCGTTCGGTCGGAATTCCGCATCCTTGACGTGGAAGGCCTTGATGCGCGCATGATAAATGTCAATGAAGGCCAGGTAGTCGAGCTGCTGCAGCACGAAGTGGCTGGGGTCGTACAAGATGGATGCGCGCGGGTGGTCGTTGACGGCGGCCAGGAAACGCTCGAACGTCACGCCATCGTGCAAGTCCTCGCCCGGATGCAATTCGTAGCACAGGTCCACGCCGGCCGCGTCAAACGCGTCGAGGATGGGCAGCCAGCGCCTGGCCAATTCCGCGAACGCCGTTTCCACCAGGCCGGCGGGGCGCTGCGGCCATGGATACAGGTACGGCCAGGCCAGCGCGCCGGAAAACGTCACGTGCGCCTGCAAGCCCAGGCGCTGCGAGGCGGTGGCCGCCCACAGCAGCTGCTGCGTGGCCCAGGCCGTGCGGGCGGCGGGATCGCCGCGCACCTGTTCCGGCGCAAAGCCGTCGAACAGGGCGTCGTAGGCGGGATGCACGGCGATCAGCTGGCCCTGCAAATGCGTCGACAATTCCGTCACCTGCAAGCCGTGGCGCGCCAGCAGGGCGACCACGTCGTCGCAATACTGCTGGCTGCTGGCCGCTTGTTCCAGATCAAACAATCGCGGCGCCGTTGGCAGCTGCAAGCCCTTGTAGCCCAGGCCGGCCGCCCATTGCGCCAGGTGCTCGAGCGAGTCGAACGGCGGCTCGTCGCCGAGAAACTGGGCCAGGAAGATGGCCGGGCCCTGGATGGTTTTCATGGGTATCCTTTGGCCCCCGGGAATCTGGCCCCGGGGGAGGTTCGGTTTAAAAAGGCGAGTTCGGAAAGTAGAACTGCTTGGCGTTCTCGCGCGTGATCAGCACCGACGGGATGATCGTGTTGGCCGGCAATTTATCACCTTTCAGGCGCGCTTCCGTCGTCAGCTTGATGGCGTCGTACATGAACTTGGGCGAATACGACACGTCGGCCACGATCAACGGGTCGGAACCGTCCATGATCTTCTTCACGGCACCCTTCGCGCCCGCGCCGCCGAACACTTGCTTGATGTCCGTGCGCTTCGCTTGCGCGATGGCCTTTTGCACGCCGATGGCCATGTCGTCATCGGCAGCCCAGACGGCGTCGATATGCTTGAAGCGGGTCAGGTAATCCTGCATGACCTTGAAGGCGTCGTCGCGGTTCCAGTTGCCATACTTGGCGTCCAGCACCTTGATGTCGGGATGGCCCTTCATCACGGCGGAAAATGCGTCATAGCGCTCGTTGTCGAGCGTCGTCGGCATGCCGCGCAGCGCGACGATATTGCCCTTGCCATTCAGGCTTTTCGCCAGGTATTCGGCCGGCAGCTTGCCGAAGGCCGTGTTGTCGCCCGCAATGTACGCATCCTGCGACTGCGTGTTCGTCAAGCCGCGGTCCACCACCGTCACGTACACGCCCTTGTTTTTCACTTGGGCGACGGGCTGCGTCAGCGAGGCCGATTCGATGGGGAAGATGACGAGCGTGTTGATCTTGTTCACCGTCAACATGTCCTGCAGCTGGTTCGCCTGTTCAGGCGCCGTGGCGGCCGTCTTGACGATGATTTTCAGCCCCGGATGGGCTTTTTCCAGCTCCACCTTGGCCTGGTTGGCCCACCACACGATGCCCGAGGTAAAGCTGTGCGTGGCCGTGGGAATGGCCACGCCGACCACCAGCTTTTCTGCCGCTTGCGCACCCGGCAGCGCCCACGCCTGCATCACCAGCACTGCCATCCCTGCTACCCGTATAAAGCTCTTCATGCTGCTCTCCTCCAAGGTTGTGGGCGCCCGGTGGCCGCCCTTTCAGAACGCCGCTCTTGTTTTATTTGCGGCCTCGCTGCAGGAAGGCGACGGCGATGATCACCACGCCTTGCACTGCGGCATTCAGGTAGACACTGATGATGCTGGTCAAATTCAGGATGTTGCTGATCACGGATAATAAAATCGCGCCGATGACGGTGCCGACGATGCGCCCCTCGCCCCCTTTCAGGGCCGTGCCGCCCACGACGACGGCGGCGATGGCTTCCAGTTCCCACAGCAAGCCCGTCGTGGGCGTGGCCGAGCCCAGGCGCGGCACGTACAGCACGGTGGCGATGCCCACGCACACGCCCAGCAGCATGTAGGTGGCAATTTTCACCTTGTCGACGTTGATGGCCGCATAGCGCGCCACTTGCTCGTTGGAACCAATCGCCTGCACATGGCGGCCGAACGTCGTGCGGTTGAGGATGATGGCGCCGGCCGCCGCGACGAAGAGGAAAATCCAGATGGGGATAGGCGCGCCCAGCACGCTCGTGTAGTAGACGGGGCTGTACAGCTCGGACAGGGTGGCGTCCAGGGTCAGCGCGCCGCCATCGGCCAGGTACGTCAAGACGGCGCGGAAGATGCCCAGGGTGCCCAGGGTTACGATGAACGGTTCGATATTGCCCTTGCTAATTAAAAGACCATGCATCAGGCCAAAGCCGGCGCCCAGGATCAATGCCATGGCGATGCCCAGCATCAGCATGGTGATGGGCGCCAGGTCGCCGCCCGCCCCTTGCGCCAGCGCATTCATGAAATAAATCATGCAGCCGGCGATCAGGGCCGCCATCGAGCCGACGGACAGATCGATGCCGCCGGAAATGATGACGAAGGTCATGCCGACGGCGATGATGCCAATAAAAGCCGTGCGCGTGAGCACGTTCATCAGGTTGTCCAGGGTGGCGAAGTCGCCATTGAGCAAGGTGCCCGCGATGCACAGGGATAACAGGCCCAGCACGGGGCCGAAGCCCTTGATGCGCGCGCCCAGTCTGGCGATGCTGGCGCCGGGGGCGCCGGTGGAGACAGTGGTGTCAGTGCGTGCCGGTTGCATGGGCAATCAACTCCTCTTCGGTCAGGTGGTCAGCAGACAGGGTGGCTTGCAAGGTGCCGGCGCGCATCACGGCGACCCGGTGGCACAGGCCGATCAATTCGATCAGTTCGGATGAAATCACGATCACGGCGCGCCCTTCGGCGGCCAGGCGGTGGATCAAAAAGTAAATGTCGCGCTTGGCACCCACGTCCACGCCGCGGCTCGGCTCGTCCAATACCACGACCCTGGGGTCCGAATGCAGGTATTTCGCCAGCGCCAGCTTTTGCTGGTTGCCGCCCGACAGCATGCGCGCGCGGCTGTCCAGGTCGCCCGTGCGGATATTGAAGTCCAGCACCGCCTTGGCCAGCGCCTCCTTTTCCGCTTTCACGTCCAGCCACGGCCGCGCATAGCGCTCCATCGTCATCAGGGTGAGGTTTTCGCGTAAGCCCAGGTTCACGTGCAAGCCCTTGCCCTTGCGGTCTTCGCTCAAATACGTCATGCCATGCTGCATGGCCTGTTTGGGCGTGCGGATGTCCACGGGCTGGCCATTGAGATAGATCAACCCCGCGCTGCGCGGACGCAAACCCAACAGCGCCTCGAACGATTCCGTGCGCCCCGCCCCCACCAGGCCCGCAAAGCCCAGCACTTCGCCGGCCCGCACCTCGAACGACAGGTTTTTCGACCAGCCGGGTACGCTGAGTCCCTCGACCTTCAACAGCACGGGCGCATCCGGCGCCAGCGCCACTTTCGCCGGGAACATGTCCGACAACTCGCGCCCCACCATCAGGTTCGCCATCTGCTGGCGCGTGAGGCTGGCCGTCGGTTCGCGCGTGACGAAACGCCCGTCGCGCATGACGATGACCTCGTCCGTGTTGCGTTCCACTTCATCGAGCTTGTGGGAAATGTAGAGAATCGTCACGCCGTCCGCTTTCAGCTGCGCCATCACGGCGAACAGGCGCTGGGTTTCCGACGACGTCAGGGTGGCCGTCGGTTCATCCATGATCAGGAAGCGGGCGCGGCGCGACAGGGCCTTGGCGATTTCCACCAGTTGCTTTTCAGCCACAATCAAATCGCGGATTTTCGTCTCGGGCGACACGTCCAGGCCCACCTGTTTCAGGTAGCGCGACGCCTCTTCCCGCATGGCGGCCTCGTCGAGCAGCCAGCCGCGCGTCTGCTCGTGGCCCAAAAACATGTTTTGCGCCACCGTCAGGTGCTCGGCCAGGTTGAATTCCTGATGGATCAGCACGATGCCGGCCGATTCCGCCGCGCGCGAACTGGCAAAGCGCCGGGGCTGGCCATCGATCAACAGCTGCCCTTCGCTCACCGCCTCGTAGCCGGCGAGGATTTTCATCAGGGTCGACTTGCCGGCGCCGTTTTCTCCCAGCAAGCCATACACGCGCCCCGGCGCCAGGTTGAAACTGACGCCATGCAAGACGCGCACGGGGCCGAAATCCTTGCACACCCCCTCGAAACCGACGGCAACGCTCACTATGCACTCCCTCGCAAGACCAAGTTATGGTTAAGCAACACGCCCGGCACCTGTGCCGCCGGGTCCGCCAAGCGCTGCAGCAACAGTCTCGCCGCCGTCTCGCCCAGCTCGCGCATGGGCTGGGCGATGGTGGTGAGGCCCGGATCGATCTGCGCGGCGATGGCGATATCGTCGAAGCCGATCACGGCCACGTCTTCCGGCACGCGCTTGTTCAGCTGGCGCAGCGCGCTCAGCACGCCAATGGCCAGGGTGTCGGAGACGGCAAAGATGGCCGTGGGCGCGTCGGGCTGGGCCATCATCCGCAAGGTGGCGGCCGTGCCCGCTTCGTAATCGAGGCTTTGCACGGTGTGCACCCACTGCGGCTGCACGGGCAGGCCGGCCGCCGCCAGGGTGTCCAGATAGCCTTGCTGGCGTTGCCGCGCGTACAGATAGCGTTCATCCGAGTTGATCAGGCCGATGCGCGTATGGCCGCGCGCCAGCAGATGCGCGACGGCGTCGGAGGCGGCCCGGTGGTTGTCGATGCCGACATAGGGCACGGCCACGGCAGGGTCGAATTCGCAGCACGCCACCCACGGCAGGCTGACGGATTCATGCGACAAGGCATGCTGCACCGTGTCCGGATCGAGGCAGATGGCGCCGTCGGCGCGGTGCATGCGCAGCAAGTCGAAATACGAGCGCTCGCGGCCCGCGTCGGCGCCCGTGTCGCACAGCAACACGAAATAGCCGTGTTCGCGCGCCACCGTGTCGATGCCGCGCACGATCTGCGCATAAAACGGGTTGCCCACGTCGGGCACCATGGTCAGCAGCATGCGGCTCTCGGCCGTGCGCAGGCTGCGCGCCAGATGGTTCATGCGGTAGCCCAGGGCCGCCACGGAAGCGAGCACCTTGTCGCGCGTGGGCGCCCGCACCCCGGCCTGCTCGTTCATCACGCGCGACACGGTGGCCACCGACACGCCCGCATGCGCGGCGACGGCGCTGATGGAGACGGTTTCTGTCGGCAAAGGTGATGGAACGGCTGGCGGCATGAAGGTGCTCAATAAAATGTAATCGATTACATTTATAAGCCAGTCGCGCGCGCGATGCAAACATTATCGATGCTGCGATGCGCAAAAAAGAGGCAGGAATGCGGCAGGAAAAAGGCAAAAACGGGGCAAAAACGGCCCTGCGCGGGCCGTCGGATACAGCTATTTCTGGGCTTGCAAGGCGCTTTGCTGCACGGCAAAACCGGCGCGCACGGCGGACAGGGCCGCCACCCACAGGATCAGGCCGGCACCGAGGCAGCCGATGGGGTGCATGGGGCCATGGCGCACGGTCAGCGGATAGCCGATGGCCCACACGCACAGGGCCATGCCGATGGCCAGGTGGCGGCGCGCCTTGAACAGCCAGGCCAGCGGGAAGAAATGCAGGCCCACGATGAGAATGACCGCGGGAATGAACCACGCCTGCAAGCCCATGTTTTTCAGGACGTTGCCGACGATGAAGATGGCGATCCATTGCCCGGCGTTCACAATATTGAACAGCCGCCCCACGCGTTTCGCTTCCGGCGATTGTTCCGCCGCCGCATGCGCGGCGCGGTGGCGCCGGAACTGGCGCCACGCCAGCATGAACAGCAGGACGGTGACGCCGGCGACCGGCAGCAGCCTGAGCGGATGCGCGCCATACGTCTGCACGCACCAGGCGGCCACCCACAGGCCGCCAAACAGGGAAAAGAACATGGCGCCGATGGCGCTACGGGCCAGCGCGGCGGCGGGGTCGGGTTGCGGCAGGGTCATGGCATGGTCTCTCGGCAAGTAAAAACGCTTACTTCATCATCGCACAAAACGTCTCGGGATTGCCGTCAAGAATGACGCCGCTGGGCCAGCGGTGGCTGCGCTGCTGGGCGCGCAGCAGGGACGCGGCCAGGGCCGAGTCGCCATCGACGGCGTACACGAAGACGGGCATGTTCAGGCTGGCGGCATCAGCCAGCAGATTCGGATTGGCGTCCAGGCTGCGCGCATCCACATGCACGCCGGTGGGCATGCCGATCTGTTGCTGCACACGCTGCAGCCACGGCTTGTCCAGCTTGGGCGGGCGGGCATTTTTCGCGATATAGCGGCTGACCCGGTTGGCGCCGGCCGCCTGCGCATTGCGCGCGTCAAACACGAGCAGGCCCAGGTAACCCTGCGGATCGGCGCGGCGCGCGCACGCCAGGTTGTTCGGCACGCCCGACGTCAAAAACCAGTTGCCGTGCTTGATGTTCGCGCGCAACTGTCCCACCAGGGTGGCGATCGGCGCGCACGACGACACCACATCCTTGATTTCCGCATTCAGGGTCTTGGCCGGGAAAGCCGTCGCCAGGTCGGCGACATCGGTGACGAAGGGCGGCGTTTCCGGCGTGGCCACGCCGCGGTTCTTCATGCTGGCGGCGCGCCAGTCGTCGGCCGTCAATTGTTTCACGGTGCGGGGCGAGCCCGTGTCGACGACTCTGCCCGTCAGCAAGTCGTGGTGCACCACCCAGCTGCCGTCGCCCAGCAGCTGCAAATCCGTCTCGACGCCGTCCCAGGTGCCGAAATACGTGTTGCGCAGCGCGCTCAGCGAGTTTTCCGGCGCATTGCCGGCGCCGCGGTGCGCATGCATCTTCATGCCCAGGCAATCGGCTTGCGCGGCCGTGCTGGCTATGGAGAGCAGCAAGGCCAGCGCGGCCGCCTTATTTTTGTTGCGGGTGATAGCCATAGTGAATTCCCTGCAAAACATGGATGCGGATCGCTTCGTTGACGGGGTAGCTGTAGCCCTGCCCCACCGCCACGACGTGCGTGATATTGGCCAGGATGGCCTTGCCGGCGAGATTCCAGCGCGTGCTGTCGGACTCGCCCTGACGCGTCCAGTCCAGCATTTGCCGGAACAGCTCGCTACGCGTGACGTTGTTGTCCAGCACCGACAGCATGCCCCAGGTGCCCGCAAAAGCCGTCGCCAGCACACCCGTGGCGATCCAGGCGGAGCGCCGGCTCAGCTGTCCATCGGCGCCCGCCTGCTCGCCACGGCGCATGGCCAGCAGCAATAGTACGACGGTCGCGATCAGGTACAGCAATTTGGAAAAGTGGCCGATGGCGCCCAGCAGCGAGAAGAACAGGGCCACGGGCGGCACGATGGCGGCGCGCGCCGCTTCCTTGCCTTCGTGGAAGAACCTGCCGCCCGCTTCAAAATCCGTGCGGCTGGCACGGTATTCCACCAGTTTTTCCGCCGTCTGGCGATCCAGGAACTGCTCGAACAGGCGGCCGAACTCGGCCGGACTCGCATACGCGGCCTGCACCGTGGCGCTGGCCGGCAATTTCAACGCTTCGCGCAATTCCGCCTGCACGCCGGGGCGCGCGACAAAAGCGGCAAACGGCAAGCCCGGCGGGATGCGCTCGCCGCGCACGGAGACGCCCTTGCTGGCTGCCTCGGCCGCGTAACGGCGCTTGACGGCGGCGCGGAAGCCCAGCTCATCGTCGGTACGCCAGTTGGCGGGCACGGGCACTTTCTTGCGCACATTGTTGACGACGGCAGCCTGGCGCCGCATCGGCACCGAATGCGGCTGCCAGCCGCGCCGCGACAGGCTGCTCACGTATTCCTGCCACGACGATTGCTGCTTGGCGCGCAAGCCGGCATCGCTGTCGGGGATGATGCCCGCATACAATTCCCACTTGCCGGCCAGCTCGCGCATGGCTTCTTGATATTTGTCATAGTAGCCGGACGGGCCGCCTGCCACCTGGCGCACGTTGGCGCGCACCAGCTGCTCCTTGGCCGGTCCCATGCGCTCGTCAAGATGCCGCACCGAGACGGCCAGGAAGGGGAACAGGGCCAGGAAGGATTTCCCCTCCGGCTTGGCGAACAGGGTGGGATCGTCAACCAGGCCCTGCAGCTGCAAGCTGCCGCCTACCAGCGAACGCTGCAGCAAGGTGGTGTTGAAGGCCATGCGGCGAAATTCCGCGTCGCGCGTATTGACCAGCACATTCACCGTGGTTTTCAGCACGCCGAAGACGACGCCGGCCGTCACCACGCAGCAGACGAGGATCTTGGTCCAGCCCGGCCCGCTGCCATTGTTCTTCAGCCGGCGACGCCACATCAGTTGCAGCACCACCAGCGCGGCGGCGATGCCCGACAGGCTGCGGCCATAGAATTCCACCCCTTCCACGTCTTCCGGCTTGACGTTGCCCCCCACCACGTCGAGCAGGCGGGCATTGAAGCCCAGCTCGAAGCACAGATACGCGATGGTAAGGACGATCAGGATCAAGGTCTGCCGGATTTGCAGACTGCGCAAGCTGGCGGTCATCCTATTTCCTCAAATCGATGACGACGGGCTTGATTTCTTCCGTCTGGAAACTCATGGCGGCCGGCACGCGCGAAGCGCTGTCGCCGGCACGCGCGGCCGGAGCTGCCGCTGCCGGGGCGCCAGGCACGGTGCGGGCTGGCGCGGGCGCTTCCTGCGCCACCTGGCGGCGGTTCCGGCCGGTGGCGCGCGTGGCGGGCTTGGTGGCGGCTGCCGGTGCGGCGGCCGGAGCGGCAGGAATCACGCGCCCGCTGTCGCTGCCCGGCACGGTGGCGATGACGGGGCCGGCGGCGCGCAGAGCGTCGTCGGCAAACGGCTGCGCGCGCGTATCGACGCCGGGCGGCACGGACACGCTGGCGTTGAGCAAACGGCTGTCCGTGTAAATCATGCGTGCCAGGCGGTTGTAATTGGGGAAGTCGATATTGAGCGATTTGCCATCGGCCGCCAGTTCCACGCGGGGACGGTCGTTGCAATTGCCGACCGTCCACTGCAGCACGTCCGTGCCCTGGAACGCCAGTACTTCATAGCGGTAGGCGCAACCGCGCTCCTGGGTTTCGACGATCACCACGGTGCGCTCGCCCACGTTTTCCACGCGCGCCACGCGGGCCGTGATGGCCTTGTCCAGCGGCACGACGCGGAAAGCCTGCGACAGCTTGATCGAATACTTGCCCTTCGGATCCTTGCGCAAAGTGCCTTCCGTGCCATCGCGCAAGCGGAAGGTGGAAATCGGCGTGCCGAACAGCTCGGCCGTATCGAGGCCCATCAACACGCCGCCACGGCCATTCGGCGTCATGGCGCAGCCCGTCAACAGGACGCCGGCGGCCAGGCCCATGGCCAGTTTGCGCCCGTGCGCAGATGCAAAATTCTTATACGTTGCCATACTTGATAACTTTCTCTTATTTCGGGGTCAGGGATTGATCACGGCCAGCGGATTGCCCGGACCTGGCGGCGGCAAGACTTTCTGGCGGTTGCGCGACAGCACAGTGAAGGCGCCCAGGGTGTCCGGGCCGGCGACGATTTCCAGCTGCTCGCGCTGCAGCCAGGTGCGGATTTCCGCCTCCGTGGCCTCGGCGCGGAACAGCACGCGCGTGCGCACGCCCGTCTCGACGCCGCTGCGCTGTGGAGCACCATTGCGGAATTCCGCATTGCCGACGACGGCGCCCTCTTTCGGCAGGAACAGCCACGCCGACTGCACCACCATCACGCTGGCGGCCACGGCCGTGACAAGTTTGAGCCAGCGGCTGGCGTTGGCAGCTTGCTTGGCCGCCGGCACCGGCTTAGCTGCCGGTGCCGGCGCATCGGCCGAAGCGATCTGCAACTGCTGCAGCCCTTGGCGCAGCAATTGCCGGTACGCCACGCGGCCATCCTTGCCCAGCTCGCTCGACAAAGGCGTGCCCGTCAAGGCGTAATCGTCGCCCGGCAAGGCCACGCGGGCGATCACGCCCGGCGCGCTAGTAGCCCCGTTGGCGCGGCCATGCAGCTCCAGCCAGCGCGCCGCCTGCAGGCGCTCCTGGCTGAACACGCCCAGGCAGGCGCCCAGGTCCGTCACGGCCAGGATCACCGGCATGTCGCACAGCACCAGGCCTGCGCGCGGGTCGGCGGGCGCGTCGCGCTCCTCGACCACGAGGCCGCAGGCGTCCGCATACGACGTGTCCGGCGTGACGAGCCAGCCGCGCCAGCGCTGCCGCGTGCTGTCCCAGGCGTCGAGCAGCACGGCGCCGAAGCCGGGACAGCGCGCCAGCAGGTGAATCTGTCCACCGGCGATGGGCCTTGCTGCCAGCGGTGCGGCGTCGCTGCGGCGCGCGAAGCGTTGCATCACGTGTTCCGGCACGGGAATGTCGCGCCAGTCGGGGGTATCGCCCGCCACCTCGTCGTCCAGCATGTCGGTGGAAGACGGTGGCGACGGCAGGCGCGCGGCAACGATGGCCAGTGTGGGCGTCAATGCAGTCATGCCGATGGCCTTTCATCAGTATTCGGGTGGGTGGACACGGGGTCCATGTGCAGGGATAACGCGGCCACACATAAAATATCCAAAACTATTTGCGCCGCCTGCATGTCGCGCGCGGCCAAGGAGTCCCCCACGCGCAGCTTGAGCAGGCTCAAGACCCAGCTGCCCAGCAAGGTGGCGCGGTGGGCCGGCTCGACCACCTGGCGCCCCGCGCTGGCAGGCTCGCCCTTCTGCCTGTGGACCAGGCCCAGCTTGCCGCCGTGGTAGTGCGCGGAGGCAATCTGCTCGGCCAGTTCCTTGACGGGCATGCCGCCGCAGCCGCAATGGCGCAGCAGCAAGATCAAATCGCGGGGCAAAGTCGTAATGAAACTGTCGGCCGCCTCGCGCACTTGCTGTGGCGTAAGCTGGTAGTCGCGCAGCGGTTCCGCATAGGCGTCGGGGGCGCGCAGCTCGCAGCCCTCTTGCGCATCCGCATCGTCGTCGTCACGCTGCTTGCGCAGCTGGTCGATGATGAAGCGCTTGAAGTACAAAAACAGGGCGCCGACGTGGTGGGGCGCGGCGTCGCTGTCGCTGTGCAAGACTTTTTCGATGAAGAACTGGTGGCGCAGATCGGCCAGGGAATCGCCCAGCGACGCCGCTTCGCGCGGGCGGCACGGGGTCAGCGCGGCGATGACGCGCTGGTAAAACTCGCCCAGTTCGCCTTGTGTCAGCTGCGGGCGGCGGGTCCAGAAAGCATGAATCCGTTCAAATTGTTCCGATTGCACAGCCGGTCCGATCGTGTGTTGGGCGCCACGCGCCACTGGCCGGCGGCGACGCGCACCGGCAAACAAGCAATACGCTGGCCAGACAAGAGAAACTTGTCAGTAAGGTAAAATGCATTTAAGCAATTTTCTCATATCACCGTCAAAATCGCTAACTTTTGTTACTTTCACGACAATTCCCGAGACGCCGATGCATCGCCTGATTTCCCTGTTTTTCAGCCTCATCTTTTTACTCTGCGGTAACGGCGTGCAAGCGGCTACGGGGAGTGCCGCCAGCGGTCCCGGCAAGCGCATCGCGCTGGTGATCGGCAACGCGGCCTATCCGCAACCCCTGTTAAATCCCGTGAATGACGCGCGCGCCATGGCCGAACGCCTGCGCCGCCTGGGCTTTGAAGTGCTGCTGCGCACGGACATCAATGCAGCGCAGCTGCAAAAGGCGTCGGCCGAGTTTTCCACGCAGGCGCGCGGCGCCGATATCGCCCTCGTGTTTTACGCGGGCCACGGCGCGCAGGCGGGCGAAGCCAATTATGTATTGCCGCTGGGCGCCAACATGAATGCGCTGAGCGCGTCCGCCATCGCCGCGCAGGGCGTGTCCGTCTCCAGCCTGGCGGGCGACTTGCAGCGCACGGGCGCGCGCGGCGCCGTGCTGATCCTCGACGCTTGCCGCCAGGAATATACGCGCGGCGGCGCGGTGGTGGTTCCCGGCGGCAACGCGGCCAGCCACGGCTTTGCCGATACGGCCGCGCCACGGGGCGTGGTGATCGCCTATTCGGCCGGTCCCGGCGCCCTGGCCCGCGATTTCTGGTCGCCCGATTCGCGCAACAGCCCCTACACGAGCGCCCTGCTCGACGCGCTGGACGCTCCGGGCTTGCCCATGGGCGACGTGTTTTCGCAAGTGGCGGCACGCGTCGCGGCCATGACGCACGACGTGCAAAAGCCCCGCGTCTCGTTCGGCGAAACGTCGGCGCGCCTGGTGCTGAACATGGGCAGCGGCAAGGGTGTCAGCCCGCCCCCCGCCGGCGTGCTGGCCTCGGGCAACAGCGGCATGCGCGCGCCAGCGCCAGCCATGGAGAAGCCGGCCACACCGGGCGTCAAGGTGTGGCCCGGCAACGTGCTACAAGACATCAACTATGAAATCCGCATGCAGATCGCGGCCCGCCCGTTTCCCCGCCAGCAACTGGAAAAGCGCGCGCGGGGCGGCGACCTGGTGGCGCTGACGGCCCTCGGCTATGGCATCGGCGGCGGCGACGCGGGCGTCAAACAGCCGAAGATCGGCATGCAGTGGCTGGAAAAGGCGGCCGCGAAAGACTTTCCGATTGCCCAGACCTATCTGGCCGAATTGCTGATGGTCAAGGGCGACCCCGCCTCGCTGAAACGGGCGGGCGCGCTGCTGGACGCCGCCTCGCAGGCGGGCTACACGGCCGCCCATGCGTATAAATTCGACCTGGCGCGGCGCACGGGCGCGCCGCCGCAGGATGCGGCCCGGCATTTGCAGGACGCATTCATGGGCTTGATGAAAGATTACCAGGGCGCCGCCAAGGACATGATGCAGCCGCCCAAAAAATAATTTCAAATAAATTTGGATTTCCCTGAACTGCCCCCGTTATCCGTGGGTACATGCAATACAGCATGACAGTGACCAGGGAAATCCCATGCAAGCATCCAGCCCAGCAGCAATCACCACCGGCCAACGGGGCCGCATCCTCGCCTACCAAGCCAGCGGACAAGGTTCCGTCAGCGTGGCCGGCATTCAACATGCCTTCGACGTCGCTACCCACTGGCGCTCCGACGTGGCGCCCGCCATCAACGCCGTCGTCGACGTGCGTTTCAACGAGTCAGGCGGCCTCGACACAGTCAGCGCCGTGGCAACGCAGCAACTGGCGCAGGAAGAGATGGCCGGCGCGGCGAAACTGGCGCGCGACAAGGGCCAGCAGCTGTGGGGCCAGGCCGTCTCCGCCCTGGGCATCAAGGTGCTGGCCAGCCTGGGCGTGCTGATCGCCGGCGCCTTTGTCTTCAACACCATCGGCATCCGTTTGTTCGCCTCCGTCTCGCGCACTTACTGGCAGTTGCTGGGCCTGTCCGCGGACAGCCTGGAAAGCTTTGCCCGCGATGGCGGCGGCGGTTTTACTTCGGCGCAATGCTTCTTCCTGCTGGCCATTGCCGCCTGCTGCGCCACCATGGCCAGCAGTAGCCCGAAAGCGGCGCTGGGCAAGTGCGCGCCGCTGCTGTTCATCGTCATCCACAGCAGTTTGCTGTTCATCAAGATCAAGGGCGCCGTCAGCGACGCGGGCAACGCCATGGGCGGCATCATGGGCAGCCGCGCGGCCCGCATGGCCGAGCAGATGGCCAGCGAAATGCTGGGGCAGGTGTGGCAAGGGCTCTCGTTCGGCATCGGCTTTTATCTGGTGCTGGCGTCTTCCATCGTCCTGGCCGCCTACGGCCTTGGCGAATACAAGCGCTTAGGAGGCAAGCACTGAAAACCTACTGCGCAGCCCACTTCCGGGTCGGCGTTGCTCACCGTACATAAAGTACGGTTCCGCTACTCAACCCGGCATTGGGCTTGCTCGCTACGGTTTTCAGCGCTGCCGTGACTTTCATAACTCTAAAAATTGAACCCGTCATTACCGTTTAACTCATTTTGAAGGAAATATCATGCAACGTACCCTCCCCGCCCTGCTCGCCATCGCCGTGATCCTGTCCGCCTGCGGCAAGACGGATAACGCCACACCAGCCGCTTCTGCCCCCGTCGCCGCGAATGTCGCGGACCTGGCCGCCAAGGCGCAAGTGAAGGCCACCGCCGCCAGCCTGCCGCAAGCGGACGCTGCCACGCCAACGTCCAGCTATGTCGACATCACCAGCGGCAACCAGTTGATGTACAGCTACATCGCCCTGTCCGGCGTGCCGCCCGACTACGCGGCCGTGGCGCAGCGCATCTCGCGCGAATATGCGGGCAGCAACGACGCCTTCCGCAAGCAGGAAGTGCTCGACGCCCTGAAACCGCAGATCGACGCCAAGGTCAACGAAGCGAAAACCCGGCGCTACCTGCGCTACCAGATCAATGGCCAGGGCGCGCTGTCGCCGTACGCCATGGACAAGGCCGCCTTCCCGGCCAAGTTCGCCGAAGCGGGCACGTATTACTACATGTACGACAATGGCGACTACAAGCTGGCGTTCACGAATGGCGATGGCTATTCGCTGCTGAAGGTGGACCAGGATGCGGCCCGCAAGATCGAGGCGGCGCGCAGCGGCTACAAGGACTTCGCCATCGTCGTGTACGCCTACGCCCAGGAAGCGGACATGGCCAGCAACCAGGTCAAGGCGCAGATCGTCAAGGTGGCGGTGAAATTGAATGGGGAAGAAATTCCCGTCAACCAGGCGCAGTAGAACGGCCTCGGTTACACTGTTCGCCACATTGCATCGGGATAGCGACATGGGCGAACAGACACTGGCGGAACAACATCTGGCAAACGGGCAACGGCTGCAACAGGCGGGCAAGCTGATCGAAGCGATCAATGCCTACCAGGCCGCGTACAAGCAAGACCCGGCCCTGGCCGAAGCGCAGCATTTCCAGGGCCTGGCCATGCTGGAATTGGGCCAGGGCGCCATCGGCCTGGGCCTGTTAAAACTGTCGCTCAAGCAACAGCCCGACAACGCCCTGTTCCACTACAACCTGGGCAACGTGCTGCGCGGCACGGACAGCGAGGCGGCGCTGGCCAGCTACGCCACGGCGGCGCGGCTGGCGCCGCACGAGCACGATTTCGCCATCAGCCATGCGGAATTGCTGATGGGAAAACAGCGTCTGCTGGAGACCATCGCCGAACTGGAACGGGCCCACGCCCTGCGTCCACAGCGTTGGCAAACCTTGCAGGGCCTGGCGGAGCTGTATTACCGCACGGGACAGCAGGAACTGGCGCTGGCCCGCTACGCGCAAGGCCTGGCGCTGCATCCGGCGCTGGCGCAAACGTGCTGTATCGGCTTTGCCAACCCGCAAGCGGAACAGGCGGAAGCATTGACGCCGCTCAATGTCGCGGACACCCTGCACGATTTTATCCGCGAAACGGACTTGCACATCCTCGACGATTTCTTGCCCGACCCGGCCGCCTGGCGCGCGCAGGCGCTGGCGTTGCCGTTCGAGCAGCAGCGCTACGCGGGACAAAACTATCCGGGCAGCCAGACGGCGGGCCAGCCCAGCCAAGCCATCATGGAGCGCATCGCCACGGCCCTGGG
Source organism: Janthinobacterium sp. SUN033 (assembly GCF_030397595.1). Lineage (NCBI taxonomy): Bacteria > Pseudomonadati > Pseudomonadota > Betaproteobacteria > Burkholderiales > Oxalobacteraceae > Janthinobacterium > Janthinobacterium sp. SUN033. Next base: position 484,927 of record NZ_JAPQNV010000004.1, read on the forward strand.
CCGCCCCATCCGTTTCATTTCGCCCGATAATGGCTCGTACCGCCTCAGCTATGCGGACGCCATGGCGCGCACGGATATCCACGTGGACAATGAGACGGGCAACAATTTCAATTTCTATGCGGGCGTGCTGTATCTGAACCCGCCCGAGCAGTGCCAGGGCGGCACCACCTTCTGGCGCCACCAGCCCAGCGGCTGGTACCGGAGACTGCCCGAGGCGGACGTCAAGGCGGGCGGCTACGCCAGCTTCAAGGATTTCCAGAAACGCTGGCTGCCGAACAGTAAAGTACAGAAATTCAACGACTTGCAGGAACAGCGCGACAGTTGGCAAGCCCTGCTGGAAGTGCCCATGCGCCACAACCGCCTGATCGTCTACAAGGGCCATTACTTTCACTCGATCAGCAATGTGTTTGGCGATACGCCGGAGAATGGCCGGCTGGTGCAGCTGTTTTTCTTTGAAGTGCCGGAATGAACACGCCGGGCTAGTGCCGGATTACTCAGCATAAATCCGGGGTCAGACCCGACGGGTCTGACCCCAGCTCTTCAGCCGTCGGGTCAATACATGTCCGCAGCCGTGGCGCGCACCGCTTTTAACAGCATGTCCGCGCCCGGCGACAACAGATGATCCTGCTGGCGGATGATGCCGAACGCATCCATCTTGCACGGCAGCTCGATGGGCAAAATGCTCAGCACGTTCAACGATTCGTAATAATGCGCCACTTCCGTCGGCATCACGTGCAGCGAGTCCGTTTGCTGCAGCAAGGACGTGATCAACAGCAAGGCGGTCGTGTCGACCACGTCCACAGGCGGTTCCTGGCCCGCGCGGCGGAACATCATGTCGAAGCGGTGGCGCAGGATGCTGCCTTGCGGCGGCAAGATCCACGGCTGGCCCGCAAGGTCCTTCAATTGCAAATTCTTGCGCGACAGCAGCGGATGGCCATTGCGCGCCACGGCGCTGGCCGGCTCTTCCGTCAATTCCTCGTAGATCAGGCCGGCGCTGCTTTCCTTTTCCAGGATGCGCCCGATCATGAAATCCAGGGTGCCGTGCTGCAGCATGTCCATCAGGGTATTGCTGTGCTCCAGGTGCACGCCGATGCGCATCAGCGGCGCCTGCTGCTTGATGCGGGCGATCGCGCGCGGCAGCAAGGCCATGGCCGGCGTCATGATGACCCCCACTTCCACCTGGCCCGTCAAGCCCGACTTCAGGGCGACGATATCGTCATGCGCCAGCGACAGACTCGTCAAGGCCATGCGCGCGTGGCGTATCATCGTCTCGCCGTAGATGGTCGGCTCCATGCCGCGCGGCAACCTGTCGAACAGGCGCACGTCCAGCATCTCTTCCAGGTCCTTGATTTGCTTGGACGCGGCCGGCTGCGTCATGTGCAATTCTTCCGCCGCGCGGTGGATGTTGCGCTGCTCGTCAAGGGCGATCAACAGCAGCAATTGCCGCGTCTTCAGGCGGGCTCGCAAGAACCAGTTGGGGTTGAGGGTATCCATGAATAAATCATATCATGATCGATATCGCTTCTAACTCAATATCGATGTTATAGATATCGGTGTGTCTCCTTTTTGTGTATCGTCAAGCAGCGTTCAGGATGCCTTGCAAGCGGCGCTGGGGTTGGCCGCCGGACCGGCCGTTTGATGGATGAATTCGATGGTGCCGTCCGGCTTGTATTTCAGTTCTTCCACGGCCACGGAGCGGCGGTACTCTCCGCCGCCGGGCAATTTGTCGTTGTGATAGAAGATATACGACTTGCCGTTGAATTCGATGATGGCCTGGTGAATGGTTTTTACGATGGCATTCTTGTCCATGATGGTGCCGCGGAAATGCCAGGGACCTGTCGGCGTGGGCCCCGTCGAGTACGCCGTTTCCTCGGGGAAGTTGCGCGAGTACGATAAATAATACGTGCCCGCATGCTTGTGCATATACGCCGCTTCCGTAAACGCATCCATGCCGAAGGTCAGGATCGGGCCGTCCAGCTCCGTCATATTCGCTTTCAGCTTGGCGTACTTCAAGACCGTGTTGCCCCAGTAAATGTAGGCTTGGCCATCCGTGTCGATGAAGACGGCCGGATCGATGTCGTCCCACGGGATCGCCGTCTGCTTTGTCATGTCGTTCGTGATCAGGGCGCTGCCGCGCGCATCGACGAACGGTCCGGTAGGGCTGTCGGACACGGCCACGCCGATGGCCTTGCCGGGGATGGTTTTATGGTCGACGGTCGAGTAAAAATAGTACTTGCCGTCGCGCTTGACGATGTCGCCCGCCCACGCATCCTTGCCGGCCCAGGCAAAAGTGGAAAAGCGCACGGGCGAGCCGTGATCCGTCCAGTTGGCCATGTCGCACGAGGAATACACGCGCCACTCGTGCATGCGGTAGTCAAGGTCCGTGGCGCTCGCTTCATCGTGGCCGACGTACAGGTACACCCTGCCATTGTCGACCAGCGCGGCCGGGTCGCCCGTATAAATATCTTTCACGATGGGATTGGCTGCCTGCGCGCCGAATGGGGCACAGGCGAGCGCCGCCGCCATGCCGATGGCTGCGGCACGTTTGTTCTGTTTCAACATTGATTAACTCCCGTTGGTATTTTTCTGGCCCATGGCCATCAGTCTTTGCACGACGCAAAAGACGAACAGCAAGCCGCCGATGACGATCTTGGTCCACCACGAGCTGAGCGTGCCGTCGAAGGCGATCAAGGTCTGGATGGTGCCCAGCACCAGCACGCCCGACAGCGCGCCCGCCACGTAGCCGTAGCCGCCGCTGAGCAGGGTGCCGCCGATGACGACGGCGGCAATCGCGTCCAGCTCCGTGCCTTGCGCATGCAAGCCATAGCCGGACAACATGTAGAACGAAAACAGCACGCCGCCCAGCGCGGCGCAAAAGCCGCTGAACGCATAGATCAAGACCTTGGTGCGGCCGACAGGCAGCCCCATCATCAAAGCCGACTGTTCATTGCCGCCGATCGCATACACGGCGCGGCCGAACGGCGTCGCATGCGCCAGCCAGATGGCCAGCAACAGGGTCGCCACGGCGATCACGACGCCGGGCGACACGAAGCCACCCAGGAAGCCCAGCTGGGTCTGCGACATGGCCACGAACAGCGGGTCGGCTATGGTGATGGAATTGATGCTGATCAAATAGCACAGGCCCCGCGCCAGAAACATGCCGGCCAGGGTGACGATGAACGGCTGCAATTTGAAATAATGGATCAGCGCGCCCATGCTGGCGCCAAATACGGTGCCCAGCGCCAGCACGGTGACGATCACCAGCAGCGGCGGCCAGTGCGCCACGTTGAGCAGCCAGGCGGCGATCATGGTCGACAGGGCCAGCACGGAACCGACGGACAGATCGATGCCGCCGGACACGATGACGAAGGTCATGCCGACGGCGATCACCAGCAAAAAGGCGTTATCGATCAACAGGTTAAAGATCACTTGCGTCGACAGCAGGCCCGGATAGGCGCCGCCGCCCAGGCCCAGCATCACCACCAGCAGCAAGACCGTGACGAGCGAGGTGAAATACGGGGTGTGCAGCAAGCCCTTCATGCTTTTCTCCGATGCAGCAATTGCTTGAATTCCGACGATTGCGACAGGCAGACGAGGAAGACGACGACCGACTTGACGACCATGTTCACTTCCGGCGGCACGCCCAGCGAATAGATCGTGTAGGTCAAAGTCTGGATGATGAGCGCGCCGATCATGCTGCCGACCAGGCTGAACTTGCCGCCGGCCAAGGAGGTGCCGCCCAGGGTGACGGCCAGGATGGCGTCCAGTTCCAGCATCAAGCCCGCATTGTTCGCGTCGGCGCTCTTGATGTTCGAGCTGATCATCAGCCCCGACAAGCCCGCGCAGGCGGCGCAAAAGACGTAGACGAAGAAGATCAGGGTCGCCGTCCTGATGCCGGCCAGGCGCGCGGCGACGGGGTTGATGCCGACGGCCTGGATGAACAGGCCCAGGGCGGTCTTGCGCATCAGCACGGCCGTGATGAGGAACACCAACGCCACAAGGAACAGCGAGAACGGCAAGCCGAACAGATAGCCGCTGCCGATGAAGAAGAAGGGCTGATAGTAGACGGTGACGATCTGTCCATCCGTCAACAATTGCGCCAGGCCACGCCCCGCCACCATCAGGATCAGGGTGGCGACGATGGGCTGCAAGCCCAGGCCCGCCACCAGCACGCCATTCCAGGCTCCGCACAGCAGGGCCGCGCCCAGGGCGGCCGCCAGGGCCCAGCCCATGGGAATGTTGCTTACATAGGTCGGCACGCCATTGTCCATCACCATGGTGCCGCCGATCAGCATGGCGGCCACGGTGCCGGACAGGGCCACGACAGCGCCCACGGAAATATCGATGCCGCGCGTGGCAATGACCAGGGTCATGCCCAGCGCCGCCAGCATCAGGGGCGCCGCGCGGTTGACGATGTCGATCACGCTGCCGTACAAATGGCCGTCACGGATTTCCAAGTGGAAAAAGCCGGGGATGGCGAAGAAATCGACCAGCAGCAGCAAGCACAGCGCGGCCAGGGGCCGGCTCAGGGGGTGATGTAAAACGGTATGCAAGGCGGACGTACCCGTAGTGGAAGCCGGACGCGCCAGCGGCGCGCTCGATGGCGTGGATAAACTCATGTGGCGTCTCCCGCAATCACTTGCAGCACGGAACTATCGTCGAGCTCGCCGCGCGCATAGTCGCCGCAGGCCTTGCGGTCGCGCATGACGAGAATGCGGTCGCTGCAGCGCAGCACTTCCGGCAATTCGGACGAAATGAACAGGATGGCCATGCCCTTGCGGCACAGCTTGCTCACATAACTCATGATTTCCTGCTTGGCGCGCACGTCGATGCCGCGCGTCGGCTCGTCTAAAATCAGCATGGCCGGCGACGTCACCAGCCAGCGCGCCAGCAAGGCTTTCTGCTGATTGCCGCCCGACAGGCTGCCGATGGGGGTTTCGATGCTGGCCGTCTTGATGCCGAGCGCTTTCACATATTCGTCGGCCAGCGTCTGCTGGCGTTTGAACGGGATGGCGCGCAGCAAGCCCGTGCGGGCCTGCAAGGCCAATATGATGTTTTCGCGCACGGACAGCGACAGGATCGCGCCCTCGTGCTTGCGGTCTTCCGAGCAAAAACCGATGTCCCGGGCAATCGCGTCGCGCGGCACGTGAAACTGATGCGGCTTGCCTTGCATGGTGATGCTGCCGGAATCGGCCTTGTCGGCGCCGAACAGCAGGCGCGCCAGTTCCGTGCGGCCGGAACCGAGCAAGCCGGCCAGGCCCAGCAATTCGCCCTGGCGGATGTGGAAATCCATGGGCAACAAGGCGCCCTTGCGGCCCAGTCCCGTCGCTTCCAGCACAGTCGGACCAAAGCTGACGGCGCCTGCTTCTTGCGCCAGATCAAGCTCTTGCGCCTGCGTGTCGGCCGCCACGCCGATCATCTTGTTCACCAGCGCCAGGCGCGACAGTTCGCTGCACGCATATTCCCCTTCGCGCTCGCCGTTGCGCATGACGGTGATGCGGTCGGAAATGGCGTAGGTCTGGTCCAGGAAGTGGGTGACGAAAAGTATCGCCATGCCCTGCTCGCGCAGGCGGCGCAGCACGGAAAACAGCAGATTGACTTCCGCCTCGTCCAGGCTGGACGTGGGCTCGTCGAGGATCAGCACGCGAGCCGAAATGTTCAGTGCGCGCGAAATGGCCACCATTTGCTGAATGGCCAGCGGAAAGCTGGACAGTTGCGCCGTGACATCGATATCGATCTGCAATTGCTGCAGCAAGGCACGCGCCTGTTGCTGCATGGAACGCCAGTCGATGGGGCCAAAGCGGCCGCCAAAGCGGCGCGGATAGCGGCCGATAAAAATGTTTTCCGCCACCGACAGGTTAGGGCACAGATTGACTTCCTGGTACACGGTGCTGATGCCCAGTCCCTGGGCATCCGAGGTGGACGCGGGCGCAATGGGCTTGCCATCGAGCAAAATCTGGCCGCTGTCGGGCGTGTAGACGCCCGTCAGCACCTTGATCAGGGTCGATTTCCCGGCACCGTTTTGCCCCATCAGGGTGTGCACTTCACCCGGATACAGGCGCAGGGCTACGTCGCTGAGGGCTTTGACGCCGGGAAAGGACTTGCTGATGCCGCGCAACTCCAGCAAGGGAGCTGGCGCGGCAGTGTGATGCGCTTGCGTCTTCATCATGCGGCAAGCTTAGTATTTACGGTTCGGGAATTCCTTGGCGGCCACCTCGGCAGGGAACACGCCTTCCACCGTCGTGATGCGCGCTGGCACGGGTTTACCGGCCACCACGTCGCGGGCGATGGACATCAATTGCGGGCCCAGCAGCGGGCTGCATTCGACGGTCACGTTCAGCTTGCCGGCGATCATGGCCTCGAACGCGCCTTTGACGCCATCGATGGAGATGATGATGATGTCCTTGCCCGGTTTCATGCCCGCTTCTTCAATGGCCTGGATGGCGCCGATGGCCATGTCGTCATTGTGCGCATACAGCACGTTGATCTTCTTGCCTTCGGCCTTGAGGAACGCTTCCATCACTTCCTTGCCCTTGGCACGTGTAAAGTCGCCCGTTTGCGAACGGATGATCTTCATCTTCGGATTCTTGCCCACCACTTCCAGGAAGCCCGCCTTGCGGTCGATGGCCGGCGCGGAGCCAACCGTGCCCTGCAGTTCGACGATGTTCAGCGTCGCATCCGGGGTTTTCTTGGCGTGCTCGAGCAGCCATTGCCCCGCGCGGCGGCCCTCTTCCACGAAGTCGGAACCGATGAAGGTGACGTACAGCGATTTGTCGGCCACGTTGACGGCGCGGTCCGTCAAGATGACGGGGATCTTGGCGGCCTTGGCTTCGCGCAAGACGGTATCCCAACCCGATTCGACGACGGGCGAGAAGGCGATCACGTCGACTTTTTGCGCGATGAACGAACGCAGCGCCTTGACCTGGTTTTCCTGCTTTTGCTGGGCATCGGCAAATTTCAGGGTGACGCCATCTTTCTTGGCTGCATCCTTGATGGAGACGGTATTGGCGGTGCGCCATTCGCTTTCGGCGCCCACCTGCGAAAAGCCCATGACGAGGGGCTTGGCGGCGAAGGCGGAAGAAGTAGCCAAGGTGGTGGCAGAAGCGGCCAGCAGCATGGCGCTGGCGAGGAGTGTGCGGCGTGTCAATGTCATTCTTGTCTCCAGTTTTTTTTGGAATACCATCACAGCCGGATGCCGGATGGGCGGTTTTTTATGAACCCATGGTAGGAGAAAGCAACATAGCCATCCAATCAATTCTTTTTCGCTTGCGATACCGATTTGCGTATCGGTAGAACGAGCCGGGTCCTTCTTCCCTCAGCGCAACAGGCGCAGCCCGTACAGACCGCCCGCCACGGAATCCTTGCCGGCGACAAATTTCACGCTGAGTTTGCCGTTGCCAGCCGCCACCAGGGCCTGGGGAATGGCGATATCGAGCGTGTGCAGTTCCTGCGGCGCATCGGCTGCCACGGTGACCGTTTGCAGTTTCGTGCCGTTGAGCAAGACGTCAAAGACGCGGCCCGCATCGAGGGTGGACAGGGTCAGGCGCAGGGTTTTCGCTTCGGCGTGCGGGTCGCTCAGTACATAGCTGAACCAGCCCGTCGCATGGCGCCAGTGCCGGCCCTTGTTGACGCCGTTTTCTCCCCCTTCCGCCTGGAAGTTGTGGTCGGACTCGGGCTGCTGTTGTCCCGGCGCCACCTGGTCGATGGTGAGCGCGTCGAGCGCCAGACGCTCGGATTCCGCCTGGCGCGTGCGTTCCTGCAGCTGCGCCAGCCTGGCCGGCGTGGATACGGGCCAGTACAGCATGTAGCGAGAGTCATGCAGGCGGAAGAAGGGAATCAGCCGCAAGGTGGCCGCATCCTTGCCCTGGATCAAGCCGGGCGCCGTGAAGGTCAGCGGCTGGCCCTTCACGGGTTTGATCTTGCGCATGAAATCCTTCTCGTCGCTGACGAACAGCGGTGACGATTCCAGCGGACACACTTGCCCTTGGGCGATATGGCCCATGCGCGTATCGTCGGCAAAATAGTTCAGTTGTTCATGGGCGAACGGCTGCGTCTTGGCGGCCAGCACGATGGGGCCATGCAGCACGGCATAGTAATTCGACTGGTCCGGCATCTGCTCCAGGCGCGTCGTCATCGGCAGCACGACATCGACGCTGTCGCCGGTTTTCCAGGCGCGCGCGATGGTCACGTACTCGCCCGGCACGCTATTCACGCGCAGCGCCTTGCCGTTGAGTTTGACGCGCAGCTTGCCCTTGGCTACCCACCGCGGGTAGCGGATCTTCAGGCTGAACGTTTTACTTCCTTGCACCGTGATGCGCGTCGTGTCACGGTCGGGGAACCGGGTCGATTGGACGATCCTGACGCCCTGCTCTTTCCAGTCCAGGGTGGACGCCATGAACAGGTTTACGTACAGCGCGTCGCCCTCATGCGCGTAGATGAACTCGCCATACTTGGCCTGGCTTTCGATGCCGGAACCCACGCAGCACCACATGCCCTTGTCCACTTGCGAATATACGCGGTAGTGGTTCGGGCGCATGGGCGTAAAGTAGACAAAGCCGCCCGTGCCGGGGCGCTGCGACGACAAAATGTGGTTGTACAGGGCGCGCTCGTAGTAATCCGCGTAGCGCACCTGTTCGTCGCGCTTGAACAGCTGTTCCGTCAGCTTGAGCATATTGTAGGTATTGCACGTTTCCGGCCCTTCGACCTCTTCCACCATCGAGGAAAAGTCGTGCTCGTCGTGGAAATGTTCCTTGACGCTGTTGCCGCCGATGGCCACCGTGCGCTTGTCGTGCACGGTTTGCCAAAAGAATTGCGCCGCCTGCTGCCAGTCGCGCCGGCCCGTCAGCGCGCCGATGCGCTCGAAGCCGATCACCTTCGGGATTTGCGTATTCGCATGCAAGCCCGTCAGCTTGTCCTGTTGCGCCACCAACGGTTGCAATATGGCCTGGTGCGAAAAGCGCACGGCCAGGTCCAGGTAGCGCTGCTCGCCCGTCATGGCGTAGACGTCGGCCAGCACTTCATTCATGCCGCCGTGCTCGGCACGCAGCATCGATTGCATCTGTGCATCCGTGAGCGAGGCCGAGAGTTTCACGGCCCAGTCCGACAAGGCGATCAGCATGGTTTTTGCTTGCTCGCTGCCCGCCTGCTGATACGCGTCGCGCAAGCCGGCAAACACCTTGTGCAGGTTGTACCACGGCACCCAGCGACCATTGACGGAAAAGGTGTCGGCCTGCATGTCTCCCTTGGCGATGGCTTGCCAGGCAGCGTTGCCGTCGGGAATGCCGCCCAGGTAGCCGTTGCCGTTGGCGTCCTGGCATTGCTTCAGTTCCGCCAGCACGTAATCGAGGCGTTCGCGCGCCTGCGCATCGCCCGTGGACGCCACCATCAGCGCCAGCGCGGACAGATAATGCCCGCCCAGGTGGCCATCCAGGCCCGTCGATTCCCAGTTGCCATAGCTGGGCTGCACCTGCGGCAAGCCCGCCTCGCGGCGGAACGGCGCCAGCAATTTATCGGGCTCGAAGGCCAGCAGGTAGTGCAAGTCCGTCGTCTGCGCATCGAGGAACGGTCCCGTCCCCAGGCGCACGGACGAGAGGGGAAACAGTTCCGCTGCCTGCAGGACAGGCGTGGCCAGGCCGCCGGCGGCCAGCGCCAGCGTCAACAAGGTCTTTTGCATGGCGCGCCCTTAGGGTTTGGCGGCCGGCAATTCGCGGCTGCGATAGCGGTTCAAGTCGCGGGGATCGACTTGCGGCCAGCCGTTCTTGTCCCACGTCATGGGCAGGATCTTGAGCTTCTGCAAGTAATTGTCCGCCGTTTCATACGCGTGCAGCACCAGGTAATCCTTGCCGTCGAAGGTGTAGGCGCTGTTGTGGCCCAGGCCCTTCCAATCCTTGTCGCCTTGCAGCAGCACCGTGCCGCCGCCCTGCGCCATGTCGCGGCCATCCCTGTCCAGGTAAGGGCCCGTCACGCTGGTCGAGCGGCCCACGGCCAGGTGATACGTGCTTTTTTCCTTCTGGCAGCACAAGCCCCAGGAAACGAAGAGGAAATACTCCTTGCCGCGCTGGAAGATGAACGGCGCTTCGATTTCCTCGGGTGCAGGCTTGAATTCGCCGGCCCGTGGCGGCAGCGGTGCGCGGCGCGCCAGGGAGTGCCACTCTTGCGGTTCCGCAATACGGGTCCAGTCGGGCGTCAATTTCACCAGCTTGATGCCGTTCCAGAATGAGCCGAAGGACATCCACGGCGTGCCGTGCTTGTCCGTGATGATGTTCGAATCGATGGCGTTCCACTCGTCGCGCTCGGGCACGGATTGCAGCAGCATGCCCTGGTCCACCCAGCGGTAATCGGGCGAACGGGGATTCAAGGTGGTATTGACGGTCACGCCGATGCCCGACGTATTCTTGCCAAAGCCGGACACCGAGTAGTACAGGTAATATTTTCCATCATGAAATTGCACGTCGGGCGCCCAGATATGGTCGTCAAACGATGGCGCGGCCGTCCTGGCCCAGGTCGGCTGGCCGGCAAACACGCGCCCTTCCGGCTGCCAGTCGAGCATATTCTTCGAGCTGTAAAAGGTGATGCCGGGCCCCGTGCTGTACAAATAATACGTGTCGCCTTCCTTGGCCATCACGGGGTCGTGCACGCTGACCTGGGCCGCGTGCGCGGCAGCCATGATCGCCAGGGTGCTCAGGATGGCGGCCGCGCCGCGCGTCAACATGTGCATCGTCTTCTCCAAAATGGTCAGCCGGCCCATCATGCGGGCCGGCTTGATGAATGACAAGGGGTGGCAGGCTAGTCGACCGCCACCACGACGACGGCCTTGGCGGGCACCGACACGGTCAGCTTGCCGCCTTGCGCCTTGGCATTAAACGCCACGGGCTGCACGGCTTGCGGTTGCGCAAAGCTGTTGACGGCATCCATCTTGCCTGCGGTCAGCACGCGGCCAGTCACGGCGGTCACTTTTTGCCCCGCCAGCGCCACGCTCACGTCGACGGCCTTGTGCGGATTCGTGTTGACCAAGGACAAGTACACCTTGCCATCCTTGGCGCGCGCGGCCGAGGCGCTCACTTCCGGAATACTGACCTTGCCCAGGCTGTACTTGCCATTGCCGCTGATGGCGACCGGCAAGGCCGTGGCGTCCTGGAACGGCACGTACATTTCAAACGCGTGATACGTGGGCGTGAGGAAATATTTATCCTTGTCCGTGATGATCATCGCTTGCAGCACATTGACCATTTGCGCGATATTCGTCATGCGCACCCGGTCCGCATGGGCGTGGAAAATGTTGAAATTCAAGGCGGCGACGAGGGCATCACGCAAGCTGTTTTGCTGGAACAGGAAACCCGTGTTGGTGCCCGGCTCCACGTCGTACCAGGTGCCCCATTCATCGACGTACAAGCCCGTCTTTTTCGAGGGATCGTTCTTGTCGATGGCGGCAAGATTGTTCTTGATCAAGCTATCGATGCGCAGGGTGCGGCTCAAGGTGGAAATCCATTCGTTTTCGCCAAAGCCCGTGGCCGCGCCCTTCTTTTCCCACACGCCGGTCGGCACCGTGTAGTAGTGGAAACTGATGGCGTCCATCATGTTCGGCTTGATTTCGCGGCTCAGGGTGCTGGACCAGCTGATGTCGTCGTCATTGCCGCCGCTGGCGATGAATTTCGGGCGCGCGCTTTCCGGCGTCTTCATGAAGGTGTGATAGTGCTTGTACAGGTCGGCGTAGTACTGCGGGCGCATATTGCCGCCGCAACCCCAGGCTTCGTTGCCGATGCCAAAGTAATCGACTTTATACGGCTGGGCGCGGCCATTCTTGCGGCGCAGCTCGGCCAGGGTGGACTTGCTGTCCGACGTCATGTATTCCAGCCATTCGGACATTTCCTGCGGCGTACCGGAACCGAGGTTGCCGTTGATATAGGTCTGCGCGCCCAGCAACTCGGCCAGGTCAAAGAATTCATGCGTGCCGACGGCGTTCGACTCTTCCACGCCGCCCCAGTTGGTATTGACCTTGGTCGGCCGCTTCTCGCGCGCGCCGATGCCATCCTTCCAGTGGTATTCATCGGCAAAGCAGCCGCCCGGCCAGCGCACCAGGGGCACGTGCAACTGCTTCAGCGCGCCCAGCACGTCGTTGCGCCAGCCTTTGGTATTCGGAATGGACGATTCCGGCCCCACCCACATGCCTTCGTAGATGCCCGTGCCCAAGTGTTCGGCGAACTGGCCGTAGATGTTTTTATTGATCACGGAACCAGGCTTGGCCGCATCGATGGTGACGCTGACGGGCGCGGCAAAAGCGCCGCCGACGGCCATGGCCAGGCTGAAGGCCACGATGCTGGTGTTGATACATTTCATGCTGTCTCCTGTTTTTAAGTGAAAAGCAAGGGCCGGGATCAACCCGGCAATGGATGTGGCGATGCCTCTCCTGCTACGGAGTGGGAGGCATACACGAATGGGGTAAGGCGGGAAGGCCCGCGGCCGACAAAACGCCCAGGGCTAGGCGCAGGGTCGCAGACAGTACGCTAGTACGGCAAGACCCTGCAACAACGCCCTGGACGTTTTGTCAGACCCAGCCGGCGTCGACGATGAACTCTTGACTCGAGCACATCGCGCCGTCATCGGAGGCAAGGAACAGCACCATGGCGGCGATGTCCTGTGGCATCAGCTTGCTTGGCAAGCATTGGCTTTTCTTGATTTCCACTTCCGCGGCCTCGTCGACCCACAGGTCGATCTGGCGCTGCGTCATGACCCAGCCGGGCGTGACCGTGTTGACGCGGATATTGTGCGCGCCGTAATCGCGCGCCAGGCCCCGCGTGAGGCCCACGACGGCCGCCTTGGTGGTGGCATACACGGGGTAGCCGCCCGACTTCATGTGCCAGGAAATCGAGCTGACGTTGATGATGGAACCGCCACCCTTGCGCTTCATGCCCTCGAAAACGGCCTGGCACGTGAAGAACATGGGACGTTGATTAATCGCAATACGCTCGTTCCAGTATTCCAGGGTGACATCCTGCGCCTGGTGGCGCTGGTCGTTGGCGGCATTGTTGACGAGGATATCGAAGTCGCCCAGTTGATCGGCCAGTTCGGCCATGACGGCTTGCAGAGAGGCAATATCCGTGATGTCGCAATGGCGGAACACGGGCGCCGTCCAGCCCGCTTCGGCCAGGCGGCGGCACAGGGCCTCGCTCGCATCCACGGCGATATCGACAAACGCCACCACGGCGCCCTGGGCGGCAAACTCCGCCACCAGGGATTCGCCGATGCCGCTGCCGCCGCCCGTGATGAACACGCGCTTGCCCTGCAAGCTGCCATATTTCGCCAATTGCTTCATCTTGTCTCCACCTGTTTATTTTTTATGTACAACGTGCAACGCAAGCTGGCGCGGCAAGGGCATCGGCCCCGCCGCGCAGCAGCTTTTTACTCCTTGCCGAGAACGCCATCCTTGCGGCGCCAGATCCCCAGCGGATTATCATCGCGCAGCGACTCCGGCAGCAAGTCCTGCAGCAGGTTCTGGTACGACACAGGGCGCAGGAAGCGGTTGATGGCCGCCGTGCCGACGGAGGTGCTGCGGCCGTCCGACGTGGCCGGGAACGGGCCGCCGTGCACCATGGCCGTCGACACTTCCACGCCGGTGGGGAAACCGTTGGCCAGGATGCGGCCCACGCGGCGTTCCAGCACGGGCAGCAAGCGGCGCGCGTCTGCCAGGTCGCCCGCATCCATCTGCAGGGTGGCCGTCAGCTGGCCTTCCAGGCTTTCCGTGATGGCGATCAATTGCTCGATGTCGCGGCATGCCACCAGCAGCGAAGCGGGGCCGAAGACTTCGTCGCGCAAGTCGTGCTTGGCCAGGAAAGCTTCGCCCGACGTGACGAACAGGGCGGCGGCGCCCTTGCCCTCTTCTCCCGTATTTTGCACCAGCGGCGTCACGTCCGCGTGCTGCGCCAAGGCGGCGACGCCCTTGGCATAGCTGCTGGCGATGCCGGCCGTCAACATGGTGGCGGCCGGCGCGGGCGCCAGCGCTTCGGCGGCAGCGGCGGCAAAGGCCGTAAAGTCGGCGCCTTCCAGGCCCAGCACGAGGCCGGGATTGGTGCAGAACTGGCCCACGCCCATCGTCAGCGAGGCCGCAAAACCGCCGGCGATCGCCGCGCCACGGGCGGCCAAGGCTTGCGGCAGCACAAACACGGGGTTGATGCTGCTCATCTCCGCGTAGACAGGAATCGGTTGCGGACGCTCGGCCGCCACCTTCATCAGGGCGATGCCGCCCGAACGCGAGCCCGTGAAACCGACGGCCTGGATGGCCGGATGGGCGACCAACGCCTGGCCGATGCCATTGCCCGTGCCCGTCAGCAAGGCGAACACGCCGGCCGGCAGCTTGCAGATGGCAATCGCCTTGACGATGGCGCGCGCCACCAGTTCCGACGTGCCCGGATGAGCGGAATGAGCTTTCAGGACCACGGGGCAGCCGGCCGCCAGGGCCGAGGCCGTGTCGCCGCCGGCCACGGAAAAGGCCAGCGGGAAGTTACTGGCCGCAAACACGGCGACGGGGCCCAGGCCGATCATGCGCAAGCGCAAGTCAGGACGGGGCGGCACGCGCTCCGGCAGCGGGCTGTCGATGCGCGCATCCGTCCAGGAACCTTCGCGCAGCAAGCCGGCGAACAGTTTCAACTGGCCCACCGTGCGGCCGCGTTCGCCTTCCAGGCGCGCGCGCGGCAAGCCGCTTTCCGTCATGGCGCGCACGATCAAGTCGTCGCCCAGTTCGCCGATTTGCGCGGCGATGGTGTCTAAGAAGTCGGCGCGCTCCGCGTCGCTGGTGGCGCGGAACGGGTCGAAGGCGGCTTGCGCCAGACGGCATGCTTCGTCGATTTGCGCTACGTCAACCATGTGGAAGGCGGGCGCGATGTGGGCGCGCGCGGCCGGGTCCCACGCTTCGAAGGAACCGCCATTGCCCTTGACGGCCACGCCGCCGATCAAGGCTTCACCGGTGATATGGAAACTCATAATGTGCTCACTTTCGCAAATTCGGTTGGGAAGACGTCGAGGCGGTTGCGCAAGGCAGGGCCAAAGGCCGGCGCTTCGATTTCAAAGGTTTCGCCCGGCGCCACGCTCACGCCATCGGCAAAGCTCAGGGTGGCCGTGCCAAAGAAATGCACGTGCACGTCACCGGGGCGCTTGAACAGCGGATACTTGAAGTGATGGTGTTCCAGGTTGGCAATCGTGTGCGACATATTCTCTTCACCACTGACGAAGGCCTTTTCCCAGCGCACCTTGCCCGCCGCGTCGAGCACGCGCGAAGTACCGGCGATGTGCGCGGGCAATTCGCCCACCAGCAGGGCCGGGCCCACGCTGCAGGCGCGCAACTTCGAGTGGGCCAGGTACAGATAGTTCTGGCGCTCCGTCACGTGGTCCGAGAATTCATTGCCGATGGCGTAGCCGACCCGGTAGGGCTGGCCGTCGTCGCCGATCACGTACAGGCCGGCGATTTCCGGCTCTTCGCCGCCATCGAGGGCAAAGTCCGGCATGCGCAGCGGCTGGCCGCCCGCGCGCACGATGGAGCCGTCGCCCTTGTAAAACCATTCGGGCTGCGCGCCGGCCGTGCCGTCAGCCGGCTTGCCGCCTTCCACGCCCAGGCGGAACATTTTCATCGAGTCGCTCAGCGATTCGGCGTCGCCGCCGATCTTCTTGTGCATGGCGTCGCGCGCGCCGGCGCTGCCCAGGTGGGTCAGGCCCGTGCCCGTCACGTAGCAGTGCGCCTCGTCCGCATGGTCGAGCGGCGGCAGGACGCGTCCGGCAGCGGCCACGTCCGCATAGGAATGCGTGGCGTTGCCGACGGTAGCATTCACCAGGTCCGCCAGATTGATACGCTTGCGGATGGCGTCTTGCGCCAGTGCATACGTCGTGTTGTAGCCTTCGATGACGCGGATCACGTCGTCTTGCAGCAGGCCGACGAGGCGGCCGCCATGTTCATTCGTAAATTGCAGCAACAGCATGGAATTCTCCGCTTAGTGTGAGTGGCGCGGCACGGCGGAACCGCGATTGCCGACCAGGAAGTCGAAATCGCAGCCTTCGTCGGCCTGCAACACGTGTTCGATGTACAGCTGCTGGTAGCCGCTCTTCGGTCCGGGCGCGCTGCCCAGTTCGCGGGCCGCCAGGCGTTCGGCAATTTCCGTGTCGCTGATGTCGATGTTCAGGCTGCCGTTGTGGCAATCGAGGGCGATCATGTCGCCATCCTTGACGATGCCCAGCGGGCCGCCCGCCATCGCTTCCGGCGCCACGTGCAGCACGACGGTGCCGTAGGCCGTGCCGCTCATGCGCGCATCCGAGATGCGCACCATGTCGGTGATGCCTTGCGCCAACAGTTTCGGCGGCAAGCCCATGTTGCCCACTTCGGCCATGCCCGGATAGCCTTTCGGGCCGCAGTTCTTCATGACCAGCACGGAGTTCGCGTCCACGTCCAGATCCGGATCAAGGATGCGTGATTTATAGTGCTCGAAATCCTCGAACACGACGGCCTTGCCACGGTGCTGCATCAAATGCGGCGAAGCGGCAGACGGTTTCAATACGGCGCCGCGCGGCGCCAGGTTGCCGCGCAGCACGCAGATGCCGCCATCGGCCAGCAGCGGGTTGTCCAGCGTGCGCACCACTTCATCGTTGTAGATCGGCGCTTCGACGCAGTTGTCCCACAGCGACTTGCCGTTGACGGTCAGCGCATTCTTGTGCGGCAACAAATCGCCCTCGCCCAGGCGGCGTATGACGGCCGGCAAACCGCCCGCATAGTAAAACTCTTCCATCAGGAAACGGCCCGACGGCAGCAGATCGACGATGGTCGGCGTGCCGCGGCCCACACGGGTCCAGTCTTCCAGCTCCAGCGGCACGCCGATGCGGCCGGCAATCGCCTTCAGGTGGATCACGGCATTGGTCGAACCGCCGATGGCGGCGTTGACCTTGATGGCGTTTTCAAACGCTTCGCGCGTCAGCACTTTCGACAGGCGCAGGTCTTCGTGCACCATTTCGACGATGCGGATGCCCGACATGTGCGCCAGCACGTAGCGGCGCGAATCGACGGCAGGGATGGCGGCGTTGTGCGGCAGCGACGTGCCCAGCGCTTCAGCCATGCTGGCCATGGTCGAGGCCGTACCCATGGTGTTGCAGGTACCGGCCGAGCGCGACATGCCCGATTCGGCCGACATAAACTGGTGCAAGGTGATGGAACCGGCCTTCATCTGCTCGTGCAACTGCCATACGGCCGTACCGGAACCGATGTCCTTGCCATTCAACTTGCCGTTCAGCATGGGGCCGCCGCTGACGACGATGGTGGGGATGTCGACGCTGGCCGCGCCCATCAGCAGCGCCGGCGTCGTCTTGTCGCAGCCGACCAGCAGCACGACGGCATCCATCGGGTTGCCGCGGATCGATTCTTCCACGTCCATCGAAGCCAGGTTGCGCGTCAGCATGGCCGTCGGGCGCAGATTCGATTCGCCGTTCGAGAAGACGGGGAATTCCACGGGGAAACCGCCCGCTTCCAGGATGCCGCGCTTGACGTGTTCGGCCAGCTGGCGGAAATGGGCGTTGCAGGGAGTCAGTTCGGACCAGGTATTGCAGATGCCGATGATGGGCTTGCCGTGAAACTCGTGGTCAGGTATGCCCTGGTTTTTCATCCAGCTGCGGTACATGAAGCCGTTCTTGTCCTGCGAGCCGAACCACTCGGCAGAGCGCAGGGCAACCTTCTTTTTTGTCTCAGACATGCCATTCTCCTGGTTGTGCCATGCCGGATCTAATGTCGTCGGCCCGGGCAGCGATGTTGGAATACTAAAGAATCCTGCCATGCCTTTCCAATCAATTTTTAATGCGTTCCGATACCGAAAACGGTATCAGCATGCCGTAATGAAAACGCCCTGCGGGCACGTGGCGGCAGGGCGTGGGCTGTTTTCGCAGGGATACTTATCCGGCGGAAAAGCGGTACACGGTGTGCGTCCGATACTCCTCGCCCGGACGCAAGATGCTGTTCGGGAAGTGGGACTGGTTCGGCGAATCCGGGAAATGCTGGGTTTCCAGGCATAGCGCGCTGCGGTAGCCGTTGGCGCGCAGCTTGCCGGGCTGGCTGCCGTCGAGGAAATTGCCGGAATAGAACTGGACGCCGGGCTCCTGCGTGTACACCTGCATCACCCTGCCCGATTGCGGATCGCGCACGGTAGCGGCCAGGCTGAGCAGCTGACCGGGCTGTTGATTCAGCACAAAGTTGTGGTCGTAGCCACGGCCGATGCGGAGCTGTTCGTGCGGCAGGGCGATGCTGTGGCCGATGACGGTGCTCTGGCGCAAGTCGAACGGCGTGCCGGACACGTCCGCCAGTTCGCCCGTGGGAATCGAACCCGCATCCACGGGCAGGTAGCGGTCCGCGTTGATCGTCACCTCGTGGCCGAGGATATCGCCCTGCCCCGCCAGATTGAAATAGCTGTGGTTGGTCAAGTTGACGGGCGTGGCCTGGTCCGTCACGGCGTGGTAGCGCAGGCTCAGGGCGTTGTCGTTGTCCAGTTCGTACACGACGGTCACGTCCAGCTTGCCCGGATAGCCATCTTCGCCGTGCGGGCTGCTGCGCGTGAACGTGACGCCGGCGGCATCGTCCCGGCTGAACGGCTCGGCCTGCCACATGACCTGGTGAAAGCCCTGGTTGCCGCCATGCAAGTGATTCGGTGCATTGTTGACGGCCAGCTGGTAATCCTTGCCGTCGAGGCTGAAGCGTCCCTCGGCAATACGGTTGCCGAAACGCCCGATGACGGCGCCCAGGAAAGCGCCATTGGCCAGATAGGGTTCGAGGCGCTCGAAACCAAGCACCACGTCGGCCAACGTGCCGTCGCGGTCCGGCACGTGGATTGCGCTGATGATGGCGCCAAAGTCGAGCACCTTGACTTGCATGCCCTGGCGGTTCGTCAGGGTAAACACGGTGACGTGCTGGCCACCGGGCAGGATGCCGAACGGCGCTTGCGTCACTGAAACAGAATCAACTGGGGTCATGGCGTCGGGTCCAGGTTTTACAGGGTCGATGAGCGGCCAAACACGGGCATGCCTTGCGCATCCCAGCGCAGCGGTTTGACGAACGTGTGGCGATCCGGGTTCCACAGCGGATCGCCGACGATTTCCGTGTAGGTGCGGGCATGGTACACCAGCAATACGCCGTCGCCGTCCTCGGCCGTCGTGAAGCTGTTGTGGCCGGGGCCGTAGATGCCGTGCTCGTAGCAGGTGGCAAACACGGGCTCGGGCGACTTGCTCCACGAGAACGGGTCGAGCAGGTCGGCCGACGCATCGGCCCACAGCAAGCCCATCGCATAATTTTCATCGGTGGCGCTGGCCGAATAGCTGATGAAGATCTTGCCATTGCGTTTCAACACGGACGGCCCCTCGTTGACCCAGAAGCCGCGGATTTCCCAGTCGAATTCCGGCTTGCTCAGCATCACGGGCGGACCGGCCAGCTGCCACGGCGTGGCCATCGGCGCGATATACAGGTTCGAATTGCCTTCGATGGCCACATCTTTCTGCGCCCACAGGTAGTACAGCACGCCGTCGTGCTCGAACGTGGTGGCGTCCAGGCAAAAGGTGTCGATGCCCGTATCGATCTGGCCCATGAATTCCCACTCGCCTTCCAGCGGGTTGGCATTCGTATTGCGGATCGCATACATGCAGTGCTGGAACAGCTTATGCTTGATTTCGCGGCTCGGCGCGGCGGCGAAATACACATACCAGGCGCCCTGATTGAAGTGCAATTCCGGCGCCCACACCAGTTCGCTGTACGGGCCCGTGTCCGGCTTGTGCCACACGTCGACCGTGGGCGCGTCGGCCAGGCCGGCGATGCTGTCCGCACGGCGCAGTTCGATGCGGTCGTACTGGGGCACGGAGGCCGTAAAGTAATAATAGCCGTCGCTGTGACGGTAGATATGCGGGTCGGCCCGTTGTTCGATCAGCGGTTTCAAGACGTCAGCCATATTGCCTACTCCAAATAATTAATCTCATGCAGCGACGTAGCCGCGCTTGTGCATCTCTACCTTGACACCCGTGTAATAGCTGTCGCTGATGCGGTACTTGAACATCAGCAAGCCCATCAGCAGGTGAAAGAAGCCGGGGATGATCGACAGCATCAGGGCGATGCCGTTCAGGGCGAATTGCGTTTGCTCATGGTTGGGCTGGTAGTCGAAATACGCGAGCAGCACGCCCACCAGACCGCCCGCCACCGCCATGCCCGCCTTCTGGCAGACGGAAATGCCGCCAAAGGCGAAGCCGGAGACGCGCTTGCCCGTCTTCACCTGTCCATAGTCGATGGTTTCCGCGATGGCCGACCAAAATACGGGCGCATGCAAGTCCACCACGAAGGACAGCAGGAAATACAGGGCGAAAGCCAGCACGGTGTCGCTCGGTTTTACAAAGAAATAGATCGCCAGGCTGATCAGCGCGACGCCGATCTGCGTGTAGCGGAACAGTTTAACTTTGCAATAGAACTTGGTGATCCAGGTCGAGGCGATCATGGCCAGGATGGCGGCCACCACGCCCGTGGTCAAAAAGGCAGCCACCGTTTCCGTGCTGCCGCCCAGATAGTATTTCGCGTAATAAATGGCGACGGAACCGCGCACCACGTAGCCGATGGTGCCCGTGACGCACACGCCGCACAGCACCAGCCACTGGTCGTTCTGCAACAGCACTTTCAATTGCGCCAGCAACGATTGCTTTTCCACTACGTGCACGACCCGCTCGGTGGTGGAGAAATAGCAGAACAGGAACAGGGCCACGCCCATGACGGCCATCACGGCCATGGCTGCCTGGTAGCCGACGGCCGGGTTGCCGCCGCCCCAGCGCTGCGACAGGACCGGCACGACGATGGTCACCATGAAGGCGCCGATCTTGGCGAAGAACAGGCGGTAGCCGTTGGCCGACAGGCGGTCCTGCGGGTCGCTCGTCAAGCCGCTGATCAGGGAAATATACGGGATGCCCACGCCAGCCGTCATGATCGTCATCAGGATATATGTGGAATATGCCCAGATCAGCTTGGCGTCATACTGCCATTCGGGCGTGCTGAAGACAAAGAAGACGCTGACGCCATACGGCACGGCCAGCCACAGCAGGTAGGGGCGGTAGCGGCCCGAGGCAAAGCTGTAGCGGTCCGTGATCTGGCCCATGACGAGGTCGGCGATGGCGCCGATGACTTTCACGGCCACGAACAGCAGGGCCAGGTCCGTGGTTTTCAAGCCATAGATATCGGTATAGAAAAAGGTGATGATCAACATCATCGACGAAATGACGACATTGAGCGCCATGTCGCCGGCGCCGAAGCCGACCTTTTCAACGGTGGATAATTTTTGCGTCTCCATGCTTTCCGTCCATTCTTTTTATGATGAATCGTGCGTGACTGTCCAACTGACAGGGGCGTTGCCGGCCGAAACCATGGCAACGCCCTTGATTTTTTACTGTGCGATCAACTTACATTTTCCAGCGTAAAGAGAGGCCAACTGTCCGGTCATAGCGGCGCGTATCGCGCGCATACACGCCAGGCTCGTTCCAGTAATCCTTGAACTTGGTATCGAGCAAGTTATTCCCATCGAAGGTCACGGTGAACTGCTCGTTGATCTTGTACGACAACGAACCGTCGAGCTGGGCCGTCGGCGCCACCTTCAAGTCCAGGCCGGGGCCGCCCTGGTTGTAGCTGTCGATGAATTTCGAGCGCCAGTTGTAGGCCAGGCGGCCCGACCAGGCGTCTTTTTCGTACAGCAACACCAGGTTGTAGGCATAGCGCGACACGCCCGTGATCGCATGGCTGCCCGTCTCGTCGTCGGTCGTGCCGCTCATGTAGGTGCCGTTCGCTTGCAAGCCCAGGCCGCTCAAGATGCCGGGCAAGCCGTCATAGAACTGCTGGTAGCCGATTTCCAGGCCTTGCAGCTTGCCCGCCGCCGTGTTGTACGGGCGGTCCACGTCATATGTCTTGCCGGCAATGGTTTCGCTGGAAATGCGTTGCTGGATATACCCGTCGAACTTGTGGTGGAACACGGTGGCGGTGACGGAACCGGCCGGCGCGAAATACCATTCCAGTGCCGCGTCGACATTGTCGCCCACGACCGGTTTCAAATTCGGATTGCCGCCCGCGCCCGTCGCCTTCACCGTTTCCGTCGAGTTGACGAGGGCCACGCCCGGATTCAGCTGGGCAAAACCGGGGCGGCTGATGGTGCGGCCCGCCGCAAAGCGGCCGACCAGGTCGGCGCGCAGCTTGATTTTCAGGGCCACGCTCGGCAGCACATCGGTGCTAGACGTGTCGCTGATGACGGGCGTGTAGACGCCATCCTGCGAGCTGTTGCCCTGCAAGCTTTGTTCGGTGCGCACGACGCGCACGCCCAGAGTACCGTCGACGGGATAGTCAGCCAGCTTGAAGGCGACCTTTGCCTTGGTGTAGATGGAATACGTCTTTTCCGTGTCCTTGAAGAACGAACCCGGATCCATGGCGCGCGCCGCGCTGCTGCCCGTGACGGCCTGGCGCACGGTGCCCGTGTTATTGAGCAAGAAACTGGCGCATGGCGTGTACCACTGCTTCAAGCCATAGTCGGGTCCGCCGCTGGACATCGATTCCGACAAGCAATTGAGGCCTGGAATCGACGTCACGCCCTGGCGGCTGAATGGAAATGCGGCGCCGGACACGTCCGGTGCTTCCGCATTGCCTTCATAGCTTTTGATCGATTCGGCTTCGCGCTTGACGCCGCGCAAGCCGACGCTGATTTCCTTGAAGATGCCGCCGGCACTCGGCGTGTAGGCCAGGTCGGCGCGCACATCGTTCGAGCTGCCCTGATCCTGGCCATAGCGGTCGAAGAAGCCCTTCAAATAGTAATTCGACGGGTCTTGCAAGTCGATGCCCGTGTAATCGACGTGCAAGGTGCCGTTCTGGTTGGTATTGATGGTGGCGTTCGGCACTTGCGTGATGGCGTCGAGGATGGGGTTGCGCCATTTGAAGGTACTTCTGGTGCTGGCCACCTCCGACGTGAAACGCCATTCCGGGTTGATATCCCACAAACCGCC
The DNA here is from genome assembly GCF_030397595.1 of Janthinobacterium sp. SUN033. Lineage (NCBI taxonomy): Bacteria > Pseudomonadati > Pseudomonadota > Betaproteobacteria > Burkholderiales > Oxalobacteraceae > Janthinobacterium > Janthinobacterium sp. SUN033. The sequence continues at coordinate 507,946 of NZ_JAPQNV010000004.1, forward strand.
GACGGCAAACTGGTGCGTCTTCGTCTCGTTCTTGTTCGCCTGCGTCGACATGATGGTGTTCACGTTGGTCGAAGTCAATGTTTGCAGCTGGTTGGTGCCAGGAATTTTGGTGGCCGACACGGGCGTGCCCCACCATGGCAAGCCGACGAAGTAATCGGACTCGGCATCGAGCAGGAAGCGCGTGGCCATGCCTTCCGCGTACAGCTCGACATCGGCGTTCGGACGCCATTGCAGCACGGCATTGGCGGTCGTGCGGCGGCGGTCGCCCTTGATCGGCAGCAAACCCACCTGGTCCGGCCCCGTCAAACCGGGCGACAGGAAACTTTTATCCACGGGCGCCGTATTGAATGCGCGTTCTTCATGGTAACGGTGCTGCTGCTGCGACAAGCCCAGCAGCGCGCCCACTTCACCGATGCCCGTCTTCCAGCGGTTCGCCACCATGCCGCTGATGTTCGGGTCGGTGGCTTTCGATTTGTCGCTGTAGACGGCGCGCGTATTCACGCTGGCCGTAAATTCCTTGAAGTCGAACGGGCGGTTGGTGCGCACGTCGATGATGCCGGCCACGCCGCCTTCGACCTGGTCCGCGCCCTGCGATTTATACACGTCCACGCGCTGCAGCATGGTGGCGGGAATGTCGGCCAGGTTGACGTAGCGGCCCGTGGTGGTGAACAGTTCGCGGCCATTGAGCAGGGTCGTGACATCGCGCAAGCCGCGGATCATGACGGCGCTGGCCTCGCCCGAATCGCGGCGGATCTGGATGCCGGAAATGCGCGCCAGGGTTTCGGCAACATTGTTATCAGGGAATTTGCCGATGTCGTCGGCGACGATGGAATCGATGACCTGGTCCGAGCGCATCTTGATCTGCTGCGAATTTTGCGCCGAGCGGCGCACGCCGCTGACGGTCACGACCGACACTTCCGCGGCAGGCTCGGCACTGGCATCGGCCGCCACCGCCTCCTGCGCCCATACCGAAGCCGTGCTCAGCAAGCCAATACCGGCCAATGCCACAACGGCTGCCTTCAAGGTGAATGGACGAGGGGAAGTGGCCGCGAGCGGACCGGTGGCGTTGCGCATCATGAATCTCCAGATATTGTATTGATATTTTTGCACTGCTTGCATGTCGTTCGCATGCTCGGCGTTTATCTTAGGGGCTGGGCGATAATCTCTCCAATCAATTTTTCCACTGTTTCGATATCAATTTTGATATCGGCAACTGGAACACTTTGGAGGTTGCAAACGGACAACGGCAGGGGCGTCGCGGGCGTTTTCATCAAAGGCCGGCACAAAAAACAGGCAGCACTGGCGTGCAGCATGAAAGTGCGAACAGGACTAAGCTGATGGCGTAACACTCCCCCCACACCGCTTGCACAGGAGTTCGCATGAACGTTTTAATGGTATTGACCTCGCACGACCAGTTGGGCGACACGGGCCACAAGACCGGCTTCTGGCTGGAAGAATTCGCCGCCCCGTATTACGTGCTGAAAGACGCGGGCGCGCACCTGACCCTGGCTTCGCCCAAGGGCGGCCAGCCGCCGCTGGACCCGAAAAGCGACGCCCCCGAATCGCAGACGGCCGCCACGGCCCGCTTCAAGGCCGACCCGGCCGCCCAGGCCGCGCTCGCTTCCACCGTCCTGTTGTCCAGCGTGCAAGCGGCCGACCATGACGCCGTGTTCTATCCGGGCGGCCACGGCCCCCTGTGGGACTTGGCCGAAGACCGGGACTCGATCGCCCTCATCGCAGCGCTGCAGTCAGCCGGCAAGCCCGTCGCCGCCGTCTGCCACGCTCCCGGCGTCTTGCGCCACGTCAAAGGCGGCGATGGCCAGCCTCTCGTGAAGGGCAAGCAGGTGACGGGTTTCACGAATACGGAAGAAGACGCCGTGGGCTTGACGAAAGTCGTGCCCTTCCTGGTGGAAGACATGCTCAAGGATAACGGCGGCATCTACTCGAAGGGCGCGGACTGGGCGCCATATGTGCTGACGGACGGCATCTTGATCACTGGGCAGAATCCGGCCTCGTCGGAGGCGGCGGCGCAGGCGTTGCTGCGGTTGCTGAAGTAACGCGCCACGTTATAGCGAAGCCATGGCGGAGCGCAGCAACTTGCTCAACTGGGACAAGCCTTGCGCTTCGTAAGTGGCAATCAATTCGGCTGAGGATCTGGGCGGTTTGCGCAATCGTGCCCGATTTTCCTTGACGACAGCAAGCATGCGTGTGGGGGCCAATTCATACTGGGCCACCAGAAAATCATCCGGGTGCAAGACTTCAATGTTGTGCCCGCGCATGAGCGCGTCCGGGAAATCCTTGAGATTGAAGGTGACGATGGCATCAGCATGTCCCACGATAGCAGCCGCCAGAACGTGCCGGTCGTCCGGATCGGGCAAGATCAAGGTATCGATCAGGTATTCGTACGCTTCGATCACGCCATCCTCCACTGCCTCGGCCATCAGCGCGCTGGTGCGCGCCAACGCCGAAGGGTCGAGATCAGGCCGCTTGAGCAGCAAGTTGCGTTGCCACTCCTCCTGTATCTGCGCTGTCCAGCGTGCGCTGAAGATACCGTCCGCCGCCAAACTCAGCAATAGATCGCGCAAGGGTGCCGGATATAACACACAGGCATCGAGGACGGCAGTGTAACGGTAGTATCCGGCCATCAGTCCCCCAGTTCAAGCTCCTGCGCCTGATCTGCCAAGGCTTGCAAGGCCTGTTGCGAACGCCGTTTGCGCTCATCCTTGTACTGCACCACATCCTCAAAGCGCAGCCGGCGGTGCGTACCCACCTTATGATGGGGAATTTTCCCCGCTTCAAGCAAGCGCACCAGATACGGCCGTGACATATTCAAATACATGGCCGCTTCCTGGGTCGTCACATCGAGCTCCTTGGGCATGACCGTCACGGCCTTCCCTTGCGCCAAGGTGCCTAACACATCGGCAAACAGGCGCAATACATTCGGCGGCAAGCGCAGCAAGGGGGCGTCGCCCAAGTCCTGCGCACCCTCTTCCAGAATGGCAATCTGCACGGCACGCGAATGATCTAGCGCACTGACCAAGCAACGCTGCGCCGCTTTCGCCAGTTCCAGGTCTTCTTTATTTTCCAGACGGTCAATCACATTCGACATGGTATTCCTCCCTACTTCCCGTTCAAGCTTACGAGTCAAACGCAATAAACGCAACCAAAATAGTATAACAATTTGTGCACGGACAAGCACGACACGAAGCCAGAACGGCAAGGCGAACAGACACAGGAGAACCCATCAACTGCGAACAGAGGGGGAAATAATGGAGGAAACAACGGGGACATCTTGGTGCGGCTGGCGGGGATCGAACCCACGACCCTTGGCTTCGGAGGCCAATACTCTATCCACTGAGCTACAGCCGCGTAGGGGGAATTTCTGAAGTGATGCGAAGGATACCGTTTTTCTTTACCTACGTCTACGGAAACTGTCGTATCGCTGGCAATTGCATGTCGCTGCTCAATTTTTGTGCCTATAATTGTGGGTTTCATAAAGGTTTACATACAAGCATGTAAAAATGCTACCTTACACGGCCATCAGTTTCAAATCTGGACTAAGGACATCATGAGCGACGCACATAACGAACAACAATCAGCGATCAAAACGCCTAAACAATTGCTTGCCGCCGTAGCTGGCTTCTTCCTCATCACCGTCATCGGCATCATTCTGCTGGTGCAGTTCGTCACGGCGCAAAAACTGACGGGCGCCGGTACGGACAGCCAGTCACCGGAAGCCATCGCCGAGCGCCTGAGCCCAGTGGCCAACGCCGGCTTTACCTTCAAGGATGCCAGCGGTCCGAAAGTGTTGCAAAGCGGCGAAGCCGTGTACACGGCAACCTGCGTGGCTTGCCATGGCGCCGGCGTGGCCGGTGCACCGAAGTTTGGCGATGCGGGCAGCTGGTCGGCCCGCCTGGCCCAGGGCTACGATACGGTCCTGAAACACGCGATCGAAGGCTTGCGCGCGATGCCGGCCAAGGGCGGCAATCCCGACCTCGACGATGTGGAAGTGGCGCGCGCCGTCGTCTACATCGCCAACGCGTCGGGCGGCAAGTTCAAGGAACCGGAAGTGCCGGCACCGGCCGCTGCCGCTGATGGCGCCGCCGCACCAGCCGCGGAACCGGCCAAGTAAGCAGCGTCACACCCGTTTCCAGGAACCGCCCGCCAGGGCGGTTTTTTTTTACCCATCGTTTGCGCCAGATCACACGGCGTAAAAAAGCCGCCCGGCTTGCGCGGGGCGGCTGGCAACTTATGCCTCGGACTAGCGTCTTACCACATGATGACGCGGTCTTTCGGTGGCAGATACATCTTGTCGCCCGGTTTCACGTCAAACGCCTGGTAGAAGCCGGGCTGGTTGCGCATGGTGCCGTTGGCGCGGAACTGGCCTGGCGAGTGCGGGTCCGTTTTCAGCAAGACCAGTTGCTGCGCTTCGCGCATCTTCATGCGCCAGACCTGGGCAAAACCCGCATAGAAGCGCTGCTCGCCCGTGAAACCGTCGATGACGGGGGCTTTCTTGCCGTTCAGCGACAATTTGTACGCTTTATACGCGATCGCCACGCCGGAATTGTCGGCGATGTTCTCGCCCAGGGTCAGTTCGCCGTTGACGAAGTGGCCCTTGACGGGGCTGAAGCTGTTGTACTGCGCCACCAGCTGCTTGGTTTTCTTGGCGAAGTTTTTATGGTCGGCCTTGGTCCACCAGTCGCGCAAGTTGCCGTCGCCGTCGTACTGGGCGCCCTGGTCGTCGAAGCCGTGGCTGATTTCATGGCCGATCACGCCGCCGATGGCGCCGTAGTTGACGGCGTCGTCCGCGTTGGCGTCGAAGAACGGCGCTTGCAGGATGGCGGCCGGGAAGACGATTTCATTCAGTTCCGGGTTGTAATAAGCATTCACGGTCTGCGGCGTCATACCCCACTCATCGCGGTCGATAGGCTGGCCCAGCTTGTTCAATTCGCGGTTGTAGTTGAGCAAGTGCGAACGCTGGATGTTGCCGATCAAATCGTCCGGCGCCACCGTCAGGCCCGAGTAATCGCGCCATTTGTTCGGATAGCCGATCTTGGTGGTGAACTTGGACAGCTTGATTTGCGCCTGTTTCTTGGTGACGGGGCTCATCCAGTCCAGCTTGTCGATGCTTTGCTGGTAGGCCGTCATCAGGTTTTTCACCAGCGCTTCCATGCGCACCTTGCGCTCGGCCGGGAAATACTGCTCCACGTACAGTTGGCCCACGGCTTCGCCCAGCGCGCCTTCGACGGCGCCCACGCCGCGTTTCCAGCGCGGACGCATTTCCGTCACGCCCGTCAGGGTGGTGCCATAAAACGCGAAGTTTTCATCGACATACGCTTTCGGCAGGTAGCCGGCGTTGGCGTGCAGCAAGTGCCACTGGAAGTAGGCTTTCCACGTTTCCAGCGGCGTCTTGTTGGCGATCTCGGCAAAACCTTTCAGGTAGCTGGGCTGGCTGACGATCACGTAATTGACCTTGCCGGCGATGCCCGTGTCCTTCAGGTAGCGGGCCCAGTCGTAGCCTGGCGCCACGGCGGCCAGTTTCGCCAGTTCCACCTTGTTGTAGGTCTTGACGGGGTCGCGGTTCTGCACATTGCTCCATTGCGCCTTGGCCAGTTCCGTTTCCAGCGCGAGGATGGCTTTCGCATTCGCGGCAGCGTTCGCGTCGCCGGCCAGGCTGAGCATTTTTTCCACGTGGGCCAGGTATTTGGCGCGCGTATCGGCCTTGCCTGCTTCCAGGTAGTAATCGCGGTCAGGCAAGCCCAGGCCGCTTTGCACGATGTCGGCCACGTATTTGGTGGAATCCTTGGCGTCCTGGTGGATGCCGAAGTCGTAAGGCGAGGTCACGCCCAGCTTGCTGAAGTGGGCGATTACGGCCGGCAATTCCGCCTTGTCCTGCAGCGCGGCGATCTTCGCCAGCTCCGCGTTCAACGGTGTCAGGCCCAGGCTTTCCAGCTTGGCTTCATCCATGAAGCTGTTATAAAAATCGCCGATTTTCTGGGCATTCGAACCGGCCGCGCGGGCCTTGTCGGCGGCCGCGCCTTCGACGATGCCGCGCAGCTGCGTTTGCGTATCGTCAGCCAGCTTGGCAAAGCTGCCCCAGCTCGACTTGTCGGCAGGAATGACCGTTTCCGCCAGCCATTTGCCATTCAGGTGCTGGAACAGGTCGTCCTGCGCGCGCACGGCAGGGTCGACGTATTCGACGGCGATGCCGGACGTCAGCGCGGCGGCGGCGACGGCCGTGGCGGGAGCGGCGGCAGCTTTCTTGGCCGTATCAGCGGCGCCAGCCATGCCGGACACGCCGGCCAGCAAGCTCAGGGTCAATGCACTTAACAAATAACGATTCACGGTTGTCCTCTATATTGTATTGTGTGGAATATAAGGGTCAGAAGGCCCAGGGCTTCTGGCCCGGTTTTTGACTGTAGCATACAGGCCGAAACGACAGAAAGAACTTTGGCCAGAATGCAAAAAAGACCACGCGAGGTGGCCTTTTCTGTTGTTACAGTAGTACGTTTTTCACGACGACGCGCATGCGCTTACCAGATGATGACGCGGTTTTCCGGCGCAACGTACATCTTGTCGCCCGGTTTCACGCCAAATGCTTCGTAGAAGCCAGGCTGGTTGACCATGGTGCCATTGGCGCGGTACTGGCCCGGCGAATGGGGGTCGGTCTTGATCTGCACGATCTGCTGCGCTTCACGCATCTTGCTGCGCCACACCTGGCCAAAGCCCATGTAGAAGCGCTGGTCGCCCGTCAAGCCGTCGAGCACGGGTGCAGGCTTGCCGCCCAGCGAGATTTTATAGGCCTTGTAGGCGATCGCCACGCCCGAGTTGTCGGCGATGTTCTCGCCCAGGGTCAGGGCGCCGTTGACGTGGTAGCCAGGCAATGGGCTGTAACCGTCATATTGCTTGGTCAGCGCGTCGGCCTTGGCGGCGAAATTCTTGCGGTCGGCCGGGGTCCACCAGTCGCGCAGGTTGCCGTCGCCATCGGACTGGCTGCCCTTGTCGTCAAAGCCGTGGCTGATTTCATGGCCGATGACGGCGCCGATGGCGCCATAGTTGACGGCGTCGTCCGCGTTGGCGTCGAAGAACGGCGGCTGCAGGATGGAGGCCGGGAAGACGATTTCATTCATCGTCGAGCTGTAATAGGCGTTCACCGTCTGCGGCGTCATGCCCCACTCTTCGCGGTCGATCGGCTTGCCCAGCTTGGCCACCTGGCGCGCGGAGCCGAAGTTGGCGGCGCGCATCATGTTGCCCACCAGGTCGCCCTGGACGATTTGCAGCTTCGTGTAATCGCGCCATTTGTTCGGATACGCGATCTTCGGCGTGAACTTGGCCAGCTTGGCTTGCGCTTCCTTCTTGGTTTCCGGGCTCATCCAGTCCAGGGTGTCGATGCTGTCCTTGTAGGCGGCCAGCACGTTTTTCACCAGTTCCTGCATGTGCGCCTTGCGTTCTGCCGGGAAGTATTGCGCCACGTACAGTTTGCCGACGGCTTCGCCCAGCACGCCTTCGACGGCGCCCACGCCACGCTTCCAGCGCGGCTGGTTTTCCGTCACGCCGCTCAGTACCGTGCCGTAGAAGGCAAAGCTTTCATCGACGAAGTTTTTCGACAGGTAGCTGGCATAGCTGCGCAGCAACTGCCATTCGAAATACGCTTTCAGGGTGTCCAGGTCGCTTGACGCCAGCACCTTGTTGTAGCCGGCCAGGTAGCTCGGCTGGTTGACGATCACGTAATCGACCTTGTTGGCGATGCCCAGCGCGGCCAGGCCGGACTTCAGGTCGTAGCCAGGAGTCAGATCGTTCAGCTTGTTGATGTCGGTCTTGTTGTAGCGTTTGACGGGGTCGCGGTTCTCGACCTTGGTCCATTGCACTTCGGCCAGGGCCGTTTCCAGCGCCACGACAGCCTTGGCGCGGGCGGCGGCATTCTTGTCGCCCGCCATGGCCAGCATTTTTTCCACGTGCGCCTGGTATTTTTCCTTGACGCCAGCCTGCTTGGCTTCCAGGTAGTAGTCGCGGTCCGGCATGCCCAGGCCGCTTTGGCTCACGTAGGCTGCATATTTCGTCGAAGCACGGGCATCCTGGCCCACGTAGACGGCGTACGGCGTGGCCACGCCCGTCTGGCTCAGGTGGGCGATCAGGGCGGGCACGCCCTTCTTGTCGCGCAGCGAGCGGATGCGGTTCAGTTCGCCGGCCAGCGGCTTCGTGCCCAGCGCCTCGAGTTTGGCTTCATCCATGTAGCTGGCGTACAGGTCGCTGATTTTCTGCGCTTCGGAACCGGCTTTCCTGTTCTTGTCCTTTTGCGTGGCTTCGATGATGCCGCGCAACTGTGGCGTGGTGTCATCGCGCAGCTTGGCGAACGAACCCCAGCTCGACTTGTCGGCAGGGATCTCGGCCGTGGCCAGCCACTTGCCATTCAAATGGGTAAAGAAGTCGTCCTGCACGCGCACGGCGGGGTCGATGTACTGCACATCGATGCCGGAAACGACGCCGGCGGCGGCAGGTGCGGAAGGTGCGACACTGGGGGCCACGGTCGGGGCGGCAACGGCGGATGCGGGTTCGGCGGCATGGGCAAACGCAGCCAACAGGGTCAGGGTCAGACTGCTCAAGAGATAGCGATTCACGGATTGTCCTTATGGGGCATGTCAAAAAGACCGGGCGGATAGCTTCGGGCGGATAGCCTGCCGCGCCAGGCGCTGCAGGAATGTAGCACGCAAGCATGCCTTTTGGCCATCCTTGCCCCTTGCTTGCCCCCGCACCTGCCACCTGCTTACCCTCAGTTGCCGGGCAAGGTCATACCGGCACCCCCGCTGCCCATGCTCACGCCCGCACCACCCATGCCGCCCTTGCCACCGCCCTTGCGTCCGCCGTGCTCGCCACCGGGCGCGCCGCGCGATTCGCTGCGGGGCATGGCGGCGTCCATCACGCGCGCCATCTGGCCGGCGATGAACTGGGCCACCATCTGGCGCTGGTTCTCGTCCAGGGCATCGTTGACGCTCAGCCACCATTCGCGCAGCTGCTTTTCCTCGGCCAGGCTCTGCGTGCTTTCTATGTCCAGGCCGGCGAGCAGGTCGCGCAGCTCCAGCCGGGGCGCCTGCAAACCCTGCGCCACGCCCGCTTGCAGGCGTTCGCGGCGCGCCTTGCGTTCGCGCAAGAGTTGACGCGATTTCCCTTCCACCTGCTGCCACAAGGTGGTCTGATTCGCATTGAGCTTCAATTCCGTCTTGAAATCGGGCGCCATCGGCAGCAAGTCTTCCAGGCGCATGTCGGCAATCGGCACGGCCGAGGCGGTCAAGGCGGTGGTGCCCAGCAGCAAGGCCAGGCTGAAACGGCGCACGGCGGGGAGGAAGGTCAACGAGGTCATGGGGGCTCCGGATAAAAAAAAGCCTGCGTCCGCAGACGCAGGCAAAACCACTTCGGGTCGAGAATGCGAGTCCACTATAGGGCCGCGGCACACGCTTTTTTTCGACTCTTACAAATGCTTACTCCCCTCAAGAGTAACTATACATCGCATACAAAACCGCAACATATGGCAAGCTGGCGAGCCCGTTTTCGCGCGTAGACTGGGCCCAGGCATGCTTTTTCCACGGCCGGCCCACGCCGGCAGAGATTCAGGTCTATACTTTCAGGAAAGCGCCGCTCCACGGGGACTGGCGCTTGTGCAAGACACGCTAGCTGCAAAGGTGCAATGATGGGCAAACTCAAAAATACCGGCTTGATCGGCCTGGGCGTGGTGGCCGGCGTCGCCGTGTCGCTGCAATTTTCCGCCATGGCGCAAAAAAACGTCGAGCCGCCCCTGCCGCTGGAAGAGCTGCGCCAGCTGGCCGATGTGTTTGGCCTGATCAAGTCCGATTACGTGGAACCCGTCGAAGACAAGAAACTGCTGGAAGACGCCATTTCCGGCATGGTCGCCTCGCTCGACCCCCATTCCGCCTATCTGGACAAGAAAGCCTACGCCGAACTGCGCGAAGGCTCCGAAGGCAAGTTCGTCGGCCTGGGCATTGAAATTGGCCTCAGCGAAGACGGCTACATCAAGATCGTCTCGCCCATCGAGGATTCGCCCGCCTACCGCGCCGGCATCAAGGCAGGCGATCTGATCACCCGCCTCGACGGCCAGCCCGTGAAAGGCGTCAGCCTGGACGACAACGTCAAGCGCATGCGCGGCGAGCCGGGCACCAAGGTGTCGCTGACCATTGCCCGCAAGGATGAACCGCAGCCGCTGGCCTTCACTATCACGCGCGAGGAAATCCACCAGAAAAGCGTGAAGGCGAAGATGGTCGAGCCGGGCTACGCCTGGCTGCGCGTGTCGCAATTCCAGGAACCGACCGTCGACGACATGGCCGCGCAGATCACGGCGCTCTACAAGCAAGACCCGAACATCAAGGGCATGGTGCTCGACCTGCGCAACGATCCGGGCGGCGTGCTGCAGGGCGCCATCGGCGTCTCGGCCGCCTTCCTGCCGAAGGACGCGGCCATCGTCTCGACCAACGGCCAGTTGCCGGACTCGAAACAGGTGTTTTATGGCCGCGCCGAATACTATACGTTCCGCTCGGAAGGCGATGCCCTGGCGAAATTGCCGGCCGCCATCAAGAAAGTGCCGCTGGTGGTGCTCGTCAACACGGGTTCGGCCTCGGCCTCGGAAATCGTCGCCGGCGCCCTGCAGGATTACAAGCGCGCCACCATCATCGGCACGCAAACCTTTGGCAAGGGTTCCGTGCAAACCATCCGCCAATTGACTGCCGACACGGCCGTCAAGCTGACGACGGCCCGCTACTACACGCCGAACGGGCGCTCGATCCAGGCCAAGGGCATCGTGCCCGACCTGCTGGTCGATGAAAATGCGGACGGCGACGGCTTGAACGGCTTGCGCATCCGCGAAGCGGACCTCTCCAAGCACCTGAGCAACGACCGCGACAAGGAAAGCGCCAAGGCCGCGCCCGTCAACGACGAGATGGAAGAGCAATTGCGCATCATCGCCCTGGAAAAGACCCGCAAACCGTTGGAATTCGGCAGCCAGGACGATTTCCAGCTGCACCAGGCGCTGAACCACCTGAAAGGTTTGCCGGTGCAACTGGCCAAGGCCGAACCGGTGGTGGTGCAAGCCGACGTCAAGCAAGAACAGAAGAAGTAAACAGCAACGCCAGCAGCACGGCGGGGGGCGCCATGCCCCCCGTTACCCCGTCCACGCGACAAAAATCAATCTTCCGCCACACTTCCCCCTGCCCCGCAACACGAAACTCTCTACAGTCGAGCCCGTTTGTGTAAAATTTGCTTCACTTATCGGCATCGCGCCGATTGCCAAATTTGAAAGTTTAACCATGAAACAAGTCGTCATCAGCGGTACCGGACTGTACACGCCGCCATTTTCGATCTCCAACGAAGAGCTGGTCACCTGCTTCAATGCCTACGCGGAAAAATTCAATGCCGACAATGCCGACGCGATCGCCGCGGGCACGGTGACGGCGCTGGACCTGTCGAGCGTGGCCTTCATCGAAAAGGCGTCCGGCATCAAGTCGCGCTTCGTGATGGAAAAGGAAGGCATCCTCGATCCGGCCCGCATGGTGTCGCGCATTGCGGAGCGTGGCGATGACGAACTGTCGCTGCAGGCGGAAATGGCCGTCGCCGCCGCGCGCGACGCCTTGGCGCGCGCCGGCCGCACGCCAGCCGATATCGACATGGTACTGGTGGCTTGCAGCAATATGCAGCGCGCCTACCCGGCCATGGCCGTGGAAGTGCAGGATGCGCTGGGCATCGACGGTTATGGTTTTGACATGAACGTGGCGTGCTCGTCCGCCACCTTCGGCATCCAGCAAGCCGTGGCCGCCGTGCAAAGCGGCCAGGCGCGCGCCGTGCTGGTGTTGAACCCGGAAATCACCAGCGGCCACCTGAACTGGCGCGACCGCGACAGCCATTTCATTTTCGGCGACGCCTGCACGGCCATCATCGTCGAAGCGAAAGACACGGCCGTCTCGCAGCACCAGTTCGAGATCATCGGCACGGAACTGAAAACGCGCTTCTCGAATGCCATCCGCAACAATTTCGGCTTCCTCAACCGTTTCGACGAATCCGGCGTGGGTAAAGCCGATAAATTGTTCCGCCAGCAAGGCCGCAAGGTCTTCAAGGAAGTGTGCCCGATGGCCGCCGAAATGATCAAGGCGACCCTGGCCAAGGCCGGCGTGGAAGTGGCGCAAGTCTCCCGCTACTGGCTGCACCAGGCGAATCTGAACATGAACTTGCTGATCGCGCGCCTGATCCTGGGCCGCGACGCGGAAGCCAACGAAGCGCCCGTGATCCTCGACACCTACGCCAACACCTCGTCGGCCGGCTCCATCATCGCCTTCCATAAGTATCAGGATGACATGGCGGCGGGCGCCACGGGCGTCATCTGCTCGTTCGGCGCCGGTTATTCCATCGGCTGCGTGATCGTGCGCAAGGTGTAGAGACACGGGGTGGCATAGAGTGGAGTCCTTGAATTAGGCGAAGATCCGGGTGGATAACATGCGTTCGTGGCCACCTGGACGAAGATATAGCACAGGTTTTTTGCAATAAAGCCGCAGGAAATTTTCCGGCAGGGGCTTTGATGCGTTTATACTTGGTCGCTGAGCAACATCTTTTTCCATCCGCACGTCCCCATAAGGAACCCCACACGCATGCCCCATGACATCAGCCTGATCACCACCATCGCCGCCGCCCTCGGGTTCGGCCTCATCTTCGGCTTCATCGCCGCGCGCCTGAAACTGCCGGCCCTGGTCGGCTATCTGGCCGCCGGCATCATCATCGGACCGGCCACGCCCGGTTTTGTGGCGGATGCGGAAATAGCGGGACAATTGGCGGAAATCGGGGTGATGCTGATGATGTTCGGTGTCGGCCTGCACTTTTCCATCGAGGATCTGTGGGACGTGCGCAAGATCGCGCTGCCCGGCGCCATCCTGCAGATCGGCGTCGCCACGGCGATGGGCATGGGCCTGGCCCACTGGTGGGGCTGGACCCTCGGTGGCGGACTGATCTTTGGACTGGCCCTATCGGTCGCCAGTACCGTGGTGCTGCTGCGCGCGCTGGAAGAACGGGGCATCCTCGATTCCCTGAACGGCCGCATCGCCGTCGGCTGGCTGGTGGTGGAAGACCTCGTCACCGTGCTGGTGCTGGTGCTGCTGCCGGCGTTTGCCGGCGTGCTGGGCGGCAAGGTCGCACCGGATGCCGAGGCCGTCAGCCTGTGGCAAACCCTGGCTATTACCCTGGGGCAAGTAGCCGGCTTCATCGTCTTCATGCTCGTCGTCGGCCGCAAGCTGTTCCCGTGGATCCTGTGGCAAGTGGCGCGCACCGGCTCGCGCGAACTGTTCACCCTGTGCGTGATCGCCGCCGCCGTCGGCATCGCCTATGCGTCGACCAAGCTGTTCGGCGTGTCCTTCGCGCTGGGCGCCTTCTTCGCCGGCATGGTGCTGCGCGAATCGGAACTCAGCCACCGCGCCGCGGAAGAATCGCTGCCCCTGCGCGACGCGTTCGCCGTGCTGTTCTTCGTGTCCGTCGGCATGCTGTTCGAGCCGAACATCCTCATCGAGAAGCCCCTGCAAGTGCTGGCCGTGTGCGCCATCATTATCTTCGGCAAGTCGATCGCCGCCTTCCTGCTGGTGATGGCCCTGCGCTATCCGCCGAAAACGGCCATCATCGTCTCGGCCAGCCTGGCGCAGATCGGCGAATTCTCGTTCATCCTGGCCGCGCTGGGCCTGTCGCTGGGCCTGATGCCGCAGGAAGGCCAAAGCCTGATCCTGGCCGGCGCCATCCTGTCCATCGCCTTGAATCCGCTCGTGTTCAGCATGGCCAAGCCGCTGCTGCGCGTGATGAGCAACAGCGATTTCGCGCGCAAGTTCGAACGCACCACGGACCCGCTGGCCGAGCTGCCGATGACGGTGCCGCAGGAAAAACTGTCGGGCCAGATCGTCCTGGTCGGCTATGGCCGCGTGGGCCGGCGCATCGCCGCCGCCCTGATGGAACGGGGCATCCACTTCGTCGTGGCCGAGGAAAACCGCGAAATCGTTGACCAGCTGCGCAAGCAGGGCATTCCGGCCGTGGCCGGCAATGCGGGCGAACCGGCCGTGCTGATCCAGGCGCACATCACGCACGCCACCATGCTCGTCATCGCCACGCCGGACACCTTCCACGTGCGCGCCATGATCGAGACGGCGCGCGCGCTGAACCCGGACATCATGACGGTGGTGCGCACGCACAGCGAGGAAGAGGCGGAATTGCTGCGCGCGGAAAACGCGGGCAAGGTGTTCATCGGCGAGCACGAACTGGCCAATGGCATGGCCGAGCACGTGCTGCAGAGTTTTGATGCGGCGAAGAAGGGGCATGGCGGGCATTAAGCCAGCGCCCTTTCCGTCCAGCAAGCCTGCCCGCTCCCAGCCGGCAGGCTTTCTTTTTACAGGCTGGCAGCCAGTTCCGCGCCTTCCCGTATCGCCCGCTTGGCGTCGAGTTCCGCCGCCAGCGCGGCGCCGCCGATCTTATGGAAGCCGGGGCCGCCGGTGGCCAGCGGCTTGCCATCCTTGCCCATGTCCGGCATGAGCTCCGTCAAGCTGTCCTGGCCCGCGCAGATGACCACGTTGTCCACCGCCAGCAGGCGCTGCTCGCCGCCCACGGTGATGTGCAAGCCCTGCTCGTCGATCTTGTCATAGCTCACGCCGGCCAGCATGGCCACGCCGTTTCTCGCCAGCGCCGCGCGGTGCACCCAGCCCGACGTCTTGCCCAGTCCCGCGCCCACTTTCGAGGTCTTGCGCTGCAACAGGAAGATTTGCCGCACGGGCGCAGGCGCCACGGGCGGCACCAGGCCGCCGCCGGTGGCCGCATCCAGGTCCACGCCCCACTCGCCCGCCCAGGTGGCCACGGGCAGCGGCAGCGGATGCGCCGGGTCGTGCAGCAGGTATTCGCCCACGTCGAAGCCGATGCCGCCCGCGCCGATGATGGCCACGCGCGCGCCGACAGGCTTCTTGCTTTGCAGCACATCCAGATACGACAGCACTTTCGGGTGGTCAATGCCGGGAATGGCCGGCAAGCGCACCTTGATGCCGGTGGCGACGATGACGTCGTCATAGCCGCCGGCCAGCAATTGCTCGCGCGTCACGCGCTGGCCCAGGCGCAGCTTGACTTCCAGCAGTGCCAGCCGGCGGGCAAAATAGCGGATGGTTTCCGTAAATTCTTCCTTGCCGGGAATTTGCATGGCCACCTTGAACTGGCCGCCCACGCTGTCGCTGCTGTCGAACAGGGTCACCTCGTGCCCGCATTCGGCCGCCACGCAGGCGGCGGACAGGCCGGCCGGGCCGGCGCCGACGACGGCCACCCGGCGCGGCACGGCCTTTTTCGCGTACACGAGTTCCGTTTCATGGCAGGCGCGCGGGTTGACCAGGCAGCTGGCGCGCTTGTTGGCGAAGGTGTGATCCAGGCACGCCTGGTTGCAGCCGATGCAGGTGTTGATCTCGTCCGTGCGCCCGGAGGCGGCCTTGGCGACAAAATGGGGGTCGGCCAGGAACGGGCGCGCCATCGACACCAGGTCGCAGTCGCCCCGCTCCAGGATGGCATTCGCTTCGTGCGGCATGTTGATGCGGTTCGACGCCACCACGGGAATGCCGACTTCGCGGCGCAGCCGGCCCGCCACGGAGGCGAAGGCGGCGCGCGGCACGGAGGTGACGATGGTGGGCACCCTCGCCTCATGCCAGCCAAAGCCCGTATTGAGAATCGTCACGCCCGCGTGTTCCAGGGCCTTGGCCACCGCCACCACGTCATCCCAGGTATTGCCGCCCTCGACCAGGTCGAGCAGGGAATGGCGGTACATGATGATGAAGTTGGGGCCGACGGCGGCGCGGATGCGGCGCACGATGTCCACGGGCAGGCGCATGCGGTTTTCGATGCTGCCGCCCCAGCGGTCCTGGCGCAGGTTCGTGCGCGCGCACAGGAATTGATTCAATAAGTATCCTTCGCTGCCCATCACTTCGATGCCGTCATAGCCGGCCTTTTGCGCCAGGCGCGCGCAGCGCACGTAGTCGCAGATGGTGCGCTCGATGCCCCGTTCGCTCAGGGGACGGGGGCGGAATGGCGAGATCGGCGATTTCTTCGCCGACGCCGAGACGACGAACGGCTGATAGCCATAGCGGCCCGCATGCAGGATCTGCATGACGATCTTGCCGCCCTCCTCGTGCACGGCGCGCGTCACCTTGCGGTGGTTCGGCACGTCGCCGAGGAAATTGAGCGTGCCGCCGAACGGCAGCAGCCAGCCCTGGCGGTTCGGCGAGATGCCGCCCGTGACGATCAGCCCCACGCCGCCGCGCGCCCGTTCGCGGTAAAACGCGGCGAGCTTGCCATAATGATAAAAACGGTCTTCCAGGCCCGTATGCATGGACCCCATGATGACTCTGTTGCGCAAAGAGGTAAAACCCAGGTCGAGCGGGGCCAGCAGGTGGGGATAGGCAGTCATGGTGATCGGTCCGGTAGAGGTGGTATGCAGGCCGTACGGTAGCAAGCATTGCCGCTCGCCGCAGCGTATTTCTCTAGACCGGGAGTTCTAAATCGCCCGGCGCACGGGCCGGCGATGCGTACAGCTTGTGCCGGGCGCAAGTTTCCCGTAGGCTAGGTGCATGACGCGACTCTTCCTTTGCCTGCTGATGCTGTGCGCCGTCCCCGCTACCGCGCTGGCGCAGGCGATACGCCTGGACAAGCTCAAGGTCGACGTCAAGCGCATCGAGGTCGACGGGCAGCGCATGTATGAAGTCGATGCCAGCGGCAGCGTGCAGGCGCCGCCGGCGTCCGTCTGGAAGACCCTGACCACCTACGAGCGCATGCATGAATTCGTGCCGGACCTGAGTTCCTGCCGCGTGCTGTCGCGCAACGGCAATGAAGTCATCATCGAACAGCAGGGCATGGCGCGCTTCCTGTTCATGAACCACCCCATCCACCTGGTGGTGCGGGCCACGGAAACGCCGTTCACGGCCATCGACATCGCCCTGATCTCGGGCGACATGCGGCATTACGAATCGCGCTGGAATCTGTACCCCATCCCCGAGACGGGCGGCACGCGCATCGTCTTTTCCAGCCGGCTGATGCCGGGCTTCTACGTGCCCGGCATGCTGGGCACGACCATGATACGCGGCGATATCGAGCGCATGATGGCGGCCGTGCTGGCCCGCATCGACAGCCAGTACGCCGATAAATCCGGATAAAACTACGCCAGGTAGGTATCGCGGTCGCGGATTTCCGCGAAGTTTTCCAGGCTGCCCAGCTTTACCGTGACGGGGTTCAGGCTCGCCTGCGGCTGCATCGAGCGCCAGGCGAACAGCCATTCCTGCTCGGGCGCTTCGGCGCGCGTCTTGGTGAAGGCGGCGCCCAGGGCGGCGCGCTGGCCATATTCGACCAGGCCATCGATGCCGGCCCAGCTGGGCAAGGTGCGCTGCACGGCGCGATGCAGGCGTTCGCCGAATTCTTCCGTATTGTGGATGATCAAACAGGCGTCGGCCGGGGCGAACAGGTCGAACAGTTGCTTGTCCCACACTTGGGAAAAGCTCAGGGTCAAACAATTGCCCGCAGGCATAAGGCGGAACTGGCCCAGGCTCAGCGCCAGCTCGAGTTCGCTGCGCTGGCCGTAGCGGTGCAGGGTGGGGGGACGTTTGTAATCGTGCATGCTGGACTCGTTCTTCAATAGTAGGGTAAACCGGCGCGCCGCTTAACGTGGCGGGCGGATATGGCGCCGGATGCGCTGGGCCGTCGCGGCCAGATAAATTTCGCGCAGTAAATAAATAAAACAGCCGATCAGGCAAATCACGGCCAGCACAAAGAAGGCCGCGATGTATTTATCCAGGGTCAGGTTCAGAATATCGCCCAAAAACAGCATGGCGATGATGACGCAGACGAAGAAACCGCACGCCGTGCTGAGCGAAATCGAGTAATTGATCAGATGGGTACGCCGATACAAGGTATCTAGCTCATCCATATAGAAATCGTTATAGCCGATGTCGAGCCGGTCTTCCAGCACGCGCGTGCGGTCGATGATGCGGCCCAGGCGGTTGGTCAGCACCACCAGCATGGTGCCGATACCGGTCAACAGGAAAACCGGCGCAATCGCCAGCTGGATGATATGGCCGATGTCGCCGATCTGTATGTTCATGGATAAAAAGTCGTGGGTTTACACCGGCGCCCGACCGTGGCGCCAGCACAGGCCATAGTGTAGCAGGTGGCGCACGCCGGCTGGCCGCTTTGCCAACCGGCGGGCTCTGGCGTCATGCGAAACCGCGCCCCGGCACGAAGCGCTCGGTGGCGTGCACCAGCGCCGAAGCGATGCCATGCTCGAGCGCGCCATGGCCCGCATCCGGGATCATTTCCAGCTGCGCGCCCGGCCAGGCTTGCTGCAGGCGGTAGGCCGACAGCGGCGGGCAGATGGCGTCGTAGCGGCCTTGCACGATGACGGCCGGCAAATGCGCGATGCGCGCCATGTTGCGGATCAGCTGGTCTTCCTCGAAGAAACCCAGATTGGCCATGTAGTGCGATTCGAGCCGGCCCACGCCCAGGTCGAGCGCATCGTTCGGCGCATCTTCCGGCTGCGGCATCAGGTAGACGCGGCGGCCTTCGAAGCGGCTCCAGGCGCGCGCGGCGGGCCAATACACGGCGGGATCGCTGCTGAGGATGCGTTTCACGTAGGCCGCCAGCAAGTCGCCCCGTTCCTCTGCGGGAATAGGCGCGGCGAATTCCGCATACAGTTCCGGATAGAACCAGCGCACGCCGTCGATGAACCAGTCGATTTCCGCCTGCGTGCACAGGAAAATGCCGCGCAGCACGAAACCGAGGCAAGCCTCGGGGTGCGCCTGGCCATACGCCAGCGCCAGGGTCGAACCCCACGAGCCGCCAAACACCAGCCACTGCTCGATGCCGAACTGGACGCGCAAGCGTTCGATATCGGCGATCAGCAGCTGCGTCGTGTTGTTGCGCCATTCGCCCAGCGGCGTGGACTTGCCTGCGCCGCGCTGGTCGAACAGGATCACGCGGTAGCGCTGCGGATCGAAGAAGCGGCGGTGCTGCGGCGACAGGCCCGCGCCGGGGCCGCCGTGCAGGAACAGCACAGGAATGCCGTCGGGGTTGCCGCACTCTTCCCAATAAATGGTGTGGATGTCATCGACCGCCAGCATGCCGTGCCGGTTCGGCGACAGGACGGGAAACAGGGGGGACAAAGAATCGGGCATGGCGGTCCTCAGAATGGCAGTCGGGGCGCCAGGCACGAGTCCTGGCAACTGTTCCAATTATAGTGCGCCGCCGGCGCCTCAGGCCAGCAGCAAGGGCAGGCGGTTCGACGACTTGATTTCGCGCATCGACAGGCTGGACTGGATTTCCGCCACGCCAGGCAGGCGGCGCAGCACGGTCGAGACGAATTCGCCATACGCTTCCAGGTCGCGCGCCACCACTTGCAGGAAATAATCGGCTTCCCCAGCCACATTGTGGCACGACAAGATCTCGGGAATCGTCGCGATCGCCTGCTCGAACTGCGACGGCTGTTCGCCGCCATGGTTGGCAAACACGACCCGCACGAACGCCACCAGGCCGATACCCAGCTTCTTGCGGTTAAGCAAAGCCTGGTAGCCGGTAATGAAACCCTCCTCTTCCAGGCGGCGCAAGCGGCGCCAGACGGGGGTTTCGCTCAGTTTCAAGCGCTCGGCCAGGCGCGCATTCGACAGCCGTCCTTCATCCTGCAACAGCCTGAGTATCTGCAAATCGGTGGCGTCGAGGCTAACTTCTGAAATTTTCATCTATTTTTTGTTTTTATACGAGTGGAATCTACCCGAATACTAGGGCATGCAGGGCAGGAAAAGCAAGCACATTTCATCGCTGCAAGAACATAATGGGACCCGGCGAGCAGGCCGCACCGTGTGCATGCTCCCGCTTTTCTTTTCGACCGAGCCATGTCCGATTCTACCTTCCTGATGTACCTGCTGGCACTGGCCGGCGCCTTTTTATTACCGGGCCCCGACATGGCGCTGGTGCTGGCGACGGGCGCCGCGCGCGGCGTGGCCACGGCGCTGGTGACGGCCGTGGGCATCGCCGGCGCGCGCGCCGTCCACGTGGCGCTGTCGGGCGCGGGCCTGGCGGCGCTGATGGTGACGCATCCGCAAGCCTTGCAGTGGGTCAAATGGGCGGGCGCCACCTACCTGCTGTACCTGGCGCTGCGCCTGCTGCAGTCGGCCCTGTCGAGCAAAACGGCACAGGAAGCGGCCGCCCCCGCCACGGCGCATGGCGCCCGCGCCAGCCTGGTGCGCGGCTTCCTGACGAATCTGCTCAATCCGAAGGCACTGCTGTTTTGCAGCATGTTCCTGCCGCAATTCGTCGTCGGCAGCGAGCAGGTCGGCATGCAATACCTGCGCCTGGGCGCCGTCCTGGTGCTGGTGGGCCTGCTGTTCGACGCCCTGTACGCCGTGCTGGCCGCGCGCCTGGCGCGCCGCCTGCGCGGCAAGCCTTCGCCTTACGGCAAGTTCGTGCTGCCTGCCGTGTTCGTGCTGCTGGCCGGGCGGCTGGTGCTGGGCTGAACCGGCGCTCCGCACTCGAAAAAGACGGGATAGCCCGTCAGTAACTCCTGTTCCCGGCGGTTCACGCTGGCAAACAGGCGATGCGTGGGTACCAGCGTCCGTCCCGCCTCCCAGCTGCGCCAGGCATTGGCAGTATCGAACTGCGCATACAGCGCATCACCCAGCTCCTTGTAGCCGCCGGCCAGCTGCGGCCGCGCTTGCAGCGCTTCCAGATACAGCGCGATCGCCTCCGGCCATTGCCCTGCCTTGCCCCGCATGCTGGCCTCGAACAAGGTCAGCATGGGCTGATCCTTGCCGACCTGCGCGCGCAATGCCTGTATTGCGGCGAGGCCGGCCTTGATGGCATCCTCGTCCTTGGCCGACAGCGCGCGTATCAATTGCTGTGCCTGTTCATTGGTTTCCAGGGCCAGCCTTTGCTGCGGCGATAATTTCCCCACCGGGGCGCCTGTGGAGTAATTGTCTTCCATCATGATCAGCAAGGCAGCAAAAGGCCGTTGCCCGGCAAACGCCTGCTCCGCCTGCGCGCGCATTGCCGGATGCGCCTCGGCGGCCAATGGCTGCAGCCGTGTTGCCTGGTCCAGCACGCGCTCCAGCAAGGGGGCCCCGGCGCCGGCCCTGCCCGGCCGGTAGCCTTGCAGCGTAAAGGTCGCGGGCGCATCCGCCTGCACGCCGCTGACACGAAAGCGGCGTGTGAGCTTGCCTCCCACCTCCCGGTAGTACAGCAGGAATTGCATGGGGATCTGCCTGCTGTCTGCAAACATTTTCAGCACCAGCGGGTGGCCGCCCCAGGTATAACGCAGAAACTGGGCAAATGCCTTGCTATCCTGCCCATCGCCTGCAATGTGGGCCGGCCCCAGGCGCAGCAAGGGGTGTTCATCGAGCGACCACAGGACCTCGCCATCGAGAATGTTGGGGACCAGCCTGCCTCGCACCTTGCCGGCCCGGACCGACAGCGCCTGCTCCTCGTAAGCCTGGGGCGTGACATGATCGGCCCGCTTGGCAAGCGTCAGCACGTCGGCAATGCCCAGCCGGTGGCGCATCTCGCTCTGGCGCTGCCCGACAACATCGAACAGCGAATATTGCTCGTAAGTGCCAGCCGCCTTGTCGATAACATAGCGCCGGCGCGTGGAAAAATCGAGCACGGACAGCGTCTTGCCATCGCTGACGCTGATGTACTGCTGGCCCAGCACCACATCGTTTTCCTCCACTTCTTGCGCGGGCAAGCGGCTTTTCACGCCGGGGAATTTCTCTCGCTCGGTGGTGACGCTCACGTGAAACGAGACAGCAGCCTGGACCGCACTGGCGCCCAGGAAAAGGATGGCGGCCACGCTGGCGCGGCGCAAGGCGGGAACTAGGGTCATGGAGATGATGCAGTGGAGAAATACTGATTTTAAGGCAAATCCGGCGATTCCCTTGTTTTGCTTGCAAGCATAAAAAAAGACAGCCGCAGCTGTCTTTTTGTTTTACCTCAACACCGATTACGACATGTGCTGGCCGCCGTTGATCGAGATGTTGGCGCCCGTGACGAAGGCTGCTTCATCGGAAGCCAGGTAAGCCACCAGGCCGGCCACTTCTTCCGGCTTGCCAAGGCGCGCCATCGGAATTTGCGGGATGATTTTGCTGTCGAGCACTTCCTGCGGAATCGCCATGACCATCTTGGTGCCGATGTAGCCTGGCGAGATGGTGTTGACGGTAACGTTCTTGCGCGCCACTTCCAGCGCCAGCGACTTGGTGAAACCATGCATGCCGGCTTTCGCGGCCGAATAGTTGGTCTGGCCGAAGGCGCCCTTCTGGCCATTCACGGACGAGATATTGATGATGCGGCCCCAGCCGCGTTCCACCATGCCGTCGCAGACGGGCTTGGTCATGTTGAAGACGGAATCGAGGTTGGTGCCCATCACGGCGTCCCAGTTCGGCTTGTCCATCTTCTTGAACGTCATGTCGCGCGTGATGCCGGCGTTATTCACCAGCACGTCGACAGGACCGATTTCCGCTTCCACGGCCGCCACGCAAGCCGCCGCCGAATCGTAGTCGGCCACGTCGCACGGATACGCCTTGAAGTCGTAGCCCATGTCCTTGGTCGTCGCCAGCCATTCCGCGACCTTCGGATTGCCTGGGGAATATGTGGTCACCACGCGATAGCCGAGCGCCGCCAGCTTGAAACACACTGCTTCGCCCAGACCACCCATGCCACCAGTTACCAATGCAACTCTTGCCATTTTCATCCCCTCAGTGTCGTTCTATTGCTAAAAAATTAATAATTTAATGAAAGCAATCCAGCTCCGCCGCGTGACGGCGGCGTACCGCACCCAGTCGTCACGCACAGCGCGCGACGGCCTGGGTGCGGTGCCAGCTACTTAGTCGCGCTCGATGGCTAAAGCTACACCCATGCCGCCGCCGATGCACAGTGCTGCCAGGCCTT
Organism: Janthinobacterium sp. SUN033; assembly: GCF_030397595.1. Classification (NCBI taxonomy): domain Bacteria; kingdom Pseudomonadati; phylum Pseudomonadota; class Betaproteobacteria; order Burkholderiales; family Oxalobacteraceae; genus Janthinobacterium; species Janthinobacterium sp. SUN033. The sequence continues at coordinate 530,914 of NZ_JAPQNV010000004.1, forward strand.
TCTTGGCGTCGCGGCGGATCATTTCGTGGATCAGGGTGACCAGGATGCGCGCGCCGGACGCGCCGATCGGGTGGCCGATGGCAATCGCGCCGCCGTTCACGTTGATCTTGCTGGTATCCCAGCCCATTTCCTTGTTGACGGCAATCGCTTGCGCGGCAAACGCTTCATTGATTTCCATCAAGTCCAGCTCTTCATGCGTCCAGCCGGCTTTTTTCAGGCACAGACGCGATGCGGAGACGGGGCCCATGCCCATGACGGCCGGGTCCAGGCCCGACGAGGCGTAGGCCTTGATACGTGCCAGCGGCTTCAAGCCCAGTTCCTTCGCTTGCGAAGCGGACATCATGATGACGGCGGCGGCGCCGTCGTTCAGGCCGGAAGCGTTGCCGGCCGTGACGGTGCCATCCTTGGCGAACGCGGGGCGCAGGCCGGCCAGCGATTCCAGGGTCGAACCGGGCTTGATGTATTCGTCGCTGTCGAAGACAACGGTACCTTTTTTGTTGGCGATTTCCAGCGGCAGGATTTCATCCTTGAACTTGCCCGCCTTTTGCGCCGCTTCCGCCTTCAGTTGCGACTGCAGCGCGAATTCATCTTGCTCGGCGCGCGTCACTTCGTATTTCTTGGCGACGTTTTCCGCCGTGATGCCCATGTGGTACTGGTTGTACACGTCCCACAGGCCGTCGACGATCATGGTGTCGATCATCTTGAAGTCGCCCATGCGGAAACCGTCGCGCGAGCCGTTCATCGCGTGCGGCGAGGCGCTCATGTTTTCCTGGCCGCCGGCGATGATGATGTTGGCGTCGCCGCACTTGATCGCTTGCGCCGCCAGGTGCGTGGCCTTCAAGCCGCTGCCGCATACCTTGTTGATGGTGAATGCCGGGATGCTGCTCGGCAGGCCAGCCTTGATGACGGCCTGGCGCGCGGCGTTCTGGCCGACGGCAGCCGTCAGCACCTGGCCCAGGATCGCTTCGCCGATCAGGTTCGGGTCGATGCCGGTTTGTGCCAGCAAGCCCTTGATTACATGCGCGCCCAGTTCGGACGCAGGAATCTTGGCCAGACTGCCACCGAATTTGCCGACTGCGGTACGGCCGGCGGCCACGATTACGACATCATCCATTTATTTCTCCGATATGCTGGCCACGAGGGCCAAGGTCAAGGTGCTAATAGAATCCCATTGGAATCCTGTGAATCCGGGAAGACACAGCAAGCTGTGTTTCATTCTAGCGCGGCATGCGCCGCAGTTCCAGCGCCGCACCGCAGGCGGCGGCGATGACAGCCTGCCTGCGGTGGCGGCGGGCGGCCTGGCGCGGCGGATAGCCGCTGCCGGGCCGCAACGCGCTTACGCCTGGCGAGCAGGACGCGTGTTTTTATTTTTATCATACCCTTCATCGGCGCCGCCGAAAGTGGTTTTTAGAAAATTATTGAAGGGAATAATCAGGGGTACGGGCGTTTGCTTTACCACCTGCAACAGCTCGCCAAATTTTTGACGCGATGCAGCAAACTCACCCTTTGTCACAGTGTCGAATTTCTCCTGGGTTTCTTGAGCAACATCCTTTGCCTGGCGGCTATATGCACCGATGCGTTCGATGGCCAGTTGCGACTGCGTGCGCGACAGTTCCAGCAGCGCTTGCGGGTCCTTCGCGGACAGCAGCTGATTGCCCGCCACAGTAGCGGCCGCCAGCGCCGTGCGGGCCGCATCGAGCTGCAATTCCAGCACGCTGGCGCCGCTGTCGACAGCGGCCTGGGCATACGCTTGCGCGCTGATCAATTGTGCTTCCACCACGGCCTTGCCGGCCCGTGCCCATTGTTCGGAAAATGAAAACATCGTGTTCCTCCCCAAAGAGTAGGCAGCGCATGTTGCGCCGCACAGTGCTCAACTGTAAGCGGTGGTTCATTGCTGAACCTTGATATTTATCAAACTTTGCTGTTGGTTTGTTTCCAACCCAACGCTGGTCAGGACAACAACTTGATACCGTCCAGCGAGGCCGCGCACTGCTCGCGTATCACGCTGACGAAATCGCGCACATACGCCTTGTCCTGCAGATGCTCGGGCACGGACACGTACAAATCGCTCCACAAGCCGTGTTCGCCCACCGGGCGCGCCACGACGTAATCGTAATCGACGTAATTCTTGATGGCCCAGTTCGGCAAGGCGGCAATGCCGCGCCGGCTCGCCACCAGTTGCAGCACGGCCACCGTCAATTCGGCCGTGCGGCGTTCAAACGCGATGCCGGCCGGCCGCAGCACTTCGCGGATCAGGTCGATGCGCTCTTCCGGCACGGGATAGGTAATTAATGTCTCGCCCGTGAAGTCGGCCGCCGCCAGCCGGCGCTGCGCCTGCAGCCGGTGCTTTTGCGCCATCACCACCAGCATTTCAAAGCGGAACAGGGGAAACACGGTGAAATCGGGGCCGTACGGCGAGCCGATCACGAGGTCCGCCTCGCCCGAACGCAGCAAGTCCGCCGGTTCGCTGTGAAAGCCGGAAACCAGATCGATCTCCACTTCCGGCCAGCGCTGGCGGAAGGCATCCATCACCGGCATGAGCCAGTCGAAACAGGTATGGCATTCGAGCGCCACGCGCAGCTGTCCCTTGTCGCCCTGCGACAGGCGCGCCACGTCGCGCTCGGCCAGCTCGATCTCGGGCAGCAGCTTGTCGGCCAGGGCCAGGAGCCGGCTGCCCGTGGCCGTAAACGCGATCGGCATCGACTTGCGCTCGAACAATGGCGCCTTGTAGCGCTCTTCGAGCAAACGGATCTGGTGCGACAGGGCCGACTGGGTCAGGTTGAGCAGCTGCGCGGCGCGCACCAGGCTGCCGGACGAACGCAGGGCACTCAAGGTGCGCAGGTGACGGATTTCTAGCATCGGAGAAATGGATTCTGTGCGTGAATTATTTTCATGTTATTCGGCAAAATGTTTCGTTTTGATTATAGATCAAGTTGCCGCACACTCTAGCGCATTCACATTAAATCTCGATGACATCATGACCATTCGTACCCACGTCCTTGGCTTTCCCCGTATCGGCGCCGCGCGCGAACTGAAACTGGCGCTGGAAAGCCACTGGCGTGGCGAGCTGTCCGAGGCGGACCTGGAAGCGACGGGCCGGCAACTGCGCGCGCGCCACTGGGCCCGGCAACGCGACGCCGGCCTCGATTACGTCACCGTGGGCGACTTCGCCTTTTACGACCAGGTGGCCAACCATATCCAGCTGCTGGGCTGCGAACCGGCCCGTTTCAGCTTCGCGCCAGAGCAGTCGCCGCTGTCACGCTATTTCACCATGGCGCGCGGCGCAGACACGCACGCCACCCATGCCGGCTGCGGCCACGCCCACCATGCACACGCCGCCGCCACTGCCGCGCTGGAAATGACCAAGTGGTTCGACACCAATTACCATTACCTGGTGCCCGAACTGTCGCCGCAGACCAGGTTTTCTCTCGCGTGCGAACGCCTGCTGGCGGAAGTGGCCGAGGCGCAGGCGCTCGGCCACCAGGTCAAGGCGGCCCTGATCGGCCCCCTCACCTTCCTCTGGCTGGGCAAGGAAAAGACGCCCGACGAGTCAAGCTTCGACCGCCTGGCCCTGCTGGAACAATTGCTGCCCGTCTACGGTGCCCTGCTCGACCGCCTGAAACAGCAAGGCGTGGCATGGGTGCAGCTCGACGAGCCGATCCTGGGCCTGGACTTGCCTGTTGCCTGGCGCAGTGCCTTCGAAAGCGCCTACTGGCAGCTGAACCAGGTAGGTGTAAATATCCTGCTGGCCACGTATTTCTCGCCGCTGGAAGAAAACCTCAGCCTGACGTGCCGCCTGCCCGTGGCCGGCCTGCATGTCGACGGCATCCGCGCGCCGCATGAATTGATCAGCGTGACGGACTGGCTGCCCGCGCATAAAGTCTTGTCGATTGGTATCGTCGACGGGCGCAATATCTGGCGCACCGACCTCGACGCGGCCCTGGCCGTGCTGCGGCCGCTGGCAGCCAGGCGCGACGGCCACCTGTGGCTAGCGCCGTCGTGCTCGCTGCTGCACGTGCCGTTCAGCCTGGAAGCGGAAACGGAGCTCGACACCGACATCCGCAGCTGGCTGGCGTTCGCCACGGAAAAACTGGCGGAGATCGCCGTCCTCAAGGACGCGCTCGCAGGCCGTCCCGATGATGCCGCGCTGGCACAGTCCCGTCTGGCTGTCGCCGGGCGGCGCGCCAGTCCCCGCGTGCACCGCCCGCAAGTGGCGCAGCGCCTGCAGGCGCTGTCTCCCACCGTGGACCGCCGCGATTCCAGCTTCCCGCAGCGCCAGGCCATGCAGCGCGCGCGTTTGCAACTGCCCGACTTCCCGACGACGACCATCGGTTCCTTCCCGCAGACGACGGCCATCCGCGCCGCCCGCGCCAGTTTCAAGCGAGACGAACTGGCTGTGAACGACTACGAACAGCAGATGCGCGCCGAAATCGCCCACGCCGTGGGGCGCCAGGAAGCGCTGGGCCTGGATGTGCTCGTGCATGGCGAAGCGGAACGCAACGACATGGTCGAATACTTCGGCGAGCAACTGGACGGCTTTATCTTCACGCGCCACGGCTGGGTGCAATCGTACGGCTCGCGCTGTGTGAAGCCGCCCGTCATCTACGGCGACGTGCAGCGCCCGGCCGCCATGACGGTGGCCTGGACGGTGCACGCGCAAAGCCTGACCGATAAACCGATGAAGGGCATGCTGACGGGTCCCGTGACGATATTGCAATGGTCGTTCGTGCGCGACGACCAGCCGCGCGCCGCCACGGCGCTGCAGATCGCCCTGGCCATGCGCGACGAGGTAGCCGACCTGGAAGGGGCCGGCATCGGCATCATCCAGATCGACGAGCCTGCCCTGCGCGAAGGCTTGCCGCTGCGCCGCGGCCAGTGGGACGCCTACCTGGACTGGGCCACGCGCGCCTTCCGCATCGCCGCCTGCGTCGTTGGCGACACGACGCAGATCCACACCCACATGTGCTATGCGCAGTTCAACGACATCCTGCCGCAGATCGCCGCCATGGATGCCGACGTCATCACGATAGAGACGAGCCGCTCGGACATGGCGCTGCTGGCGGGCTTTGGCCAGTTCCAGTATCCGAACGAAATCGGCCCCGGCGTATACGACATCCACTCGCCGCGCATCCCCTCGACCCTCGACATGGTGACATTGCTGAAAAAGGCCAGCGCCGTCATTCCCCCGGCGCATTTATGGGTCAACCCGGACTGCGGCTTGAAGACGCGGGGCTGGACGGAAACGGAGGCGGCCTTGCAAAACATGGTCGCGGCGGCACGGCAGATGCGCGCGGCTTGATGAAAATATGACAAGGCCATGCAAGGCCTGACAAAACCGTGGCGAGCGGAAGAAAGTTGTGCTTGAGAAGCGCTACTGTACGAAGGTACAGTGGGCATCGCAGACCGTAAATTACGACGCGCAGCAGGTTTTGATAGGCGGACTCAAGCCGCATTCTCGGCTGCTTTCGGGGCGGCGCACCGGTTTTCCGGGGCGCCGTCCGTTTTTTTTGACATGAAGTAGGTGTTGCCCTGCGGAATAGCACGCGCCAGGCCCCTGATGCCGATTTTTTTGCAGTAGAATGCAAGAAATTTACTGCTCCCATTGTTGCCGTACGGAACATCTGGCCTGCCGCAGTTTCACTTTGATAAATGTTTATGTCCAAAAGCCCGTCGCAGAAGCCTATCGAAATCAAGATTTCCACCGTCGTTGCCGTCTCCGCCATTCTGCATAGCGCCGATACGCAGGCACTCGATGCCGCCTTGCGCGACATGACGGGAGGCGTGGCGGACTTTTTCGAGGACGACCTGGCCGTGCTGGACGTGGCGGCCTTGCCGCCCGGCAGCGTGCCCATCGACTGGGCCGCCCTCGTGGCCCTGCTGAAAAAATACCGTTTGAATGCCGTGGCCGTGCGCAATGCGCCGGCCGACATGCATGACGCCATCCTGGCGCAAGGCTTGAGCCTCGACAGCGGCAAGACGCGCGACGATGCGCCGCCCAAGGATGGTCCCAAGGATACCCCCACTGCCGCCGCCCAGTCGGGCGCCGACGCCCAGGTGATGGTGATCGACACGCCCGTGCGCGCCGGCCAGCGCATCTATGCGCGCGGCTGCGACCTGATCATCACCGCCGTCGTCAACAATGGCGCCGAAATCATCGCCGACGGCAGCATCCACGTATATTCCTCGCTGTACGGCCGCGCGCTGGCTGGCGCCTCGGGCAATGCCCAGGCGCGCATCTTCGCGCTGGCCATGGAACCGGAACTGGTCTCGATCGCCGGCGTGTACCGCACGTTCGAAGATGGTTTCCCCCCAGAAATGGCGCGCGGACCCGCGCAAATTCGTTTGGCTGGAGACAGAATCGATATACACTCTGTCAATCCGGTCACTCCCGTGAACCGCTCTTAAGCTGCACAATTCAAGAGATATCTGAAAAGGATTATTTGTGGCAAGAATTATTGTTGTGACGTCCGGCAAGGGCGGTGTCGGCAAGACGACCTCTAGCGCCAGTTTTTCCACTGGCCTGGCCATGCGCGGCCACAAGACAGCCGTGCTCGACTTCGACGTGGGCCTGCGTAACCTCGACCTGATCATGGGTTGCGAGCGCCGCGTCGTCTACGACCTGATCAATGTGATCAACAAGGAAGCAACCCTGAACCAGGCCTTGATCAAGGACAAGCACTGCGACAACCTGTTCATCCTGCCAGCCTCGCAAACGCGCGACAAGGATGCCTTGTCGGAAGAAGGCGTGGAACGCGTGTTGAACGACCTGATCAACATGGGCTTCGAATTCATCATCTGCGATTCGCCGGCCGGCATCGAGCATGGCGCGCTGATGGCGCTGACGTTTGCCGACGAAGCCATCATCGTCACCAACCCGGAAGTGTCGTCGGTGCGCGATTCGGACCGCATCCTGGGCATCCTGCAAGCCAAGTCGCGCCGCGCGCAGACGGGCGGCGAGCCGGTCAAGGAACACTTGCTGATCACCCGTTACTCGCCGAAACGCGTGGAATCGGATGAAATGCTGTCCTACCAGGACGTGCAGGAAATCCTGCGCATCCCGCTGGTGGGCATCATTCCGGAATCGGAACAAGTGCTGGCCGCCTCGAACCAGGGCAACCCGGCCATCCATTTCACGGGTACGGACGTGGCGCAAGCCTATGAAGACGTGGTCTCGCGTTTCCTCGGCGAAGATGTCGAGTTGCGCTTTACCAACTATGAAAAGCCTGGATTACTCCAGCGCATTTTTGGGGCGAAGTGATATGGCCTTGCTTTCTTTCCTGTTCCCCCCCAAGCCGAAGACGGCCACCGCGGCCAAGGAACGCCTGCAGATCATCATCGCCCGCGAACGCAGCGGACGCGATGGTCCGGACTTCCTGCCCGCCCTGCACAAGGAATTGATCGCCGTCATTTCCAAGTACACCAAGGTCAATGCCGACGACATCAAGATTTCGCTGGACCGCCAGGGCAACCTGGAAGTACTCGACGTCAACGTGGTGCTGCCGGACGCGTAAGGCCTAATCCGGCCTGACCGTAAGCAATTCCTGCGCCACCGCGGCGCAGGCGTTCACGTGCTGGTTGCCGATCTGGCGGAACACGGCGTAGCCGATGGCTGCCGCCACCGCCTGGCCGGCAAACGGCACGAAGCGCGCCACCTGCTTGGTGGCAATCTTGACGCCACTGCGCTTGAGCAGCTGGAGGATCAGTTCGCGCGACACCAACTTTCCCACCAGCATGCCGCCCATGCCCACCGCCGCGCGGTAGGCCATCATCTTGAACTGCGGGTTGAGGCGCTCGATCTGCTCGGGCGTGAGGCCGAATTCGTGGTTGATATCGTTGATCAGCATGGAAAACAGGCCTACGTCGGACATCAGGTCGATGCCGGGAATGGGAATGGCCGAGGCGCCCGCCGACATCATGGCACGCCGCTGCACCAGGCGCCGGCACCGTTCGCGCACTTGCTCGATGTCCGCGCGGCTGGCCGGTATCAGGGTCCAATCGGTGGTGCTCTTGTCTGCCATGGCCGTTTCTCCGCGAGTGATGGGTAGATGAACAAGTGTAACGTAAAGGCCTGCGCTGCCGATTTCACTGGACACAGTTGCAATCTCTGTTATATTTCACTTGAGCATTCCTTAACATTACGATAAGCAGAGCGGACCGTCTGTTTGTTGCTACACACTCCAGCCCATTATGCGAATTGCCGTACTCGATAGCGACCATAGCCAGGCAGAACTGATCTGCCAGGTGCTCACCGCCGCCGGCCACGCTTGCCACGAGTTTCAGAGTGCCAAGGACATGCTGGGGCAACTGCGCAAGGACAGTTGCGACATGCTCATCCTCGACTGGCATGTGAGCGATCTGGACGGTGCCGAAGTGTTGCGCCGTGCCCGGGAAAAACTGGCGCCCAAGGCGCCCGTGTTGTTTATGACCAACAGTTCCGGCGAAGACGACGTGGTGGCGGGCATGACGGCCGGCGCCGACGACTACATGATCAAGCCCTTGCGGCGCAGCGAACTGACCTTGCGCACCCAGGCGCTGCTGCGCGTGGCGTACCCGGCCCAGAATGGCGCCGAAACCTTGCAATTCGGTCATTACACGTTTGAAACCCGTCCCGGCCGCCTGCTGCGCGATGGCGAAGTGCTCGACGTGACGCACAAGGAATTCGCCCTGGCGCTGCTGTTTTTCCGCAACCTGGGCCGTCCATTGTCGCGCGCCTACATCCACGAAGCCGTGTGGCAGCGCGACACGGCCCTGCCCTCGCGCACCATGGATACCCACGTCTCGCGCGTGCGCAACAAGCTGCAGCTGAAACCGGAACACGGCTACAGGCTGGTGCCCGTCTACAGTTACGGTTATCGCCTGGAAAAACTGGGCGGCTGAACGGCGGCAAACGGCTGACCTGCTCAAAGCACGGGCACAAAGCGTTATAATGTCGGCATAAGCCATCCCAACAGCCCTGAAATGCAACTGCTCGCCGTAGGCCTCAACCATACCACCGCCCCAGTGTCGCTCCGCGAACAGCTGGCGTTTGCGCCTGAGCACCTGGGCCAGGCGGTGATGGCGGCGCGCACCTGGTTCCAGCGCATCGACTTGCGCGACAACGACGAAGCGGCCATCCTGTCGACCTGCAACCGCACCGAGCTGTATGCGGCCAGCCACGTGCCCAATCCGCTCGACGCGGGCGCGCATTTCCTGGCCGATTATCACAAGCTCAACTACAGCGAGCTGCGCCCCCACTTATATATGTTGCCGCAGCACGATGCCGTGCGCCACACCTTCCGCGTCGCCTCCGGGCTCGATTCGATGGTGCTGGGCGAAACGCAGATCCTGGGCCAGATCAAGGACGCCATCCGCACGGCCGACGAGGCGGGCGGCCTGGGCACGTATCTGCACCAGTTGTTCCAGCGCAGCTTTTCCGTCGCCAAGGAAGTGCGCAGCAGCACGGAAATCGGCGCCCACAGCGTGTCGATGGCGGCGGCCGCCGTGCGCCTGTCGCAGCGCATCTTCGACAAGATTGCCGAGCAGAACGTGCTGTTCATCGGCGCCGGCGAAATGATCGAATTGTGCGCCACGCACTTTGCGGCGCAAAACCCGAAAAGCATCACCATTGCCAACCGCACCATGGAACGGGGCGAGGAGCTGGCGCACCGCTTCAACGGCAAGGCCATCCGCCTGGCCGACTTGCCGGAACAGCTGCACCAGTTCGACATCGTCATCTCGTGCACGGCGTCATCGTTGCCGCTGCTGGGCCTGGGCCTGGTCGAGCGCGCCATCAAGGCACGCCGCCACAAGCCCATGTTCATGGTCGACCTGGCCGTGCCCCGCGACATCGAAGCGGAAGTGGGCCGTTTGAACGACGTCTTCCTGTACACGGTCGACGACCTGGGCAAGGTCGTGCAGACGGGCCTGGAAAGCCGGCAAGCGGCCGTGGCGCAAGCCGAAGCCATCATCGAGACGCGCGTGCAATCGTTCATGAGCTGGGTCGACGACCGCGCCATGGTGCCCGTCATCCAGCATTTGCATGAAAACAGCGAATCCTTGCGCCTGATGGAAGTGGAACGGGCGCGCAAGATGCTGGCCAAGGGCGCCGACATCGACGCCGTCCTGGAAGCGCTGTCGAAAGGCTTGACGGCCAAGTTCCTGCACGGCCCGCAGCAAGCGCTGCACCACGCGCAAGGCGACGAGCGCAAGCAGCTGGTCACCCTGCTGCCGAAACTGTTCCGCCCCCGCCGTTAGCGCAGCCCCGCTGGCCGCCCGCGCGGCCGCCCCTGCCCGCCTGCCGGGCCCGTATCATCCCTACACCTTTTACCGCGAATCGCTATGAAACCATCCATGCTGGCCAAACTCGATCAACTGGCGAACCGCCTGGTCGAACTCGACGAACTGCTGATGCATCCGGACGCCACGTCGAACATGGACAGCTACCGCAAGATGACGCGCGAGCACGCCGAACTGGGTCCGCTGGTCGCCCTGTACCATTCCTACCAGGAAGCGGGCAACGATATTACGACAGCGCAAGAGATGTTGTCCGATCCGGACATGAAGGAATTCGCCCAGGAAGAAATCGAGGCGGCCAAGACCACCATGGCGCGGCTGGAACGCGAATTGCAAACCATGCTGCTGCCGAAGGATGTCAACGACGAGCGCAATATCTTCCTGGAAATTCGCGCCGGCACGGGCGGCGATGAATCGGCCCTGTTCGCCGGCGATTTATTGCGCATGTACACGCGCTTTGCCGAGCGCAACCGCTGGCAGGTGGAACTCGTGTCTTCTTCCGATTCCGACCTGGGCGGCTACCGCGAAGTGATCGTGCGTATCGTCGGCAATGGCGCGTATTCGAAACTGAAATTCGAGTCGGGCGGCCACCGCGTGCAGCGCGTGCCGGCCACGGAAACGCAGGGCCGCATCCACACGTCGGCCTGCACGGTAGCCGTGATGCCGGAAGCGGACGAAGTGGAAGACGTCAACATCAACCCGGCCGACCTGCGCATCGACACCTACCGCGCCTCGGGCGCGGGTGGACAGCACATCAATAAAACGGATTCCGCCGTGCGCATCACCCACTTGCCGACCGGCATCGTGGTGGAATGCCAGGATGACCGCAGCCAGCACAAGAACAAGGCGCAGGCGATGAAAGTGCTGGCCGCGCGCATCAAGGACGTGCAGCTGCGCGAACAGCAGTCGAAGGAAGCGGCCACCCGCAAGAGCCTGATCGGCTCGGGCGACCGCAGCGAGCGCATCCGCACGTATAATTTCCCGCAAGGCCGTCTGACGGACCACCGCATCAATTTGACCTTGTACAAGCTGGACTTCATCATGGATGGGGATTTGACGGACTTGACGAATGCCTTGGCGGCAGAGCACCAGGCGGAGCTGCTGGCAGCCTTGGGCGATTAAAAAGCGTCCATGGCGGCGTTGCATCGCCTGGCCGTACATTCGTACTGCCTGCGGCGCTGCGCCTTGCCCTGAACACTTTTTAACGTGCCCAGCCAAATCAAGGGTTTAAGTAGCGGCTAAGCAATAAAAATCCGCCCTTGTGCGAAAATGACCAGCTCGATTCCATCCACCTCACCGTGTCGCCCATGAAAAATTCACGCACCGTCCTCCTGTTGACCGCCGCCCTGTGTTTCCTGATGCTGGGCGTGGCCATGTATTTGCAGCATGCCATGAACATGGCGCCGTGCCCGCTGTGCGTGATCCAGCGCTACCTGTTCCTCGCCATCGGCATTGCCTGCCTGGCTGGCGCGGCGGCCAACCGGCCGAAAATCGGCGCAGGCGTCGGCGTGCTGGCGGCCCTGGGCGGCCTGGGCGTCGGCGCCAAGCACCTGTACGTGCTGGCCAACCCCGGCTTTTCGTGCGGCATCGACCCGGTGGAAACGGCGCTGAACAAGGTCTTCACGGCCGAACTCATGCCCTTCATGTTTGAATCGTATGGCGCCTGCGAAAACGCCGGTGAGCCATTCTTCGGCCTGTCGATCCCGCAATGGGCGTTCATCTGGTTCGCCATCTTCGCCCTCACCTTGCTGTGGACCTTGCTGCGCCGTCAGAAATAATTGAAAGCACTATGCCAGAAACACTGATCCCCGCCGGCAGCACTGTCGGCGCCCTGCAAATCCGTCCCCTGCTCGATCCGCTCGACAACCGCATCCTGCTGGGCCACGCGCTGGGCCTGTCGCGCGTGAGCCTGATCACGCAATCGGAGCGAGTCCTCACTTCCGACGAAGCGGCGCGGTTATCAGCCTTGCTGGCGCGTCGCCTGCAGGGCGAGCCGATCGCCTACATCGTCGGCCAGCGCGAATTTTTCGGCCTGCCGTTCGAAGTGAACGACGCCGTGCTGATTCCCCGCCCCGACACGGAAGTGCTGGTGGAACTGGCGCTCGAACGCCTGCCGCCCGGCGGACGGGTGCTCGACATGGGCACGGGCAGCGGCGCCATCGCCGTCGCGCTCGCGCATACGCGGCCCGACGCCGTCGTCACGGCACTCGATGTGAGCAGCACGGCGCTGGCCGTGGCGCGCCGCAACGCCAGCGCCAACGGCGTCAATATCACCTTCATGGCCAGCGACTGGTTCGAAGCGCTGGGCACGGAAAAGTTCGACCTGATCGTCTCGAATCCCCCCTACATCGCCAGCGGCGACCGCCACCTGGCCGAAGGCGATCTGCGCTTCGAGCCGGCCGGCGCGCTGACCGACCACGCGGACGGCCTGTCGGCCCTGCGCACCATCGTCTCCGGCGCCGCGCGCCACCTGGCGTCAGGCGCCTGGCTGCTGATGGAACACGGCTACGACCAGGCGGCATCCGTGCGCGGCTTGCTGGCCGACGCCGGCTACAACAAAGTGCAAAGCTGGCGCGACCTGGCCGGCATCGAACGGGTCAGCGGCGCCCGCCACGGCTGACCGCCATTCGCTGCGCAAAGCTTGATCCGGCAGCGCGCCAGATCCCCCGCAGTTTGTTAAAATATCAAGCGAATTCCTGACCGAAGCGCCGTCCCTGTTCCCCGGGGCGGACGCTGGCGACGCGGCGTTTTTTGGGCCGGCGCCGACGCATTTGCCAAAATTCGGTTAATCTCAGCACAAATTATTTATATGCTGCACAAGAAAGGAAGCTCAAATTGCCCAACCTGTTGACTCGCCGCCTGGCATTGCTGACCGAAGATGCCAACCGCGCGCTGCTGGGCGGCTTGCGCGGCATCGAGCGTGAAACCCTGCGCGTCGACCATGCCGGCCATCTGGCTTCCACGCCCCACCCCGCCGCCCTGGGCTCGGCGCTGACGCACCCTGAAATCACCACCGATTACGCCGAAGCGCTGCTCGAATTCATCACGCCGGCGGAACAGGACATCGCCACGACATTAAGCAAACTGGACACCGTGCACCGCCACGCCTACAGCCGCCTCGGCGACGAGTTGCTGTGGAGCCAGTCGATGCCGTGCCAGCTGCCGCCCGAAGCGGACATCGAAATCGCCAACTACGGCAGCTCGAACATGGGCATGCTCAAGCACGTCTACCGGCGCGGTCTGGCATTGCGCTATGGCAAAGCCATGCAATGCATCGCCGGCATCCATTACAACTACTCGCTCGACGAGCAGCTGTGGCAGGCGCTGGCCGGCAATCCGGACACCAGCGCCAGCCCCACCCACGCGGCGGCCACGCCGAAAGACGTGCAGTCGGAAAGCTACCTGGCGACGATCCGCAATTTCCGCCGCTACAGCTGGCTCCTGATGTATCTGTTCGGCGCTTCGCCTGCCCTGTCGGCCGGTTTCCTGCGCGGCCGCGCGCACAAGCTCGACACCCTGTCCGACGACACCCTGTTCCTGCCGTACGCCACCAGCCTGCGCATGAGCGACCTCGGCTACCAGAACGATGCCCAGTCCGGCCTGCGCCCGCACGAAAACAGCCTGGACGACTACGTCAACGCCCTCACGCACGCCGTCAACGACCCATATCCGCCGTACGCGGCGCTGGGCACAAAGAAGGATGGCGAGTGGATTCAGCTCTCCACCAACGTGCTGCAGATCGAAAATGAATACTATTCGACCATCCGTCCGAAACGCGTGATCCGCACGGGCGAGCGCCCGATCCAGGCCCTGTGCCTGCGCGGCGTGCAATACATCGAAGTGCGCTGCATGGATGTCGACCCGTTCGAACCGGTCGGCATCAGCCTGGAAACGGGCCGCTTCCTCGACGCCTTCCTGCTGTTCTGCGCGCTCGACGACAGTGGTCCCATCTCGGCCGAGCAAAGCGCCTGCTACACGAACAATTTCGCCCGCACCGTCAAGGAAGGCCGCAAGCCGGGCCTGACCCTGCGCCGCGACGGCGAAGAGATCACCCTGCAGGCCTGGGGCGAAGAGTTGCTGGCGCGCATCGCGCCCGTGGCGGCCTTGCTCGACGCGCGCCTCGGCGGCACGCAGCATGCGGACAGCCTGGCCGCGCAAGCCCGCAAACTGGCCGACCCGGATGCGACGCCATCGGCGAAGGTATTGGCCGAACTGCGCGCCAACGGCGGCTCGTTTGCCGCCTTCGGCCTGCGCCAGAGCGAACGCCACGCCGCCTATTTCCGCGCGCAGCCGGCAACGCAGGAACAAAGCGCGTATTTCGACGAGATGGCCGCCAGCTCGCTGGCCGAGCAGCGCGCCATGGAAGCGGCACCGGCCGGCAGCTTCGACGATTTCGTCGCCGCCTACCGCGCCAGCACCCTGTGCTCGCACACCTGAGTCTGACCTTGCGCAAAGCGCCCCCATGCTGACCTTCTACAATGAATTGCACAGCCAGCACCGGGGCCGCTTCGAAATGTTTCGCGGCACCCTCGTGCCCTGCTTCGAGACCCCCGAGCGGGCCGACATGGTGGTGGCCGAGCTGGGACGGCGCAACCTGGGCCGCATCGTCACGCCGCACGGCGTGCCGCTGACGTCGCTGGAGCGCATCCACACACCCCGTTACCTGCATTTTTTGCGCCACGCCTGGCACGACTGGCTGGCGCTCGATCCCGACAACGCGGGCAAGGACGCCTTGCCATCCGTGTGGCCCGTGCGCACCTTGCGCAGCGACATCGAACCGGATGACTTCACGGCCAAGCTGGGGCTGTACTCGATGGACAATGGCACGCCGCTGACGGCCGGCACGTGGACGGCGGCCAAGACGGGCGCCGACTGCGCCGTCAACGCGGCCCATGCGCTGCGCCTGGGCGAGCGGGCCACGTTCGCCCTGACGCGCCCGCCGGGCCACCATGCGGGCAGCGATTTCTTCGGCGGCTACTGTTTTCTGAACAACGCGGCGCTGGCCGCGCAGCATCTGCTCGACGACGGCGCGCGCAAGGTCGCCATCCTCGATATCGATTACCACCACGGCAACGGCACGCAAAGCATCTTTTACCAGCGCGACGACGTGCTGTTCGCCTCCCTGCACGCCGACCCGCGCAGCGAATATCCGTTTTATCTGGGCCACGCCGATGAAACAGGCAGCGGCGCGGGGCTGGGCTACAACGTCAACTTGCCGCTGCCCCCCGGCACGTCCACGGCCAGCTGGTTCGCCGCGCTGGAAACGGCTTGCCTGCGCATCAATATGTATGCGCCCGACGCGCTGGTGGTCTCGCTCGGCGTGGACACCTTTGCCGGCGACCCGCTGTCGCACTTCGCCCTGCAAAGCGGCGACTACCTGCGCGTGGGCGAGCGCCTCGCGCATCTGAACCTGCCCACCGCCTTCATCCTCGAAGGGGGCTATGCGGTGAAGGAAATCGGCATCAATGTCGTCAATGTGCTCGAAGGCTTTGAAACGGCCGATTAAGCCAGCCTACATATTGCGGAACAGCGCCATGAACGGCTGGCTCACTGCCAGGGTTTCCGGCCGCGTTTTCAGGCGCAAGGCGCCACGCCCCACCTCGTCGCGCGTGACGGACGCCACCATCTTCATGTTGACGATGGTGGAGCGGTGGATCTGCTTGAAGATGGCCGGGTCGAGCACGTCGAGCAGTTCGCGGATCGGCTTGCGCAGCAGCGCCTCGCCTTCCGCCGTCATGACGGCCGTGTACTTGGTGTCGGACTGAAAATAGGCGATGTCTTCCACCATGATCAGCCGCGTATCCTTGCCGCTGCTGGCCGTCAGCCACACCAGCGGCGGCGACTTGGCCGCCGCCGGCAAGGCGCTGCTCAATTGCTGCAGCAGGCCGGCCAGCGCGCCGTCGCCCGCCTGGGTCTTGCCGGCCCGGGCCTGCACGCGCTGCACGGTCGCCTGCAGGCGCTCGCGGGCTATCGGTTTCAATAAATAATCGACGGCGCCGTTATCGAAGGCATCGATCGCGTACTGGTCGTAGGCGGTGACGAACACCACCTGCGTGGCGGGACTCGCTTCCAGCGCGCCGGCCGCCACTTCCAGCCCCGTCAAGCCCGGCATGCGGATGTCGAGGAAGGCGATATCGGGGCGCAGGGTGGCGATGGCCTCGAGCGCCGCGCCGCCGTCGTCGCAGGCGGCGACGATGCGCAAACTGGGCCACTCTTCGGCCAGCAGGGCCACCAGCGCGTCGCGCAGCAGGGCTTCGTCTTCGGCAATGACGCAAGTCATCTCAGGCTGATGCATAGGAAACTCCTTGCGCCGTGCTGTCGGGCACCGTGATGGTGGCCGTCACGCCATCGGGGAAATTGGCGACAATGGCAAACGCGGCGGCATTGCCGTAGGTCAAACGCAGGCGCTCGCGCACATTGCGTAAACCGATGCCCGTGCCGGCGCCGTCATCGCTGAGCCCCTTGCCGTCATCAGCCACCGTGACGATCACCGTACCGTTGCCGCTGCGCGCCATGATCCAGATGGTGCCGCCGCCGCTTTTCGGCTCCAGGCCGTGCTTGATGGCGTTTTCCACCAGGGTTTGCAGCATCATCGGCGGCAGTTCCGCCTGGCGCAGGTATTGCGGCACCTCAATCTGCAGGTTCAGGCGTGCGCCCATGCGGATTTTCAGGATATCGAGGTAGGCGCGCGCCCGTTCCAGCTCCGTGCCCAGGGTCGACATGGCTTGCTCCGTGCGCGGCAGCGAGTGGCGCAAGTACAGGATCAGGTTGCCGAGCATTTCGTCGGCGCGCACGGGGTCGCTGCGCGTGAGCAGCTGCGCGCTGGCCAGGGTGTTGTACAGGAAGTGCGGCTCGACCTGCGCATGCAGCAGGCTCAGCTTGGCCACCGTGAGTTCCTTTTCCGTCACCGTCTGGCGCGCCTCGGCCTGCTCGCCGCGGCGGCGCTGCGCCACCCGGCGCGTCATCGCCCGCGTCACCGCCTCCGCGTTTTCCAGGTTGCTGCCATGGTCGACGAGGAACCAGTCGGTCCAGGCGTTGCGCGCCGGTTCGCAGATCAGGGTGACGCTGCCCGCTTCGCCATTCGGCGTGACGGTGGCGAGAATCTGGTTCGGCCGCGGCTCCAGGAAGCCCAGCAGGCGCATGCGGGGCAAGCCCGTGTGCGTGTAGGGCGCGGCGCGGCGCACGCGGGCCTGCACCTGCAGGCTGTCGCGCGCGCTTTCGACCACTTCGCTGCCCGGCAGTTCGCGGATGGCCGCATCGATCATGTCGAACGCCTCGCCCGCCTCGAACGGAATCTCGATCTGGCGCCGCTGGCGGCTCGACAGGGTGCCGGCATTGACGGCGCCGGCGATCAGGCGCACGCGCCGCACGTGCGAAAACGCATTCGTGACGACGGCGCTGGCCAGCAGCGCGCCGACGATGACAAAAAAGCCTTCCGTCTGCCCGAAGACATGGCGCAGGAAATTCTCGACCAGAATCGCCGTGGCGATGATGTAGGCGACCATCGTGGCCACGGTGATGCGCAGGATAAAGAAAAGGCTAGTCATGATTTTTCCTTGGGGAGTGAAGTGGGGCCAAGCATAACTATCGGCGCCAGCGGCGGTGGCCATTATGCGATGGAAGGGCAATACTGGCGACAAAGGCAAGAAAATAAAGCTTCAATCCGCGCCGCGCGCAAATAAAATCGCTTGCAATTAAATAGTGCACGATATATATTGTGTACATGGACGCCGCACACCGCTTCTTCAGACGGGCATCCTGGGGCACCCGCCCACGAAACAAGTAGCACACTATTTAGTAGTCAACTATTTAATCAACTCAAGGAAAACCATCATGTCGATCAAACAAGTCCTGTACCGCGCTCAAGCTACCGCCACCGGAGGCCGCGAAGGCCGTGCCGTGTCGTCCGACAATGTGCTGGACGTCAAGCTGACCACGCCAAAAGAACTGGGCGGCAATGGCGCCGTCGGCACCAATCCGGAACAACTGTTCGCCGCCGGCTACTCGGCCTGCTTCATCGGCGCCATGAAATTCGTCGGCGGCCGCGACAAGATCGCCCTGCCGGCGGACTTGTCGATCGAAGGCAACGTCGGCATCGGCGCCATTGAGACGGGCTTCGGCATCGAAGTGGAACTGAAGATCTCGCTGCCAGGCATGGAACGCGCCGCCGCCGAAGCGCTGGTCGCCGCAGCCCACATCGTGTGCCCGTACTCGAACGCCACGCGCGGCAACATCGACGTCACCCTGACGATCGTGTAATAGCACACGCGGCGCTGCACGCGTTGCACCTCCCCGGCCGCGCCCTAAGGCGCCGCCGGGGATTTTTTTCAGCGCAGCGCCTGCAGCAGCTGGTCCGCCAGGGCCGGCGCCGAGGCGGGATTCTGCCCCGTGATCAGTTCGCGGTCGACCACCACGTTGCTGCTCCACGGCGCCTGGTTCTGCACATACTGCGCGCCGGCCGCCTGCAAGCCCGACTGCGGATAGAACTTCATCGTGCCGCCGCCGAGCGCGCCCTGCGCCGCCGCCTCTTCCTGGTTGCTGATCACCGTCATGCGGTAGCCGCTGTAGATCCAGCCGGCCGGCGCGGGCGGCGTCTGGCCCGCTTCCAGCGCGGCCGTAAATTGGGCCGCCTGCGGCAGGGCCGACAGCAGGGAGATGGGGCCGTGGCACAGCAGCGCCGTCGGCTTGCCGTCCGCGTGGAACTGGCGCAGCAAGGCGCCCAGGCCGGCATCCTTCAACAAATCCTGCATGGGCGCGTGGCCGCCCGGCACCAGCACGGCCGCATAGTGGCCATAGCCGATCTGCGCCACCCGTTTCAGGCTGATCACGGGCGAGCGGCCCGGCACCGTCAGCGCCAGCTGGTCCAGCAGCGCCTTGTGCGCCGCGTGCGCGGCCGCGTCGCCGCCAAAGTAGGCGGCCGTATCCGAGCTGGCGTCCAGCGTGGGCGCCTGGCCCTGCGGCGTGGCGAACGTCACCGTGTGGCCCGCGTCGAGCAGCTTTTTGACGGGCTGCATCAATTCATTCAGATAAAAGCCCGTCGCGAAGACCTTGCCATCGCGCAATTCGAGGTGGTTCGCGTCGGACAGCACGACGAGAACGTCGGCCGCCTGGGCGGTGGAAAAGGCGGCGAGCAGCACACTGCTTAAGAGTAATTTTTTCATCATGAGGATTCCAGTAGAGAAGCCGCCAGCATATTCCGAATCAAAATGGAGAAAAATGATGAATAATGCAGCTGACTAATGCTGAATACGACCGAATTGGAATGAAATGGATAAATTGCAGGCGATGCAGCTGTTCCGCCGCGTGGCCGAGCTGGGCAGCTTTCGCCGCGCGGCCGATGAACTGGACCTGTCGGCCTCGTATGTGAGCCGGCGCATCGGCCAGCTGGAGCAGGAACTGGGCGGACGCCTGATGACGCGTACCACGCGCCAGCTGGCCCTGACGGAAACGGGCGCCGCCTACCTCGAGCACTGCCGCAAGCTGCTCGACGAACTGGCGCAAGCCGAGGACATGGTGGCCCACTCGACGGCCCACGTGACGGGCCGCCTGCGCATCAACGCGCCATTATCGCTGGGCGTGGGCGAGCTGGCCGAGGGCCTGGCCGATTTCATGGCCGAGTGGCCGGCCTTGCGCCTGGACGTCGACCTGAAGGATGAATACGTGGACCTGGCGGCGGCCAACTACGACCTGGGTTTCCGCGTCACCACGGCGCTCACCGATTCGAGCTATGTGGCGCGCCACATCCACGACTACCGCCTGCACATCTGCTGCGCGCCCGCCTACCTGGAACGCCACGGTCCCCTGCTGGCCCCCACGGACCTGACGCGCCAGCGCTGCTTCATCTACAGCCACGCCCTGTTCGGCAGCCGCTGGCCGCTGCGCCATGCGGGGCCGCACAGCGACATCGAAGTGCCGAACTGGGTGCGCACGAATAACACCCTGTTCATGCGCAGCCTGATCCTGCGGAGCCTGGGCATCGGCATCCTGCCCACCTTTGTCTGCCGCGAAGAACTGGCCAGCGGCGCGCTGGTCGAGCTGTTTCCCGAGGTGGAGCGTCCCAGCCTGGCGCTGTTTGCCATCTACCCATCGCGCCAGCTGGTGGCGCCCCGCGTGACGCGCTGCATCGAGCACCTGAAGCAGTGGTATGCGCAGCGCTATCCCGCGCCGGCGGCGTGAAGCCGGTAAAATCATGGCCACTCTCAATCAAGGATGACCCATGATCAGCTGGCAATGGAACACGTTCGACGAACTCGGCCCCCACGATTTGTACCAGGTGCTGGCCTTGCGCCAGCGCGTGTTCGTCATCGAACAGCAGTGCATTTACCCGGACCTCGATGGCCATGACCAGCAAGCCATGCATTTGCTGGGTTGGCAAACGGTCGACGGCGAACGCCGGCTGGCCGCCTATCTGCGCGTGCTGGCGCCGGGCGCCAAGTATGTGGAAATGTCGCTGGGCCGCGTGCTGACGGCGCCCGAGGCGCGCACCACGGGCGCGGGCAAGCAGCTATTGCTTGAGGGCATCGCGCGCGCCGAACGCCGGCACCCGGGCCACGCCATCCGCATCGGCGCGCAGCACTACCTGGAGCGCTTCTACCAGTCCTTCGGCTTTGTCACCGTCAGCGCGCCCTACGACGAAGACGGCATCGAGCACGTCGACATGCTGCGCGCCGTGCAGCCAGGCGCGGCGGCATGACGACGGCCCTGATTTCCTGGAGCGGCGGCAAGGATTCCTGCCTGGCCCTGTGGCGCGCGCGCAACGCCGGCACGAGCGTGCCGCTGCTGATCACGGCCATGGATGAAGACGGCCGCAAGTCGCGCTCGCACGGCGTGCCGCCGGAATTGCTGGCAGCGCAGGCAGCCAGCCTGGGCGCGCGCCTGCAGCGCTATCACGCCAGCTGGGCCAGCTACGAGGAGCAATTCGTCGCCATGCTGCGCGCGGCGAAAGACGCAGGCATAGAACACGCCATCTTCGGCGACATCGACTTGCAGCCCCACCGCGACTGGGAAGAAAAAGTCTGCGCCACAGCCGGCCTGACGGCCCATTTGCCCCTGTGGGGCGAGGATCGGCGCGCGCTGGTCGATGAGTTCCTTGCCGCCGGCTTCAAGGCCATCGTCGTGTGCATCAATGGCCAGCACCTGCCGCGCGAATTTTGCGGGCGCGAGTTCGACGCCGCCTTCCTGGCCGACCTGCCGCCCGGCGTCGACGCCTGCGGCGAAAACGGCGAATTCCACACCTTCGTCTACGACGGCCCCGCCTTCAGCGCACCGGTGGCGCTGCGCCGCACGCAAGTGCTGCAATATGACGCGCCGACCAATCTGGGCGGCGCCACGTATTACTTCCAGGAACTGGCGCCAGTTTGAATCCGCCGTAAAAACAACAAGGGCGACTCCATGGAGTCGCCCTTTGTCCGTGCACCTTGCGCGTGCTTACTTTTTTTCCACTTTTTGCAGCGTGATGTCGAACACCAGGCCGGCGTAAGGCGGGATCACCACCGCATTCGTGACCCTGTCGCGGGTGCCGCTCACGCCATAGCCGAGGTCATACGGAATGAGCAGGCGGCGCGTGCCGCCTACCTGCATGCCGACCAGGCCGCGATCCCAGCCCAGGATCATTTTGCCGATGCCGAGGACAAACGTAAAAGGCTGGAGAGGGGGCGACGTTTCGAATTGCACGCCTTTGCCGTCCGGCTTGCTCGCGTCATACAGCCAGCCCGTATAGGCCACCGTCAGGGTATCGCCCGCCGCGGCCGCCGTGCCGGTGCCTTTCACCAGGTCGGGAAAGAGGAGTTCCTTCACTTGCGTATTCGGGTCAAGCACGACCGGCTTCTCGGTATTGGCAGCAGCGCCGCAAGCGGTCAGGGCCACGGCGCAAGCGAGGGTGGCGATCATTTGAAATACCGATTTCATGGTTTCCCTTTAAATATTGGTGTGTGGCTAAGCCCGTACGGTGCGGACCGGTACGGGCTGGAGTTTAACAGGACTCGCGTAGCCCATTTGTAAGCAGACGTAAGCACGGCAATAAATGTGCCTCGCTGCAACGTTGACACAATATCTATATTTCTACCTGCGTACCCAGTTCGATCACCCGGTTGCTCGGAATCTGATAGTAGTCGGCCGCCGTGCGCGCATTGCGCGACATGGTGACGAACAGGTGCTCGCGCCACGGCATCATGCCGGCGCCCGGCGTCGAGATGATGGTCTGGCGCGCGATGAAGAATGACGTTTCCATCATCTCGAAGTCCAGTCCCTGCTGGGCGCACTGCGCCAGCGCGGCCGGAATGTCGGGTTCATCCTTGAAGCCGTAATGCACGTTGACCTGGTAGCACTGGTGGCCCAGGTCCACCACGCGCACGCGCTCCGATGGCGCCACCCACGGCTCTTCATGCATGAAGACGGTGAGGAAGATTACCCGTTCATGCAACACCTTGTTGTGCAGCAAGTTATGCAGCAGCGCGTGCGGCACGCCATCCGTTTCGCCGCGCAGGAAGATGGCCGTGCCGGGTACGCGCAGCGGCGGCGCGATGAACAGCGACGAAAGGAAATCGTCGAGCGGAATCGCATGCTTTTCCAGGTTCTGGAACACCAGCTGGCGGCCCCGCTTCCAGGTCAGCATGACGATGAACAAAATCGAGCCCAGCAGCAACGGGAACCAGCCGCCGTGGAACAGTTTCAGGGCAGTCGCCGACACTAGGTTGACGTCGATGATCAGGAAAAAGCCCGTGGCGGCCCAGCACAGGGCCAGGTTCATCTTCCAGCGGTAGCGGATGACGAAGAAGGTCAGGATCGTCGTCGACAGCATGGTGGCCGTCACGGCGATGCCGTAGGCGGCGGCCAGGTTTTCCGAGGAACCGAAGCCGATGACGGCCAGCAGCACCACGGCCAGTTGCAGCCAGTTCACGGCGGGGATGTAGATCTGCCCGATTTCGCTTTCCGACGTGTGGCGCACGCGCATGCGCGGCAGGAAGCCCAGCGCGATGGCTTGCTTGGTCATCGAGAAGGTGCCGGAAATGGTCGCCTGCGAGGCGATCACGGTGGCCATGGTCGACAGGATCACCAGCGGATACACGCTCCACGGGCCCAGTTGCTGGTAAAACGGATTCGAGACGGCTTCGGGATGCGCCAGCAGCAAGCCGCCCTGGCCCAGGTAGTTCAGCGCCAGCGCGGGAAAGGCGATCAGGAACCAGGCCAGGCGGATCGGCTTCTTGCCGAAGTGACCCATGTCGGCGTACAGCGCCTCGGCGCCCGTCAGCGCCAGCACCACGGCGCCCAGGGCAACGAAGGCGACGAAACCGTTATTCATCAGGAAAGTGGCTGCGTGCAGGGGATTGAGCGCGGCCAGGATGGCCGGCGACTTGATGATGTTGACCACGCCCATGCCGGCCAGCGCGGCAAACCACAGCACCATGACGGGAGCAAAATAGCGGCCGATGCCGGCCGTGCCGTGCGACTGCACCGAATACAGGCCCACCAGCACGGCGATCGTCAGCGGCACCACGTACGGACTGAAGGCGGGCGTGGCCACTTCCAGGCCTTCGATCGCCGACAGCACGGAAATGGCCGGCGTGATCACGCTGTCGCCATAGAACAGGGTGGCGCCGAAGACGCCGATCACCATCAGCGGGAAATGCCAGCGCGACAGGCGGCTGACGGATGACAGCACCAGCGCCATCAGGGCCATGATGCCGCCCTCGCCGCGGTTGTCGGCGCGCAACACCAGGGTCACGTACTTGAGCGAAACGATCAGGGTCAGGCCCCAGAAAATCAGCGAGACGATGCCCAGCAGGTTCTCGTGCGAGAGCAGCAGGCCGTGGGCCGGGTCGAAGACGGTCTTCAGGGTGTACAGCGGACTGGTGCCGATATCGCCGTAAACGATGCCGACGGCCGCCAGCGTCAAGCCGGCAAGGCCGCTTTTTTTATGTTCCGACGTCAAGGTTGCACCCGTTTTTGTTTTGTTGCATCGCACAATATGATAGGTATTAGCAAATAGCAAGAGTATTTTTGCATGGTTCCGCAGCTGCCCCAAGGTCGTGGTTTTGTGCCGCTCCGCCTTGCTGCGCAGACATGCGGCCATTGATTTGTTGCCATTCTACGCCTCGCCAGCGGCGCCGGGCAGCCCCCGATGTTTTCAGCCATAATGACAGACTGTCTACTCTCCAGCGAAGCCCATCATGAATCCAGGCATGCTCTACGCCTCCCTCGCCTTCCTGTGCTGGGGCCTGTTCCCCCTGTACTTCCACGCCATCGGCGAGATCGCGCCGCAGGAAATCCTGGCGCACCGCATGGTCTGGTCGCTGTTGTTCCTGGGAATCGTGCTGACCGTGCGCCGGCAGTGGAGCTGGCTGGGCAGCCTGAAAGCGCAGCCCAGGGTCGTGGCCAGCTTCGTCGCCAGCGCATTTTTGCTGTCCGCCAACTGGTTCATCTATATCTGGGCCGTCAACAACGGCCACGTGGTCGACGCCAGCCTCGGCTACTTCATCACGCCCCTGATCAATGTCATGCTGGGCTTTTTGCTGCTGCACGAGCGCCTGCGCCGCCTGCAATGGCTGGCCATCGGCCTGGCCGCCTGCGGCGTGGCCTGGCTCACTTGGCAGGCGGGACAGGTGCCGTGGATTGCCCTGCTGCTGGCGGCCACCTTCGGCGGCTATGGCTTGCTGCGCAAGACGGCCGCGCTGGGCGCGCTGGAAGGCTTGTCGTTCGAAACCTTGATTCTGTTCCCCCTGGCGCTGGCCTACATGCTGTGGCTGGCGTGGCATGGCCAGAGCGGCTTCGTCAACACGGATTCCACCGCCACGCGCGCGCTGCTGCTGGCGTCCGGCCCCATCACGGCCATTCCCCTGCTGCTGTTTGCCGCCGGCGCGCGCCGCCTGCCGCTGGCCGTGCTGGGGCTATTGCAATACATCGCCCCCACGGGTCAGCTCTTGATCGGCGTGTGGGTCTTCCACGAATCGTTCACGCCCGAGCGCATGCTGGGCTTCCTCGTCATCTGGACGGCGCTGGCCCTGTACGCGGCCGAAGGGCTGTGGACGGCCCGCAAGGCGCGCGCCGCCTAGTCCTGCCCCTGGCGTCCGTTTCCGCAGCGCGCAGCGCTGGCCGGAAGCGGGCGTTTACCGTATCCTGTCCGTCTTTGTATATCACCCGAGATTTCTAATGGCAAATTACGTCTACACCATGAATCGCGTGGGCAAAATCGTCCCGCCCAAGCGCCAGATTCTGAAAGATATTTCCCTGTCCTTCTTCCCAGGCGCGAAGATCGGCGTGCTGGGCCTGAACGGCTCCGGCAAATCGACCCTGCTGAAAATCATGGCAGGCATCGACACCGACATCCAGGGCGAAGCCGTGCCGATGCCGGGCCTGAACATCGGCTACCTGCCGCAGGAACCGCAGCTGGACCCGGCCAAAACCGTGCGCCAGGAAGTCGAGTCGGGCCTGGGCGAAGTGTTTGAAGCGCAAGCCAAGCTGGAAGCCGTGTACGCCGCGTATGCCGAGGAAGACGCCGATTTCGACGCCCTGGCCACGGAACAGGCACGCCTGGAAGCGATCATTTCGACCTCCGACGGCGGCAATCTGAATCTGCAGCTGGAAATGGCCGCCGACGCGCTGCGCCTGCCGCCATGGGACGCCACCATCGGCGTGCTGTCCGGCGGTGAAAAGCGCCGCGTGGCGCTGTGCAAGCTGCTGCTGTCGAAACCCGACATGCTGCTGCTCGACGAGCCGACCAACCATCTGGATGCGGAATCGGTCGACTGGCTGGAACAATTCCTGCTGCGCTTCCCCGGCACTGTGGTGGCCATCACCCATGACCGCTACTTCCTCGACAACGCGGCCGAGTGGATCCTGGAACTGGACCGCGGCCACGGCATTCCATGGAAGGGTAACTACTCGACCTGGCTGGACCAGAAGCAAGCCCGCCTGAAGCAGGAAGAGGCGACGGAATCGGCGCGCCAAAAGGCGCTGCAAAAGGAATTGGAATGGTCGCGCCAGAACCCGAAAGCGCGCCAGGCCAAGTCGAAAGCCCGTCTGGCCCGCTTCAACGAGCTGTCCGAGCACGAATACCAGAAGCGCAACGAAACGCAGGAGATCTTCATTCCCGTGGCAGAACGCCTGGGCAATGAAGTCATCGAGTTCAAGAACGTGTCGAAAGCGTTCGGCGACCGCCTGCTGATCGATAACCTGAGCTTCACCGTGCCGCCAGGCGCCATCGTCGGCATCATCGGCCCCAACGGCGCCGGTAAATCAACCCTGTTCAAGATGATCACCGGCAAGGAAACGCCGGACAGCGGCGAAGTGGCCATCGGCCAGACGGCGCGCGTCTCCATCGTCGACCAGAACCGCGATTCGCTGGCCGACAACAAGTCCGTCTTTGAAGACGTGTCCGGCGGCGCCGATATGCTGACGGTGGGCCGCTTTGAAATGCCGTCGCGCGCCTACCTGGGCCGCTTCAACTTCAAGGGTTCGGACCAGCAAAAGCAAGTGGGCAACCTGTCCGGCGGTGAACGCGGCCGTCTGCACCTGGCGAAAACCCTGTTGATGGGCGGCAACGTCCTGCTGCTCGATGAACCGTCGAACGATCTGGACGTGGAAACCTTGCGCGCGCTGGAAGACGCCCTGCTGGAATTTGCCGGCAGCGTCATGGTCATTTCCCATGACCGCTGGTTCCTCGACCGTATCGCCACGCACATCCTGGCTTTCGAAGGCAACTCGCAGGTCACCTTCTTTGACGGCAACTATCAAGAATACGAAGCCGACAAGAAGAAACGCCTGGGCGAAGAAGGCGCGAAACCGAAACGTATCCGCTACAAGCCCTTGACCACGTAATTTCGGTCCGGCAACGCAAAAAGGCAGTTACCTCGCGGTAACTGCCTTTTTTTTCAGCATACTTCCAGTTTTTAAAACCGTAGCGAGCGGCAACGAATTGTGGCTGAGAAGCGGAGCTGTGCTATAGCACAGTGAGCATCGGAGGCCGCAAAGCGTACCGCGCAGTAGGTTTTTAGAAGTTGTAGCGTGCGCCCAGTGCCAGGCCGGTAGCCTTGCGGCCCTGGTCGGCGCTCTTGCCGAAGTGTTCCACTTCCGCCGTCAGCGAGACTTTCTCGTTGATCGCGTACTGGGCGCCGACGGAAGCGTACACGCCCGTCTTGTCGTTGCCGCTGATGCCGGTCGACAAGCCGGTGCCGCTCAAGCTGTTCTTGACCTTGGCCACGCCCAGCTTGCCGAACACGCCGACCTTGTCGGTCACGGGCATGGTGGCCTTGCCGGCCAGGTAGTAGCCGTGCGAATCGCTTTTCACGGAACCGTTGCCGGCGCCGGTGACATAGCTGTAATCCTTGCTGCCGAAATCGGCATAGCCGCCTTCGATTGCCCAGGTTTTATCGAAATCGTAACCGGCGAAGATCTTGGCGCCAGCCTTGTAGCCACTGTGATTATCGGCGCTGGTGGCGCCAGGAATATCGAAGTTATAACGGTTGCCTGTGACGCCGGCACCCACATACGCGCCTTCGGCGTGGGCGGCGCTCATGCCGGTCAGTGCGGTAACGGATGCGATCATTGCAAACAGGATTTTCTTCTTCATCATGTTCTCTCTCTCAATTAGTGAATGGTGCCTGGATTCGCAGTTCAGCGAAGTGCGATGACTACACAATAACAGCCGAAAAAAGCTACGTCTTTCTCCATTCCGTAAGAACTGTGACAAGATGTAAGCTGACATTGCAAACTGACAATAACCGTAAAATGCGCACCGTTGAGCGAACTTAAGATAGACTTAAGAGCATTAGCTATTTTCAGTCCAGAGGAGAAGTGCATGCACAAACGCCAGTTTCTCGCCGCCGGCATGGCCGCCGCGGCCTTGCCCGCCATCGCCCGGGCGGCGCCCGCCGGCCTGCGCGGTCCCGCCCTGCTGACCATCACGGGCAGCATCGACAAGCCGAACCGGGGGCCGTTCGACGCCGTGCGCGACCAGATGATGCACAAACAAAAGATCAGTTTTGAGCGGGCGCGGGCCTTCGACTTTGCGGCGCTGGCGAACTTGCCGGCGCGCACCATCCACCCCACCCTGGAATACGATAGCAAGGCGCATGCCCTGCGCGGGCCGCTGCTGGTCGACGTATTGAAGGCGGCCGGCGCGCCCGAGGACGATGCCGTGCGGCTGCTGCTGCGGGCCGTGGATGGCTATGCGGCGGCGCTGACCATGGCGCAGGCGCGCACGCAGCGTTTTATCGTCGCCACCCACCTGGACGGCCAGGCGATGGCGCTGGGCGGCCTGGGGCCCCTATGGGCGATCCACGATGCGGACCGCATCGCCGCCGTGGCGGCCCTGCCCCTGGCCGAACGCTTCGCCAGCTGCCCGTGGGCGCTGTATCACATTGGCGTGGAGGCGGGTTGACGCTACTTAAAACGCCAAACAAAACCGTAGCGAGCGGAAGAAAGAGGTGGCTGAGAAGCGGAGCTGTGCTAATGCACGGGGCCGCCGAGGCAGTGAGCATCGCAGGTCGCCTATACCGACGCGCAGTAGGTTTTGATAGGCGTTTACGCGTAGGCTTCCGCCATCGACATGACGCGCGGCGCGATGGTGATGCCGTGTTCCTCGAACAGCGCCGTGATGGCCGCCAGGTTGTGCGTGCATTCCTCGGTTTTCCAGCCCTTGAAGATATCCGTGCCATCCTTCTGGAAATGCAGGTCCAGCACCTTGCCCGCATCCTTGTGCAGGTAGGGCGAACTATAGGTGTTCTCGAAGCCGAGCGCCTTCAATTGTCCCAGCAAGGCATGCGGTGGATGGTCGGGATCGGTGGCGAGAAAAATGCCGAAGGTCTTGCCCGGTGGTTTCGCGGCGATGTCGACCTCGTAGATGCCGGGGGCCTTGCTGACGGACGTACTCTTTAAAAATAACATACAACACTCCCTGCGCGTAATGTCCCGCGCCTGAAACGGGCGGCAAGACAGGGGCGGTGCGCAATGATTCCCCTCGTCAAATCTTATTGCTAATTTGCATCTTTGTCGACAAATCGGCACTTTTATTTGGTAAGTCGTGGTTATCTTGTCGCGTTCGCCAAGGTAAATTGTCAATAAAGCCAGTTATCATTGCGCCAATACCCGGCCTGCTGCATACTTTTGGCTTGCGTCACGATTGCCTTCCCGCCGGCCACCCCTCGTCTCCATGCGTCTTCTGTCGATCAAGTACCGCCTGCTCATACTCCTGACCCTGATCCTGGGTGCGGGCTTCATGGCCACCAGCCTGGCCAGCTACCTGGCTTCGCGCCAGGCCATCGAGCACGGCATCGCCGACCAGACCTTGCCATTGACGGGCGACAATATCTATTCCGAAATCCAGAAGGACATGCTGCGCCCCGTCTTCATTTCCTCGCTGATGGCGCACGACACCTTCGTGCGCGACTGGATACTCGCCGGCGAAAACAAGCCGGAACAGATCGTGCGCTACCTGGCCGAGGTCAAGAAAAAATACGGCGCCATCACCAGCTTTCTCGTCTCGGACAAGAGCAGCAAATACTACTATGCGGAAGGCACCCTGAAATCCGTCAGCCCGCAAGCGACGCGCGACATCTGGTACTACCGCGTGCGCGCCATGGACACCACCGACTATGAAACGAATGTCGACGTGGACATGGCCAACCGCGACAGCATGACCATCTTCATCAACCACCGCGTCTACGACTACGACGGCCAGTTCATCGGCGCCACCGGCATCGGCCTGACCCTGGCCACCATGAGCCACATCATCGACCGCTACCAGGCGCGCTTCCACCGCAACATCTATTTTGTCGACGGCGCCGGCGCCCTGGTGCTGGCGGGCAAGACCATGCGCAACGGGCACGGCAATATCCGCAGCCTGCCCGGCGTGAATGCCATTGCCGAGCAAATCATCAACCATCAGAGCGAACCGACGCACCTGTCGTACCAGCTGGGGCGCGCGCAAATCCTCGTCAACTCGCGCTTCATTCCCGAACTGGGCTGGTACCTGGTGGTCGAGCAGAATGTCAGCGACGAAGTCCAGTCGCTGCAGCGCGTCTTCATCTTCAACCTGGCCATCAGCTTTGGCGTCACCCTGCTGGTGCTGGTATTGACCCTGCTGACGGTGAACCGCTACCAGCGCCGCATCGAACGCATCGCCTCGACGGATGCGCTGACGGGGCTATTGAACCGCCAATCGCTGGAATTGCTGTTCCAGCGCGCCATGCTCTTGTCCAAACGCAACGAACAACCGATGTCCGCCATCCTCTTCGACATCGACTTCTTCAAGCGCGTCAACGATACCCACGGCCACCTGTGGGGCGACAAGGTGATCCGTGGCGTGGCCGACGTGGCGCGCGCCACCGTGCGCGAAAGCGACGTCATCACGCGCTGGGGCGGCGAGGAATACCTGGTACTGCTGAACAATTGCAGCCTGGCGCAAGCGGCGGAAGTGGCGGAAAACCTGCGCGCCGCCGTCGAACGCCACGATTTCGGCCTGCCCGCGCCGCAACTGCCCGTGACGATCAGCCTGGGCGTGACCGAGTACCGGCCAGAGGAAAGCGAATCGGCCTTCTTCTCGCGCGCCGACAGCGCCTTGTATCAGGCCAAGCATCACGGCCGCAACGGCGTGCACGCCGCCTGAGTCACTCCCCGCGCTTGCGCCTGGCCAGATCCTGCGTGGGCGCCACCAGCGCCCGGTACAACTCGCCCGTGGCGGCATCCCAGCTTTGCACGGCCAGTTGCTGGCGTTGCACGGTGGCAGAGTCGCCGCGCGCGATGGGGCCGGACAGCGCGGGCGCGGCGCCCAGGCGGAACACGTTCGCCACCGCTTCCGTCACCAGGGGCTGCGCCAGTTCGCGCGCCACGGGCTCGGGAATGCCGGCCGCCTGGTAGGCGCGCAAGGCGGCGTCGAGCACCGTCACCAGGTAATTGCTGGCGAAGACGGCGGCAGCGTGATACAGGGTCTTGGCGGCCGGGTCGATGGGCACGGGACGCGCGCCGATGGCGTTCAAGGCGGGCGTGAGGAAGGCCAGCGCCAGCGCATCGCCTTCGACGCCGCAAAACGTGCCGTCGAAGGTGGCGGCCACCTGCTGCGGGTCGGCAAAGCTGCGGATCGGGTGGGCGCTGGCGACAAACGCGCCCGCCTGCGTGGCGGCCAGCAGCACGTTCGAGGCCAGCGCGCCGCTGCAGTGGAACACGATGGCGCCCGCCTGGCGTCCCTCGGCCACCAGCGCCGCGCAGGCCGGGCCGATCTGGTCGTCGGAGACGGCCAGCATGGTGACGTCGGCGCGCCGCAAGGCCGCATAGCTGGCGACGGGAGTGCCGGCGCCGATGAAATCGACGGCCGCCTGCGCCGACGCCATCGAGCGCGTCAGCACATCCTGCACCAGGATTGCTCCGCCCTGCGTGCCATCCACGCGGGCGAACAAACGGCCCAGCACACGGCCCACGTGGCCGGCGCCGATGATATTGAGGGTAACGTTCATGGCGATTTTCTAGAAGCTCGATCCCGGCTGGCGCAAAAATTCCAGCTCTTGTGGCGAGGAGGCTCGGCCGAGGATGGCGTTGCGGTGCGGGAAGCGGCCAAAGCGGGCGATCACTTCCTGGTGGCGCTCGGCGTAATCGAGCATGCCGTCAAAGCCGGGCTGCGCCTGCGACAGCAGCTGGAACAGCTCGACGGCGCGCGCCTGCATGGCCAGGTCTTCCGCGTGTTCGAACGGCAGGTAGGCAAAAGCGCGCAGCATCGGCGGCAGCTGGCGGTCCTGCCCCGCGTCCGTCAAGGCGACGGCCAGCGCCAGCGCCCGGGCGTCGCCGGCAAAGGCGCGCGGCGTGCCGCGATGCACATTGCGCGTGAATTGATCGAGCACGATCAGGCGCGCCAGCGCGCCGTGCGGCGTGGTATCCCATGCGAGCAAGCCGCCCTCGATGGCGGCATCGATCAGCGCGCCGAAACGCGCGCGTATCTGCGCATCGAAGCCGTCATCCTTGCGGAACCATTCCACGCGCGACTGGCCGTAATCGGGGTTATCCGGCGGCAGGAACCAGAAATCGAGTACCTCTTGAGCCTGTGCATCCATGTCCATCCTCTCGGCATCCGTATCAGTTGCGGGCATGCGACAGCTGGAAGCCGGCGATGCCTTCGAAGGCGGCCAGTTCGGCCGACATGGCCGACAGGCTGGCGCCCGTGTTCTTGCCATGCGCGATGGCAACAAAACGCCATTCCTGCATGCCGTCCGTGCTGCCGATGGTCAGCGAGCCGCCGGCGATGTCGTAGCCGCGCTTGGCCGCCATGCGCCGCAGCGCATCTTCGCGCGGAATGAAATCGCGCTTGAAGCGCATGGTGATGGCCACCGCGTGGCGCGACGGCAGCCAGTTCTCCAGTTTTGACAGGAAAATCATCGCCATCGCACACAGAAAGGCCAGGCCCATGGCCGACAGATAAAAGCCGATGCCGACCATGATGCCGATCACGGACGAAGCCCAGATCGAGGCAGCCGTCGTCAGACCGCTGATATTGAAGCCCTCGCGCATGATCACGCCGGCGCCGAGGAAACCCACGCCCGTGACGATGCCCTGGATGACGCGCGTGGGGTCGCTGCCGACGATGGCGCCATGGCCGCCGTACCAGAACTCAGGATAGCCGCCCAGCACCGTCAGCGCGGCCGAGGCCATGCAGACGAGGCTGTAGGTGCGCATGCCGGCCGCGCGCCCGTGATACGAGCGCTCATACCCCACCAGCAAGCCCAGCAGCAGTGCGCCGAGCAGGTTCAGCAGGATCACGCCATTCGTCGCCAGCTCGGCCGGCGACCAGTAGGCGCGCAGGAAGTCGATGGTCGGCATTTAGTCCTGGGGCTTTTTCGTCAGCTGCTTTTCAAACGCCACGTCGAGCTTGCTGACGCGGCGCGCCTTTTGCGGTCCCAGGCCATTCACGAAGGCGACGAAGGCGTCCAGTTCCAGCGGCGGGCACAGGGGTGGCAAGCCCGGGCCTTCCGTGAGGAAGAACAGTTCATCGCCCGTGCGCGCCATCGTGTACAGGCGGTGGCCGGTGCGTTCCTTGAGCCGCTCGATGGCGGACGTGGCGCGGGTCGAGCGCATCAGATGGCTCCCGTGCGCTGTTCCAGCCACGCCAGCGCAGGCGCATCGGCCGGCGCGGCCAGGTGCGGCGCCAGGCGCGCACGCACGGTGGCGTGGTAGTCGTTCAGCCAGGCCGCTTCGTCATCGCGCAGCAGCGAACGTTCCACGCAGCGCGTGTCGATCGGGCACAGGGTCAAGGTTTCGAAGCGCAGGAATTCGCCGAAGGGCGTCGTCCCCGCGGGAACGTTCAGCACCAGGTTCTCGATGCGGATGCCCCACTGGCCGGGACGGTAGATGCCCGGCTCGACGGAAGTGATCATGCCCGGTTCCATGGCCGTCTGCGGCTCCGGCATGGCGGACTGCGAAATCGATTGCGGCCCTTCGTGCACGTTGAGGAAGAAGCCCACGCCGTGGCCCGTGCCGTGGCCGAAGTCGATGCCTTCGGCCCACAGGGGCGCGCGGGCGATGGAATCGAGCATGGGCGACTTCACGCCGCGCGGGAATTGCGCGCGCGACAGCGCGATCATGCTGCGCAAGACCAGGGTGAAATCGCGCCGGTGCTCGGCCGTGATCGCGCCGACGGGGACCACGCGGGTGATATCCGTGGTGCCGCCCCAATACTGGCCGCCCGAGTCGATCAGCAGCAAGCCGTCGCCTTCGATAGTGGCGGCCGAATCCGCATGGGCGTGGTAATGCATGATGGCGCCATGCGCATTGAAGCCGGCGATGGTGCCGAAACTGGGGCTGACAAAACCGGCGCGGCGGGCGCGGGCAGCCGTCAGGTGCTCGTCGACGCCGATTTCCGTCAACGGCGCACGTTGCGGGTCGGCCAGGGTGCGATCCAGCCAGCTGAAAAACTCGCACAGGGCGGCGCCATCCTGCTCCATGGCGGCGCGCACGTGCGCCGCTTCGCCATCCGTCTTGCGCGACTTGGCCAGGGTGGTCGGGTTGATGGATTCGACCACCTGCACACCATCGGCCACGGCCTGGCGCGTGCCGAACGTGATGCGGCGCGGGTCGAGCAGCAAGGTGGCGCCGGCCGGCAAGGCGGCCAGTGCGGCAGCCGTGCGGTCATAGGCTGCCACGTCCACGCCCTCGCTCTCCAGCGTGGCGCGCAGGGCCGCCGGCACCTTGCCATCGGCGACGAACAGGGTGGCGCGCTCGGGTCCCACCAGCGCATGCGCGAGGAAGACGGGGTTGTAGTTGACGTCGGCGCCGCGCAGGTTGAACAGATACGCGATGTCGTCGAGGGTGGAAATCACGTGGTGGCTGGCGCCGTGGGCCGCCATGCCGGCGCGCAGGGCCGCCAGTTTTTGCGCGCGCGACAGCGAGGGATACGCGGCCGCATGCTCGAACACGGGCGCGGCGGGCATGGCCGGGCGATCCGGCCACACGGCTTGCAGCACATCGGTGTCCGTGCGCAAGGTAACCTGCTCCCCCAGCGCCTGCTGCAGCAGGCGCGCATTGGCCAGGCCCAGCACGGCGCCATCGACGGCTACCGTCTGTCCCGGCCGCATGGTTTCGCCCAGCCAGTCGATATACAGCACGCTGGCGCCGGACGGGATTTTCTTCAGGACGATGCCGCTGCCGGCCAGTTCGTCTTCCGCCTGTTCCCAGTAGCGGCCATCGGTCCATACGCCGGCAAACTCCTGCGTCACGACCAGGGTGCCGACCGATCCCGTAAAGCCCGACAGCCACTCGCGGCCCTGCCAGCGGGCCGGCAGGTACTCGGACAAATGCGGGTCAGCCGAAGGCACGATGCAGGCGTCGATGTGCTGCGCGCGCATGGCGCTGCGCAGTTGCGACAAACGGGAGGCGGGAGTGGCTTGGTCAGGTGTCTGCATGGGTGCGAAAATGGAGCGGTGCTGGGAAGTGCCTATGATACCGCGATTAGCAGCCGGGCTGCACTCGGTGCAGCGCCAGCAGCACCCCGGCGGTAGCGGCGATTTTTTCCAGCAGCGCCTCGTCGTAAGGCAGCCACGGCACGGCGGCCAGCTTGTTCCCCTTCGCGAGCACCTCGGTCGCCACCTCGGCGCCGTCCAGCGTGACCCTGCCGGTGGTCAGGTGGATGGCGTGCCTGCCCACCATCAGGTGACGGGGCTCGAGCGCCATGCGCCCTGCTTCGATCTGCTGCGCAAACACCTGACGCAGCACGGTGCGCCGCATGCCCGCCATCGGCCCCGGGGGCAAGTTGGCCAGGTAAGACAAGCGCTCTTCGCGCTGCACGCTTTGCTCTTCTTCCACCAGCGCCAACGCGCTGGCGCTGACCAGCAGATCCACCGCGCGGCACGCTTCCGAATAGGCCACAGGCGCCAGCGGCAGCATCTGCGCGGGCGCCAGCCCGTTGGACGTGCAGGCGCCGCCCGCGCCTGGATAGACGCGTCCCTCGAGGCGCAGCAATACGCGCCAGGTGCCGAACCCGCGCGACAAGCCTTCATCGTCGTCCAGCCGCCAGCCTTCGCGGCGGGCCAGTCCCAGCAAGGCAGGCAGCGACAGCTGGTAGCCGGAAAATGGGGCACTGCCGTCGCCGGGCGGTGCATATATTTCACGATACACCTGGCGCAGCGGCTGGCGCACGCGCCGCTGTGTGAGCAGCGCCTGCCAGGCGGCGCGCTGCTCTCCGCTGCCATGCAGGGGATGCCACAGGCCGATCTCGCCTTCTCCCTGTAGCAGCACATCCATCGGCTGCCCCCATGCATTGATGGCACCCTCGCCATCGAGCATGAAAGCCTGGCCGTCGCCCGTGCGCCACACCAGCGCGCGCGCCACCGTATCGATATCGGCATCGTCGCGCAAGGCGCGCCATTGATCCAGCCCCAGACGCACGTCGCTGGCATAGCCCGCTTCCAGGCGGCGCGCCAGCATGGCCTGGCGCCGCTTGCCCATGGGGCCGGGCATGCCGATCCTCCAGGCGATATCGGGCCGTTCCGCCAGCGCCCGTTCGGCCGGTTTCAGATTGCGTTCCAGCTTCTTGCGGATGCCCGCATGGCGCACCTGCGCCAGCGCCGTGCGCAGGGCCAGCAAGCTTTCCGGCGTGGGGATGGTTTCCACCGCATGGCCCAGCGCCATCGCCAACGACTGCGACGGCGCGCTCTTGGCCGTGCCGGGCGCGACGCATACCAAGGGCAGCAAGACGGTGATCACGGGCCTGAACCATGCATCATCGCGATAGGCGGCGACCCGCGCGGCGCGCGCCAGCACTTGAGAGTCTGCCGTGGCAAAGGCGGCATCGGCCGCATACGGCACGCCGCCGTCATGGATGGCGGCGATATGGCGTGCCGCCTGTTCCAGTATCGTGCGCGCAAATTCGACATACGCCGCATCGTCGGCCAGCACGGCGGCGGGATCCGCCTCGCCGATACTGTCGCGGCTCCAGTGGCCGCTGTAGCGCGAGCCGGCCAGCGCCAGCAGGGACGCTTGCGCCAGTTGCGGCAGCAATTCCAATTCATGCAAGGTCAATGGCATCGGATAATGGGTGTGACGCTCCTCCATTGCCTGCGCAAATTGCGCAGGGGCGTCGCCGCCAGCAAGGCGCGCCAGCAGGTAGGCCTGGTAGGGGCACTCGGCCCAGCCCGAGGTTTTGCCGAGAATGCGCCGCGCCTGCCCCGCCGTGCCTGCCGGTGCCTCGCCCTGCAGGCAAGCCAGGCAGCCGATGACATACTCCCATTCCCGGTTGTAATCGCCGGCCGCGTCCAGCGCATCGAGGAACATGGCGCCTGCCAGCGCCGGCGCCAGGTTCATGCTGGTCGCTTGTGCCAATAGCGCCGTCGCCAGCTCGCGCCGCGCCGTATCGTCATGGCCGAAGCGCGCCGCGCGATGCAACGCCCCCCAGATGGCGCCCAGTTCTTCCGGTGTCCAGTCGTTGAAATCGACGGGCGGCCCCGTGAATCGCGCATGCTCGACAAAGCCGCCATCGAGGCGTACGCGCAGGGCTGCGGCACGCGTGGTCTCAGATGGCATCATCGGCCTCGTAGCGGCGCAAGCCTTCCAGGTCCAGCACGCGGATGCCGCCGTAATCGAGGCGCAGCAAGCCTTTCTTTTCCAGCACCTGCAAGGCCTGGTTGGCGCGCTGGCGCGAAGAGCCCGACAGCAGGCCGATTTCCTCCTGCGACAGCTGCACCAGCGTCTCCACGCCGGGGTACAAGTGCGAGTTGAACATCGACGCCAGGCAGCGCGCCACGCGCGTATTCAGGTCCAGCAAGCGTTCGTTTTCCACCATGCCGATGAACTGCCCCAGGCGCTCGTTGAGCTGCATCAGCAGGAAGCGCGTAAACGGCAAACTCGTTTCCAGCAGCCAGTGGAAGGTGGCGCCTGGCAGGCGCGCCACGCGCGTGTCGCGCAGGGCCATGGTGTCGTATTTGCGGATTTCATTCTTCAGCAGTGAACCTTCGCCGAACCAGCTGCCGGGCGGCACGCCGATGAAGGTCATGGCCTTGCCGGAGGCGGAAAAATTATTCATCTTGACCATGCCGCTGATGACGCCGATCCAGTTGTCCACCGGCTCGCCCTTTCGGCAGACAAAGCCGCCTTTCGGCACGAAGGTTTCAAACACATCCGCCTCCACCCGGGCCATTTGCACGGGATCGAGCAGCTGCGCCCAGTTGGCCGCGCGCACGGCATCCTTGAGACTGATATCAGGGTTGGTCATTGTGCGATGCACCATCGAAAAGTGGGTAAATGTCCCCGAAAAGACAACTCGGCAAACTAACGCAAGCTACTATCATTGCACAAACGCCTTACACATAAAAAACACAGAGCACCATCCAACGAGGTGGGGCCTGAGACAAGCAACAGGGAGACACTGGTGCAAACGAATACCACAGCAACCATGCCGACTTTTCCGCGGCGCTTATTGCAACACGGGACAGCACGATCCGACAAGCCCGCATTTCGCGAAAAACACCTGGGCATCTGGCAAACCTGGACCTGGCATGAGGTCAACGACGAGGTGCGCGCACTGGCCTGCGGCCTGGCCGCCATCGGCTTCCAGCGCGGCATGAACCTGGCCATCATCGGCGACAACCGTCCCCGCCTGTACTGGGCCATGCTGGCCGCGCAAAGCCTGGGCGGCGTGCCCGTGCCGCTGTACCAGGACGCGCCGGCCGCCGACATGGCCTACGTGCTGCAGGATGCGGAAATCCGCTACGCCATCGTCGAAGACCAGGAGCAGGTCGACAAGCTGCTGGAACTGAAAAGCCTGTACCCGCACGTGGCCCACATCGCCTATGACGATGAACGGGGCATGCGCCACTACCGCCAGCCGGAGCTCACCTCCTTTGCCGCGCTGCAGGTGCTCGGCCGGTCCTACGACCGCGAACATCCGGGCTTTTATGACGCCGCCGTGGCGGCGGGCAATGGCAGCGATTCGGCCGTCATCCTGTACACCTCGGGCACCACGGGCAAGCCGAAGGGCGTGTGCCAGAGCCACACGGCGCTGCTGGCCGCAGGCGTTGGCGGCGTCGCCTTCGACCAGCTCACCGACGAGGAAGACATCCTGTCCTACCTGCCCATGGCGTGGGTGGGCGACTGCCTGTTCTC
Organism: Janthinobacterium sp. SUN033; assembly: GCF_030397595.1. NCBI lineage: Bacteria > Pseudomonadati > Pseudomonadota > Betaproteobacteria > Burkholderiales > Oxalobacteraceae > Janthinobacterium > Janthinobacterium sp. SUN033. The sequence goes on from NZ_JAPQNV010000004.1 coordinate 569,758, forward strand.
GCTGGCGCAAGCCATGGTGGCCGGCTTCACCGTCAACTGCCCCGAATCGGGCGACACGGTGATGATCGACATGCGCGAAATCGGCCCCACCTGCTACTTTGCGCCGCCACGCGTGTTCGAGAACATGCTCACCAGCGTGATGATACGCATGGAAGACGCCAGCAGCATCAAGCGCCACATGTTCAGCCATTTCATGGACGTGGCCAAGCGCTGCGGCGCGCAGATCTTGGATGGCAAGCCAGTCTCGCTGGCGGACCGCCTCAGCTACAAGCTGGGCGAACTGCTCGTCTACGGCCCCCTGAAAAACGTGCTGGGACTGTCGCGCGTGCGCGTCGCCTACACGGCCGGCGCCGCCATCGGCCCCGACCTGTTCCGCTTCTACCGCTCCATCGGCGTCAACCTCAAGCAATTGTACGGTTCCACCGAAACCTGCGCCTATGTGTGCCTGCAGCCGGATGGCAATATCAAGTTCGACAGCGTGGGCCTGCCCGCGCCGGGCGTGGAAGTCAAGCTGGCGGCCAATGGCGAAGTGCTGGTGAAGTCGCCCGCCACCATGAGCGGCTACTTCAGGCGGCCCGACGCCACTGCCGAAGTGATCGACGACGACGGCTATTTCCATACGGGCGATGCGGGCGTGTTCGACGGCGAAGGCCACCTGAAAATCATCGACCGCGCGGCCGACGTCGGCAAAATGAATTGCGGCGCCATATTCGCGCCCAACTACATCGAAAACAAGCTCAAGTTCTTCCCCTTCATCAAGGAAGTGGTGGCCTTCGGCCATGCGCGCGACCAGGTGTGCGCCTTCATCAACATCGACATCGAAGCGGTGGGCAACTGGTCCGAACGGCGCGGCATCGCCTACTCCGGCTACACCGACCTGGCGGCACGCGCCGAGACCTATGGCCTGATCCGCGACTGCATCGAGCAGGTCAACGCGGAACTGGCAGCCGACCCGCTGATGGACCGCACGCAGGTGCACCGCTTCCTCGTGCTGCACAAGGAACTCGACCCGGACGACGATGAGCTGACCCGCACGCGCAAGGTACGCCGCAAATTCATCGCCGAAAAGTACGCGGTGCTCATTTCCGCCCTGTATGAGGGCAAGGCAACGCAATACATCGAGACCCAGGTGAAATTCGAGGATGGCCGCCTTGGCTCAACCAGCGCCGACCTGCAGATCTGGGACAGCAAAACGTACCGGCCCCAGGGCCTGGCCGCATGATGGAGCACAGCACGATGCAAATGAACGAACCCGACGCCCATTTCGGCACGGCCCGCAAGACGGGTCCCGTGATCCTCGACCTGAAGAACATCTCGCTGTCGTTCGGCGGCGTGAAAGCCCTGACCGACATCTCGTTTGACGTCAAACAGCATGAAATCCGCGCCATCATCGGCCCGAACGGCGCGGGCAAAAGCTCGATGCTCAACGTGATCAATGGCGTGTACCGTCCGCAGCAGGGAGAAATCATCTACCGGGGCGAACACCGGCGCGGCATGGACTGCTACCAGGCTGCCAAGTCCGGTATCGCGCGCACCTTCCAGAACATCGCCCTGTTCAAGGGCATGACGGTGCTGGACAACATCATGACGGGGCGCAACCTGAAGATGAAGTCGAATTTTCTCTTGCAAGCCCTGTACTGGGGCCCGGCGCGGCGCGAGGAAATCGAGCACCGCAAAAAGGCCGAGGAAATCATCGACTTCCTGGAAATCCAGGCCATCCGCAAGACGCCCGTGGGGCGCCTGCCCTACGGCCTGCAAAAACGGGTGGAGCTGGGCCGCGCCCTCGTGGCGGAACCGGAAATTCTGCTGCTGGACGAACCGATGGCCGGCATGAACGTGGAAGAAAAACAGGACATGTGCCGCTTCATCCTCGACGTCAACGACCAGCTGGGCACGACCATCGTGCTGATCGAGCACGACATGGGCGTGGTGATGGATATCTCCGACCGAGTGGTGGTGCTCGACTACGGCAAGAAAATCGGCGACGGCACGCCCGACGAGGTGCGCAGCAACCAGGATGTCATCAACGCGTATTTGGGTGTCGCGCACTAGCGCCGGACAAGGAATAACAATGAATATCAATTTTTTCTTTGAAGTGCTGATCGGCGGCCTGCTGTCGGGCGTCATGTATGCGCTGGTGGCGATCGGTTTTGTATTGATCTACAAGGCATCGGGCGTGTTCAATTTTGCGCAGGGCGCAATGGTGTTTTTCGCCGCCCTCACCTGCGTGGGCATCATGGACAAGTTCGGCCTGTCACTGTGGCTGGCCATCCCGCTGACGATGCTCACCATGATCGTGCTGGGCATGGCGATCGAACGGGTGGTCTTGCGGCCCCTCGTCAACCAGCCCGAAATCACGCTGTTCATGGCCACCATCGGCCTGACCTTTTTCATCGAAGGCCTGGCGCAGCTGATGTGGGGCTCGCAAGTGCACAAGCTGGACCTGCCCATCGAAGACGTGCCGATGCAATTCCTGATGGACCGCTTCGACATCAACATCTCGCAGTTCGACCTGATGGCGGCCGGCATCTGCGCGCTGCTGGTGATCTGCCTGGCCTTGCTGTTCTCGAAAACCAAGGTGGGCCGCGCCCTGCGCGCCGTCGCCGACGACCACCAGGCGGCACTGGCGGTCGGCATCCCGCTGCAGCGCATCTGGGCTGTGGTGTGGGGCGTGGCGGGCCTGGTGGCCATGGTGGCCGGCTTGCTGTGGGGTGCGCGCAACGGCGTGCAATTCGCCCTCACCTTCATCGCCTTGAAAGCGCTGCCCGTGCTGATCCTCGGCGGCTTTACCTCGGTGCCGGGCGCCATCGTCGGTGGCCTGATCATCGGCGCGTCGGAAAAGCTGGCCGAAGTCTATCTGGGCCCCATGGTGGGCGGCGGCATCGAAGGCTGGTTCCCGTATGTGCTGGCTCTGCTGTTCCTGCTGGTGCGTCCGGAAGGCCTGTTCGGCGAGAAGATCATCCGGCGTATCTGACGCCGCACCGCCGCCGCATGATGCACACGACGCACCCATCACAAAGGACACGCCATGATTTACCGTGAAGCAGGACAGTTCAAGACCAGCTACCAGGCTGACAACCAGATTTTCCCGATCAGACAAGACCGCCTGGCACTGACGGCCACGCTCCTCGTCGCCGTCTTCCTCTTGCCGTATTTCGCCTCGCCCTACATGCTGTCGGCGATCCTGATCCCCTTCCTGATCTTCGCCCTGGCGGCACTGGGCCTGAACATCCTGACCGGTTACGCGGGCCAGCTGTCGCTGGGTACGGCCGCCTTCATGGCCGTGGGCGCGTTCGCCTCGTATAACTTCATGGCCCGCCTGCCCGGCTTGCCGCTGCTGGTGTCGTTCATCCTCGGCGGCCTGTGTGCGGCCATGGTGGGCATCGCCTTCGGTCTGCCGTCACTGCGCATCCGCGGCTTTTACCTGGCCGCCTCCACCCTGGCGACGCAGTTTTTTGTCGTCTGGTGCCTGACCAAGATCCCGTATCTCACCAACTACAGCTCCTCGGGCGTCATCACGGTGCAGAAGATGACCATCCTCGGCTACCAGTTCGATACGCCGCAAAGCAAATACCTGCTGGTGCTGGCCATCGTGGCCGGCATGGCGCTACTGGCCAAGAACATGATCCGCTCGAACGTGGGCCGCTCGTGGATGGCCGTGCGCGACATGGACATGGCGGCCGAGGTGATCGGTTTCAGATTGATGCGCACCAAGCTGCTGGCGTTTGCCGTCAGCTCGTTCTACTGCGGCGTGGCCGGCGCGCTGTATGCATACGCCTACCTGGGCACGGTGGAGCCGGAAGCGTACAACCTGGACCTGTCCTTCCGCATCCTGTTCATGATCATCATCGGCGGCGTCGGTTCGATCCTCGGTTCCTTCCTCGGCGCGGCCTTCATCGTGCTGTTGCCCGTCTTCCTGAACACCATCGCGCATGGCCTGGCATTGCCGACCAGCGTGGCCTCGAACCTGGAACTGATGGTGTTCGGCGCGCTGATCATCTTCTTCCTGATCGTCGAGCCGCACGGCCTGGCCAGGCTGTGGCAAATCGCGAAGGAAAAGTTGAGACTCTGGCCCTTCCCCCATTAAGTTTTTGCAGTCGATGTCGGTTCACTTGAATACCAAATAAAACAAGAGGAGACACACAATGAAACACATCAAATCGCTCATGCTGGCCGCCGCCATCGCCAGTGCCGCACTCACCATGGCCGGCAGCGCGCAGGCGCAGGACAAGGAGCAGTACATCGCTCTGCCATCCTACCGCGTGGGTCCCTACGCGGCCGGCGGCTCCGGTTTCTACGGCGGCATCATCGACTACTTCAACCTGGTCAACCAGGCCGGCGGCGTGAATGGCGTCAAGATCAGCTGGGAAGAATGCGAAACCGAATACAACCCCTCGCGCGGCGTGGAATGCTATGAACGCCTGAAAACCAAGCAGGGCGGCGCCACCCTGGTCGAAACCCTGTCCACCGGCGTCGCCTACGGCATCCTGGACCGCGTAGCGCAAGACAAGATCCCCATGACGATGATCGGCTACGGCCGCTCGGACGCCGCCAACGGCAAGGTCTTCCCCTACGTATATCCGCTAATCTCCAGCTACTGGAGCCAGGCTGCCGCCATGATCAAGTACCTGGGCGACAAGGATGGCGGCATGGACAAGCTGAAGGGTAAAAAAATCGTCCACCTGTACCACGATTCGGCCTTCGGCAAGGAGCCGCTGCCCGTGCTCGAAGCGCTGTCGAAACAATACGGCTTCGAACTGGTGAAAATTCCCGTCGCGCCGCCAGGCAGCGAACAGCAATCGCAATGGCTGCAAATCCGCCAGGCCAAGCCGGACCACGTGATCCTGTGGGGCTGGGGCGTCATGAATTCCGTCGCCATCAAGACGGCGCAGCGCAACGGCTTCCCGCGCGACAAAATGCTGGGCGTCTGGTGGGCCGGCTCCGAGGAAGACACGATTCCATCGGGCGACGCAGCCAAGGGCTACACGGCGATGACCTTCAATACGCCAGGTAACTACCCCGTGCTCGACGACATCCGCAAGAAACTCTACGCGTCCGGCAAGGGCAACCTGTCCGACCAGTCGCGCATCGGCTCCGTCTACCACATGCGCGGCGTGACGGCCGGCATTCTGTGGGTGGAAGCGATCCGCACGGCGCAGGAAAAATTCGGCAAGGGCAAACCGATCACGGGCGAACAGATGCGCTGGGGCCTGGAAAACCTGAACGTCGACGATGCGCGCCAAAAAGCAGTGGGCGCGCTGGGCATGTTCCCCACCGTGAAGACCAGCTGCGACGACCATGAAGGCTCGGGCGCCGTGAAGGTGCAGCAGTGGGATGGCAAGAAGTGGACCGCCATCACGCCGAAGTGGATCGTCGGCGACAAGGCCCTGGTGCGCAAGCTGGTCGAGGAATCCTCGAACAAGTACGCGGAAGAGAAAAAGATCACGCCGGCGTGCATGAAGTAATGCCGTAGGCGAGAGGAACCGGACCGGCCAGCGCCGGTCCCGTGTTGAACATTTTTAAAGAAGCAGCCATGACCCACACTGCCACGCAAGCCCCGCCCCAGGCGGAAACGCCGCCGCCCTACCTGTCGGTGAACAATATCGAAGTCATCTACGACCACGTGATCCTGGTCCTGAAGGGCGTGTCGCTGCAAGTGCCGCAAGGCAAGATCGTGGCGCTCCTGGGCGCCAACGGCGCCGGCAAGTCGACCACCCTGAAAACCATCTCGACCCTGCTGCGCGGCGAACGGGGCGACGTCACCAAGGGCGAAGTCCAGTTCAAGGGCGAGCGCGTGGACCAGTTGACGCCGAATGAACTGGTGAAGCGGGGCCTGTCGCAAGTGATGGAGGGACGCCACTGTTTCGGCCACCTCACCATCGAAGAAAACCTGCTGACGGGCGCCTACACGCGCAGCCTGTCGCGCGGCGAGCTGAAAGACGCGCTGGACAAGGTGTATCACTACTTTCCGCGCCTGAAAACCCGGCGCAGCAGCCAGGCCGGTTACACCTCGGGCGGCGAACAGCAGATGTGCGCCATCGGCCGTGCGCTGATGGCCAAGCCGTCGATGATTTTACTGGATGAGCCGTCGATGGGCATCGCGCCGCAGATCGTCGAAGAGATCTTCGGCATCGTCAAGGACCTGAACCACAAGGAAAACGTGTCTTTCCTGCTGGCCGAGCAGAACACCAACGTGGCGCTGCGCTACGCCGACTTCGGCTACATCCTGGAAAACGGCCGCGTCGTGATGGAAGGGCAAGCGCAGGAACTGGCCAGCAACGAAGACGTCAAAGAGTTTTACCTGGGCGTGTCCAGCGCCGGGCGCAAGAGCTTCCGCGACATGAAGTTCTACCGCCGCCGCAAGCGCTGGCTGGCCTGACATCGGGAGTCGCCGTCATGGACCTGGAACGGGCGAAGCAAGTGTGCCGCGGCTTTCCCGGCGCGACGCAAGACATCAAGTGGAGCAACGTACTGGCGTTTTGCGTTGGCGGCAAGATGTTCGCCCTGTGCGGCGCGGAAGCGCACAGCACGCGCGGCATGAGCTTCAAGGTCGATGCGGAGCGCTTCCTGGAATTGACGGACCGTCCCGGCTTTCGCCCGGCGCCCTATCTGGCGCGGGCCAAGTGGGTGCTGGTCGCCAGCCCCGACGCCCTCGACGACGACGAAATGGCCGCCCTGCTGCAGCGCTCATACAGCCTGATTGTTGCGGGGCTGACGAAAAAAATGCAACGTGACATTGGAGAATCCGCAACATGACCGATACGCTCGACAGTCTGGAAGCACGCGCCCCCGAGGCGCGCGAACGCGAATTGATGGCCGGCCTGCCGCAGCTGATCGCGCGCGCACAACAGGCGCCGGGCTGGGCCCGCATCCTCGATGGCGTCAATGCAGCCGACATCACCAGCCGCGCCGCGCTGGCGCAGCTGCCCGTGACGCGCAAGTCCGACCTCAAGCAATTGCAGCACGCGCAACTGCCGTTCGGCGGCTTGAACACGACGCCGAAAAACGCCCTGTCGCGCGTGTTCGTCTCGCCCGGCCCCATCTTCGATCCCGAAGGCCGCGGCCCCGACTGGTGGCGCTTCGCGCGCCCCATGTACGCTGCCGGCGTGCGCGCCGGCGGCCTGCTGCAGAACTGCTTTTCGTATCACTTCACGCCGGCCGCCTTCATGGTCGAAGGCGGCGCCGCGCGCATCGGCTGCACCGTCATCCCGGCCGGCATCGGCCAGACGGAAATGCAGGTGCAGGCGATGGTCGACCTGAAGCCCGACACTTATATCGGCACGCCGTCATTCCTGAAACTGATCATCGAGAAAGCCCGCGAAATGGGCGCCGACATCAGCAGCGTCACCAAGGCCGTGATGGGTGCGGAAGCCTTGCCCGAGTCCCTGCGCAGCTGGTTTGCGGAGAACGGCGTGCCGCACGTGTTCCAGACCTATGCCTCGGCCGACATCGGCAGCATCGCCTATGAAACGGCCAGCAATGGCAAGCTCAATCCCGGCATGGTCGTTGACGAAAACGTGCTGCTGGAAATCGTCCATCCGGGCAGCGGCATTCCCGTCGCGCCGGGCGAAGTAGGCGAAGTGGTCGTCACCGTCTTCAATGCCGACTACCCGCTGATCCGCTTCGCCACGGGAGACTTGTCCGCCGTGCTGACGAACGCGCCGGAGTCGCCGTGCGGCCGCACGAATACGCGCATCAAGGGCTGGATGGGGCGCGCGGATCAAACCACCAAGGTGCGCGCCATGTTCGTGCATCCGTCGCAGGTGCACGAGATCGCGCGCCGCCATCCGCACATCAAAAAAGCGCGGCTGGTGGTATCGGGACGCATGGCCAACGACGAGATGACTTTGCATTGCGAAGTCGACGATCCGCTCGACACCAGCGGCACCGAAGCCATCATCGGCTCGATCCGCGAACTGACCAAGCTGCGCGGCGACGTAGTGCTCGTGGCCGTGGGCAGCCTGGCGCAAGATGGGAAAATCATCGACGACATGCGCGATTACAAATAAGGCCGATTTGCGGGATAATACCGGCATTGACCATCAGCCCCATTCATCGCCATGCAAGAGTCCATGCAAGAATTTCATCACAACCGTGCCCGTGACCTGATCAAGAACGCGGAACTGCTGTTCGACCAAGACGCCGTGCAGGCTTCGATCACGCGCATGGCCGATGTGCTCAACACGCGCTTCAACGCCGAGGATTCGAAAGAGTTCCCTCTGGTGCTGGGCGTGATGGGCGGCGCCGTCGTCTTTACGGGCAACCTGCTGCCGCAACTGAGCTTTCCGCTCGAATTCGACTACATCCACGTGAGCCGCTACGGCGACGACGACAAGGGCGGCGAAGTGGTGTGGAAAGTCATCCCCCGCTCGAATGTAGCGGGCCGCACCGTCATCGTGCTCGACGATATTCTCGACGAAGGCGAAACCCTGGCACACGTCAAGCAGCGCCTGCTGGACATGGGCGCCTCGGAAGTGATCCTGGCCGTGTTTGCCGACAAGGCCATCGGCAAGAAAAAACCGGTTCAAGCCGACATCGTCGGCCTGGTGATCCCGAACCGCTTCGTCGTCGGCTTCGGCATGGATGCGTATGGCTACTGGCGCAACCTGCCGGGCTTGTGGGCCATCAAGCCTGAGGATTTGAAGCAGGAATAAGGATGGCTTGGATGACGCGGCATGCCGCGTCATCCGGCAGCAGCAGAGTTACAGCTTCAACCGCGCGCGCGCCGCATCGTATTCGGCTTTCAGGCGCGCCACCATCTCTTCCACGCTCGGCACGTCGTCCATCAAGCCCACGCCCTGACCCGCGCCCCAGATGTCGCGCCAGGCCTTGGCGCCGCCCGAGCCGAAATTCATCGCGCTCTTGTCCGCTTCGGGCAAGGCTTCCGGATCGAGTCCGGCCGCTTCGATCGATTTTTTCAGGTAATTGCCGTGCACGCCAGTAAACAGGTTCGTGTAGACGATGTCCGCCGCGCTGGAATCGACGATGGCGTCGCGGTAGCCGTCACTGACGTTCGATTCCTTGGTCGCCAGCCAGCGCGAGCCGATGTAGGCGAAATCGGCGCCCATCGCTTGCGCGGCCAGCACGGCGTCACCCGTGGCGATGGAACCGGACAGCGCCAGCGGACCGTCGAAGAATTTGCGCACTTCGCCCACCAGCGCGAACGGCGACAGGGTGCCCGCGTGGCCGCCGGCGCCGCTGGCGACCAGAATCAAGCCATCGACGCCCGCCTCCAGCGCCTTTTTCGCGTGACGGATCGAAATCACGTCATGCAGCACGATGCCACCATAACTGTGAATGGCATCGAGCATTTCCTTGGGCGGCGCGCGCAGCGAGGAAATGATGATGGGGATCTGGTGTTTCACGCACACTTCCACGTCATGCGCGAGGCGGTCGTTCGACTGGTGCACGATCTGGTTGACGGCGATCGGCCCGACTTTCTTGTCCGGATTGGCGGCCTGGAAGGCGGCCAGTTCGGCCTGCAAGTCCGTCAGCCACGTGTCGAGCAATTCGGCGGGACGCGCATTCAGGGCCGGGAAGGAACCGACGATGCCGGCCTTGCACTGCGCCGCGACGAGGGCCGGGCCGCTGGCGATGAACATCGGCGAGGCGATAACGGGTAAGGAGAGGTTTTGCAACGCAACAGGCAATGCCATGGCGGACTCGCTGGAAAGTTGATCGGACGTAAAAAACACTGAACGTTGATTATAGTGCAGAAAAAGTACGATCGTGCTGAATTTATCGCACCGACGCTTCAACCCTCGTTGAGCAAGTACTCACCCTCGACGCGCGCCGCTACGGCCCTCACCAGCTGGGACACGGCCCACTCGGCCAGCACGGCCGCCTCCTGGCGCAGGAAGCGCCGGTTGGCTTCTTCGAAGACGGGCATGCCACGCAACAGGGCCGGTATGTCGGCGAGGGCGATGCGCTGGCGTTCCAGCAGCAGGAATTTCAGCAGCACCTTCACGGCGTTCTGCGCATTGCGCACGGGGTCGGACGCCAGGTAATCGAGGCGCGAGTACGCGCGCTGCAGGGCGCCGGCGGCATCCGTGAATGGCCGACCGTGGCCTGGGATCACCACGCGCACGTCCAGGCTGGCGATCAGGTCCAGGGTGGCGCGCGCTTCCAGAAAGCCGGAGCCGCCATCGAGTTCCGGAAAGATCACGCCGAAGCCGTTTTCCCACAGGGCGTCGGCGGAAATCAGGATGCCCTCCTGGGCGCAGTAAAAAATCAGCGAGTGCGGGTCGTGGCCCGGTGCGCCCAGCGCCTGCCAGGCCATGTCGGCCAACGTCAACGTGTCGCCGGGCGAGACGGTGGCGTCAAAGCCGAAGCGCGGGCATTGCTGGCCCGTGGCCTGGAAGCTGAGGGCATCGATATCCCAGGCGCGCACCTTGTCCGCTTCCGATACGGGAATGGCCGTATGGCAGCCGTATTCGGCTTGCAGCAGCGCGTTGCCGCCGCAATGGTCGGAGTGCAGATGCGTATTGAACAAGCGGTCCAGCGGCCGGCCCGCCAGGCTGTGGCGCAGCAGGGCCAGGGTTTGCGGCGCATGCGTGACATAGCCGCTGTCGATCAGGGCCGTGTCGTCCCTGCCCTGGAACAGGATGTTATTCGACGACAGCCAGCCGCGTTCGAACACCTGAATGGAATCGGGGAACAGCGCTGGCGATCGCGGCATGGGCTTCCTCAGTAATCGGGCTCGAAGTCGAGCAGGGATTCGCGGCCCGGCAATTCGGCCCACACGGCGCGCTTGAAGTCGTCGTCGGCCTTGCTCCAGGCGATGATCTCGTCGAGCGTGCGCAGGCAGCCTTCGCACAAGCCGCTGCCGCGGTTCATCTTGCACAGGCTGACGCAGGGCGACGGTACCGGCGACGGCAAGGGGAGCGGAACGGCTGGCGGAGTATCGACCATCATGGAGCGGCATCGGTAAACGTGAAGGCTTTCATTATGCCGCGAAACCACGCCGGCGAGTCGGCGGCATCGCCCTGCAATGACACTGTCAACATATTTTCCGACGAAAAAATAATCAAAAATATATTATTTGAAAATTTATTTTGCGGCCCATCTCACTCTGCGGGAGCCCATCCTACAGCGTGATCAGGCCAGATCCTGCTTGACTTGAGATATTTCAGAACTATACTACCATCCATACAGATGGCAATTGGATGCCACGTGGAGTTTTTGGAGAGATATGGCCAAGCAAGACAGCAAGCCCAAAATTGGGGAATCCGAGAAAATCACGATCAACCTCGGCTTGATCGACCTGGGGCAGATCGATTTGCTGGTCCAGGAGGGATTTTATTCCAACCGCACGGATCTGATCCGTACGGCCATACGCAATCAACTCAATACGCACGCCGACGTGGTGAAACAAACCGTCGCCCGTAAAAGCCTGGTATTGGGCATGCAGCATTATTCGCGCGCCGATCTGGAAGCGATCCAGGCAGCCGGCCAGCGCCTGCAGATACAGGTGCTGGGACTGGCCAGCATCGCCAGCGACGTCTCCGTGGAACTGGCACTTGCCACCATCGAGTCGATCTTCGTATTAGGTGCCCTGCACGCCAGCACCGTCGTCAAGACGGCGCTCGCAGGGCGAATTCACTAGCGTATTGGTTCGCGGCGATGACCCGGCCGATGCGCGGCACCGTTAAGGATGGTCATGAAACTACCTCTCAACATGTTGGCGCAGATGCGCGCCGCAACCCGCAATCTGTTGGGCAGCGGTCCCGCCGCCGCCACCGAAGCCATTCAGCAGGCGCTGTCCGCCGCCGGCCTGGCGCCGCAGGCGGCGTCCACACAGCAGCAGCCGATGCGCGATATCAATCAGCCACCTGCGCCACCACCGGCGCAACCATCTGCGGCAACGCAACCGCAAGCTGACGCCGCGCCCCCCACACCCGCGCAGGCGGCGCAGGACTTCGCGCAGGATTTCATGGCGCGCCTGGGCGTGCCGGCAGGCCTGGGCCAGCACAGCTTCGACATGCCCAGCTTCGAGCTGCCAAACTTCCATCCGCCCGGCTTCAACGCGCCGGCCGCCACGCCAGCGGAGATACCCGCCGGCGCGCAATTCATCGACGGCGTGTACCGCAACCATGCGGGCACGCGTTCGTACAAGCTGTATATCCCCAGCAGCTATCATGGCCAGGCCATGCCGCTGATCGTGATGCTGCACGGCTGCACGCAAAATCCCGACGATTTTGCCGCCGGCACGCAAATGAATGCGCTGGCAGAAGAAAAGGAGTGTTTTGTCGTCTACCCGGCGCAGACGCAGGGCGCCAACAGTTCGCGCTGCTGGAACTGGTTCAACGCCATCGACCAGCAGCGCGATCAGGGCGAACCGTCGCTGATCGCCGGCATCGCCCGGCAAGTCATCGACGACTACCCGGTCAACGAGCGCGAAGTGTTTGTCGCCGGCCTGTCGGCGGGCGGCGCCATGGCCGTCATCGTCGGCACCCTGTACCCCGACCTGTTTGCCGCTGTCGGCGTGCATTCGGGTCTGCCCTTCGCTTCGGCGCAGGACTTGCCGTCGGCGCTGGCCGCCATGAAGGGCGGCGCCATGCCCAATGCCCAGCGCAAGGCGCCGGCGGGCGGCGTGCCCATCATCGTCTTCCATGGCGACCGCGACACCACCGTCAACCCGCGCAATGGCGATGAACTGATCGCCCAGGGCGTGCGCAGCCAGTCGGGCGGCAAGGCGGCCAAAGCCGCTTCCGTCGATGGCAGCGTACCGAATGGCCACCGCTACACGCGCACCACGCACAGCCAAGCCGATGGCTCGCCACTGGGCGAACACTGGGTCATCCACGGCGCCGGCCATGCCTGGTCCGGCGGCAGCGATAACGGCAGTTACACGGACGGCAAAGGGCCGGACGCCAGCCGAGAGATGCTGCGCTTCTTCAAGACCGTCAGTTGATGTTCTCGGCGAAGGGCGCGATCTGCCGCTGCTTGTCGGCGATCTCGCACACGCCATCGGCATAGCGGTTGGAGATGGCGATGAACTGGTCCTGGATCTGCAGGAAGGCGTCGACGATCTCGGCGTCGAAATGCGAACCGCGCCCCTCGACGATGATCTGCACGGCCTGCGCATGGTCCATGCCCTGCTTGTAGATGCGCCGGCTGATCAGGGCGTCATACACGTCGGCCAGCGCCATCAGGCGCGCCGAAATCGGGATGTCTTCGCCAGCCAGGCCTTGCGGGTAGCCGCTGCCATCCCATTTTTCATGGTGGCTGTAGGCGATCTCCTTCGCGTACTTGAGGAAATCGACTTCGATGCCCAGCTCGTGCTCGGCCGCCAGGATGGCGTCGCGCCCGAGCGTGGTATGCGTCTTCATGATGGCCATTTCGTGCGGCTCGAAACGTCCCGGCTTGAGCAGGATATGGTCGGGAATGCCCACCTTGCCGATATCGTGCAGCGGCGCCGTCTTGAACAGCAGTTCGATATTCTTGTCCGTCAAAAAATCGCGGAAACGCGGCAGGCCGCGCACTTTCTCGGCCAGCGCTTTCAGGTAGTGCGAGGTGCGGCGGATATGGTTGCCCGTCTCGCTGTCGCGCGTTTCGGCCAGCGAGGCCATGGCGTGGATGGTGACGTCCTGCAGCGCCGCCACCTCCTGCACGCGGCGCTCCACCTCCGTTTCCAGGTACTGGTTCTGGTCGCGCAAGAAATCCTGCATCTGCTTCATCGCCAGCTGCGTCCTGATGCGCGCCAGCACGATGGGCGCCGAAATCGGCTTGGTGATGTAGTCGACGGCGCCCAGGGCCAGGCCCAGCTGCTCGTCGGCCACTTCGCTCATGGCGGTGACAAAAATCACGGGGATGCCGGCCGTGGCGGGATCGGCCTTCAGCGCGCGGCACACATCGTAGCCGCTCATGCCCGGCATCATGATGTCGAGCAGGATCAGGTCGGGCTGGTCGCTGCCGGCGGCGATCTTCAGGGCGCGTTCGCCATTGACGGCGATCTTGGTGCGGTAATCGTCTTCCAGCACCGCGCGCAGCAGGTCGATATTGTCTGGTGTGTCGTCGACCACCAGAATGGTTGGCTTGCTTGCCGGCGCTCTCATGCCCGTCCTTCGCTCTGCATAGTTATCCTTGTCACAGTGTCAGCTCCAGCGCATCGGCCACCTCGCCCAGCTGCGCCAGCGCACCTTCGAAATCGTATTGTCCCAGCATGCGCTTCAACTGGCGCGCGTGTTCCGCCTGCCCGGCCGCGACCAGCACGGGGCCGATGCCGTCCAGGTGCTTGACGGCCTGCGCATCGTCCTGCAGCAGCAGCTGCGACAATTCGCGCAAGCCCGCTTCCAGGTGCGCCCGGTCCACCGCCGCCACTGGCGCCACCGCCGCGCCGCCCGCCTCGGCCACATGGCCGCGCGACTGCATGGCCAGCACGATCTTCGGCACCAGCTCGTCGAGCGCCAGGGTGCAGGCGGCCAGCGCCTGCGGCAAGCCGTCGTGCGAACCCAGGCTGAGCAAGTGCTCGACCCGCGCGGCGCTGTCGGCCAGGCCGCCGGCGCCGATATTGCCGGCCAGGCCCTTCAGGGTATGCGCTTCGCGGATCGCCGTCTCGAGCTGGTTGTTCTCGATGGCGGCAACGATGCGCTGCATGGCGTCGAACTGGGTTTCCACAAAACGGTCCAGCAATTTTCGCATCAAAACGGCATTGCCGCCCACGCGACGCATGGCTTCCGCCATTTTCAGACCGGCGATCACGGGCAACTCCGCTTCCGGCTGCGCCACCACCGCCGTCATTGCCTGCGGCGTGGCCGGCGCGATCCAGCGTGCCAGGGTGCCGAACAACTGCGCCACGTCGATCGGCTTGGCGATGAAATCGTTCATGCCGGCATCCAGGCATTTTTCCTTGTCGCCCACCATGGCATTGGCCGTCATGGCGATCACGGGCAAATTCGAATAACGGGGGTCCTGGCGCAGCTTGCGCGTCGCCTGGTAGCCATCCATCACCGGCATCTGGCAATCCATCAGCACGCCGTCATAGGCGTTTTCCTCGATCTTCGCCAGCGCGATGGCGCCATTGCCCGCGATGTCGACGCGGATGCCGGCGTCGTTGAGAATATGCTGCGCCACTTCCTGGTTGACTTCATTATCCTCCACCAGCAGCAGCCAGGCGCCGCGCAAGGCGCGTTCGTCGTCGCGGTAGCTGCTCTGGCGCTGCGTCTTGCGGCTCTGCCCCGTCACGCCGCCAAACACGAACGATATCTGGTCGAGCAGGGTCGAGGCGCTGACCGGCTTGTTCAATACGCCGTCGAACGGCAAGTCCCGCTGGCGCGCCGCCTCCAGCAGCGCTTCGCGATGGAAGGCCGTGACCATGATGCAGGCCGGCGTCGCGTCGATGCCGGCGGCATCGGCGCGGATGCCGGCCAGGGTATCGAGGCCATTCATGCCCGGCATTTTCCAGTCCATCAGCACCAGTCCGTACCCTCGCCCCTCGGCGCGCGCCTGCGCCACGGCGCCGATGGCCAGCACGCCGCCAGACACGGCACGCGCCTCGAAGCCCAGCGCCGTCAGCATGCTGACGAAGATTTCACGCGCGCTGGGGTTGTCATCGACCACCAGCACGCGCAGGCCCTGGAATTGCTGCTGATGCTGCAGTTGCGACAGGCTGTCGCGCGGCACGGCGGCCAGGCCGAAGCGGGCCGTGAAGAAGAAGGTGCTGCCCACGCCCGCTTCGCTGACCAGGTCGATCTCGCCTTCCATCATTTCCACCAGGCGCTTGCTGATGGTCAGTCCCAGGCCCGTGCCGCCATGGTGGCGCGTGGTCGAGGTGTCGGCCTGGGTAAAGGCCTGGAACAATTTGCTGCGCTGGGGCGGCGTGAGGCCGATGCCCGTGTCGCGCACATCGACGCGCAAGACAGCCGCATGTTCTTCCAGCTGCTGCAGGCGGATGCTGACGACGATCTCGCCCTTATCCGTAAACTTGATCGCGTTGTTGGTCAGGTTGATCAGCACCTGGCCCAGGCGCAGCGGGTCGCCCTGCAAGGCGTTCGGCACATTGGGGGCGATGTCGAACAGCAGTTCGAGCCCCTTGTCCTGGGCGCGCATCACGGACAGGTCGGCGATCTGTGCCAGCACGTCCTCGAGGAAGAAATCGACTTTTTCAAAGGCCATCTTGCCCGCCTCGATCTTCGAGAAATCGAGGATGTCGTCGATGATGGCCAACAGGTTCTTCGAAGCCGATTCCACCTTCTCCAGGTAATTGCGCTGGGTCGACGTGAGGTCCGTCTGCAGCGCCAGGTGGGTCATGCCAATGATGCCGTTCATCGGCGTGCGGATCTCGTGCGACATATTGGCCAGGAAGTCCGACTTCATCTTGGTCGCATCCTCGGCCACTTCGACGGCGTGGCGCAGGTCCTGCTCGACGGCCAAGCTGGTGCTCATGTCCTTGAGCGCCTGCAGCAACTCACCCGTCTCGTCGCGCGACGTCACTTCGATGACGGAACTGAGGTCGCCATTGGCCACGCGCGTGGCGATCGCCACCGCCTCGCCCAGCGGACGCGTAATCGAGCGCGCCGACCAGGCAAAGGCGAGACCGGTCAGCAGGGCTGCCAGGCCGATGCCGCCCATCAGCAGCAGCGAGGTATCGATGTCGTTGCGTATCCGGGCCGCGCTGTCGCGGATCAGTTGCTGCTGCAAGTCATCGAGCTGGCTCACGTACAGCAGCACTTTTTCCAGCACCGGCAAGGTCTGCGTCTGCATGGCCTGCTCGGCGCGGGCATCCTCGCCGCGTTCGACCAGTTCGAACATCGTCTTGAGCGACACATAGTAGTCGGCGCGCGCCAGGTGCATCTGCTCCAGCAGGCGCCGCTCCTCGGGCCGCGCATCGAGACCGTCGAGGATGCGCACCTGCTCATCGATGCCCTGCTTGATCGCCTCCAGGCGCGCCTGGTTCGCCTGGCGCAGCGCCGGCTCGTGCTGGCTCGGCAGGTTGCCGATGCGCGTGGCCGCCTCGCGCGCCAGTCCGTGGATCTTGCTGGTGGCCTTGGCGGCGACCCAGTCGCGCTGCAGGATATCGTCGGTCTCGGCGCGGATAGCATAGATGCGGCTCCCCGCCAAGACGATGACGACCAGCATCAGCACGATCAAAATGGCATAACCGGCATTGATGCGCACGCCGATGCGGATATCCCTGAAGCGCATAACTTTCCTGTAAGAAATTCTTAAAAATCGAAGTCTGAACGTATTCCCCTACAAAATGCAAGGTCTTTTGCAAAGGAAAAAGCGCGCCGATGCGCTTATCTGGCCGGCGTTGCTGCCGGAGGGGTCAAGGCGGCGATGCGCTCTTGCAGGCAGGCGGGGCACCAGCAGCCCACGGCGGTGCTGCCGGGCACGGGAACGGCCGGCGGCAGGGCCACGCACCAGCAGGGTTCCTTGGCGTCCGGATCAAGCTGGCCGCACTGGAAGGTGGCGCCGCACAGGCTGCATACGCTCATGGCTGTGTTTGAATTGGCAAGTGTGTGTCCTGCCGCGCCAGGATACGACGCAGATGTAACGGGCAGTAAAAGGGCTGGCTGGGGGGCATATCGGGCCAGACTATAGGATCATCAGGGAAAATACAACAAGATCGCCCTATAATGCCTCCAAGATTTTCTTCTTCCCTGTAAAATCCCACAAATCTATTTTCCGGACTCGCCATGAATCAACTAGCTAACTTGAACCTGGACATGAATGACGACTTGACGGCGGTGTCGCCACAAATCAAGGCGCAGATTCTGGCCGAGGCCCTGCCCTACATCCGCAATTTCCATGGCAAGACCATCGTCATCAAGTACGGTGGCAATGCCATGACGGACGAACGCCTGAAGCACGGCTTCGCGCGCGACGTCATCCTGCTCAAGCTGGTCGGCATGAACCCGGTCGTGGTGCACGGCGGCGGACCGCAGATCGACAACGCGCTGAAAAAAATCGGCAAGCAAGGCACCTTCGTGCAAGGCATGCGCATCACCGATGAAGAAACCATGGAAGTGGTGGAGTGGGTGCTGGGCGGCGAAGTGCAGCAGGATATCGTCATGCTGATCAACCATTACGGCGGCCAGGCTGTGGGCCTGACGGGCAAGGATGGCGGCTTGATCCGCGCGCGCAAGATGCAGATGCCGGACCGCGAACATCCGGGCGAATTCCTCGACATCGGCTTCGTCGGCGAGATCGACGCGATCAACCCGGCCGTCGTCAAGGCGCTGCAGGACGACGCCTTCATTCCCATCATCTCGCCGATCGGTTTCGGCCAGGATGGCCAGGCCTACAACATCAACGCCGACGTGGTAGCCGGCAAGATCGCGGAAATCCTGAAAGCGGAAAAGCTGATCATGATGACCAACATCGCCGGCGTCCAGGACAAGCAGGGCAACCTGGTGACCGACCTGTCGGCGCGTGAAATCGACGAGATGTTCGCCGACGGCACGATCTCGGGCGGTATGCTGCCGAAGATCTCGTCCGCGCTCGACGCCGCCAAGTCCGGCGTGAACACGGTGCACATCATCGACGGCCGCATCGAACACTCATTATTGCTGGAAGTGTTGACCGAGCAAGCTTTTGGTACTATGATCCGTTCGCACTAAAAAAATCGCAACGCATCACAGCGAGTAGTTTGGCGGCGCAGATCACCTGGCGCCGCTTTTAATTTGCCCTTGTAGCTCAGTGGTAGAGCACTCCCTTGGTAAGGGAGAGGCCACGTGTTCGATCCACGTCAAGGGCACCAACTATATCTCCCCGCAGCTGAAAAAAGGTCCATGGCGGCGTTGTCCTTCCTCGCCGTACATGCGTACTGTCTTCGTCAGTACGCCTTGCCCTGAACACTTTTCCATCTGCTCTGCCGCCGTTTGTGGCGCGGCTAAGCCACCAGTTCAATACACCCGCTCGACCTTCAAGCCCTTCTGACGCAATAAATCCGGAACGCTTTTCGTGCCCACCAGGTGCAGCACGCCGATGGCGGCCAGGCTGGACTTTTCGCGCGCCAGCAACCTGGCGATGCCGTCAGCCAGGGCGGGGTTGCGGCCATCCAGCAACACCTTTTGCACGAACTGGGCGGCGAACGACGGGTCTGTCGCTGCCTTGGCGGCCAACCTGTCGAAGGCGGCGGCATCGGCCGTGCGCCAGGCGTTGGCGATCTCGCGCGCTTCCTGGCTTTGTTCCTGGTCCTCGATCGACGCCACGCCGTCTTCCAGGAAACGGCACTGGTCGGCCGGCGACATGGCGCCGAACAGCGCCATCTGGCCTTCCATCGACTCGAGTTCCACCACGGGGATCTTGCGCGCCTTGGCCTGCTGCGACAGATAATTGTCGACGGCCAGGTCGGAGCGGTAGCCCAGGGTGGAAAACTCGCCGATGGCCAGCATGCTGGCCAGCATCCACGGCTTCATCGGCGCCACCGACTCGGCTGGAATGCCGTATTTTTGCAACAGCGGCGCCAGGCGCGGGGCCAGGGTCTGGCGGCAATCAAGCGGCACTTGGTTGCCCGGCGCCTCCATGCCGTATTTCAGCACGGCGCCCAGGGCGGCGCGCGGGTCGGCGCCGGGATCGATCTCCAGCGCCAGCGCGCCAGCCTGGTGCAGCGCCTGCGTCACGGTCGGCTCGAGCGGATAAAAATCGGGCGCGCCGACGTGGATGGTACCGAACAGATACAGGGTATGGCTGGCGTCCTGCACCTTGAACAGGGCGCCCCGGTTTTGCGTCACGGGCGGCGCGTCGGCAAAGGCCGCCGGCAACGGCAGCAAGAATAATCCGCAAAACATCACTATAATCTGGCGTCGCATGGTTTTCCTGATTGTTGAATTTTTCATCTTGCTTATCATCTTGCCTAAAGACTCCTGTGCCTGTGTCCCATCTTAACCGCTCGTCGCCGGTCTGGCTGTTTGACCTCGACAACACGCTGCACAATGCCTCGCACGCCATCTTCCCCACCATCACGGCCAATATGAACACGTATATTGCCCGCGTGCTGGGCGACGGCGTGACGCCGGCCGACGACGCCATCGTCAATGCGGCGCGCGCAGCCTACTGGCGCCGCTATGGGGCCACCTTGCTGGGCATGGTCAAGCACCATCAGGTACAGGCAGCGCATTTTCTGCACGAGACGCACGCGTTCGACGATTTGCGCGCCATGATACGCGCCGAGCGGGGGCTGGGGGCTTTACTCAAACGCCTGCCTGGCCGTAAAATTTTACTCACCAACGCGCCGCTGCGCTATTCGAGCGACGTGATGCGCCACCTGGGCTTGCGCCAGCATTTTTCGCAGCATATCGCCATCGAGGCGATGCATGTGCACCGCCAGCTGCGGCCCAAGCCATCGACCCTGATGCTGCGCAAACTGATGCGCAAGCACCAGATCCGCCCTGGCCGCTGCATCCTGGTGGAAGACACCCTGGCCAACCTGAAGGGTGCGAAAAAACTGGGCCTGCGCACGGCATGGGTCACGCAATACCTGAAAATGGCGGATCCGATCGGCGTGGCGAAGTTGCCCAAGGCGTTAAATCGCCCCGCTTACGTCGATGTCAAAGTAAAATCTGTCCGGCATTTGGCACGCCGCCTTCACCGTCTGCGTTGAAGGGGACTCCTGGGCTTCCGGTTGACGCCGGAAGCCGCACCGCTAGCGGCGGTGACGGACCTCCCCATCAAGGCAGCATTTTTTTTAACGACAAGAGAAAATATGGCAAGCACACCGCCGGGCCAACGCAGGCTACAAATTCTTCAGGCCCTCGCCGCAATGCTGGAGCAGCCGAAAGGCGAAAAGATCACCACTGCCGCACTGGCGGCCAGACTGGCCGTGTCGGAAGCAGCCCTGTACCGCCATTTCGCCAGCAAGGCGCAAATGTTCGAAGGGCTGATCGAATTCATCGAGTCGAGCGTCTTCGGCCTGATCAACCAGATCGCGGAAAAGCACAGCGACGGCATGACGCAAACGCGCGACATCGTCGGCATGCTGCTCAATTTCGCCATCAGCAATCCGGGCATGACGCGCGTATTGATCGGCGATGCGCTGGTCAATGAGGACGAGCGCCTGCAAGTGCGCATGAACCAGTTCTACGACCGCGTGGAACTGGCGCTCAAGCAGGCCTTGCGCGTGGCCGCCGCCGAAGGCCATGGCAAGGAAAGCGAAGTGGCGGCGCGCGCCACCCTGATCGTCGGCTTCGTCATCGGACGCTGGCACCGCTACGCCAAGAGCGGCTTCAAGATCAATCCCTCCCAGGAAGCGGCGCTGCAAATCGCCATGCTGCTGGGGTAAGTCACCGCCGCGGCTGTCCCCATGCATACCGACTGTTTCGCCCTGCTCGACGACGCCAGCACCCCGGGCGCCGGTTCGCGCCTGTACACGGGCCTGGCGTCAGTCTTGCAATGCACCGAGGGGCAGGCCTGGCCCGAGCTGCTGGAAGGCCTGCAAGACGCCTTACATCGCGGCCAGTACGCCGTCAGCGTGTGCAGCTACGAGCTGGGGGCGCATTTGCTGGCCATGCCGCCGCGCGCGGCAGGCATCAACGCGCCGCCGCTGGCGCAAGTGCTTGTCTTCGACCATTGCACGCAGCTTTCACAGGACGAGGTGGCGCAGTGGCTGGACGCGCCCGCCCGCGCCGACGCCGCGCCGGCCGGCGTGGCCGATATCCGCGCGAATGTGGATCAAGCCGAATTCACGCGCGCGCTGCACCGCATCCACGACTACATCGTGGCCGGCGACACCTACCAGGTCAACTACACGTATCGCTTGCGCTTCGACGCCTTCGGCTCGCCCCTGGCCCTGTATGCGCGGCTGCGCGCGCGCCAGCCCGTGCCCTACGGCGCGCTGGTGATGCTGCCCGATGGCGGCGCCCTGCTATCGCTGTCGCCGGAACTGTTCGTGCGCCATGCACAGGGCGAGCTGATGGCGCGCCCCATGAAAGGCACGGCGCCTGCCGCCCCGCCTGAGCAAACGGCAGAAAACGCGCGCCGCGCCAGCGCCCTGGCCAATGACCCGAAGAACCGCGCGGAAAACCTGATGATCGTCGACCTGCTGCGCAACGACATCGGCCGCATCGCCGTCACCGGCTCCGTCAAGGTGCCGGCCCTGTTCGAGGTGACGCGCTACAGCAGCGTGCTGCAAATGACCTCCACCGTGCAGGCGCGCCTGCGTGACGACGCCAGCCTGGCCGACGTCTTCCTGGCCTTGTACCCGTGCGGCTCGATCACGGGCGCGCCGAAACGCCGCACCATGGAAATCATCGCCGAGCTGGAGCCGGCGCCGCGCGGCATCTATACGGGCGCCATCGGCTGGTTCGACCCTCCCGCCGCCGGCGCTACCCACGCGGTGGGTGACTTCTGCATGTCCGTGCCGATCCGCACCCTGGCCTTGCAGCCGGCTGGCCCTGACGGCATCCGGCGCGGCGAGATGGGCGTGGGCGCCGGTATCGTCCTGGACAGCGCCCCGCAGGAGGAATTTGCGGAGTGCCAGCTCAAGGCCCGCTTCCTCACGGGGCTGACCAACGACTTCGAACTGTTCGAGACCTTGCACGCCAGCCGCACCGGCGGCTGTCGCCAGCAAGAGCGCCACCTGGCACGTCTGGCCGCCTCCTGCGCCTATTTCGGTTTTGCCTGGAGTGAGAGTGCCGCGCAGGCCGCGCTGCAGGCGGCCTGCGCGGCGCGCCCCGACGACGCGCCCTTCCGCCTGCGTCTGGCGCTGCGCCAGGATGGCCAGTTCACGACGCAAAGCGGTGCGCTCACCGCCCTGCCGGACATGGTAACCATCCTGCTGGCGCCTGACGCCACGACTGCCGGCGACCTGTTCCTGCGTCACAAGAGCAGCGTGCGCGCACGCTACGACGCGGTCTGGCGCGCGGCCGAGGCGCGAGGCAGCTTCGACATGCTGTTCTTTAACGAACGGGGCGAACTGACAGAAGGCGGGCGCAGCAATGTCTTCATCCGCCTCGATGGCCGCTGGCATACGCCGCCCCTGTCCTGCGGCCTGCTGCCCGGCGTGCAACGCGCCGCCATGCTGGCCGATCCTGCCTGGGACGCGCAGGAAACCATCATCACGCGGGCCATGCTGGCACGGGCCGAAGCGATTGTCGTGTGCAACGCGTTGCGCGGGGCGTTGCCGGCACATATTATCGCTAGCGCCTGAAACCGTTCAGGGCAAGGCGCATTGCCGAAGGTAGTGCAACTGCACGACGAGGCATTGCAACGCCGCCATGGACTGTTTCAGCCGCTAGAGGTCCACCTGCATTTCATAACCGCCGTAGATCATCCGCTTGCCATCGAACGGCAGCTTGGCCGGATCCATCATCTCGGCCAGGCGCGGATCTTTCATGACCTTGTCGTTGATTTCATCGCGCCTGGCGCGCGACTCGTAGACGATCCAGGAAAACACCACCACTTCGCCATCCTGCAAGTCCACCGCCTGCGGGAACGACGTCAGCTTGCCCGGCTTGACATCGTCGCCCACGCATTCGCGAAATTCCAGCGCGCCATATTCGCGCCAGATGGCGCCGCAGGTGCGCGACATGGCCAGGTAGGCATCGAGCTTGGCTTTCGGTACGGGCACCACAAATCCATCGACATACGCCATGATGTTCTCCTTTGTTGTGACAAACGCGAACAACCAGCTTAGGACAATGATGGCAAGACGACAAGCGCGGCATTAAAAAAAAGCAGGCGTTCCAGCCTGCTTGGGTGTCGGCAACTTACATCGCCAGCGCTTTTTCCACCGCACCAACGAGTTTCTTGTCGTCCGGCGTCACCTTGCTGGGGAAGCTTTCCACCACTTTGCCGTGGCGGTCGATCAGGTATTTATGGAAATTCCACGCCGGCGTCTTGCCCGTCTGCTTGATCAGGTCCACGTACAGCGGGTTCGGCGCGGGACCGGAGACCACCGATTTGGCAAACATGGGGAACTTCACGCCATAGGTGTTGTAGCAGAAATCGGCGATTTCCTTGCTGTTGCCGGGTTCCTGCTTGCCGAAGTCGTTCGACGGGAAGCCCAGCACCACCAGGCCCTTGCTGCCGTACTTGGCGTACAGCGCCTCGAGCCCTTCATATTGATTAGTAAAACCACAATAACTGGCCGTATTGACCACCAGCACCACCTTGCCCGCGTACTGGCACAGGTTTTGCGGCGCTTCATCCTGCAGGCGGTTGAAGGTCTGCTTGAGAATCGCGGGGCAGGCGGCCGGCGCGACGGCAGCTGTAGCGGTTTCGGCGGCATGGGCCGGCATGGCCAGGCTGGCGCCGGCGGCAAGGGTGGTGAGCGCAAACAGCTGGGCAAGGGTCTTGGACATGAAGGGCACCATGGTTGAACGGAAAAAACCATTCTATGTCAAACGCCGCGCGCGCGCATGAGGGCCACAAGAACAGCAATTGCTTGAGCGACATCAACGATAGTGCAGTACTTGCCCATCGCACAGTTTTTTTACCTATGCTCGGCCTTCCTATCCCATTTCTTGCCTTGTGGAGTCGCCATGCCCTTCCCGCACCTGACCGCATTACCCACCGCCCTGCTGGCTGCCAGCCTGCTCACCCTGGCGCCAGGCGGCGCGCTCGCCGCCACGGCCGCCAAAGCGGCCAAACCCGCCGCGACCAGGGACGCCCCCGCCCTGCCCGGCTACCAGGCTGACCTGAGCCAGACCACCGTGTCCGGCCTGTCCTCGGGCGGCTTCATGGCGGCGCAGTTTGCCGTCGCCTACTCGGCCACGGTGGCCGGCGCCGGCATCATCGCGGGCGGCCCGTATTTCTGCTCGGGCCAGCCGGGCCGCTTCCCCTACATCCCCTACCTGACGAATGCCCTGACCACCTGCATGAATCCGGGCAGCGCGCAGGTGGCGCCGCCTGTCGCCAGCGAATTGCTGCGCGCGGCGAACGACTTCGCGCGCGCCCGCCTCATCGACGACACGGCCAACCTGAAACGCCAGCGCGTGTATCTGTTCAGCGGAACGAAAGACCAGACCGTGACGCGGCCGGTGGTGGAACAGGTGGGAAAATTCTATGCGCTGGCGGGCACGCCGGCGGAGCAGATCCGCTTCGTCGACAATGTCGGTGCAGGCCATGCCATCATCACGGACAACAACCAGGACAAGGCCTGCGACGTCACGGCGTCGCCCTTCATCAACGACTGCGACTTCGTGCAGGCGCGCGACATCCTGCAGCACCTGTACCCGGACCTGCAGCCTTCGACGACCACCCTGACGGGCAAGCTGATCGCCTTCAACCAGCGCAGCTTCATCCAGAGCGCCTACTCCAGCATGAACAATACGGGCTACGCCTACATCCCGAAAGCCTGCGACAGCGAGAGCTGCCGCGTGCACGTGGTGTTCCACGGCTGCCTGCAAACGACGCAAGCGATCGGCGACCGTTTCTATACCAGCACCGGCTACAACCAGGTGGCGGACGCCAACAAGATCATCGTGCTGTATCCGCAGGCCGAACCGAGCCCTGTCTACCCGTACAACCCGAAAGGCTGCTGGGATTTCTGGGGCTACACCAGCCTCAATCCGATCGACCCGGATTTCTACCGCAAGAGCGGCACGCAGATGGAAGCGGTCAAGGGCATGCTGGACAGGTTAGGATCGGCTCGCAACAGCCGTCGATAACGGACGTCACGGATGCTTAAAAAAATCGTAGCGAGCGGCAACGAGGCTCGGCGCCCCCATCTGGCTAAGAAGCGCAGCTGTACTGAGTACGGGGCCGCCGAGGCAGCGCGCATCGCAGGCCGGAAAGCGCGCCGCCAGCAGCAGATTTAATCAAGCATCCTAGATACCGCCCATGCAGATGTACTTGATGACCAGATAGTCTTCGATACCGTAGGTCGACCCTTCACGGCCCAGGCCCGATTGCTTGACGCCGCCGAAGGGCGCGATCTCGTTCGAGATCAGGCCCGTGTTGACGCCGACCATGCCCGTTTCCAGGCCTTCGGCCACGCGCCAGATGCGGCCGATGTCGCGCGAATAGAAATAGGCGGCCAGGCCGAATTCCGTGTTGTTGGCCAGGGCAATCACTTCATCGTCCGTCTTGAAGCGGAACAGGGGCGCCAGCGGGCCGAAGGTTTCCTCCGTGGCCACGCGCATGTCGTTCGTCACGTCGGCGATGATGGTCGGCTCGAAGAAGCCGTTGCCCAGCGCGTGGCGTTTGCCGCCAGCGAGCAGGCGGCCGCCCTTGCCCAGCGCGTCGGCCACGTGTTCTTCCACCTTGGCGACGGCCTTGGCGTCGATCAGCGGGCCTTGCGTGACGCCCGCCTCGATGCCATTGCCCACTTTCAGCTTGGCCACGGCGGCCACCAGTTTGTCGGCAAACGCGTCATACACGCTGTCCTGCACATACAGACGGTTGGCGCACACGCAGGTCTGGCCGGCGTTGCGGTATTTCGAGGCGATGGCGCCTTCCACGGCCGCATCCAGGTCGGCGTCGTCGAAGACGATGAACGGCGCATTGCCGCCCAGTTCCAGCGACAGCTTCTTGATTGTCGGCGCGCACTGCTCCGCCAGCAGGCGGCCCACCTGGGTCGAGCCAGTGAACGTCAGCTTGCGCACGATGGGGTTCGACGTCATTTCGCCGCCGATGTCTTTCGGCGCGCCCGTGACGATGCTGAACACGCCCGCAGGCACGCCTGCGCGCTCGGCCAGCACGGCCAGCGCCAGCGCGGAAAACGGCGTGGCTTCGGCCGGTTTCAGAACCATCGGGCAGCCGGCGGCCAGGGCCGGGCCGACTTTGCGGGTGATCATGGCGGCGGGGAAGTTCCACGGCGTGATGGCGGCGCATACGCCGATCGGCTCCTTGGTGATGACCAGGCGGCGGTCCGGCCATGGCGATTGCAGGGTATCGCCCGCAACGCGCTTGCCTTCTTCCGCAAACCACTCGATGAACGAGGCGCCGAACTGCACTTCGCCCTTCGCTTCCGGCAAGGGCTTGCCCTGCTCGGTGGTCATGATCAGCGCCAGGTCGTCGGCGTTTTCCAGGATCAGGTCATGCCAGCGGCGCAGCACGGCCGCGCGCTCCTTGGCCGTCTTCTTGCGCCAGGCAGGCCAGGCGGCATTGGCCGCCTCGATGGCGCAGCGCGTCTCGGCGGCGCCCATCAGGGGCACCGTGCCGATATGCTCGCCCGTGGCGGGATTGCTCACATTAATCGTCTGGCCACCATCGGCATCGACCCAGGCTCCATTCACGTAAGCCTGGTGACGCAACAAGGTAGGATCTTTCAACTGCAGCATATGCATCTCCGGTCTGGTTTGAATTATCGACGAGGGATACTATGCCACAGCGCGGCAGATTTCGCAGGCGCGGCGCTGAACTGCCCCGAGCTCTACTCGACCTTGAAAGACGACAGTTTCGGGTCCGGCGCCGGGTATTCCAGCTTCATGCCCTGCAGGGTTTCCAGCAGCAGGGACGCGACCACCAGGTTGCGCTGCGTCTTGGAGTTCGATGGCACCACGTACCACGGCGCGTGGTCGGCATCCGTCTCGCGGATCGCCGTTTCATAGGCGCGCTGGTAGCCATCCCACTTCTTGCGCTGGGCGATATCGTTGGGATCGAACTTCCACTGGCGGTCGGGATCATCGAGCCGCTCCTGCAGCCGTCCCCGTTGCTCGTCCTTCGAGATATGCAGGAAGACCTTCAGGATGACGGTGCCCGTTTCACTCAGCATGCGCTCGAAATCGCGGATCTGCGCATAGCGGCGCTGGCATTCGGCCTTGTCGATCATGTCCTGCACGCGCGTGATCAGCACATCCTCGTAATGGCTGCGGTTGAAGATGGCGATTTCGCCTTTCACGGGCACATGCTGGTGCACGCGCCACAGGTAATCGTGCGCCAGTTCGATGTCGGTGGGTCCCTTGAACGCCACGGCGCGAATGCCCATCGGGTTGATATTGCTGAAGATGGCCTTGACCGTGCCATCCTTGCCCGACGTGTCCATGCCCTGCAAGACCAGCAGCACCTTCTTTTTGTGCTGCGCGTACAGCATGCTCTGGCACTCGGCGATCTGCGCCGTCAGGGCCACGGTTTCCTCGCGGTCGATGGCCTTGCACTGGGCCGCCGTCAGCTTCTTGTTCGCCGCCTTGGTGGCGGCGCCCAGCAGGCGCTTGCCGGCGAAATCCTCATTCAGGTCGAAATCCTTCCCGGCCCGGAACTGCGTGCGCGCCTTCATGCCGCCACCGCCAGCTTGCGGTGCTCGATTTTTGTGCAATGGTCCATCACCACCGCCAGGCCCGCCGCCCGCGCCAGCTGCGCCGCCTGCTCGTTGACTACGTCGAGCTGCAGCCACAGGCAGCCAGCCTTGACGGCGATGGCTTCCTCGGCGATGGGCAGAATATCTTCTGACTTGCGGAAGCAGTCGACGATGTCGATGCGCGCCGGCGCGACAGCCGCCGCGGCCTGCGTCAGGGTGGCGTAAGCGCGCTGCCCCAGCACATCGCGTCCGGCGAGGGCCGGATTGACGGGCAACACGCGATAGCCATGCCGCAGCAGGTAATCTGCCACTTCATGGCTGGCGCGTTCAGGCTTGTCGGACATGCCGACGATGGCGATGATGCGGCTCTCTTGCAGGATGCGGGCGATGTTGGACATATTCTGGTCTATGAGGCGTGCGACATTGCCCCCTTAGCGTAGCAGAATTACTCCACCGTGGGAGCTAGCCTGAAGAGCTAGTTTTGCGTATGGCCTCCATCTTCGCCACGAAAGCCTGCGCGCGCGCCGTCACGGCCGCGTAATCCCCCGTGGCGCCCGGGCCACTC
This sequence comes from Janthinobacterium sp. SUN033, assembly GCF_030397595.1. Lineage (NCBI taxonomy): Bacteria > Pseudomonadati > Pseudomonadota > Betaproteobacteria > Burkholderiales > Oxalobacteraceae > Janthinobacterium > Janthinobacterium sp. SUN033. The sequence goes on from NZ_JAPQNV010000004.1 coordinate 598,446, forward strand.
AGGCTGCTGCCGATGCCCACGGCCACGGCGCCGCTGGCAAACCATTCGTCGAGGTTCTCCACCGTCACGCCGCCCGTGGGCATCAATGGCGCCTGCGGCAGGGGCGCGCGCAGCGCCTTGATGTAGGCGGGGCCGAACATCTCGGCGGGGAAAACCTTGACGATGTCGGCGCCGGCCTGCAGGGCCGTGACGATCTCCGTCGGCGTCATCGCCCCCGGCATGGACAGCACCTGGTAGCGCTGGCACAGCGTGATGGTCTCCACGTTCACGCCGGGCGAGATGATGAACTGGGCGCCGGCCAGGATGGCGGCGCGCGCCGTCTCCGTATCGAGCACCGTGCCCGCGCCCAGCAGCACGTCATGGCCATGGCGTTCGCGCAGGGTGCGCAGCACGCCCAGGGTATCGGGCGTGGTGAACGCCACTTCCAGCGCCGTGATGCCGCCGGCAATGCACGCCTCGGCGATCTGCACGGCCGCCTGCGCCGAAGGGGCGCGCACGATGCCGACCATACCCCGCTCGATAATGCCCTCGAAAACCGTATGTTTTTGCATATGCTCTATCCTGTCAGGCCGGCAGGGCGCCAAAGCGCACTTCCGGCAAACCGCGCACGCCCACCTGGCGCGCATGAAACAATCCCCCGGCCAGCGGTTCGCTCGCCAGCTGGGCCGCGCTCAAGCTCTCCTGCGCCGTGGTGACGAACAATTCGTCGTAGCGCGGGCCGCCCAGGCTCACGCAGCTGGGCTGCGAGACGGGCAGGCTGATCTTGCGCTCGACGCTGCCGTCCGGCGCGAAGCGCAAGACCCTGCCGGCGCCCCATTGCGCGCTCCACAGGTAGTCATCCGCATCGACGGTGGCGCCATCGGCGGCGCCGGGGCCCGGATCGAGCACGGCAAACACGCGCACCCGGCTGGCATCGCCCCCCAGATAATCGTCCCAGCGGTAGATCGCCTTCTTCATCGAGTCGCAGAAGTACATGGCCGTGCCATCGACGCTGAAGCAGATGCTGTTCGAGATGGCGATCTGCGGCAGCGGCAGGCGCTCCAGGGTCAGGTCCAGGTTGAGGCGGTAGAAGCTGGCGACGGCATCGCGGCACGGGCGCTCATCGAGCGTGCCGAAGACAAAGCGTCCCTGGCGGTCGCAGCGGCCATCGTTCAGGCGCGTCATGGGCAAGTCCCCCTCCACCGTGTGCAAGGGCGTGACGGCCCCGCTGCGCGCGTCAAACCAGGCCAGGCGCGAAGCCAGTCCCAGCAGCAGCACATCGTCGCTGTCCGTCAGCGCGAAGCACGCCAGGCGCTCCGGCATGGCCCACGTCTGGCGCTCGCCTGTGGCCAGCACCAGCGCATGCAGCTGGCAGCCTTCGATATTCGTCCAGAAAACGCGGCCGCTGCGTTCGCACCAGCGCACGCCCTCGCCGAGAAAATTCTGCGCATCGACCAGTAATTGGGCCTGTGTCCCCATCATTTTTCCTTTAACTAATGTATAACGCATGATAAAACCGTCGCGAGCGGAAGTCAGTTGTGCCCGAGACGCGCAACTGTGCTTGAGCACAGTGAGCATCGAGGCCGCAAATGACGACGCGCAGCAGGTTTGATCGTGCGCTATCAATGTGATTCGCGCGGAACCGCGGAGCCCCGGCAACCGACGAGGAAGTCGAGGTCCGCGCCTTCGTCGGCCTGCGTCACGTGCTTGATGTACATCGACTGGTAGCCGCCCTTCATAGCAGGCTGCGGCGCTGTCCACTCGGAGCGGCGGCGCGCCAGCTCGGCCTCGTCGACGTCCAGGTGCAAACGCCGTCCCGCCACGTCGAGTTCAATCATATCGCCATCGCGCACCAGGGCCAGCGGCCCGCCCACGGCCGCTTCCGGCACCACGTGCAACACCACCGTACCGTAGGCCGTGCCGCTCATGCGCGCGTCCGAGATGCGCACCATGTCGCGCACGCCCTGTTCCAGCAGTTTTTTCGGCAATCCCATATTGCCCACTTCGGCCATGCCCGGATAGCCCTGCGGGCCGCAATTTTGCAGCACCATCACGCAGCTGGCATCGATATCGAGGGCGGGATCGTCAACGCGCTTTTTATAGTGCTCGATGCTGTTGAAGACGACGGCGCGGCCACGGTGCTGCATCAGTTCCGGCGAAGCGGCGGAAGGCTTGATGACGGCGCCGCGCGGGGCCAGGTTGCCATGCAGGACGGCGATGCCGCCCTCGTCCTTGAATGGCTGCGCCAGCGGTGTGATCACCTCGGGATTGAAATTTTCCGCTTCGGCCACGTTGACGGCCATGCTGGCGCCCGTGACGGTGAGCGCCTCGCCATGCAATTTTCCCAGCAAGTCGCGGATGATCACGGGCAGGCCGCCCGCATAGTAAAAATCTTCCATCAGGTACTGGCCCGACGGCATCAGGTTCAGCAGGCACGGTATGTCACGGCCCAGGCGGTCCCAGTCGGCCAGGCGCATGTCCACGCCGATGCGCCCCGCGATGGCCAGCAGGTGGATCACCGCATTCGTCGAGCCGCCGATGGCGCCGTTGACCATGATGGCGTTTTCAAACGCTTCGCGCGTGAGGATCTGCGACAGTTTCAGGTCTTCGCGCACCATGTCGACGATGCGCCGGCCCGTCAGCTGCGCCTGCAGCTTGCGGCGCGCATCGACGGCGGGAATGGCCGCGTTGCCGGGCAGGGTCACGCCCAGCGCTTCGACCATGCTGGCCATGGTGGAAGCCGTGCCCATGGTCATGCAGTGGCCGGCGGAGCGTGACATGCACGATTCGGCCTGCTTGAATTCGTTTGATGTCATGCGCCCGGCGCGCACGTCTTCGGAAAACTTCCACACGTCCGTGCCCGAACCGATCGGTTTGCCGCGGTAATTCCCGTTCAGCATGGGGCCGCCCGACAGCACGATGGTGGGCAAGTCCACGCTGGCCGCGCCCATCAGCAGGGCCGGGGTGGTCTTGTCGCAGCCCGTCAGCAGCACCACGCCGTCGATCGGATTGGCGCGGATCGATTCCTCGACATCCATGCTGGCCAGGTTACGGAACAACATGGCCGTCGGGCGCAGGTTCGTCTCGCCCAGCGACATCACGGGGAATTCGACGGGAAAACCGCCCGCTTCGAGCACGCCGCGCTTGACCATCTCGGCCAGGTCGCGGAAATGTCCATTACAGGGGGTCAGTTCGGACCAGGTATTGCAGATGCCGATGACGGGACGGCCATCGAAGGCGTCGCTGGGATAGCCCTGGTTCTTCATCCAGCTGCGGTGGATGAAACTGTCCTTGTCGTCGCCGCCAAACCACGCTTGCGAACGCAAGGGACGCTTGTTCTTGTTGTCACTCATACTGTCTCCTGCGGGGAAATCAAGCCGCGCGCGGCGGCGATCAGCAGCGCACCGTGACCAGCCAGATTGGCTTGCTGCTGGTCGTCGACGATGATGCGCTTGCCATAAAAAAATCCGTGTTCTTCGATCAGCAGCCCGAGCGCCTGGCGCAGCATGGGCTTGCCGGTAATGACGAGCGGGGTATCGGGCCGCATCTGGATGGCGGTGCTGTTGCGCAGCGCCAGCAAGTCGCCACTGAGGACGGCGCCCATCAGGAAATTGGCCCGCTCGTTGCACTCGACGGCGCTGAACTGGCCCAGGGTGCGCACGCTGAAACAGGCGCGCGCCAGCCCCGTTTTTTGCGCCGCGGCCGCGCCGGCCAGCAGCATTTTCGGCACCAGGGTCTGGGCAAAACCGCCATCGACCGATTGTTTGATCAGGGTGTGCTGCGTGATCGCCTGCAGCAGTTCGCCCGCGATGGTGGTGCTGCAGCCGAGGATGCGGCGCTGCTCATCCACGCTGATCAGTTTGGTATGCGAGCCGGGCATGATCAGGGTCGCCGCGCCGCGCAACTGCAGGCGCTCGAGCAGCGCGACGACTTCCGTCTCTTCGCCGCGCATCATGTCCATCGCTTCGACGTTATGCAGGCCGACGGCGCCATGCTGATTGCGCACGCCGGGGATCAGCCACAGGGGCTGCGCCAGCACGTCGGGCAAGTCCACCGCCTGCATGCCTTGCGCCAGCTGGGCCAGGCCGGCGGGCGCCGGCACATGCGGCACTTCCCGCACGCCCATGGGCGAAGTGATCATGCCCGACGCCAGCGCCAGGTCCACCTCGGACGGCGCGATGCCCGCGCTGGCCAGCACGCAGGCGATGGTGTCGCGCAGCGCCTGTTTCAGCGCGCCGTTATGACCATCGATGGCGGTATTGCGCACGCCCGTTTCCAGCTGCGCCTGGGCGACGACGGCGCCCGCGCGCCACAGCAAGGTACGCGTATTGGTGGTGCCGGCATCGATGGTGAGTATGTTCATGGGCAGGCTCGCAGCGTCGGTCAGGACAAAAATAAATGAGGGAAAAACTACCCCATGGTAGAACTGCCCCGCATATCTGACCAATCACTTATTTGACATCATTGATACCGGTTCGGATATGTCAAACGCGTCGAGATCCTGCACGCCCAAACGGTAGGCGAGCTTGAAGCGCATCGCCTGTCCCGGCTGCATGTCCACACCCTGCGCCAGCAGGGAAAAACAGCGCGCATCGGAATACAGATGGCAGCTGTCCTGGGTGCTGGAAAAACGCAAGACCCGGCCCGACGCGGGGTCGGCAACCCGCGCCGCCTCGCGCAGCTGGCCGCTGCCCGTCCAGTAAAAGTCATGCCGGAATCCCGGCAAATGCACCAGCGCGGGCCAGGCCAGGCGCGAAGCGAGCGGCGCCGGCTGGCGGAAGTCGAAGGCGCTGCCCGCCACGTCGAGCGGCGCGTCGTCCGTGCCACCGCCAGGCCAGGACCCGTAATGGTCGGCAGCCAGGCGCAGTACATGGTCGCCCACGCTAGCACGGTTGCCCTGCAGATTGAAGCGGGGCGCCGCCAGAGCAAAACGGGAAACGGTATCGGATGTGGCGTCGCAGTCGAGGTGCAGGCTGCCATCGTCGTCAAACCGGTAGGTCAGGCGCACAGACAGGCCGTCTTGCGCCAGCTGCAACTGCAAGTGGCCGTCGCCGGGCGATGCGCACTGCCAGCCCGCGGAGGACCGCGCCCCTGGGGGCGCCGCGCCCAGCACATCGGCCAGCCGGCCATAGCGGTCGGGCGCCCACCAGGCCCGCACGCTGGCATCGTGCGTATCGATGGCCACGCGCATGCCGCGCGCGTTGCGCAGCAGATGCATCATGGCGCCTGCCCGGGGGCTGGCGGCGGCCGGCTGCGCTGCTGGAATTCGCGCGGCGTGCAACCGAGTTCGCGCTTAAAGACGGCATGCATGTACTGCACCGTGGTAAAGCCGCAACGCACGGCCACCTCGGCCACCTGCCCCGGCCCGCGCGCGAGCAGGGTCTTGGCCGCATCGAGCTTGAAATGCAAGATTTCATCGTGCACGCTGCGCCCCAGCTCGTGGCGGAAGTGCGCTTCCAGCGAAGAGCGCGACACGCCCACGTAATCGGCCACCTGCTCCGTCTTGATACCCTGGCAGGCGTACTGGCGGATGAAGTGGCGCGCCTGCATCACCTGCGGATGCTGGAAGGGCTGGTGGCGCGTGGAGGCGAGCACGTTCAGGCCGGCCGGCGGCACCAGGATGCGCGTGCCGGACAGGCGCGCGCCGTTGAGCATCTGGTGCAGCAGATGCGCCGCCGTGCGGCCCATTTCCTCCGTGCCCTGGATCACGGAACTCAAGGGAATGCGCGTGAGCATGCGCGCCAGCGGGTCGTTGTCGATGCCGATCAGGGCGACCTGCTCCGGCACGGCGATGCCCGCGTGCATGCAGGCTTGCAGCAGCTGGCGCGCGCGTGCGTCGCTGACGGCGATGATGCCGACGGGTTTTTCCAGGCTGTTGAGCCAGGCGATCTGCTGCTCCACCGCTTCGTCCCATGACGGCGCGCTGGTGGCGACGCCCCGGTACACGTCGGCATGCATGTGGTCGCGCTCCATCAAGGTGCAAAACGCCGTTTCGCGCTCCTGCGCCCAGCGGTTGACATCGGCCTCGGGCAGGCTGAAACAGGCAAAGCGGCTCAATCCCGCTTCCACCAGGTGTTCATAGGCCAGCTTGACGATCTTGAAATTATCGGTCGCCACGTACGGGATGCCGGCCGGGTAGTCTTCCGCGCGCGCATACGAGCCGCCCACGGCCACCACGGGCAGGCGGCTGTGCGCCAGCGCCGCGCAGACGGCGGGATCGTCGAAATCGGCGATGATGCCGTCACCCTGCCAGCGTTCGATACCCGGCAAGCGGCAGCGAAAATCCTCTTCCAGGAACAGGTCCCACGACACGCGCGTGGTGTTCAGGTAGGCGGCGATGCCCGCGATGATGTCGCGGTCATAGATTTTATTCCCGTTAAACAGCAGCGCGATCCGGTGCGCGGTCGGCATCTTCATGGTGTCTCCTCCCGTGCCAGATCGTTTCACGGCTAGCGGCGTCCGGCACGCGTGCTGACATCGACCCACACGGCGAGGGTGAGGATACTGCCTTTTACGATCATCTGCCAGTAGGTGTCCACGTCCAGCATGGACATGCCGTTATCCAGGCTGGCCATCACCAGCGCGCCGATCAGGGCGCCGTACACGGTGCCCGAACCGCCGCGCATCGAAGTGCCGCCGATGAAGCAGGCGGCGATGGCATCGAGTTCGCTGAAGGTGCCGGCCGATGGCGAACCGGCCGCCAAGCGGCCCGTGTTGATCAGACCCGCCAGCGCGCACATCAGGCCCATGATGCCGAAGATCCACAGCTTGACGGCTTTTACATTGATGCCGGACAGGCGCGTCGCTTCCATATTGCTGCCGACAGCGTAGATGCGGCGGCCGAATACGGTCTGGCTGGTGATGTAGCTGAACAGCCCCAGCAAGGCCAGCAGCAACAGCACGGGCAGCGGGATGCCTTCATAACCGTTCAGGGTTTGCACGAAGGCGTACAGCACGGCGCCGATGACGGCCAGGCGCAAGCCGTCGGCCCAGGGCGCCGTCTGCGGCAAGCCATGCTGCGCGCGGCTGGCGCGCGCGCGCCACGTCAGGAAAGCGGCCAGCAGGAACAGGCCGATGCCCAGCACGATGCCGGGCACCGCGGGCAGGTAGCCCTGCCCCAGGTAGACCATCGGCTCGGAGACGGGCGCGATCGTGATGCCGCCTGTGATGCCCAGCAGGATGCCGCGGTACGCCAGCATGCCGCCCAGGCCGACGATGAAGGACGGGATGCCCCGGTACGCCGTCAGGTAGCCGTTGAGGAGGCCGATCACCAGGCCGCAGCCGAGTACCGCAGCCAGGTTCAAGGCCAGGGGCCAGTGCTGCGTCACGTCCAGCACGGCGGCGATGCCGCCGAGTAGCCCCAGCAGGGAGCCGATCGACAGGTCGATCTCGCCGGCGATAATCACCAGCACCATGCCGCAGGCGAGGATGCCGGTGACGGACATCTGGCGCAGCAGGTTCGACAGGTTGCGCGGCGTGAGGAAACTGCCCTCCGTCTTCCACGAAAAGAAGGCCCAGATCAGCGCCACGGCGATCAGCAGGGCCAGCATCTTGTATTGGGTGAACAGCTGTTTGATACTGTGCGGTTTCATGCTGCGGGTTCCTTGTTTGCGGTGTTGGCGGCGGGTGCCGGGCGCTGGTCCAGCGCCGCCGCCAGCACGGTTTCCTGGCTCAGGCCATCGTTGATAAAGTCGCCGCGCAGGCGGCCTTCGCCCATCACCAGCACGCGGTCGGACACGCCCAGCACTTCGGCCAGTTCCGACGAGACCATGATGATGGCCACTCCCCGGTCGGCCAGCGCCAGCATCAATTTGTAGATTTCATATTTGGCGCCCACGTCCACGCCGCGCGTGGGCTCGTCGAGAATCAGGACGCGCGGGCGCGTCAGCAGCATCTTGGCCAGCACGGCCTTTTGCTGGTTGCCGCCCGACAGGCTCGTAATGGGCAGCGACGGGCTGGCCGCCTTCAGCTCCAGCCGGGCGATCTCGCCGCGCACGGCCGTCAATTCCGCCTCGCCGTCGATGCGCGTGGTGCGCGCGAATTGCTCCAGCACGGCCAGGGTGATGTTCTGCCCCACGTCGAGGTCGGGCACGATGCCGTGATGCTTGCGGTCTTCCGGCACCATGGCCAGGCCCATGGCGATGGCCTTTTGCGGCGAGCGGGTATCGATTCTCCGGCCATCGAGCCACACTTCGGCCTGGCACGGCCCCTGGTAGGCGCCAAACAGGGCCGAGACGAGTTCCGTGCGCCCCGCCCCCACCAGACCGGCGATGCCGAGGATTTCGCCCTTGCGCAGGGTAAATGACACATCGTCGACGCGCTTGCGCTGCGGGTTGTCGGCGTCGATGCAAGTCACATGGCGCGCCTCGAACAGCACCTCGCCAATGGCCGGCGGCTGCGCGCGCTGCGGATACAGCTGGCTCATTTCGCGGCCCACCATCTGCGCGATGATGCGTTCGACGTTCATCTGCGCCATCGGCGTGGTGGCGATATGCCTGCCGTCGCGGATGACGACGATGGTGTCGCAGATGGCCGCCACTTCATCGAGCTTGTGCGAAATGTAGATGCAGGTGACGCCCTTGGCCTTCAACGCGCGCAGGATATCGAGCAGCACGGCGATTTCCGACGCCGTCAGCGACGATGACGGCTCGTCGAGAATCAGCAAGCGCGCATTCTTGTTGAGCGCCTTGGCGATTTCCACCAGTTGCTGGTGGCCGCCGCCGTAATTCATCACGGGCTGCGCCACGTTCAATTCGGGAATTTTCAGTTCGCGCAGCAGCTCGTCGGCGCGCTTGTACATGGCCGCATAATGCATGCGCCCACCCGGCAGGGTCAGCTCGCGGCCCATGAAGATATTCTCGGCCACGGACAGCTGCGGCACCAGCATCAGCTCCTGGTGGATGATGATGATGCCCGCGTCTTCCGTGTCGCGGATCGATTGCGCGCGCAGGGGCTGGCCATCCCACAGGATGTCGCCATCCCAGGTGCCGTGCGGGTACACACCGGACAGCACTTTCATCAGGGTCGACTTGCCGGCGCCATTCTCGCCGCACAGACCGATGCATTCGCCGGCCCGCACCTGCAGGTCGATGCCGTCAAGCGCGCGGACACCGCCAAACTGTTTGACGATGCCTTTCATTTCAAGCAGATAGTCGGACATGCTCACTCTCGTTGCGGATTAACAGAAATCAGGGGTCAGTCCCGGCGGGACTGACCCCAGCTTTTAGTTGCCCAACTGAGCTTTGGTATAGAAGCCGTCGTCGACGAGAATGTTCACATTCGCCTTGGTCAGCGGCGTTGGTTTCAACAGCACCGTGCTAACTTTTTTCAAGCCGTTGTCATAGCTGGAGTTGTAGGCCGGCTTTTCATTGCGCGCCAGTTGCACGGCCAGTTTGGCCGCTTCGGCGGCAATGGTTTTCAGGGGCTTGTAGACGGTCATCGACTGCGTGCCGGCGATCACGCGTTTCACCGCCGCCAGATCGGCATCCTGGCCCGAGACAGGCACCTTGCCCGCCAGTTTTTGCGCGGCCAGAGCCTGGATGGCGCCGCCGGCCGTGCCGTCGTTCGAGGCGACGATGGCGTCGATCTTGTTGCCGTTGGCCGTCAGCGCGTTTTCCACGATGGACAGCGCTTCGGTGGCGCTCCAGTCCTTCACCCACTGCTGGCCGACGATCTTGATATCTCCCTTGTCGATAAACGGTTTAAGCACCTTCATCTGGCCTTCGCGCAGCATCTTGGCGTTGTTGTCGGTCGGCGAGCCGCCCAACAGGTAGTAATTGCCCTTCGGTTGCAGCTTGGTCACGCCTTCGGCCTGCATCTCGCCCACTTTCTCGTTGTCGAACGAGATATACGCGTCGATATCGGCGTTCAGGATCAGGCGGTCATACGACAGCACCTTGATGCCAGCCTTTTTCGCTTCCTTGACGGTGTTGTTCAATACCGTTGCGTTGAACGGCACGATCACCAGCACGTCCACGCCGCGCGAAATCAGGTTCTCGATTTGCGAAATCTGACGCTGCTCGCTGGCATCGGCCGACTGCACGAAAACCTTGGCGCCCTGCTTTTCGGCGGCGGCGATGAAGAAATCGCGGTCGCGCGTCCAGCGCTCCACGCGCAGATCGTCGATGGAAAAGCCGATTTTCGGGTTTTTCGCATCGGCCAGGGCGGCGCTGCTGCTCAATGCCAGCATGGCGGTCATGATGGCTGCACTGATGATCTTGTTCATTGTGTGTCTCCTTGTGGATTTTATTAACAACGTTTTTTCACTACGGGTGTTGCGGCTTCAAAAATCAATGGTTATGGCGTGGCAGGGTCTGTCCCACGGCGCGGTATTTCAACGCCAGCTCCATGCAGGCGCCCGTTTCCAGCTGGCCCACGCTGGCGCGGTAGAGCTCCTGCCATGGCGTGGCGCTGTCGTTGACGGGCGGCGGCAGCTCTTTGGCGCGGCGCGCCAGCTCAAACGCATCGACCAGCATGTCGCAGCTGCCCCCGTTCAAGTCCACGCGGATCATGTCGCCCGTGCGCAGCAGCGCCAGGCCGCCTCCCACGGCGCTTTCCGGCGAGGCGTTCAAAATCGAGGGACTGTCCGAGGTGCCCGACTGGCGCCCGTCACCCAGGGTCGGCAGATTCAAAATGCCGGCCTTCAGCAAGGTGTCCGGCGGCTGCATGTTGACCACTTCGGCAGAACCGGGCCAGCCGACAGGGCCGGCGCCGCGCATGACCAGCATGCAGCTGTCGTCGATATTGAGCGTCGGGTCGTTGATGCGTGCGTGGTAATCGTTTGAACCGTCAAAGACGATGGCGCGCACCTCGAATACGCCTTCGCTGCCGGGGCGCGACAGGTAGCGCTCGCGAAAAGCGGGCGAGATCACGCTGGTCTTCATGATGGCGAAGTCGAACAGGTTGCCCTGCAATGCCATGAAACCGGCCTTTTCCTTCAGCGGCGCGGCAAATGGACAGATCATCTCGCGGTCCGCGCTCTCGCGCCCCACCAGGTTGGCCGCCATCGTCTGGCCCGTGACGGTCGGGCGCTCGGCGTGCAGCAAACCCGCGTTGAGCAACTCCCACATCACGGCCGGCACGCCGCCGGCGCGATGGAAGCGCTCTCCCAAATACTTCCCGGCCGGCTGCATGTTCAACAGCAGCGGCACGTCGTAGCCGTGCTCCATCCAGTCGCTCGAATGCAATGCCACGCCCGCATGGCGCGCCATGGCCATCAGGTGCGGCTGGGCGTTGGTGGAGCCGCCGATAGCCGCATTGACGATGATGGCGTCCAAAAACGCCTCGCGCGTGAGGATGCTCGACGGGCGCACGTCGTCATGTGCCATGCCGACGATGCGGCGCCCCGTTTCATAGGCGATCTGACCCCGCTCGCGGTACGGCGCGGGGATGGCCGAGCAGCCCGTCAGGGACATGCCCAGCGCCTCGGCCAGCGCATTCATGGTTGATGCCGTGCCCATGGTGTTGCAGTGGCCGGCCGACGGCGCCGAGGCGGCAGCGATCTGCAGGAATTTGTCGTTGTCGATCAAGCCGGCGGACAGCTGGCGGCGGCCTTTCCAGATGGCCGCGCCGGAACCCACCAATTCACCGTCCATCCAGCCGTCGAGCATGGGGCCGCCCGACAGCACGATGGCGGGAATGTCCACCGTGGCGGCGGCCATCAATTGCGCCGGCGTCGTCTTGTCGCAACCCGTCGTCAGCACCACGGCGTCGATCGGGTAGCCATGCAGGATTTCCACCAGGCCCAGATATGACAGGTTGCGGTCCAGCGCGGCCGTGGGACGGCGGCAGTTTTCAAAGATCGGATGCAGCGGGAATTCCATCGGGATGCCGCCCGCGTCGCGGATGCCGTCGCGCACGCGCTGGGCCAGTTCCAGGTGAATGCGGTTGCACGGGCTGATATCGCTGCCGCTTTGCGCAATGCCGATGATGGGCCGGCCCGAACGCAGCTCCTCTGCCGTGATGCCGTAGTTCATGAAGCGCTCCAGGTACAGCGCCGTCATGTCGATATGGTCGGGATTGTCGAACCAGTCCTGCGAGCGGAAGCGCCGCGCCTGGCGATTGTTTGGGGTGCTCATGCGCCGTACCAGCCTGCGTCGACGTAGTATTCGCGTCCGGCGCACTTGGCCGCGTTGTCCGACGCGAGGAACAGCGCCAGCGCCGCCACGTCTTCCGGCTCCACGCGCGTCTGCAGGCATTGGCCCTGCAGGATCACGGCTTCCGCCTCCGGCGTATGCCACAGTTTTTCCTGGCGCGGCGTGCGCACGGCGCCGGGAATGATGCAATTGACGCGGATACCGTCGACGCCGAGGTCGCGCGCCAGGCCGCGCGTCAGGCCCTCGATGCCAGCTTTCGCCGTCATGTAGATCGACAGGCGCGCTTGCGCCAGGTGCCAGGAAATCGAGCCCAGGTTGAGGATCACGCCGCAGCCCTTGGCGCGCATGGCCGGCGCCACGGCCTGGGCGCAGAAATACTGGTGGCGCAGGTTGACGGCAATGCGCTCGTCCCAGTAGGCGGGCGTGACGTCCTGCAGCTGGTGGCGGTCGTCATTGGCCGCGTTGTTGACGAGGATATCCGTGGCGCCCGCGCTGTGCTCGATCTCGGCGAAGGTGGCGGCCAGAGCGGCCAGGTCCGTCAAGTCGCAATAGCGGAACACGGGCGGCTGCGGCAGGTGCGCCAGCTTTTCCTGCAGCGCCAGCGACGCCTCGCGGGCGATGTCGAGGAAGGTGACGTGGGCGCCCTGGCGCGCGAACGCCTCGACGATGGCCACGCCGATGCCGGTGCCGCCGCCCGTGATGACGACGCGCTGACCTGCCAGGCTAGGGTAGATTGCATGTTGCATGGTGTCTCTCTTTTTAGGAACGCATAACCAAACCTACTGCGCGTCGAGATTTGCGGCCTCCGATGCTCACTGACTCGGCGTCCCCGTGCATACGCACAGCTCCGCTTCTCAGCCACAACTCTCATCCGCTCGCTACGGTTTTGTTAAGCGTTCTTAGTTAATAAATAATCAAAGTGAACCGCGTTGGGCCAGGTTCTGGTACAGCGCGCGCACGCCGAACGTCCAGGGAGGGATCGCATCGCAGCGCTGCACTTCGTTGACCAGCGCGCCCAGCGCGGCGCTGGCAATCGTCACCCGGTCGCCCAGGTGGTGCGTAAAGCCGCCGCCCTGCGCGCCGCGGTCCTTCACGGGCGAGAACATGGTCCCCAGGAACAGCATGAAGCCGTCCGGATACTGGTGGTACTGGCCTGCCGTCTGGCGCACCAGGTCCAGCGGATCGCGGCTGATCTCGCGCATGAAGCTGGCGCCTTCGAGCACAAAGCCGTCGTCCGCGCCTTCGATCAGCAACGACACTTCCGCCTGGCGCACGGTGTCGAGCGTGAAGTGTTCGTCGAACAGGCGGATGAAGGGGCCGATGGCGCAGGAACCGTTGTTATCCTTGGCCTTGCCCAGCAAGAGGGCGCTGCGCCCTTCGATATCGCGCAGGTTGACGTCATTGCCCAAGGTCGCTCCCAGCACCTCGCCGCGGCTGTTGACGGCCAGGACGATCTCCGGCTCCGGGTTGTTCCAGGCAGACGACGGCAGCAAGCCCACCTGCGCGCCGCAACCCACCGACGACATCGGCTGCGCCTTGGTAAACACTTCCGCATCGGGGCCGATGCCCACTTCCATGTACTGCGACCAGGCGCCGCGCTGCTGCAACTGCTGTTTCAGGCGCCGCGCCGCATCCGAGCCAGGCTTCAATGCGGACAGGTCGCCGCCCAGAGTCATTTGCAGGGCGGCGCGCAGGCTCGCCGCACGCGCCGCATCGCCACCGGCCTGTTCCTCGATCACCCGTTCGAGCAGGCTGACGGCGAAGGTCACGCCGCAGGCCTTGACGGCCTGCAGGTCGCACGGCGCCAGCAGCAATGGCTGGCTGGCCGGCGCGGCCAGCGCCTGCTCCAGCAGCGCCTGCACGGGGCCGAGGGCGATACCGGGCGCATGGCGGGCGATATCGAGCGCATCGCCGCGTTCGAACAGCTCGGCCACGGTCGCCACCGTCTGCGTGATGTCGACCACCTCGCCGCCACGCACGGCGACGACGCAGGGGCCGTCACGCCAGATGCGGCCGATGAGGAGGGCCTGCGCCAAGTCGGCAGGCAACAGGGAGGCGGGAGAAATCGGCTGCATGGCAAGCTTTCAAAAGGTCGGGACGGGATGGCTGGTCTTCAAGTTCGGACCGATTCTGCGCGCCGCCCTGTGTCGCCGCAATTACGAAAATCACCAAATTGAATGATGATTATTGGTATTGCAGCGCACCAAAAAAAGCCGCCGCCCGGCCCCCTTTCCAGCCCTGGCTGCACGGCGGGAATGGGTCGCATGGCGCATTGCATCAATCCGCTTATCGATACCGTTTTGGATATCACCGATGTGAAAAAAGTGATTGGTGAGGGATGGATGGACAAACTAGTATCAGCCGTGGCCTGCAATCGGCCATCCGCACGGAGCCCGCCCACTGGGACGACGGCCCTGGCACATTCAACTATCGATGACGGTGGAGACCTGAAATGAAAACAACAATGAAAATGCTGACCGCGAGCCTGGCGCTGGCCATCTCCGGCATGGCGGTAATGCCTTTGGCAAGCGCCGCCGACAAGGGCGCGATCGGCATCTCGATGCCGACCAAGTCGTCCATGCGCTGGATCGCCGACGGCGACAACATGGTCAAGGTATTCAAGGAGCGCGGCTACAAGACGGACTTGCAGTTTGCCGACGACGATATCCCGAACCAGCTGGCGCAGGTGGAAAACATGATCACCAAGGGCGCCAAGGTGCTGGTGATCGCCGCCATCGACGGCACCACCCTGTCGAACGTGCTGCAAAAGGCGGCCGACAAGGGCATCAAGGTCATTTCGTATGACCGCCTGATCCGCGGCACGAAAAACATCGATTACTACGCCACCTTCGACAACTTTCAGGTCGGCGTGCTGCAAGCGGGCTATATCGAATCGGCGCTGAAACTCAAGGAAGGCAAGGGCCCGTTCAACATCGAGCTGTTCGGCGGCTCGGCTGACGACAACAACGCGCACTTCTTCTACAACGGCGCGCTGTCGGTGCTGAAACCGTACATCGACAGCGGCAAGCTGGTGGTGCGCTCGAAACAGATGGGCATGGAAAAGGTCGCCACCCTGCGCTGGGACGGCGCCGTGGCGCAAGCGCGCATGGACAACCTGCTCAGCGCCTACTACGGCAATGCGCGCGTCGACGCGGTGCTGTCGCCGTATGACGGCTTGAGCATCGGCATCCTGTCCTCGCTCAAGGGCGTCGGCTACGGCACGCCGAAACAGCCGTTCCCCGTCGTGACGGGCCAGGATGCGGAAATCCCGTCGGTGAAATCGATCATCCGCGGCGAACAGGCATCGACCGTGTTCAAGGACACGCGCGAACTGGCCAAGGTGACGGCGAACATGGTCGACGCGATGATGAGCGGCAAGACGCCGACCGTCAACGATACCAAGACCTATAACAACGGTATCAAGGTGGTGCCATCGTACCTGTTGAAACCGGTCACCGTCGACAAGGCGAACTGGAAGCAAGTGCTCGTCACCGGCAGCGGCTACTACACGGAAGCGCAAGTGAAATAAGCATCGACGGTACTGAAGGCCCGGCGCTGCCGGGCCTTTCGCTTCATGCACGATCAAGAACAAGACTGCCGCACGACCGGCGCCGACCAGCGCGGCCGTGCCAGAGAGGTTATATGACGAACACTATCCTGGAAATGCGCGGGATACGCAAAACATTCCCGGGCGTCGTTGCGCTCGACAATGTCAACCTGCGGGTACGCAGCGGCGAGATCCACGCCATCGTCGGCGAAAACGGTGCCGGCAAATCCACACTGATGAAAGTGCTGAGCGGCGTCTACGGCCATGGCAGCTATACGGGCGACATCGATTACCTGGGTCAGACGCGGCACTTCCGCGGCATCAAGGACAGCGAAGAAATCGGCATCATCATCATCCACCAGGAACTGGCGCTGGTGCCCCAGTTGTCGATCGCCGAGAATATCTTCCTCGGCAACGAGCCGGCCCGCATGGGCGTCATCGACTGGGAATACGCGCAAGCGAAGACGCGCGAACTGCTGCACAAAGTCGGCCTGAAAGAGTCACCGGACACCCTGATCACCAACCTGGGCGTGGGCAAGCAGCAGCTGATCGAGATCGCCAAGGCGCTGTGCAAGGATGTCAAGCTGCTGATCCTCGACGAGCCGACGGCCAGCCTGAACGAAAGCGACAGCGCAGCCTTGCTCGACCTGCTGCTGGGCCTGAAAGCGCAGGGCATCGCCTCCATCCTGATCTCGCACAAGCTCAATGAAATCTCGCGGGTCGCCGATGCCATCACGGTGCTGCGCGACGGGAACACGGTCGACAGCTTCGACTGCCGCGTGGAGCCCGTCAGCGAAGACCGCATCATCGAAAAAATGGTCGGGCGCGAGATGGCCGACCGCTATCCGCCGCGCACGCCCACCATCGGCGAGACCATTTTCGAAGTGCGCGACTGGCGCGTTTTCCATCCGGAGCATGCCGACCGCCCCGTCATCAAGGGCATCAACATGCACGCCAAAAAGGGCGAGATCATCGGCATCGCCGGCTTGATGGGCTCCGGGCGCACGGAACTGGCTATGAGCCTCTTCGGGCGCGCCTACGGACAGCGCATCAGCGGCACGGTGCTGAAGAACGGCCAGGAGATCGACGTCAGCACCATCGGCAAGGCGATCGCGCACGGCCTTGCGTATGTCACGGAAGACCGCAAGGGCCTGGGCCTGATCCTCGAGGAAGACATCCAGAAGAACACCAGCCTGGCCAACCTGGACGCAATTTCGAAGCGCATGGTGATCGACGAGCAGCGTGAATTCAGCGTGGCCGAGGAGTTCCGCCGCAAGCTCAAGACCCGTTGCTCGAGCGTGGCGCAGAAAGTGGTCAACCTGTCCGGCGGCAACCAGCAGAAAGTGGTGCTGGCGAAGTGGCTGTTTTCGCGCCCCGACATCCTGATCCTCGATGAACCGAGCCGCGGCATCGACGTGGGCGCCAAGTACGAGATCTACAGCATCATCAGCGAGCTGGCCGCCGAAGGCAAATGCATCATCATGATTTCGTCGGAAATGCCGGAATTATTGGGCATGTGCGACCGGATCTATGTCATGAACGAAGGCCGCTTCGCGGCAGAACTGAGCGCGGCAGAAGCATCGCAGGAGCGAATCATGCGCGCGATCGTTACACACGGAGAAAACAATGGACAATAAATTGACAGCAGGCGCGCCAGCAACGCCAGCCGCGGCGCCGCAAGCGAAAAGCTATGCCGGTTTTTTGAAGAACAATATGCGCGACTACGGCATGCTGCTTTCCCTGATCGTCATCATGGGCTTTTTCCAGTACATGACCGATGGCACCCTGATGCAGCCGCTCAACCTGACGAACCTGGTGCTGCAAAATAGCTACATCGTCATCATGGCGCTCGGCATGCTGATGGTCATCGTGGCCGGCCATATCGATTTGTCCGTCGGCTCGGTGGTCGGCTTCGTCGGCGCGCTGGCCGCCGTCCTGATCGTCAACTACCACATGCATTTTGTCGCCGCCAGCATCCTCTGCCTGCTGGCCGGCGCCGTCATCGGCGGCGCGCAAGGCTATTTCGTCGCCTTCTTCAAAATCCCGTCCTTCATCGTCACCCTGGCCGGCATGCTGGTATTCAAGGGCCTGACCCTGGCACTGCTGGCTGGCCAGTCGGTCGGCCCTTTCCCGGAAGGCTTCCAGATGCTCAGCTCGGGCTTCCTGCCCGACCCGTTCGGCGGTGAAAACCTGCGTGGCTTTTCCCTGCTGCTGGGCGTGATCGCCGCAGCGGCGCTGATCATCACCTCGCTGCGCAGCCGCGCCAAGCAACTGAAACACGGCATGGAAAACGAGCCGCGCGCCTTCTTCCTGCTGAAAAATGCCATCTTCGCTGCCGTGATGGTGTATTTCAGCTACCTGCTGGCGTCGTACCGCGGCTTTCCCAACGTGCTGGCCGTGATGTCGCTGCTCATCGTCGCCTACACCTTCATTACCAACCGCACCGTGCTGGGCCGCCGCGTGTATGCGGTGGGCGGCAACGAGAAAGCGGCGCGCCTGTCCGGCATCAAGACGGAACGGGTCAGCTTCTACACCTTCGTCAACATGGGCATGCTGGCCGCACTGGCCGGCCTGATCTTCGCGGCGCGCCTGAACACGGCCACGCCAAAGGCGGGCACGGGCTTCGAGCTGGACGTGATCGCCGCCTGCTTCATCGGCGGCGCCTCGGCTTCGGGCGGCGTTGGCAAGGTGATGGGAGCCGTCATCGGCGCCTTCATCATGGGCGTGATGAACAACGGCATGTCCATCATGGGCATCGGGATCGACTACCAGCAGGTGATCAAGGGCCTGGTGCTGCTGGCGGCCGTGTTCATCGACGTCATTAATAAAAATAAATGAGAAGAACAAGGAAGCACAGGTTCGAGCCTTAGGGGGCTCTGGCCGGCGTTCGCGCCGGCCTTTTTATTTAGCCGCCAGGCGCGCCGCACGATCCCCCCACCACGCCGCCTCCTCGAACACGGAAAAGCCCGACAAGTCGGCATGCGCAAACAGAATCGCGCCATCGTGCTCGCGCAGCGCCTTCAAGCCCGCATTACTGCGAAATCCCGGCAACGGTGCGGCCATGGCGTGGCCGCGCACGGTGATGTCGACCCGCTCGACGCAGCTGGCAAAGTCGCGCCCATACGCCGTCTTCAAATCGACGCTGGCCAGCGCCAGCAATTGCTCGGGCGTGGCTACATCTAACCATTTGCGCGCTTCCTGCGGCGTGCGGTCGGACAGGGCCACGTAGGCGCTGAAGACGGTTTTCTCGGGCGGACGCACGCGGATATCCTGGTGGGTCGAGACGACGTAGCCGAGGCCCGGCTCCTGATACACCACGTTGTCCCAGCACAGGGGCGCATGCGGCAGTTCGTCGGGAAAGCGTTTCAGTAAAAAATTCGCCACCAGCCACGGCGCATACGCGGGCGTATCGCGCTTCGCGTCAAAGCCATAGTCGGCGATGTTGTTCACCACGCGCGCCGCCACGAACAAAGGCATGGCGCAGATGGCCTTGCGCGCCTTGACCAAGTAAGTGCGCGGCTGGCCGTCGACCAGTTCCAGGCACAGCGCTTCCACGCCCTTGTCCGTCGTCCGCACGGAAACCACCGTACCCGCATGACGTTTGACACCCGACGCCTGCTCCATCGCCGTGGCCACGGGCTGCATGCCGCCCGGCCAGGTCAGCCAGGCGCCATTGCCCGCATTCGCAGCCTGGCCCCAGCGGCTGCAGTAGTAGTGCAGGCCGGCCCAGGCCGAGACCTGGTCGTAGCGCGTGCCGTAGTCGTCGCGGCAGCAGTAATTCAGATACCAGTGCAGGGTGGGCGAGGTATAGCCTTCGCGCTCCATCCATTGCTTCAAGGTGATGGTGTCGAGCGCCTGCCAGGCCGGGTCTCGCGACGATGCCACTGTCGGGAACACGAAGACACGCTTGCCATCATTGCCATGCGCCTGGCGCAGGCGCCGCACCTCGGCAAAGAAGCGCTCGTGCTGCGCCAGTTCTTCGGCAGAAACGCCTTCGGTGGGAATGAAGCCATCCTGCCAGTGGCCGTTGAACAGCAGGCGCTCTTCCGGCGCGTGCAGGATGTAGCGCTCGTCGTAAGTCGGCTTTTCCGCCTGCGGATCGCGCTGGATGATGCCCAGGTCGAACAGGATTTCCCGCACATGCGTCGATTCGGGCGAAGGCAGCGGCAGATAATGGCCACCTGTCGGATAGGCCAGGTCGCCGAACTGCCCACCGGCCGCGTTGCCATACGGCTGCGGGCCATCGATCATGAGGAAGTCCTTGTGTCCCAGCTTGTTCAGGCGCCAGGCCGCCGTCAGGCCGGCGATGCCGGAGCCGAGGATCGCCACGTCGGTGGTGACGGTTGCCGAAGGCGCCGGCAGCGCCGCGCGCTCGCGCAGCAGCTTGCGCAAATAATGCCCCTCGCTGCGGCCCGGGTACAGCACCCTGGGCGTGATTTCCTGCCAGCGCAGATACGCGGCGATGCTGCCGATGCCAGCGGCTGCCGCCGCCGTGCCGCCGGCGGCCCACAGCATGAAGGAACGGCGCTGCATCAGCGGATCACCCGGTTCCAGTCCTGCTCGAATTCATGCACGAGCGACTGGGTATTCAGGCGATTCGGCGCCATCGGCAGCGGCTGCATATCGGGCGGGAAGATGAACATCTCGCGCGTGGTGTCCGCGTTCAGGTAGCGCATAGGCAGGCGGTAGGTCGTCGGCGGTGTGTAGTCAAGCTGGGGCGAGGCCAGGATAAACCCCCATTCGCCGAACGAGGGCACGTAAGCGTGATACGGCCAGGTGCGCATGCCCACT
Organism: Janthinobacterium sp. SUN033; assembly: GCF_030397595.1. NCBI lineage: Bacteria > Pseudomonadati > Pseudomonadota > Betaproteobacteria > Burkholderiales > Oxalobacteraceae > Janthinobacterium > Janthinobacterium sp. SUN033. The sequence continues at coordinate 618,858 of NZ_JAPQNV010000004.1, forward strand.
TCGCGCAGGGTCGAATTGATGGTCCAGTAGGCGTGCGGGGCAAAGAACGGCGACGTCGATTGCACCACCATCAGTCCCTTGGCCGCCAGATGCTTTTTCACCAGGTCGTAGAACGGCACCGAGTACAGTTTGCCGAGCGCGAAGCTGGACGGATCGGGGAAATCGACGATGGCCGCGTCGAACATATCGCCGTTGTTGCGCAGCCAGACGGCGGCATCGGCATTGACGACGGTAACCCGCTTGTCCGAGAACGAATTGTTATTCAGCTTTGCCAGTTCCGGGCGCGTGGTAAACGCGGCCGTCATGGCAGGGTCGAGGTCGACGACGGTGACGTGTTCGACGTGGGGATAACGCAGGATTTCGCGCAGGGCCAGGCCATCGCCACCGCCCAGCACCAGCACGCGGCGCGCCCACGGCAACGCTTCCAGCACGGGGTGCACCAGCGCTTCGTGGTAGCGGTACTCGTCGCGCGAGGAAAACTGCAGGTTGCCATTGATGTACAGCCGCGTATCGTCCTTCCAGCGCGTGATCACCAGGCGCTGGTAGGGCGTGGTGGTGGAATACACGATCTGGTCGCCGAACAGGCCGTGTTCGCCCCAGGCCACCATGCGGTCCGACATGGCAAAGCCGGCGATCAGCAACAGCATCACGGCACAGGCGCGCAGCAAACGTCCTGTGAGATTTTTCAGCTCAGCGCGGAACACATAAATGCTCCACAGGCCCACGCCCACATTGAGCATGCCGAACAGGAAGCCCGTGCGCACCAGGCCCAGGTACGGCGACAGCACCAGCGGGAACAGCAGGGACACGGCCAGCGCGCCCAGGTAATCGAATGTCAGCACGCGGCTGACCAGTTCAGAAAATTCCGTCTGACGCGTGTTCAGGGCGCGCATCACCAGCGGCACTTCCATGCCGACCAGTGCGCCGATCAGGAACACCATCACATACAATAAGGTGCGAAATGGCACGGCCATCCACGAAAAGGTCATGAACAGGATGGCAGCCGACAGGCCACCGATCAAGCCCACGGCCAGTTCGATGTCGACGAAGCGCGAAAGCACGTCATCGTCCTTTACATACTTTGAAAAGTGAGCGCCCACACCCATAGCGAACAGGTAGCAGCCAATGATGGTGGAAAACTGCAGGATGGAGTCGCCGAGCAGGTAGCTGGACATGGCGCCGGCAATCAGCTCATACGCGAGGCCGCAGGAAGCGACCACGAAGACGGACAAAATCAGAATCTTTTTGTTCATGGGACTTTTTTTGTTCTAATATGCGTTGACGTTATCAAATACTCATTTGTGAGGAATGCCGTGCCCGCCATCCTAAACTATCTGATCCATCTTTTACTGGCCGCCGGGCTGCTGATTGTATTTTTTATCATCTACACGCGCGTCACGCCGTATAACGAAGTGCTGCTGATCCGCCAGGGCAATCAGGCCGCGGCCCTGTCGCTGGGCGGCGCCATGCTGGGTTTTTCCGCCACCATCGCCTCGTCCCTGATGCATACGGCCGACTATCAGCAGTTCTTCGCCTGGGCCTTCGGCGCCATGGTGGTGCAATTGCTGGCCTATGTGGTCACCACGCGCCTGCTGCGCATGTCGAAGGACCAGATCGAATCGAACAACAGCGCTTTCGGCGGCCTGCTGGCCGCCATTTCCCTGTCGATCGGCGCCATCAACGCCGCCTGCATTTCCTGACGTTTTACCTCATTCAAGGACACCATCATGAGCCTCGGCAGCTTTATCAAGAAGCAGTTTATCGACGTACTGCAGTGGAACGAAGAGACGGAAGGCGTGCTGGCCTGGCGTTTTCCCATGCAGGATTTCGAGATCCAGAACGGCGCCATCCTGAATGTGCGCGAATCGCAAGTGGCCGTCTTCGTCAATGAAGGCAAGATCGCCGACGTCTTCGGTCCCGGCACGCACAAGCTGACGACACAGACCTTGCCGCTGCTGACCAACCTGAAAAACTGGGACAAGCTGTTCGATTCACCGTTCAAGTCGGACGTGTATTACTTCAGCACCCGCGTGCAGACTGGCCGCAAGTGGGGCACGCCGCAGCCGATCACCATCCGCGACAAGGATTTCGACATGATCCGCGTGCGCGCCTTCGGCATGTATTCGTACCGCATCGCCGACGCCCGCACCTTCTTCACCGAGATCAGCGGCACGCGCGAAGTCTATACGCGCGACGAAGTGGAAGATCAATTGCGCGGCATTCTGATGTCGAGCATGGCCAGCTCGCTGGGCGGCGCGAATGTCCCCTTCCTCGACATGGCGGCCAACCAGGCGCTGATGGCGCAGGAAGTCAAGGATGGCCTGGCGCAGGCATTCGCCCGCTATGGCGTGGGTCTCGATGAATTCAATGTGGCCAGCATCAGCCTGCCCGAGGAATTGCAGGCGGCGCTCGACGAGCGCATCTCCGCCGGCATGAAGGGTGGCCTGGGCGCCGACAAGATGAGCGGCTACACGAAATTCCAGGTGGCCAATGCGATCCCGCTGGCGGCGCAGAACGAAGGCGGCATGGCCGGCATCGGCGCGGGACTGGGCGCCGGGCTGTCGATCGGCCAGGTGATGGCGCAAAGCATGGGCGGAGCGCTACAGCAGCCGGCCCCCGCGGAAGAACCGATCGAGGCGCGCCTGGAAAAACTCAAAGGCCTGCTCGACAAGGGGCTCATCTCGCCGGCCGACTACGACGGCGCCAAGGCTGAACTGCTGAAAAAACTGATCGGCTGATTAGGGCGAAATACGACTGCATGCAAACTGTTTCCTGTCCCAGCTGCGGCGCGGAAGTGCATTTCCGCTCGCACGCTTCCGTGCTCGCCGTATGCGAGTACTGCCACAGCACCATTCTCAAGGACGCCGACTCGGTCAAAGATCTCGGCAAGATGTCGGCCGTCCTCGAGGATTACTCGCCGATCCAGGTCGGCACGGCCGGCGTGCACGATGGCGTGCACTTCACCGTCGTCGGGCGCATCCAGCAGCGCTACAGCGCCGGCACGTGGAACGAGTGGTATCTGCTGTTCGACGACGCCAGCACGGCGTGGCTGGGCGACTCGTCCGGCCTGTACACGCTGACGCGCGAGCGCGGCACGCAAGCTGCCCTGCCCGTCTTTGGCGAGCTGGCGCCGGGCAGGCGCTACACGATTTGCGGCGAACCGTACACGGCCGCCGAGATCCGCAGCGCCGAATGCATCGCCGGCCAGGGAGAATTACCGTTCAAGGTGGGCGCCGGCTGGCGCATCCAGGTGGCGGACTTCCGCAACTACGCCAGCTTTGTCACGCTCGACTACACGGATGGCCCGCAACCGGTCGTCTACCAGGGCGTCGCCGTCACCCTGGACGGCTTACAGTGCCAGCTGCTGCGCGACGACGAGGCCATCGCCAAAAGCGCCGGCAAGTACCGCGGCAAGCTCGATGCGCTCGACTGCCCCTCCTGCGGCAGCGGCATCCAATATGTGCCGGGTGCGGCGGCGCAGCTCGTGTGTCCCGCCTGCCATGCGCAGCTCGACGCCAGCGGTCCGGAAGCGCAGGTGCTGGCCATCGGCAAGCAGGTGCACGACAACGCCGACATCACGCTGGAGCTGGGTGCCAGCGCGAAGATCAGCAATGTGGATTTCACGGTGATCGGCATGATGCGCCGCGCCGACGACGAAGGCAGCGAGTGGAACGAATACCTGCTGTATGGCGCGCGCGCCGGCTTCTTCTGGCTGGTGGAAACGGACGATGGCTGGTCGCGCTCGAACGTGTTGCCGAACTGGCCCAACTGGGCGTCATTGGACGCCGATACCTGCACGCTCGATGGTGCCACCTACCGCAAGCTGTATGACTACGGCTCGCAAGTCGTGTACGCGGCGGGCGCCTTCAACTGGAAGGTGGCCGTCGGAGACAGCACGCGCGTGTTTGAATTCAAGCAAGGGCAGACCAAACTGGCGGCAGAGCTCACCGGCGAGGAAATGACCTGGTCGCGCTCCGCGCCCGTCGCCCATGACCAGATGGCCGCCTGGTTCGGCGCCGCCTTCCATGGCGACGCCAACGTGCAGAATATCCAGCTCAGTCATCGCGGCATCGCCAAGGTCTTCATCGTCATCGTGCTGGTCCTGAATGCGATCCCCATGTTTGTCTCGTTCTCCAGCACCCTGATGTGGAGTTTGCTGGGCTGCCTGGCGCTGTTCCTGCCGGCCGCTTTTCTCGACAAGAATGCAAAGAATCCCCCATGAGTAAATACGTGATCTACGCCCTGATGGTGACCTTCAGTGTCACCGCCGCCAACTGGGTGCGCATGTTCAAGGTAGCCGGCAGTAGCAGCGGCAGCAGCTGGAGTTCGCGCACGGGCAGCGGCGGCGGCAGCTATGGCGGCGGCTCCAGCGGCGGCAGCCACAAATAAGCATGACAGCCACACCGCATCTGCCCCTGGGCACCCATTTGCTGGCCGATCTGTCGGGCATCGCACCGGAACGCCTGCGCGACTGCACCGCGCTCGAGCGCCTGTTGCGTGACGCGGCAGTCGCGGCCGGCGCCCAGGTGCTACACAGCCATTTCCACAGCTTTGGCGCGGGCCAGGGCGTCACGGGCGTGGTACTGCTGGCCGAATCACACATCTCCATCCACACCTGGCCCGAATGCGGCTTTGCCGCCGTCGACATCTTCATGTGCGGCGCGGCCCGGCCGCAACTGGCGCTGGACGCCATCAAGGATGCGTTGCAGGCGGCGCACTGCCAGCTGCAATCCGTGCGGCGCGCGCCACCCGGGCATTCCTAGCGCCGCTGGTGGATCGCGGGGGGATCGCTTACACTGTCGGCTGATCCTCCAACCATGACTCCCATGCGCCGTTCCGCCCTCCTTGCCCTGCCCCTGCTGCTGCTGGTTTCAGCCTGCAACGACTACACGGCGCCCAGCCTGTACCAGGCCACCACGCCCGAGTGCAAGACGTGGACGGAGGGTTCACGCTTCGAGCTGCCGCGCGGTATCAGCGTGTATGCCACACCGCCCGTCACTCTGAAGGATGGCGGCACGGAGCTGGCGCTGATTTTTACTCTTCCCATCGGCACGCAAGCCAGTTTTACGCGCCTGTCCTTCCTGCTGGAAGAACCAAAACAGCAGCCCTTCGCCGAAGCCAAGGTGCTGACCATCTACCAGCGCGGCATGAACCGCAAGGCGGAAATCGTCGACGTCATCGAGCAGCTGCCCATCATGTTTTCCGCCGTCGGTTCGAGCGCCGAAACCCAGTGGCGATTGCGGCTGCAACTGCCACGCCAGCTGCCGCAGCGTTTCGATCTGTCCATGCCTGACATGCTCGTCGGCGGCAAGCGCTACCCCGTGCGCACCTTTACCTACCGCTATTTCCCCGAGCGCAGCGCCTACGGCATGTGCAGCTGAACCACGCCATCCATTGACGGCGGCGCGTGCCGCTGGCACACTGGCGTTTTCCCTCACACAACAGGAGTAGACAACATGCGCCATTCGGATACTGCCGTGCTGTCGGCTGCCTGATCACGGTCTTTCCCCGCTAAGACCCTTAGCCCGCCATTGCCCATACGCGTGATCGCGTAGCCGACTTCCCTTTCTTTCGTGCCAGTCATCGCGACTGGCGGTGCCTGCACGCGCAGGCTTCATGTCCGTATGCGGACGACAGAATTTGGAATCACGCTACCATGATCGCATTCGATTTTGCGCAACTACGCCTTATCGGGCTGCAGCAGGCCATCGCCGGCGCAGCCACCCAACTCGACTTATCTTCCCCTGCCGCACAACTGCTGCGCGTGAGTGCCGTCCACCGCGACAGCCTTCTCGTGCACGACGGCACCCGGGAACACCCGGCACAGGTCCTGCCGCGCCTGTTGCACGAGCTGCTGGCGCAAGACACCGTCCTCACGGTCGGCGACTGGGTCGCCGCCGAACACGATGCTCACGGCGCGCTGTGGATAACGGCGCACTTATCCCCAGTCACGCAAATCGCCCGGCGCGGCAACGACGGCCGGCGCCAGGTACTGGCCAGCAATGTCGATACGGCCCTGCTGGTGATGGGACTGGACGGGGATTTTAATCCGCGCCGCCTGGAACGCTATCTGGCCATCGTGCTGGCGGCCCAGGTCAGCCCCGTGGTGGTGCTGAGCAAGGCCGACGTGGCCGACGACGTGCCGGGCAAGCTGGCGCAGCTCAAACAGCGCCTGCCGCCCCACGTGCCCCTGTTTGCCATCGATACGCGCCATGCGTATGACGTGGCCATCCTGGAACCCTGGCTGCGTGCCGGTCAGACCCTGGTGCTGCTCGGTTCATCGGGCGCCGGCAAGTCCAGCCTGACCAATACCCTGTCGGCGGCGCAACAGGCAACCAATGGCGTGCGCCATGGCGATGGGCGCGGACGGCATACGACGACGGCGCGCTCGCTGCACCTGTGCGCCAGCGGCGCCTGCATCATCGATACGCCGGGCTTGCGCAGCTGGCAGGCCGACGCCGATGCGCAGACCCTGGCGGCCACCTTCGACGACATCGCGGCGCTGGCGGCGACGTGCCAGTTCCGCGACTGCCAGCACGCCAGCGAACCAGGCTGCCAGGTGCGCGGCGCCGTCGATGCAGATCGCCTGCGCAATTATCACAAGCTGCTGCGCGACGCCCGGCGCGGCGAGGAAACGCCGCTCGAGCGCATCGCCGCGCGCGCCAGGTGGAAGACGATATTGAAGGCGGGGCAGGAAAGGAGCAGGCAGAAGCGCCAGGAATAACCGTCAAAGCATAAAAAAAGGCAGCCCGAAGGCTGCCTTTCTTGTTGCTGGCTCGCTGATTACAGCTTGCGCAGCTTCTGGATCGCTGCCAGCTGCGCAATCGCGCTGGCCAGCTCGGCTTGCGCTTGCGCGTAGTCGATGCCCGAATCCTTGTTGTGGATATTTTCTTCCGCCAACTTCTTCGCTTCCAGCGCTTTCGCTTCGTCGAGGTCGTGACCGCGGATGGCGGTATCGGCCAGGACGGTCACGGTATCCGGTTGCACTTCCAGCAGGCCGCCGGCAACGAAGACGAACTCTTCTTCAGCCTGGCCGACTACCTTGATGCGGACCGCGCCCGGACGGATGCGGGTAATCAAAGGCGTGTGGCGTGGGTAGATACCCAGCTCGCCCTGTTCACCCGGCAACGCGACGAATTCTGCTTCGCCTGAAAAAATCAGTTCTTCAGCGGAAACCACGTCAACGTGAATTGTGTGTGCCATGTGTGTCCTATCGGGTTGAAGAACCCCGCCGTGTAACGGGCGGGGTTAGGCCCAGACTTAACTTAGTTAAGTTTCTTGGCTTTTTCGATTGCTTCTTCGATCGTGCCGACCATGTAGAACGCTTGTTCCGGCAGGTGATCGAGTTCGCCCGAAGCGATCATTTTGAAGCCCTTGATCGTGTCTTTGAGCGAAACGTATTTACCAGGCGCGCCGGTAAAGACTTCAGCGACGTGGAAAGGCTGCGACAGGAAACGCTGCATCTTACGTGCGCGGGCGACCAGCAGTTTGTCTTCCGGTGCCAGCTCGTCCATACCCAGAATCGCGATAATGTCGCGCAATTCCTTGTAGCGTTGCAGGGTCGTTTGCACGGCACGCGCGGTGTCATAGTGCTCTTGACCAACGATCAACGGATCCAGCTGACGCGAGGTCGAATCCAGTGGGTCCACGGCTGGGTAGATACCCAGGGAAGCGATGTCACGCGACAGCGCAACGGTCGAATCCAAGTGAGCAAACGTGGTAGCAGGCGACGGATCGGTGTAATCATCGGCTGGAACGTAGACGGCCTGGATCGAGGTGATCGAACCGGTCTTGGTCGACGTGATACGCTCTTGCAGACGGCCCATTTCTTCCGCCAGGGTCGGTTGGTAACCCACAGCCGATGGCATACGGCCCAGCAGTGCCGATACTTCGGTACCGGCCAGCGTGAAGCGGTAGATGTTGTCGACGAAGAACAGAACGTCCTTGCCTTCATCACGGAACGATTCAGCGATCGTCAGGCCGGTCAGCGCGACACGCAGACGGTTACCTGGCGGTTCATTCATCTGACCGTAGACCATCGCCACTTTGGAGTTCTCTGGGTTTTCCAGATCGACCACTTTCGCGTCAGCCATCTCGTGGTAGAAGTCGTTACCTTCACGGGTACGCTCACCAACGCCGGCAAACACGGACACGCCGCTGTGTGCCTTGGCGATGTTGTTAATCAGTTCCATCATGTTCACGGTCTTGCCTACGCCAGCGCCGCCGAACAAACCAACTTTACCGCCTTTTGCAAACGGGCACACCAGGTCGATCACCTTGATGCCGGTTTCCAGCAGTTCTTGCGATGGCGACAGTTCGTCGTATGCAGGAGCGGTGCGGTGGATCGACGCGATCTGCTCGTGCGACACAGGGCCGCATTCGTCGATCGGGTTGCCCAGCACGTCCATGATGCGACCCAGGGTTGCTTTACCGACTGGCACCATGATAGGTTTGCCGGTGTTCTGGATCATCATGCCGCGACGCAGGCCATCGGACGAGCCGAGTGCAATGGTACGGACAATGCCGTCGCCCAACTGCTGTTGTACTTCCAGGGTCAGTTCCGAGCCTGCCATCTTCAAGGCATCAAATACCTTAGGCATCGCGTTGCGGGGAAACTCAACGTCCACCACAGCGCCGATACACTGAACGATTTTGCCATCAGCCATGTTCGTTCCTTCAATATAGTTAAATTCGTTTAAACCGCAGCCGCACCGGCGACGATTTCGGAGAGTTCTTTGGTAATCGCAGCTTGACGGGTCTTGTTGTAGATCAGCTTCAATTCGCCGATCACACTACCCGCGTTGTCGCTTGCAGCTTTCATCGCGACCATCCGTGCCGATTGCTCGGACGCCAGATTCTCCGCGACTGCCTGGTACACCAGCGCTTCTACATAGCGCTCCAGCAATTCGTCGATCACGCTTTGCGCGTCCGGCTCGTAGATGTAATCCCACGAGTGGGCGCCCTTGTCGGCGACCATCTTGTCGGCCGTCAGGGGCAGCAATTGCTCCACGACTGGTTCCTGTTTCATCGTGTTGATGAATTTGGTGTAGCACAGGTACACTGCATCGATCTTGCCTGCCTGGAACTCTTCGAGCATGACCTTGACGGGTCCGATCAATTTGTCCAGGTGGGGCGTATCACCGGTTTGAATGGCGTGCGCAATGATCTTGACGCCGATGCGATTCAAAAAACCCAAACCCTTGTTACCGATGGCAACTGCTTCAACCCGGTTGCCAGCTGCTTCCAGCTCGCGCGACTTCGACGTCACCTGGCGCAGGATGTTGGTGTTCATGCCGCCGCACAGACCCTTGTCGGTCGTGACAACGATGAAACCCACTGCCTTCGCTTGCGTACCCTGGGCAGCTGCCAGGAACGGGTGCGTGTATTCCGGATTGGCGGTCGCCAGATTGGCGGCGATATTCCGAATCTTGTCACTGTAGGGACGGGCGGCCCGCATCCGGTCTTGCGCCTTGCGCATTTTGGACGCGGCGACCATTTCCATCGCCTTGGTGATCTTCTTCGTATTCTCTACGCTCTTGATCTTGCCTCGTATCTCTTTGCTTGATGCCATGAGTCCTTACTCCTTCTGCGCGTAGGGCGGCGCCTCACTCAAAGGTGGGCGCCGCCTGGCCGCTTAATATGCGCCGGATTTCTTGAAATCAGCAATGGCCGCCGACAGAGTTGCTTCGCTGTCTTTGTCGAGTTGCTTGGTTTCTTCGATCTTGGCCAGCAGAGCAGCTTGCTTGGTCTTCATGTAAGCGTGGACACCAGCTTCGAACGACAGCACTTGCTTGACTGGCACGTCGTCCATGAAGCCTTTGTTCACCGAGAACAGCGATACGGCCATCAGCGAGATCGACAGTGGCGAATATTGGGCTTGCTTGAGCAATTCCGTTACGCGCGCACCGCGGTCCAGCTGCTTGCGGGTCGATTCATCCAGGTCCGAAGCGAACTGCGCAAACGCGGCCAGTTCACGGTACTGCGCCAAGTCGGTACGGATACCGCCGGACAGGTTTTTGATGACCTTGGTCTGAGCGGCGCCACCGACGCGCGATACGGAAATACCGGCGTTAATTGCAGGACGGATACCGGCGTTGAACAGCGAGGTTTCCAGGAAGATCTGACCGTCGGTAATCGAAATCACGTTGGTTGGAACGAATGCGGACACGTCGCCAGCTTGCGTTTCAATGATCGGCAGTGCCGTCAGGGAACCGGTCTTGCCTTTGACGGCGCCGTCGGTGAACTTCTCGACGTAGTCGGCGTTCACGCGTGCTGCGCGTTCCAGCAGGCGGCTGTGCAGGTAGAACACGTCGCCTGGGTACGCTTCGCGACCTGGTGGACGGCGCAGCAGCAGCGAGATTTGACGGTATGCAACAGCTTGTTTGGACAGATCATCGTAGACGATCAGTGCATCTTCACCGCGGTCACGGAAGTATTCGCCCATGGCGCAACCGGAGTACGGCGAGATGTATTGCATAGCGGCCGATTCCGAAGCGGAAGCGGCGACAACGATGGTGTATTCCATCGCGCCGTGCTGTTCCAGCGAGCGCACGATGTTCTTGATCGACGAGGCTTTTTGGCCAATCGCGACGTAGATACATTTCATGCCCTGGCCTTTTTGATTGATGATCGCATCAATCGCCACAGCCGACTTGCCGGTTTGACGGTCGCCGATGATCAGTTCGCGCTGGCCGCGGCCAACTGGAACCATCGCATCGATCGACTTCAGGCCGGTTTGCATCGGTTGCGACACGGACTCGCGGGCGATCACGCCCGGAGCGATTTTTTCAATCGCGGCCGTCAGTTTGGTCTCGATGGCGCCTTTGCCGTCGATCGGCTGACCCAGCGCGTTGACAACGCGGCCGAGCAGCTCAGGACCGACTGGCACTTCCAGAATGCGGCCGGTGCATTTCACCGTGTCGCCTTCGGAGATGTGCTCGTAGGCACCCAGAATCACGGAACCGACGGAGTCGCGTTCCAGATTCATGGCCAGGCCAAACGTGTTGCCTGGGAATTCCAGCATCTCGCCTTGCATCACGTCCGACAAACCGTGGATGCGGCAGATACCGTCGGCGACGGAAATAACCGTGCCTTGATTACGCACTTCAGCGCCGCCGTCAAGACCTTGGATCCGGCTCTTGATCAACTCGCTGATTTCAGATGGGTTGAGTTGCATACTAACTCCTAAAAGTGTTTCTCTCAGCTTGCGCGAGGGGTAAGGGTCTGTCTAAGCTGGCCTGCCGAAGCGCGTGTCTTACGACACCAGTGCAGCGTGCAGTTGCTGCAGCTTGGCGCGCACCGAGGTGTCGAGCACTTGGTCGCCAACAACCACGCGCACGCCGCCGAGCAGCGATGGATCCACTGTGACGGCAGGGTTGAGCTTACGACTGAATTTCTTTTCCAGCGTTGCGACCAGCTCGGCCGTTTGGCCTTCGCTCAGATCGAAAGCGCTCGTGATCTCGGCGTCAGCCGCACCTTCCAGGCCATTTTTCAAGGCATGGAATTGCGCGCCGATTTCCGGCAGCAGGCTGATGCGGCCATTTTCGATCAACATCGTGACGAAGTTTTTCACTTCCTCATTGAGCGGCGATTTCAACAACGACAGGATGGTGGCGGCGACGTCGCTTTCCGAAACTTTCGGATTGCGCGCGTACGCCTGTACCTCGGGGTGGCTACCGATCTGTGCCAGTTCGGACACCAGTTCGGACCACGCCGCGAGGTTGCTTGACTCCTTACCAGCTTGGGCTACGCGGAACAAAGCTTCCGCGTAGGGACGGGCGACGGTTGCGAGTTCTGCCATGATTACAGCTCGACAGCAAGACGCTGCAACATTTCGGCGTGAGCCGTAGCGTTTACTTCACGCTTCAAGATCTGCTCGGCACCCTTGACAGCCAGGTCAGCCACCTGAGCGCGCAATTGTTCGCGTGCTTTCGACAGTTGCTGTTCGGCGTCCGACTGGGCTTGCGCAATGATACGCGCAGCTTCAGCTTGTGCATTTTGCTTGATCTCTTCAGCAACCAGCTGCGCGCGCTTTTCAGCGTCCGCAACGCGTTGCGACGCTTCTTCACGTGCACTGTTCAATGCCTCTTGCGCACGCTTTTCAGCGACTGCCATCGAAGCCTGACCTTGATCGGCCGCAGCCAATCCATCCGCGATTCGTTTGGCACGCTCATCCAGCGCGTTGTTCAGCGCTGGAAATACGAACTTCATCGAGAACCAGACCAACACCGCGAAGGTGATCATCTGGCCGATGAGCGACATATTGATGTCCATACCTTTGCTCCTAACTAAAAGTTTCTCCTAGGGTTGGAGCGAATTACTGAGCAACAGCCGTCAGAGCGGACAGGAACGGGTTAGCGAACGTGTACAGCAGAGCAACACCAACGCCGATCATCGAGATAGCATCCAGCAGACCAGCGATAACGAACAGTTTGGTTTGCAGTTGTGGCATCAGTTCTGGTTGACGTGCCGAAGCTTCCAGGAATTTGCCACCCAAGATAGCGAAGCCCAGAGCGGTGCCGATTGCGGCCAGGCCGATGATGATTGCTGCTGCCAGAACGGTCATGCTTTGTACTTGTGCGATCAGAGCTTGCATAAAATTCTCCTAAATTTAAAAACGAAAGATACTAAAAAAACAAAATATAAAGTTAATGATTAATGTTTCTCAACCGCAAGGCTCAGATACACAACCGTCAACGCCATAAACACAAAAGCTTGCAAAGTTACAATCAAGATATGGAAAATTGCCCATGGACCACCCAACGCCCACTGTGCCCACCAAGGCAACAACGCGATCAAGATGAAAATCAGTTCGCCGGCATACATATTGCCGAACAGTCGCAGCGACAGGGAGATCAGTTTTGCAACCAGCTCAACCATTTGCAGCAGGAAATTGACAGGTGCCAGGGCGATCGTGCCGATCAGGCCGCTCGCATGGAACGGTGCCGTGAACAGTTCCTTGATCCAGCCGCCCAGGCCCTTGGCCTTGATCGAGAAGGCGATCACGCACAGCACGACCGACAGCGACATGGCGAAGGTGTGGTTGACGTCGGCGGTCGGCACGGCGCGCAGTTTATGCACGCCAAACCAGCTCAAGATCTTCGGCAACAGGTCAACCGGCAGGAAGTCCATCGCGTTGAGCAACCAGACCCACACAAAAATAGTGATGGCCAGCGGCGCGATGACCTTGCTTTTCGCGTGGAAGGCCCCATTAATAGTGTCATTGACGATTTCCATGACCATTTCGACGAAGTTTTGCAACTTGCCAGGGACACCCGCCGTCGCGCGGCGCGACGCCATATAGAAAACAGCCAGGAAAACAAAGCCCAGAATGGCCGAAATCCAGAACGTATCCAGATTGATCATGCCGTCGGCACTTCTCAGGTGGGCCAGATGGTGACTGATGTATTCTGTGGCGTTGGCCGGGGCAGCATGGCCCGCTTCAATAGCGTGTTCTGTGGTCATAATGAATTTAGATTTGTCGTTTCAGAGCTCAACAGGCCCCAAAACCAATGATTAAACAGCGAGCAATGAAAACCAGTATGCTAAGGTTGCCACCGCGAAACCCAAGATCAGCCATAACCAGGCGGCCGACTGAAACAACACCAGTGCCAATATAAACAGCACCGCTGTGATAAATATTTTCACCACTTCTGCGCGCAAATGCGCCCGGAATGCCTTGTTGGCGTCGCTAGAACCGCGAACCACCAACAGGGCATACACCAGGCTACCGATGACTGCGATAGCGCCGCCGTATGCGGCGGACCAGCCTCTGACATTGCCACCGAAAAACAGGGTGACCGTGGCAAAGCTGATAGCGATTGCTAGCTGCAATGCAACTACTTTGTAGACTGGCTTGGCAATACTTTGTTGTGAATCACTCAATTGCCAAGTTCCCAGAAAAATCTACACACGCAAAGACACGGGATTATAGTTGGCTTTGATCTATAGAGTCAAACGTTGCTGCACCGCAGCAGGGCAATTGCTGCGTGAAACTGACGCTTTACCGACTATTCGCCGCCTTTTGCACCACTATATGGCAAAGTCGCTTGTCTGGCCGCTTCCAGCCGTGTTATCAAGGAATCACGTGGTGCATCTGGAAAGCATGGCCGGATCGTCCATACCCGCATGGCCCCTGTCTTTGCAGCTTGCTATTTAACCACGCAAGCGGGTCAACAAACCATCGAGCACGTCAAGATCGGCAAAATCAATCACCAATTGGCCGCGGCCCTTGTTGCCCATCTTGAACACCACGGGCGTGGCCAGCGCATCGGACAACTCTTCTTCCAGGCGCGCGATGTCGCCGGACTTTTCCTTCTGCCGCGGCTCGACCGGGTTGGCCGCTTCCTCGACCGTGCGGGTAACGAGCTTTTCCGTTTCACGCACGGACAGGCGCTTGGCCACGACCTGGTTCGCCAGGGTGATCTGGCTGGCCGCGTCGACGGCCAGCAGCGCGCGCGCATGGCCCATGTCGATATCGCCGGCCATCAGCATGGTTTGCACGGGAGCAGCCAGGTTCATCAAGCGCAACAGGTTCGACACGGCGCTGCGCGAGCGTCCCAGCGCAGTGGCCGCTTGCTCATGCGTAAAACTGAAGTCGGCGATCAGGCGGTGGATGCCCTGCGCCTCTTCCAGCGGATTCAAGTCTTCGCGCTGGATATTCTCGATCAGCGCCATGGCCGCCGCCGCCAGATCGTCCACATCGCGCACCAGCACCGGCACTTCCGTCAGGCCCGCCAGCTGCGAGGCGCGGAAACGGCGTTCGCCGGCGATGATTTCATATTTGATCACGCCGCTCAGGGTGTCTTGCCCGATCGGCCGTACCAGGATAGGCTGCATCAGCCCCTGCGCCTTGATCGAGGCGGCCAGTTCATTCAGGGCCCCCTCGTCCATGCGCGTGCGCGGCTGGTACTTGCCGGCTTGCATTTGCGACACGGGCAAGTTCGACGGTTGATTCGTGTCCGGACCGGCAAAGTCGCCGCCGCCGCCCAACAGGGCGTCGAGTCCGCGACCCAGTCCTTTTAATTTTTTCGTAGCCATGCTGTCCTAATCGTGTTTTCAGAGTAAGCGCTTACATCACAATGTGCAGGCGCTCGCCCCTTGTTTACATATGTTTGATGCGTTCGACCATCTCGGCGCCGAAGGCGATGTACGCCTGGGCACCTTTCGAGCTGGGGTCGAAGGTCACGCCGGGCAAGCCGTACGATGGCGCTTCGGCCAGGCGGACATTGCGCGGGATGATGGTATTGAATACCTTGTCGCCGAAGTGCTGCTCCAGCTGCGCCGACACTTGTTGCGATAATGTCATGCGCGGATCGAACATCACGCGCAACAAGCCGATGATCTTCAGATCCGGGTTCAGGTTGGCATGCACCTTCTTGATGGTATTGACCAGGTCGGACAAACCTTCCAGCGCGTAGTACTCGCACTGCATCGGGATGATCACGCCATGCGCGGCGCACAGGCCGTTCAGGGTCAGCATCGATAATGCCGGTGGGCAATCTACTAATATGAAGTCGTATTCGCCGTCCACTTCGGCCAGCGCATCCTTCAGGCGGCGTTCGCGGTTGTCCAGTTCGACCATCTCCACTTCCGCGCCGGCCAGCTCGCGGTTCGACGGCAAGACATCGAAGCGCCCCGCTTCCGAACGCTGGCGTGCCGTCTTGACATCGGATTCGCCCAGCATCACTTCATAGGTCGACGCCTTCAGTCCGGCCTTGTTGATGCCGGCGCCCATGGTCGCGTTGCCCTGCGGGTCGAGGTCGACCAGCAGCACGCGCTGGTTCAACTTGGCCAGACCGGCGGAGAGGTTGACGCTTGTTGTTGTTTTACCAACACCACCCTTTTGATTTGCTACACAAAAAATTTTGGCCATGTATCTTCTAATTGTAAAGAGATGCAAACTTCATCGTGCGCCCCGGCATCCGGCCGAAACGATTTATATTATTTATTTCATTTATACGATATAAATCATTTATATCGTTTATACCGTATAAACTGTTTATATGATTTATACCGTTTAATTTCCGGCTTTTAAATTCTTGCTATAAAGACCAGATGACGCTCTGCATTTAGCCCTGGCACCTGGATAGGCCGTAATTCCGTCACTTGCCAGTCTGCCGGCAGTCTCTCGCGCTCGTCTGGCGGTGCCACCCCTTTCAAGGCGATGAATTGCCCGCCCTCGGCCAGCACGTGGTTCGACCAGTTGACGAAGTCGGACAGGTCGGCAAAGGCGCGCGAGGTGATCACGTCGAATTTCTGCTGCACTTCCAGCTGTTCCACGCGTTTCGTGTACACGGTCACGTTGGCGAGGCCCAGTTCGGCCTTCACTTGCGTCAGGAATGCCGTCTTTTTATGCACCGTGTCGATCATCGACACCTTCACATCGGGCCGCGCGATGGCCAGCACCATGCCCGGCAAGCCGCCGCCGGCGCCCACGTCGAGCACGTTTTTCGCCTGCGCGAACGCCGGCACGGCGGCCAGCGAATCGAGCACGTGCAGGGTCAGCATCTGCAGCGGATCGCGCACCGACGTCAGGTTGTACACGCTGTTCCATTTGGCCAGCAAGGCCAG
Organism: Janthinobacterium sp. SUN033; assembly: GCF_030397595.1. Lineage (NCBI taxonomy): Bacteria > Pseudomonadati > Pseudomonadota > Betaproteobacteria > Burkholderiales > Oxalobacteraceae > Janthinobacterium > Janthinobacterium sp. SUN033. The sequence continues at coordinate 635,430 of NZ_JAPQNV010000004.1, forward strand.
GTAATCGAGCAGTTTTTCCGTCTGATCCGCGCTCAGGTCCAGCCCCAGCGCGGCGATGCCTTCATTCAAAATCTGGGCCAATGCGGCCCGGTCAAACTGCTTCATTCAACAACCTCGTCCTTTAAAGTGGTGGTCTGCGCGGCACCGAAGCCGCGCTTTTTCAGGTGGACCAGCAGCAGCGAAATCGCCGCCGGCGTCACGCCGGAAATGCGCGAAGCCTGGCCCAGGGTTTCCGGGCGCTGCTTGTCGAGTTTTTGCCGCACTTCGACGGACAGCGCGCCGATGTCCAGGTAATTGAAACCCTCTGGCAAGGCCAAGTTTTCATAGTGTTCGTGGCGCTCGATTTCCTTGCTCTGGCGCTCGATGTAGCCCGCGTATTTGAGCTGGATTTCCACCTGCTCGCGCACGGCCGCATCCTCCACGCCGGGGCCGGCCAGGGCCTGGCCTTCGATGCCCGTCATGCTCATCAAGGTGTCGTAGGCGACGTTCGGGCGGCGCAGCAAGTCCGCCAGCGAGTATTCGCGCTCGATGGCCTGGCCGACGATGCGTTCCGATTCGGCGGCCGCCAGGATGCGCGGGTTGACCCACGTGGAACGCAGGCGCTCGAGTTCGCGCGCCACCGCTTCGCGCTTCGTTTCAAACGCTTGCCACTGGGCGTCGCCCACGCAGCCCAGGGCGCGCCCGATTTCCGTCAGGCGCATGTCGGCATTGTCTTCGCGCAGGCTCAAACGGTACTCGGCGCGGCTGGTGAACATGCGGTACGGTTCCTGCACGCCCTGCGTGATCAGATCGTCGACCAGCACACCCAGATAGGCCTCGGAGCGGCCCGGTACCCAGGCTTCCTTGTCCTGCGTCAGCAAGGCCGCATTCAGGCCCGCCAACATGCCTTGCGCGGCCGCTTCCTCGTAGCCCGTGGTGCCGTTGATCTGGCCGGCGAAGAACAGGCCGGCGACGGCCTTCGTTTCCAGCGAGGCCTTCAAGCCGCGCGGGTCGAAATAATCGTATTCGATGGCATAGCCGGGACGCAGGATGTGCGCGTTTTCCATGCCCTTCATCGATTGCACCAGAGCGATCTGCACGTCGAACGGCAAGCTCGTGGAGATGCCGTTCGGATAGAACTCATGCGTCGTCAAGCCTTCCGGCTCGAGGAAGATCTGGTGCGATTCCTTGCCCGAGAAACGGTGGATCTTGTCTTCGATCGAGGGGCAATAGCGGGGCCCCACGCCTTCGATCACGCCCGTATACATGGGGCTGCGGTCCAGGCCGGCGCGGATGATGTCGTGCGTCTGGCTATTCGTATGCGTGACCCAGCACGGCACTTGGCGCGGGTGCATGGCCGTATTGCCCATCACGGAAAACACGGGCACGGGATCGAGGTCGCCCGGCTGCTCTTGCATCACGGAAAAGTCGATCGTGCGGCCATCGATGCGCGGCGGCGTGCCCGTTTTCAGGCGCCCCTGCGGCAGTTTCAGCTCTTTCAGGCGGGCGGACAAGGAGATGGCGGGCGGGTCGCCGGCACGGCCGGCCGAATAGTTATTCAAGCCCACGTGGATCTTGCCGTCGAGGAAGGTTCCGGCCGTCAGCACGACGGCGCGCGCGAGAAACTTCAAGCCGATCTGCGTCACGGCGCCGACGACGCGGTCGCCTTCGACGATCAGGTCATCGACGGCTTGCTGGAACAGCCACAGGTTAGTCTGGTTTTCCAGACGCGTACGGATGGCGGCCTTGTAGAGAATACGGTCGGCCTGGGCGCGCGTGGCGCGGACTGCCGGGCCTTTCGAGGAATTCAGGATGCGGAACTGGATGCCGGACTCGTCGGTGGCGATCGCCATCGCGCCGCCCATGGCATCGACTTCCTTGACCAGGTGGCCCTTGCCGATGCCGCCGATGGAAGGGTTGCACGACATCTGGCCCAGTGTCTCAATATTATGCGTGAGCAATAGCGTCTTCTGCCCCATACGGGCGGAAGCGAGGGCCGCCTCGGTACCGGCGTGACCACCACCGACAACGATGACGTCGAATTCTGTAGGAAATAACATGATAAATAGGTAACAGTGCAAGTAAAAATGCGGGATGAGAGCTCCGATTATAGAGTCTTTTTGCAAGCGCAACCTTGCGCAGCGCATTTTTTGCTTAATTTTTACTCAGCAGGGGCAAGCCAACGACGATTTCTGTTTCACGTGGAACACGCAACGTGGTCAGGCAGAGGGCTGCGGTGGCGTGAAATGTTTGCTACAATTGCCGCATCGTCCGCCAACGTGACCACGCCAGTGGCCAGCGGGACGATCATCCAGGAGGACGGCCTCCCCCATCATGGGAACACACCGGGACGGCCCGCTCTGTATAAGGAGCCGCCATGGCCTGGATACTGTTACTCATTGCCGGCATGTTTGAAGTCGTGTGGGCATACTCGATGAAACTCTCCGAGGGTTTCACCAAACTCACTCCCTCCGTCATTACCATCGTCATGATGATCGCCAGCTTCGGCTTGCTGTCGCTGGCCATGCGCACCCTGCCCCTGGGCACGGCCTATACCATCTGGACGGGCATCGGCGCCGTCGGCGCCTTCATCGTCGGCATCGTCTTTCTGGGCGAGCAAGTCAATACCATGCGCGTGTGCGCCGCCGTCCTCATCGTGTGCGGCATCGTGTTGATGAAACTGTCGTCCAGCCACTGAGAGGAATCCCCATGCTCCTCGAAAACTATTTTCCCGTCCTCCTGTTCATTCTGATCGGCATCCTGGTCGGCATCGTGCCCATGCTGCTGGGCCGCACGCTGGGTCCGCACAAGCCGGACCCGCAAAAACTGTCGCCGTACGAATGCGGCTTCGAAGCATTCGGCGATGCGCGCATGAAGTTCGACATCCGCTTCTACCTGGTGGCCATCCTGTTCATCCTGTTCGATATCGAGGTGATCTTCCTGATGCCGTGGGCGGCCAACGTCAATGAACTGGGCTTGCATGGCTTCTGGGCCGTCATGGGTTTCCTGGGCGTACTGACCATCGGCCTGGCCTATGAATGGAAACGCGGCGCGCTGGAGTGGGAATGAGCAAGCTGCTGTTGCTCAACCTGCTGATGGGCGCCGGACTGGCCTATGCGGCCGTGCGCGAGTATCGGCAAGATGCGCGCACGTTCCGCGTGCTGGCGGCCGTCTCCAGCCTGTCGCTGCTCGTGAGCCTGGGGTTGGCCAGCCAGCTGCAAGACTAAACGGTTCCACGTGAAACATGCGCGGCGCGGGAAAGCGGAGTAAGCTTGGCGTCTGTCCTTGCCGCCAGGAGTCTGCATGCCCGCCTTCCAGTTCCGCACCGTGCCGCACCTGATCGTTGAACCGGGCGCCGCCGCCCAGCTGGGCGCGCATATCGCCCATCACTTCCCCACCGTCCGCCGCGCCCTGCTCGTCACCGATGCAGGGTTTCTGCGCACGAGACTGGCCGATGCACCTCTGCACAGCTTGCGGACGGCGGGCATCGACACCCATGTTTTTTCCGACGTGCAAGCCGATCCGCCCGAAGCCATCGTGCTGGCAGGCGTAGCCCAGGCCCGGATGTTTCACGTGGAACTGATTATCGGCCTCGGTGGCGGCAGCTCGCTGGACGTGGCCAAGCTGATCGCCGTGCTGGTCCCCGGCCACCAGGAACTGGCCCAACTGTACGGCATCGGCAATGTCCACGGCCAGCGCCTGCCCCTGGTGCAATTGCCGACCACGGCGGGAACGGGCTCGGAAGTGACGCACATCGCCATCGTCACCACGGGCGCCACCAGCAAGATGGGCGTGGTGGCGCCGCAACTGTATGCGGACCTGGCCATCCTCGACGCCAGCCTGACCCTGGGCTTGCCGTCCGCCGTGACGGCCGCCACCGGCATCGACGCCATGGTGCATGCGATCGAAGCGTACACCAGCCGCCTGCTGAAAAATCCCTTGTCCGACATGCTGGCCAACCAGGCGCTGTCGCTGCTGTCCGGCAATCTGCTCACGGCCTGCCGCGATGGCAGCCACTTGCCGGCGCGCCAAGCCATGCTGCTGGGCGCCATGCTGGCCGGCCAGGCGTTTGCCAACGCCCCCGTGGCCGCCGTGCATGCGCTCGCCTATCCCATCGGCGGACTGTTCCACGTGCCACATGGCCTGTCGAATGCGCTGGTGCTGCCACACGTGCTGCGTTTTAATCTGTCCCACGCGGCGCCCCTGTACGCGCAACTGGCAGCCATCGTGCAGCCCGGCGTTACGGGCAGCGACGAGGCGCGGGCGAACGCCCTGATCGACGCCATGCAGGAGATTGCCTCGGCCACGGGCATCGCGCGCACCCTGCGCGAGGTGGGCATCGCGGCCAGCGACCTGGACCGACTGGCCGATGAAGCCATGCTGCAGACGCGCTTGCTGGGCAACAATCCCCGTCCCGTTACGCGCGGCGATGCGCGCGCCATCTATGCGGCCGCGCTGTAAGGCCATACGCTGTCAAGACATAAAAAAGCCACGCATGACGCGTGGCTAGCCTTGCGACCACGAGCAGCCGCTAGTTGGGAATATCCACCACCGTGCCCGTCACACTGATGACATTGCCGGACGCCGGCGTTGCCGCAATGGCCGGCACGTTGACATTCGTGATCAGGGTCGACGCATCGGTGCGCGTCACCGTGCGCACCACCTGCGATGGCGGCAAGGCTTGCTTGGCGTTCAAGTGCGCATACATGGCGTCCAGCGCCCGGTTCAGGTATACGTGCAGAGGCACGATCAGGGTCGGCAAGGCGCTGCTGAAGGAATCGAAGTGGTTGGCGTTGGTCACCTCGATATAACGCAGGCGGCTATTCGTCCCTTCCACCGCTGCGTTCAGCCCCAGATAAGCGCGCGAGGCGTGATTGACGGGAATCAAGGTGTCGCTGCGGCCATGCACGATGAGGGCCGGCTTGCCATTGAGTTTGCCCGTCGCCTGCACCTCGGTCATGCCTGCCCGCACGCGCACGCTTTGCGCGGCCAGCGTACCCTGCAAGTTGGCGTTGCTGACGGCATCGCGTCCCGTCGCCAGGCTGCGCAGGCACAGGAAGCCGTCGAGCGACTGGTCCGCCAGGCTGCTCGATGGCGACACGCCGGCCGTGTACACCCTGGCGCCGCCCACGCTGTTCTCGTACACGACATTGCCCACGATGCCGCTCTGCGCGGCAAAGCTGACAGCCTTTTGCGCCGAAGTGAACGCGACCGGATTGCCGCTGATATCCGTCTGCGCAAACGTGAAACCGCACACTTTATCGGTCACGGAGAATTTGCCGTAGGCATACGCATACGTAACGGCCACGAGGATATTCGTGCCCGCGTGCGCCGCCTGCAGCGGATCGGAGTCAAGCAGCCATCCATACGCGCGCAAGCGCTGCTTCGCGTCCGCCTGCTGCGCCGCCAGGTCGGCGCCGTTCAGCAAGCCCTTGGTCACCAGCGCCGTGCAACGTCCCGCATTGCCCGCCACGGAAGCGATGCACGGCTGATACAGGGCGGCATAGGTGGCGTAGTCGAACAGCGCGCGGCCCGGATTGGCCACCACCGCCCCGCCCTGGCGCACACTGTAGGCGCTCGATGGCGCCGGCTGGACTTGCGGCTCGCTGGCCGCCACGCCGCCGATCAAGCCCTTGCTATCCTGTTCCGCCGCCAGCAAGGCCGAGCCGGCGCCGTTGGAGATGCTGGACGCGATCGTGATGGTGTTCTTCGGCGTCAGCCGCACGACGCGCGAACTGCCGTCGCGGGCCAGCACGCCGTAGCGCTCGTTCAACACGTAATACGCCATCTCGACGGCCTGCAAGGTGACCTTGCCCCAGTCCTTCTCCGGGTTCTGCTGCGAGTGCGCATGCTTGAAGGCGATGCGGTTCGGGTTGGCGGCGGTCCAGGCCAGCCGGTCGGCATCGCTCAAGTCCGGCGCGAAGAGCGCATTCTTGCCGGCAGCCACCCTGCCCGCGCGCACCCCGTTCTGCAGGTTGACGCTGTCATCTTCAAACACATACAGGCCCGTGCCGGAGCCCTTGTCGGCATACGCCACGGCGCAGCCCTTTTTCAGCCCCCATTCGCCCGAGCTGCCGATGGCGCCGTAAATGCCGCGCGAGCCGCTGGACGTGCCCGTGACGATGCAGGCATGGTCCGGGTCGAAGCTGGCCGGCACCTGCACCATCAAGGTGACATTCTTCTTGCCCGTGCCATCATCGGCATACGCGATGTATTCGCTGCCGGCGATCAAGCCCTCGCCCGTGCCCACGTTCCCGGACGCATCCACGTTCGGTCCGTACAAGGTGCCGTAGCCGCTGTTGGCGGCAATGTCGAGCACGGCGCGGTAATTGGCGTAGATCGCATTGCGGCGCAATTCGACCGGCGTCGGCTGCTCCGCATTCGCATACGCGGGAGTCGCTCCCGCCAGCCCCGTCTTGCCCAGGCCGGCCGTGAGTAAATCGTTCGTCTTGCCGTCGTAGTCGGTCCGCGTGATGGTGCCCAGGTAGCCCGGTATCTGGTTCCGTTCTTCCGGTGCATGATTGCTGCCGCAGGCTGCCAACGCCAGCAGGGTGCACAGGCTGCTCCCCGCGCGCGTGATCGTCGTTTGCATGGTGGTTCTCTCCGTTAAGGTAACAGTGGACGCACAATGAAAAACGCCGGACGATCCGTCCGGCGTTGCTTGAAAATCAGACAGCGGCTTTGGCTGACCTGCCGCCGAAGCGCGCGATGGCTTCGCCGACGATGCCGCGCCGGAACATCAGCACGCAGATGACGAAGATCACGCCCGTCACCATGCCCACCGATTCGCCCAGGGTGCCGAACCACTCGATGCCCGTGTGCGTGGCCAGGTAGGTGCCGACATCGCCCAGCTTGTTTTCCAGCGCGATGATCAACACGGCGCCGAGGATGGGGCCGGACAAGGTGCCCATGCCGCCCACCAGTGTCATCAGCACAACGAGGCCCGACATGCCCCAGTACACGTCGGTGAGGGTTTCAAAGCCCAGCACCAGGGTCTTGGTGGCGCCGGCCAGCGCGGCCAGCGAAGCGGACAGCACGATGGCCATCAGCTTGTACTTGTTGACGTCGTAGCCCAGCGAGATGGCGCGCGGTTCGTTTTCCTTGATCGCCTTGAGCACTTGTCCGAACGGCGAATGGATGGTGCGCACGATCAGGGCGAAGCCGGCGACAAAAATGGCCAGCACGACGTAGTACAGGACGGTGTCATTGCCCAGGTCTATCGTGCCCAGCAAGGTTCCACGTGGAACACCCTGCAAGCCATCCTCGCCGCCAGTGAACGGCAGGCGCAAGGCGAGGAAGTACACCATCTGCGCCAGTGCCAGGGTGATCATCGTAAAGTAGATGCCCTGGCGGCGGATCGCCAGGCCGCCGATCACCAGGCCCAGCAAGGCGCCCGTGGCGACGCCGGCCAGCAAGCCAAGCTCGGTCGGCCAACCCCAGGTGCGCAGCGCATAGCCGGTGACGTAGCCGGCGCCGCCGAAGAAGGCCGCATGGCCGAACGACAGCAAGCCCGTGTAGCCGATCAGCAAGTTGAAAGCGCAGGCAAACAGGGCAAAGCACAGCAACTTCATCAGGAAGACGGGATAGCCGTAAAACGGGGCCGCCAACGCCAGCAGCAAGGCAATGGCGTAGCCTACATTCTTATTCATCGTGGTAGCTCCAATACATGACTGATGAGGATTACTTTTCTTTGCCGAACAGGCCGGCGGGACGCAGCAGCAGCACGATGACCATCACCACGAACACCACGGTGGCCGAGCCTTCCGGGTAGAACACGCGGGTCAGGCCCTCGATCACGCCCAGGCCCAGGCCCGTCAGGATGGAACCCATGATGGATCCCATGCCGCCAATCACCACCACGGCAAACACGACGATGATCAGGTTCGAGCCCATCAGCGGCGAGACCTGGATGATGGGCGCCGCCAGCACACCGGCGAAACCGGCCAGCGCCACACCGAAGCCGAACGTCAACGTCACCATCAGCGGCACGTTGATGCCGAATGCTTCCACCAGTTTCGGGTTTTCCGTGCCGGCACGCAGGTAAGCGCCCAGCTTGGTTTTTTCGATGACGAACCAGGTCGCCAGGCAGACGGAGAGCGAGGCGATGACCACCCAGGCGCGGTAGTTCGGCAGGATCATGAAACCCAGATCCGTCGCGCCGGCCAGCGCTTCGGGCACGGCATACGGCTGGCCCGAGACGCCGTAGAAGGAACGGAACACGCCTTCCATGATCAGGGTAATGCCGAAGGTCAGCAGCAAGCCATACAGATGGTCGAGTTTATACAGCCAGCGCAGCATGGTCTTTTCGATCAGGATGCCGACCAGGCCGACGAGGATAGGGGCGATGACCAGCATGGCCCAGTAATTGATGTCGAAATAACTGAGGCCCATCCAGGCCAGGAAGGCGCCCATCATGTACATGGCGCCGTGCGAGAAATTAATCACATTAAGCAAGCCGAAGATGACGGCCAGACCGAGGGACAACATGGCATAGAACGAGCCGTTGACGAGACCCAGCAGCAGCTGGCTCATCATCGCTTGTATTGGAACGCCGAAAATTTCCATGGCATCACAGTATAAAAAAGCACCGCCGGGTAGCGGTGTGGTATCAAGGGAAACGCGCCACCGCAAACGGGAGCGGCGGCGCAAGGCGAACCCTGCGGGCGAAGCGTGCAGGACAGAACACCCGCGCAGCGGCGGGCACTCTGTAGAGATTGCTACAGCATTACTTCCACAGCGAACACTTCGACTCTGCCTTGGTCACATACGCTTGCGCGCCGGGCACGGTGGCGACCACCTTGTAGTAATCCCATGGGTACTTCGACTCGGACGGTTTCTTGACTTCCATCAAATACATATCGTGCACCATGCGGCCATCGGGACGCACTTCGCCATTCTGGGTAAACATGTCGTTGATCTTGGTCTTTTTCAGATAGGCCATGACCTTTTCCGTGTCATCCGTGCCCAGCGCCTTGACGGCTTTCAGGTAGTTCGCCGCGGCCGAGTAATCGGCCGCCTGCAGCATCGACGGTTCCTTCTTCATCTTGGCGAAATAGCGTTTCGACCAGGCGCGCGTCTCCGCATTCAAGTCCCAGTACCAGCCGTCCGTCAGGTACATGCCCTGCGTCAGGTTCAAGCCCAGCGAATGGATATCATTGATGAAGATCAGCAAGCCGGCCAGCTTCATCGATTTCGTCAGGCCGAACTCGTTGGCCGCCTTGATGCTGTTGATGGCGTCGCCACCGGCATTGGCCAGACCGAGGATTTGCGGTTTTGCCGCTTGCGCCTGCAGCAGGAAGGAAGAGAAATCCGAGGCGCCCAGCGGATGCTTGACGCTGCCCAGCACCTTGCCGCCGGCCGCCTTGACGACCTCGGCCGTGTCTTTTTCCAGCGAATGGCCAAACGCATAATCGGCCGTCATGAAATACCAGTTCTTGCCGCCCTGCTTGACGATGGTGCCGCCCGTGCCGCGCGCCAGCGCCACCGTGTCATACGCGTAATGCACGGTGTACGGCGTGCATTCCTCATTCGTCAGGCGCGACGAACCGGCGCCGATGGCGATAAAAATTTTCTTCTTTTCCGCCGCCACCTTGGCCATGGCCAGGCTGGCGCCGGAATTGGTGCCGCCGATCAGCATGTCGACGCCCTGCTGGTCGAACCATTCGCGCGCCTTCGAGGCGGCGATGTCAGCCTTGTTTTGATGGTCGGCGGAAATGAATTCCACCTTTTTGCCGGCCAGTACCACGCCGGCATTGGCGATCGCCATCTTGATGGCTTCCGCGCCACCGAGGCCGTCGACGTCGGAATACACGCCCGACATGTCGGAAATAAAACCGATCTTGATGGTGTCGCCCGATACCTGGGCGTGCGCGGCGCTGGACAAGCCCAGGACGCAAAGAGTGGCGGTGGCAATGGCGATAGCGTTACGTTTCATAGTGTCTCCGTTGGGATTATTGTTTGCTATTCAGTCGATTGCTGGACGATGACGAGTACAACAGACTACATGGGGACTACACGCCAAGCAGCTCGGTCAATACCGGCATCTTGGCCTCCAGTTCGGATGCAGCAAAAGTCTCGACGATCTGACCGTGCTCCATCACATAAAACCGGTCCGCCAGCGGCGCGGCAAACCGGAAATTCTGTTCCACCATGACGATGGTGTAACCCTTCGCCTTCAGGGTGGTGATCATGCGCGCCAAGCCTTGCACGATGACGGGCGCCAGGCCTTCGGAAATTTCATCGAGCAGCAGCAAACGCGCGCCCGTGCGCAGGATGCGCGCCACGGCCAGCATCTGCTGTTCCCCACCCGACAGGCGCGTGCCCTGGCTGTGGCGGCGCTCCTGCAAGTTCGGGAACATGGCGTAGATTTCCTCCACCGACATGCCCTTCTCGCCGCTGGCCAGGGTCGGCGGCAGCAACAGGTTTTCCTCCGTCGACAGCGAGGAAAAAATGCCGCGCTCTTCAGGACAATACCCGATGCCCAGGTGGGCGATTTTGTGCGTGGCCAAACCTATCGCTTCGACGCCGTTGACCTTGATCGAGCCCGTGCGCGCACCCGTCAGCCCCATGATGGCGCGCAAGGTGGTGGTGCGGCCGGCGCCGTTGCGGCCCAACAAGGTCACCACCTCGCCCTGCTCCACTTTCAGGTTCACGTCGTGCAGGATGTGCGATTCGCCATACCAGGTGTGCAGTTGTGCAATTTCCAGCGCGGGTGCGCTGCCATTCGCTCGTGTCGCCATCAATGCGCCCCTTCCAGTTCCGCGTGGGTGGTGCCCATGTACGCTTCCATCACTTGCGGATTGCGCGACACTTCGGCGTAACTGCCTTCGGCCAGCATGGCGCCGCGCTGCAAGACAGAAATCTTGTCGCAGATGCCGGAAACCACGTTCATATTGTGTTCCACCATCAAAATCGTGCGGCCAGCCGACACTTTTTTGATCAGTTCCGTCACGCGGTGCACGTCTTCATGGCCCATGCCTTGCGTCGGTTCGTCGAGCAGCATCATTTCCGGCTCCATCGCCAGGGTGGTGGCAATTTCCAGCGCCCGCTTGCGGCCGTACGGCATGTCGACCGTGATGGTGTCGGCAAACTCCGTCAGGTCGACCTCGGCCAGCAAGGCCATGGCGCGGTCGTTGAGCTGATTCAATGCCCGTTCGCTTTGCCAGAAGTGGAACGAGGTGCCGAGCTGGCGCTGCAAGCCGATGCGCACATTTTGCAGCACGGATAAATGCGGGAAGACGGCGGAAATCTGGAAGGAACGGATCACGCCCATGCGCGCGATCTGGGCCGGTTTGGCGGCCGTGATATCTTTCCCATTGAACAGGATCTGTCCGGAAGTGGGGACCAGGAATTTGGTGAGCAAGTTGAAACACGTGGTCTTGCCGGCGCCGTTCGGACCGATCAAGGCGTGGATATGGCCCCGCTCTACCTTCAGGTTCACCTCGCTCACAGCGGTGAATCCCTTGAATTCCTTGGTCAAATTTCTTGTTTCCAAGATTACGTTTGACATCGTGTCTCCTAGTTGTACTTTTTGTACTACTTAGTCATTTTTATAATACACAACTTAAATTTAACGCACAATACAGTATAACTACGGGGATTTTTCGCCGGCCCGAATGGCGCAAACTCGCACGCTTGCCCGGCTATTTCCAGGCCGCGTGTATCATTTGCGCCGCTTTTTCCGCGATCATCACGGTGGGCGAGTTCGTATTACCAGAAGTAATGTACGGCATGATCGATGCATCGACGACGCGCAAGCCGGCTACGCCGAGCACGCGCAGCTGGCTGTCGACCACGCTCAAGGGATCGCTGGCCAGGCCCATGCGGCAGGTACCCACCGGGTGAAAGATGGTGGTGCCGATCTGGCTGGCCGCCTGCGCCAGTTCTTCCTGGCTCTGGAATTGCACGCCGGGCTTGTATTCCTGTGGCGCAAACTTACTTAACGCCGGCGCGGCGGCGATGGCCCGCGTCAGGCGCAAGGCGTCGGCCGCCACGGCGCGGTCCTGCTCGGTACTCAGGTAATTGGGCACGATCTTCGGCGCCGCATAACTGTCGCCCGACGCGATATGCACGTGGCCGCGCGAGGTGGGGCGCAGATTGCACACGCTGGCCGTAAACGCGGGAAACGCGTGCAACGGTTCGCCGAATTTATCCAGCGACAAGGGTTGCACATGGTATTGCAGGTTCGGCGTGGCTTGCTGCGGATCGGACTTGGCGAACGCTCCCAGCTGCGACGGCGCCATCGACATGGGCCCGCTCTGGAACAGCGCATATTGCAAGCCGATCTGCATTTTTCCCACGATATTGCTGGCCATCACATTCAAGGTTTTCACGCCCTGCACCTTGTAAACCATGCGCAGCTGCAAATGATCCTGCAAATTGCCGCCCACGCCAGCCGCATCGAGCACCGGCACAATCCCATGCTGCTGCAGCAAGGCGGCCGGGCCGATGCCGGACAATTGCAGCAATTGCGGCGAACCGATGGCGCCCGCCGTCAGCAGGGTTTCCCGCCGGGCCGTCGCCTGCCACTGCGTGCCGCCGCCCGTAAACACGATGCCCGCGCAGCGCGGTCCCGCGTCCGTCGTTTCCAGCAGCAGACGTTCCACGTGGCAACCCGTCATGATGGTCAGGTTCGGGCGGCGCGATGCCGGTTTCAAGAACGCTTTCGAGGTATTCCAGCGGATGCCGCGGCGCTGGTTGACGTCGAAATATGCGCTGCCGCTATTGTCGCCGCCATTGAAATCGCTGGTTTTCGGGATGCCGACCTGCTGCGCCGCATCGCGGAATGCATTCAGGATATCCCAGGACAGGCGCTGTTTTTCCACGCGCCATTCGCCGCCCACACCGTGGTTTTCCGAGGCGCCGCCGTAATAATCCTCGCTTTGTTTGAAAAGCGGCAAGACCTTGTCCCAGCGCCAGGAAGCGTCGTCCGTCAGGTCGGCCCAGTGGTCGTAATCGCCGGCTTGGCCGCGCATGTAGATCATGCCGTTGATGGAAGAGCTGCCGCCCAGGACTTTTCCGCGTGGATACATCAGGCTGCGCCCGCCCAGGCCCGCATCCGCCTGCGTGGAATACAGCCAATCCGTACGGGGATTGCCGATGCAATGCAGATAGCCGACGGGAATGTGGATCCACACGTAATCGTCCTTGCCGCCCGCTTCCACGAGCAAAACGTTGGTGTCCTTGTCCCGCGTGAGCCGGTTGGCCAGCACGCAACCTGCCGTGCCGCCGCCCACGATGATGTAGTCGTATTCGCCTGCCGATTCCAATGAAGCTCCTTTCGGTATGCCATCAAGCTGTCGCGCGGCGTATCTCCCCACCGCGTTCCTGTACCAGAGTCTGTCTTTCTTCATGCATGCATGGCTGCTGAGCCGCCTTGAGATTACCACCAGTGCCGGGCCAGGGCGACATTAATCGTGGCTGACGATACGGGCAAGCGTCACGGAAAGCTCAAAAACAGGGTCGCCAAGCTGTGGATAACCGTATGGATATCCACAGGTACGATATGTGAGTAAACGAAAATTTTTTTGGACGCCTTTTTTATCCCAAAACCATCCCCGGCAGATACAACCCTTACTCAGCGTTTATCCGTACGCCAAGCGATTGTTTACAAGGATAAATCCGGACTTATCCACAGAAGATACCGCCGTTAACTACTATTACTATTCTTGTATACGAACTTGTTAAGGTAAACCCGACAACGCACGCTTTGCCTGCCCTTCATCTTCAAGAAGCTACGCCAGCCTGTCTGCAAAAAAAACCGGCGAGCTGCTTTGAGTGACAAAAAAAAAAGGGAGCCAACAACTGAGCAACGAAAACCGGCACGGCCGGCATCACGCGCACAGCACTGCCAAACCGTTTTGCAAAATGGAAACGTCAACAGGCTTGAGCAGGCAGCGTGCCAGCAAGCCATTCGATGTGAAAAAGAGGGGGGATTTGAGATGATTGTGGATAAGTCACTTGATATCCACAGGATGACTTGTGAGTAAACACGAAGTTATGCGCAGGCCCGCATTTTATACAATTTTGCTCCTCGCGTGATACAGCGATTATGCACGCTTTATTTTGCGCGTAAACGATTGATCCTGTTAAAAAAAAGCGACTTATCCACAGAAAAAAACGCGTTTACTATTACTACTATTTTTATATATAGATCTATTGTAAACCGACAAAAAAAGCGGAAGTCCGGGGATATTTCCAAAAAGCATGCAAAAACCGCCAAAAAAAAAGCCAACGGCGACATCGCGAGCCACTGCCAAACCGTCTTCCAGGAATCACCTGGATGCCAAGGTTCATGAAAGAACAACGCTCGTGGTTGCTCAACCAGGATTGCCAGGCAAGGATCAAGGCAAACGAAACACGTCAAACATGCCACTACAGCAAGAAAATCCGTGATTTTTGCTTGCTGCTGTGGATAAGTGCCTGCATATCCACAGGATGAGATGTGGGAAAAGTCGATCTTTGTCCACAGCCCGATTTTTATCCCAAACAAGTCCTCCGTAGATACAATGCTTGTGCGCCTACTTTTTTGTGCGCCAAGTCGATGATTTTTATACGGTATACCGACTTATCCACAAAAAAATGGCCGTTTACTATCACTACTATTTTTATGTATACATCTTTATTTAAAACACAGAAACAAACGCGAACGGTGGAAAAGTCACCGAAATAGCTGTTTTCACCCTGTAAACCGTTTGGCAATCCAAAAAACCTGTAAAAACAGCATGAATTCACACAAAAAAATGCGTTTGGGCATCATCAGTGCCTTGCACGAAGAACAGCAGGGGCTGGTAGAAGCCATGCAAGGCCCCCAGAGGCGTTCGCACGGCATGCGCGACTACACCCTGGGAACCCTGTGGAATATCGACGCTGTGTGCGTCCTGTCGCGTCTGGGCAAGGTTGCCGCCGCCATGACAGCTTCTATCCTTGTGGAAAAGTACGGAGTTACCCACATCGTCTTCACCGGCGTGGCCGGCAGTGGGGATAAACACGTGAAAGTCGGCGATATCGTCGTGGCCGAAGCGCTGTTGCAGCACGATATGGATGCCCGTCCCTTGTTTCCCCGCTTCGAAGTGCCGCTGACGGGACTGCAGCGCTTTGCCACGGACCTGCAACTGAGTACGCAACTGGCTGCCGCCGCGGAAGATTTCCTGCGTGACGATGTGTCCAGCGTGCTCAAGGCGGCGGATATTGCGCAATTCCGTCTGCAACACGCGCAAGTGCATCGCGGCCTGATCGCCAGCGGCGACCAGTTCATCAGCAGCGCCGCGCATGTGAACCAGCTCAAAGTTGATATCCCCGACCTGCTGGCCGTCGAAATGGAAGGCGCCGCCGTGGCGCAAGTGTGTTTTGAACTAGGCGTGCCGTTTACGGTCATGCGCACCATTTCCGACAACGCCAACGAAGAGGCGGCCGTCGACTTCATGCGTTTCGTGCAAACCGTCGCTTCGCCGTACGCGTTGACGGTGATCCAGCAGCTGTGCCAGCGCCTGGCTAACTGATTTTTCAGCTAGTGTGCATAAAAAAAGGGCAGAACCACTGGTTCCGCCCTTCTTATTTCAAAACAAAAGAATCTGAAAAATGTTCAGGGCCAGGCGCCTTGCCGCAGGCAGTACGAATGTACGGCCAGGCAAGGCAACAACGCCCTGGACTTTTTCTCAGGTTCCTTTAGACGCTGAGCATCATCAGACTGGCGTTACCGCCGGCCGCCGTCGTATTCACGCACAGCGCCCGCTCAGCGACCAGGCGCCACAGGGGGATGACACCCTCTTGCGTGGTGGCGATGGTGCCCACCAAGGCCCCTTCCCGTGCCGCCAGCAGCGGTTTGAGCTGGCCATCGAGGCAAGGCTCGATCATGGCGATCTGGAAATCATGCTTGACGGACTCCAGGCTGCTGACGACCTGGATGCGGTCCTTCAGTGCGGCCGGCAAGTCGCCGGGGATCAGATCCGGCGCTTGCGCCAGCACGAGGGCCTGGTTACCGGTGGCCAGGACGGCTGCCAGCTGGTTCATCAGCGTGCCGGACGTTGCTGCCGCGCACAGAATCGTCCCGCGCGCGGCAAAGCTCAGGGTATTGCGCTCGCCCGTCGGGCCAGGCAAGACGGTGGTGCTGCCCAGCAAGGTGGTGCGCGCATAGTCCTGCGCCAGTTGCTGCACCTGGTCGTGGCCGTGCATCTTCGCCCACACTGTGAGCGCATCGAGGGCCGGCGGCGCCTGGCGCTGGTGCTGCGCGCCGGCCGGCGCATTGCGCTGCAAGCGTTTCAGGTACAGGGGGCCGCCCGCCTTGGGGCCGGTGCCGGACTTGCCTTCACCGCCGAACGGTTGCACGCCGACGACGGCGCCGACGATGTTGCGGTTCACATAAATATTGCCCACGTGCGCGCGCTTGGTAATGAAATCGATGGTTTCATCGATGCGCGTATGGATGCCCAGGGTCAAGCCGTAACCGCTGTCATTGATCGATTGCACCAGTTGCGGCAGTTCGGACCGCTTGTAGCGGATCACGTGCAGCACGGGGCCGAAGACTTCCTGCGTCAATTGCGCCAGCGACTTGATTTCCAGCACGGTCGGGGCGACAAACGTGCCTTTGACGGTCGGCAAATCGAGCGAATAATGGTCGATGGCCATGGTTTTCATCTTGTTGATGTGCGCCAGCAGGTTACCTTGCGCTTCCGCATCGATGACGGGACCGATATCCGTGGCCAGGCGGTCAGGGTTGCCAACGCGCAATTCCTGCATCGCGCCCTTGAGCATGTGGATGGTCTTGTCGGCGATTTCCGTTTGCAGGAACAGCACGCGCAAGGCCGAGCAGCGCTGGCCGGCGCTGTCGAAGGCGGACGACATCACGTCTTGCACCACTTGCTCCGGCAAGGCGGACGAATCGACGATCAGGGCATTCTGGCCACCCGTTTCGGCGATCAGGGGAATGTCGATGCCTTCGGCCACGGCACGCGCGGTCAGGTTGCGGTTGATCAATTGCGCCACTTCCGTCGAGCCCGTGAAAATCACGCCTTTGACGCGCGTGTCATTGCACAGGCCGGCGCCGACGATCTCGCCGCTGCCGGGCAAGAATTGCAGCGCGCCCCGCGGCACGCCCGCCGCATGCAGCAATTGCACAGCGCGGTGGGCGATCAGCGGCGTTTGCTCGGCCGGCTTGGCCAGCACCACGTTGCCCGCCGCCAGGGCGGCGGCCAGCTGGCCCGTAAAGATGGCCAATGGGAAATTCCACGGGCTGATGCAGGTGACGGGCCCCAGCGCCAGGGTATTCGGCGCGTGTTCCACCTGCGCCGCGTAGTAGCGCAGGAAGTCGACGGCTTCGCGGATTTCCGCGATCGCGTTCGGCAGGGACTTGCCCGCTTCGCGCACGGCCAGTGCCATCAGCTCGATATGGTGTTCCTCGAACAGGTCGGCCGCACGCAGTAACGCTTGCGCGCGGAGCGACGGTTCCGTCGTTTGCCAATCCATGGCAAAGGCGCTGGCGCTGGCCAGGGCCGTTTCCACGTCGGCCTGACCGGCTTCCATGACCTTGCCCACGACATCGTCGTGCTGGGCCGGGTTGTGCAGCATGTGCGTGGGGCCGTTCAGGCTGACGGCGCCATCGATCAGCGGCGCCGCCTGCCACGTCTGCTGCTGCGCCAGGCCCGTGGCCAGGGTGCGCAAAGTGTCTTCATTCGACAGGTCCAGGCCGGCCGAGTTCCTGCGTTCGCTGCCAAACATGTCCAGCGGCAATGGAATCGACGGGTGCGGCAAGCCGCCCTGCAGGCGCGCCTGTTCCAGCGGATCGCGGATCAGGCTATCGATGGCCACGCTTTCGTCGACGATCTGGTTGACGAAGGACGAGTTGGCGCCGTTTTCCAGCAGGCGGCGCACCAGGTAGGCCAGCAGGGTTTCATGCGAGCCGACAGGGGCGTAGATGCGGCACGGCTTGTCGAGGTTGTCGGGGCCGACGACCTGGTCGTACAAGGTTTCGCCCATGCCGTGCAGGCACTGGAATTCGTAGTCGGTAATGCCGTCGCGCTTGGCCCACGTATAAATGGTCGACAGGGTTTGCGCGTTATGCGTGGCAAACTGTGGATAGATCAGGCTGCTGGCTGCCAGCAGTTTTTGCGCACACACGAGGTAAGAGACGTCCGTGTAGACCTTGCGCGTGTAGACGGGATAGCCTTCCTGGCCGTCGACTTGCGCGCGTTTGACTTCCGCATCCCAATACGCGCCCTTCACCAGGCGCACCATGAACTTGCGGCCGCTGCGGCGCGCCAGGTCGATCAGGAAATCGATGGCGAACGGGCAACGCTTCTGGTACGCCTGCACCACGTAGCCGATGCCGTCGAAGCCGGCCAAATCGGCATCAAAGGCCAGTGCTTCCATCAGGTCGAGCGACAGTTCCAGGCGGTCCGTCTCTTCCGCATCGATGTTGAAGCCGATGTTGTACTGTTTGGCCAGCAACAGCAGCGCTTTGACTTTTGGCAACAATTCTTCCAGGACTCTGGCGCGCTGAGCGCGGCTGTAGCGCGCGTGCAGGGCCGACAGTTTCACGGAAATGCCGGGGCCATTGCGGATGCCGCGGCCGTTCGAGGCCTTGCCGATGGCATGGATCGCCGTTTCGTACGAGGCGTAGTAGTTGGCCGCGTCTTGCTGCGTCAGGGCCGCTTCGCCCAGCATGTCGTACGAGTAGCGGTAGCCGCGCGTTTCGTTGTCGCGGCTGTTCTTCAATGCTTCCTCGATGGTCTGGCCCGTCACGAACTGGTTGCCCAGCATGCGCATGGCCAGGTCGACGCCTTTGCGGATCAGCGGTTCGCCGCCTTTGGCGATGAGCTTGGTCATGGCCGAACCGAGGCCCGATTCGCTGCTGGTACTGACCAGTTTGCCCGTGATCAGCAAGCCCCAGGTGGCCGCGTTGACGAACAGCGACGGCGATTCGCCCAGATGTTTCTTCCAGTCGCCCTTGCTGATTTTGTCGGCGATCAGACGGTCGGCCGTTTGACTGTCGGGTATACGCAACAGCGCTTCAGCCAGACACATCAATGCAACACCCTCTTCCGACGATAGCGAGAACTCGTGCATCAGTGCATCGACGCCGGAGGCGCGTGTGCGTTTTTGGCGCACGTTCGAGACCAGGCGGTGCGCCAGGGCTTGCCCTTCGGCTATCGTTTCGGTGCTGCTGGGGCGCACTTGTTGCAACAGCCACTGCACGGCGGAAACCTCATCGCGCCTATAGGCGGCGGTGACGGCGGCGCGTTGTGGTGTCGCTTCGGGCAGGATTTCTGCCTGGAACGCAGCAAAAGGAATCGGGGTAAAAGCCGAGGGGCCTGCAGGGTGCATAAGTGCTCTTTACAAGGAAAAGGGGACGAAAACTGACGTAATTCTTGCTCTTTTTTGGTGCAAAAAAATACAGAAAGTCGGACGTTAAGATGATTCGATTGTAAAGGGGATTCTTATGGATTAATTCTGGTAATACAGGGGACTAGCAATAGATAGTTTTTGATGCGACAATTTAACCAAATAATATTAATTTGGGGGTGATGGTAATGCTGGACAAGATCAGTAAGAAAATCTTGATGGAATTGCAGAGCGATGGACGCATCAGCAATGTGGAGCTGGCCGCGCGCGTGAACCTGTCGCCGGCCGCCTGCCTGGAGCGCGTGCGCAAGTTGCACGAATCCGGTTACATCATGGGCTATACGGCCCAGTTGAACCCGCAGCTGCTCGACGTGTCGCTGCTGGTGTTCATCGAAGTGGTGCTCGATCGCACGACACCGGAAGTGTTCGACGCCTTCAAGCATAGCGTACAAATCATCCCAGAGGTACTGGAATGTCACATGGTGGCCGGCGGTTTCGATTACCTGGTCAAGGCGCGCGTCAAGGACATGGCCGCCTACCGCGAATTCCTGGGCAAGACGCTGTTGCAGAAAGGTGTGCGGGAAACCCACACTTATGCCGTCATGGAAGAGGTCAAAAACACGACCAAATTGCCAATTAAGTGACCCTGGTGTAGCCGCCCCACTTTTCTGATTGAGCTATCGGAACAAATGTTGTAGGGTAGAACTACAATTCTGCTATCCGGTAGCCGCCTGAAACGCCGCGCAGACGGTCACTTCAGGGTGCAAAGTGGGCAATCGTGCCCACCCGCATACGGTTACGGCACGTCCCCGCGGGGGCGTGACGGGTTCGCGCAGCGGGGGACAAATGAAGCAGTTGCAGCATCAGCTGGTGCGTTTCTTTGTATTCACGATCCTGGCCATGGCCGTCGCCTGTTGCCTGGCCTATCTGTTGTTGCTCTCGGGCGGCGACCATCCCTATCTGATTGCCTGCGTGGCCGCCGCCATCGGCGCCGCGTTGCTGGCGTTTGCCGGCCGTCCGCGCGGCGAGCCGGGCTTGCACCAGTTCGCCGACACGGTGGGCAACGCCATCGATGCCATCATGATCGGCGCGGCGGAAACCTCGTATTTTGTCGATTCCGTCAAACAGAAGGTGGAACTCGATGTCCGCACGGCCAGCGACATTGCCGACAGTTCCGTACAAAATGCCGCGATGACGGAAAAGATCGCCGCCAATGCGGAACGGGCCGCCAAGGTGGCCGCCGGCGTGCGCGTGGAAAGCGTGGCGGCGCGCGCCGAAGTGGACCAGGGCTTGCAGCGCATCAATAACGCACGCGAGGAAGCGCAAGGCGCCTCCAGCAACATGCTGAGCTTGCAGGAAAAATCCAAACGCATCACGGGCTTTACGGAAGCCATTTCCGATATTTCCGCGCGCACCAACTTGCTGGCGCTGAACGCCGCCATCGAGGCGGCGCGCGCCGGCGAACATGGGCGCGGTTTTGCCGTGGTGGCCGGGGAAGTGCGGCAATTGGCGCAGCGCACCAAGGAAGCTTCCGATGAAATCAGCGTGATGGTGCGCGAAATCAATGAACAGTCGGAAAAAGCCGCACGCGGCATGAGTTCGCTGGCGGCCGGCGTGACGGAAGCGGCGCGCAATGTGCAAAGCGTGCACGCCTCGCTCAGCCATATAGAGCAGTCATCGGGCGAGTCCGAGGACGAGATCGGGCAAATCGCCCGCGCCTCGCGCGAACACGTCGAGACGACGCAAGTGATCGCCGACGCCATCCTGCAAATCCGCGACAGCATGCTGTCGACGAATGCCGAATTGCCGCGCGCCACGCAATCGGCCATGGCCCTGGCCGAGCGGGCCGAAGTGATCGCCGGCGCCCTGGGCGAATCGAGCGTGGCCACGCCGCACGACGAGATCCGCGAGGCGGCCCAGCGCGCCGCGCGCGACGTGGGCAAACTCTTCGAGCAAGCGATCGCCTCGGGGCGCATCACGCGCGACGCCCTGTTCGACCGCCATTACCGCCCCATCCCGAATACCGATCCGCCCAAGCACAACACGAAATTCGACGCGTTCACGGACAAGGTGCTGCCCGACTTGCAGGAAGGCGTGCTGGCGGCATTGCCCCACCTGGCGTATGCGGGCGCCGTCGACAACAATGGATATTTTCCAACGCACAACAAGAAGTTTTCCCAGCCGCTGACGGGCGATTACGCCACCGATATCGTGAATAACCGCACCAAGCGCATCTTCAGCGACCGCACGGGCAAGCGTTGCGGCAGCAACACCAAGGCGTTCCTGTTGCAGACCTATAAACGCGACACGGGCGAGGTCATGCACGATTTGTCCGTGCCCATCCACGTCGAGGGCAAGCACTGGGGCGGTTTTAGAATCGGTTACCGCTCCAGTAACCACGCATAAAAAAAACGCCTGATGAGATATCAGGCGTTTTTTTTGTCCTGTCGCAAGTCTTACTCGACGTGCGGCTTGGGCGCCACGCCACCGCCGGCCGCCGTGGCCGTGCGCAGGGTGGGCGTGTTCATGCTTTCCAGGTGATTGCGCAGCCATTTGTGGGCGGGGCTGCGGGCGTCGCGCTCGTGCCACAGCATGTCCAGGTGGACGGCTGGCAAGGTCAACGGCAAATCCTTGTACAGCAGCGATTCCGTCATGCCCGTCGAGGCGATCAAATGGCGCGGCAAGACCGTGATCAGGTCGGAATTGGCGACGACCCGCCCAGCGGTAAAGAACTGGTTGACCGTCAACAAGATGCGCCGTTCGCGGTGGATCTGCGACAGCGCCTCGTCGATCAAGCCATGCGCGCGGCCGGAAAAGCTCACCAATAAATGGTTGGCCGCACAGTAGTTATCCAGGGTCAATTCCTTGTCGGCCAGCGGATGGCCGCGCCGCATCACGCACACATACTTGCCGGAATACAGGCGCTCGTGACGGATGGGCGAACCCGTTTCGCTGGACAATTGCGCCGCCACGCCGGGAAAGAAGCCCACGGCCAGGTCGATGTCGCCGCGCAGCAGCATGGGACGCGGTTCGCGCGTGGTCAGCGGCATCATGCGTACGTTGACGCCGGGCGCTTCCCGTTCGATCGAGCGCATCAGCGAAGGCAGCCAGAACGCGGCCGTCGCATCGGCCATGGCCATGCGGAACGTGGCATGCGTTTTCGATACGTCGAAGGTTTCCGGCGTGACAGCCGCTTCCAGGCTGGCCAGGGCCGAGCGCACGGATGGCCACAGCGCTTCGGCGCGGGGCGTGGGTTTCACGCCATAGGCCGTGCGGATCAGCAATTCGTCACCGAGGCTCTCGCGCAGGCGTTTGATGGCGTTCGATACCGCCGGCTGCGTCATCGCCAGGTGGCCGGCTGCGCGCGTCAGGTTTTGTTCCGTCATGACGGCGTCGAAAACACGCAGCAAGTTCAGATCCAGCGTCAGAAAACTCATGGAAAGCCCAAGATAAAAGTTGAATTGATTACTTAAGAGTGTAAACCGCGCCGGGCACGAATATTTTCACTCGTAAAAAAATATTACAGTTTTCCATTCACGATTCATATAATTGGTATCAAGAAATGGAATTAGATTTATATGTTGCACTGCACTATAGTACTGGCAAATTCTATAATGCACTGGAACACTATGTCTACCTTCGCCTCCGCCCTGTACGCAGTATCCGCACCCGTGCTGGAGATTTCCCTGCTGAACGCCCTGCAACTCGTGCTGGTGATCGTCGCCGTGGGCGCCTTCGCCCTGCTGTTCAAGCCTTTGCTGGTGGGCATCGCCCGCGCCATGATGCTGGTGGTGCGTCCCAAGCTGAGCCGTGAAGAGCGCCTGGCGCGCCAGCAGATGCGCGAAGCGCAAGCCTTGAAACGCACGCTCGGCAAGATGGATGGCGTATCGCCAAGCAATGCCGCCGAATTGCGCGCCCTGTCGACGCGTGCGTGAGCGAGCAACTGTTGTAGAATGACAAGCCGGCCTGCGCCGGCTTTTTTTACGCTTGCCGCCAGCCGATTACGCCATGTCGCCCAGCAAATGCGCGCGCAACATGGTGTCGGCCGGATGGGCACCTATCCAGATTTTCAGCAGCGCATTATAGAAAGCCAGGTCCGGCACCGTGTCGCCCACCTGTTTGCCGTTCAGCTTGCACAACGTTCCCTCTTCCGGCAGCCAGTCCACGGTGAGAATGTCGCCCTTCTTCAGGCCCGGCACCATTTCGAACATGGCGCCGAACTGCATCGTCTGGCTTAGCAGGCGCGTGCGGTCGGCCTGGTCGGAACTGCGCTTCAAGCCCTGCATGAAGGCTTGCCCCAGCTCGTCGGAAGTGATGTCGCGCAGCATGACGATTTCCAGGCGGCGAGGCCCGGGCAGCGCCAGGATGTCGGCCAGCTGGGTTTTCTTTTCCGGCAGGTACAGCGCGATCGTGTACACCTTGAAGATGACCTTGTAGCGCACGCCGGCGCCGTTGAGTTTTAATTCGCGGCTGGCCAGCTGCACCGTGTCGTCCAGCTTGACGCCGCCCACCTCGACGGCGAGCGCCGGTCGTGCCACGGCGGCGCACAGGCCGGCGCACAGGCAGGCGGTGGCCAGGGAGCGGCCCAAACGGGATGTGCTTATTTGCATCTTCTACCTCCGTGGAAACCATGGGCTGTGGATAAGTCAGCACACAGTGTAGAACAGTTGGCAGAAGCTGGCGCCACGCAGACGTGGCCCGGAAGTGGCGCGGGAGAAAAGCTCAGGCTTTGGCGGCGGGCAGTTCCGCCTGCAGGCGTTCGTACTTGGCCATCAATTGCTCCGGGCTTTCGCGCCAGGCGGGATTGAAGGGGATGCAGCTGACGGGGCACACTTGCTGGCATTGCGGCTCGTCAAAGTGGCCCACGCATTCGGTGCACTTGTTGGGATCGATTTCGTAGATTTCCGCGCCCATGTAGATCGCGTCATTCGGGCACTCGGGCTCGCAAATGTCGCAATTGATGCATTCGTCGGTGATCAGTAATGCCATGATTTCACTCTTACTTATTGCGATGAGGCAGCGTTGGCGGCAATCTTGTTTTGCAGCCAGCGGTTCACCGAGGGGAAGACAAACTTGGAGACGTCGCCGCCCAGCGCCGCGATTTCGCGCACGATGGTGCCCGAAATGAACTGGTACTGGTCGGATGGCGTCAGGAACATGGTTTCGACATCGGGCAGCAGGTAGCGGTTCATGCCCGCCATCTGGAATTCGTATTCGAAGTCGGAGACGGCGCGCAAGCCGCGCACGATGACCCGCGCTTCATGCTTGCGCACGAAATCCTTGAGCAGGCCGGAAAAGCTTTCCACTTGCACATTCGGATAGTGGCCGAGCACTTCGTTGGCGATTTCCAGGCGTTCGTCGAGCGAGAAAAACGGTTGCTTGTTCTTGCTGTCGGCCACACCGACGATCAGCTTGTCAAATAGACCCGATGCGCGGCGCACCAAATCTTCATGACCGCGCGTGAGCGGATCGAATGTTCCTGGATAAACGGCTACAACCATTGCGGCTCCCTGACGATGCACCAATATAGACGCGCATTATGCCTGAAATTGGTGACCACCTTGGTGCTGCGCCTCGGGGCAGGGAGCTTTTTTGCCTCATTTATAGGCAGATTCAGGCAGTAGCCGGCACTTTGTTGTAAGTTAGCAAATGATAATAAACGGTGCCCGCCTTGTCGGCGCGGATGACTTCCCACGGCGCCATCCACTCCGGTTTTTCCAGGGCGCTGGTTGCATCGAAGACGAGCGGCAAGCCCGATTCCGCATACACCATGCCGCCTTCCTTGAGCAGGTTGGCGCATAGCGGCAACACTTTCGCCAGGAAATCCTGCTGGTAGGGCGGATCGAGGAAGATCAGGTCGAAACGCTGGCCGCGCGATGCCAGGCCTTGCGCCGTCAGCAAGGCGTCGCCGCGCAGCAGCTGGACATTGTCGGCGCGCAATTTCGTCTTGTTTTCTTCCAGCTGGCGGATCACGGGCGTATGGGTGTCGACCATGGTGACGGCGGCGGCGCCGCGGCTGGCCGCTTCGAAGCCCAGTGCGCCGCTGCCGGCGAACAGGTCCAGCACCTGGGCATTGGCCCAGTCGCCGTCGCGCAAGTGGTTGATCCAGTTAAACACGGTTTCGCGCACGCGGTCCGGTGTCGGGCGCAAGCCCAGTGCCTGCAAAACAGGCAGCACGGAGCGCTTCCACTGGCCGCCGATGATGCGCACCTGGTTCGGTGGCGGCGCGTGGTGGACGGGGACTTTGGCGGGTTTCTTAATTTTCTTTTGCATGGGTATTTAAAACACCTAACAAAACCTACTGCGCGTCGCGATTTGCGGCCTGCGATGCTCACTGTGCATTCGCACAGCTGCGCTTCTTAGCCACAACTCACTGCCGCTCGCTACGGTTTTGTTAGGCGTTTCATTTCTTCAATTCGATGGCGGCCACTATAGCATATGGCCCCCTCCCCCTTGCTGGCGCTGCCTGGCTATTTGGCTTGCGTGGCGAGGGAATTGAAATCGTCGATCCAGCCCTGCATGCGCTTGACGGCATGGGTTTTTTGCGCCGGCGTGGCGATCTTGATCACCGTCATGACCATCTGCGCCGTGCTGCTTTCGTAGGCATCGAAGAAGGCCTTGCGCTCGGAATGCTCGAGGCGCTCGAAACTGTCCTTGATCAGGGTCGTGATCAAGCCCACGGTGGCTTCCTTGCCGAGTTTTTCCTGGTGAACTTTCTTGACCAGGCTCAACACGTTCTGCTGGCGCCGCATGCGTTCGTCGAGCCAGATCTCGTTGTTCAGCGGACGCGCGTCGGACGCCTTGCGGATGACGGCTTCCTGCTCGCTGCTGAAGCTGCCGAACCACAGTTCGAATTGCTCCATGGCTTTCTTGTAGCGCAGTTTCTGGCGCTTCTCCTGGTCGCCGCTCAGGTATTTCTTGCGGTAATCCTCATTGTTCGACTTGAACTTCTTTTCCATCTGCGCGATCTGCTCGGGCTTGAGCGAGCGCGCCAGGTCGGCCAGCTCGGGCGCCGCCTTCAGCAACAGCGCCTGGGTGCGCTGCTTGATCTCGCTGTAATCCGCCAGCAGGTCGGCCTGCGTGGCATTGCCTTGCAACTGCTTCTGGCCCGTGCGCAGGATTTCCACGTAATCCTTCAATTGCGTCTTGCGGTGCCAGTCGAACAGCTTGTCGATATCGTCGCGCACCCAGCCCTTCTGGTCGCGGTCCAGGTCGACATACGCGTTCAGCCACCAGTACAGCACGGTATCGCCATTGTTGTAGGCCAGGCGCAAGCCGCTGCAGCCGGCCATGACGACGAGCAGGATGGCCAGTAAGGCATACGTCAAGCGGCTGGAAGACGTGGAAGACGGGGCCTGCGTGTTAAACTTTTTCATATTCTTAACTTATAAAAGACGGTCTATGAACGTTGTCATTCTCGCTGCCGGTATGGGCAAACGCATGCAGTCGGCACTGCCCAAGGTATTGCACCCGCTGGCGGGCAAGCCGCTGTTGTCGCACGTCATCGACACGGCGCGCGGCCTGGCGCCGTCCCGATTATGCGTGATTTACGGGCATGGGGGCGCAGCAGTGCTGAAGTTGCTCGACGGCTACAAGGTGAACCATGGCGTGCAGATCGACGCCGCCGAGCAGGCGCAGCAGCTGGGCACCGGCCATGCCGTCCAGCAAGCGCTGCCTTTGCTGGATGACAGCGTGCCGACCCTGATCCTGTACGGCGACGTGCCGCTGACCAGCGCCGCTTCCCTGCAGCAACTGGTGCAGGCGGCCGGCAAGGACAAGCTGGCGATCCTGACCGTGGAACAGGACGATCCGTTTGGTCTGGGCCGCATCGTGCGCGACAACGGCGCCATCGTGCGCATCGTCGAGGAAAAGGATGCGACGCCCGCCGAGCGCGCCATCCGCGAGATCAACAGCGGCATCATGGTCGCGCCCACCGTGCAGCTCAAGCAATGGCTGTCGGCCTTGTCGAATGACAATGCCCAAGGGGAATACTATCTGACCGATATCGTCGCCCAGGCCGTCGCCGATGGCGTGGCCGTCACCTCGGCGCACCCGGCCGCCGTGTGGGAAGTGGCGGGCGTCAACAGCAAGGTGCAGCTGGCGCAATTGGAACGCATCCACCAGAACAATATCGCGCAAGCGCTGCTGGAACGGGGCGTGACTCTGCTCGATCCGGCCCGCATCGACGTGCGCGGCGAACTCATTTGCGGCCGCGATGTCACCATCGACGTCGGCTGCGTGTTCGAAGGCCGGGTGGAACTGGGCGACGGCGTGCGCGTGGGCGCCAACAACGTCTTCATCAACGCCACGGTGGCCGCTGGCGCGCACATCAAGCCCTTCTGCCATATCGAGGACGCCATCGTCGGCGCCGCTTCCATCATCGGCCCCTACGCGCGCCTGCGCCCGGGCACGGTCCTGGCGGAAGACGTGCATATCGGTAACTTCGTCGAAGTGAAAAACAGCCAGATCGCCGCGCACAGCAAGGCCAATCACCTGGCCTACATCGGCGACGCCACCATCGGCTCGAAGGTCAACATCGGCGCCGGCACGATCACCTGCAACTACGATGGCGTGAACAAGTTCCGCACGGTGATTGAAGACGACGCCTTCATCGGCAGCGACAGCCAGCTGATCGCGCCCGTCACCGTCGGCAAGGGCGCCACCCTGGGCGCGGGTACGACCTTGTCGAAAGATGCGCCGGCCGGCAAGCTGACCGTGTCGCGCGCGCGCCAGGTGACCATCGACGGCTGGACGCGTCCCGTGAAAATCAAGAAGTAAGCGGCGCAGTCAGCCCTTGCACACAGGCAGGCCGCATGGCCTGCCTTTTTTGTATGTGGATAACTCTGTGGGCAAGCCACTGCACAAGTGGCGCATAAGCCTGTGTGCAAGCCTGCGCATAAGCTGTTGGCAAGTTCTATAATCTGGCCCGCCATGCGCGTGTCGCTGCCTTTTCCGCTGATTCCAGCAGCTTGCCAGCGATGCAATCACCTTTTCCTGCGGATTGTGGATAACTCTGTGTGTAAGCCTGCGGATAAGCACTGGATAGTGTGGGTGCAAGTGGGGATAACTACAGTTTTGCCACCTGCTTCCCGGATATTGCTGTGGGTAAGCCTGTGGAAAAACCGTGCACAGACGGTGGATAGCTGGTGGGTAAGTCTTGCGTTGGATCAAGCAACAGCCGAAAGTCGGGCTTCCGGCTGTTGCCGCCGCATCAGAAGCGGCGATTGAGTTCGACCCACAGGCGGGCCGAACTGCGCGACGCCAGCAGGACTGGCGTGCCGCCGATGGGCTTGGCGACGTACGCGCGGGCATTCCACTGCTGCCCGTCCGCCCAGTTCACGCCCAGTCCGGCGCCGTGCAGGCGCGCGCTGTTCGGGCCCGGCGTCCAGCGCTGCTGGTTCACCGTCACGCGCGCGCTGTCGACGAAGGCCACGGCTTGCCATTGTCCCGCGTCGCTGGCGCTCAGTTCATGCCGCCATTCGGCGCTGCCGAAATAGCCGAGGTCGCCAGCTGCCGCGCCCACGTCATACGCGCGTACCGTGTACGGGCCTCCCACGCTCATCTTTTCGGAGGAATCGAGATTGCTGTCCGCCCACTGTCCCGCGAAGGCCAGGTACACGGCGTTGCGCTGGTCCAGGTTTTGCAGGCGCGACAGGTTGACGTTCCATTTCGCAAAATTGCCATGGCTGCGGGCGCTGAAGGCGTCGTTCAGGCGCGTCAGCGGGTCGCTGATGTCGAGCTTGCCAGCCGTCGCGGCCACGCTCCAGCTGGTGGTGGCGCCAGCGAAGGCGGCATCGCGCACGTCGCCACCGAGGGTGGCGCTCAGGTTATCCAGGCGGCGGTCGCTGCGCATGGCGCTGGCGTCGATGCGGTCGCGCAAGTGCACCTGGTCATACTGCAGCTGGATCGACATGTTCGCATCGCGGCTGCGCAGCAGCGGATGGCGCAGCCAGGCACTGGCGACCTGAGCCGTGCCATGTGCGTGCAGCGGGCGCATGGCGCCTTCCAGGCGGTAGCGCAGGGCGGACATGGCCACCCCGGCGCGCGTGCCAGCGCCGTTCAGCAGCAGGTCATAGCCGAGCCGCGCATACGACATGCCCGTGCCCGAGCTGAGCACGCTGGCGCTGGCCACGTCGCCCTGGTGCAGCGGGTTGTACAGGTACATTGTGGCGCCAAGGCGGGCGCGGCCGGTGTAGCGGTTGCCATTGTTGTCGAGGAAGGCAGCGCCAGCCATGCGCGGGCCGGACCAGGCATCGACCAGCAGGTCGGAGCCGCCCACTTCGGCGCCGGGCGTGAGCGTGGCCGTGATGGCGACATTCGGTATGTCGGACAGCAACAGCAAGCTGCGGTCGAGTTCCGCCTGGCCGATGGTCTGGCCCGTTTGCAGCGGCGCCAGCGTGGCGTTCAGCAAGGCGTCGCTGACGTCGCTGCGGTTGTCGATGCCCACCTTGCCGTAGCGCGCCTCGAGCACGTCGATGCGCACGATGCCCTGGCGGATGGTCTGGGCGGGCACGATGGCGCGCGCCAGCGGATAGCCATGGGCGCGGTAGTAACTGGTGATGCGGGCCGCCAGTTCTCCCAGTTGCTCCAGGGACAAGGTCGTGCCATGGGCGCTGGCGACGAGCGCCTGCAAGGTGGCCGTATCGAACGCGCTGTTGCCGGCGATATCGATCTGCGTGACGAGAAAGGGCGCGCTGGCGGGCAGCGGCGCGCCCTCTTTCTGTTCGATGCGCAGCGCCGGCGCGCCGGGAGCCGTATTGGCGGGCGTGGCCGGCTGCAACTGGCGCAGGATGGCGCCCGCATCGGGCACGACCGGCGTAGTTTGTGCTAGGGCGCATGGCGCAAAGGCCAGCAGCAGCAGGGACAGCAACGGTTGTTGCATCAGGTGTCGCGGAGTCAAGGAATGAGTCATGGTGTTATTGATTTACGTTAAGCATGTTGGCGGGCAGCTTGACGCCGCCCAGGACGACTTGCAGGGCCGGGCCGCGGCTGCCGATCTGCATGCTGGTGTTTGGCAAGGCATTGCTGGCGGCGGCAGTGCCGGCCGGGGCATCCGTCTGCGTGACGGTGATGGTGGGTGCGGCGGCCAGCGTGCCGGGACGCGTGTCGGCAAAGCTGCCCAGCACTTGCGCCTGCAGTTGCACCACGGCTGCCTGGGCCGGTGGTGGCAGGCTGGCCGGCGGCGGCAGGGTTGCCGACGTCAAGGTTAGCGCGCCGGCATTGCTCTCGGCTTGCACGAAGGCATAGTCGGTCGAGGCCAGGCCGCTGCCCGTGATGGCGTAGTTGCCAGCCGGACTGCCGGCCGTGGCCGGGCTGGTCCAGGCCACGGTGCCGCTGGTGGCGTCCGCCAGGGTGTCGCCGCCCAGCAAGCCGCTGACCTTGCCGCTCAAGCCTTCCGGCGCGCGGCCGCCCGTCAGGCTGGTGGCGGTGGCCGTGTACAGCAAGCTGGCCTTGGCGATATCGGCGGTGATGTTGCCTGGTTGCACGAGGTCATAGTTGGCCGCATCCGCGCCTTGCAAGGTGTAGCCATCGACGATGACGGTTTTGCCTGTTCCGGCGTGCTTGTCGGCAAAGCGGGCAGCGCCGCCCGCCACGCTCAATTGGTCGTCGCCCAGCGCCAGCACCTTGGCCTTGCCTGTCAAAGTGGCACCCGTGGTGGCGTCATACACCTTGTTTGCCGCAGACACGCCGGCGACGACCACGCTGGCCTTGCCGATGTCGGCCGTGACGTTGTTCGGTTGCACGAGGTCATAGTTGGCCGCATCCGCGCCTTGCAAGGCAAAGCCGCTCAGGGTGACGGTCTTGCCCATGCCAGCATTCTTGTCGGCAAAAGATGCGCTGCCGCCGGCGACGCGCAGTTCGTCGTCGCCCAGCGCCAGCACCTTGGCCTTGCCCGTCAGGGTGGCGCCGGTGGTGGCGTCATACACCTTGTTTGCCGCACCCACGCCGGCGACGACCACGCTGGCCTTGCCGATGTCGGCCGTGACGTTGTTCGGCTGCACCAGCACATAGTTGGCCGCATCCACGCCCTGCAAGGTAAAACCGCTCAGGGTGACGGCCTTGCCCATGCCGGCGTTCTTGTCGGCAAAACGGGCGGTGCCTCCGCTTACGTTCAGCTGGTCGTCGCCCAGCGCCTGCACGCTGGCCTTGCCCGTCAAGGTGGCGCCCGTGCTGGCGTCATAGACTTTATTGGCCGCCCCCACGCCCTGCACATTCAGCGTGGCGCGGTTGACGGTGGCGCTGTGCCTGCCGCCTTCCAAGGTGTAGTTGCTGGCCTGGCCCGTGCTGCCGTCAGCCAGCGTCAGCGTGCCGTTGGCCATGGTCTTTTTTCCACCCGCGTTTTTGTTGTCGAGGATACCGTTACCCGACAGCAACAGGCTCTCGCCTTGCACCAGGCCGTTCAGTGTCAGCAGACCGGCCGCCATGCTGGCGCTGCCGTCATAGGTGCGCGTGCCGTTCAGGCTGATGACGGCCCGGTTGATCGTCAGGGCGCCCGCCTGCAGGTCGATGTCATACCCTTGTTGGCCGGAATACAGGTAGGTGCCGGCGGCGTTGTAAAGACCGGCATCGCGGATGGCGCCGTACACGCTGTTGCTTGAGGAAAAGACTTGCCCGGAGTCGGCAGCGCCAGCGATCGAGTAACGGGCATTGGACAGGCCCCCCGCATAGCTTTGGCCATCGTAAGTCTTGCTGACCGCATCCGAGGTGACGGTCAGGGCGGTCAGGAAACTGCGCAGCAACGGCGCCGTCTGGCCTTCATAGATGCGCCAGATGGCGCCGCTGCCGGCGTTCGTGGCCATGTCCCAGCCATCGAAACTCGATTTCGAGTGCAGTTGCGCATCGCTCAAGGCGTGCACGTTCGTTTGCGCGCCGCCACCGCTGCCGATGCCCGAGACGCCGTCAGTACTGGTCCAGAAGCTGTTGTTTACCTGGCTGAAGTTGGTGCCGATCAACGCGCCCTTGCTGGTCTCGCCCTTGACCATGCCCGTCGCGTACGTGTTTTCGACGGTACCGCTCATGTTGAGGCCGATCAAGCCGCCCACGGACGTGCTGCCGCTGACGGCGCCGCTGGCGTAGCTGTTGTTGATATTGCCGTCGTTCGTGCCGAGCAAGCCGCCAACGGACTCGCGGCCATTGACCGTTGCGCTACTGTAGCTGTTGGAAATGAGGCCCCTGCCGTAGCCTGCCAGGGCGCCGACGTGGATGACGCCGCTGATGCTGCCGCCCAGTAAGCCGATATTGCTGATGACGGAGGAGCTATCCGCATAGCCGAACAAGCCGACGATATCGAAGTCGGACGCGATGGTCAGTCCGCTGATGGTATGGCTCTGGCCGTTCAAGCTGCCGGTGAAGATATTTTCTATGCCGCCGCCCAGGCCGTTTGCCATGCCGACAGGAATGAATCCATTCTTGCCCCAGACGCCCTTGCCGCCCGCCGTGGCGCTGGCATCGATGTTGGCGCCCAGCACATAGCTGCCATTGAGTGCCATGGACATCAATTGCAGCTGGTGCGCATTGTAGATCGTTGTGGAATACTCGGATGCCAGCATGGGATAGGTCCCGCCTTCGCCATGGCCGGCATTATTCAAGTTGCCGTCCACGTTGACCAGCACCCAGTTATTGCCCTGCGCGCCAGGCGTGGTGGTGAAATTGAATCCCGTAAAACTGCTGGCCGTGCGCATCTGCGTGTCCGTCAGGCCGGTGCCGCCCTTGGAGGTCGCCTGGCCCGTACCATCGATGGACCAGAAACTGTTGCTGATTTGCTGGGGCGCGCTGTTGCTGCCGATCAAACCGCCGAAGTTGGTGCCGCCGTCGGCGATGAGCAGGCGCCCCGCCGCGTAGCTGGTATTGACGGATCCCGCTCCCCAGTTGGTGCCCACCAGGCCGCCGATCTCGGTCCTGCCCGCCACGCTGCCCGTGGCATAGCTGTTGCTGATCGTTCCCTGGTTGATGCCGACCAGGCCGCCGCTCTGGGTATTGCTGCTGACGGCGCCCGAGGCGTAGCTGTTGACGATGGTGCCGCTGTTGCGCGCCACCAGGCCGCCGCTGATGAAGCCGTCGGCGATGACGTCGAGCGCCGCATAGCTATTCTTGATCGTGCCCTTGTTGTCGCCCACCAGCCCACCGGCGTAATAGTGGGTCTTGATGTGGCCGCCATTCAAACCCACATTCTGGATCAGAGCATCCTTGGTGGTAATGGAAAACAAGCCGCTGCCGCCGCCGGACCCGGACATCATGCTGAGCTGATTGATGGAATGGCCGAGGCCGTCGAAGATGCCGCCAAAGGCTGCATCCCTGCCCAGCGGCACGAAGCCCGCGTCCCACCAATTGGGGTTCCAGGCGGCCGAGGCGGTGGCCGAGGCGTCGATGTCGGCGCCGAGCACAAAATTGCCGTTCAGTTTGCCATTGATCCCTTGCAAGTCGGTGCCCGTGACACTGCGGTAAGCGCCCAGCTGGGTAATCACCGTGTAGCCGGTACGCACGCCATCGGCGCCCAGTTTGGTGCTGAAGTTTTGCCCGGCGGGCAAACTCACCTGCGCGCCGTTGCCCAGCTGATACACGGCCGTGTTGCCGGCAGCGGCGGCGCCCTGGCCGTATTCCAGCGCCAGGCTGGCCGTGCCGGAACCGTTCAGGTTGGCGTTGATATTGATGTTGCGCTGCGCATGCAAGGTCAGTTCATTGGCCGACCAGCTGACCTGGTCGTTGACGTGCACGTCGCCGGCCGTGCCGTGGCTGCCTTGCGTGCTCTGGATCACGACATTGCCGTTGCGCAAATTGGCCGTCAGGGCGGCGCCGCTGATGTCGCCGCCGCTGGCGGCGATGGTGAAGTCGACGGGGTCGATCAGCCAGGTGCCGGCGCGGCCCTGGGCAGCGGCCGTGCTGATGCGCACGTCGTTGCCGATCTTCACGTGGGCGGCGCTCGTTTCGATGAAGCCGCCATTGCCGCCCGTGGGGGCGCTGGCGTCCAGGGTGCCGCTCACATGGGTGGTGCCGGCGGCCATGCCGCCGAGCAAGACGATGCTGCCATCGCGCTGCTCCACGCTGCGCGCCTCGATGACGCCCGTGTGGTTGACGACGCTGGCCAGCAGCGAATCGCGGGCGCCTGCGCTCATCAGCACCTGGCCGCCATCGGCGCGGATCAGGCCGCCGTTCTCGGCCAGGTTGTTCAGGGTGCTTTGTTCGATGCGCAGTTGCAGCAGGCGCGCGCCGTCAAAGCTCAGGGTGGCGGCGCTGCCGGCGCCCAGGGCGACCGTGCCCAGGCGGGCCGAGATGGCGCCCTGGTTGCTCACTTGCCGGCCCAGCAGGGCGACATAGCCGCCATCGGCCGCGCGCAGCGTGCCTTCGTTGACGACCTTGCCAATGCCCTGGCCGCCGAACGCGTGTTTCGAACCGCTCAGGCTGGCGCTGTCGACGTCGAGCGTCGAGGCCACCAGGCCGCCCACGTTGACTTGCGCGCCGCGGCCGAACAGCACGCCGTTCGGATTGATCAGGTACACCTGGCCATTCGCGTTGACTTTGCCGAGGATCTGCGTGCCGTTGCTGTCGAAGATGCGGTTGACGGCCAGTGCGCTGGCCGAAGGCTGGACGAAGTTGACGGTTTCCTTGGCGCCCACGTTAAAACTGTTCCAGTTCAGCGCGGCCTGCGCGCTGCCCTGATGGATGGTGGTGGTGCCGCCCTGCTGGCTGATGCTGGCCGTGCCGCTCACCACCTGCCCGCCCGTGGGCGCGGCCTGCGCCGGTCCTCCCAGCGCCAGCGCCGTCATGGCGGCCGCTGCCGCGGCCAGTTTGCGGCGGCTGCCCTTGCCGCGCCCGCGCGACGTTTCCGCGACGGCGACCCAGGCGTTCAAGACGTGGCTCCAGACGAGGCGGTAGATGTGGTTCAACGATCCGTGACGATGCATGCGATGTCCTTGTTGATTTGAATAGGGAGACGCCCGCGCGCCTGCGGACCTGGCCGGGCTGGCGCGAGCGGGAAATGGGGAAAGAACGGGTCAGGAAAGCGGCGCGAACAAGGAGGGGCCGGTGAGGTGGCTGGCGAGTTGGTTGCGGTACATGTTTTCCCTGTGCTGTGCGTGGACGGCGTCCGTTGCGGCTTTTGTTGCTTTTTTAAATATAAACGTTATAAAAAGCTACAAAGATTTCTGAACGGAAAGATATCAGAACGGGGAAATTTAAAATTGAGCAAACCTGAGCGATTCCCGACTGATTTAGTCGGGAATGCGCGCGGTCGTCAGACGGGCAGGCGCAGGGCGAAGCTGATGGTGCCGTTGTTGCCGGCGCTGGCCAGTATCACTTGGCCGCCATGCAATTCGGCGATGCGCTGCACCAGGTACAGGCCCAGCCCGGCGCCGGGTTTGTGCTGGGCGATGCGGCCACGGAAGTATTTCTGGAACAGGCGCGGGATTTCATCGGCGGGCAGCGGCTCGCCTTCGTTGCTGACGGCGATCTGCACGCGGCCGTCCTCGAGCGTGCCGGCCTGCACGCGGATCGCCAGGGCTTGCGGCGCATGCCGGTCGGCATTGCTGAGCAAGTTGCGCAGGGCCACGCGCAGCAGGCTGGCGTCCACCACGGCGCTGGCGGGCAGCGCCTGGACGCTGGCCTCGATGCGGCCCGGCGGCCATTCGGCCAGCACGGCCGTCAGCAGCGCGGGCAAGTCGCATGGCAGGGGCCGGAAGGTTGCCGCGCTCGTTTCCATGCGGTCGGCGCTCAGGTATTCATCCACCAGCGCCGTCATGCGGCCGCTCGCTTCGCGCAAGTTCTGGCAGCGCTGCAGGGTTTTTTCCCGCGGCGCGTCCGTGTTGCGGGCAATTTGCTGGGCCGTGGTATTGATGATGGCCAAAGGCGTGTGGAATTC
The DNA here is from genome assembly GCF_030397595.1 of Janthinobacterium sp. SUN033. Lineage (NCBI taxonomy): Bacteria > Pseudomonadati > Pseudomonadota > Betaproteobacteria > Burkholderiales > Oxalobacteraceae > Janthinobacterium > Janthinobacterium sp. SUN033. Next base: position 671,602 of record NZ_JAPQNV010000004.1, read on the forward strand.
ATGCGACACCATGGCAACGAAATCCTGCTGCTCTTCGCGGGTGCGGGTTTCCACTTCCAGCGCGGCGCGCAATTCGCCTTCCAGCACGGCGCGCCGGCCGATTTCCTGCCGCAGCGCCACGGTGCGCAGCGCCACCTGCTCTTCCAGCCGTTCATTCAGGGCGCGCACGGCGCTGACGGCCTCCGCTTGCGCCCGATCCTTGGCGCGGCGTAATTCGGCGTAGCGGCGGTTGAGGCGCAGGCTCATCAGCATCATGTGCACGAAGGCGCCCAGGGTGGCCGCATGGTTGGTCCAGAAGTTCGGCGGCACGATGGCCATATTGCGCAGGAAACTGATCACTACGCCCGCGTAAAAGATGCCGAAGATAAACAGGAAAGCGTGCGCCGGACGATGCCCGCGCAGCGCCAGCCAGCTGGCCAGGGCGATGAACAGCACGATCAATGGCAAGGCCGTCATTTGCACGACGAGCACGCCGGCGGCATAGTCGCCGTGCAGCACCAGCAGCGCCCCGCACAGCGCGGCAGCGGCCGTCAAACCCACCACGACGCGGCTGAAACGGGGATACAGGGCGGGCAGTTCCAGTTGCAAAGTGGAAAAACGCGCGCCGACGGCGATGGACATCGCCATCGACACGCCCAGCATGGGATCGGACAGCCAGTTCGGCATGGTGAAGATTTGCTGGGGAATGGCGATCGTCAGCGCTTCCGTCGTGGCATTCGTCAGCACGTACAGCAGATACCAGCCGCTGTGGGCTTCGCGCGTCATGCGCCAGAAAAAGATATGGAACAGGATCAAGAGCAAATAACTGCCGAACTGCAAGCCGTAATACAGGTATTCGCGGCGCGAAGCGTTGTCGAAGGCATCGCTGGGCAGCAAGGTCAGCTCCGTCGACATGGCTTTTTTGCTGTGCAGGCGCACCAGCCAGCGCTGTGGCGTGTCGGCTTGCAGGCGCAGCGGAAACACCACCTGGCGCGCATCGATGGGCCAGTTGCCGCGCGCCACGTCGGCGCCCGCTTCCTGCAAGACCCAGTGGCCTGCCGCGTCCCAGCGGTACAGCCGCACGTCGTCGAGCACGGCGTTGCTGAAACGCACGACCCATTCATCGGGGGAGCCTGCCGCGCGCGTCACGTCCAGGCGCAGCCAGACGGCGTCCTGCGTGTAACCGGCGCTGACGGCGCCGGGCAAGGTGCGCCAGCCTGGCGCCGCCAGTGCCGCATCGGGCCCCAGCCGGCTCGTGGCATCGCGCAGCATCTGCAGGTGGCCGCTGGCGGACACGGGCTGCCCGCTGGCCGGCAGCAGCAGCGGCGCAGGCAGGGGCGCGGCAGCTGCGGCATGGGGGAACAGGGCGGTGAAGAACAGGCAAAGGGCGAGCAGGATTTTCATGGCGAGGCAGCTTACCACGGCCAGCATGGGAGTCAGAAAGACAACTTCCCGGCCCCACGGCGATCGGTTATCCTTGCGCCATGTTGAACCTCATCCTGCTTGAAGACGAAGCCGTGCTGCGCCACGAGTTGACCGAGTTTCTCGGCGATTGCGGCTACCGCGTCAGCGCCGTGGCCGACCTGGCCGCCTTCCACGCCTGCTACGCGCCGGCCGTGCACCGCATTGCCATCATCGACCTGGGCTTGCCCGATGGCGAAGGCATGGTGCTGGTGCGCGCCTTGCGCGCGCAGGGGCAGCCCATCGGCATCGTCGTGTTTACGGCGCGCGGGGCCACGCAGGACAAGGTCAACGGACTGGGCGGTGGTGCCGACTATTACCTGCCGAAGAGCGCCGACCTCGATGAGCTGGCCGCCACCCTGGGCGCGCTGGCCCGGCGTTTGGGCGCGCTGCCCGCCGACGCGCCGCCGCCCGCCACGGCCTGGGTGCTGGAACTGGGACCGCGCCGCCTCTTGCCGCCCGGCTGCGGCGCCATTGCGCTATCGCAACAGGACGTCACCGTGCTGCACGTGCTGATGGCCGAGCCGGAACGCATCGTCAGCCGCCAGCAGATCGTGCAATCGCTGGGCGAGGATTTTCTCACCTACGACCAGCGCCGCCTGGACACTCAGATCAGCCGCTTGCGCCGCAAGGCCGAACAGGCGGCGGGTCTGGCCTTGCCCATCAATACCGCCCGCAACGCCGGCTACCGCTTCTTTGCCGAAGCGGAAGTGCGCCCCTGAGTTTTCCCGTCTGCCGCCGCGGACAGGCTGTGGATAAGCCTGTCGATAACTGGACTAGTAACTTGTTGGCAAGCTGTGTGCAGCCGGTGTACAAGTCAACCTGGCAGTAGCTTGTCTACTCTTTGCATGCCGGTGCGGCGCCATCGCGGGCCGCCTGACGCTGCTTCCCCGCGCATCCCTTGCTCTGTTGCCATGGCTTGCCCGCATCATGCTTGTGCATAAGCCTGTGGGCAAGTGCGGCGTAAGCGGTGGAAAAGCACCGTATAAGTGTGTGGGCAAGCGGTGTGCAAGCAGTGGATAAATGAAAGTCAAAAATCACACGGCGATGCGCGTCTCGAATTTGCTGCGGAACGTGGAAAAATAGCTTTTCACGTTGCGCACATTCGCGTGCACGGCAAACAGGCGGTGCGCCAGCGCGTGATACGCGGGCATGTCGGCCACCTGCACCATCAGCACGAAGTCGGGCCCGGGCGAGACGCGGTAGCATTGCAGCACGGCCGCTTCCTGCGCCACGAGCTGCTCGAATTCCGCCATGCGTTCGGCCGCCTGCACGTCGAGCGTGATTTCCACGATGGCCGTCAGACGCGCGCCCACCAGTTGCGGCGCGACGATGGCCACTTGCCGTTCGATGACGCCGCTTTCCCGCAAATGCTTGACCCGCCGCAAACAGGTGGGCGCCGAAACGTGCACCGCTTGCGCCAGCTCACTGTTGGTTTGCGATGCATCAATTTGCAAGGCGTTCAGGATGCGACGATCGATCTCGTCGAGGGTAATGTTGCTATCGCTCATGGTTTTGATGAATTGGAAAATAAATCGATTCTAAATGAAATAATATTTCATCACAAAATGGTTGTGAAATATTCAGTCAAAAATGCACAGATTTAGAAAGCATATTTCATTCACTCTGCATTAGCATGCTTGCATTGATTAAATTTTAGACAGAGGTTTCCATGTGCGGCATCGTCGGCGCGGTAGCGCAACGTAATATCACTCCCATCCTGCTCGAAGGCTTGAAGCGCCTGGAATACCGCGGCTACGATTCCTGCGGCATCGCCCTGCATGCGGATGGCCGCTTGCAGCGTTCGCGCTCCACCTCGCGCGTGGCGGAATTGGAAAAGCAGATCGCGGAAGAAGGCTTGAGCGGTTTTACGGGCATCGCCCACACGCGCTGGGCCACGCATGGCGCCCCTGTCTCCTTCAATGCCCATCCGCACTTTTCCCCAACGGAAGAGAACGCCCGCGTGGCGCTGGTGCACAACGGCATCATCGAAAACCACGATGAATTGCGCGCCGAACTGACGGCCTTGGGTTACGTCTTCCAGAGCCAGACGGACACGGAAGTGATCGCCCACCTGGTCGAGCACATGTACAACGGCGACCTGTTCGAAACCGTGCAGCAGGCCGTGAAACGCCTGGACGGCGCGTATGCGATCGCCGTCTTTTGCCGCGACGAACCGCACCGCGTGGTCGCCGCGCGCCAGGGCTCGCCCCTGATCGTCGGCCTGGGCAATGGTGAAAACTTTGTCGCGTCCGACGCCATGGCGCTGGCCGGCACGACGGACCAGATCATCTACCTGGAAGAAGGCGACGTGGTCGACCTGCAACTGTCGCGTTGCTGGATCGTCGACGTCGACGGCAAGCCCGTCGAGCGCGAAGTGAAGACCGTGCACGCCCACACGGGCGCGGCCGAGCTGGGTCCGTACCGCCACTACATGCAAAAGGAAATCTTTGAGCAGCCGCGCGCCATCGGCGACACGCTCGAAGGCGTGACGGGCATCATGCCGGAATTGTTCGGCGACGACGCCTATGCCATCTTCAAGCAGATCGACCGCGTGCTGATCCTCGCCTGCGGCACCAGCTCGTATGCGGGCATGACGGCCAAGTACTGGATCGAAGCCATCGCCAAGGTGCCCGTCAGCGTGGAAGTGGCCAGCGAATACCGCTACCGCGACAGCGTGCCGCACCCGAACACGCTGGTCGTCACCATTTCGCAAAGCGGCGAAACGGCCGACACCCTGGCCGCCCTGAAACATGCGCGCAGCCTGGGCATGCAGCACACCTTGACCATCTGCAACGTGGCCACCAGCGCCATGGTGCGCGAATGCGCCTTGGCCTACATCACGCGCGCCGGCGTGGAAGTGGGCGTGGCCTCGACCAAGGCGTTTACGACGCAGCTGGCCGGCCTGTTCCTGCTGACCCTGTGCCTGGCGCAAGTCAATGGCCGTTTGAGCGAAGAACAGGAAGCGGCGCACCTGAAAGCCATGCGTCACTTGCCCGTCGCCATCGCGTCCGTGCTGGCGCTGGAGCCGCAAATCATCGCCTGGTCCGAAGAATTCGCCCGCAAGGAAAACGCCCTCTTCCTGGGCCGCGGCATGCACTACCCGATCGCTCTGGAAGGCGCCTTGAAACTGAAGGAAATTTCGTATATCCACGCCGAAGCGTATCCGGCCGGCGAGCTGAAACACGGCCCGCTGGCCCTGGTGACGAATGAAATGCCGGTCGTCACCATCGCGCCGAACGACGCCCTGATCGAAAAGCTGAAATCGAACATGCAGGAAGTGCGCGCCCGCGGCGGCCAGCTGTACGTCTTCGCCGATGTGGATTCCCGCATCAGCTCCGGCGAAGGCTTGCACGTGATCCGCCTGCCCGAGCACTACGGCGACCTGTCGCCGATCTTGCACGTGGTCGCGCTGCAATTGCTGGCCTACCACACGGCCCTGGCGCGCGGCACAGATGTGGACAAGCCACGCAATCTGGCCAAATCGGTGACGGTGGAGTAAGCAGGACGGATGGCGCCCTTCTCCGATGTCGCCAAACAATACGGTCTAACATCAGACAATACGGTTCGACATGACCTAAAGCAGTTTGACATTGATTTTTATGTCAATATCGGCCTTTTGATGAAAATAATAAAGTCTGAAACAAGATGGCAGGTGTGATGTTTGGTCGTTTCAACGCCCCCGACCTGTGGGGGCGTACATGCGGCGCCCCAGGCAAGGCGCCGCACCAACGCACTCAGGGCGAAGGGCGCAGTGTCGGTGACGTTCATTTCGCTGCTCGGTACCCTGAAAAGGGAGATAAATGTCTTCTTGTGATTGGGCTTAGCCTAGAGCAAATGGTAGCTAGATACCCTTCCAGTGCATAAAACGATGGGAATTCCACGACTGTACCGTTGAGGTTCCCAGGAATGGGGCCCACACTGCCACCCAGCGTGGAAATCACCAGGCGATGTGTGGCCTGGATGGTAACCTCGGCGTTTTCGCTGATGCGCCGCCATGTCGGGAACGTCACCGCTTCGGTGTATACCTTGTCGTAGGATGCCAAGCGCGATGGGCAGGTCGAAGATTTCGGCGTATTGTATTGATACGAAGAATAGCTTTATAAATCAACGTAGTTTCGTAGCTAACCTTTATCTACCTGACAGAAACGGTGTCCGGCTTCAAAAGCCATTGGGTGTCAGCTTGGCGTGCGAATCAGTGTTCAGGTTGATGATGAGGCTACTCGGAAATTTCTACCCTCATCATAGGTTAGGACACCGTCAACTTCGAGGCGTTTAAGCCATCGCAGCGCTTGTTCAGGCATGACGTCTAACATTTCCGCTACCTCTCGGCGCCTTGCAGACGGAATTTCCTCTTGATGTTCTTGGTTTCCTTAATTATTAATTACTCCGGTTGGGTAGCTTAGTTCCGGTGGATCTTGGCGTAGCGATGGCCGCAGGTAATCACACGGCCGTCAGTAACGCTTTGCACGACATAGACGCCCATCTGGTTGCTGTGGCGCTTCACAAAATCAATCCCCATGTTTTGTTCAACGAGCTTCCGGCCGCGGCGATCGAGGTACTTCACGACACCGCCCCGGTGGTCGTATTCGCGGCTGCCGTACCTCAGCACCAGATCGACAATTACGGATGGGATACCCCGCTGCTGTTGCCGAACTTTCCCGTGATTTTTGCTATTCATCCCTATTCCTGATCTCAGTTGGTGGTATCCAACACTCCGCGAAAAGCGTGCCAAGATAAATTTCTTAATGAAATCAGATGGTTATATTTCTCAACCGCCGATGAAAGTTCGAATTCACGCATAAATATACTGAAAACGAGCAAAATTATTCTTATAAAAAAATGCAGCGAATATTTGCTCGAAAGTTGGCTATATAATGCTCATCAAATAAGTAGTCAGATACTAAGTGATTGATTTTTTTGGTGGGAGACTCCTGGCACGCCGATTGCATATAGACGCTCACTCATCCACCTGAACGAAAGCGATTCTTGGTTATGTTGACTCAACGTATTGCACGCTTGGCTGAACGCCTAGACCTCCCTCTACCCCGCATTGCCGGGCAAACGCGGTTGGGGCTTTCCGACACCCTGCGAGTGCACGGCGCAATTCCCCTGACCTGCTCGACCAAAGTGCCGGAACTTATCAAGAAAATCGACCCGGCGCTGAACTTCACGGTTGCCGTGGAGTTGCTCAACCAGTGCGATGTCTGGACCTGGTTCCAGACCAAAGGCACCGACGGCAAATTCAAGGCGACGGCTTTTCGCGAGCCCGCCAGCCTCGGGCTGGTACAAGCCAGTGAGGGCAAGTTGCCGCCGAATGATTTTTGCGTGGTGCTGGCAACCAACCAAATCGCGTTTGCCTGCAGCCCCGCGCACGACGGCCTGAGCCTGCGCGTGTTCAGCGCCTTTCGCCTGAAAACGCCGCCGGTCGCGCGCCTGCTGGTGACCAGCTTCGCTGAAGGCAATCTGCATGGCTTTGACGCGGTGGGCTTCTGCCAGATGGTGGCGGCGCAGACCCGCTTGCGCGCATGCATCGATCCGCGCGAAGCTGTGCGCGAATCGGACAAGGACCGCAACTTCATCAGCAATGTGCGCCGCTACCTGGAAGCGCTGCGTAACTACACAGAGTCTTCGGCGCCGCGCGCACGCTACGCACTGGCCGACCGCGCGCCAGTGCGTCTGCGTAACCTGGATACGGACGAGTGGCCACGCGCCTTCACCCGCGCGGGCACTCGGATTGAGATCCCGACCAGCAACGGCAAGAGACACACGCTGTCCTTCGACGATATTTCAGATGACGGCGAGGTGCTATCGACCGACTTCATTGACGACAGCGAAGAGTTGCTGGCAGAAGGCGAACTGCGCGTCAAGCCCGGTGACGACGCCTTCAAGCGCATGCGCGAAGCGCTCGACGCCATGGCGATGGGCAAGGATGAAGCCTATGGCCGTCTGCTGGAGGCGCTCACGCGCCCTGACGGGCTGCAGGAAATACCTCGGCCGGACCTGCCGTCCGGCGACCCGCAGACGCAGCGTCAGCTGCAGGCGAGGGAGCTGGCACTGAACACGCCCGATATCGCCCTCATCCAAGGGCCGCCGGGCACCGGCAAGACCACCGTCATTTGCGGCATTATCGAGGAGCTGGTAAAGGCCGGTAAGCGCATCCTGCTGGTGGCGCCGACCCATGTTGCGCTGGACAATGTGCTGGAAGGCGTGGGTGACCGTCCCGGTGTTACCGCGATCCGCCTGGGTTCGGTAGAAAATGTCGAGGTGCCAGCCCAGCGCTTCCTGCTGCAGAACCGCAGCCGCGACCTGGTCCGCCGACTATCGCAGAAGCTCCGCAGCGCCGCCGGCGATGAGTTGGCGCAGGATCCCGTGGCCCGGGTGCAGCGCGAATGGGCCGAGCGCATCAAGGACGACGATGAAATCGGCGTTATGCTGCTGCTCAACGCCAATCTGCTGTGTGCCACGCCGATCGGCATCGCCATGGCGCGCGAGTTTCGCGAGGTGGAAGCGGTGTTCGACGTAATGATTATGGACGAAGCTAGCAAGGCGACCCTCACCGATTTCCTCGTCCCGGCGGCCCGCGCGCGCAAATGGATACTGGTGGGCGACCATCGCCAGCTGCCGCCGTATGTCGACCTGGGCGAACTGGAAGCGGTGGCGTCGGAACGCGCGAAACGGGCCGATCTGGCCGCGCCGAATCCCGTATGGATACGCGAAGTGAGCAGCCGGCTGCGACGGCATTTCGACGAGCGCATGCACCCCGATCCGGTGCGCAGGGAACGCGCCTGGCGCGCTTTGGTGGAGGAGCTGTGCCAGCCCTTTGAGATCGGCGAGGCGGAGCGCGAGGAACTGGTGCTGCTGGGCTCCGATCCGGAAAAATGGCGCAATGAACTGAAGCGTACCGAGGTATCCCGCGCCGGCCACAGCAAGTTGAACGCCACGCTGCGTCTGGGTGCCGAGATGCTAGAACTGCAGAAGCTGGCACTGCCGAGTGTGTTTGAGCACCTTACCAAGTTGCCCGCCAGCCGGGTGGTCAAGCTCAATTACCAGCACCGAATGGCACCACAATTGGCCGAGTTTTCGTCCGAGCTGGTCTATGATGGCGACTACCCGCCGGCGGACACAACCGATCAGCTGGGCCTGGACATTCCCGGTCTGCAGACGCCATCGATCTGGCTCGACACCGCGTATCAGCCGGCCAAGCGGCGCTATGAATACCCGCGCGACACCAACTGGACAGGCGGCAACTACACCAATCCGCTCGAAATCGATGTTGCTATCGAACTGGTCGACACCTGCGCCTCTTGGGCAGTCCAGAGCTGGCGCGGCGACCTGCGCAAACGCGGGCGCGGTCCCGACGCGACGTTCGAGATCGGCGTAGTCTGCTTTTATCTGGAACAGGCACGCAGTCTTCGCCAGGCCATTTTCCGCCGCCTTCGCAGCGGCAGCGACCCGTGGCGCCGGCAATGGGATAGCCCGGCGGCAAACAATGCTCCCATCGATATTCACATCAGCATTGTCGACCGCTTCCAAGGGCGCGAGAAGGATTTGGTGATCCTGTGCACGACGCGCAGCAACCCAAACGGCAACCGCGGCCACGTCGACAATCTCAACCGCCTGAACGTGGCGGTCACGCGCGCGCGCCACAAACGCATCGTGATCGGAGACTCGACCACGCTGGCCGGCCAGGAGGGCGGCCGCCGGCGCGATCCCGGGGACCTGCTGGTTCGCCTATACGAGGGCAGCGAGCAGAAGAAGAAATGGGGTCGTGCATTGGGAGGCCAATAATGAGCGCACTGGACTTTCACGCGATTGAGGCGTCGCTGCACCACGCTGGTGCCCCCGGCGTGCCCACCGCAATCTTGGCGCGGGAGGTGCCGCTGTACGAAGTCGAATTTGCGGCACTGGAATGCGCGGAAGAGCGCAAGCTCCGCTCGGCTGACTGGGCAACCCTAGCGCTGGCGCGTGCGCTGGGGCGGATTTCGCCGGCGCTGGTCGATGAATACCTGGGTTTGGGTGACACGGTCTCGGAAGCCGCCGTCCACCGTTTGCTGGGCGACCAGCTGTTGCAGCACTTCCAAGCCGAGCCGGCGCAGGCCGACGAGAGCATGCTGCCCTTCCTCAGGCATTTTTTGATGTCCATGCCGCTCGCCGGCGACGCGCCGACGCAGGTAGCACCGGCGCCGACGCAGGCGCGCAAACTGCATACCTCGCAGGCATCGGACTCGCCGCTGTGCCAGTTGAGCGACCTGGGCAACACAGCACTGGAACGCGGCGCCTTTCCGCAACGGCGGGAGCGCCCGGCACGGCTCGTGTTCCTGGCTGAGCCGCTGCTGTTCATCAAGGTCGAAGATGAAAAACAGCAACGCAATACGCAGTATCAGCGCCGGCTGCCGCTGCCGCCGGAAGAAGTGCCGCCGTCACTACGTGCCTTGGACAGCACATTGTCCTTGCCGGCAGACGAGCGCATGACAGCCTGCGGCATTGGCGCCAGCGTGAGCGGCCTAAGGGGCCAGTTGGTGCGCATCGTGCCGGGTTCGCAGTGGGAAGTTCGGAAAGTCAGCCGCCCCGGCAACGAGAAACAACAACAGAAGACCGCGGCGCTGGTGCTGGCGGCATTTCACTCCACGTCCGGCGGACTGGTTTGGCGCACCTTCCTGCGGCACGGCACGCAGACGCGAGCCTGTCAGCAGATTGATGCCGCCGGGTTGATCAACGCTCAGGCGCAATATTCGGCCGGACTGCTGGCTGCCGTCAGCAGCGCCCTGGCGCTCCCAGCAGCCACCCGGCTGCGGGGCGACGGCGCGTACGAGCTGCCATGCGGTGGTGAACACATAGCCAACCTAATCAGTGGAAGCGACCGGCCGTGCGATGTCCTGCTGCCGGTGCAGCTCGACCAATGGCAGGCAGTCCTGCGCATTCACGCAGTTCCTGCCGATGGTGAGGCGGCGCGCCAGGCCTTTTACGCTTTCCTTCTGCGAAGTGACGCTGCGTTGCGGCGCAACTTCGACAGCACTTGCGTGGAAGTTGCGGCCCTCCTTACCGACTATTGGGAATGCAACCACGAGCTGCCGTCGGCCGACGAAGCCGCGATGAACGCATGGTCTCAGATTGAACTGCGCGCTGCGCTCTGCATGCGCCGCCTGCAGCGTGATCTGGTCTTTCCTTATGCAGCCAAAGAAGAACAAACATGACTGAAGACATCAAACAAGCGTCACAACCGGCCGCCGCCCCCATTATCGAGCTGGGCCAGCAGCGCGTAAAAGGTGTGCTGTTTATGCCCGCCAAATCGCCGGAACCGGCAGTCGGCTACTACGCGCAGGACACGGGACGTCTCGACATCGTGCATGTTTCCACCGACGACCTCAGCCAGTCCGCGCACATTCGCAATCGGCTGATCGCGCATATCCGGGCGGCCAGCGAGAAGGTGCTGTTCTGCAGCTTTCTGTTTGCCGACGAGGACATCGTACAGGCGCTGTGCGAAGCGGCGGAGCGCCTGCATGGAGGAGTCTACATCCTCACGGCGCTAGAAAAGCACCTGCGCGCCGAAGTGCTCGAGCTGGACGACGAGATTGACGCGCAGACCGCAAAACTGCAGGAACGCGCCAAACGTCACGAAGAGCACCTGCGGCGGCTGTCGCATGCCGGCGCTTGGCTGCGCAGCGCCGAAGACTGCCACGCTAAGTTCTGCGTTGTCGATGACACCTGCGCCATCGTCACCTCCGCGAATTCAACCAAGGAAGCCTACGAGATCAATCCCGAAGACGGCCTGGCCATCCACCAGCCAGTGACCGCGCGCGAGTTCGGTCGCCTTTTCGCCTACATCTGGCAGCAGCTGACCACCCTTGAATCGCTACCTGGCGCCAGCCTGGATGTGCACTCGCTGCCGGTTCCGCCCATCGTGCCGTGGCGCACGCTGACCAGCGCCGGCGAGAGCCGCTGTGTGACTACCCTGCGCCAACACGAAACCTCGCTACTGGATGCCGCCGTCGAAGTAATCGACCGCGCCCGCAGCCACCTAGCGATTGCCACCTACAGTTTCATGGGGATGGAATATCATCCAGTGGGCGTAGTGTTGCAACGCGCGTTGGCGCGTGGCGTTCGTATCGACCTGCTGGTGCAGCCACGGAACCACATCGAAGCGCAGCGTGCCTGCTTGGCCTGGCTGCTCGAGCTCGCGCCGAATCAGGTGCACATCCATGGCCATCGCCGCACGCATACCAAGTCCATCGTCGCGGATGGGCAGACCGTGCTGTTGTGGACCGGCAACCTGGACGCTAAGCATGGTTGGCATGACGGCATCGAGGTTGGAGTGGTGGTGGAAGACAGCGGCGTGGCGACGGCGGTCGGCCGCTGGACCCGCAACGTCATGCAACGCCGCACGCATGTGGCAGTGAGCGCACCGTCGGTACGTCAGCTGGCTGACGCGGGGTTCCCGACGGCCTTATCCGGCGACTGGGAGCTGCGGCTTCCCCCGAAGACGGCTATCGGACCGCTGATCGCCTCACTGAGGCACCACCCCGTTGAACTGATGGAAGCGCCTGGCCAGCAGATGCTACGCAGCGCCGACGGGCTGGTGATGCACATTAAGGTGGATACTGCCAATCGCCACATCGACGTGCTGCGCCTGCAGCACGCCAACGGCAATGGCATCGCCCGTAGCAAGGGCTGGCTGGCGGACAGCATGCTGAAGATACGCGTGTCCCATCCACCCGCGCAGCAACAGGTACGCAAAAGCAAAGGACAACGATCATGAACCCTGAAAAAATCAGCGTATCGTGGGTATCGTTCAATAACGATCCCTACCGCCGTGAAAGGGACGGCTACTATAGCTATCAAAACAACGAGCGTGAAGCCGGTCCAACACTGGAGTTCCTGCTGAATCTGGGCTCTCCTGTGGCCGGCCAGATTAAGAAACACTATTTGCTGGTGCGCCGCCGGCGCACGCCCGAGGCTGGCGGACGGGACTTCCAACCATCTGAGGTGGACGTGGCCAAGGAGCTGATGCGAGAGATAGGCCAGCAGAAAGGCCCCGAAGTGGAGCTGGTCTACTGGGACACGGACGTCGCACCGACTAACCATCAGGAATTGTTCCGCTTTACCGCGCCGGCGCTTGCGAAGATTAGACGCACCCATCCAAAGGCGCAGATCATCGTCAATCTCAGCCCTGGCACGCCGGCGGCGCAGACGGTGATGCTGGTCGCGTTGCAGGCTCGGATATTGGGCGACAATGTCCGCGCCTATCAGGGCATTCCAAGGGATAAGAGGCAAACTGGGGAGGTCCTGCAGGAAGTTCACTGGAACCTGCTTGCCGAACTAGCAAGGAGCGGCGAAGATGATACTGCCTGTGAAGAATGGAGCATCGCTAATGCTCAATCGGAAAGCCTGCGAAAGGTCGCCGGGCTGGTGCAACGCTACGGTAAAGTGCCGTTTCCAGTATTGATTATCGGCAGCCGCGGATCCGGCAAGACCCATATCGCCGAAAGCCTGCGCCAGAACTATCTTGAGTGGAAGATGAAGCCCGTAAAGGAGTGGCACTACCAGATGAACTGTGCCGAGTTCCGTGGCGATCCGACGATACTGCGCAGCAGCCTGTTCGGCTATGCCAAGGGTTCCCACAGCACCGCCAGCAAGGACAGCAACGGCTTGCTGCAGCTGGCCCAAGGTGATTGCGTGTTTCTGGACGAGATCCACTGGATGGACCCACAGGCGCAGGGCGCCCTGCTGCTCGCGCTGCAACGCAACGGCAGCTTCCGCAAGATAGGCGGTGAGGAAATCATCAAGTCTAACTTCCGGCTTATTGCCGCCACCAATAAGTCGCGCGGCGCGCTGCGGGAGGTCCTAGCGCCGGATTTCCTCGACCGTATCTCGGAACTGGTCATCGAGTTGCCAGACTTGCGCGATTGTCGCGAGGATCTGGAAAACATATGGAAATCCGTGGTACGCCGCGCCTGTGAACAACTGGTGGAGCGCGATCCGGAGCTGGTGGTCAAGAGCGACAGCAGCGCCCCACTCATCAGGGACTACATCGAACAGTTCCGTCCGCACCAGCACTATATCGCTCGAGCGCTCCGGTCCATGCGGCTGGAGGGCAATTTCCGGGATCTGGAACGGCTGGCCAGACGCCTACTGGTGGGTGGTTTGCAGGAAGGGCGTCTGCTGTCGATTAGCCGCGAACTGGTCAATTCAGAATTGGAAATTCTAAGAAAGGAAGAGCTGGCCGAGGATGAACAAAGCGCTCGATCGCCCGTGTCACTGCAGGATGAGCTACCCACCATCTCTCGTTGTACAAGCTACCTGGGCGAAATGCGAGACAAAGGCAGGGTGCTGGCAGGTCCGGACTTGGTTGCAGAATGGGAGCGGCGACTGCTAGTGGCAGCCCAAAAAGCCACTAGCAGCGGCACGAAGGCTGCAGAGCTTCTGGGCATGAATCCCCGGACTTTTAATGCCAAGATGAAGGAGATCCAGCAAGACTGATTGTGGTGCCATACCGAGGATATGGGAATCTCACAGCTGGGTGGTCCGGTGTTTTTGGTCATCCCCCCTGTGTCAGCATAGATGTCGCGTCACTTGAATCACTTAATCCATCCGGGGGCGGAACAAAGACATGCAGTGAATCAGTATCCAGCCGAACGCAAGGAGGCCATCCTTCGGCAAATGATGCCGCTACACAACAAGCCGGTATCGACCTCGCAATTTGGAATGTAATGAAGTTGTAGCTTTCTGCCAAACGGAAAAACGTGCGCCAGCGTGACGGACGCAGAATCCACGGCTACTAGGATCACGTCAGGCTATTCTCCGGCGGAACTGTAAAGGTCGAGGAACATGTCGCCGTTGAAATGGATGAGGTGAGTCTGGTCGGACGAAAAGTTCTTGTTAATCCGTTTTATCACCGATCCGGTAGTACCGGCGGCAGTTATAAGTTTTTGTCGAACCGTATTAAAAAAATTTTAGCTGCGGCGTTTCATTAAATGTTTGATTTATAAGGAACTGCGTTGTCAAACCGTTTTAATTGTCCACATCTGGCGGCGTGGTGCTGCCAGAGAGGCGCTCGTCACACCGGATGCTCAAGGGCCTGGGCCGTTGTGGGAACGGTACTGCTCGATCCACTTGACGGATTGTGCGATGCCGCCGAAGGGAAAGAAATGCAGGCTGACCTCGCCGTGTGCCGCTGTCAGCCCGGCGGCCAGGCGCTCGACAAACAGGTCCGGCCCCGCCGTGCCGAACAGCTTGCCGATGGATACGCCGTACTTGGACCACATCGATGCGCAGGCGCTCACGCCGCACACTGCGGCATAACGGGCCAGCACCGCGATGCTGGCGGGACCCGGCACGCCCACGCGCACGGGATGCTCAATGCCGCGCGCGCGCAGCGCTTTGAGCCACGTCAACACGATGTCGGCATCAAACGCAAATTGCGTGACGGTCAAGGGCGTCATGCCGCGCTGCGCGATGCTGCGGCACTTGCGTTCGAGCACATCCCACTGCTCGGCCTTGTTCATGACCGGATGGCCTTCCGGGTGACCACCCACGCCGATCACCTTCATGCCCGCGCGCTCGAACACGCCTGTGTCGATCAGCGCGGCACTGTCGGAAAACGGCCCCATCGCGGTGGATGGATCGCCGGCGATCACGAAGCAGCGCTCGACGCCCGCTTCGGCGACGGCGCGCTGGATGAATGACTCAAACTCGGCGAACGAGGCAATACGACGCGCGGACAGGTGCGGCATGGGTTCGAAGCCGAGCGTGCGCACGGTGCGGGCCGCGGCCAGCCGCGCGGCGTCGTCCTCGCGCGGCAGGTAGGGAATGGCAATGGTGGACGCGGGCGCTATCCGCGGCGCCGCCGCGCTCAACGCCGGCATGTCCTTGGCACTGACTTCCAGGGAATAGGCGTGCGTGATGTTGCCGGCGGACCCGAGCTGAGCGGGATGCATCAAGAGATGACCCATGGCGTCGCTGCGGTCACTGCGCACTGGCGCTGGCAGGCTGGCGCGCCAGTGCGATGAAGGCGCGCACGTAGTCGATGGCGGTGTCCGTCTCGCGTGCTCCCAGGAAAATCTGCTTGGCGATGCCGCGCTCGCCCAGCCGCACAGGCACCACGTCCATCTTGGCTGCGTACTCCTCGACCAGCCAGCGCGGCAGGGCGGCCACGCCGCGGCCGCTGGCCACCATCTGCAGCATGATGTCGGTGGTTTCGATGGCTTTGTGGCGCTTGGGTGTGACACCGGCCGGCAAGAGGAACTGGTTATAGATATCCAGGCGTTCGATGTCCACGGGGTAGCTGATCAGCACTTCCTGCGTCAGTTGCTGAGGCTGCACATAGGCCGCCGCCGCCAGCGCATGGCCCTTGGCCACGACGAGCACCTGCTCGTAGTCGAACACGGGTTCGAACGTCAGTCCCGGCTTGTACAGCGGGTCGGGCGTGACGAGCAAGTCGATCTCGTAGCCGAAGAGCGCGCCGATTCCGCCGAACTGGAACTTCTGCTTGACGTCCACATCCACGTCGGGCCATGCGGTCAGATACGGCGACACCACCTTCAGCAGCCACTGGTAGCAAGGGTGGCATTCCATGCCGATGCGCAGCGCGCCGCGCTCGCCCTGCGCGAACTGGCCCAGGCGTTCTTCGGCCAGGTCCAGTTGCGGCAGCACCCGGTTCGCCACCGCCAGCAGATACTGGCCGGCCTGCGTCAGGCGCAGGTTGCGCCCTTCGCGCAGCCAGACGTCGGTGCCCAGTTGCTGCTCCAGCTTCTTCATGCTGTGGCTCAGGGCCGACTGGGTCAGGTGCAGCACGCCTGCGGCGGCCGTCAGCGACCCTTGTTTCTCGACCTGCTGGACGATGCTGAGGTGGATGCGTTCAAGCATTGAGATGAGCCATGTTCATGGATGTATGAAATAAGACCATTATACTTCATCGATTCCCGCCGCTATCATCGATCCCCTTGTTGCCTGCACTTTTACGGCCCTGGCGCATCCATTCACATGAAAGCAAACATGACACGTCCACTTCGTTTAGTCGCGGTTTCCGGCGGGCTGCAACGCCCTTCCAAGGCGGCCGCCCTGGCCGAGCACCTGATGGACCTGATCGCCGAGGAAGTGCTGTGCGAACAACGCCTGGTCGAACTGGGCCAGCTCGCACCACAGCTGGCCGGCGCGGTCTGGCGCTCCCACCTGCCCGAGGCGGTGGAGCGGGACCTTGTTGCCGTCGAGCAAGCCGACATCCTGGTGGTGACAACGCCGGTCTACCGCGGTTCCTACACGGGACTGTTCAAGCATTTCTTCGACTTCATTCATCAGGATGCCCTGATCGACAAGCCCATCCTGCTGGCGGCGACGGGCGGCAGCGAGCGCCATGCCCTGATGATCGACCACCAGTTGCGTCCGCTGTTCAGCTTTTTCCAGGCGCGCACATTGCCGCTGGGCGTGTATGCCACCGACAAGGATTTCGCCGACTACCGCGTGCAGGACGAGGCCCTGATCCAGCGGGCCGCGCTGGCCGTGCAACGGGCATTGCCATTGATCGCATTGACGCGCCATGCGAGCCCGGTCACCGCTGAAGAGGTGGTCGCAGCCTGATACGCATCGCCACGGTCACCAAGCAATTACCCCATTCATCCTTTCGCAGAATTCAGGACACCAGATCACCATGAGCAAAGATTTTGCATTCAGCATTAAAAGCATTATTTTCGATGAAAACTATCATCCATCGGACAATACGCGCCTGACGACCAACTTTGCCAATTTGGCCAGGGGAACGAGCCGCCAGGAGAACTTGCGCAATACCCTGAAAATGATCGACAGCCGCTTCAACAGCCTGGCGCATTGGGATAACCCGAAGGCGGACCGCTACTCTGTCGAGCTTGAAATCATTTCCGTCGAATTGAATATTGATGTCAAAGGCGGCAATATCCCCTTGATCGAGATATTAAAGCCGACCATCATCGACAAAAAAACCGGCGAACGCATCGCCGGCATTGCAGGAAATAACTTTTCCTCTTACGTCCGCGATTACGACTTCAGCGTGTTGCTGCCAGAGCACAACAACAATCAATCTGCATTCAGCGCACCGGAGGATTTCGGCGATTTTCATGGCAAGCTGTTCAAGCACTTTGTCGGGTCAAATACTTACAAGGAACACTTCAACAAGGCGCCCGTGATCTGCATCAGCGCCTCGAGCAGCAAGACCTACCAGCGCACTGAAAATCAGCACCCCATCCTGGGCGTCGAGTATCAACAAAATGAATTTTCGTCGACGGATGAATATTTCGAAAAAATGGGGATGCAAGTTCGCTATTTCATGCCGCCAAACAGTGCCGCGCCCCTGGCTTTCTATTTTATCGGCGACCTGCTGGGCGACTACAGCAATCTTGAGCTGATCGGCACCATCAGCACGATGGAAACGTTTCAAAAGATTTATCGGCCCGAAATCTACAATGCCAATTCAGCGGCGGGAAAAGTTTATCAGCCTAGCCTGAAGAATCAGGATTATTCGCTGACGCAAATTGTCTATGACCGCGAAGAGCGCAGCCAGCTGGCCGTCAAGCAGGGAAAATATACGGAAGAGCATTTCATCAAGCCGTACAAGCATATTCTGGAACAATGGGCTGCCAATTACGCTCTCTGATTAATCAAATACACGACATCAATCATCATGAAAAAATTATTGCCTACTTCAACTGCCGGCAGCTTGCCCAAACCTTCCTGGCTGGCGCAGCCTGAAAAGCTGTGGTCGCCCTGGAAATTACAGGACGAGGAATTAATCGAGGGCAAACAGGATGCCTTGCGTTTGTCGCTGCAGGAGCAACAGTATGCCGGCATCGATATCGTCAGTGATGGCGAGCAAACGCGCCAGCATTTCGTCACCACGTTTATCGAGCATCTGAGCGGCGTCGATTTTGACAAACGCGAGACCGTCAGAATCCGCGACCGCTACGATGCGAGCGTGCCGACCGTCGTTGGCGCCGTAAGCCGTCCGAAACCGGTGTTTGTCGACGACGCCAGGTTTTTACGCCAGCAAACCACGCAGCCGATCAAATGGGCGCTGCCAGGCCCGATGACGATGATCGATACGCTGTATGACAGCCACTACAAGAGCCGCGAAAAACTGGCCTGGGAATTCGCCAAGATCCTCAATCAGGAAGCCAGGGAACTGGAGGCGGCCGGCGTCGACATCATCCAGTTTGACGAACCGGCATTCAATGTTTTCTTTGATGAAGTCAATGACTGGGGGATTGCCACCCTGGAGCGGGCGATCGAAGGGCTCAAATGCGAAACGGCCGTGCATATTTGCTATGGTTACGGCATCAAGGCCAATACGGACTGGAAAAATACGCTGGGCTCCGAATGGCGTCAATATGAGGAATCGTTCCCCAAGCTGCAGCAATCGAATATCGACATCATCTCGCTGGAATGCCACAACTCGCGTGTGCCCATCGACCTGATTGAACTCATCCGCGGCAAAAAAGTGATGGTCGGGGCCATCGACGTGGCCAACAATGCCATTGAAACGCCGGAAGAAGTGGCCGACACCCTGCGCAAGGCGCTGCGGTTTGTCGATGCCGACAAACTCTACCCGAGCACCAACTGCGGCATGGCGCCCTTGTCGCGTCGCGTAGCCAGAGGCAAGTTGCATGCGCTCAGTGCCGGCGCGGACATCATCCGCAGAGAACTCTCGGCCTAGCCGCGCCGTGTCAAACTGGATTGTTGATTGACATGGATCAGGTCGCGTAACAGGAAGCAGCCCATGCTGCATGACGCCACAGGCGCCGAGAGGCACCTGTGGCGTTGCTGTCTTAGAACTCTTCCCAGCCGGATGACGCCGTTGCTGCCGGTGCAGCTTTGCTGGCGGCCGGCATGCGCAGGGCGACGGCTTGCTGGCGCGGTACGGTTGTCGCGGCGATTGCCGGCTTGCTTGCCGGCGCGCCGGCTTCCAGCTTGAAGGCGCTCACCACCTGCGCCAGGGTAGCCGCCTGCTCCTGCATGGCGGCCGCCGCGGCCGCCGATTCTTCCACCAGGGCTGCGTTTTGCTGGGTGACATTGTCCATTTCGCT
The DNA here is from genome assembly GCF_030397595.1 of Janthinobacterium sp. SUN033. NCBI lineage: Bacteria > Pseudomonadati > Pseudomonadota > Betaproteobacteria > Burkholderiales > Oxalobacteraceae > Janthinobacterium > Janthinobacterium sp. SUN033. The sequence goes on from NZ_JAPQNV010000004.1 coordinate 691,092, forward strand.
GATGGCCTGGTTGATTTGCTCGATGCCGGCCGTCTGCTCCGCGCTGGCGGACGTGATCTCTTCCATGATGTCGGTGACGCGGCGCACGCTGTCGACCAGGTCGCTCATGGTGTCGCCCGCTTGGTGCACGAGCTCGCTGCCGGCCGCCACGGTTTGGGTCGAGTCGTCGATCAGGGTCTTGATTTCCTTGGCCGCGGCGGCCGAGCGGTGCGCCAGGCTGCGCACTTCCGTGGCCACGACGGCAAAGCCGCGGCCCTGTTCGCCCGCGCGCGCCGCTTCCACGGCCGCGTTCAAGGCCAGAATGTTGGTCTGGAAGGCGATGCCGTCGATGACGCCGATGATGTCGGCGATCTTGTTCGACGAGGCGTCGATTTGCCGCATGGTCGCCACCACTTGCGCGATGACGGCGCCGCCGCGCTGCGCCACGCCGGAAGCCGTGTCGGCCAGCACGTGCGCCTGGCGCGCATTGTCGGCATTTTGCTTGACGGTCGAGGTCAGCTCTTCCATCGACGACGCGGTCTCTTCCAGCGAGCTGGCTTGCTGCTCCGTGCGCGCAGACAGGTCCAGGCTGCCCGCCGCCACTTCGGACGAGGCCGAGGCGATCGTTTCCGTGCCGGCGCGCACCGTGCCCACCGTTTGCGCCAGGTTGTCGTTCATGCGCTTGAGCGCCTGCAACAGTTGCCCCATTTCATCGCTCGATTGCACGGTGATCTGGCTGCGCAAATCGCCAGCGGCCACCGTGTTGGCCACCTGCAGCGCCGTGGTGACGGGGCCGGTGATCGAGCGCGTGATGCCATACGCCAACGCCGCCGCGATGGCCAGCGCCGCCAGCGACATGCCGATCAGCAAGGTACGCGTGTTGGCATAGGTGGCATTCGCGTTGTCGCCCGCCGTGTTGGCCAGGGTATTTTGCAAGCTGATCTGTTCAGCAATCAATTGTTTGTAGACGAGCAATACGGGGCGCAGCTGGCCGTACAGGTAGGCGCTGCTGTCGTCCGGCGTGCCGCTACGGATCAGTTCAAGCAAGGCTTCCTGCCCCTGCGCATAGCGCGTGTTGGCGTCGTTCATCTTGGCCAGCAAGGCGCGTTCGCGGTCGGAATCGAGCATGCGGGCGAGCTTGCCGAGATTGCCGGCCGCCGCCTGGCGCGCGGCCAGGATGGCGTCCGTTTGCTTGCGCTGGTCGGCCGGATCGGCGCTGAGCATCATGTTGCGCAGCGCGATGGCGATGTCGTTGATGTTGGCCGACACGCTGTTGGCGAGCTCGATCTTCGGCATGCTGTCATGCACGATATGGCCGGTGCCCTGGTTGATCTTGCCCAGCATGGCGATGCCCAGGCAAGAGATGATGATCAGCATGGCGCCGATGGCGCCAAAGCCTGTGGCGAGGCGTGTGCCGATGGTCAGGTTGGATAAAAACTTCATGGCTGTCTCAATACGGAGGGAATGGTGAAAAGGTCGGCGGCGTGCAGATGGGTGCCGCGCCGCCAAGCGGACGACGATCCTAGACCTTTTTGAATGATATTTCCATAGGGCAATATGCCTAGTCGCGCCTGGAGGCACACGCCAGTTCCGCTGATCCTGTGGCTTGCCGGTGTTTTCAGCTATATTGGCAGGCACCCGCCGGGCGGCACGCCATGACCGGCGCCGCCGCCAGTCCGGCAGTTTTTCTCATTTTCAGGCATAGGTCCGCATGACTTCTTTCCGTCTCCGTTTCTTCCCTTTCCTGCTGGCATTGTTGCTGGCGTGCTCGCTATCCGCGCCGCCCGCCTGGTCGCAGCCCGTCGATGACGCCGCCACGGCCGACCAGCGCCTCGACGGCTTGCGCAAGCAGATTACCGGCATCCAGAAGGCGCTCGATGGCGAGGCCGATCTCGATGACGCGACCCTGTCGCAGATGCGCGCCGATGCGCTGGCGGCCAGCACCGAAGCGGACAAGGTGGCCGATGCGCTCGCGCCGACATTGTCGAGCGTGCAGGCGCGGCTGGCCGAGCTGGGCAAGCCGGCGGCGGGGGTAAAAGATGCGCCCGACGTGGCGGCGCAGCGCAGCCAGCTGGACCGCACCAGCAGCGCGCTCGATGCGCAGGTGAAACTGGCGCGCTTGCTGGCCGTGGAAGCGGCGCAGGCGTCGGAGCAGGTGTCGACGGTGCGCCGCGCGCAGTTGCAGGCGCGCCTGGGCGAGCGCACGGCGTCGATTTTGGCTGGTTCTTTCTGGAAACAGCTGCATGCGGAATTGCCGCAGAACTTGCAGCGCCTGCGGGCGCTGGAGCTGGAGTTGGCGAACGCGGCCAGCGCCACGCCATGGTCGGCCTGGGGCGGCTTGCTGGCCGCCATCGTGGCCGTGATCGGCGCCAGCGTCTGGGCTTCGCGTTACCTGCTGGTGGTGACGGCCACGCGCGTGCCGCATGGCCGCCTGCGCCGTTCCTTGCATGCGCTGGCCGTGCTGGTGCTGGCGCTGGCCACGCCGGGACTGGTGGCGGAATTGCTGGCCATGGGCTTGCGCTGGGAGGGCGGCCTGTCGGACAAAACCTCGACTTTCCTCAGCAGCTTGATCGGCATCATCTGTTTTGCCGGTTTTACGGCGGGACTGGGTCACGCGCTGCTGTCGCCACGGCGCGTGTCGTGGCGTTTGCTGCCCCTGCCCGACGCGCTGGCGCACCGCATGCGCAACTTCCCATCGATGTTTTCCTTCATCGTCGTGCTCGTGTGGGCGACGGAACGGGTCACCATCGTCATCAATGCGGGCCTGTCGACGGCCGTGGCCGTCAACTGCATCGTCGCCCTGGTGATGAGCACGACCATCGCCTACGGCTTGATGCGCGCCGAGCGCTGCTGGCGCCAGTTGCGCGAGGCCGATCCCGCCACCCTGGTCACGCCGCTGTGGCTGCGCTGCGTCACGGTGCTGCTGTGGCTGGCGCTGGCGTCCAGCGTCATCAGCTTGCTGGTCGGCTATGTGGCGTTCGGCAGCTTTGTCGCCAAGCAAATCGCCTGGGTCATCGTGGTGCTGTGCAGCACCTATCTGCTGACGGTGCTGGTCGACGATATCTGCATGCTGCTGGCTTCCACCCCGCCGCCGCCGGATGTGGCCAACCCCGTGCTGGCCACGCCCAAGGCGCGCGACCAGGCGGCCGTGTTGCTGTCGGGCATAGGCCGCGCCATCGTCGTGCTGCTGGCCCTGATGCTGCTGCTGGCGCCGTTCGGCGAAGGGCCGGGCGAGCTGTTCCAGCGGGTCGGCAAGCTGCAGGATGGCCTGGCCATCGGCGAGGTGGCGATCCGCCCTGCCGCGCTGATCCAGGCCCTGCTGGTGCTGCTCGCCGGTTTTGTTGCGCTGGGCCTGTTCAAGCGCTGGCTGCAAAACAGTTACTTGCCGACTACCAACCTTGATTCCGGCATGCAAGTGTCGTTCATCACGCTGTTTGGCTACATCGGCGGCGTGCTGGCCGTGGCGCTGGCCCTGTCGGCCGCCGGCATCGGCCTGGAACGCATCGCGTGGGTAGCGTCGGCCTTGTCGGTGGGTATCGGCTTCGGCTTGCAGGCGGTGGTGCAGAACTTCGTCTCCGGCCTGATTTTATTGGCCGAACGTCCGGTGAAAGTGGGCGACTGGGTGTCACTCGGCGGTGTGGAGGGCGACATTCGCCGCATCAACGTGCGCGCCACGGAAATTCAACTGAGCGACCGCTCGACGGTGATCGTGCCGAACTCGGAATTCATCACCAAGACGGTGCGCAACGTCACCCTGGCCAATCCGCTGGGCCTGGTGCAAGTCAAGCTGCCGTTGCCGCTGGGCACGGATGCGCAAGCGGCGCGCGCGCTGATCCTGTCCACCTTTGTCGACAATCCCGATGTGCTCGACACGCCGGCGCCCAGCGTACAGCTCGATGGCATCGACAATGGCTTGTTGCTGTTCAACGCCACCGGCTATGCCTCGTCGCCGCGTCTGACCTCGGGCATCCGCAGCGCGCTGCTGTTCGAACTGCTCAAGCGCCTGGACGCGGCGCATATCGCGATCGCCAAGCCCAGCACGATGGTGCTGAGCACGGTGCCGGCCCAGCCCGAGGCGCCGGCCATGTCGGCGGTGGCAGCCGCGCCGGCGCCCGCACCCGTGCCGCCGCTGACGTCCTAGCGGACCGTCGACCACAGCAGCGCCGCCAGGTACAGGCCGATGCCGAACGCCGTGTGGGCCATCAGGCTGCGCAGGCGGGCGGCCGTCGGATGCGGCGTCTTGCTGGCAGCCAGGCCGGCGCCCATGCCCGGCTGCAAGATGCAAAACGGCGCGGCCACGCTGACGAGGCCCGCCAGCAGGGCTGGCGCGAACGTCGGCGCTTGCACCCACTTCTCCCCTACCAGCGCCAGCAGCACGGCTGCAAACAGCACGCCGATCGCATAGTGAGCCGTCCAGCCCAGGATGGCTTCATCGCGCACGGGCGCCGCCTGGGCGATATTGGCGTGGGTAAAAGTGCCGCGCGGCAGATGGCCCAGCCAGCGTCCCACCATCGCAAAGTTCAGCGAGGGAATGCACCAGAAGCGTTTTAACGCCACCGCCCACACATCCATGACCGCCGTCGCGCCCACGCCGATCGCCAGCGCATCGAGCCAGAGTATTTGCATTGCTGTTCCTAACATTCAATTGATTGCTTGAATGTTATAAGGGTGCTAGCATCGTGTCAATGAAAAATGCCGATATCGAACTTCTCACCGGTTCCGCCGGGTTTGCCCATATTTTAGGCAGCGCGCCGCGCCTGCGCCTGCTCGAGCAGATCGTGCACGGCGAGTATGCGGTGGAGCAATTGGTGGAGTTGACGGGCCTGTCCGTGGCGAATACCTCCCAGCATTTGCAGCAGTTGCGGCGCGCCGGTTTCGTGCTGGCGCGGCGCGACGGCAAGCGCGTGCTGTACCGGCTGGGCAGCGGCCCCATCGTGCAACTGCTGGCCGCGCTGGACGTGTATGCGCAGCACCAGCGCAGCGAATTGCAGGCGCTGGGCCGGGGCGACCACGTGGAAGCGATCACGGGCGACGAGTTGCTGGAACGCATGCGTGAAGCCAGCATCACCGTGCTCGACGTGCGGCCGGCGCAGGAATTTGCGGCCGGCCATTTGCCCGGTGCGGTCAATATTCCCTTTGATGACTTGCAGCGCCGCCTGGGCGAATTGCCGGAGAATGCAGAAATCGCCGCGTATTGCCGCGGCCCGTATTGCGTGCTGTCCGTGCAGGCCGTGGCGGCCCTGCGCCAGCACGGCTTGCATGCGCGCCGTCTCGGCAGCGGCTACGACGATTGGCAGGCGGCCGGCTTGCCGGTGGTGAAGGCGGCCTGATGGCGATCCCCGACAGCAAGCAGGCACTGATAGCCGCCATCGACAGCACGTATGCGAAGTTGATGCAGGAACTGGCGCGCGTGCCGCCCACGCTGGCGCGGGAACCCGTGCTGGAAGGGCAAGTGGCGGGCACGCGCATGAGCGTGTGCGACTTGCTCGCCTACCTGGTCGGCTGGAACGAGCTGGTCTTGCACTGGCACGCGCAGCTGCGCGACGGCAAACGCATCGAGGACATCGCCTTTCCCGCCGAAGGTTTCACGTGGAACGCTCTGGGAAAACTGGCGCAGCGCTTCTATGCCGACTATGCTGACTTGAATATGGACGACTTGCTGCAGCGCCTGGCACGGGCGAAAGACCAGCTGCTGGCGCTGATTGACAGCCACGACGACGCGCAATTGTATGGCCAGCCCTGGTACACGCATTACACGATGGGACGCATGATCCAGTTCAATACGGCGTCGCCGTATGCGAATGCGCGCACGCGCTTGCGGGCCTGGCTCAAGACTTTGTAGCACCCTGATCGGCAGGCTTGCACGATTGCATCAGTACGCTCAGAAAATTTTTCAGGCAGGATAGTGGTTTCAAGCGTAACCAATGAAGGATCGCCATGCTGACCATCGCCCTCGCCCAGATGAATCCTACCGTGGGCGACTTCGACGCCAATTGTGCCGCCATCATCGCGCGCATGGGCCGCGCCAGCAGCGATGGCGCCGACTTGCTCGTGTGCCCCGAGTTGTCGCTGTGCGCGTATTACCCGGGCGACCTGTTCGAGGACGCCGCCTTCCTGCGCGGCATGCAGCAGGCGCTGGATCAGCTGCTGGAAGCGTCCACGCGCTGGCCTGCACTCGTCACCGTCATCGGCACGGCGCGGCCGAATCCCGGCGTCGGCAAGCCCCTGTACAACGCCCTGCTGGCGATGCGCGACGGGCGCATCGTGGCCGAATACTACAAGCAGCTGCTGCCGACCTACGGCATCTTCGACGAGGGCCGCCATTTCGAGCCGGGGCCGCCCGGCGCCTGCACCCTCGATATCGCCGGCTGTAAAGTCGGTTTCATGATTTGCGAGGATGGCTGGAACGACGATGGCCGCGCCTACGCCGTCAACCCGTTCGACGCCCTGCACGCGGCGCTGCCCGACCTGGTCGTCAGCATCAACGCCAGCCCGTCCGACATCGGCAAGCGCGCGCAGCGCCATGCCGTGTTTGGCGCCGCCTGCGCACGCGTGAACTTGCCTTTGCTCTTCGTCAACCAGGTGGGTGGCCAGGATCAACTCGTGTTCGACGGCGCCTCGTTCGCCATCTCGCCCACCCTCGGCGTGCAATTCGAGGCGGCCCGCTTCGTCGAGGATGATCCATTGCTGCGCTTTGCCGACGGCCGTTTTACGCGACCTGATGGCGCGGCGTTTCCCGTGCCCGACCCGGACGGCATCCCCGCCGTGGAATTTGCGCGCCGTCAAATCGTGCTCGGTTTGCGCGACTATGCGCGCCGCTGCCGCTTTGCGAAAGTCGTCGTCGGCTGCTCGGGCGGCATCGATTCGGCGCTGACCCTGGCCCTGGCCGTGGAAGCCCTGGGCGCGGACAACGTGGTGGGCATCACCATGCCGTCCGTGTTTTCCAGCGCCGGCTCCGTCACCGATTCCGTCGCCCTGTGCGCCAACCTGGGCATCGTCCTGCACACGCATGCCATCCGCGACATCGTGGCGCAATACGAAGCGGGCTATGCCCAAGCCTTCGACGGCAAGCTGCAGGGGCTGCCGCTGGAAAACCTGCAGGCGCGGGTGCGCGGCACCATCCTGATGGAATACTCGAACGCCTTCGGCGCCCTGCTGCTCACCACCGGCAACAAGAGCGAAATCTCGGTGGGCTACTGCACCCTGTATGGCGACACGAACGGGGGACTGGGATTGATCGGCGACCTGTATAAAACGGAGGTGTTCGCCCTGTCGCGCCACCTCAACGCCAGTGCCGGGCGCGAGCTGATCCCCGTCGCCGTGCTCGACAAACCCCCGTCGGCGGAACTGGCGCCGGGCCAGCGCGACACCGACAGTTTGCCGCCCTATCCCGTGCTCGATGAAATCTTGAAATGGCATATCGAGGGACGTCGCCTGCCGGCGCAAGAAAGCGCGCAAGCCTTGACCCTGGTCGACCAGCTGCGCGAGACGGACGAGGGGCGCGCACTGGTGACGCGCATCCTCGGCATGGTTGCCCGCAATGAATACAAACGGCGCCAGGCGGCGCCCATCATCCGCGTGCGTTCGCGCGCCTTTGGCAGCGGGCGTCAATTGCCGATCGCCGCCCACTACCCCACCGGAGACGACGCATGAGCTCATCCTATCCTGCCGACGCGGCCATCCTGATCGGCCGCTTCCAGCCTTTTCACAATGGCCATGCGGGCTTGCTGCAAAAGGCGCTGGCCACCGCCGCCAGCGTCGTGGTGGTGCTCGGTTCCGCCTTCCATGCGCGCAGTCCGAAGAACCCGTTTACGTGGCAGGAGCGGGCCGCCATGATCGCCGCCACCCTGCCCGAGGCGCAGCGCGCGCGCGTGCATTACGTGGCCGTGCGCGATTACTACGACGATGGCCTGTGGGCCGATGCCGTGCGGCGCGCCGTGGCGGGCGCCGTGCCCGCGGTGCAGCGCGTCACCCTGGTGGCCTGTTTCAAGGACGCCACCAGTTACTACCTGCACCACTTCCCGCACTGGCAGTTGCTCAACCTGGAGATCGATCCCGGTGCGCCCATCGGCGCGACGGCGATCCGCAACGTGCTGTTCGAGGCGGAGGACGTGGACGTGTCGCTGAGCGCCGTGGCGCAGCTGCTGCCGGCAGCCATCGGCCAGTATCTGAAGGCGTGGACCTTGCTGCCGTGGTACGCGCCGCTGGTGCAGGAATACCGCGCCATCGAAGCGTACAAGGCGCGCTGGCGCACGGCGCCGTATGCGCCCATCTTTTGCACCGTCGATGCGCTGGTGCAGACGGGCGGCCACGTCTTGCTGGTGCGCCGCGGCGGCTATCCGGGCAAGGGCTCGTGGGCGCTGCCGGGCGGCTTCCTGGAGCCGCGCGAACGCCTGCTGCAGGGCGCCCTGCGCGAACTGGCGGAAGAAACCCAGCTGGGCGTGCTGGCGCCCACCCTGGTCGAGGCGCTGGTCGGCGTGGCCGTGTTCGACCATCCGGACCGCAGCCAGCGGGGGCGCACCATCACGCATGCGCATTACTTCGACTTGAAGACGCGCCAGCTGCCGGCCGTGACGGCGGCCGACGATGCGGCGCTGGCGCAGTGGGTGCCGGTGAGCGCCCTGCCGGCCATGGAAGAGCAGTTCTTCGAAGACCACTTCCACATCCTGAACCACTTCCTCAAGCTCACGCACGAGGGGCGCTGACAGAGCCATCCCCTCGCCGCGCGTCAGGACGTGATGCGCTCCCAGCCATGTTTGATGGCCGCCTTGAAGTTGTCCCACGCCGATTGCGGATACGTGTGCTCCCACGTGGAACGCAGCTCCGCTTCCACTTCATCCCACGGGCGGCCCCGGTAGCTGTCGCTGTTCGCCATCGAATGGCCATAGCGGTAGGCGGGATCGTAGTCCTCGAAGCGCGCGCCGGTGGCGACATAGGTGGCGCTCCAGTGGTTGCGGTAGTACTGTTCGTCGTCGTAGCTGGTGCCCGGCAGGTTGTCGGCGCTGGGGTAGCGGCGCGCGTTGGCGCCCGCGCCGGATGACGGCGGCGCCATGCCGCCCGCAAATTGCTGCGATGCTGCCGTCTCGTTCAGGTTGCCGGCCGACGCGCCCTGCTGCATGCTGGCGCCCTGGCGCCGCGCGCTGTCGTCTTGCGGCGCGCCCTGCCAGCCGCCGGTGCGCCAGTGCTCGGCGTGCGCATCGATGTCGAGCGGCGCGTAGCGCTCGACGAGGTCGGTGGCGCGCTGGATATCGGCGTCGCTCGCCCCTTCCAGGGTCAGCACGACATGCCCGCGCCGCACGGCTTCCGCATAGATGTGGCGGTCGGCGTGGCTGCCGAACAGGTCCGTGAAGAAATGTTTGACGCTGTCGAGCAGGCTGTCGCTGTCGTCGCGGCGGATGTTTTCCGTGGCGGAAAAGTCGTCACTGCCCGCATCGTGCAGGCGGATGTTGGCGCCGGGAAAGCCCGCCGTGATCAGGTCGTGCCGGGCGCGCTCGGCCATGTCGCGCACGGCGAAAACTGCTGCCAATGTATGTGCCATGATGGTCTCCAATCGGTGAACAACGTCCTTCCAGTGTAGGCCGTGAAAAGCGAAATGGGCGCTCGTTTGCCCTTTGGAAATCGTTGTATTCAACAAGTATTGACGACGTGACATGGGCGCCGTGGCGCCACGTGAAACCTCAGGCGGGCGTGCCCACGAACGCGCGCAAGAAGTCGATAAACGCGCGCACTTTTTCCGCAATATGCTGGGTGTTCGGATACACGGCATACACGCCCTGTTCCGGGAAGACGACGTCGGGCAGCAGGCGGCGCAAACGTCCCGCGCGCACGTCCCCTTCCACCTGCCATTGCGGCAGCAGGGCCACGCCGCAGCCGCCCAGGGCAAAGCCCAGCAGGGCCGAGGCGGAGTCGGAATGGATGGCGGCGTCGTCCTGCGCGACGAAGACGGCGGGGCCGTCGGGCGTGTGCACGTCCCAGCGCAGGGGCGTAGCGAGGCGGCTGTGCGCCAGCCAGCGCGCGCGCTGCAGGTCGGGCAAGGTGGCGATGTCCCGGCCGGGCAGGCTGGCCAGGTAGGCAGGCGAGGCGACGGGCCAGATCGCATACGGCTCGATCAGCGCGGCGCGGTAGCTCGAATCGTTGAGGGAACCCATGCGGATGGCCAGGTCGTAGCCGCCCGAGATCAGGTCTTCATGCGAGGACGACGAGGAATGCTGGATCTGCAATTGCGGGTGGGCGGCGGCAAAGGCGATCAGCGCGGGGATCACCGTGCGGCTGCCGTATTCGACGGTGGTGGTCAGGCGCAGGGTGCCGCGCAAGCCCTGGTGCCCCTGGCGCGCCGTCTCGATGGCGCCCTGGGCTTCGCTCAGCACGCGCTGGCAATCCTCATAAAAGCGCCGCCCCACGTCGGTCAGCGCCAGGCTGCGCGTGCTGCGCGTCAGCAGCGACACGCCCAGCTCCGCTTCCAGCTGTTTCAAGTTAAAACTGACGACGGCTTTGCTCTGGCCCAGCACGGCGGCGGCCGCCGTCAGCGAGCCGGCGTCGACGATGGCGATAAAAATACCCAAACGGTCAAGACTGATCATAAATAAATATGAGGATACATGCGGGTTGCGGGAGTTTGTCAAAATTTCTTTGACAGTGTAATCGGGGCTGGCCCGTTACGCAAATGGCGCTAGGCGCTTAAGCTGGCCGTTTGCCATTCGGAGCACCATGGACTATCGCAAAAAGGTCGCGGCCATCTATCTGCTGGGGTTTTTCGTCGACCTGATCAACATGTTCATCACCAGCGTCGCCTATCCCGACATCGGCCATGCCCTGCACGCCTCGGTGGCGCAGCTGGCCTGGATCAGCACGGCCTACATCCTTGGCCTGACCATCGTCATCCCCGCCAGCGCCTGGCTGGCTGCCTATTATGGCAGCAAAACCGTGTTCATGGCATCGTTGCTAACATTTTTATGCGCCAGCATCGGCGCCGGCCTGGCGCCCTCGATCGAGGCGCTGATCGCCTGGCGCTGCGTGCAGGGCCTGGGCGGCGGCTTGCTGATCCCGCTGGGGCAAAGCATGACTTACCAGCTGTATCAACCCGCCGAGCGTCCCGGCCTGTCCTCCGTCATCATGCTGGTGGGCTTGCTGGCGCCCGCCCTGTCGCCCGCCTTGGGCGGCGTGATCGTCGACAGCCTGTCGTGGCGCTGGATTTTTTATCTGAACGTACCGTTTGCCGCGCTGGCGCTGCTGCTGGCCGCCTGCTGGCTGCGCCCCGACCCGCCGCGCGCGCAAGTGCCCCGGCTCGACACGGGCGGCCTTGTGGCGGGCAGCACAGCCATCCTTTTGCTGTTGCTGGGCTTGACCATGATGGGTACACCGGGCGAGCTGCTTGCCGGCGCCGGTGTGCTGGCGCTGGGCGCCGCCTGCGCGTGGGGCTATGTGCGCGGCGCGCTGCGCAAATCCACGCCCCTGCTCAACCTGCGCCTGGCTACCGAACCGCTGCTGCGCATCGCCATGCTGATGTATCTGCTGGTGCCGGGCGTGTTCATGGGCGTGAGCCTGCTGGCCATGCTGTATTTGCAGGGCGTGCTGGGCATGTCGGCATCGACGGCGGGCGCGCTGATGCTGCCGTGGGCGCTGGCCTCGTTTGCGGCCATCTCGCTCACGGGGAAAAGCTATCGCCGCGTGGGACCGCAACCGCTGTTCATCGCTGGTGCGCTGCTGCAGGCGGCGGGCATGCTGATGCTGCTGCGGGTGGATGCGGCGGGCCAGTTGTTCTGGTTGGCCGGCGCGTATGCCGTGATGGGCTTTGGCGGCGGCTTGTGCAGCAGCACGGCGCAAAGCACGGCCTTCCTGCGCACGCCGGACGGGCAGCTGAGCCAGGCCAGCGCCGTGTGGAATATCAACCGTCAGCTGGGCTTTTGCCTGGGCGTGGCGCTGCTCAGCGTACTGCTGAATGGCTTGCTGGCGGCGCAGGGAATTACGTCGCTCGACGACCCCGCCCAGCACCTGCGCGCGGCGCAGGTTTTTCACTGGTGCTTTGCGCTGGCCGCCAGCGCGTGCGTGCTGCCTTTGGCGCTGTGCGCGCGCATCGATAACCGCGCCGTTCTCGACCTTTTACATCACCATGGAGCAGCAAAAAAATGAAGACAACGAACCCCTGTTTTGACGACGTGTTATCCACGCATGTGCTGATCCGCGAATGGCTCTCCGGCGTAGCCACGGCGCCCGAACATTGCGCCGATTTGCTCGCGCGTTTTTCGCCCGGTTTCACGATGGTGTCCCCCGGCGGCAAGCAGCTCGATCATGCCGGCTTGACGGCATTTTTCCAGGGCGCCGGCGGCAGCCGTCCGGGCCTCATCATGCGTATTTCCGACCTGGCATTGATCCAGGACAACGCCACCGGCGCCACCGTGTCCTACCGTGAGTTCCAGTCGCTGCCGGGCGCGGAAAACACGGAGCGCCTGTCGACCGTCGTGTATGAGAAGACACCGGCTGGAACGCTGCTGTGGCGCCATTTGCACGAGACGTGGAGCGCTTGATCTAACTCAAATCGTGCAAGTCTTTTTGTTGCGCCGGGCCGATGGAAAAGCGGGAAAACACCACCTCCAGGCCACCCCGTTCCGGCGTGCAGCACATGGGGCCGACGCGGTAGCTGCCGGCCTCGGGAAATGGCGCCAGGCGCAGCAGCGGCCAGCGCTGGCCATCGGTCGAATACTGCACGCGGATCGCGCCTTGCGCCACCGTCACGCGCAGCCAGAAACCGTCCGGCATGGCGGGAGCGCTGCTGACGGCCCAGTCGGATTTGTCCTGCGTCAATACCGTGCTCAATAAGAGCTGGCCGTCGGAAAATTCGACGCCGCACTTGATCCAGTTTTGCTCGTCGATGCGCACCATCATGCCGGCCTGGTCGTACAGCGCCGCGTACTGCGCCGCCACGTGCAGCTGCGCCGTGAAATCGCCGTCGATTTGCGTGCCGAAAAAATGGCCGCTGTCGCGGATAAAACCATAGTGAGTCTTGCGCCAGAAATCCGTATTTGCATCCGTCGTCACGCGCAATTGCGCGCCGTCGGCGGACCAGTTTTCCGGTGGATTGAGCCAGCTGCCTTGCGTGAACATCGCGTGCCTTTCCGAGCTAAAAAGATCACATAGTGTGCCCCCATCCCAGCGCCTTGTACAGGGCGATCGCATCGATGTAGGACGCCGTTTCCGCCAGCAGCGCTTCGCGCCGGATATCGTATAAGGCGCGCTGGTTTTCCAGCACGGCCTGGTAGCTGCCGGCACCGCCCGCATAGCGCGTGCTGGCGATGCCGAGGGCCGCGTTGCCGTGGCGCGCCGATTCCAGCAGCGAGGCCAATCGCGTCTGGTTTTCCGCCAGCTGCGTAACGGCGTTTTCCACCTCTTCCTGCGCCAACAGCATCGTTTGCGCATAGCGCGCCAGCGCGCCCTGCGCTTCGGCCTGCGTACCGCGCAAGCGCGCCTTGACGCTGCCCAGGCGGAAGGCCGGATGGCTGACGGAAGGCGCCACGTCGAAGGCGCGCGCGCCGCCGTCGAATACGCCGCTGCCGCGCAGCGCAAAGAAGCCCAAAAAGCCGCCCAGGCTGAGGCGCGGATACAGGTCCGCCGTTGCCGCCCCCACGTCTTCGCTGGAAGCGGCCAGCAGGCGCTCGGCGCGCACCACGTCGGGACGCTGCCTGATCAGGCGGTTCACGTCGCCCAGCGGCAGCTGGCCGGCCAGCGGCGCCTGCTGCCGTGGCTGAGTGGCCAGAGCGATGGCGCCCGGCGCTTGGCCGCTCAGCACATCGAGCCGGTACTGCGCCTGGCGCAAGCCGGCCTGCAACGGCGGCAAGGCCGCCTCGCTGCGCGCCAGGTTGGCCAGCGCGTTGTGGCGCTCTTCCGGCAAGCCGCTGCCGGCGCGGATGCGCGCGTCGATCAGGGCGATGGTGTCGCGCCAGCTGTGCACCTGCGCCTGCGTCAGCGCCAGGTTTTGCTGGTAGCCCAGCGCCTCGTAGTAATTGCGCGCCACTTCGGCGGCGATCGTCAGCTGCACTTGCCGCAAATCGGCCTGCGCCGCGTCGGCGCGCGCCTGCGCCGAGCGGCTGATATGCGCGAGGCGGCCGAACAGGTCGATCTCCCACTGCGCGTCGAAACCCACGCGCGTGCTCGTGCCGGCGGCGCGACTATCGGGGGTGTCTTGCTGCACGCTGCGCTGCCACCCCGCCTGGCCTGTGACGGCGGGCAGTTCGTCGAGGCGGCGCTCGTCGAAGGTGGCGCGCGCGGCCAGCAGATTCGCTTGTGCCTGCGCGATATCGAGGTTGTGGGTCAACGCGCTGGCGATCAGCCGCGACAGGCGCGCATCGTCGAAAAACGTCCACCAGCCAGCATCGCTGGCAGCCGTTTGACCTGGCGCAAACTTCGCCTGCTGCGGACTGGCCAGGGCGATGGCGGGCGTGCCCGGCGTGACGTAGGCGGGGCTGACGGCGCAGCCGGCCAGCAGGGGGAAAAGGGAGACGAGATAGTGGTAATTTTTCATGGGGATTCCTTCAGCGCGTGCGACAGATCGCGCGCGCGCGGCGTGGCATGGTCGGCCGTGTGGCGGCGGGCCAGAAAGGTGTACACGGTGGGCAGCACGAACAGGGTAAAGAAGGTGCCGATCAACATGCCCGAAACGATCACCACGCCCAGGCCGAAACGGCTGTTTGCGCCCGCGCCGGACGCGAACAGCAGCGGCACCAGGCCCACCACCATGGCCGCCGTCGTCATCAGAATCGGGCGCAAGCGGATTTGCGCCGCCTTGCGGATGGCGCTGAGGCGGTCCAGCCGTTCATGCACCTGCAATTCGTTGGCGAATTCCACCATCAAAATCCCGTGTTTGCTGATCAAGCCGATCAGGGTCACGAGGCCGATCTGCGTGTAGATGTTGACGGTGGCGTAGCCCAGCGCCAGCGGGATCAGCGCGCCGCAGATCGACAGCGGCACCGTGATCAGGATGATCAAAGGGTCCGTCAGGCTTTCATATTGTGCCGCCAGCACCAGGTAAATCACGACGACGGCCGCCAGGAAGGCCAGCAGCAGCGCATTGCCTTCCGTGGCGAACTGGCGCGCATCGGATTGCCAGTCGTAGCTGAAGCCCGGCGGCAGGGTTTTCGCCACGCCGTCGAGGAAGGCGACGGCGTCGCCCAGGGTCACGCCCGGCGCCGGCACGCCCTGGAAGGTGGCCGCATTTTGCTGGTTGAACTGCGTCAGCATGTTCGGCTCGATCTGTTCCGTCACCGAGACGACGGCGGACAGGGGCAGCAGGCTGCCATCGTCGGCGCGCACGTACTGCTGCGTCAGGGCCTGCGCCGTCAATCGCTGCTCGCGCGGGCTTTGCGCGATGACGTCGTAGGCGCGGCCATCCATGCCGAAGCGGTTCAGGTAATTCTCGCCCACCAGCACGGCCAGCGATTCGCCGATGTCCTGCATGCGGATGCCCAGGCTGTTCGCCTTGGAGCGGTCCACGCGCACCTTGACGACGGGGTTGTTGTAATCGAGGTCGCTGTCGACGACGGCAAACAGGCCGCTGTCGCGCGCGCGCTGCTTGACGTCTTCCATCGTGCGGAACAGGGTGGCGTAATCCTGCGCGCTGCGCAGCACCATTTGCACGGGCAAGCCGCCGCTCGATCCGGGCAAGGGCGCCAGCTGGAAGGCGAAGATGCTGGTGCCTTCCACGTCGCCCGCGGCGTGCTGCAATTCGGCCTGGATGACGGCCGCATTGCGTGAGCGTTCGGCCCATGGCGTCAGGTTGATGCCGCCGATGCTCGATGCCGGGCCTTCGCCGCCATTGATGATCCAGCGCGAGTCCGTTTCGGGGATATTTTTGTAGATCTCATCGAGCTTGTACGAAAAGCGTTCCACGTAATCGAGGTTGGCATGCTGCGGCGCCTTGATCGCCGTCAAGACGCTGGCCTGGTCTTCCGCCGGCGCCAGTTCGCGCTGCGGCAGCAGGTACAAAAACGGCAGACTGACCATCACCAGCGCGGCGAAACCGGCACTCCACCAGCGGTGGTGCAGCGAGCGATCCAGCAGGCGCGCGTAGCGGCTGGTGAGGCCTTCGAAGAAATGCTCGGCGGCGCGCGCCATGCGCCCTTCCGCTTGTTTCGGCTGCAGCAGCAGGGAGCTCATCACGGGAGACAAGGTCAGCGCCACCACGCCCGACACCACCACGGCGCCGGCCAAAGTCAGCGCGAATTCCTTGAACAGCGCGCCCGTTAATCCCCCCATCATGCCGATCGGCGCATACACGGCCGCCAGCGTGATGGTCATGGCGATCACGGGGCCGGCCACTTCGCGCGCGCCCACCAGGGCGGCCGCCACGGGCGTCTTGCCTTCCTCGATATGCCGGTGCACGTTTTCCACCACGACGATGGCGTCGTCGACCACCAGGCCCACGGCCAGCACCATCGCCAGCAGGGTCAGTAAATTGATGCTGAAGCCGAAGGCCAGCATCAGCGCCGCCGCACCCAGCATCGACAGCGGGATCGTCACGACGGGAATCAGCACGGAGCGCAGGGAACCCATGCACAGGTAGATGACGATGACGACGATGAGCAGCGCTTCGAGCAGGGTGTGCGCCACTTCGTCGATGGACGACTGGATGAAGCGCGCCGTCTCGAATGCCAGCTCGACCTTCACGCCCGGTGGCAGGGTTTTCTGGATTTCCGGCAGCAGCTTCTTGATGCCGTCGACGATCACCAGCGGGTTGCCGCCGGGCGTGGGCGACAGGCCCAGATACACGGCCGGCACGCCGTCCATGATGCCGCTCGTTTCCGTGGCGGCCGCGCCCAGTTCCACCGTGCCCACGTCCTTCAGGCGCACGAGGGCCGCGCTGTCTTTTTCATCGCCGCCCTTCTTGACGACCATGTCGCGAAATTGCTCCACGCTGGTCAGGTCCGTGTTGACGCTGATGTTCGCGACGACGAATTGTCCCTTCACCTTGCCGGGCGCCGCCTGGTAGTTATTGCGCCGCACGGCGTCGGCCACGTCGGCCGCCGTCAAGCCGCGCGCGGCCAGTTTCGCCGGGTCGATCCACAAACGCATGGCCAGCTGCTGGCCGCCATACACGTCGACTTTCGCCACGCCGTCGATGGTGGCGAACATGGGCTGCACCACGCGCGCCAGGTAATCCGTCAGCGCGGGCGCGGACACGCTCTCGCTGGCAAAGCCGACGTACGCCACGGCCGAGGAATCGCCGGCCGCGCGCTCGATGACGGGGTCGAAAGCGCCTTCCGGTAATTTATAGCGGACCTGGTTGACCTTGGCCATGACTTCCGTCAACGCTTGCGTGGAATCGCGGTTCAATTCCATGCGCACGGTGACGGTGCTGCTGCCCTGCACCGACGACGACGTCAGGTAATCGATGCCTTCCACCGACGATACGGCTTGCGCGATGGGCTGCGTCACGAAACCCTGCATCAGTTCCGCCGAGGCGCCCGGATAGTTGGTCGTGACGGTGATGGTGGACGATTCGAGCATCGGGTATTGGCGGATCGGCAGCTGCAGGATGGCGATCACGCCCAGCATCAGAATCAAGGTGCTGATCACCAGCGCCAGCACGGGGCGGCGCACGAATAAATCGGTAAATTTCATGGTGCTGGCCTTTCCTCAAGAACCGGCCTTGGGCGCGGCGCGTTTCGCCTCGTCCAGGGTATTGGCCACGGCCTGCACGGCCATGCCGTCGGCCAGTTTCAGCTGGCCCGAGGCGACCACGCGCTGCCCTTCGCGCAAGCCGTCGAGGATGGCCACGCGGCCCCCGGCCCGCTCGCCCAGTTTGACGCCCACGCGCTTGACGGTGAGCGGCTGTTTTCCTTCCTGCTGCGCCACAAACACCGTATCGCCATACGCGCTGTAGGTCACGGCCGTTTCCGGTACCGTCAGCTGTTGGCCAGCCTCGCGGGCCACGCGCACGTTCGCATACATGCCCGCTTTCAGCGCACCGCGGGGATGGCTCAATGCCGCCTGCACCTGCACCATGCGCGAGCGGGCGACCAGCGGGTCGATGGCGTTGATCTTCGCCGTGAAGATTTCATGCGGATACGCGTCCACCAGCACTTGCACGGCCTGTCCCGGCGCCAGTGTTGCGCTGCTCTGCTCATCGAGGGCGAAGTTCACCAGCAAGGCCTTCGTGTCGATCAGGCTGGCCACCGTGTCGGCCGCGTTCAGGTACTGGCCCGCGTGCACCTTGCGGATGCCCAGCTGCCCGGCGAACGGCGCGCGGATGGTCTTTTGCGCGATCAGCGCTTCCGTCTGGCGCACGTCGCCCAGGGCCGCGTCGCGCGCGGCCAGCGCCGCATCGAGCTGCTCCTGCGTAGCGGCCTTTTCCCTGACCATCTGCACGGTGCGGGCATGGCTGCTTTCCGCGTTTTTCAGCTGTGCGCGCTGGCGCAGCAGCATTGCCTGTTCCTGGGCGTCATTGAGCTGTACCAGCACGGCGCCGGCCGCCACGCTCTGGCCCGATTCGAAGCGGATCTGCGTGACGCGCCCGCCCGTTTCGGCCGCCACCTGCACCTGGCGCGCCGCTTCCAG
Source organism: Janthinobacterium sp. SUN033 (assembly GCF_030397595.1). Taxonomy (NCBI): domain Bacteria; kingdom Pseudomonadati; phylum Pseudomonadota; class Betaproteobacteria; order Burkholderiales; family Oxalobacteraceae; genus Janthinobacterium; species Janthinobacterium sp. SUN033. The sequence continues at coordinate 709,617 of NZ_JAPQNV010000004.1, forward strand.
TTCGCCCACGCCCGCAAAAAAGCGTTCCTGCGTGCCCAGCACGACGGGGACCAGCGCCACCTTGGTGGCGGGGTAGGCGGCGGCATCGGCCGCATGCGAGTTGGCGCGCGGATACAGCGCGGCGCCCGCGACGGCCAGGGCGATGGCCAGCGCGGAAACGCCGACGAGTTTCGTATTCATGATGAAGTCCTTTACTGCATTGAAAGGGAGAAAGAAGAAGAGGCGCAGCGGAGGCTGGTCAGGTCCGCTGCGCGTTGAAAAGTACAAACAGGGCGATGGTCCACAGCAGCAGCACCAGGTGCGTCGTCTGCAAGCTTTCTTGGGCAATCCAGTAACCGAACCACAGGCCGCCCAGGTGCATCAGCAGCAGGAAGGCGGCCATGGCGCACAGGGCCAGGTTCAGCCAGGGCAGCGCTTGCGTCAGGGAAGCGCCGAGCAACAGCGCCACGCCCGTCCAGGCGGCGATGGCGGCCAGCAGTTGCAGCGCCAGCACCGTCAACAGGCTCAGGCGGTGCAGGGTCAGCGAGGTGAGCGCGCGGCGCAGCAGCGGCGTCTGGATGGTCGGGTCCTGGCGCAGCGGGTCCATGCGCATGGTGTTGCCGATGGCCCAGACGGCGCCGTGGAAGGCGTGCAGATTGTTGAGGGCGGCCAGGGTGAGCCAGAGGGCTAGGCCGGTGGCGAGGATGGCGTGAAACAGCCAGATCGAGTGAGACAGTTGCATGGGAAAATCCTGTCAAAAGAGTACCTTGCCGGCATGCGGACGTGGAAACTCCTCGACAGCGGGGAGCTACCGGCCTATTATGCAAGCAATTAGTTGGTTAACTGGCCCCATGATAGTTGAGCGAAATGAATTACACAAGTAAACGTTTGGATAATAGCGAGGCGCCGCAAACGACGGAGCGCATCCTGTATTTCATCAAGACCAAGGGACCCGTCTCCACGGCGACCCTGGCCAAGACCCTGGACATGACGGGCGAGGCGGCGCGCCAGCAAGTGCAAAAGCTGGTGGCGGCGGGCCTCATCGAGGGGCGCCAGGAAGCGCAGGCGGGCGCCGGGCGGCCGCGCCAGAACTGGGTCTTGACGGAGGCGGGCAATGCGCGCTTTCCCGACACGCATGCGCAGCTGACGATCAAGCTGATCGGTTCCGTGCGCCAGCTGTTCGGCGAAGCGGGCCTGGATAAACTGATCACGCAGCGCGAAGAGGAAAGCCGCAGCGCGTACGCACTGGCGTGCTCGGCGCCGGACTTGCCCACGCGCTTGCAGCAGCTGGCGGCCGTGCGCGATGAAGAGGGTTATATGGCGCGCGTGGAAGCGGATGGCGACGACTGGCTGCTGATCGAAGACCACTGCCCCATCTGCGCCGCCGCGCGCACCTGCCAGGGTTTTTGCCGCTCCGAATTGCAGCTGTTCCAGGAAGTGGTGGGACCGAACGCCAGCATCGTGCGCGAGCAGCATGTGCTGACGAATGCGATGCGCTGCATCTACCGCATTTCGCCGCTGCCCGAGTTAAATTAAGCTTTCGGAAACAGGGGCCGCGTGGCCAGCGCCACCAGCCCCGCCAGCCACCACACGACGGGCCAGCTGCTGGCCGCCAGCAAGTGCGGGATGGCGATCGGCGTGAGGAACAGGCCCGCGTAGACGGCCGTGTTCGCCATGCCCAGGGCCGTGCCCGCGTTGGCGCCGCCCGCTTCCGTGGCCAGCTCCGTGTAGGCCACGCCATGCCAGGCGGACACGGCGATGCCGGCGGCCACCACGGCGGCCATCAGCAGCCAGCCCGGCGCCTGCAGCCAGGCGATGCATCCCAGCACAATGAACGACGCCAGCGCCACCAGGGCCGAGCCGCGCAGATAGGCGGGCCGGTTCGCGTGGCGGTCCGTGTGGCGTCCGCTCCAGATGCGCATCACCATGGCGCCCGCCTGCAGGGCCACCATCACGGCCGTGATGGCGGCCAGGCCCAGGCGGCCATGGTCGTGCAGGAAGACGGTGGCATAGCTGAGCACGGCAAACTGGGGCACGCACAGCAAGCCGATGGCGGCCACCATGCGCCACACTTTGCGGTTTTTGAGTGGACCTTGCAGCGGCGGAGGCGGCTTGATCCCAAACAGGCCCGTGGACGCGTTTTGCGGCTCCGTGGCGGCCTCGGCAGAGAAATCGGGCTCATGCATCCATCGCCACGTAAAAAACGCCGACAGGCCGCATACGAGGGCCAGGGCGCCAAACACGGGCATGAAGCCGTAACGTGACGCCAGGCTGGGCAGGACGAGGGCGCCGAGGCCGCCGCCGAGCGGCACGGCCGTCTGGCGGATGCTCATGGCGAAACCCCGTTCGCCCGCGCCGAACCAGCGCATCACGGCGCGCCCGCTGGCGCCATTCACGCTGCCGCCCAGCACGCCGACCAGCGCCAGCCCGGCCGCCAGCGCCCATAACGGCGGCACGGCGCCGTCAGCGGGTGTGATCCACAGCAGCAAGGTCAATAGGGCCAGCATGGTGCCCAGCAAGCCTGTCAGCAGCACGGGGCGGTCGCCCCAGCGGTCGGTGGCCATGCCCCATGGCAATTCTGTCAGGGCCACGCCCAGGCCCATGGCGCCCAGCGCCACCCCCAGTTGCGTATTGCTCAGGTGATAGCCGCTGCGCAGCCAGATGGCCGTCGTGGGCATGCCGTTGGCGGCGGCGGAAAAGCTGGCATTGGCCGCCACGCCGACGGCCAGCACCTTCCAGCGGTGGGCATCGCCCAGCGCGGGCGCGGTGGCGGGGACAGGAACAGGAACGGCTGGGCAGCTGGTGGTCATGGCAGGGAGGGGAAAGTGGTTGACCCTGACAGTGTTGCGCAGTACGATCGTTCTGAATATCAGATAATTTACCAGTTACCATCCCATAAAACAGGACGATTGCATTTGCGCCATGAGCTTGCTGAATTTTGACATCGCCTTCTTGCGCAGCTATGTGGCTGGCATCGAGCTGGGCAGCTTTGCCCGCGCGGCGGACAAGGTGGGCCGCTCCACCTCGGCCGTCAGCGCGCAGCTGAAAAAACTCGAGGAGCAGGCGGGCATGCCCCTGTTCCGCAAGGATGGCCGGGGCCTGGCGCTGACGCCGGCCGGCGAAGTCTTGCTCGGCTATGCACGCCGCCTGCTGGAACTCAACGACGAGGCGGCCGTCGCCTTGCGCGGCGCGGAACTGGAAGGCTGGATACGGCTCGGTTTGCAGGAGGATTTCGGTGAAGCCTTGCTGCCCGACGTGCTGGGGCGCTTTGCCCGCGCGCATCCGAAAGTGCGCATCGAAGCGCACGTGGCGCGCAACACGGCCCTGATGCAAGGGCTGGCCATGGGCCAGCTGGACCTGGCCCTGCTGTGGGGCGGCGCCTGCATCGCCGACGTGGCCGAGTATCCGCTGCCGCAGCGCCAGCATATTGCCGAGCCGGCCATGCGCTGGATCGCCTCGTCCAGCCTGGCCTGGCAGCCCGAATCGGGCGAGCCCTTGCCGCTCATTACCTTCGACCGCGACTGCCTGTTCCAGCGCTGCGCCACGCAGGCGCTGGACCATGCGGGCATCGCCTGGCGCACGGCGTTTACCAGTCCCAGCCTGGCGGGACTGTGGGCGGCGGCCGCGGCCGGGCTGGGCGTGACGGTGCGCACCAGCCTGGGCTTGCCGTCTTCCGTCTGCGCGCTCGATCACGTGGCGGCGGGCTTGCCCGCCTTGCCCCCGCTGTCGCTGGAACTGCTGCGCGCCTCCAGCGTGTCCAGGCCGCCCGTCGAGCGGCTGGCTGGCCTGATCATCGACGCGTTGCGGGACAGTCCCGCTTGATACCGGCGAGCGGGAACGGGCGCCGTGGGCTATCGGCATGCATCGGTCCCGGTGCAGGTTTACCGAGGCCGTTCCCAGCTTGCTCGCCAATGGAAACAGATTCCATCTTGCATGATCTGCACATCAGCTATGTTCCGCTGCATGCCGCTGTGCGTATCGAGTACGCAAAAATCGCATGACTGAATTTCCTGCTCCAACCGGTCTGCCTCGACGAAAAGCTGATCGTTGGCGGCTTGTTCCAGATTCTTGAACAAGGTCGCGTATGCGGCAAAGGCAGCCGTGGGAAGAAAAGTCCCGAGAACAAGCGCATTCTCGGACAAGACGACAATTTCTCCGAGGATCGTTCCAGAACGATCAGATAGTGTCAGGCTCATAGGGCGATGGACATTTTGGTGCTATCTCAGGTGCGTGATGCGGGGTTTGTCATGGTTCAGTGTTCAGCGCCATCGCTGCGCAGCCAGTATTCAACCACATGGGCGCAGCGCTTGCCATGCGATGCATCAAATGGCGCTTGCGGCAGCGCGCTGCGCGCGGGCGGATTCACGCTCCATCCTTGCGCGCAATCAACACCTGCACGGGCGCCATGGGGAAATCGCTGGCGCTGTATTGTTCCACTTGCCGCCAGCCCGTGTCGCGCAGCAATTGTGCCAATTCTCCCTGCTGGGTTACCGTGCGGCCCAGCATGCGCATCGGCAAGTAATACGGCAGCACGCGCGCCGCGTCGCCGGCTGCCGGGGCGATTTCCGCCTGCACGCAAACGAAGACGCCACCGGGTGTCAACGCCGCATGGATCTTGCGCAAGGCCGCCGCCATGTCGGGCACGAAATGCAGCACGGACGAGCACCAGATGAGGTCGTAGCCGTTGCCGATATCGTCGCTGGCCAGGTCGCCGCCCACAGTCTCCAGGCGGTCAGACAGTTGCGCATGGGCGATGTTCGCGGCCGCCACGGCCACCGTTTCCGGCCAGTCGAAGACGCCGCCGTGCAAGCCCGCATGGGCTTGCGCCAGCGCAATGGCAACCCAGCCCGGTCCGCCGCCCAGGTCGAGCAGGCGCAGCGGCGTGTGGCCGTCTGCAAACGGGGCGATGCGCTGCATCACGGACAGGGCTGCGCGCATGGTGACGGCGCGTTGTTCCTGGCCAATCTGCTGCTGCGCGGCAATGGCCCAGTTGATGCCACTTGCCGTGCTGTAGGGCGCGGCCTTGCCGCCCTCGCGCACCAGCGTGCTCAGCTGGGTGGCGAAATGGCGCAGCGCATGCAGCCGGTACAGCCAGGCGTCGCCGCAAAAGGCCACGGAGTCGCGGCAGAAATACTGCAAGGTGGCGGCCGTGCAGCGGTAGCGCCGCGCATCAGCATCGGCCGCATCGCGTTCCAGCACCTGCATGCTCCACAGTAATTCCAGCAGCAGCGCCGTGTGCGGCGCGTGCAACGACAGGGCGTCGGCCAGCTGCGCCGGCGTGTGCGGCGTGGCCAGCAGTTCGAGAATGCCCAATTCCAGGGCGGCGGCCAGTCCATCGGCCTGGACGGGCGCGACGGCCAGGTCCCAATACGGTTGCAAGGCGTGTTGTGTGCTGAATGGCATGGTGCTTCCTTTCGGTGAGGTGGGCAAGAGCACCTATTTTATGCAACAATGAGAATAATTATCATTTGCATTTGTATGCGACACGGCGCATTTCGTATGCGCGACGGCGCGCGGAAAAACAGGGGGAGCGATGAGGGAACAGGACAGGGAAGCGGCAGGCTGGACGCGGCGCCAGCTGGACCCCGGGATGGGCGAGTGCCGCGCGGACCAGCGCCAGGTCGACCAGGGCTTGCTGCTCGTGCATTCCGATTACCGTCCGCGCCTTGCGCTCGTCGAGCAATCGAAGCATGACGATGCGGGCGGCATGGTGATCACCATCGGCCTGGAAGGCGTGTCCGGCTACACCACGCGCGATGGCGAACAATTGCGTTTCCGGGCCGGCCATACGACGGTGACGGCCTTTCGGCACGTCAGCGGCGAGCGCCGTTTCGAAGCGAATCAGCGGGCGGCGCAATTGCGCGTGCTGGTCGATGAAGACGCGCTGGCGCGCTACTGGCCGCAAGGCCTGGCGTCATTGTTACCCCACGGCGGCGCGCGCCAGCTGGCACATGCGGCCACCACGGCGGCGTCCGCCCAGCAGGCGCGGGCGCTGCTGCGCGCGACGGACCCGCTGGCCGTGCACATCGGCGTGCTCAGTGTCCTGGCGGAACAGTTGCGGGTGCTGCGGCCGGCGCCCGCGCCCGCTTCCATCCCGCGCTGGTCCGAGGCCGAGATGATCAAGCTGGAGCGCGTCCATGCGCTGATGCAGGAGCAGATGGCGCAAGACCTGACGCTCGATTACCTGTGCGCGCAAGCGGGCCTGAGCTTGTTCAAACTCAAGCAGGGATGGCGCTACCGCTACAACGACAGTCCGCAGCGTACCCTGCTGGCGTTGCGCATGCAGCGGGCAAAGTTACTGCTGGAAAATGGTTGCCAGGTGGCGCAGGCGGGCTGGCAAACCGGTTATCGCCATCCGTCCAATTTCAGCGCCGCGTTCAGCCGCTATTTCGGCTACGTGCCGAAGACCGTGGGACGCGCTGGCGCGTAAAAAGCCGGTGTAGAATCGGCGGGCAGCATTTTTCATCTCACTTGAAGGAGACATGATGGCCCGCAAAATATTTGTCAATCTGCCCGTCCAGTCGCTGGAACGCTCCGTGGCGTTTTTCACGGCACTGGGTTTCAGTTTCAATGCCCATTTCACCGATGAAACGGCAACGTGCATGATCGTCGCCGACGACATTTTCGTGATGCTGTTGACGCACGATAAATTCAAGCAATTCACGCCCAAGCAATTGTGCGATACCAAGGTGGCGACGGAAGTGCTCGTGTGCCTGTCGGCGGAGAGCCGCGGCGAAGTCGATGCGCTGGTGGCGAAGGCCGTCCAGGCGGGCGGCAGCATCTACAAGGAGCCGATGGATTTCGGCTTCATGTATGGCCACAGTTTCCAGGACCTGGATGGACATCAATGGGAGTTGATGTTCATGGAGCCGAACGCCGTACCTGGAAACGCCTGACCAAACCTACTGCGCGTCGCGCTTTGCGGCCGGCGATGCTCACCGTACTAGAGTACGGTTGCGCTTCTCGGCCACAAATCACTGCCGCTCGCTACGGTTTTGTCAGGCGTTGCAACAGCCAAGTCAAAACACTTGTTAAGCCCACGCCTTAGCTGGCCAGCGCCAATAAATCGACCACGTCCAGCCCGGCCAGGTCTTGCGTCGTGTTACCCGCAAACGCGGCGCGGCTCTGCTGGCCGTTTTTCAGCCAGGTGCGCGTGACTTCCTTGATCTGGCTCAGGGTGCAAGTCAATACACCCGTGCGGAATTGCTGGCGCACGGCTTCCGTCGTGCCGCGCTGCTGCATGTTCCACGCCGTCAGCGCTTCCGCGTACGGCGAATGGGGCTTGTCGAGGCCCTTGATGACGCAGATGATGGCTTCTTCCACTTGTTCCTGCGAGAAATCGCCGTCGAGGATCTGATCCAGGGTCGTGCCGAAGTCGGCGTACGTGCCGGCCAGGCGCGGATCGCGGTAGGAACTGAGGGTAAACGTGCCGGCGCCGGCCGCATAGCTGGCGCTGCCGCCATACGCGCCGCCTTTTTCGCGCAGGGCCGTATGCAGCACCTGGTTGGTCATCAGTTCGGCGGCCACGGCCAGGGCGGACGCGTCCGGATTGTGTACGCCAGGCACGGCCCAGGACACGAAACAATGGTTGATCTGGCTCGTCGCATGCAGGGCCGTGTTGGCCAGCGGCAAGGCTGCCGGCGCTGGCGTTTCAGTTGCTGCGGCCGCGTCCGTGTTGGCTGCCGGCAATTCCAGCAAGCGGGCCAGGGTGATGCCATCTTGCTCCAGGCCGGCGCACAGCACGGTCGGCTGCTGGGCGATGATGTGCGCGTGCAGGGTGTCGAGCTCGCGCGCGATTTCCTGCAAGCCATCGGAGGTCTTGCTCAGCTGCTGCAGACGGCGGTAGAACGGCAAGGCCGCCGGGCCGCCCACGATGTCGTCGAAGCGGCGCGTGGGCGACAGCGGTGCCGCCGCGGCCAGCATGGCGTAGCGGTTGCCCGATTCGGACAGGCTGCTCAATTTGTCTTGCACCAGGCTTTCGATCAGGAAAGCCAGGCGCTCTTCCTCATCGAAGCGGGGCTTGGCGATCCAGGCCGACAGCACGGCGGCGATCGCCGCGTGTTCTTCGCGCAAGCCGCTGGCCGAGAACGACAATTCCACGCGCATCGCTTGTTGCGGGCGGGGAATGGCTTCCAGGCCGATGTGGAACGATGGCACCATGCTCTGGCGCCAGGCGCTGGCGTCGTCGAACGACATGTCGCCCACGCCCAGTTCCGGCGCCAGGTCCGTGTAGAGGCGCAGCCAGGGCCACGACGCTTCCGGCAAGCCCGACACGTCGTACAGCACGTTGGCATAGCTGATGCCGTTCGAGGCAATGCTGAACGCCACGGCGCCGTCGACGGCCGGGGGAATCGGCAGTGCCGGGCGCGGCAGCGCGCTGACGTCGCCGGGGCGGATGCGCGGCAAGACTTCGGAATTCGACGGCAGCTGCTGATGCGCTTCCAGCGCGGCGGACTCGGCGATGATGTGCTCGCGCTCGGCGTCCGTCAGCTTCGCTTGCAAGGCCGCCAGCCTAGCGTCTTCCAGGGCGGCGCGGTCCGTGAAGTAGGCGCTGTCGGGCACCACGTGGGTCGTCAAACGGGTTGGATTGGCGATCAGCTCGCGCACCAGCTGCTTGAAGAATTCCGGGTCTTCGATCTGCTGTTCCAGGGTTTCCAGGATGTCCGCATTGTCGAAGGCATCCATGACGTTGCCGTCATACATGGCCAGCGGCAAGGCGTGCAGCAGGCGGCCCAGGCCGTAAGGCATGCGGCCGCTGCTGATTTCGCGCTGGCTGTATTTGATATCGCGCAAGGCCGCGTGCAGCACGGCGGCGGGGATGCCCTCTTGCGCCGTCTCTTCCAGGGCCGTCCAGATGCGCTGGTGCGCGTCGGCGATCTGTTCCTGCGTCAAGCCTTCCATGCCGATGTGGAACACCATCTGGCGGATGCCCGCGTCGCGGCCATTCATGTCCGATGGGCGGCCATAGCCGGCCGATTCCATGGCGCGCATGACGGGCGCCGACGATTCGCCCAGCAAGCCGTGCGACAGCAAATGCGCGTGGTAGTAGGCGATGGGATCGCTCGACTCGCCCATCAGCCAGGCGAATTGCAGGCCGAATTCATCGTCGCGCGCTTCCTGCGATGGAATTTTCACCACGTTTTCCTGCGGCGCCGTCCACGTGGGCGCCAGTTGCGGCAGGCGGCGCGGGCTGAAGCCGCTGAGCTTGGACAGCACGCGTTCGGCCACCTGCTCCTGCACGGCCGACGCTTCGATATTGCCGGCGGTCATGATCACGGCTTGCGAAGGGTGATAGTGGCTGGCGTGGAATTCTTTCAGCATCTCATGCGTCAGTTCGGGGATCACCAGCGGATCGCCGCCCGATTCCACTTCATACGTCGTGCCCTTGAGCAAGGCGCTGGCGATGCCGCTGTCGAGCGCGCGCATGGGGCTGTTGAAGGCGCCCTTCATTTCATTGAAGACGATGCCCTGGTACACCAGCTTGTCGCCTTCGAACGCGTGGCGCCAACCTTCCTGGCGGAAATTCAGATAATCGAGATTCGGGAAGAAGGCCGCGTCCAGGTAGACGTCGAGCAGGTTGAAGAAATCCTTGCGGTCGGTGCTGGCGAACGGATACACGGTGCGGTCCGGGTAGGTCATCGCATTCATGAAGGTGGCCGTCGAGCGGCGCAGCATCGAAAAGAAGGGGTCGCGCACCGGGTAGCGGGCCGAGCCGCACAAGGCCAGGTGCTCGAGGATGTGGGCGCGCCCGTCGCTTACTTCCGGCACAGTGGGAAAGGCCACCAGGAACACCATCTCAGCCTGCTCGGTATGCATGTGGATATGGCGCATGCCCGTTGCTGGCTCGACATATTGCTCGATGGTTGCCTGCAAGACTGGAATGAAGTTGCTGCTGACTTTTTCAAATGTGCTCATGCGGTATGGGATCTCTGCGGTAGGTGATTCGGAGTGTCGGTGGGGCTGCATCACATGTGGGGGCAAAGTGGCGTAATGCCAGGGCCGGGGCCACTTTGATGCCTGTATGAAGCTTTTCTCTATTGTACTAGGAGTATCTGCGCGCCGCCGCCGTGGCTTGCTTGCCGATCGCAAAAGCAACAATATTGCCAGATTGGCTATTTTTTGACAGGTGGCGCCCCGCGATGAACGCTTAGCGTACCATGCGCCTTTTGCACTCCAGACTGAACCGAAGGCGCCCACCTTGTCCCGACTTTCCTTTCGCCAACTGCTATTTGCCGCCTTCATTTTGACGACGGGCATTTTGACGGCCACCTCCGTGCAAGCCCTGCTGACCCTGGAACACCTGGCGCGGCTGGGGCGCGAGACGGCGGCGCAGGCGATTGCCTTGACGGAACAGTCGCAGCGCCTGTCCGAGCGCACGCTGGCCATGGAGCGCAGCGCGCGCCAATTCCTCGTGCTCGACGATCCAGTCTTCCGCGAGCGCTACGCGGCGGCCCGCGACGAAGCGACGGCGGCGCTGCAAGTGCTGAACCGGGCCACGCCCGAGTTCGCCCCGCAGCTGGCCGACGAATGGACGGTGCAGGCGCAAGCGGCGTGGGAAGTCTTGCAAGCGGGTAAGCGCCGCAAGCGCGATGGCCACGCCGTCGTGTACCGCGCGTTTGCCCGCATGACGCAGATCAATGACAGCCTGGCGCGCGAAAGCAAGACGGAAATCGGCAGCCGCAACGACGCCCTGCTGGCCGAGCTGGAACGCCAGCGCCGCCTGCTGGGCGTGCTGGTGGGGGGCGCCGTGCTGCTGGCGGGCGTGCTGGCCACCTGCTTCGGCTTTCTGTTGTCGCGCCCGCTGCGCCGCATCGAGACGGCCATCGAGCGCTTGGGCGACAAGCGCTACGACCAGCCCATCGTCGTCGGCGGCCCGGCCGACACGCGCCGCCTGGGCCAGCAGCTCGACTGGCTGCGCCAGCGCCTGGCCGATCTCGATGCCGACAAGGAACGTTTTCTGCGCCATATCTCGCATGAGCTGAAAACCCCGCTGGCGGCCCTGCGCGAAGGCGTGGCCTTGCTGGAAGACGAGGTGGCGGGCAAGCTCAGCGACGGCCAGCGCGAAATCGCCGGCATCCTGCAGCAAAACACGGCGTCCCTGCAAACCCAGATCGAAGACTTGCTGCGCTACAATACCGCCGCTTTTGATGCCCAGCATTTGGCGCGCAGCAAGGTGGACTTGCTGGTCTTGCTGCAAGATGTGGTGGCCGGGCAGCGCCTGCAATGGCTGGCGCGCCGTTTGACGGTCGAGGTGCAGGGCGCGTCGCTGATCGTGCAGGCCGACCGCGACAAGCTGGCCACGGCCCTGGCGAACCTGCTGTCGAATGCCGTGCGCTTCAGCCCGGAAGGCGGCACCGTGCGTTTCACCCTGTCTGGCGAAGGCGGCCGCGTGCGCATCGATTGCACCGACGAGGGCGCCGGCGTGGCGCCCGAGGACGCCGCGCGCATCTTCGAGCCGTTTTACCAGGGCGTGCGCCAGGCGGCCGGCGCGCGCAACGGCAATGGCATCGGCCTGTCCATCGTGCGCGAATATATCGCCGCCCACGATGGCAGCGTCACTCTTTTACCGCGCCCCGCCGGTGCGCATTTTCGGATAGAACTGCCCTTATGATGACGAGAATTCCCCTGGCCGGCATGGCCGCCTGCGCGCTGCTGCTGGGCGCTTGCGCCGCCAAGCCCCCCACCCAGACGCCCGTGCTGGTGCAGACGCCGCCGCGCGTGGTGGTGGTGGCCGATCCCCAGCTGACGGAACTGCTGGTGTATCAGGGCGCCTTGCGCCTGATGACGCCGTCGGAACTGGTGAAGGCGCAGCTGGACCTGGCGAAGGCCGATCACGCGCCGCACAACACGCTGCGCCGCGCCATGCTGCAGGCGGCCTTGCGCGGTCCCGGCGACCTGGCCCGCGCGCAAGCCTTGCTGGAACCGCTGGCCACGGCCACGGGCAAGGACGCGCAACTGCTGGTGCCGCTGGCGCAATTGCTGGGCAGCCAGTATGCGGAACTGCGCCGCCAGGACGAGGGCATCGACAAGCTCAACACGCAGCTGCGCGACGCCCAGCGCCGCATCGACCAGCTCAATGAAAAGCTGGAAGCACTGAAAAACATCGAGCGCAGCCTGTCCGTGCGCCCCGCCGCGGGAGCGCCGAAATGAGCGAGCACGCCCACATCTTGCTGGTCGACGACGATCCCGATCTGTTGCGCCTGCTGACCATCCGCTTGAAGGCGGGTAACTATCGCGTGACGGCCGTGGGCAGCGCGGAAGCGGCGCTGGCGCGCCTGGCCGTGGAATTGCCCGCCCTGGTTATTACCGACGTGCAATTGCCGGGCCGCGACGGCCTGGCCCTGTTCGATGAAATCCGCCGCCAGCATGCGGCCCTGCCCGTCATTTTGCTCACAGCCCACGGCACCATTCCCGACGCCGTCGACGCGACGGCGCGCGGCGCGTTTGCCTACCTGACGAAACCGTTCGACGGCAAGCTGCTGATGGAAAAAGTGGCGTATGCCATCAACTTGTCCACCGTCATGCCGACGCCCGCGTCCGGCGACGAGAGCTGGCGTGCCGAGCTGATCAGCCGCAGCGCGCAGATGGCCGAGCTGCTGGCCGAAGCCCAGCTGGTGGCCGGGTCCGACGCCAGCATCCTGATTCGCGGCCCCAGCGGCACGGGCAAGGAATTGCTGGCGCGCGCGCTGCACAATGCCAGCCGCCGCGCCAAGGCGCCGTTTATCGCCGTCAACTGCGGTGCCATTCCCGAGCAGTTGCTGGAATCGGAATTGTTTGGCCACGTCAAAGGCTCGTTTACGGGCGCCGTCGGCAACCGCGAAGGCTTGTTCCAGGCGGCCGATGGCGGCACCCTGTTTTTAGATGAGATCGGCGACATGCCGCTGCCGCTGCAGGTGAAACTGCTGCGGGTGCTGCAGGAGCGGGCCGTGCGCCCCGTGGGCGCCGACCAGACGCGTCCGGTGGACGTGCGCTTGTTGTCCGCCACGCACCGCGACCTGGACGTGGCGATGACCGAGGGGCAATTCCGCGAAGACCTGTATTACCGCCTCAACGTCGTAACCTTGACCTTGCCGCCGCTGGCCGAGCGCCGCGAAGACATCGCCTTGCTGGCGAACCATTTCCTGCAGAAGCTGGCGGCCAAGTATGAGAAACCCCTGAACGGCTTTGCGCCCGACGCCTTGACGGCCCTGGTGGCGGCGCCATGGCCCGGCAATGTGCGCCAGCTGGTCAATGTCGTCGAGCAAGTGTGCGCGCTGGCCACGGCGCCGCTGGTGCCCTTGAGCCTGGTGCAGCGGGCCTTGCGCGTGCCCTCGCTGGAAGCGCTCAGCTACAACGAAGCGAAGCAGCGCTTCGAGCGCGACTACCTGATACAACTGTTGCGCCTGACGGATGGCAACGTGGCCGATGCAGCCCGCCTGGCCGACCGCAACCGCACGGAGTTCTACCGTTTATTGCAGAAATACGAGCTGACGCCGGCCCTGTTCCGCGGCGAAGGCGACCCTGTCGCTGAATAGCGACAAAAATAAAGTATTAATAATCAACGACTTATTGTAAAACATTGATATTGTTGCCACAGGCTGTCGCTGGCAGACGACAAAAAGCCCGGATTTTCGGCCCGGAACGCCGCGAAACGGACAGGAAAAATCGAGTCTAAAGCTAAGTCGTTGATTTTGAATGGAAATTAAAAGCTGGCACGGCGCTTGCTGTATGGGTAGATGTGACGCTTCAAAGTGTTGCTTTATCCAAGTAAGAAGCTTTTAACTTCATTGAGAGGAACTACCATGCAAACATCGAAACTGTTCAATACCCTGGTTGCCGCTATCGTACTGTCGGGCGCCTCGATCACCGCTTCGCATGCAGCTGACTCCGCACCAAAAGCACAAGCTCCTGCTGACACTGTCGTGGCCGCCAATGCCGCCGCTGCCGTCCCTGATGAAACCATCACTTCCTCGGCCAAGGCCGCCCTGAGCGCCGATGCGCAAGCCGCTGCCCTGCCCGTCAAGGTAGCAACCCAGCAAGGTGTGGTCGTCCTGTCGGGCGACGTGCCGAGCGCCGAAGCGGGTGACCGCGTCGTGCAGATCGTCGCTTCCGTGAGCGGCGTGAAAGAAATCAAGAACGAGCTGAAAGTCAAAGCCGCCGGCTAAGCCCTCGCGCTGTACTTTACTCCGGGTTGCCCTGTCTGCGGACAGGGCATTTTTTTGTCCGCACGGTTTGACCCGGCCAGCCATGCCGATGCCGCCAGGCAAGGAGCAGGGAAATACAAGTAGAATAGCCAGCACTGGCGCCGCTCCCGGCGCTGTTTGTCATCCCCGGCACAGCATTCTGTTGCAAGGCTGCGCCGTTACCAGGCTACCGCATGTCTTCTTTTTCTCCCGCTGCCCTGTTGCGCAATCTGAAACCCGATAACTTCACCATCGCCCTGCTCGTCACCGTGGCGCTGGCCACTTTCCTGCCCTGCACGGGCCAGACGGCCGTGGTCTTCGGCAATATCACCACCGTCGCCATCGGCGCCCTGTTCTTCCTGCACGGCGCCAAGCTGTCGCGCGAAGCCGTGGTGGCAGGCGCCATGCACTGGCGCCTGCACTTGCTGGTGCTGGCCAGCACCTTTGTCCTGTTTCCTCTGCTGGGCCTTGCACTGCGCCCGCTGGCGCTGACCTTCCTCACGCCTGACCTGTACATGGGCATCTTGTTCCTGTGCGCCTTGCCGTCCACCGTGCAGTCTTCCATTGCCATGACCGCCATGGCGCGCGGCAACGTGCCGGCCGCCATCTGCAGCGCTTCGGCCTCGAACTTCATCGGCATTTTCCTCGCCCCCCTCCTGGTGGGCTTGCTGGTGGCCAAGGGCGCGGAAAGCAAGTCGTCGGTGGACGCCGTGCTGTCCATCGTCCTGCAACTGCTGCTGCCCTTCCTGGCCGGCCAGTTCCTGCGCCGCTGGATCGGCCGCTGGGTCGACCGCCACAAGGCCACCCTGAAATACGTCGACCAGGGTTCGATCTTGCTGGTGGTCTACACGGCCTTCAGCGAAGCCGTCAGCGAAGGCCTGTGGCATACGATTTCGGTGGAAACGCTGGTGGCCCTGGGCCTGATCAGCCTGCTGCTGCTGGCGCTGGTGCTGGGTATTTCGACCTTTGTCAGCCGCCGCCTGGGTTTCAACAAGGAAGATGAAATCGCCATCGTCTTTTGCGCCTCGAAGAAAAGCCTGGCCAGCGGCGTGCCCATGGCCAAGGTGCTGTTTTCCACGCGTTCGCTGGGCATGGTGATCTTGCCGCTGATGCTGTTCCACCAGATTCAGCTGATGATTTGCGCCGTGATCGCGCAAAAGTATGCGCGGCGCGACGAGGCGGCGGCGGTGCGCGTCTAGGGGATGGACGGGGCCTTGCTGCGCACCGGCCACGTCAGCGCGTCAAGCAAGGTGCCCGGCGCCTTGCCCGTGTCCAGCCCCGTCGGGGGATATTCTCCCGCGCGGGGAATATGGTGGGTGCCGAACAGCCAGTCGAAGACGGGGAACAGCCCCGCGAAATTGCAGTTGAAATGCTCGGCTTGCACCGAGTGATGAACGCGATGGTACTGCGGTGAATTGCATAACATCCAGTAACGGCCAAAGCCGACCCGGACATTCATGTGCGGGAAAACATGATACAAGCTCAGTATTCCGTACATTCCCAGAATCACCATATTGGTCTTGAATAAGATCCCCGCCAGCAGATAGATACTGAGTGCCTTGATGCCCGCTTCGGCCCAATAGTGCCGCGTCGTTGTGCTGGCATTCATGGCCGTATCGCTGTGATGGAAGGAATGCATGGCCCACATGGCGGGTACGCGGTGTTGCACGCGATGAAAGACGTATTCCAGAAAATCCATGGTCAGGGCATACGCGAGGAAGGCCGGCGCCAGCATCCAGCCTGAAGAGGCTAGATTGATGAGCCCGCCGCCGGCCGCATTGACAAGCTGTACCGTGACGATGGCCGTGAGCGGGGCCAGCATGGCGCCGCTGGCGGCATAGATGAGCATATACGCAAGATTGAAGCGTGACGCCCCCGAAGGCTGTTGCTGCAGGGGATGCCGCCTCTCGATGAGCAATGCCAGAAGAATGACCGCCAGGAGCATCAGGGGGCCAAGCAGTAGCGCTGCGTATCCCATCGTTTACCCCTGGAAAGTAGTGGATAGTTGTCTCTTGTTAAAAATAGTCCGCCCATTCCCGTCTGTCAATGTCATTGGCATTGCCTTGACCCATGCAATGGCAGAACGCTATATATAAGTGTATATTACGCTCCTTGTTCACCGTTCACTTTACAAGGATACGATCATGCGCCTCACCTCCCTCGCCCGCCTGCTTGGCACCGCCCTGCTGGCCACCGCCGCCACCTCCGCCCTTGCCGGTGAAGTGGTGGTGTCGGCCGCGGCCAGCCTGACGAACGCGTTCAAGGATGCGGCGCAGAGCTACGAGGCGCAGTATCCGGGCAGCAAGGTTTCCCTGAACTTCGCCGCCTCGGGCGTGCTGCTGCAACAGATCGTCAAGGGCGCGCCCGTGGACGTGTTTGCCTCGGCCGACCAGGAAACCATGGATGCGGCGCAAAAGCAGGGCTTCGTCCTGCCGGCCGACCGCATGGATTTCGTCGGCAACAGCCTGGTGCTGATCGTGCCGCACGATAGCAAGCTGGGCATCAAGAACTTGAGCGACCTGACGCACAAGAGCGTGACCCGCGTGGCCATCGCCAATCCGGCCAGCGTGCCCGTCGGCCGTTACTCCGAAGGCGCGCTGAAGAAGGCGAAGCTGTGGGACGCCGTGCAGCCCAAGGCCATCGGCACGCAGAACGTGCGCCAGTCGCTCGACTACGTGGCGCGCGGCGAAGTCGATGCGGGCTTTGTCTACGCCACCGACGCGGCCATCATGAAAGACAAGGTGAACGTGGTGCTGGACGTGCCATTGGACGCGCCCGTGCTGTACCCGATCGCCACCATCAAGGACAGCGCGAACCAGGCTGAAGCGAAGCGCTTCGTCAGCTACCTGCAGACGGCGCCGGCGCAAGCCATCCTCGCCAAGTACGGTTTCAAGAAGCCATAAGGTAAACGAACGCGCATGGATATCGCCTGGACCGCGCTGGCCCTGTCGCTCAAGGTAGCGGCGTGGGCCACGGCGCTCAATTTGCTGCTCGGCATCGGTACGGGCTATGTGCTGGCGCGCACGCGTTTTCCCGGGCGCGAGCTGCTCGACGCCCTCATGACCCTGCCGATGGTGATGCCGCCCACCGTGCTCGGCTATTACCTGCTGGTGCTGCTGGGCCGGCGCGGCACGATGGGCATCTGGCTGCAGGACAACTTCGGCATCAACCTCATCTTTACCTGGCAGGGTGCCGTGATCGCCTCCACGGTGGTCGCCTTTCCCCTCGTCTTCAAGCCCGCGCGCGCCGCCTTCGAAGCGGTCGACGGCCAGCTGGAGCAGGCGGCCCGCGTGCTGGGCATCTCGGAAATGGCGATCTTTTTCCGCGTGACCTTGCCGCTGGCCTGGCGCGGCATCCTCGCCGGCGTGCTGCTGGGCTTTGTGCGCGCGCTGGGCGAGTTCGGCGCCACCTTGATGGTGGCCGGCAGCATCCCTGGCAAGACGCAGACCCTGTCGGTGGCCGTGTTTGAAGCCGTGCAGGCGGGCCAGGACGAGGTGGCCAATACGCTGGTCCTGATTATTTCCCTGGTCTGCATCGTGGTGCTGCTGTCGGCGGGCCGCCTGGCGCCCGGACGCATCGCGCACAAATGATGCAGATGATGACGCCTATGCAACTCGACCTCGACCTCCGCGCCACCTTGCGCTCCGGCAAACGCCGCTTCGACCTGCAGGTGCAATGCACTTCCAGCAGCCAGCGCATCGCCATGTATGGCCCGTCCGGTGCCGGCAAGAGCATGACCCTGAAAGCCATTGCCGGCCTCTTCACGCCGGAGGCGGGCCATATCCGCCTGAACGGGCGCACCCTGTTCGATTCCGCCGCCGGCATCAATTTGCCGCCGCAGCAGCGCAATGTCGCCTATCTGTTCCAGGATTACGCGCTGTTCCCGCACCTGACGGTGCGCCAGAACGTGGGCTTTGGCCTGCGCCGCGGCTGGTTCAACCCGCGCGCGCGCGAAAAATTGCAGAAGGTCGAGCATTGGCTCGACGCCTTCCACCTGCAGGAACTGGCGCACCAGTTTCCCGACGAGTTGTCCGGCGGCCAGCGCCAAAGGGTGGCGCTGGCGAGGGCGCTCGTGGCCGAACCGGCCGCGCTGCTGCTCGATGAGCCGTTTGCCGCCCTCGATCCGGCCCTGCGTGTCAAAATGCGCCTGGAGTTGAGCCAGTGGCAGCAGCGCCTGGACGTGCCCATGATCCTGATCACACATGATCCGGAAGATGCGCGCATTCTGGGTGAACATGTGCTTTACTTGCGTGACGGACAAATTGACAGCATGGAAGAGACATTGGGTGAACGCATTGGATAAATCAGCGGCAGCGGAAATCGGCCTGCAAGGCTCGGTATGGATGACGGTGGGCGGAGAAAACCTGGGCGGCGCCGGCCGGGTGGAATTGCTGGGCGCCATCGCCGAATGCGGCTCCATCACGCAGGCGGCCAAGCTTGTGAAGATGAGCTACAAGGCGGCCTGGGACGCCATCGACGCGATGAACAACCTGGCCGGCGAACCGCTGGTCGAGCGCTTGACGGGCGGCAAGGGCGGCGGCGGCACGCGGCTGACGCCAAGGGGGCGCCAGCTGGTCGACAATTTCCGTATCATCGAGCGCGAGCATGCCCGCTACCTGCGCCAGCTGGGCAGCCAGGCGGAAGGCATCGCCGACGATCTTTTACTCATACGGAGAATGGCCATGAAAACCACGGCACGCAATCAATTCCTGGGCAAGGTGACCGAACTGAAACAGGGCGCCGTCAACGATGAAGTCACCCTGGAATTGCCCGGTGGCCAGCACATCGTGGCCATCGTCACGCAGGGCAGCAGCGCAAGCCTGGGCCTGGTGCCGGGCGCGGAAGCGTTTGCGCTGATCAAGGCGTCGTCCATCATCCTCGTGACGGACAGCCAGGGCGCGCGCTTTTCCGCGCGCAACCAGCTGGCCGGGGTCGTGACGCGCGTGCAGACGGGCGCCGTCAACACGGAAGTGGTGCTGGACTTGCCGCGCGGCGGCACGATTGCCGCCATCATCACCAACCAGAGCAGCACCGACCTGGGCATCGAGCTTGGCAGCAACGTGACGGCCATCTTCAAGGCGTCCAGCGTGATTCTGGGCGTGCCCGCCTGATTTAATCCTGCAGGCGCGACAACCAATCCGCCGCCGCCGCCAGCGCCTGTTCCAGTTCCTGCGCCGTGTGCGCCAGCAGCGCCGGCACCTCGTCCAGGCGGCCCGCATCGATGGCTTCCTCGGTGGCGAACGCGGCGCGGATCAGGCGTTTCGTGCCCAGGGTGCCGACGGAGCCGCGCACGCTGTGCAGGATGCGTGCCACGTCGCTGTGGCGGCCCGCCTGCAACGCCGTTTCGGCCTCGTGCACGGGCGTCATGCCCTTGTTCAGCGCGTCTTCCACCATGCGCCGCAGCACGCCGCGCCCCTTCGCATCGCGTCCCATCACGCGCATCAGCGGCGCCATGGAAAACACTTCTTCATCGGCGACGCGTGCCGGCTCGGCCGTCTGTACTTGCGGGCGCTTGGGCAGGTGGCGCAGGATGACTTCCATCATCTCTTCCACCACCACGGGCTTGGCGATGAAATCGCTGATGCCGGCCGTCATGCAGCGCTCGCGCTCGGACGCCAGCACGCCGGCCGTCATGGCGATCACGGGCAGGTGCAAGCGCAGTTCCGTGCGGATGATGTGGGTGGCGCTGAAACCGTCCATGACGGGCATCTGCATGTCCATCAGCACGATGTCGTAGCGCAGCGCTTCCGTGCGCAGCCGTTCCACGGCTTGCAAGCCGTCGCCCACCACGTCCAGGGTGGCGCCCATGTGTTCGAGGATGCCGCGCGCCACGGCCTGGTTCAGGTGGTTGTCTTCCACCAGCAGGAAATGCACGCCGGCCAGTTCCGTGCCCAGCGGCTGGTGCAGCATGCGCTGCTCGCCGCCGTCGTCCTTGGCGATCAGCGCCTGGTGCAGGGCGTCGAACAGGCTCGATCCCGTGATCGGCTTCATCAGCACGACATCGGCCTCGGCTGCGCTGGAGATTTCTTCCAGGTGGTTGCGGGCGAAGGCGTTGACCATCACGACGATGGGCTGGCGCTGGCCGCTGGCCGCCTGGCGGATGGCCTTGGCCGTGGCCAGGCCATCCATGACGGGCATGTGCCAGTCGGCCAGCACCACGTCGTACGGTTGCTGCTGCGCCAGGCGTTCGCGGTACAGTTCGATGGCGGCAAAACCGGAGTCCACTTCGTCGGCCAGCCAGCCCCACGCCTCGATCAGCTTGACGATCAGTTCGCGCGTGGTGCGGTTGTCGTCGGCCACCAGCAGGCGCAGCTGGCCCAGCGCCGGCGTGCGCCGCGTTTCGGCCGGCTGCGCCAGCATTTCGAAGGGCACGCTGAACCAGAAGCGGCTGCCCTTGCCTTCGCTGCTGGCGACGGCGATGTCGCCGCCCATCATGTGGATCAGCTGCTTGCTGATGGCCAGGCCCAGGCCCGTGCCGCCGAAGCGCCGCGTGATGCTCTGGTCGCCCTGGGAAAACGCGGCAAACAGCTGCTGTTGCTGCAGTTCCGTCATGCCGATGCCCGTGTCGCGCACTTCGAAGCGCAGCCAGGCGCGGCCGCTCTCGCTCTCGGCCAGGCTGACGGCCACCACCACTTCGCCGCTCTCCGTGAACTTGATGGCGTTGCCGGCCAGGTTGACGAGGATTTGCTGCAGGCGCTGGGCGTCGCCCACGAGGCGCCGCGGCACGTCGGGCTCGACGGCGATGGCCAGTTCCAGCTCCTTTTCGCCCGCATTCATCGTCATCGTCGTGGCCAGGGTATTCATGACTTCATCGAGGTCGAATTCGACGGGCGACAATTCCATGCGCCGCGCCTCGATCTTCGAATAGTCGAGCACGTCATTGAGGATGCCCAGCAGCGACTGGCCCGCCACTCTGACCATGGTCAGATACTTGCGCTGTTCCGTGTCGAGCTTGGTATTGCCCAGCAGATACACCATGCCCAGCACGGCATTGAGGGGCGTGCGGATTTCATGGCTCATGTTGGCCACGAAATCGCTCTTCGCGCGGTTGGCCGCCTCGGCCCGGTCGCGTTCCTGTTCCAGCTCCGCCGCGCGCGATTCGAGTTCCTGCTGCAGGCGGTCGCGTTCGCTCATCAGGCCGTTGAACGCTTCCGTCAGTTCGCCGATCTCGTCGCGCTGCTGCACCGGCACGGGCGTGAAGCGGCTGCCGCTGGTGCGCAGGGCCAGCAGGGTGTCGCGCAGGCGCACCAGCGGCGACAGCAGGCGCACGGTGACCCAGCCCAGAACAAAGGCGGCCAGCAGCGAGGCGAGGATGCTCCACAGCACCAATCGGTACAGCACGCCATCGAACGGTTCGAAGGCATCCTCGACGGGGAGCGAGGCGGCCAGCAGCCAGTTCACGGATTTCAGGCGCTTGAAGCTGTTAACGGCCGTGATGCCGCGGCTGTTGGTGCTGACCATGCTGCCTTCGCCATCTTCCTTCAGCAGCCGGGTCGTCGTCAGGTTGGCGTTCGGCTTGCGCGGTTGCAGCAAGCGGCTGGTATCGGGGTGCAGCACGTAGCGCGGCACGGCGCCGCGCGTGAGAATGAAGTAATAGCCGTTCTTGCCGATCTTTTCCGAGCGCAGGCGGCCCAGCAGGTTGTCCTTGTACAGGCGCAGCACGCCGATCACCACGCCGGCCACCTGGCCATCGGCGGCCAGCACGGGCGCCACCATCTGCACGATGGGCATGCCGCTCGACTTGCCCAGCATCGGTTCGGTGATCATGGGCTGGCGCGTGCGCAGGACGGTCTGGAAATACTCGCGCTCGGCGACGTTGATGCCGGCGCGCCCCGCTACCTCCGGCATGTCGGCCACGACGGCGCCATGCGCGTCGAGCACCAGCACGTCATCGAACAGCACCAGCATCGAGCGGCGCGAATAGTATTCGCGCAATTGGGCGGGCCGGGCGATCAATTCCGGCGGCTGCTGCCTGGCCGTCAGGGTGACGATCTGCAGCAGCATGCCCAGCTTGTCGTCGAGCTCGGCAGCGGTGCGGGTGATCAGGGACGATTGCTGGCTCAGCAGTACTCGGGTGAAGTCGTCGCGCATGTGCTGCACCTGGATCATGGTGACCAGCGCGATCATGGCGATCGAGGTCAGGCTGGTGGCCAGCGCGACTTTTGCTTTAATGCCGAGAGGCTTCATGATTTCCTTTTCAGTACCGGGCGGCACAGGCGGCAGATAATGCTGTCAGGAATTTTCCTATCAATGCCCCAGCTTGGCAAGCGCCGCCGCGCAAATTGCCCGTCCCGGATGGGCTTTTGACGATGTTGCCATATAATTAAAGGCTGGACGTCGTTTATTCGCCGAATTTACGGTGAAATTGGCATACGGCAACCCTGTATGCGGCTGTATGCAGTAAACTTGTTGTTGCATTTTCTAAAAGGTACCGACATGACTGAAGCGCTACTCACTCCAACCTTGCCCACCGTGAACGTGGAGGCGTTGCGTGCGCGATGCTCGACCTGCAGCATGCATCAATTGTGCCTGCCGATGGGCCTCGATGTGGGCGATATGGACAGGCTGGATCAGATCATCGGCCGCCGCCGCAAGATCGTGCGCGGCGCCTCGCTGTTCCGTATCGGCGACTCGTTCCAGAACCTGTATGCGATCCGCCTGGGGCATTTCAAGACGTACCAGATCAATCCGGGCGGCGAAGAGCAGGTGACGGGCTTCCAGATGGCGGGTGAACTGCTGGGCATGGACGCCATCAGCGCCGACCGCCACCACTGTAATGCGGTGGCTCTGGAAGACAGCGAAGTGTGTGAAATCCCGTTTTCCAGCCTGGAACAATTGCTGGGCAATATGCCGACCCTGCTGCGCCATTTCCACCGCATGATGAGCCAGGAAATCACGCGCGAGCAAAGCGTCATGCTGTTGCTGGGCAATATGCAGGCGACGCAGCGCTTTGCCGCCTTCATCGTCAACCTGGCGTCGCGCTATGAAGCGCGCGGCTATTCGGGCAGCAATTTCCAGCTGCGCATGTCGCGCGAGGAAATCGGCAACTACCTGGGCCTGACCATCGAGAGCGTCAGCCGCCTGCTGTCGAAGTTCAAGAAGGAAGGCTGGCTGCGCGTCTCCAATCGGGAAATTGAAATCCTGCAGCCGGCCAAGTTAAAAGCCATTACGGCCGGCACGGACGTCTGCAAGTAAGACTTACAGTTCCTCGTCCGCATGCAGCGCGATGCTGCGCTGCAGGGGCCAGGTCCAGATGCCGGACAGGCGCCACTCGCGTTTGTCGTTTTCCACCAGCACTTGCCAGCGGCTGCGCTCGAGCATCGGCAGCGCCACGGAAAAATTGCCGGCTGCGTCGGGCTGCACCAGCACCTTGATATCCTTTTCCGGCAGGGTCGCATGCGCCAGGTGCAGCTGCAAAGGCGCCTGATAGGCCTTGCCGAAGCTGTGCACGGAACCGGTCAGGCGTGCTTGCGCCACGTCATACGACAGGCGCGTATCCATCGCCAGGTCGCTGGCGATCGTGTCGCGCTTCAAATCCTGGTTGATCGCCTTGCCCTGCTTGTAATAATCGCCCACCACCAGCGCATCGGGCTGCGTAAACGCGATATAGCCCATGAAGCTGCCGACGACCACGGACAGGCCGGGGCCGATCATCAGCAGCCATGGCCAGCGATGCTTGTACCACGGTGCAACGGGTGCTTGCAGTTTCAGACTGTCGGACATGGTATTTCTCCTGTGTAAACGGCCAATCCCCGTGCGGGGACCGGCCTTCCTGCAACTTCGTGGCGGCGGCGAGGGCACCCGGTCCCCGTCCGCCTTTCCTTGTTAACGTGGCACGATGAATACCGCGCTTTCACGCACATGCAGCGATGGGTCGTCCAGCGATTGCAATTCGATCGCAATCTTGTTCGAGCCCTTCTCTCCCACGCCGTGCGGCACGCGCAGGCGGATGGGCCAACCCAGCGTTTCCGTCGGCTGCAAGGTCACTTCTTCGCGCGTCAGCAAGGTCAGGCCCGGCAAGCCGGAAGCGCTGATTTTGAAATGCTGGCTTTGCTCCGACGTGTTCATGATCTGCAGGCGGTAGACGTTTTCGATCATGCCGTCTTCCACTTCGCGTCCCATGGAACCGCGGTCGCGGATCACGTCCATTTTCAGGGGCGTGCGCAGGGCCAGCGAAGTACACACGGCGATGATGATCAGGGCCAGGATGGAAGTGTAGATCAAGACGCGCGGGCGCATGGCGCGCTGGCGTATCTGCTTCGAATTGAAGTTGTTTTCCATCGCATGGTCGGTACTGTAGCGTACCAGTCCCCGTGGCCGGTCGACCTTGTCCATCACGCTGTTGCAGGCATCGACGCAAGCGGCGCAACCGATGCATTCATACTGCAGGCCGTTACGGATATCGATACCGGTCGGACACACCTGCACGCACAGGGTACAGTCGATGCAATCGCCCAGCTTGTCGTTGTTGCCGGCCTTCTTGCTCATGGCGCCACGTGGTTCACCGCG
Source organism: Janthinobacterium sp. SUN033 (assembly GCF_030397595.1). Lineage (NCBI taxonomy): Bacteria > Pseudomonadati > Pseudomonadota > Betaproteobacteria > Burkholderiales > Oxalobacteraceae > Janthinobacterium > Janthinobacterium sp. SUN033. The sequence continues at coordinate 734,267 of NZ_JAPQNV010000004.1, forward strand.
CTTGGCATCGTAGGTGATGATCAAAGTGTCCTGGTCGAACATGGCGCTCTGGAAGCGCGCGTAGGGGCACATGTATTTGCACACCTGCTCGCGCAGCCAGCCCGCGTTGCCGTAGGTTGCCAGACTGTAGAACAAGACCCAGAACCATTCCCAGGGACCGAAGTTCAGCGTGGTCACCGACTGCGCCAGTTCCTTGATCGGCGTGAAGTAGCCGACAAAGGTAAAGCCCGTCCACAGGGCGATGGCGCCCCATACCAGGTGCTTGGCCGTCTTCTTGAACGCCTTGCGCACGGAGGGGCCCTGCTTGTCGAGGGCCATGCGCGCACTGCGCGTGCCCTCGATGCGGCGTTCGACCCACAGGAAAATTTCCGTGTATACCGTTTGCGGGCAAGAGAACCCGCACCACACCCGCCCGGCAATGGCCGTGACGAGGAACAACAAATACGCACAGATGATCAGCAGGGCCGCCAGATAGATGAAATCCTGGGGCCACAGCACGACGCCGAAAATGTAGAACTTGCGCGTGGTCAAATCGAACAGCAGGGCTTGCCTGCCATTCCAGGTCAACCACGGCAAGCCGTAGAACGCGAGCTGGGTAAGCCATACGCATACCCATCGCCAGGTAGCGTAGCGTCCTTTGGCCTCGCGAGGGTAGATTTGCTCGCGGGCCGCATACATCTTGATGACTTGAGGTTCCATTTTTACTTTGCGGGTGCCTGCGGATTCGACAGGCTCCAGACATACGCCGACAGCACGTGTACCTTGGATTCGCCGAGGAAATCGCTGAAGGCCGGCATGGTGTTGCTGCGTCCCTTGCGTACGGTTTCCATGATGGTGTCGGCGCTGCCGCCGTACAGCCAGGTCTTGTCCGTCAGGTTTGGCGCGCCCAGCATCTGGTTACCCTTGGCATCGGCACCATGACAGGCCATGCAGGCGCCGAACTTGGCCTTGCCCAGCACGGACTTGACGGGATCCGAGGTCGAGCCGGACAGGCTCAGCACATAATGGGCCACGTTCTCGACATCCTTTTCGGACCCTAGGGCGGCGCCCATCGGTGGCATTTGCCCATTGCGGCCGTGCATGATGGTGGTCTTGATGATGTCGGGTTCGCCGCCATACAGCCAGTCCTTGTCGGTCAGGTTGGGGAAGCCCTTGTTGCCGCGCGCATCCGAACCGTGGCATTGCGCGCAGTAGGTCAGGAACAGGCGCTGGCCGATGGCTTGCGCCTGCGGATCGGCGGCCACCGTCTTCAAGTCCTGGCTCAGGTACTTGTTGAACAGGGGACCGTAGTCGGCTTCCGCCTTCTTCAGCTCTTCCTCGTACTGGCCCGTCGATTTCCAGCCCAGGCTGCCGGCATAGTTGCCCAGGCCCGGATACAGGAACAGGTAGGCCAGCGAGAAGACGATGGTGATGTAGAACAACCACATCCACCAGCGCGGCATCGGCGTATTGAGTTCCTTCAAGTCCTCGTCCCAGACGTGGCCCGTGGTGCCGTCAGCAGGGGCGCCCTCGACCACTTTGATTTTCGACTGCGAGTACAGCAGCACGCCGCAGCCGATGATGCCCAGCAGGGACAGCACGATGATGTAGATATTCCAGAAGCCATTGGTAAAGTCAGCCATGGTTATGCTCCTTCGCCAGGGTCATTTCGGCTTCGGCCGGATAGTCGAGCGCGTCGTCGGCGAACGGCAGGCGTGCCGCCGCGTCGAAGTCGCTGTTGCTGCGGCTGAACGTCCACCACAGGATGCCCACGAACGTCGTAAAGGAAACCACCGTCATGACGCTGCTGGCGCTGTCAAACAGGTTTTCGATTGCCATGCTAATTCCTTGTTTTGATTAATGTACCGAGGCCTTGCAGATAGGCGACCAGGGCGTCTTCTTCCGTCTTGTCCTGCAGCTGCGCGGGGCCGGCGGCGATCTCTTCATCGCTGTACGGCTGGCCCAGGCGTTTCAGGGCGCGCATCTTCGGCATGATGTCGTCAGGCACCAGCTTGGTCTTCGCCAGCCAGGGGTAGGACGGCATGTTCGACTCGGGCACCACGTCGCGCGGGTTGTTCAAGTGCGTGCGGTGCCATTCGTCGCTGTAGCGCGCGCCCACGCGGGCCAGGTCGGGCCCCGTGCGCTTGGAACCCCACTGGAACGGACGGTCGTAGACGAATTCGCCGGCGACCGAATAGTGGCCATAGCGTTCCGTTTCCGCGCGCAGCGGACGCACCATCTGCGAGTGGCAGTTGTAGCAGCCTTCGCGCACGTAGATGTCGCGGCCCGCCAGGCGCAGCGGCGAGTACGGCTTCAGGCCGGCGACGGGTTCCGTCGTGCTCTTCTGGAAGAACAGGGGGACGATCTCGACGGCGCCGCCGATGCTGATCACCACCGTGACCAGGGCGATCAGCAGCCAGGGGTTTCTTTCAATCCATGCATGTGAAAATTTCATTTGCTTTCGCTCCTATCAGGCGTGCGCCGCGTTCAGTTCCGGAATGCGGGCGACGGGGAGTTTGCTGCCGCGCAGCGTCATCCAGGTGTTGTAGCCCATGATGCACATACCCGACAGGTACAGCAGGCCACCGGCCACGCGCACCACGTAGTACGGATACGTCGCTTTCACGCTCTCGACAAAGGTGTAGGTCAGGGTGCCGTCCGGATTGACCGCGCGCCACATCAGGCCCTGCATCACGCCGGCGATCCACATTGCGGCGATGTACAGCACGATGCCGATGGTGGCCACCCAGAAGTGCACGTCGACCAGGCGCGTGCTGTGCATCTGCGTGCGGCCCGCCAGGCGCGGCAGCAGGTAGTAGATCGAACCCATGGTGATGAAGCCCACCCAGCCCAGGGCGCCCGCATGCACGTGGGCAACGGTCCAGTCGGTGTAGTGCGACAGCGAGTTGATGGTCTTGATCGACATCATCGGACCTTCGAAGGTGGCGATGCCGTAGAACGACAGCGAAACGATCATGAATTTCAGGATCGGGTCGGTGCGCAGCTTGTGCCAGGCGCCCGACAGGGTCATGATGCCGTTGATCATGCCGCCCCAGCTTGGTGCCAGGAGGACCAGCGAGAAGACCATGCCGATCGATTGCGTCCAGTCAGGCAATGCCGTGTAGTGCAGGTGATGCGGGCCCGCCCACATGTAGGTGAAGATCAGCGCCCAGAAGTGGACGATCGACAGACGATACGAGTACACGGGGCGCTCGGCCTGTTTCGGAATGAAGTAGTAGACCATGCCCAGGTAGCCGGCGGTCAGGATGAAACCCACCGCGTTATGGCCGTACCACCACTGGATCATGGCGTCCTGCACGCCCGCATAAGCGGAATACGACTTGGTGAACGAGGCTGGCATGACGGCACCATTGACCACGTGCAGAATCGTCACGGCCAGGATGTAGGCGCCGAAGAACCAGTTGGCCACGTAGATGTGCTTGACCTTGCGCTTGATCAAGGTGCCGAAGAAAACGATGGCGTAGGCGATCCAGACGACGGCGATGAGGATGGCGATAGGCCATTCCAGTTCCGCGTATTCCTTGCCGCGTGTCATGCCCAAGGGCAGGGTGACGACGGCGCACAGGATCACCGCTTGCCAGCCCCAGAACGTGAAGGCGGCCAGTTTGTCGGAAAACAGGCGCACCTGGCAGGTGCGTTGGACAACGTAGTACGAAGTAGCGAACAGGCCGCAGATGCCGAAGGCGAAAATCACCGCATTCGTGTGCAGCGGACGCAAGCGTCCGTATGTCAGCCATGGTATGTCGAGGTTCAGGGCAGGCCAGGCCAGCTGAGCGGCGATGATAACGCCAACCAGCATGCCGATGATGCCCCATACCACAGTAGCGACCGCGAATTGCTTCACGATCTTGTAGTTATAGTTCAGCGATTGATCCACAAAGACTCTCCCTGGAATTACTATTTATGATGGTGGCCAGAGAGTAAGTGTTTGACCGGGAAAAAACTTTGATGTGGATCAAAATTCCCCGGATGAAATAAGCGTAGCGAACTGGCATCGAAATAAAGTGATATTTCGATCAAAAAAGCCGGATAAGATCCCTGCAAGCGCTGCTTGACCTGTGTCAAAAGACGCTTGCCGGCGCTGGCGGGCGCCAGCGTATTGCGTGAGAAAAAGTCAGGCCGGCGGTTCGCCGGGTGCTGGCTTGGCCGGCGTATCGTCATCCTGCAGCACGCGCAGGCCAGGTCCGACGAGGTCGTCGAACTGGCCGCTGTCCGAGGCCGTGAAGTACACCCACAGGGCGATGAAGACGACCACGACGCTTAAGGGGATGAGGAGGTAGAGAGCTTCCATTAGACTTTCCGCAGGCGCAGGGCGTTGGCGATGACGACGGCCGAGCTGGCAGCCATGCCGACGCCGGACAGCCAGGGGTTGAGGAAACCCAACGCGGCGGCCGGGATGGCCGTCAGATTGTACAGGGTTGCCCAGCCCAGGTTTTCGCGGATGATGCGCATGCTACGCGCCGCCGTTTTCGCCGTGTCGAGCACGGAAACCAGTTGGCTCGACAGTAGCACCGTGTCCGCATGCGCCTGCGCCAGCGCGGCGCCGGAACCCATGGCGAAGGACACGTCGGCGCCGCTCAGCACGGCGGCGTCGTTGATGCCGTCGCCGACCATCGCCACCACGGCGCCCGTGGCCTGCAATTGCTGGACGAAATCGAGCTTTTCATCGGGCAGGCATTCGCCGCACGCCGTGTTGATGCCCAGTTCCGTCGCCACGCTTTGCGTCAGCGCTTCCTGGTCGCCGCTGAGCAGCACGACTTGCTTGCCGCGCCGGTGGAAATACGCGACGACGTCAGCCGCTTCCGGGCGCAACGCGTCGCTGAGCAGGAAACGCGTCAGCCAGCGCCCCTGCGTGCCCAGGTACAGCGGCGTCATGCCCTGCATGCCGACGGCCGTGTCGCCCAGCGGCGGCCCGGCGAGGGCGGCAACAAAAGCCGCATTGCCCAGGCGGTAGCGCACGCCGTCAACGATGCCTTCCAGGCCCTGGCCTTGCACTTCTTGCAATTGTTCCGCATGCGCGCGCGGCGGCTGTCCTGGCAAGCCCTCTGCCGCTGCCAGGATGGCCTGCGCCAGCGGATGGGCGCTGCCCGCTTCCAGCGCGGCGGCCACCTGCAGGCAAGCGTCCTCGCCCATGCTGCCGAGCCCCTCGGTTTGCCGCAGCACGGGCCGGCCCAGGGTCAGGGTGCCCGTCTTGTCGAAGACGATGTGGGTGGCGCGGTGCAAGGTTTCCAGCACATGCGGCTGGACGATCAGCACGCCGCGCCGCAGCAGGCTGTCGGTGGCGGCCGCCAGCGCCGTCGGCGTGGCGAGAGACAGCGCGCAGGGGCAGGACACGACCAGCACGGCGATGGCCACGGGCCACGCTTGCGACGGGTCATGCCAGCTCCAGAAGGCGAACACGGCGATGGCAAACAGCAGCAAGCCCAGCACGAACCAGGCGGCAACCTTGTCGGCCCATTGGGCGATCTGCGGCTTGCCGCTGCCGGCCCGCTCGATCAGTTTCAACAGGTCGGACAGGGTGCTTTCGCGCGCCGGTTTGAGCACGCGCAAGATGAGCGCCGCGCTGGCGTTGATCGCCCCGCCCGGCACCCGTTCTCCCGTTTTTCTCCGTTGCGCCGCGCTCTCGCCCGTCAACAGGGACAAATCGAGCGCGCTCGTGCCTTCGATGATGACGCTGTCGGCGGCGATCGCCTCGCCCGGTTTGACCAGAATCACGTCACCGACGGCCAGGCTGCCGGCCGGCACCAGGGTGGTGGCGCGGTCGTCCGGGAAGCCCGCCATCAGCGAGGCGGACGCGGGCAAGGCGTGCTGCAGGCGTTCGAGGGCCGAGGCGGCCTTGCGGCGCGCCTGCAGCTCGAAATAGCGGCTGCACAGCAGCAGGAAGATGAACATCGTGGCCGAGTCGTAATACACCTCGCCGCGGCCCGTGAAGGTCGCCACCACGCTGCCGAAGAAGGCCGCCAGGATGCCCAGCGCTACGGGCACGTCCATGCCCAGGGTGCGCGCGCGCAGGCTGGCCCAGGCGCCCTGGAAGAAGGGCATGGCCGAATAGCAGATGGCGGGCAAGGTCAGCAGCAAACTGGCCCAGCGCATCAGGCTGGCCATATTGTCATCCAGCGTGCCATCCTCGGCCAGGTAGGCGGGCGCCACGTACATCATCACCTGCATCATCGACAGGCCGGCGACGAACAGCTGGCGGCCCAGGGTCTTGCTGGCCTTTTGCAGGCGCTCGCCATGGCGCACGGCATCATACGGATAGGCCGTGTAGCCGACCTGGCGCACGGCTTGCAGGATGTCGCCCGGTTCGCATTCGGCACGGCTCCAGCGCACGTACAGGCGCTCCGTGGCGACGTTCAGGCTGGCCGCCTGCACGCCGGGCAGGCGCGTCAATTGACGCTCGATCAGCCAGACGCAGGCGGCGCAACGGATGCCTTCGACGGACAGGGTCGCTTCGCAGCTGCTGGCGTCGCGCGCGAATTGCGCGTCGTCATTGCTGTACAGGCGCAGCTCGGGCGGCATCAGGGTGGCATCAAACGCGTTGACGGCGTATTCATCGCGGTCGCGGTAGTACGCGCTCTGGCCGATGTCGACGATGGTTTGCGCCACCGCTTCGCAGCCGGGGCAGCACATGGCGCGCGGCACGTCGTCGATGGTGACGTTCCAGCTGGAACCACTCGGGACGGGCAAGCCGCAATGGAAGCAGGCGGAGGGTTGTAAAACAGCATTCATAGGTGTGGTTTCATGCGTCTGTTCATGGATGGCCCGTGACGCACAGGGCGTCGAGCCAGCCCAGCGACACGCCATTGGCGGCGCGCAGCAGGCCCAGCACGCCAAAGCCCAGCACCAGCAAGCCGCTGGCGATGCGCACGGGACGGCGCTGCATCTGCGCGCGCAGGCGCGTGCCCAGCAAGCCCATGCCCAGCAGGGTGGGCAGGGTGCCCAGGCCGAAGGCGGCCATGGCGGCCGCGCCGTTCAGGGCCGAGCCTTGCATCATGGCCGTCAGCAGGGCGCTGTAGACCATGCCGCACGGCACCCAGCCCCACAGACCGCCCACGGCCAGCGCCTTGAATGGCGTATCCATCGGCATCAGCGGCTTCAACAGGGGGCGCACGCGGCGCCAGATCACGTTGCCGGCCGCTTCCAGGTGCGCCAGGCCGCGCCAGGCATCCATCAGGTACAGGCCCAGGGCGACGAGCATCAGGTTGGCCAGCCAGTAGCCGGCCACTTGCAGGGACGCCAGGTGCAGCATGCCGGCGCCCGCCAGGCTGCCGGCCAGGGCGCCGGCCAGCATGTAGCTGCCTATGCGCCCGCCGTTGTAGGCCAGCACGCGCAGCACGTTCGTCTGCACGTTGGTCTGCAATGCGGGGCGCGCCACGGCGATGGCAATGACGGGGCGCGCGGGCGCAGCGCCACCGCCCAGCGACAGGGCGCCCACGATGCCGCCGCACATGCCGATGCAGTGCACGCTGCCGGCCAGGCCGACCAGGAACATGGGCACGAGGCTCAGGGCGTTCATCGCGCGGCGCTACACCGTTTTCGAGTAGCGCAGCGGCTGCACGGCGTCCGGCGCCGTATTGGCGCGCGCCAGGGTCAGGTAGCGGTCGAAGACCATGCAGATATTGCGGATCAACAAGCGCCCTTTCGGCGTCACCGTCAGCCAGTCTTCCTCGATGACGAGCAAGCCGTCGCGCGCCAGTTCGCGCAGCTTGTCCAGCTCGGCGGCGAAGTAGCTGCGGAATTTGACGGGGTGCGCTTGCTCGATGGTGGCGATCGACAGTTCGAAATTGCACATCAGCATCTGGATGATGATACGGCGCAACAAATCGTCCGTATCGAGCTTGATGCCGCGCGCGATCGGCAGCACGCCTTCGTCGAGCTTTTCATAGTACGCGTCGAGCGTCTTTTCATTCTGGCTGTACACGGCGCCCACGGAACTGATGGCCGACACGCCGCAGGCGATCAGGTCCGCCTCCGCGCGCGTGGAATAGCCCTGGAAGTTGCGGTGCAGGCGGCCCTGGCGCTGCGCCACGGCCAGGTCGTCCGTCGGCTTGGCGAAATGGTCCATGCCGATGTACACATAGCCGGCGGCCGTCAGGCGCGCGATGCACAGGCCCAGCATGGCCAGCTTGGTGGCGCTGTCGGGCATGTCCGCGTCGAGGATGCGGCGCTGCGGCTTGAACAGGTGCGGCATGTGCGCGTAGTGGTACAGGGCGATGCGGTCGGGGCTGGCATTGATCACCTTGCGCAGGGTTTCCGTCATGGTGTCCAGGTTCTGTTTCGGCAAGCCGTAGATCAGGTCGATGCTGATCGAGCGGAAACCGGCGTCGCGCGCCGCCTGCATGATGGCCACCGTTTCCGCTTCCGGCTGGATGCGGTTGACGGCTTTTTGCACGTCGGCGTCGAAATCCTGCACGCCCAGGCTGATGCGGTTGAAACCTTGCGCGCGCAGCGAAAACACGCGCTCGCGAGACACGGTGCGCGGGTCGATTTCGATCGAATATTCGCCGTCTTCATCGGACGCGAATTCGAAATGCTGGCGCAGGTGCGCCATCAGCTCATCCATCTGCTTTTCGCTCAGGTAGGTGGGCGTGCCGCCGCCGAAATGCAGCTGTTCGATCTGGTTCATGCCGGCAAACAGCTTGCCCTGCATGGCGATTTCCTGCTTTAAATAGCTGAGGTAGGTGGCCGCCTTGCTGCGGTCTTTCGTGATGATCTTGTTGCAGGCGCAGTAGTAGCACAGGGTGTCGCAGAATGGCACGTGCACGTACAGCGACAGGGGACGGCGGCCGCCGCGCATGCGCAGGGCGGCCAGCGCTTCGAGGAAGTTGCCGTAGCCAAATTCCGCATTGAAACGGTCGGCGGTCGGGTAAGACGTGTAGCGCGGGCCGGACTGGCTCATCTTGCCGATGATGACCGGGTCGAATTCGACGACGGCGTCCAGGTCGGCGGAAGCACTGCTGAGTAGTGTAGGCATGATGTGTGTAAAGTCTTGAAAGGTTTAGGCGGCCAGGCGTTTCATGGCGGGCTTGCCGGCGTTCGCGGCGCCAGACTTGCCGCCAGGCATGGCGACGCGGCGCGGTGGCGGCATCTTGCCGAAATTGAACAGGCTCACGGCTTGCGACAGGCTGGCCGCTTCTTCCGCCAGGCGCGTGGCGGCCGCAGCGGCTTCTTCCACCAGGGCCGCGTTCTGTTGCGTCACCTGGTCCATGTGGGCGATGGCCTGGTTGACCTGGTCGACGCCGATGCTCTGTTCGCGCGAGGCGATGGAAATTTCCTGCATGATGGCCGTCACCTGCTTGACGGAGCTGACCACCTGTTCCATGGTGGCGCCGGCGCGGTTGACCTGCAGCATGCCGGCGCCCACCTTGCCGACGGAAATTTCAATGAGTTGCTTGATATCCTTGGCTGCCACGGACGAGCGCTGCGCCAGGTTACGCACTTCGCCCGCCACCACGGCGAACCCCCTGCCCTGCTCGCCGGCGCGGGCCGCTTCCACGGCCGCGTTCAAGGCCAGGATGTTGGTCTGGAAGGCGATGCCTTCGATCAAGCCGATGATGTCGACGATTTTCTTCGACGAGGTGTTGATCTCGTCCATGGTGGTGATCACTTCGGAAACGATCTCGCCGCCCTGCACGGCCACTTTCGAGGCGGCCACGGCCAGTTCATTCGCCTGCACCGAGTTGTCCGCATTCTGTTTCACCGTCGACGAGAATTCCTCGATGCTCGAGGCCGTCTCTTCCAGGCTGGCCGCCTGCGATTCCGTGCGGCCCGACAAGTCCATATTGCCGACGGCGATTTGCTTGGTGGCCACGGCCATGGTTTCCACGTTGATGCGCACGTCGCGGATGGTGGCGATCAGGTTGCTGTTCATCTGTTGCAGCGCGCGCAGCAGTTGTCCCACTTCATCCGTGCTCTCCGTTTCAAAACTGCCCGACAGGTCGCCCGCGGCGATCGCCCGCGCGCCGTTCAGGGCCTTGCCCAGCGGCTTGAGCACGGACATGCGCAATGTGTACCAGAGGAAAACGTTGATCAGGAAACCGAACAGGGTGGCGCCGAAGATGGCGTAATTGGTGATCTGGCCGCCGCTGGCGAACAGGCTGATGACGCACACCAGCAGTTGCAGGCAGTTGACGATGGAGGTGGCGGCCCAGATGCGCAGGTTGAGCGACATGTGCGTCAGGCTGTGCAGCAGGTGCGCCAGGCCCGGGCGCACGATCTGCCCGTTCTTGATGACGATGTTGCCGCCTTCCTTGTTGCGGATGGCCGCGTAGGCTTCTTCGGCGGCCTTGACCTGGTCCTTGTCCGCCTTGACGCGCACGGACATGTAGCCGATGGTCTTGCCCGCTTCGCGGATGGGGGTGACGTTGGCGCGCACCCAGTAGAAATCGCCGTTCTTGCAGCGGTTCTTGACCAGGCCCGTCCACGGCGTGCCGGCCTGGATCGAGGTCCACAGGTCGGCGAACGCTTCGGCCGGCATGTCCGGGTGGCGCACGATGTTCTGGGGCGAACCGAGCAGCTCGGCCTCGCTGAAGCCGCTGACCTGACTGAAGTAGGGGTTCACATACACGATATTGCCGTTCATATCCGTTTTCGACACGATAGCCTGATCGTCCAAGACGAGGACTTCACGGTTAGTCACTGGCAAATTTTGTCGCATGGTCGCGGCTTCCTGATCAGTTAAATAGGCAATTGGTGAGTAAGACTTGCACGATTGCAAGAATGGAGATCAGTGTAAGGAGTCGCCTGCGCAAATTTATTGATGTAGATCAAAATCCTCAAGATTGGTCGTGCTTGCACGCATTTAGCGATAGCAATGCGGCATTGTTTTAAAGATATTGGTTGCCGTCGGCGCTTAATCTGCGCCCGCCGTCAGCGGCCGCAGGCTGCCCACGGCGTAGCCTTGCGCATAGTCGATGCCCAGTTCGCGGATGACGGCCAGGGTGGCTGCGTCTTCCACGTATTCGGCCACCGTTTCCAGGCCCATCACGTGGCCCACTTCATTGATGGCCTTGACCATGGCGCGGTTGATGGCATTGGTGGCGATGTCGCGCACGAAGACGCCGTCGATCTTCAAATAGTCGACGGGCAGGGCTTTCAGGTAGCCGAACGAGGAAAAGCCGCTGCCGAAGTCATCGAGCGAGAAGCGGCAGCCCAGGGCCTTGAGCTGGCGCATGAACACTTGTGCCTTGGGCAGGTTGGCGATGACGGCCGTTTCCGTGATTTCAAAGCAGATTTGCTCGGGCGCAATCGCGAATGCCACGAATTGCTCGGTGATGTAGTCGTGCAAGCCGGCATCGGCCAGCGACATGCCCGACAGGTTGACGGAATACAGGGCCGGTGCGCGGCGCCGGCTTTCCGCCAGCGCGGCCAACGGCGGCAGGCTGTCGCGCACGCTCTGGATATGCGCGCAGACGGCGCGGATGACCCAGCGGTCGATGGACAGCATCATGTCGTAGCGTTCGGCGGCCGGGATGAAGGCGCCCGGCAAGATCAGGTCGCCCTTGCTGTTGCGGATGCGGATCAGCACTTCGTCGTGGTGTTCCGGGCTGTCGCGCAGGTGCACGATGGGCATGGCGTACAGGCGGAAATAATCGTGGACGAACGCTTCGTTCAGGCGCGAGATCCACAGCATTTCGCCATGCCGCTGCGCCAGCATGACGTCGGACTCCTGATAGATATGGATGCGGTTGCGGCCCTGCTCCTTGGCCAGGTAGCAAGCCTGGTCGGCCGCGCTCAGCAGCTCGCTCATGGACTTGCTGTCCTGGCTGATTTCCACGATGCCGATGCTCACGCCCAGCTCGAAGCTGCGTTCGTCCCAGGCGAAACGGAATTCGCGCACGGACTGGCGCAGCTGGTCGCCGATCAGGCGCGCATGTTCGAGCGGACAGTGCGGCAGCAGCACGCCCAGCTCGTCGCCGCCCAGGCGCGCCAGGATATCGCTGTCGCGCATCCGCCCCTGCAGCATCTTGGCCAGCAGCTGCAGCAGCATGTCGCCGGCGCCGTGGCCGCAGGTGTCGTTGATGACCTTGAACTGGTCCAGGTCCAGGTACAGCAGCGCATGCGCGTGGCCATCCTGCTTGGCCGTGCGCAGGGCACCGGCCACCAGGTGTTCGAATTCGCGCCGGTTGATCAGGCCCGTCAGGGTGTCGTGCGTGGCTTGCCACGACAGTTCCTGGCTCAGCTTACGCTCGTGGCTGACGTCGCGGAACACGACGACGGCGCCGAGGATGTGGCCGTCGCGCGACCAGATGGGCGCGGCCGATTCCTCGACGGCGATGCGCCGCCCGTCGCGCGTGACCAGTTGCGAGCGGGGCGAAATGCCGATGGCCTGGCGCTGTTGCAGGCAGCGCATGGCCACGTGCTCGCGCGCTTCGCCCGTGCGTTCATCGGCCAGCGGCATGGTCAGGCCGATGTCCAGGCCCTGCGCCAGCTCGTTGCTCCAGCCCGTCAATTGCTCGGCCACCCGGTTCAGGTAACGCGTCTTGCCCTGCGGATCGGTGGTGATGACGCCGTCGCCGATGGAGCTGAGCGTCACTTCGGCCAGTTCCTTGCGCTCGGCGATCATCAGTTCGCGCGCCATGTGCTCGGTGATATCCCAGATGATGCCCAGGGTGCGGTCGGCCTTGCCGCCGGCATTGACGAAGACTTGTGCCTTGGCCGCCAGCCAGTGCTCGCTGCCGTCGGGCCAGACGACGCGGTATTGCAGGGCGTAGCCGCCGCGCCGGCGCACGCCGTCCTGCAGCACGTTGACCACCTTGTCGCGGTCGCCGGCGTGCACGCAGTCGAGAAAGCTGCGGAATGGCTGCGTCAGCGCGCGTTCTTCCAGGCCCAGCAAGGTGGCGCCCTTGGCCGACCAGCTGACCGTGCCGTCGATGACCTGGCCAGCGACGATGCGCGAATCCCAGATCGCCATGTGCGCCGCCTCCAGCGCCATCTGCAAACGTTTCTGCTGGTCGCCCATCATCCTCTCCCGACATGGATACAGGAATAGACGCGCCGCTGGTGTTTAAGTTCCCGGCAGCTCGGCGGGTGTGCTGGCCGAGGCGCGCGCCACGTCGCGCACGTTCTTTTGCACGGCCACGGCAGCAAACAGGCTGAGCAGGAACGCCATGGCATAAAACCCTTTCTCGCTGTTTTGCAGGGTGGCGTTCCACAGGCCCACGGTCAATAACAGCAAGGCCAGCAGCACGGAAATCCAACACAGGCCGAAATAGATGCCCGTCACGGCGATGCCTTCGCTGCGGTCGCGCACGGATTTCTGCAGCGAGATGGCGGCGAACAGGCCATACATGAGGATGGTGAAGTAATAGCCCTTCTCGTTGAGGGCCATCGTGGCGTTCCACAGGCCGGACAGATAGGTGACGATGCCGATCAGCAATGCCGCCCAGGAGGCGCCGATGAAGGCGCTGCTGGGGCGTGGGGCGGGGGAAGTCTGCATAGGGTCTCCATGGGCAGCGGGCGCCGCCGGCATGGCCGGGGCGGCAGGCACGGATGCGCCTGCCGCTCCATCAGACCAGAAAGCTTATTTGCTTGGCTTGATCATGCGCAACAAAGCCGACACGGCCGTGACGCCGGCCAGCACCAGGCCGCCGGCGATGAGGCCGGCCACCGCGTTGATCAGGCTGGGCGTGACGGCGGCCAGCACGGGGCCGATGCCGGCCACGCCGCCGACGGCTTCCTCGACGTGGTGCAGCATGCCGCTGGCCCACGGCCAGCCGTGCGTCAGGATGCCGCCGCCGACCATGAACATGGCCAGGGTGCCCACCACGGAGAGAAACTTCATCAGTTTCGGCGCCGCCGAGACGAGCATGCGGCCAAAGCCGCGCACGCCGTCCATCAGCGCGCCCGCGCCCTTGCGCGCCGCCAGGTAAAAGCCCGCGTCGTCGAGCTTGACGATGCCGGCCACCAGGCCATACACGCCCACCGTCATGATGATGGCGATGCCGACGACGACGGCTACCTGCTCGGCGAAGGTGGCGGCGGCCACCGTGCCCAGGGCGATGACGATGATTTCCGCCGACAAAATGAAGTCGGTGCGGATGGCGCCCTTGATCTTGTCCTTTTCCAGCGCCACCAGGTCCACCTTCGGGTCGCGCAGCGCCTGCGCCAGCTCGGCCTTGTGGCTGTCGTCCGGGTGCAGGTATTTGTGGGCGATCTTTTCGAAGCCCTCGAAGCACAGGTAGGCGCCGCCCACCATCAGCAGCGGCGTGATGGCCCATGGCGCAAACGCGCTGATGGCCAGCGCGGCGGGCACGAGGATGGCCTTGTTCTTCAGCGAACCGACGGCGACGGCCCACACGACGGGCAGTTCGCGCTCGGCGCGCACGCCGGCCACCTGCTGCGCGTTCAGGGCCAGGTCGTCACCGAGCACGCCGGCCGTCTTCTTGGCGGCCACCTTGGTCATCAGGGAAACGTCGTCGAGGATACTGGCGATGTCGTCGAGCAGGGCCAGCAGGCTGGAGCCGGCCATCTCAGCGCACTCCCGCGGTGGTGGCAGGGAATCGTGGAGCGAGGAAAGTGTTGTTTTTCATGATGTTATTCTTGGTTGTACGGCAAGGGGTGACGTGGGTCAGGCATGACCGCGATCTTACCTCAGGCAGGGCCGGCAGGGCCGCACGGGCCGGGTTAAAATTGCCTCTCGTCCTCATTTTTGGAAACCGCATGCCCTTTGCCACCTGGATCACCTTTGTCGTCGCCGCCTCCATCATCGCCGTCTCGCCCGGCTCGGGCGCCGTGCTGTCGATGTCGCATGGCTTGTCGTACGGGGTGAAAAAGGCCAGCGCCACGATTCTCGGCCTGCAACTGGGCCTGCTGGTGGTGCTGGGCATCGCCGGCGCCGGCGTGGGTTCCCTGCTGCTCGCTTCCGAAGTGGCCTTCAATATCGTCAAGACGGTGGGCGCCTTGTACCTGATCTACCTGGGCCTGTCGCAATGGCGCGCCAAGGTGGCGGTGACGGGCGACCTGCATGCCGACGCCGTGGTGCCGTCCATGGGCCGGCGCGTGCTGACGGGTTTCTTGACCAATGTGACGAATCCGAAGGGCATCATCTTCATGGTGGCGGTGTTGCCGCAATTCATCAGCCCGACGTCTCCGCTGCTGCCGCAATTGCTGATCCTGGCCGTCACCATGTGCACGATCGACCAGATCGTCATGCACAGCTACGCCTTTCTCGCCTCGTCGATGCAGCGCTTCTTCCGCGACGCGCGCGCCGTGAAAAAGCAGAACCGCTTCTTTGGCGGCTTGCTGATGGCCGTCGGCGCCGCCCTGTTCTTCGTCAAGCGCGGCGGCCAGGCGGCCCCCTGAGCCAGAGCAATATGCAAACATTTGTAAGCCCGCTTGCGATGTCCGCCCGATGCGGATGTAATCGGTAGCATGTCATCCTTGTAAGTCCTGCCTGGAGCGCTGCCATGCGTCCGACCCTGTCTTTCCCCTTCTTGAACACCGTGTGCGCCGTGCTGCTGTCGTCGGCGTGCTCCCTGGCTCTGGCGCAGGACCCGCCCGCCCGCGTGGGCCGCATTTCCACCGTCGAAGGGCAGGTGCTGGTGCGCGCCGGCGATGGCGAGGCGCAAAATGCCCTGCTGAACTGGCCCGTCACGACGGATAACCGCTTGACCACCCGGCGCGGCGCGCTGGCGGAGTTGCGCGTGGGCGCGGCCGCCGTGCGCCTCGATGGCGATTCCGAGCTGGAAGTGAGCGAGCTCGATGACGACAGTTTCAAATTGCACCTGGGCTATGGCACGGTCAGCGTGCGCGTACGCAATCCCGATGCGCTGCGCGGCTTCGAGCTGACCACCGCCCAGGCCCGCGTGATCCTGACACAGCCGGGCTGGGTGCGCATCGAGGCGGGGCGTCAGCCCGGCACCAGTGTCGTCAGCGTGCTCGATGGCGCGGCCGACGTGGATGGCGCGACGGGCAGCGTGACCTTGCGTGCCGGCAAGCGCGCCGAGTTGACGGACGAGGAATTGCGCACAGGCGCCTTGCAGAGGATCGCCTTCGACAACTGGCCCGAAGCCTTGCCCGCCGCCGCGCCGGCCTTGCGCTATGTCACGGACGATACCACCGGCTATGAAGAGCTGGACCGCTACGGCGCCTGGCAGGACGATGCGGAATACGGCCCCCTGTGGCTGCCTGCCAGCGTGCCGCTGGGCTGGGCGCCGTACAGCGACGGGCGCTGGACGTGGATCGCGCCGTGGGGCTGGACCTGGGTCGACAATGCGCCGTGGGGCTATGCGCCCTCGCATTACGGCCGCTGGGTGCTGCTGGGCCAGCGTTGGGGCTGGGCCCCGGGCCGTGAGCGCGGCCGCGTGCCCTGGGCGCCTGCGCTGGTGGGCTGGGTGGGCGGCAATCACGCGACAAATCACGGCCAGCATCCCGGCGTGGGCTGGTTCCCCCTGTCGCCGCACGAGCGCTACGTGCCCGGCTACCGCGCCAGCGCGGAGTATGAACGCCGCATCAACCGCGTGGCCGAAGGCCGGCGTTCCGTGGCGGGCGAGCGCGAACGCCGCGAGGGTATGACGATGCTGCCGAGCGAGCGTTTTGGCGGCGCCCGCACGGTCGACGTGCCGCGCCGCAACCGCACCATCATGCCGGCCCCCGTGCTGCAAAGCATGCCCTTGAGCACGCCACCTGCGCCGGCGGGCAACTGGCAGCGCCACGTCGATGCGCCGCGCCAGCAAGATGGATTCCGGCGCGACTGGGTCAACCGCCCTGGCCGTTTGCAGACGGACGATGGCCAGACGCACCTGGCGCCGCGTCCCATGCAGCCGAACCGGCCGCCCGTGCCGCAACAGCCACCGATGCCGGCCCAGCCCCGGATGCCGGCGGTGCCTGCCTTGCCGCCCGTGCAAGACCCGGTGGCCCATCCCGGTTGGCGCGGCGAGGAGCGGCACCGCGCCGAACGGCCGCAGCCGCGGCCGGACGGCAGGGAGCATGCAGAGCGTGGCGGCCGTCGCGAAGTGCTGCAGACGGCGCCGCCGCCTGCCATGCCTGCGCCACCGCCCGTGGCCCAGCCACGGCCCGCGCCGCCGATGCCGGCCCCTGCGGCGCGTCCGGCACAGGAGGCGCGCGGTGGCGAACGCAGCGGGCCGCCACGTGAACGGGGCAATGACAGGGCCAATGAGCGCGGCGGTCCCGGCCGCAATGGCCGGATGCAGGAAACGGAGCGCTGAAGGGGGCGCTGGCGCTGGCCGCCTGTCCGTTCGGGCATGGATTATCGACGTTCAAGCCGCCAAAGCGACCGTTCATCACATGCCGGAGGTAAAGTCGCCGTGTTTTGTCTACAGTGGCGTCATTGCAGCACAGCGCAATGCCTGACTGGCTGACAGCACCGATTTTCCGGCTATTTTGTCCAAACGAAATAGTTTTCGCCAGCTTACAAAGCTGGCTTTTTTTTTCCGCGCCCCTGGTGCCATGGCAACGGCGCAGGCGCTGCCAAAGTTGGCTACAATACGTCTTTACGCAGCCGCCGCGCGCCATGCGCCGCGCCGTCTGTTCTGACCGGCACTGATAGGATTTCCCATGCAAACGACCCCACCCACCGAAGTGACGATTCCTCCCAGCGAATCGCTGATCGAATACCCGAGCGACTTTCCCATCAAGATCATGGGTCCGACGCATGTCGATTTCGCCCCCACCATGCTGGAACTGGTGATCAGCCACGATCCGACCTTCCACGTGGGCCGCATGGAAGAGCGCCCATCGGGCAAGGGCAATTACACGGGCCTGACCGTCACCGTGCGCGCCATCAGCCGCGAACAGCTCGATGCCCTGTACATGGCGCTGTCGGGCCACCCGATGGTCAAGATCGTCATGTAAGGCTGGCTGCCGCCACGCTGGCCCGGCTCTTCGTGAGCAGCCAGACGGCGGCAAAGGCGCCACTGGCCGCCGCCGTCACCCACAGCAACGGCTTTGCGCTGCCGTCCGTGATGGCCGCGATGACGGCGCCGCAGGCGGCCGTGATGAGCATTTGCACGAAGAAGAACAGGCCCGAGGCGCTGCCCGCTTGGGCGCCATACGGCTGCAGCACGGCCAGTTGGCAGGCGGGAATCGCCATGCCCACCGACACCATCACCAGCAGCATCGGCGCCACCAGCGACGCCACGTGTTGCGGCGCCAGAGTCCCCGCCAGCAACAGGCTGGCCGCACCCGCCACATTGATCAGCACCGCCATGCCCAGCATGTAGTCGGCACCCAGGCGCGGTCCCAGCGCGCGGAACAGGCTCGATCCCGCGATATAGCCGCTGACCGTCAGCGCGAACACCAGCGCATACTCGTGCGACGACAGGTGCATGCCCCTTTGCAATAGCACGGACGATTCCGCGATGAATGGGAAATACGTGCAATACACGCAGCCGATGGCCAGCGCATAGCGCAGGAAATACGCGTCGCCCAGCAGGCGGCGGTACAGCGCCAGGGTATTTCCCTGTGGTACGACGCTGGCCGGTCTGGTTTCCGGCACCCAGGCGGCGATCAGCCCCAGCGACAGCGCGCCCAGCAGGCACAGCACGCCAAACACGGCGCGCCAGCCGAACGCCGCGTCAATCACGCTGCCAGCCAGCGGCGCCAGGATCGGCGACAAACCCATCACCATCGAGATTTTGCCCAGCATGCGCGCCTGCGTGGCGGGGTCGAAGCGGTCGCGCACCATGACCCGGCCGATGATGGTGCCGCTGCAACCGCCGAACGCCTGCAGCACCCGCGCGGCGATCAGCACGTGGACGTCGGAGGTCACGCTGCAGACGATGCTGGCGAGCACATAAATGCCCGTGCCGGCCAGCAGCACGGGCCGGCGTCCGTAACGGTCGGCCAGCGGCCCGCAGGCGAGCATCGAGGCGGCCGAGCCGGCCATGAACAGGCTCAGTGTCAGTTGCAACTGGGCATCGCTGGCATGCAGGGCATCGGCCATGGCCGGCAGCGAAGGCAAATAGATGTCGATGCTGATGCGCGACAGGCAGACCAGCAGCAGCACGATGCCGCCCCAGGCCCATAAAGCGAGTTGTTTCTGCATTGTTTTACACGATCCAGGCAAGCGTGCGCCCCGCTGGCGCACCGGAACGGTGAGAGTAGAATGTTTGTGGTGTAATGCGAAGTGCCAGTCATCAGAAAATTCATTGGACCACTTGGACGATTATTATGCCGCGAGGAAAATCACCGCACGCCCTGGACTTGCCTCGCCCCACCAGCTGGCTCGACAAGGCGGGCGTCAACAAGCAGGATGGCGCGTATGAAGCGCTGCGCTCGGCCATCCTGACGAAGATGTTGCCGGCGGGCAGCCGTTTGCCATCCAGCCGCACCCTGGCGGAACGGTGGGAGTTGTCGCGCGGCACCATCGAAACCGTGTTCGACCGCCTGCACGCGGAAGCGTACGTGACGCGCGTGCCCGGTTCCGGCACGCGCGTGTGCGCCGTCGTGCCGGAGCGCTTCCTGATGGCGGGCCTGGGCGACGCCGTTCCCGCCCCGCTGGCCGTGGCGCCCGCGCCTGCCTCGGATACGGGCGTGCGCGACGGCTTGCCCTTCGTGGCGCGGCGCGCCGACGCCAGCCTGTTTCCCATGGCCGCCTGGTCCAAGTGCGCCACGCGGGCGCTGGCCGCCGCCACGCCGGAGCAGCTGTGCAGCGCCGATCCCGCCGGCTTGCCCGAACTGCGCCAGCAGATCGCCGATTTCCTCGCCAAGTACCGCGGCGTGCGCTGCGACCCGCAAGACATCCTTGTCACGACCGGCATCCGCCACGCGATCGACTTGCTGGCGCGCAGCATCGTGCGCGAGGGCGACAAGGTGTGCCTGGAGGAACCGGGCTATCCGGCCGCGCGCGCCCTGTTCGCCCTCGCGGGCGCCGTGCCGGTGGACATAGCCGTCGACGCCGAGGGCATCGATGGCGCCGCCCTGGCCGCGCACGCGGATGCCCGCCTCGCCTACGTGACGCCGGCGCACCAGTCGCCGCTGGGCGTGACCATGTCCGTCACGCGCCGCCTGGCCTTGCTGGAATGGGCGAACGACCACGGCGCGTGGGTGCTGGAAGACGATTACGACAGCGAATTCAATTACCAGAGCGCGCCGCTGGCAGCCTTGAAGGCGCTGGACCAGTACCAGCGCGTGATTTACTGTGGTAGTTTTAACAAGACCCTGTTTGCCGGCCTGCGCGTGGGCTTCATGGTGCTGCCGCCCGCCTTGCGGCCGCAGTTGCTGCGCACCCTGCAGTTGACGGGCAGGTCCGTGGGCGTGACGGAGCAGCTGGCGCTGTCCGCCTGGATGGAGGATGGCGCTTTCGTGCGCCATTTGCGCCAGGCGCGGCTGGCCTACAAGGAGCGGCGCGACCTGCTGCTGGCCTGCCTCGAGCAGATTGCCCCCGGGCGCTACGCTATTTCCGGCCAGCAAGCGGGTTTTCATTGCGTGCTGTGGTTGCCGCCGGGCAGCGACGAGCGGGCGTTTTGCGCGCGCGCGGCGCACGAGGGGCTGGCGCTGCAGCCGCTCGGTGATTTTTGTCACAGCGCACAATTGGCGCCAGCCGTGCTGCTGGGCTACACGGCCTTGAATGGGCCCCAGATACGCCATGCTGCACAAAAATTGGGCAGATTGCTGCTGTTGCCGGAGTCTGCCCCGGAATGAAACGGCGGCCTGGCTTATAATCACGGCTTCGCCGCAGCGTCCGCAGGGCGCCGGCAGCTGATTACAGAATCCGTCATGACCACCACCCGAACCGAAACGGCGCTGATCCGCGAGCTGGGCCGCGTCGATTACGAGCCGACCTTTGCCGCCATGCGCGCCTTTACCGACGCGCGCACGACGGACACGCGCGACGAACTGTGGGTCGTCGAGCATCCGCCCGTATTCACCCTGGGCCTGGCGGCCGACCGCGGCCACCTGCTGGCCGGCGCGGAGAATGTGCCCGTGGTGCAGACGGACCGTGGCGGCGAAGTGACGTTCCACGGCCCCGGCCAGGTGGTGATTTACCTGCTGATGGACTTGCGCCGCAACAAGCCGGGCGGCAAGCTGTATGCGCGCCAGTTCGTGCATAAAATCGAGCAAGCCATCATCAACGTGCTGGCGGCGTATAATCTCGCTGGCGAACGCATCGATGGCGCGCCTGGCATCTATATTGCCGGCGGACCAGACAAGGGTGCGAAGATCGCCGCGCTGGGCTTGAAAGTGCGCGGCAACGGCTGCACCTACCATGGCGTGTCGCTCAACGTGGCGATGGACTTGGCACCGTTTTCCTGGATTAACCCTTGCGGCTATTCCGGCCTGAAGACGGTGGACATGCGCAGCATGGGCGTGTTGGCGCCGCTGGCCGACGTGCAGCGGGCCCTGGCCCACGAATTGACCGTATTACTCGATGTAAGCGAAGTAAACAGCGCCGCAGGCGCGCCTCAGGCAGCGGATGCCTGAGCAAACAAACCAACATGCCCCTCAAGGGCTTGCAGCCATGACTTCTGAGACCATTTCCAGCACCGCCCCCGCCGCTCCCGCCGCCTACAACCCGAGCGAAAAGCAAAAAGGCGCCAGCAAGACTTCGCGTATCCCGATCAAGATCATTCCGATCGAGCAAGTCGAGCGCCTGAAAAAGCCGGACTGGATCCGCGTCAAGGCCGCTTCGGCATCGACCCGCTTCTATGAAATCAAGGACATCCTGCGCGAAAACAAACTCGTGACGGTGTGCGAGGAAGCCAGCTGCCCGAACATCGGCGAATGCTTCGGCAAGGGCACGGCCACCTTCATGATCATGGGCGACAAGTGCACGCGCCGCTGCCCGTTCTGCGACGTCGGCCATGGCCGCCCGGACCCGCTGGACAAGGAAGAGCCGGCCAACCTGTCGAAAACCATCGCCAAGCTGCGCCTGAACTACGTCGTCATCACCTCCGTCGACCGCGATGACTTGCGCGACGGCGGCGCCGGCCATTTCGTCGAGTGCATCCAGCAAACGCGCGCCCTGTCGCCGAACACCCGCATCGAAGTGCTGGTGCCCGACTTCCGCGGCCGCCTGGAAAAAGCCCTGAACCTGTTCAAGGATGGCTTGCCTGATGTCATGAACCACAACCTGGAAACGGCGCCGCGCCTGTACAAGGAAGCCCGTCCCGGTTCCGACTACATGCACTCGCTGAAGCTGCTGAAAGACTTCAAGGCCATGTACCCGGACGTGAAGACCAAGTCCGGCATCATGGTGGGCCTGGGCGAGACGGACGAGGAAATCCTGCAAGTCATGCGCGACATGCGCGAGCACGATATCGACATGCTGACCATCGGCCAATACCTGGCCCCATCGAACAGCCACTTGCCCGTGCGCCGCTACGTGCACCCGGACGTGTTCAAAATGTTCGAGGAAGAAGCCTATAAAATGGGCTTCACCCACGCCGCCGTGGGCGCCATGGTGCGCAGCTCGTACCACGCGGATGAACAGGCGCACAGCGCCGGCGTGGAATCGGCGCTGAATTTCTAAGCACCTTTCGCTGTATCAAAGCCGCCCGCTCGCGCTGGCGGCTTTTTTTTGCCTGTTCGAATCGTATGCGTCTCATCCGGCCGGGCGTTCTATACTATCGTGCTGAAAATGCATGGTTGACGAATAGGCTATGAGGTGAGGCATGGACGTACGCATCGACGCATCGTGGAAGGCGCGGCTGGAGGCGGATTTCGCCGACCCTTACTGGAAACGCCTGGCCGCCTTCGTGAAGGCGGAATATGCGGCGGGGCCGTGCTGTCCACCCGGAAAAACCATCTTCCGGGCGTTCGACCTGACGCCGTTCGAGCAGGTGAAAGTCGTGATCCTGGGGCAAGACCCGTATCACACGCCGGGCGCGG
The DNA here is from genome assembly GCF_030397595.1 of Janthinobacterium sp. SUN033. Taxonomy (NCBI): domain Bacteria; kingdom Pseudomonadati; phylum Pseudomonadota; class Betaproteobacteria; order Burkholderiales; family Oxalobacteraceae; genus Janthinobacterium; species Janthinobacterium sp. SUN033. The sequence goes on from NZ_JAPQNV010000004.1 coordinate 757,058, forward strand.
CCATGGGACTGTGCTTTTCCATCCCCGACGGCACGCCGCCGCAGCCCAGCCTGCAGAATATTTTCAAGGAATTACAGAGCGACGTCGGTATCGAACGTACCCGCACGGATTTGTCCGACTGGGCGCAGCAAGGGGTATTTTTGCTCAACAGCGTGCTGACGGTGCGCGCGGGGGCGGCCGGTACGCATGCGGGCAAGGGGTGGGAAAAGCTGACGGACAGCGCCATCCGCCACCTGTCCGCCGAGCGCAGCAATCTCGTCTTCATCCTGTGGGGTGGCTACGCGCAAGCCAAGCGGTCCCTGATCGACCCCGGCAAGCATTTGGTGCTGACGGCGCCCCATCCATCTCCCTTGTCGGCGAATAAAGGTTTCTTTGGCAGCAAGCCGTTCAGCCTGGCAAATGCGTATTTGCAAGCGCACGGCCAGACGGCCATCGCCTGGGGATAAGGCATGACACGGTACGGCAACCGACAGCGGCAGGCGTTGCTCCCTGCCGCTGTCTTCGCGCGTAACTCTTAGAAGCTTGTTGATAAACCCGCATAGATGCTGCGGCGGGCGCCGTACTGCGGCGCTCCCACGCCCACGCCGGAACCGTCGCGCAGCAGGTAGGACTTGTCGAACAGGTTGATCAGGGCCAAACGTCCTTCCACCTTGCCGACCGGCGTATTTTTCCACGTGTGCGTGAGCGCCGTGTTGACGGTGAAGTAACTCGGCAAATGGCCGGAATTCGGCGCGCCGCCATCCGGCGTCATGCGCAGGCCGCTGCCGTAGAGGAAGTCAGCGCTCACTTGCGAATCGCCGAAGTGATAATGGCCGCCGCCGGACAGCGTGTATTTCTGGTCATGATCGAGATAGACATAGTTCTTGCTGATGTAGTTCAACTCATCGGCGCCAAACAGGGCCTGGCCCGAATTGATGTTGCGGCCCTGCGCCTTTTGCGTGCTGGCGTTGAGGAACAGGCCCCAGTTTTTCTCGCTGTAGATGGCCGATAATTCCAGGCCCTTGGCGTAGCCATCCGCATAGTTGAACGGCGTCAAGATCAATGCCTGGCCGAACTGGCCTTCGTCGAGCAGGTTGTTGATCTTTTTATAGTACACATCGGCCGTCACGGTCAGCTTCGGACTCACCTGGTGGCTGATGCCCACGTCGTAATAATGCGTGCGTTCGGCCTTGACGTTGTCCGACTGGCCGATTTCCGGCGCATTCGTCGTGTTCGCGTACAGGTCGATGCTGCCTTGTGCCGCCAGTTCCTGCGGCGGCGGCGTGAAGTAGCGCGAATAGCCCGCGTGCAGGGCCGTGCCCGGCGCCAGCTGGTATGCCAGGTTCACGCGCGGGCTCCATTGCTGCTCGCTCGTGTAGGCCGACACCTTGTCGAAGCGGGCGCCATAGTTCAGGGTCAAGGGTTTGCTGATATGCCATTCATCCTGCAGGTAGAAACTGGCCAGGGTGCCCGTCTTGCCGCTGTTGTCGACGATGGAAACCGGCGTGGTGGCGCTTTGCGCGCCGTCCAGCGCCGGGAAGACGGCCACCGTGTTGTCGCTCGTCGTCTTCTGGCGCGTGTAGGCCAGGCCGGCGCGCACGGTATGGTCCTGGTGCAACTTGTAGCTGATATCGAACTGGGCACCCGAGGCGCTGTTCGCGCGGCGCGAATCCGACGCCACGCCGTTGTAGATCAAGTCGCCGATGGCATCGGGCGTGAAGTGCAGCTCCGAATACTGGTGGAAGGCGGAGACCTGGTAATTGAGGTCGCCCAGGCTCTTTTGCAGCGACAGCACGAGGAAGCGGTTCACTTCGCGCTGGTTTTCATTCAGCTGCGACGACGGCAAGGTGGACGTGCCCGCCTGCGCATCGCTGTGATCGGCCAGCGAGAAGCCTGGCGCCTGGTCCGGATTGTTCGGGATCTGGAAACGGCCGTTATACGTGCCGAACATGGCGCCCAGGCGCGTGTTGTCATCGAGGAAATACGACAGGCTGCCGAACGATTTGTTCTGGCGCGTCTTGTCGTGCAGGGCGCTGCGCGTGTCCTGCGGGTTTTCCACGCCCAGGGAATTGCCCAGGTAGCTGCCGGACAGGTAGTAATTGAACTTGCCCACGCTGCCGAAAAATTCGGCACTCGGCTCCACATGGTCGTGGCTGCCGACCATGACGCCGATGCGCCCGCCCGGCGTCATGCCGCCCTCCTTCGTTTCGATGTCGACGATGCCGGCCGTGCGCAGGCCGAACTGGGCCGGCAAGGCGCCCGTCATGAAATCCGTCTTGTCGATCAGGCGCGTGTCGATCGACTGGCCAAAGCCGCTGATGCTTTCCGGCAATTGCACGCCATTGATGCGGTATTGCACGTTGGCATGGTCGTCGCGCACGTGCAGGGCGCCGGAACCCTTCGAATCCTGCGATACGCCCGGCAGGCGCAGCAGTACTTCGTTGAATGGTGTGTTGTCGCCCTGGCCCAGCATGTCGACCATGTGGCTGTCGATGCTGTAGATGGTGGTGCCGACTTTCGGCGACAGTTCGATGCGCGCGCTTTTCAAATGGGCGGACGTGACTTCCACTTTTTGCATCTCTTGCGGCGCAGCATCGGCGCCGGACGCTGCCGGGCTGGCATCCGCGGGCTCGGCGGCATGGGCGGAAAAGCTGAACAGGCTGGCAAGGGCGAGCGATAGCGCGCTCAGGCGTGGTGTGTGTTGCATGGTGAACCTCGAAAATAGTCTACGCCAGGCGGCCCGGCGCGCATGAGGGCGCGGCGGTGCAGCCTGAAAAAAGGATAAAAACAGTGTGGGAACTACAACGAGGCGGCAGGCGGGCCGCGCACGGGCGGCAGGATGAGGGCGGCGGCGGGCGCCAGGGTGGCGGGCGCGATGGCCAGCAAGCGGTACGGCAATAACTGGGCGGGCGGCTCGGTGACGGCCGGCGGCACGGCGAGATCGGCCACCTTGTCGATGGCCGTGGCGCACAGCGCACACTCTTCCGCGTCGAGGGTCGTCTTGTGCAGGTGCGACGCGGCCGTCGACAGCAGGAACACGAGGGCCAGCGCACTGAACAGCGCCACGCACAGCCGCCACGGCGTGCGCGCGAGGGCGGAAGCACCGTGATGAGCAAGCTTGCGGGTGGGCTGGCGGGAAGACATGGGCGCATAGTAGCAAGAAAATCGCCCCGCTGTCAGCGCTTGTTGCGTCATTTGCGCCGGAGCGAGCTTACAGGGTGGCGCGCAAGTCGCGCGGCGACAGGCCGTAATGCTGGCGAAAACGGGCCGCGAAGCGCGAGGGCGAGGCGTAGCCGCAGGCGGCGGCGATGTCGCCAATGGGTAAGATGCCAGATTGCAATTCTTGCAAGGCCAGGCCCAGGCGCACGTCTTCCAGGATGGCGCGGAAGTGACGTTGTTCCAGGGCCAGCTGGCGGCGCAGCGTGGACGCGCCCAGGTGCAGCTGGCTGGCGACCTTGGCCACGCTCCAGTCGGCGGCCGGGTCCAGCAGCAGCACTTGCTGCACGCGCGCGGCCAGCGGGTCGCGGCGGTCCAGCAGCAAGGGGCCGCAGTGGCCGCCCAGGGCCAGGGCCAGCAGCAAGCCTTCGGCCTGGTGCGCCAGCAGCGCGGGCGGGCTACCGGCAGCCAGGCTGGCCATCAGCTGGTCCCAGGCCAGCGCCGCGTGGTCATCGAGCGGCACGCACAAGCTGGCCGTGGCCGCCTGGCGCAGCTGGCCATCGACCAGGCTGCCATGGCGCGCGCGGAAACGGGCGATCAGGGCTGGCGAAAAACTCAGCACTTCGGCCCGGTAGCCTTGCGTGCCGGGCAGGTTGGCCACGCCCAGTTCCTGGCCCGCCGGCATCAGCACCACGTCGTGCGTCCCGGCGCGCGCCTGGCGAGCGCCCCATTCCAGCAGTTTTACTCCCTGCCGCACGCGGCACAGGGCGCTCTGGAAGACGGGTACGCGGCGCAGGGTTTGCGCGCGGCGCGCCTCGATGGTGCCGTGGGCGATGCGCAGTTCGCTCAGGGCCACCGCTTCCATCTTATCTTCCATACAGTCCCGTCAGCTGTGCCTTGCCCAGCACGTTGGCGTTGAGCATGTAGCCGAGCATGGCGCCGCTGGCCTGTTGATCCAGGGGCAGCTTGTCCACGCCCAAGGCCCAGACCGTGATCTGATAGCGGTGCGCCTTGTCGCCGGGCGGTGGGCAGGCGCCGCCGTAGGCGCTGTCGCCGAAATCGTTGCGTCCTTGGATGGCGCCCGCTGGCAGGGTGCCGGCCGTGGCGCCGCCCGGCAAGGAAGTGGTGCCGGCGGGCAGATTGAATACGCTCCAGTGCCACCAGCCGCTGCCCGTCGGCGCGTCCGGGTCGTACAGGGTGACGGCGTAGCTTTTGGTGCCGGCCGGCGCGCCGTGCCACGACAGCTGCGGCGCCAGGTTGCCGCCCGTGCAGCCGAAGCCCTGGAACACTTGCGCAGGTGCCAGGGTCTGGCCAGGGGCGATGTCGGTGCTCGATACCGTGAAATCGGCCGCGTGGGCGCCCAGGTGCAGAGCGAGGCCCAAGGTGGCGGCGAAGAGGCGGGCAGTGGTCATGGTTTTCCTTTCGATGAAGTATAGGGGAAAGTGTATGCCTTGCAACATTCCTCCGCGATGCCGATGCGCTCGCTGATGGTGCCGAAACGCTCGGTTTCCTCCAATTCGCGCGTTCTGATGAGCGTGTTGTATGGTTCTTCCCTTTCTTGCCGCACGTGATTTTCACTGCAGGGCTTTCATGCTATCGTTTCGCAGCCTAAAATTCCCAGAGTCCTCCCTTCATGTCCAAGCGCCCGATCCCATGGCTGTTAGCCAAGCTGCACCTGTATGCGGGCCTGTGGTTCGGCGCCCTGTTCGTCCTGCTGGGCTTGACGGGGTCCGCCATCGCCTGGATGCCGGAACTCGATGCGTATCTGAACCCTAATTTGTTGCAGGCGAGCACGCCCGCGCCCGGCCAGGTGTTCCAGGTGACGCCGCGCACGCTGCAAGCGGTGGTCGACCAGCTGACTGCCGACCCTGCCTACGGCCAGCCTTCGCAGCTCAATCCGCCCGCCGATGCGCGCGACGTGTACGTGGCGTCGTACCGCCAGGCCGGCAAGCCGTCGCCCTTCAGCCAGGCCATCGTGCGCCAGGTGATGGTCGACCCCTACACCCTGCAAGTGAAAGGCGAGCGCGACTGGGGCCGTTTCGGCCTCACGCGCCCGCTGTTGATGTCGGGCATGTTTCATTTGCACCGCTATGTATTGTCCGGCGAAGTGGGCAAGACCATTACCGGCATTTCCGGCGTGATGCTGCTGCTGATGGCGCTCACCGGCATCTATCTGTGGTGGCCGCGCCTGCAGTGGACGGCGATCAAGCGCGCGCTGACGGTGTCGCATGGCGGTTCCTGGCCCCGTTTTCATTACACGTTGCACAAGGCGGCGGGCTTCTTTGCCGCGCCCGTGCTGGCTGTGCTCGCCTTTTCCGGCATCTATTTCAATTTGCCGCAATTGATCGTGCCGCTGGTGGAGCTGGTGTCGACGGTGCCGGATACGGCAAAATTGAAGAATGTGGCGCAGGACGGCGCCGTGCTCGATGCGGGCCAGGCCATGGCCGCCGCGCAGCTGCTGTATCCGCAGGCGCGCGTGTCGCGCATCGTGCTGCCGGCGAAAAAGGACCAGCCGTATGACGTGCGCGTGCGCCAGCCCGGCGAAATCGCCCACGGCGACGGCGCCACGCGCATCACCCTGGACGCGCGCAGCGGCTTGCCCTTGCGCATACGCGATCCCTTGCGGGCGCCGGCCGGCGACGTTTTCCTCGGCTGGCAATTCCCCCTGCATTCGGGCCAGGCGTTCGGCGTGGCCGGGCGCGCCTTCATTACCGTCTTCGGTTTGATGCCGCTGCTGTTCTTGCTGACGGGCAGTTTGGTGTGGTGGAAACGGCGGCGTGGCCGGAAATAGGCGGTTGCCAAACCGATGCGGGGAAAGTTGCTATCATCATAGTATTTTCCGGCAGATCCGCTGTCCGGATTCACCCGCACAAGGACCCGCATGAGCAATCCCGACATCACCGTAGCAATGTTGAATGAACGCGGCACCGGCCGCCTGCCCGGCCACCTGGGCATCGTCATCACGGCAGTGGGCGACGGCCAGCTGACGGCGGAATTGCCCGTGCTGCCGCACTTGCTGGCGCCGAATGGCTACCTGCATGCGGGCAGCGTGGTGACCCTGGCCGACACGGCTTCCGGCTATGGCTGCATCGTCAACCTGCCCGAAGGCGCGAGCAATTTTACGACCATCGAGTTGAAATCGAACCACCTGGGCACGGCCCGCGAAGGCACGCTCACCTGCACGGCGAAAGTCGAGCACAAGGGCCGCAACACGCAAGTGTGGGATGCCGTGGTGAAAAGCAAGGAAACGGGCAAGACGATTGCCCTGTTCCGCTGCACGCAGATGATTCTGTATCCTAAATAAGCTTAGATTTTCACCCAGTTACCCTTGTACAAGATTGGTCCCGTCGGTCCGTTCGGATCCGGCGAACCGCCTTTCGGCTCCAGGGTGACGGCCAGCAAGGCCACGTCGCTGCCGAGGGCGCGCTGCGACAGGGCCAGTTTCACGTTGCCCTTGTCTGCCAATAAACCCAGCGAACGTGGGTTGCCGCTCTTCGGCACGGCCCACAGTTCCAGATCGCGATCAGCAGGCACGGGCGCGTTGCCCACCATGCGCACCTCGAGCGCGCCGTGGCGGCTGTCGGCCGTCAGCAGCAGGGCCGTTTGCGCTTTCTCGTCCGTCAGGCTGGCCACATAGCTGATCTGCGGCGCATCCATCACGCGCGTGGCCACGACAATCACCAGCAGCGCGGCGATGGCGCTCGACGCCATGCCCAGGCCACGCCAGAACGCCAGCGAATCGCGCAGCCAGGACTTGCCGCCCTGCGGACGCAGGTGCAGGCGCTGCTCGATCTGTTGCCACACGCGCTTGGGCGGCGCCACGGGCGTGGCGAATTCCGCCATTGGTTCCAGGCGCTGGCGCCATTCGGCCGTGATATTGCGCAAGTCGGCGTCGTTGTGCAGCCAGCCTTCGAAACGCCGCCGCGCGCCCCCTTTCAGGGTGCCCAGCACGTATTCGGACGCCAGTTTCTGGCGCAGCACGTCATTGCCGCGGATATTCATGATGCCTCCCGTTTCGCCAGGCACGTGCGCAGCCGTTCCAGGCTGCGCCGTATCCAGGTCTTCACGGTGCCGATCGGCAGCGACATCTGCTGCGCCACTTCGCTATGCGACAGGTCGTGATAGAACGCCAGGGCGACCACCTGCCGGTGCAGCCCTTCCAGGGCGGACATGCAAAACGCCAGCGCCTTAGCGTCACCGCTCAGTTGCAGTGACTCGATCGGCGTGGCCTGGGGGTCTCGGAGTGCATTCATGACTTCGCTATCAAACTGTTCGGCATCGATTTCCACGGTATCGTCGCTGCGCCGCAGCACATCGAACGCCTTGTTGCGCACGATGGTGGCCATCCAGGTCATCGGCGCCGCCAGATGGCTCTGGTAAGCGGCGGCGTTGTTCCAGATGGCGACGAACCCCTCTTGCAAGGCTTCTTCAGCGAGCTCTTGCTTATGCAATATACGCAGCGCGAAGCCAAACAGTTTCGATGAGGTGGAGTTATATAGCTGGCGGAACGCGGTGGCGTCCTTGTTGCCGGCGGCGAGCAGCCAGGTTTTCAGTTGCTGCGGGTCGAGCGATTGGGCGGCTGGGGACACGGCTGGCCTTCACAAGGTGAGTGGGATCACGCAAGGGAAGGTTATAACAGATTGGCAACACCTGGCAACAGGGTTTTGTGCGGTGCTCCCCTCGTCTTCAACGCCTCACAGAAGCGTAGCGAGCGGAAGTGAGTTGCGGCGGAGAAGCGGAACTGTGCTTGAGCACAGTGAGCATCGCAGGCTGCAAATCGCGACGCGCAGTAGCTTATGTGAGACGTTTAGCCGGCGATGGCGGATTCGAGCAGCTTGTGCAGTTCAGCGAATTCCGGCTTGCCCACGTAGCGCTTGAGGATCTTGCCCTGTTTGTCCAGGACGAAGGTGGTGGGCGTGAGGGCCACGTCGCCGTAGGCCTTGGCCGCCTCGCCCGTCACGTCGAGCGCCACCTTGAACGGCAGCTGGCGCGTTTCGGCGAAGTTCAGCACGTAGTTGGCCGGATCGTATTTCATGGCCACGGCCACGAATTCCAGTCCCTGCCCCTTGTACTTGTTGTAGGTGTCGACCATTTCCGGCATTTCCGCCACGCAAGTCGTACACGAGGTGGCCCAGAAATTGACCATCACCACCTTGCCGCGCAGGCTGTTTGACGTGATTTTCTCGCCATGGATGCCGTGGAAGGTCACGTCCGGCGCGCTTTGCTTGTCATTCAGCGACAGGTAAGCTGCCGCCGCCACGCCCGCCACGACGACGGCGATCAGGGCTGGCTTGATCCAGGACTTGCTTGCGGATGGCGAAGTTGACATGGTTTTCACTTGAAAAGCGGGGCGATGCGGCCACGATGCGACTATTATAGCCGCCGCATCGTTGGCGCGCCCTAGGTCGGATGGCGGAGGCGCTTACTGCTGTACCGTGTCGCTGACGGTGCTCGTCGTGCGTTGCTGCGGCGGGTCCGGCTGCAATTGCTTCAGTTCCGCTTCCGAAATGTAGTCGAACAGCTTGACCACTTTCTGCACGCCGCCCACGCCGCGCGCCACGTCGGCCGCGACCGTGCCTTCGCGCTGGGTGACTCTGCCCATCAGGAAGACGGTGGCGTTCTCGGTGACGACCTTGAACGAGGCAGCCGAGATGGTTTTCATGTCGACCAGGCTGGCCTTGACCTTGGTGGTGATCAGCGCGTCGTTCGAGCGCGAGGTATAGCTGGCCGGGCCGGCGATGATCAATTCATTCGCCACCGATTCCACGCCCTCGATATTGCGCACTTCGCGCTCGACGGCATTTTTCATCGCCTCGTCGCGCACTTCGCCCGTCAGCAGGACGCGGCGGTTGAAACTGGTGACGTTCACGTGGCCCACGTCGCCCACGATGGAGGGGATGCGCGACTCGCCTTTCAGGGCGATCGACTTGTCTTCGGTCTGCGCGCCCAGGGTGCGGCGGTCCGCTGCGGCAACGCCGCCCATCACCGCGCCGCCGACCATCAGTTCGATGCAGCCGGTGAGCGAGGTGAGCATGGCGCCGCACAGCAGTGCGGTGGCCAGCGGGCGTTGTACGCGTTTCCAGCCTGGGCCAGTACCGAATTTAGTCATTCACGTCTCCTCCGAATAGGGCGACATCGATGCCGTCGCAGATGCAATGTATGGTGGTCAGATGGACTTCCTGGATGCGCGCCGTACGCTCGGCCGGTACGCAGATATGCACGTCGGCGTCCGTCAGCATCTTGCCGATGGCGCCGCCGTCCTTGCCCGTCAGCGCCACGACGCGCATTTCGCGCTCGAGCGCCGCTTCCACGGCCGCCATCACGTTGGCCGAATTGCCCGACGTGGAGATGGCCAGCAGGATGTCGCCGGCCTGGCCGAACGCCTGCACCTGCTTCGAGAAGATCTCGCGGTAGCTGTAATCGTTCGCCACGGCCGTCAGGATGGACGTATCCGTCGTCAGCGCCAGGGCCGGCAGCGGAAAGCGCTCGCGTTCGAAGCGTCCGACCAGCTCGGCCGCGAAATGCTGGCAGTCGGCGGCGGAACCGCCGTTGCCGCAGGCGAGGATCTTGTTGCCGTTGGACAATGCATAAAACATCAGGTCGATCGCCTGCGCAATCGGTTGCGCCAGTACGGTGGCGGCCTGGATCTTGAGTTCGGCACTTTCGTGGAAGTGCGAGAGGATGCGTTGATTATTCATAGTCTGCCGATTATAGTGCAGGCGCGCGGCATGGCGGACAAGCACTGTTAAAAATGCTTACATATCGAGGATGTTCTTCAGCCAGCTGATGCGCCCGCCATCGATGGCCAGCGCGTCGAAGCGGCATGGCGGCAGCGTTTTTTGCCCCAGCAGCCAGGTTTGCGCGGCCAGCACCATGCGCCGCTGCTTGGCCGGCGTGATGCTGGCCAGGGCGCCGCCGTAGGCTGTACTGCTGCGCAGCCGCACTTCGACGAAAACGATGGCGGCGCCGTCGCGCATGATCAGGTCGAGTTCCCCGCCCTTGCACAGATAGTTGCGTTGCAGCAGCACCAAGCCTTGCAGCAACAGATACGCGAGCGCATCGTCTTCCCCTTGCCGTCCCCGTTCCCGTTTGTTCCAGAAAGCGAAGGGCGGCATGGCGTGTCCTTATTGGGCCGGCGGCAAGGCGGCCGGTGTTGTTGCCGTGGCCGGCGGCCAGGTACCCAGCACGCCTTGCTGGTAGGTGGCGGCCTGTTCCGTGCGTTCGAACACGCTTTGATCACCGTCGAAGCGCACGGCCAGGCGGCCCGTCACGCCATCGAGGGTAAATGGCGCGTTCGGCCGCAGCGCCACTTCGCGCGCCACGCGGAAGGCATCGATGCCCAGCGCGTACAGGCGTTCCATGTCGGCCGTCAGCCGGCGTTCGGCAGGCTGCTCGGGCTGTGGATACACCATCACTTGCGGATGGTCGCGCTGGACTTGCCATGGCAAGTCCAGCAGGCGCGCGCCGTCGAGTTCCGGGCCGCTGGCGCCGCGTCCGGCGCCGGGATTCAAGGACGAGGTGCCATACAGGGGCAGATCGCTGCCGATGGCCACGCGCAACTGGCGCGCCTGGTCGGCGTCGAGCGCGGCAAACAGCAGGCCCGGCGGCGTGGCGGCCAGGCGCGCGCGCAGCTGCACCAGCTCGGCATCGCTCAGGTAGCCATTCGTGGCCGTCAAGTCCATGGTCTCGATCTTGCCGCCCTGGCGCAGCCATTCCTGCTTGAAGGCGGCGCTGATGCGGCGCTGCGAGGGCGAACCGGCCGACAGGACCAGCGCGCTGGCGCCCGGCTGTTCGCTGGCGGCCCAGGCGGCGACCTGGCGCGCTTCCGCCTCGATCGACAAGCCCATCACCAGCAGCTTGGCCGGCAGGCGCGCGTCGCCGCGGTTGTCCGGGTGGTTCAGGGCGATCGTCGGCTTACGCACCAGGTCGCTGTTCGCCACGGCCGTGACGGCCGAACGCGACAACGGCCCCACGACGATGTCCTGTTCTTCCTGCGCTTGCGCAAACTTGTTCAGGACGTCGCTGCTGCCATCGCCCGTATCGATCACCGTCACTTCAAAGCCGCTGCGGTCGCGCTCGTACGCGGCCATGAAGCCGGCGCGCAGCAATTCGGCGGCCGGGCCCAGGGAAGCCGAGCGCAGCGGCAGCAGCAGGCCGATGTGGTGGACATTGCCGTCGGATGGCGCCGGTGCCGTGGCGGCCGGCATGTCGAGCGGCGTGCCGGTGGCCGGTTTGTTCTTGATGGGCGCCAGCGGCGCGCCGTTGCCGTCGTACGCGGTAATATCGGGCACGGCCACGGCGAAAGTGACGGGTTCGGGTGCGGGCGGCTTCGGCGGCAGGGGCGGTGGCAGCGGCTTCGGTGGCGGCAGCGCCCTTGTGTTAGATTCAATAGGCGCGCACAATTGCCCGGGCGCGTCGCAAGGCGTGCTGCAAGCGCTCAGCATGCCGGTCGCGGCACAAACAAGCAGTAACTTCACACTATTAGCAAGCATTTAACCTCCAAAATGACCGTACAAGAAATCAGTTCCATCGCCAGCCTGCCCATCATGACAGAGGCGGCGCACCAGGTCTATCCTATCGCAACATTGTATATAGTGGCCACGCCGATCGGCAATGTGACCGATATCAGCCTGCGCGCGCTGCATTTGCTGAGCCTTGCCGATGCCGTCGCCTGTGAAGATACGCGCAATACGGCGCACCTGCTGACGCGCTTTGGCTTGAACAAGCCGTTGATTGCGGCGCATCAACATAATGAACGCGAAGTGGCGCAAACTTTGATTGCCCGCCTGCACGCCGGCGAGCGCATCGCCCTCGTCTCCGACGCCGGCACGCCCGCCGTGTCCGACCCGGGCGCGCGCATCGTCGACGCCGTGCGTGCGGCCGGCTTGCGCGTGCTGCCCCTGCCCGGTCCATCGGCGGCGATCACGGCCATTTCCGCCAGCGGCTTGCTGAATGACCAGTTTTACTTTGTCGGCTTCCTGCCAGCCAAGGCCAAGCAGCGTGAAAACATGCTGCACAGCCTGCGCGGCGTGACGGCCACCATGGTGTTCTATGAGGCGCCGCACCGCATCCTCGATTGCGCCACGGCCCTGGCGGCGGCGTTCGAGCCGACGCGCCAGGTGGTGTTCGCGCGCGAACTGACGAAACTGTTCGAGGAAATCCACCGCTGCCCCCTGTCCGAGGCGGCGGCGTGGATACGCGCCGACGCGCACCGCGAAAAGGGAGAGTTCGTCGTCCTGCTGGAAGGCGCCACGGAAGCGCAGGACGCGGAAGACGTGGAAGCGGAACGCATCCTGAATATCTTATTGGCCGAATGCAGCGTCAAGCAGGCGGCGAATTTGACGGCGCAAATCACGGGCCGCAAGAAAAACGCCCTGTATGAGCGGGCGCTGCAGTTGAAGGGGCAGGAATAAGGCGATCAGGACGGTGGCTGGACATCGAGCGCCTGTGCCGCCGCGAGCAGTTGTTGCACATGTTCGATCAACTCGTCGACAAAGCCCTGCGTGACATCCAGCTCGCCCTCGTATTCCGCCAGGTTGCGCTTCTTGTGCGCCTGGCTTAACAGCAGCCATTGCTGTGGCGTGAAACCCAGCGTGTGTTCCAGGCTTTGAAAGACGAGATAGCGATTGTCGCTGCGATAACCATGTTGACGCAGCGCAGACAAGGCAGCTGCATGCGCGGCGTTATATGCCAGGTCGAAGCGACTTTCCAGCGACAGTATCGACTGCCTGGCATCGCGCAGGCGCACGGTGGCCGAGCGCAGCAAGCCGGCCCGTTCGCGTGCGTCCGGTGGCTCAGCCTTGAGCTGGCCGATGCGTGCCAGGTTCGCCAGCGCCGGTGAGCTTGATGAAGTCATCATTGGCTCCTTTGACAAAAATCCTGGGCTGGTCGAGGACCCGCACCACGAACGACTTGCCGTCGTCTATTCTTTGCCGCCATTCTGCCGGCGTGTACAAGGTGGGATTGATGCTGCGTCCCAATTGTTGCTCTGCCGGTTGCAGCGCCGCCAGTAGCTGGGCGTTCGATGCCATGCTGCCGATCACCATCAGGTCGATATCGCTGTGTGCGTGTTCCGTTCCCTTGGCCATCGAACCGTACACGAAGGCCAGGTCGATTTCCTGCCAGTATGGCTGTAGCGCCACGCGCAGCACGTCGGCGACGCCAAAGGTTTTCAGTACGATGCTGCGCAGTTCGTCGAAGATGGGTGCCGCGTGATTCGCCTGATAATGCTTTTGGTTGCCCACTTTTTTCACCGTGACCAGGGCCGACTTCTCCAGCTTGGCCAGCTCGCGCTGCACGGCGCCCGACCCCATGGCTGCGAAGGCGATGATTTCATTCGCATAGAAAGAGCGTTGCGCCTGGCCAAAGAGCAAGGCCAGTACGCGTTGCTGTGTCTTGGAAAACAATGTGTCTGCATAAATACCCATATTGGGTATGATAGTACCCAATATGGGTAGAGTCAATCACGTCATCACCACTTGCAGCCGCTATCCTTCTTGTCCAGTAGCATCAGCACGGGCGCCAGCAAGCCCGCGCCGGAATAGGCCGTGCGGCAATCGCCGCGCTTGCCTTGTGCGATGTCGCGCGCCAGCTGGGTTTCCGTTTGCAGCGGCTTGTCGGGGATTTGCCCCACGGCCGTGCCCACCTTGGACGGATCGCGTTCGCCCGCCATCTTGCGCGCCGTTTTTCTGGCCGCTTCCATGTCGAATTTCGGCGTTTCCGGGGTTTCTTGCCTGAAGGTATCGGCACTGGCCGCCGGCGTGGCCGGTGATGCCGGCACGACCGTGATGGCTTGCGGGCTGGCCGCTGGCGTCACGGTGGCCGCCGGCGTTTCCCGGACCGTGGCGAGTTTCGGCTTGCTGATGGGCTTGGGTTCGCGTTTCGGCTTGACCACTTCGGCGGGCGGCGGGGGAGGCTTGGCGGCCAGCGGACGTATCCACACGGCGATCGATTCCACGCGCGGGGCCATGTCCATCCGCGCGGCCGGCTGCACATGGCGCCATAGATAGATCAAGGCGCCATGCAGCAGCAGGGACACGGCGATGCCCAGCACGATGCCGCGGCGGTTCGGCAGGGGCCGGCCACCGTCGCTTCTTTCTATCCTGAACTCCATTGCCGTCGTCACCTTCATGTCTGATCGGGAAAACTTGCCAAGCCAGTGTCGCATACTTCAATCGTTTTGAAAAATACATGGATTCCAGTGCCGCGCGTAAATAATTTACACAGAGTTTCACCTGACCCTTGACCGAAATCGATACGGCCTGTATTATCTTGGTCTTCGGAGTGTGGCGCAGCCCGGTAGCGCACCTGGTTTGGGACCAGGGGGTCCAAGGTTCGAATCCTTGTACTCCGACCAAATTTGTAGAAAAAAACCCAAGAGTTTAGGCTCTTGGGTTTTTTTTCGTCTGTAGCGCCTGCGGCGCGAGGCCGGCAGCAGGGGCCGCAGCCCCTTTGCATTTACCCCAGGCGTTTCGCCGCGATGGCGTTGCCGGCCCGGCTAGAACCCTTGCGCCCCAGCTGCTGCGAGATGAACTGCCCCGCATCGACGACCAGGTCCAGGTCGATGTCGGTGGCAATGCCCAGCCCCTGCATCATATACAGCACGTCTTCGGTGGCCACGTTGCCGGTGGCGCCCTTGGCGTACGGGCAGCCGCCCAGGCCGGAGACGGACGAGTGATAGATCGCGATGCCCGTTTCCAGGCTGGCGTAGATGTTCGCCAGCGCCTGGCCATAGGTGTCGTGGAAGTGGCCGGACAGGCCTCCCACGTGGAAAGCCTGGATCGCGCGCTCCATTACCGCCTGCGTCTTGCGCGGCGTGGCCACGCCGATGGTGTCGGCGATGTCGATTTCGTCGCAGCCCAGGTCGCGCATGCGTTTCACCACGTCGGCCACGGCGTCGAGCGGCACGTCGCCCTGGTAGGGGCAGCCGAAGGCGCAGCTGATGCTGCCGCGCAGGCGCAGGCCGTGTTCCTTGGCCGCTTTCGCCACGCCTTCGAAGCGGGCGATCGATTCGGCGATGGAGCAGTTGATGTTCTTTTGCGAGAACGCCTCGGAAGCGGAGCCGAAGATCACCACTTCATCGGCCTTCGCCGCCAGCGCCGCATCGAAACCCTGCATGTTCGGCGTCAGCGCCGAATAAATGGTGCCGGGGCGGCGCGCGATTTTCTGCATGACTTCCGCGCTGGTGGCCATCTGCGGCACCCATTTCGGCGACACGAAGGACGCCGCCTCGATATTGGCGAAGCCGGCCAACGTCAGGCGGTCGACCAGTTCGATCTTGACGGCGGCGCTGATGGTTTCCTTCTCGTTTTGCAGGCCGTCGCGCGGACCCACTTCGACGATCTTGACCTGCTTGGGCAGACTGGTAGTAGGGCTCATCTCAATATCCTTGCAAACGGTTGACGATGCCGGCGACAGAGTCGCCGGCGTGCAGGCGGCGCATTTTGGCGGCGATTTGCGCCACGCTTTCGCGGCGCAGGGTGGCGGCCGAAATATGCGGCGTGATGGTGATGCGCGGTTCTTGCCAGAACGGGTGCTGCTGCGGCAGCGGCTCGTTGCGGAACACGTCCAGGGTCGCTCCGGCGATGTGCCCGGAGCGGATCAGGGTCAGCAAATCCGGTTCGGCGAGATGCGCACCGCGCGCCACGTTGATGATGTAGGCGCCCGGCAGCAGCATCGACAGGCGCGCGCGGTCGAGCAGGTTGTGCGTGTCCGGCGTGAGCGGCAGCATGCAGACCAGCACGCGCGTGCCGCGTAAAAAGGCTTCCAGCTCCTCTTCGCCCGCAAAGCACTGCACGCCATCGACGTGTTTCTGGCTGCGGCTCCAGCCGCGCAGGGGAAATTCGAACTGCGCCAGCGCTTGCAGCACGCGGGTGCCCAGCACGCCCATGCCAAGCACGCCGACGGGGAAATCCCCCTTGTCGAATGCGGGCAGCGGTTGCCAGATGCCGGCGCGGCCCTGCGCCTCGTAGTCGTCGAAACGGCGGAAGTGGCGCAGCACGGCGTGGCTCACATATTCGGCCATCTGCACGCCCATGCCTGCGTCATCGAGGCGCACCAGCGGCACGTGGGCCGGCAGCGCCTCGCCGAATTTCAGCAGCGCGTCGACGCCCGCGCCCGTGTTGAAGATGGCTTTGACTTCGCTCAATACGGGCAGCATGGCGGCGGGCGGCTGCCACACGACGGCATAGTCGCAGGGCGCGAACGACTCGCCCTCGCGCCAGAAGACAATCTCGGCTTCGGGCAGCAAGTCACGGAAGTCGCTGATCCACGCCGCTTCCTTGCCGTCCGCGCGCTGTAACAGGATGCGCATCGAGGTTTCCAAGAGCGCTCCTCAGGCGGCGGCCTTGAAGGCCAGCAGCGGCGCGCCATCGGCCACCTGGTCGCCGACCGCGTACAGCACCTCTTCCACCAGGCCGTCGTGCGGCGCGGCGATCGTGTGCTCCATCTTCATCGCTTCCATGATGACCAGCGGCTCGCCCTTCTTGACGTCCTGGCCTTGGTTGACCAGCACGGCGACGACCTTGCCCGGCATCGGCGCCGTCAGGCGGCCGCCTTCCGCTTCCGTTTCGCCCGCATGCGCCATCGGGTCGCTGTAGTGCAGGGTGTGGTGCAAGCCGCTGGTGAACACGTGGAATTGCTCGCCGTCGCGCAGCACGGTGCCATGCACGGCACGCTCGCCCAGCTTGATGTGCAGCTCGTTGCCTTTGCGCGCCGTCAATGTCAGGGGCTGGCCGTTGAACAGCCAGCCATCCGTCTGGTAGGCGATGCGCGCGGCATAGGCCTTGCTGTCGCCGGCCAGCGCGAATTCGTCGGCAAACGCCAGGCTGCGTCCCAGGGTGCTGTTCAAGCGCCAGCCCAGGGCATTGCCCCATGGGTCGGCGCGGTTGGCCGATTGCGCTTCGGCGGCCGCTTTTTCTTCCAGCAGCAGGGCCACGGACGCCAGCGCCAGGGCCGTGTCGGGCGCCGCCTGCAGGGCGGGGAACAGCGACGCTTGATTGCGCTCGATCAAACCCGTGTCCAGGTCCGCGCTGGAAAATGCCTGGCCTTCGACCAGGCGTTTCAGGAAGGCGATATTGCTGGCGAGGCCGACGATCTGGTATTCCGACAGCGCTTGCGCCATGCGCGCCAGCGCTTCGCGGCGGTCCTCGCCCCAGACGATCAGCTTGGCGATCATCGGGTCGTAGAATGGCGAAATGGCGTCGCCTTCGCGCACGCCCGAATCGATGCGCACGGACGCCGGAACCACCGTGCCACCCAGTTCGAACGTGACGGCCGATGGCGACTGCATGTGGCGCAGGGTGCCGATCGACGGCAGGAAGCCCTTCTCCGGATTTTCCGCGTAGATGCGCGCCTCGATGGCGTGGCCGTGGATCGCCAGTTCGCTCTGTTTTTTCGGCAGCGGCTCGCCAAAGGCGACGCGCAACTGCCATTCCACCAGGTCGGTGCCGGTGATCATTTCCGTCACCGGATGCTCGACCTGCAGGCGCGTGTTCATCTCCATGAAGTAGAACGAGCCATCCTGGTTGGCGATGAATTCCACCGTGCCCGCGCCCACGTAGCCGACGGCCTTGGCGGCGGCGACGGCCGCTTCGCCCATGGCTGCGCGGCGCTCGGCCGGCATGCCCGGCGCCGGCGCTTCTTCCAGCACCTTTTGATGGCGGCGCTGCACCGAGCAATCGCGCTCGAACAGGTAGATGCAGTTGCCGAGCGTGTCGGCGAACACCTGGATTTCGATATGCCGCGGGCGCGACAGGTATTTTTCGGCCAGCACCTTGTCGTCGCCGAAAGAGCTGATCGCTTCGCGCTTGCACGAGGCCAGCGCGGCCTTGAAGTCGGCGCTGTTGTCGATGACGCGCATGCCCTTGCCGCCGCCGCCGGCCGAAGCCTTCAGCAGGACGGGGTAGCCGATCTTGTCGGCTTGCGTGTGCAAAAAGTCCGCATCCTGTTCCTCGCCATGGTAGCCGGGCACCAGCGGCACGTTGGCTTTTTCCATCAGCGACTTGGCGGCCGATTTGGAGCCCATGGCGCGCATGGCGGACGCCGGCGGGCCGATGAAGACCAGGCCCGCCGCGTGGCAGGCGTCGGCGAAATCCGCGTTTTCGGACAGGAAGCCGTAGCCGGGGTGGATCGCTTGCGCGCCAGTGGCCAGCGCCACGGCGATGATCTTGTCGCCGCACAGATAGCTTTCCTTGGCCGGCGCGGGGCCGATCAGGACGGCTTCGTCGCACACGGCGACGTGCTTGGCGTTGGCGTCCGCTTCCGAATACACGGCGACGGTCTGGATGCCCATGCGGCGCGCGGTAGCGGCGACACGGCAAGCGATTTCGCCGCGGTTGGCGATCAGGATTTTAGTGAACATGGTCTCTCTCTTTGCAGCTCGTGGCTGGAAGTTTTTTATCTGAGGTGTCGCGATGAAGGAATGCGCCCTGGTGGGGCGCATTCCGATGGCTGGATCAGCAGCCGCACTTCTCTTTCTGTACCGAGTCCAGCATGGCGCCGCGCGTTTGCAGGCCCAGCTTGTTCAACAGGACGCGGTCGTCTTCCGCTTCCGGGTTGTCGGTGGTGAGCAGCTTGTCGCCGTAGAAGATGGAATTGGCGCCGGCCAGGAAGCACATGGCTTGCACGGCTTCGCCCATCTGGCGGCGACCGGCCGACAGGCGCACGCGCGCCTTCGGCATGGTGATGCGGGCCACGGCGATGGTGCGCACGAATTCGAACGGATCGAGCGCTTCCATGCCGTACAGTGGCGTGCCTTCCACCTGCACCAGGTGGTTGACGGGCACCGATTCCGGATACGGATTCAGATTGGCCAGCTGGGCGATCAGGCCCGCGCGCTGCAAGCGCGTTTCACCCATGCCGACGATGCCGCCGCAGCATACTTTCAAGCCTGCTTCGCGCACGCGGCCCAGGGTGTCCAGGCGGTCCTGGTATTCGCGCGTCGAGATGACGTTGTCGTAGAACTCGGGTGCCGTATCGAGGTTATGGTTGTAGAAGTCGAGGCCCGCGTTCTTCAGGCGGTCCGCTTGTCCTTCTTCCAGCATACCCAAAGTAGCGCATGTTTCCAGGCCCAGCGCCTTGACCTTGGTCACCATCTCTTCGACTTTTTCCATGTCGCGCTCTTTCGGGCTGCGCCAGGCGGCGCCCATGCAGAAGCGCGTGGCGCCGTTGGCTTTTGCCTGGCGCGCCGCGTCGAGCACCGTGTCGATGTCGAGGATTTTTTTTGCTTCCACGCCCGTGTCGTAGCGGGCCGCCTGCGGGCAGTAGCCGCAGTCTTCCTCGCAGCCGCCCGTCTTGATCGACAACAGGGTCGCCAGTTCCACGTCGCCGTCGGGGAAGTTGACGCGGTGGGTTTGCTGGGCCTTGAACATCAGGTCATTGAATGGCAGGTCGAACAGGGCCAGCACGTCGGCGACGGGCCAGGTGGCCGCTTCCGGCACGGTGATGCGCGCCGCAGGGCGGTGCAGTTCGACGGTTTTTGCTGCTTCTTGGACTAAAGACATGGTGATTCCTTCGCTTCTATTTTTTAGCTACATTAAGTGTTGGGATGCTGCGCCGGCCAGTTGGGCAAGCCGGTGAAATCGAGATACGCCGCCGCCGCTTGCGCGCTCGGCTGCGCCAGGCGCGGCACCCTGCCCAGCAGCGGCGCCGGGATGCGCTCGATCAGCGCATCGATATTTTCGTCGAGGAAGCGCATTTCCACTTCCAGCGTGTTGGCGACCCAGCCGACGACCGTCAAGCCGCGCGCTTCGACGGCTTCCACCGTCAGCAAGGCCTGGCTGATGCAGCCCAGGCGCATGCCGACCACGAGGATCACGGGCAGGTCGAGTTGCTGCGCCAGGTCGGCCGAGTCGAAACCGGGCGACAGCGGCACGCGGAAACCGCCCACGCCTTCGACCACCACGGCGTCCGAGGCGGCGGCGATTTCCAGGTAGGCGGCCAGGATGGGCACCGATTCGATGCTCACGCCTTCGAGCGCGGCGGCGATGTGCGGCGCCGCCGGTTCCTTCAGCATGTAGGGCGTCGTCAGGCTGCGCAGCATGGTGACGTTGCCGGCGGCGATCAGGCTGTCGGCGTCTTCATTATGCAGCTCGCCGTCGCGCATTTCGGCGCCGGCGGCGACCGGTTTCATGCCGCAGGCGCGCACGCCGCGCGCGACCAGCGCGTGCAGCAGGGCCGACGACGTCAATGTCTTGCCGATTTCCGTGTCGGTGCCGGTGACGAAACAGGCAAAGCGCGAGGGCAGGCCGGCAATGGCCGGAGCCGGCTGCACGGCCGGCGCCAGGTCCGCCAGCACTTCCGCCACGATAGGATCATCAAGGCTCATGGCGAGTCCTTTCCAGGGTGTTGACTGCGTTGATCAATTGCGCCACTTCCTGCGCCGTGTGGCCGGCCGACAGGGTGACGCGCAGGCGCGCCGACCCCGCCGGCACGGTGGGCGGGCGGATCGCGCCGACCCACAGGCCCTGTTCATACAGGGTGGCGGCGATGTCCAGCATGTCCGCGTTCTCGCCGATGATGACGGGCTGGATGGCGGTCACCGAGGGCAAGGCTTGCCAGCGTTGCAGCTTCAGGCCGTCGTTCCATTGCGCCACCAGCGCCGCCAGGTGGGCGCGGCGCTGCCGGCCTTCCTCGCCGGCGATGATGTCCAGGCTGGCCAAGAGCGCATGCGCCAGCGCGGGCGCGGCCGCCGTGGTGAAGATGTAGGGGCGCGCCTTTTGTATCAGGGTGTCGATCACGGCTTCGTGCGCGCACACAAACGCGCCGCCCACGCCGGCCGACTTGCCCAGGGTGCCCACGTAGACGAGGTAGGGCGAATGCAGGTCGAAGTGTTCGAGCGCGCCGCGGCCGTTGGCTCCCAGCGCGCCGAAACCGTGCGCGTCGTCGACCACCAGCCAGGCGCCGTATTGTTCGCACAGGGCCAGCAGCGCGGGCAGCGGCGCCAGGTCGCCATCCATGCTGAAGACGCTGTCGGTGACGACGATCTTGGTTTTCGCCGTGCTGGCCGCCAGCAGGCCCGACAGGGCATCGAGGTCCGCGTGCGGATACACGCACGTTTTCACGCGGGCCAGGCGCGTGCCGTCGATCAGCGAGGCGTGGTTCAGCGCTTCCGAGAAAATCTCCGCGTCCGCGTCGCCCGCCGACAGGGCCGTCAGCACGGCCAGATTAGCCATGTAGCCGGTGCAGAAATACAGGGCGCGGGCGTTTTCCAGGTTGGCGCCCACGAAATTGGCCAGGCGCTCTTCCAGCTGCGCGTGGGCGCGGCCATGGCCGCTGATCAGGTGCGACGCGCCGCTGCCGGCGCCATACAGGTCGGCGCCCTCTTTCAGCGCCGCGACGATGCGCGGATGCGACGCCAGGCCCAGGTAGTCATTGCTGCAAAAGGCCAGCATGGCGCGGCCATCGACCGTCAGGCGCGGCGCGCACGGCGTGTCGACGGTGCGGCGGCGGCGGATCAGGCTGCGCTCTTCCAGCCCTTGCAGCTGCTGTTGTAATCGGGCGATCAGTTCCATCTCAGGCCCCGATCACATGATTGAAGACGGCCAGGGTCTGCTGGCCCAGGCCCGCGATCTCCGCGTCGTCGAGTATGTACGGCGGCATCAGGTAGACGGTGGAACCGATGGGGCGCATCAGCAGTTCATGTTCCAGCGCCGTGCTGAAGAAGCGGCGCGAGAAATCGGGCGCTGCGTCGACGGCGTCAAACGCCCAGATCATGCCCTGCTGCCTGAAGTTTTTTACCTTGTTATGCTGCGCCAGCGGCGCCAGCGCTTGCGTGATCTTCTCGGCGCGCACGCGGTTGGTGGCCAGCACATCATCTTCCTCGAAGATGGACAGCGTCGCCAGCGCGGCGCGGCAAGCCAGCGGGTTGCCCGTGTACGAGTGCGAATGCAAAAAGCCGCGGCGCACGTCGGTGCTGTAGAACGCCTGGTAGATGTCTTCGCGCGTCATCACCAGCGATAAAGGCAGATAGCCGCCGCTGATGCCTTTCGACAGGCAGACGAAATCGGGCCAGATGCCGGCCTGTTCGCAGGCAAAGAAGGTGCCCGTGCGGCCGCAGCCGACGGCGATTTCATCGAGGATCAGATGGACTTGATAACGATCGCATAGGGCGCGCACCAGCGCCAGGTACAGCGGGTCGTGCATGGCCATGCCCGTGGCGCATTGCACCAGCGGTTCGATGATGATGGCGGCGATCTTGTCGGCCTTTTGCTGGAACAGCTGTTCCACGTCAGCGGCGGCGCGGCGCGCCACGTCCTGCGCTGATTCGCCCTCGGCCGCCTGGCGGAAGTCGGGCGACATCACCGTCTGCGTTGCCCGCAGCAAGGGGCCGTAGGCATCCTTGAACAGGGCGACGTCCGTGACGGCCAGCGCGCCGATGGTTTCGCCGTGGTAGCTGCCTTTCAGGCAGACGAATTCCTGTTTTTCACCCTTGCCGCTGTTGCGCCAGGCGTGAAAACTCATTTTCAGGGCGATTTCCACGGCCGACGCCCCGTCGGACGCGTAAAAGCTGTGGCCAAGCACGCCGCCCGTCAAGGCGGAGAGCTTTTCCGACAGCTCGATCACCGGTTCATGCGTAAAGCCGGCCAGCATCGCGTGTTCCAGCCGGTCCAGCTGGTCCTTCAGCTCCGCATTGATGCGCGGATTCGCGTGGCCGAACAGGTTCACCCACCAGGAGCTGATGGCGTCCAGGTAGCGTCGTCCTTCGTGATCATACAGCCAGGCGCCGCGGCCGTGGCTGACGGGGATCAATGGGACCGTCTCGTGGTGCTGCATCTGTGTGCACGGATGCCACACGCTGCGCAGACTGCGTTCGACCCAGCCCGATTGTTTTTCTGCTTTCAAAACTGCTCCAATGATATTGCTAGCCCATGAGCCAACTCGGCTTGCGCTTGTCGAGGAACGATTGCACGCCTTCGCGTCCCTGCTCCGAGGCGCGGATCTGCGCGATGCGCTCGGCGGTGTCCGCCAGCAGCGCCTCGTCGACCGGTTGGCCGACGATTTCGCGCACCAGCGTTTTCGCTTGCGCCACGGCGTGCGGGCTGTTGCCCGTCAGCGCTTTGAGCACCTCGGCCGTTTTCGCGTCCAGCGCGTCTGCCTCGACTACCTCGTGGGCAAAGCCGATGCGCAGCGCTTCCTGAGCGGAGAATCGCTCGGCGGTCAGGAAATAGCGGCGTGCCGCGTTTTCGCCCATGGCCTTGATGACATACGGTGAAATAGTGGCGGGAATCAGTCCCAGCCGCACTTCGCTCAGGCAGAAATGCACGTCTTCCGCAACCAGAATGATATCGCATGCGGCGACGAGGCCCATGCCGCCCGCATAGCAGTCGCCCTGGACCTTCGCCACCACGGGTTTCGGACACAGGTAAATCGTGCGCAGCATCTGCGCCAGCTGCAGCGCGTCGGCCTGGTTTTCGGCATGCGTGTAGCCTGCCATCTTCTTCATCCAGTTCAAGTCCGCGCCGGCGCAAAAGGCGGCGCCATTGGCGGCCAGCACGATGGCGCGCACCATGTCGCTGCGTCCCAGGCCCTCGAAGGCGCGCGCCAGTTCGGCGATCGTCGTCTCGTTGAAGGCGTTGCGCACGTCGGGGCGGTTCAGGGTCACGGTGGCGACATTGCCTTCGATGACCAACTTTAAGGTTTCAAATTCCATTCTCTTCTCCCTGAATGCCGCTTACATGCGGAATACGCCGAACTTCGTGTCCGGGATTTCCGCGTTCAAGGCGGCCGACAGGCCCAGGCCCAGCACCATGCGGGTGTCGGCCGGGTCGATCACGCCATCGTCCCACAGGCGCGCGGTGGCGTAGTACGGGTGGCCCTGGTGTTCGTATTGCTCCTTGATCGGCTGCTTGAAGGCCGCTTCCTCGTCCGCGCTCCACTGCCCGCCCTTGCCTTCGATGCCGTCGCGCTTGACGGTGGCCAGCACGGATGCGGCCTGGTCGCCGCCCATGACGGAAATGCGGGCATTCGGCCACATCCACATGAACCGCGGCGAAAACGCGCGGCCGCACATGCCGTAATTGCCGGCGCCGAAACTGCCGCCGATGATCACCGTGAATTTCGGCACGGCCGCGGTGGCAACGGCAGTCACCATCTTGGCGCCATTGCGGGCGATGCCCTCGTTTTCGTATTTGCGGCCCACCATGAAGCCCGTGATGTTTTGCAGGAAGACGAGCGGGATCTTGCGCTGGCAGCACAATTCGATGAAATGCGTGCCTTTCAGGGCCGATTCGGAGAACAAGATGCCGTTATTGGCGATGATGCCGACTTTGACGCCATAGATGTGCGCGAAGCCGCAGATCAGGGTGGTGCCGTAGCGGGCCTTGAATTCGTCGAAATCGCTGCCGTCGACGATGCGCGCGATCACCTCGCGCACGTCGAACGGTTTGCGCGTATCGACGGGGATCACGCCATACAGTTCCTGCGTCGGGTATTTCGGTTCGACGGAGTCGCGCAAGGCCATCTGCTGCGGTTTTTTACGGTTCAGGTTTGAGACGATGGTGCGCGCCAGCGACAGCGCGTGCAAGTCGTTCTGTGCCAGGTGGTCGACCACGCCGGACAAGCGCGTGTGCACGTCGCCGCCGCCCAGGTCTTCGGCCGTCACCACTTCGCCGGTGGCCGCTTTCACCAGCGGCGGGCCGCCGAGGAAAATCGTGCCCTGTTCTTTGACGATGATCGATTCGTCGCTCATGGCCGGCACGTAGGCGCCGCCCGCCGTGCAAGAGCCCATCACGACGGCGATCTGCGGGATGCCCTTGGCCGACAGGTTCGCCTGGTTGTAGAAGATGCGGCCGAAATGGTCGCGGTCGGGGAAGACGTCGTCCTGATTCGGCAGGTTGGCGCCGCCCGAATCGACCAAATAAATGCAGGGCAGGTTGTTCTGGTCGGCGATTTCCTGGGCGCGCAAATGCTTTTTCACCGTCATCGGGTAATACGTGCCGCCCTTGACGGTGGCGTCGTTGCAGACGATGACGCATTCCTGGCCCGAGACCCTGCCGATGCCCGTGATGATGCCGGCGGCGGGCGCCGCATCGACGCCCTTGGCGTCCTGGTACATGGCGTAGGCCGCCATCTGGGAAAACTCGAGGAAGGGCGTGCCGGGATCGAGCAGCATCTGCACGCGGTCGCGCGGCAGCAGCTTGCCGCGCGCCAGGTGCTTGGCGGCCGCCGCCTCGCCGCCGCCGGCCGCGATTTTCTCGACCTTGTCGCGCAAATCGTCGACGATGGCTTGCATGGCCGCGGCATTGGCCTTGAAATCTTCACTGCGCGGATTGAGTTTGCTTTCGATGTGCGGCATTGCGGTTCCTTTTTATTATCGCCCGGTCTCTCGGGTCGCGCTATTCGGGAAAACTGCCGTCGAGATAAAACCAGCGCAGGGCGCCACCACCGCGCTTGTCCGCCTCGCGCACGAAGCGGCTCACTTCATGCAGGCGGTGCGCGCGGCCGTTGACCTTGTAGCGGGCCACGAATTCCACGCTGTCGCGCTGTATCTCTTCGGCTTGATCTGCTGATTCTGCTTTACGTTGACGTAAACGTAAAGCAGATTTTACCTCAAGTCCCAGCCAGTGGACTTTTTCTTCTTCGGCGAATAAGGCGTCGGCGGGACAGGTGCTGGCGTGCCAGGTGGCGCGCAGATAGGGCTCGTCGCGCAAGGTGAAGGCCGTGTAGCGCGAGCGCATCAGGGCTTCGGCCGTGGGCGGCACGGCGTCGCCCGCGATATACGGGCCGCAGCAACTGGCGTAGGAGGCGCCGCCACAGGGGCAGGCGGCAGAGGTCGAGGGTGTGGGCATGCGCTGGCAGACAGGAGAACTGAAAAGTTCCGCAATTATCCGCCATAACGGCAGCGGCGCGTGCGCGCCGCCTTGGGCAGCTATTTTTTCGGGCTGAGGAAGTCCAGCGCGAACGGCGGCGCCTTGTTCTGCATCAGGTCGGCCAGGATGCGCGCCGTGCCGGCGGCAAAGGTAAAGCCCAGCGGACCATGGCCCACGTTGAGCCACAGATTGCCGACTTTGCTGGCGCCCACCAGCGGCGCGCTGTTCGGCGTGGCGGGGCGCAGGCCGGCCCAGGCCGTGGCCTGGTCGTAGTCGGCGCCGTGCGGCATGGCTTCGCGCGCCAGCCGCGTCAGGCCGGCGATGCGGTTCCAGTCGATGCTGTTGTCGGCGCCCACCATGTCGACCATGGCGGCCACGCGCAGGTCGCCGCCTATGCGCGCATACAGCACCTTGCGTTCGAAATCCGTGATGCTGATCTCGGGCGCCTGGTCCTGCGCGCGGATGGGCGCCGTCAGGCTGTAGCCCTTCAGCGGGTACAGGGGCAGGTAGACGCCCGCCGTGGCGGCCAGGTCGCGGCTCTGGATGCCGGCCGCCAGCACATAGTGATCCGCTTGCAGCAAGCCCAGGCTGGTGTCGACGCCCGTGATCCTGCCCTTGTGCGTGACGAGGCGGCGCGCCTCGCCTTTTAATAAGAGCGAACAATTCGGGTGCTGCAGTAGGCGCGCTTCCAGCGCCAGGCAAAAGGCGTGGCAATCGGCCACGGCTTCTCCTTCGGTAAAGATACCGCCCGCCAGGGCACCCTGCAAGGCCGCCAGCGCCGGTTCGCGCTGCACGGCTTCCAGCGGCGACAGGACGATGCGCGCCTCTTCCGATTCGGGCCGCGCCACGGCCCGCTGAAAGATGGCGGGCGTGCGGTAGACGATGAGTTTACCTGCATCGCGCCAGGCATACGCTTCCGGCGGCACCGTCAATTCCAGCTGCGCCATGCCGGCGCGGCTCCATTCGCCCAGTTGCAGCAGCTTGGCCGTCGTGCGGGCATTGCTGGCGCTGTTGCAATTGCGCAAGAAACTGGCCATCCAGCGCCATTGGCGCCAGTCCGCCTCGGGACGGAAGCGCAGCGGACCGTCTTTTTGCAGCAGCCACTGCAGGGCTTTGAAGGGCACGCCCGCGTCCGCCAAGGGCGCCACATAGCGATAGCTGAGCTGGCCGCCATTGCGGTAGCTGGCGGCGATCGCAACCTGTTCATTGCGTTCCAGTACAGTGACCCTGTAGCCGGCCTCGGCCAGCCACCAGGCCGATGTCAGACCGACGATGCCGCCGCCGATGATGATGACTTGTTGCTGCATGTTGCCTCGCTGCGTTGCGCTCCCATGGTGCGGGAGCATTCGGGAAGAGCTTAGAGGCTGGCCGGTCGGGGAGCCAATGAAACATCATGGTGCAGCCATAACTTTCAGGAATGCACTATTTCAGTGCAAATTATTCATGCTTGTCAATCGCACCACGGTATAGGGTGCTGAGTATCAATTCCTCGCTGCGGCCCATGGCGGAATACGTGCCCGGATAGCGTTCGGGATCGCTGCCCGTGCCGCCCACCAGCATCACCATGCCGTTCCTGTTCTTGAAATCGAGCACGAAGGCGGACACCAGGCCATACGCGTCGCCCAAATGGCCCACGGCCGTGAAGCCGGCGCCCTCGACCAGGCCATTGCCCTGCCCCGCCACCGCGTCGAATTGCTGGTTGCCCAGCCCCCAGGCGCGGTACAGGCCCCGCTCGCTGTCGCCATTGCTGGCGTCTGGCGCCAATTGCCATTGCCGGCCAAACATCAGCGCAATGCTGGCCGGCTGCAATAGTTGCTGATCCTGGTAGCGGCCCCCGTCGAGCAGCATTTGCATGACCTTGCCCAGTCCCGCGGCGGAAATGCGCAAGCCGCCCGTGGGACTGAAGACGGTGGCGTTGCTGCCGATCACATAGCTGGCCATGCCGGCCGGTGGGCGCTGGTAAAAATCGTCGGCCTGGGCGATCCATGGCCCGTGCGGCTGCCACACTTCCGTCTCCAGCGTGCGCTTGCGGTACAGGGTGGCCGTATTGGCGACCTCTTCCGGGGAAAAGGCGGCCGGGTTGTAGCCGCCGCGCACATCGAGGGGATCGAGCAGCAGGCGCCGCATCAGCAAATCGAAGCGCTCGCCCGTGACTTTTTCCATCACCGTGCCGATCACGCCCCAGTTCAGGTTGGCATACGTAAAGTAGCGGCCCGGCGCTGCGGCGCGATCCCACATGCTGTCGCCGCCGGCCGTAAACACGTCGCGCAGGCTGCGTTCCGGCCCCCAGGCGTAGCCGCCCGCGTCGCGCAGCGAGGAGGTATGGCTGAGCAAGCTGCGCAGGGTCAACGGTTGCTGGGGGAAATGCGGGTTGCGCAGGGAAAAGCCCAGATAAATGCCCACGTCCTGGTCCAGGCTCAGCTTGCCCTGCTCGACCAGCCGCATCAGGCCCAGCGTGGTCATCATCTTCGAGACGGAAGCGATGCGGAACAGGGTGGCCGGCGTCACGGGCAAGCTGTCCGCCGGCGTGGCGCCGATGTGCCGGTAGCCGAATTGTTGCTGATAAGACACCTTTCCATGGCGGATGGCCAGCACGGACAGGCTGGCCAGCGGGTGGGCCGCATCGTCGACGATGGCGGCCAGCGTGGCATCGAGCGCGCGCTGCCCTGCGTTTTGAGAGACCAAGTCGCTGCCGCTGCCGGGCGGGGCGGCCAGCGCGCTCCAGGTCGTGCCCAGCAGCAGCAAGCCCAGTAAACCCGTCATTTTATTGTGCATGTTTCCCTGTTGTCCGATGTGGTGGAGGCGTCACCAGCATAGGGCGCGATGGTTTACATGGCTAATGAAAATTGCTTATTTATCTATAATGCAAAGCTATACGTACGGTAAAACATTGTTTTTTTAAGTGTATAACCGTTATTTATGGTCATTTTCCATTTATTCATGGGTGGACGGGCTACGCGCAGGCGCCATCGCTATTACACTAGGAGGACAAGGAGAACTGTATGAGCCAGACCAGCGTAGAACTCAAGGTCGATTTAAATGACAATTCGCCTTTATATATGCAGATCGCCCGCAAGCTGAGCGATGACGTACGCAACGGCCGCTACCAGGTAGACCAGGCCCTGCCATCCGAACGTACCCTGTCCGAACTGCTTGACGTATCGCGCGTGACTGCCCGCAAGGCCATCGACCAGCTCGTCGAGCAAGGCCTCGTCGTGCGCCGCCGTGGTTCGGGCAACTATATTGCCCCGCGCATCGAGCAGCCGCTGTCGAACCTGTCGAGCTTTTCCGAGCAACTGCAGCAGCGCGGCTACCGCCCCGGTTCGCGCTGGCTCAAGCGCGAAGTCGTCATCGCCAGCAGCGATGAACAGCTGAGCCTGGGCCTGGCGCAGAACACGAAAGTGGCGCGCCTGGAGCGCTTGCGCCTGGCCGACGACGTCGTGATGGCGTATGAAGTGAGCGTGCTGCCGTTCAGCGTGGTGCCGGACCCGGATACCATGGGCGACTCGCTGTATGAATACTTGAGCAGCATCAAGAAGGCCCCCGTGCGCGCCTTGCAGCACATCCGCGCCATGAATGCGACGGACGTGCTGGCCAAGCAGCTGGGCATCCCCGATGGCCAGGCCGTGCTGTTCATCACGCGCATCGCCTACCTGGAGTCGGGCGAAGCGGTGGAACTCACGCATTCGTATTGCCGCAGCGATCATTACGATTTTGTGGCGGAAATGCGCCGCGCTCCGTAAATCTACTGCTCGATCAGGCGGATCATGGATTCCGCCACGCCGACGGACGATTCCCAGCTCATGCCCGTCACCAGCCGGCCGTCGACCTCGACGTGGCTCTTGCCGTTGGCGCCGTGCCTGAATATGCCGCCATGGCCCTTGATGCTGGCTTCTGCCGAAAAGGGGTAGGCCTTGTATACCGGCGATTCCTTGTTGAGAAACGCATCGGGGAACGAGGTGAGCACCTTGCCCTGGATCAGGAAAGTACCGTCACGCAGCTTCAGATTCTTGATGCCCTCGGTGCCATGGCAGATGGCCGCAATCACCCCGCCCTGTTGTTCGTAGATACGCAAGGCGATGTCCTGCAGCGGCTTGTTGTCCGGGATGCCGACGATGGCCGCGCCGCCGCCGACGAAAGCCATGCCCGCATAGTCGTCTGCCCTGACCTCGGCGACGGGCTTGGTATGGGCCAGCGCCCACATGAAATCACTGTCGTACAGATGTTTCTTGAGCAGCTCGTCCGACGTGACGATCATTTCCAGGGGAATGGCGCCCCCCTCGGGACTGACGAAGTCGACGGTATACCCTGCTTTGCGAAAGACATCATAGGTATACGCGATCTCGGGAAAATTATTGCCAGCGTTAACCTTTGTGCCGGGATATTGATGCACATTCGACACCACCAGCAGCACCTTGCGTGCCTGGCGCGGGGCTGCCGGCTCGCGATCTGCCGACTTGCTGATGATCTTCCAGTTGCCAGCGATCTTTTTCAACAGAAAGACATCCACATAGCGCACCCCTTGCTGGGGAATGTGGATCTCGGCCTTGGCGGTGGCCACCTTGCCGCTCACATCCACCTTGATCAGCCGCCCGTGGCGCCCATTGAATTGCCCAATTTTCTCTTGGGAAAAGAGTTTGGCGTATTCCGGACCGCTCAACTCCCATTCCGCATCGTTTTTGCCGTCCAGGTAAAGGCGGGCATTGGCATAAAAGGCCTGGTTGATCTCGCTCTGCACGTTAAAGCTGGTGCCATGCATATACAAGCGCACGGTTTCCCGGATGGCATTTTCGTCCTGGTCCGCGGTTGCGGCAGAGCCCACGGCGGTGATGCTTAACAAGCAACAGGCGAGTATCGTTCGCAATAAAAACTGAATCATGGATGTACCCTGCATGTAGAACTGCGTTTATCGGAGCAACGACTATTTCAGATCGCTGGTGCTCGATAATTTATCGAAGTGCAGGGTAATGGATGTCGCCAAACGCGATTTCAGACTCCGGAATGGCGATTCCGGAGTGGTTTTACGCGGAAATGGCCCTGGCCGCCTGGCTGGATTGGGCCCGGAAGCTGGCGGGAGTCTGGCCAGCCACTTTCTTGAAGGTCGAGTAGAAGGTGGAACTGGAATTGAACCCGCAGCGCTCGGCGACGCTATCCATGTTCCATTGCGGTTCGTCGCTCAATACCTGTTTCGCTTCGGCGATACGGTATTCGTTGACGTAGGTAGTGAAGCTCTTGCCCAGCTTGTCATTCAATACCTGCGACACCTGCGCCTGCGTGCATCCCGCCCGCTTGGCGAGTTGGGCCAGGGTCAGGTTCGGATTCAGATAGGATTTCTGCCCGCTCATCTGTTGTTCCAGCGCGGCGAGCACGGCAAGCGTATCTTCGTGCGTCAGGCGGCTATTCCGGTACTTTTGCTGCGGGTCGGCAGGCGCCAGGATTTCCTTTCTCAGCAGAAAGACCATCACCGCCACATGCAGCGAGAAGGTGAACGACAAGGCGCCGACAATATAGGACGTGAACGGCGTGCTTGCGTAGGCCGCCAGCATGAGACAACTGCCTGCAAAGACGCTCAGCAGGAGCACGCTGCTGGTCGCCATCCGCTGTCCCTCGTTCCACCATGCACGGCGGCTTTGCCACAGCAGCCTGGCGGTTGCCAGCAGGTAGCATAGCCAAAACACATGAATGGCATGGCTCGACTGGTTCCATACAGCACGATACGCGGAATACGGAAAGGCAACGCCAATGCCGATCAGCAGGAAGGACAAGCCCAGATGCCAGCGCCATGCTTGTCCGGCAGGCCGTTGCGCCAGCCCGGCGATGAAGGCGCGTACATAGAGATAGGTCAGGGGACCGATCAGCAGGCAGGCCGACAGGCCCAGCTGGCGGAATTCGATGGCGATCGCAGGATTGAAGTAGAGGAAAGCGGACTTGGCGGTGCGCACCCCGACGGCAAGCAGCAATGCCCCCAGCATGCAGTCGGCGAGGCAGCGTGGCCGGCGGCTGAAAAAATAGACGGCCAGGAAAATGCCGTTGATGGCGCCGAGGGCGCTAAACAGGAACAGCAATTGGCGAGCGATCATGGGGCGTGTCGTGGATGTTGGCGTCGAACTGAAGTATAGACATAAACGGGTCTGAAACTTGCCTCTGGGCCACTGAATGAACAAATTCAGCAACTGGTTTGCCGCCGTAGCGAAGTACGCCTGGTTGCACTGGCCATAAACTCCCGTTATGCCCGCCCGCCATCCTTTCATGGTTGATCCCGCTCGTTGGTATTAAACTGGTTTCACGGTCAACCATGTTCTGAAATCATGTTGAAAACTGAAACCCCGAGCCGGCGGCATCCGGACCTGGACCTGTATCCGGTGGAGCAACTGGTGGCGGCGCTGGTCGACGACCAGTTCTGGGCCGTCGAAGCCGTGCGGCTGGCGTCGCCCGGCATCGCTGCCGCCATCACGGCTGCCCTGCCCCGCATCGCGGCCGGCGGACGCCTGCTGTACGTGGGCGCGGGCACGTCGGGACGCCTGGGCGTGCTCGACAGCGTTGAACTCAATCCCACGTTTTCCTGGCCGCCCGAGCGGGCCGTCGCCATCCTGGCCGGTGGCGCGGGCGCCATGTTCACGGCCGTCGAAGGGGCGGAAGATGATTTACAGCAAGGTGAGGCGGACTTGCTGGCCCTGCAGCCGCAGAGCAATGACGTGGTGATCCTGCTGGCCGCGTCCGGCGCCACGCCGTATGTGCTGGGCGCGCTGCTGGCCGCGCGCAAGGCGGGCGCCTTGACCATCGGCATCGCCAACAATGTGGACACCCCCGTGGCGCACGAGGCGCAATGCGGCATCGTGCTCGACACAGGCACGGAAGTCATTTCCGGCAGCACGCGCCTGAAAGCGGGCACGGCGCAAAAAATCACCTTGAACACGATTTCCAGCGCCCTGATGGTCGGTTTGCACAAAACTTACGGAAACTTGATGGTAGACTTGAAGCCGACCAACGCCAAGCTGATCTGGCGGGCGGTGCGTCTGACCATGCACGCCACAGGCGCCAGCGAAGTGCAGGCCAGGACCGTGCTGGAGCAATGCCACTATCACGTCAAGGTGGCGATTGTTGCCTTGATCAAAAAAATCAACACAAACCAGGCACAGGCATTGTTGGCCGGCGCGGACGGCAGTGTGCGGGCGGCACTGGCGGCGTGATCCGATGGCGCGGCATTCTTCTGTCTGGGAGACAAAGAAGGATGTATGGAGCTTGTGAAACAAACCGCCCCGGCGCGCGCGAATAAGCCGTCAAATAAGCCATGGCTGTGGATCCCTTCCCTGTATTTTGGCCAGGGCATCCCCTATGTTGTTGTCATGACACTGTCCGTGATCATGTACAAGAACTACGGCTTTTCCAATACGGATATCGCGCTGTATACGAGCTGGTTGTACTTGCCCTGGGTTATCAAGCCCCTGTGGTCGCCTTTCATCGATATGTACCGCACCAAGCGCTTCTGGATCGTCGGCTTGCAGCTGGTGATCGGCGCCGCGCTGGCGCTGGTGGCCCTGACGACGTCCCTACCCCACTTTTTCCAGATCAGCCTGGCCATCTTCTGGCTGATGGCTTTCAGTTCTGCCACGCATGATATTGCCGCCGACGGCTTTTATATGCTGGGGCTGGAAGAGCACCAGCAGGCGGCCTTCGTCGGCGTGCGCAGCACGTTTTACCGCCTGGCCATGATCGCCGGCCAGGGCGGCCTCGTGTACCTGGCCGGCTATCTGACGCATGCGACGGGCAATGTGCAGCTGGCCTGGTCCGTCGTGTTTGCGATTTTGGCGGGCCTGTTCATCGCCCTCTTCCTATACCACTATTTTGTCCTGCCGAAACCGAAGGATGACCGGCCCAGCATCCAGGGCGCCGGTATTTCTCCTCTGCAAGAGTTCGTCGCCACCTTTGCCTCCTTCTTCAAGAAGAAGGATATTCTCGTCATCCTGGGCTTTTTGCTGCTGTTCCGCCTGGGCGAAGCGCAACTGTTGAAGCTGGCCGCACCCTTCCTGCTCGACCCCGTCGCCAAGGGCGGCCTGGGCCTCAGCACGGAACAGGTGGGCCTCGTCTACGGCACCATCGGCGTCATCGCCCTGACTCTGGGCGGCTTGCTGGGCGGATTCATCATTTCCCGCTTCGGCTTGAAACGCTGCCTGTGGATCATGGTGCTGTCCGTCCACTTGCCCGACCTGGTCTTCGTTTACCTGGCCACGGCCTTGCCCAGCAGCATTTATGTGATCGCCGGCGGTATTGCGTTGGAGCAATTTGGCTATGGCTTCGGTTTTGCGTCCTACATGCTGTACATGATCATGGTCTCCGATGGCGCGCATAAAACGGCCCATTACGCCATTTGCACGGGGTTCATGGCCCTGGGCATGATGCTGCCGGGCATGGCCAGCGGCTGGATACAGCAAATGCTCGGCTACCAGCACTTCTTCATCTGGGTGTGCATCGCCACGATTCCCGCCTTCA
Source organism: Janthinobacterium sp. SUN033 (assembly GCF_030397595.1). Classification (NCBI taxonomy): domain Bacteria; kingdom Pseudomonadati; phylum Pseudomonadota; class Betaproteobacteria; order Burkholderiales; family Oxalobacteraceae; genus Janthinobacterium; species Janthinobacterium sp. SUN033. The sequence continues at coordinate 791,491 of NZ_JAPQNV010000004.1, forward strand.
TCATGGCCGCGCTGGTCAAGATCGATCCCGAATTCGGCAAGAAGGCCGAGGCCTGATTCTTTTGAACCGTGCGCCCGCAAGGATGGCGGGCGCACAGTAAAATGCCCCACCGATAGACCTGCGCTCCACCACTGCAAGGAATTGTTTTGTTGTCTACTTTTAAAAAACGCCTGGGCGCCAGCGCCGGCGTATTGGCCGCGTTGGCCACCGCCACATTGCTCAGCAGCTGTACCAGCACCAAGCTGCCTTCCGCAGTGACGCCGGGTGAAGCGGGTTTGCCGGCCGTGCCGCCCGTGCAGCACATCACGGGCGAAGTGCCGCCGCCGGCGCCGCGCGAGTTCCGCGCCGCCTGGGTGTCAACCGTGGCGAATATCGACTGGCCCAGCCGCAGCAATTTGCCGGTCGCCAAGCAGCAAGCGGAAGCACTGGCCATCCTCGACCGCGCCAAGTCCTTGAATTTGAACGCGATTGTGCTGCAAGTGCGGCCCAGCGCCGACACCATTTACCCGTCGCAGCTGGAGCCATGGTCGGAATACCTGACCGGCAAGCAAGGCCAGCCGCCATTGCCCATGTATGACCCGCTGGCCTTCTGGGTGGCGCAGGCGCATGCGCGCGGCCTGGAATTGCACGCCTGGTTCAATCCGTACCGGGCCCGTCACGCGACGGCCAAGTCGCCGCTGGCGCGCGACAGTTTCGCGTCCACCAACCCGGCGTCCGTCAAACAATACGGCCGCTACCTGTGGATGGACCCGGGCGACGCCGCCGCTTCCAAGCACACGACGGACGTGGTGCTCGACGTGGTGCGCCGCTACGATATCGATGGCGTACACATCGACGATTACTTTTACCCGTATCCGATCGACGCGCCAGGCGCCGGCGCCGGTGCGGAAACGGCCGCGCTGGACGCGGGCAATGGCGGCGCCAAGCGCGAACTGCCGTTTCCCGATGAGCCTTCCTGGCAGCAATATCTGCTGGCTGGCGGTCAGCTGGATCGTCCGTCCTGGCGCCGCCAGAACGTCAACCAGTTGATCGAAGCGTTATATACAGGCATTCACCGCGAAAAGAGCTGGGTGCGCTTCGGCATCAGCCCGTTCGGCATCGGCCGTCCCGACCGCCGCCCTGCCGGCATCGTCGGTTTCAGCCAGTACGACAAATTGTATGCGGATGCGGAACTGTGGCTGGCCAAGGGCTGGCTCGATTACCTGTCGCCGCAGCTGTACTGGCCCGTGGCGCAGGCGCCGCAAGCGTTTGGCGTGCTGCTCGACTACTGGCTGGCGCAAAACCCGTATGGCCGCCACGTGTGGCCCGGTTTGTATACGAGCCGCATCGACAATTCCGCCAAGTCCTTCACGCCGCAAGAGATCATCAAGCAGATCGAAGTGACGCGCACGCGCCCCGGCGCGAATGGCCAGGTGCATTTCAGCATGGTGCCCCTGATGCAGAACCGCAAGGGTGTCAGCGACCAGCTCAAGGCGAGCGTGTATCAAAGCCCTGCCCTGATTCCCGCCACGCCATGGCTGGGCAAGGAAGCGCCCGGCACGCCCGTGCTGGCCTTGCGCCGCGATTCCACCAGCCTGAACGTCAAATTGGCGGCGGGCGGCGGCAAACCCGTGGCGCAGTACGCCGTCTGGGCCCGCTATGGCGAAGACTGGCGCTTTACCGTGGTCACGGGCGTGCAGGGCGAACTGACCCTGGTCGACGATGCCACCGGCAAAGTCAATGCGGTGGTGGTCAGCGCCGTCGACCGCCTCGGCAATGAAAGCCCCCGCGTCAGCGTGCGCGAACCGTTTGCGGCCCCCGCCAAATAGTTGCTGAGCGTTTATCCGTAGTCCATAACCTGCAGGCATGAAACATGCGCAAGCTTTCATGCCTGCAAGCTCCGCTTGGCTTTACACTCATGCCATGATTTTCTCCCCTGCAACCCATATTGATACTGCCGTGCTCGGGCTGGGCATCGACGCGGGCGGCACGCAGACGCGCTGGGCCCTGGCCAACGGGGACGGCGCCATCGTGGCCGACGGCGTCGTGGAAGGCTTGTCTGCCTTGCAAATGAGCAGCGATGCGGGCCGCGCAGCCGTGCACGCCACGTTTACCCGGCTGTGCCAGGCCGTGCTGGCTGTCGGCCAGCCCCGCGCCGTGGTGGCGGGCTTGACGGGTTTTGGCGGTGACGATGCGGCGCTGGCGCCCATGCTGGCAGAGTTGCTGGCGCTGGACGCCGGCGACGTGCGCTTGGGCAACGATATCGATATCGCTTATCGCGACAGTTTTGAACCCGGCGAAGGTTATCTGGTCTACGCTGGCACGGGCTCGATTGCCGCCTGGATCGATGCGGACGGCGACTTTCACCGCGCAGGCGGGCGCGGCGTGCTGCTCGACGATGGCGGCGGCGGCTACTGGATCGCGCGTGAAGCCTTGCGCCACATCTGGCGCCGCGAAGACGAGGCGCCGGGCAGCTGGCAAGGCTCGCCCATGGCCGAGGCCGTATTTGCGCAACTGGGTGGCAGCGACTGGTCGCTGTCGCGCGCCTTCATGTATGGCCAGGACCGGGGCGCCATCGGCCGCCTGGCGCTGGCCGTGGCTGCCAGCGCGGATGCCGACCCGCTGGCGCTGGACATCTTGCAGCGCGCGGGACAGGAATTGGCGCGCCTGGCGCTGGCTCTGACGGCGCGCCATGGTGCGCGTCCCGTCGTGCTGGCGGGCCGCGCGGCGCAGTTGCACCCGGCCATCGCGGCTGCCATGCGCGCCGCTTTGCCTGTATCGTTGACGCTGGAACAGAAAGTTGCCCGTCCACATGAAGCGGCGGCCAGGATCGCCGTCAAGACGGCTGCCAAGACACAGGCCAGCACTGAACATTTTATTAACCCGAACATGGATCTTTCATGAAAAAAATCGCCCTCGCCCTGCTGGTGGCCCTGCTCTCCGCCTGTACCACGCCCGCGCCGCACCTCGACCACAGTTTGACGGCGCGCAGCCAGAGCCCGCGCGTGAAATTCATCGTCATCCATTACACGGTCAGCGACCTGCCCCGCTCGATCAAGATCCTGACGGAACAAGTGGTCAGCAGCCATTACTTGCTGACGGACACGGACAAGCCGAAGTTTTACGTGCTGGTCGACGAATCGCGCCAGGCCAATCACGCGGGTGTGAGTAACTGGAAGACTTATACACAGTTGAATGTCAGCTCGATCGGCATCGAGATCGTCAACCCAGGCTACAAGGATACGCCGGAAGGCCGCCTCTGGTATCCGTTTCCCCAGGCACAGATCGATGAACTGATTCCCCTGTTGAAAGATATCCAGGCCCGCTACAACATCGCGCCGGAAAATATCCTCGGCCACAACGAGATCGCCCCCCAGCGCAAGCAGGATCCGGGCCCATTGTTCCCTTGGCGCCAGCTGGCCGATGCGGGCTTGATCGTCTGGCCGGACGCCAACCGTGTCGCTACGCAGCGCCTGATTTTTGAGCAGCAAGTGCCGGATGCCGTCTGGTTCCAGAAGAAGCTGGCCCAGCACGGTTATGCGACGCCGAATACGGGCGTGTTCGACGAAGCGACGCGTAATGTGCTGATCGCTTTCCAGATGAAATACCGCAACAAGCTGTTCGATGGCACGCCCGATGGCGAAACGGCGGCCTTGCTGGAAGTGCTGACGACGCCGTCCCCGGCTGTTGCAACAAAGTAGCATGACCGTTCCAGCCCATGACTTTTTCTTATATGCTGAACATTGACGGCCCTGGCGGCCACGGCAAGGTAAAGGAATAGCTCATGCGGTTGCGTCATATCGAAGTGTTTCACGCCATCATGCAAGTTGGCACCATCAGCGGCGCCGCCCAGGTGCTGCATATCTCGCAGCCGGCCGTGACCAAGGTCTTGCAGCATTGCGAATTGCAACTGGGCATGCCGCTGTTCGAGCGCGTGCGGGGCAAGCTGTACCCGAAACCGGAAGCGCACCGCTTGTTTGTCGAGACGGAAAAGCTCAACCGCGATTTATTGGGCATCCGTCGCCTGGCTGCCAGCCTGAAGGGCCATGCGGTGGAAACCATCCGCCTGGTGTCCACGCCGACGATCGCCATCAGCGTCTTGCCGTTCGCCATGACGGAGTGGCGGCGCGACTTTCCCCACACGCGTTGCCAGCTGGCTACCCACCACACGGGCGAGATCGTCAATACCTTGCGCCTCGGCGAAGCGGACCTGGCCGTGTCCCTGCAAGACCCGCGCCATCCGGGCATCGTGGCCGAACCGCTCGCGCATGGCGTCATGACGGTGATCGCGCCCGCCGGCACCTGGCATGCGGCCGATTGCGGCACGCCCTTGACGGCGCATGGCCTGAATGGCGAGCTGATCGGCCATGCCGACAACGATCCGCTGGGCGAACTGGTGGTGGCCGCCTGCGAAGTGCAGGACATTCACCCCGTGTTTTCCACCGTGGTGCAAACCTATCAAATTGCCCGTTCCCTGGTGGAAGCGGGCGCCGGCATGGCCGTGGTCGACCCGTTTACGGCCGCCTCCGGCTCGCCCGAGCGCCTGCAGCGCCGTCCCTGGGCGCCAGCTATCCCCATCCAACTGTATTTATTGACGGCCAGCCACTCGCCGCTGTCGCATGGCGCGCGGCGCCTGGCCGACAGCATCGGCGTGGCGGCGCGTAATTGCCTGGAAAGAGGAGTCTGATGTCTGTTGCAAGTTTGCAATTGGAAGCGGTTGGCAACGATCCGCAATTTCGCCACCTGAGCAGCATCGCCGGCATTGCCGTCGACTTGCGCTATGCCACGCCCGATAATTTCGTCGGCCGCGACTTGTACAGCCCCATCGATTGCGCCTGGCTGCACCGCGATGCGGCCGCCGCGCTGGAACGGGCCGTGGCGTGGCTGGCCGCGCGGCGCCCCGATCACCATTTATTGGTGCTCGACGCCTTGCGCCCGCAACGGGTGCAGCAGCAACTGTGGGACGCGTTGCAGGGTACGGAGTTGCTCGGTTATATCGCGGAGCCGTCGCGCGGTTCGATCCACTCGTTCGGCATGGCGCTCGACATCACCATCGTCGGGCCCGACGGAGAGGAATTGGATATGGGCACAGGCTTTGACGACCTGAGTGAGCGCTCGCACCCGGCGCTGGAGCTGGTTTTGCTGGAAAAGGGGGAAATTACGCAGGAGCATGTGGCACATCGCCGATTGTTGCGCGACGCCATGTTCCAGGCGGGCTTCTTCGGCATTAACAGCGAATGGTGGCATTTCGATTGCGGCGACCGGGTGCTGGTGCGCCAGACCTACACCCGGGTACTCTGATTAAAAGACCTTTAATCCCTTCAGCATCACGATCAGGATCAATACGGGCGAGACAAAGCGCAGCAGGAATAGCAGCACATGCGCCAAGGTTGTATTGTGCAACTGGCCGTGATTGCTGATCGCCTCGATGAAATGCTGCTTGCCCCAGGCCCAGCCGGTAAACAAGGCAATCGCGATGCCGCCCACGGGCAGGAAGATATTCGACGAGACAAAGTCGAACAGATCAAACATATTCAAATCGAATAACTTGAAGTCCGCCAGGGTGCTGTTACTGAGGGCGCACACGGAACCGAGCACGGCCAGCAGCAGCATGGTCACGACGGTGGCCTTGGTGCGCGCCCAGCCAAAGCGTTCATGGAAAATGACCACGGGCACTTCCATCAGCGACAGCATCGCGCCCGTGGCGGCCACGGCGGCCAGGATGAAGAACACCACCATCAGGGCTTGCCCCATGGGAATTTGCGAAAACACGGCAGGAATCGTGATGAACACCAGCGACGGTCCCGCGCTGGGGGCGAAGCCAAACGTGAACACGGCGGGGAAGATGGCGATGCCGGCCAGCATCGATACGCCGAGGTCGGCCGCCATCACGCGCAAGGTCGTGACGGGGATATTCTGGTCATCGCGGAAATAGCTGCCGTACGTCATCATCGTGCCCATGCCGACGGACAATTTAAAGAAGGCCAGGCCCATGGCCGTCAGCACGACGGACGCCGTCAGTTTGGAAAAATCAGGACGGAACAGAAACGCCAGGCCTTCACCTGCTTTATCGAGCGACAGGCTGACCGCGCACAGCAGGAGCAGCAGCAGGAACAGCAGTGGCATCAGTTTCTTGGCAATCGCCTCGATGCCCTTGGTCACGCCCAGCATCAATATGCCGCCGATAAACAGCAGCACGCCCCATTGCCACAACAGCGATTGCAAAGGATTGCTGATCAGGGAGGCGAAGGCCGCTTCCGTCACCAGTTTGTCGCTGCTGAGGATGGAACCGTCGATGGCTTTGGCTATATAGGCAAACACCCAGCCCACCACTTCCGAGTAAAACGCCACGATCAGGAAGGCGGCCACCATGCCGATGACGCCGACCAGCCACCAGGGCTTGCCCTTCGGCGCCAGCTGTTCCATGGTCGAGATCGGGTTGACCTTGGCGCGGCGTCCCAGGGTGATTTCCGCGATCATCACGGGCAACCCTACTAATAAGGTGGCGAGTAAATAGATGAGCAGGAAGCCGGCGCCGCCATTGGCACCCGTCAGATAGGGGAACTTCCAGATATTGCCGAGACCGACTGCGGAACCGAGGGTGGCGGCGAGCACGCCGAAGCCAGTGGTAAAGCCAGCTCGTTTCAGGGTCAGGCCTGATCCTTGAGCTTGTTGTTTCATGGTGAATCTTCTATGGATGGACGCGAATGTGCGCTGAGGGGGCGAAATTGTAGCAGTTGGCCGCAAATACCCCGGAAAAGCCTTGCTACTCCCGGGGCGCTTTGCTATAGTTCGCCTCCCCAATGAGACGCACTGGTTTGCGGCACAAAAGGGACAGCCTTCCGGGGCTGGGTAGTAGAAAAGAAGGTGTTGACGATTGTGCTGAAATGCTTCATACTCTTCCTTCTTCGCAGCTGACAAACACAACGCTTTGTCGATAGCGCGAAAGCAGTGCCGAATACAGTTCTTTAACAATTAACAGTCGATAAGTGTGGACATTTGATGTAAGTGCAGCAGCGATCTTCGGATTGCTGTAATACTTAAAATATCAAATGTTCACAAGAAATAATGAAATAGGCGCTACGAAAGTAGTGGCCTGTCAGTTTTTTGAGTGAGCGACCCATCAGCAATGATGGTGCCGGTAAAACGGCAAAGTAACAGAGATTAAACTGAAGAGTTTGATCCTGGCTCAGATTGAACGCTGGCGGCATGCCTTA
>NZ_JAPQNV010000005.1:0-601759 GCF_030397595.1 Janthinobacterium sp. SUN033
GTGAAACAACTTTGCGCCGATGATAGTGCTGCAACCAGTGTGAAAGTAGGTTATCGTCAGGCTTGTTATTCAAAAAAACCCCTTCCGGTGATCCGGTTGGGGTTTTTTTACGTCTGGCGGTTTTGTCAGCAGACAGGCGTAAAAAAAGCAGCGCTGCGCGCTGCCTTTGTCATGTAACGTCGCTTAACTTCCGCGATAGGTCGAATACGACCACGGCGACACTACCAGCGGCACGTGGTAGTTCTCGTCCGTATGCGCAATGCCGAAGGCCAGGGTGACCAGATCGATGAAACGGGGCGAAGGCAGTTCCACTCCCTGGGCGGCGAAATAGTCGCCTGCGTTGAACACCAGTTCATATTGACCCGCTTTCATGCTCTCGCCTTCCAGTAATGGCGTGCTGCAGCGGCCATCGCTATTGGTCATATCCATCTTCAATAGCACTTTTCCTTCCGGCGCAACTGAAAACAGGGCCACCTTGACGCCGGCTCCCGGCCTGCCGTGGGCGATATCGAGTACATGCGTGCTGAGTTTTCCCATTTGCTATCCTGTATATAGGGTGAGTGAATGTGCTTATCGTGCAAATCATATACCGGTGACTGCGCCTGGCTATATGATTGGGCATATAGCCAACATTGTCCTCCTATAGGCGCGCCTCCGCATGAACAATTACGAAGATTATCCACGCGACTTGATCGGCTATGGCCGCACGCCCCCGCATCCGCAATGGCCGGGCAAGGCCCGCATCGCCCTGCAATTCGTCCTCAATTACGAGGAAGGGGCGGAGAACAGCGTGCTGCATGGCGATCCTGCCTCGGAAACCTTTTTATCGGAAATGATCGGTGCGGCCGCTTTTCCCGCGCGCCACCTGAGCATGGAGTCGATCTACGAATACGGCTCGCGTGCCGGACTGTGGCGCTTGCTGCGCATGTTCGAGGACCGGCGCCTGCCGCTGACCGTATTTGGTGTATCGATGGCCTTGAAACGCAATCCGGAGGCGGTGGCCGCGTTCCAGCAACTGGGGCATGAAATCGCCTGTCATGGCTTGCGCTGGATTTCCTACCAAAACATGGATGAAGCGACGGAGCGCGAACACATGCGCGAAGCCGTGCAGATCATTCGCGAATTGACGGGTTCCGCCCCGCAAGGCTGGTACACGGGGCGCGATTCGCCCAATACGCGCAAACTGGTGGTCGAGCATGGTGGTTTCCGCTACGACGCCGATTATTACGGCGACGATCTGCCATTCTGGGAGAAAGTGGCGTACACGGATGCCGCCGGCATGCCGGCCGTGCAGCCGCAGCTGATCGTGCCTTACACCCTGGACACGAACGACATGCGCTTTGCCGCCATGCAAGGCTTTAATTCGGGCACGCAATTTTTCGATTATCTGAAGGATGCCTTCGATGTGCTGTATGCGGAAGGCGATCCGAACGGCTTGAATCAGCCGAAGATGTTGTCGGTGGGCTTGCATTGCCGCCTGGTGGGACGTCCGGGACGGGCCGCGGCGCTGGCGCGCTTCCTCGACTATGTACAGGGCCATGAGCAGGTGTGGATCACGCGCCGCATCGATATCGCTGAGCACTGGCATGCGACGCATCCCTATGCTGCTTGATGGGTATTGATATTGGATGATAAGTAAAATCAGTCTTTGCATATAGTTGTCCCATATGCCGGTGTTAATCTCCTATACTGGGACTATACCGAGGCCAGCATGTCAGAACCGATCCGCTTTTATTACCGTGGTGCCGTACAGGAAGTACGCAACGCCGCCCCTACGCAGACTGTGTTGCAGCACCTGCGCGAGGATTTGCATTGCACTGGCACCAAGGAAGGCTGCGCCGAAGGCGATTGCGGCGCCTGCACCGTCGTCATCGGCAGCCTGGTCGATGGCCAGGTCGAGATGAAGGCCGTCAACGCTTGCATTCAGCTCACGCCCACCCTCGATGGCAAGGCCCTGTTTTCCGTGGAAGACTTGCAGCAGCCGGATGGCGCCCTGCACCCGGTGCAGCAGGCGATGGTCGAGTGCCACGGATCCCAGTGCGGTTTTTGCACGCCCGGTTTTGTCATGTCCTTGTGGGGCATGTATCTGAAAAAAAACGGCGAGACGCCCACGCGCTGCGAAATCGACGACACCCTGTCGGGCAATCTGTGCCGCTGCACCGGTTACCGGCCCATCATCGATGCCGCCAGGCGCATGGGGGAATTGCCGCACGTCACGTTCGATCGCGATGCCTTGAGGGAGCAATTGCAGGCGCTGCAGCGCGGCAGCCTGCATACGTATGAACATGGCGGCCAGCACTTCCACGCGCCGCGCAGCATCGATGAATTGGTGGCGTTGCGCGCGGAAAAGCCGCAAGCCTGCCTGCTGGCCGGTTCCACCGACGTGGGCTTGTGGGTGACCAAGCAATTGCGCGACCTGGGCGAGATCATTTATCTGGGCCACGTGGCTGCGCTGAAAACCATCTCCGCGGACGACGGCAAGCTGCACATCGGCGCTGGCGCCAGCCTGAACGATGCTTACGGGGCGCTGTGCCAGCATTACCCGGAGGAATTGTCGGAACTGTGGCAGCGCTTTGCCTCCTTGCCGATTCGTAACGCGGGTACCCTGGGCGGCAATGTGGCCAATGGTTCTCCCATCGGCGACTCGATGCCGTGGCTGATTGCGCTGGGCAGCGACATCGTGCTGCGCGGCCCTGCCGGCCAGCGCATCATGCCGCTGGAAAACTTCTATCTGGGGTACCAAAAGAAAGATTTGCAGCCAGGCGAATTCGTCGAAGCCGTGCGCGTGCCCTTGCCACGTGCCGACGTGCAATTTCGTACGTATAAACTGGCCAAGCGCTTCGACCAGGATATTTCGGCCGTGTGCGCCGCCTTCGCGTTCCAGCTCGATGGCGAATGCATCGTCGATGCGCGCATCGCCTTTGGCGGCATGGCGGCCACGCCGCAGCGCGCCGCGCAAACGGAAGCATTTTTGCGTGGACAGGCGTGGACGGAAGACAACCTGGTCATCGCCATGCGCTTGCTGGCCGACGATTACGCGCCCCTGTCCGACATGCGCGCGTCGACTACCTACCGCATGACGACGGCGCAAAACCTGCTGCGCCGCTTCTGGCTGGAAACACGTCCCGCTGCGCCCTTGTTGCGCACGGCCGTCAACGCCTACGCTTGCCGCGCCTGAAAGGACCAGCATGAACCATCCTGCCACGCCCGAACTGCAAGCGGCCGCCTGGGCCGCCGTGGGCAAGCCCAGCCCGCATGAATCGGCGCAATTGCATGTGCTGGGACAAGCCACGTACACGGACGACATCGCCGAACTGCAGGGTACCTTGCATGCGGCGCTGGGCCTGTCGCAAAAGCCGCACGCGCGCATTACGGCCATGGATTTGTCTGCCGTGCGCGCCGCTGGCGGTGTCGTCGCCGTCTATACGGCGCAGGACATTCCCGGCACGAATGATTGCGGTCCCATTATCCACGATGATCCCATCCTGGCTTTTGATCTGGTGCAATACGTGGGCCAGCCCATCTTCATCGTCGTGGCCGATACGCATGACCATGCGCGCCGCGCCGCCCGCCTGGCGCAAGTGTCATATGAGGAATTGCCCGCGATCATGACGCCGCAAGCGGCCAAGGCCGCGCAATCGTATGTGCTGCCGCCGATGCAGCTGACGCGCGGCAATTACCAGGCCGCGTTCGAAGGCGCGCCGCATGTGGTCAAGGGCCAGCTCTACGTGGGCGGCCAGGAACAGTTTTATCTGGAAGGACAGATTTCCTACGCCATCCCGAAGGAAGCGCAAGGCATGCTGGTGCTGTGTTCGACCCAGCATCCGAGCGAGATGCAGCACGTGGTGGCGCATGCGCTGGGCGTGCATTCGCACAACATCACGGTCGAGTGCCGGCGCATGGGGGGCGGTTTCGGTGGCAAGGAATCGCAGTCGGCCCTGTGGGCAGCGGCGTCATCGATTGCTGCGGCCAAACTGAAGCGCCCCGTCAAATTGCGGGCCGACCGCGACGACGACATGCTGGTGACGGGCAAGCGCCACTGTTTCTATTATGAATACGAAGTGGGCTACGACGACGAAGGCCGCATCCTTGCCGCCAAGGTCGACATGACCACGCGCGCGGGCTATTCGGCCGACTTGTCCGGCCCCGTCGCCACGCGCGCCGTCTGCCACTTCGACAATACATATTACCTGTCCGACGTGGATATCCGCGCCGCCTGCGGCAAGACGAATACCCAGTCGAACACGGCATTCCGGGGCTTTGGCGGGCCGCAGGGGGCCATTGCCATCGAGTATGTCATCGATGAAATCGCCCGCCACTTGCAACGCGATGCGCTCGATATCCGCCTGCTCAATTTCTATGGCCGCAACGATGCGGATGGACGCAACGTCACGCCCTACGGGCAGAAGATCGTCGACAACGTGATTCATGAACTCGTTGCCGAACTGGAAGAGAGCAGTGATTACCGGGCGCGCCGCCGCGCCATTGACGCCTTCAACGAGGCCAGCCCGGTCCTGAAGAAGGGCCTGGCCTTCACGCCCTTGAAATTCGGCATCGCCTTCAACGTCACGCATCTGAACCAAGCGGGCGCCCTCGTGCACGTGTACGTGGATGGCTCCGTGCTGGTCAACCATGGCGGCACGGAAATGGGCCAGGGCATCAATACCAAGGTCATGCAGGTGGTGGCGCACGAGCTGGGCCTGGACCTGGACCGCGTGCGGGCCACGGCCACCGATACCAGCAAGGTGGCGAACACGTCGGCCACGGCGGCGTCCACCGGCGCCGACTTGAACGGCAAGGCGGCGCAGGATGCGGCGCGCCAAATCCGTGAACGCCTGGCCGATTATGCGGTCAAACTGTACGGCGGCGACGTTGCTGCTGTGCGCTTCTTTGACAACCATATTCACGTGTATGGCCATGTCGTCGCGTTTGCCGAACTGGTGCAGAAGGCGTATCTGGACCGCGTACAACTGTGGTCGGACGGTTTCTATGCCACGCCCGGCCTGTCGTGGGATGCGAAGACGATGACGGGCCATCCGTTTTCGTATTACGCGTATGGTGCGGCTGTGGCGGAAGTGGTGGTCGATACCCTGACAGGCGAATGGAAATTGCTGCGTGCGGACGCCTTGTACGATGCGGGTCAGTCATTGAATCCCGCGATTGATCTGGGTCAAGTGGAGGGGGCATTTATCCAGGGCATGGGTTGGCTGACGACGGAGCAGCTGTGGTGGAATGCGGCGGGTAAGTTGATGACGCACGCGCCATCGACGTACAAAATTCCTGGCATTTCCGATTGTCCGGAAGATTTCCGTGTGAAACTGTTTCAGAATCGCAATGTGGAAGACAGCATCCACCGTTCCAAGGCCGTGGGCGAGCCGCCGCTGCTGTTGCCGTTTTCCGTGTTCTTCGCCATCCGCGACGCCATTTCCAGCGTGGGCCATCACGCCGTGCAGCCACCGCTCAACGCCCCCGCCACCAGCGAGGAAATCCTCAAGGCGGTCATGGCCGTGCAAGCGGCGCATGCCGGCGCCTAGGAGCAGAGCATGAGCGACTGGCTGACAGCGATGGAGAACGACACGCAGGCATCCGTGCTGGTGACGGTTGCCCTGGTGGAAGGTTCCGGACCGCGCGAGGCGGGCGCGAAGATGCGCGTGACCCTCGATGGCCAGGTGGACACCATCGGTGGCGGCCACCTGGAATTGCGCGCCGTGGAAATCGCCAAGACCATGCTGGCCACGGGCGAGACCCATGCGCGGCTCGAGCGTTTTGCGCTGGGCCCCAGCCTGGGACAATGCTGCGGCGGCGTCGTCCACCTGGCATTCGAATATGTCGATGCCAGCCTGAAAGAATTGCTGGCCGCCTTGCGCGAACGCCGCCAGCAAGACAGCTGGCGTTTGACGGCGCTCGACGGTGAAGCCGCGTCGGCGCTGTTCGATGCTGCCGGTCGCCTGATCGCCGGCACAGGCGCACAGGCGCCCGACACGTTTTCGCGCGAACGCAGTACCCATGTGGCCCAGGATGCCAAGGGCCGGCGCTGGCTGGTCGATCCCTGCCTGGCGCCGCGCGCCCATTTGACCTTGTTTGGCGCCGGCCATGTGGGTGCCGCCATCGTGCGCGCGCTGGCCCACTTGCCCTGCAATATCACCTGGGTGGATGAACGCGAAGACATGTTTCCTGCGCAACTACCGGATAATGTGCGCATCGCCGCCACCGATATGCCCGAGGAATTTGTCGCCATGGCGCCGCCGGGCGGCAGTTTTCTCGTCATGACGCATAGCCATGCGCTCGATCAGCGCTTGACGCAAGCCATCATGGAGCGCGAGGATGCGGGCTGGTTCGGCTTGATCGGTTCGCACACGAAACGCAAGCAGTTCGAGCACCGCCTGCAGGCGCGCGGCGTGCCGGACGCGCGTATTGCCGCCATGGTATGTCCGATCGGCATGCCCGGTATTCGCAACAAGGCGCCGGCCGTGATCGCCGCGTCCGTTGCCTGTCAACTACTCATGGTGTGGGAGGAAGCGGCCGCGGCCGCCCTGGCCGCACCGCTGCGGCTGGCCTCTGCCAGCGCGCCACCGCGACGCGAGAAACGCGCCGCCTTTCACCCGTTATAGAAAGAAGTCATGCCGATTGTTCCTGCTACATTGCAAGCTTACCGTGCCAGCTTGCTGCACTTCCACGCCGATCCCGCCTTCAGCGAGGAGGCGCACGCCTGGCATGCGGATGGCTTGCTGATCGTGGCCGATGGCAAGGTCGTGGCCGCCGGCGATTATGCGCAGCTGCAAGCGACTTTGCCGCCCGGCACCGAGATCGTCGATTACCGCGGCAAGCTGATCGTGCCGGGTTTCATCGATACCCATCTGCACTTCCCGCAGACGGAAATGATCGCCTCGCCCGCTCCCGGTTTGCTGCCGTGGCTGGAAACGTATACTTTCCCCACCGAGCGCGCGTTTGAGAATCCTCAACATGCGCGCGATGTGGCCGAGTTTTTCCTCGATGAACTGCTGCGCTGCGGCACCACGACGGCCATGGTGTATGGCAGCGTGCATCCGCAATCGGTCGATGCCTTCTTTGGCGCCAGCGAGGCGCGCGGCTTGCGCATGGTTGCGGGCAAGGTCATGATGGACCGCAATTGCCCCGAGTTCCTGCGCGACACGGCCGAGTCGGGCGCGCGCGAAAGCGAAGAGCTGATCCAGCGCTGGCACAAGCACGGCCGTTCGCTGTATGCGATCACGCCCCGTTTCGTGCCGACGTCCACCAATGAACAGATGCACCTGGCGGGCGAGCTGGCGCGCGCCTATCCGGATACGTATTTGCAGACGCACGTGTCGGAAAACGCGGATGAATGCCGCTGGGTGCGCGAATTGCATCCGCAGGCGCGCAGCTATCTCGATGTGTATGACCAGTACGGCATGCTGCGTCCGCGCGCCATGTTCGGGCACTGCATCTGGCTCGACGAGCGCGACCGCGCGCGCATGGCGGAGACGTCGTCGGCGGCCGCCATTTGTCCTACATCAAACCTGTTCCTGGGCAGCGGCCTGTTCGATTTCGAGCGGGCCGATGCGGCGCGGGTGCTGCTGTCGCTGGCCACCGACGTGGGCGGCGGCACCTCGTTCTCGATGTTGCAAACAATGAACGAAGCCTATAAAGTAGCACGCTTGAAAGGCAGCTATCTGCCCGCCTTGCGCATGTTTTATCTGGCGACCCTGGGCGCTGCAAGGGCCATGCAACTGGAAGGCACCCTGGGCAATTTCGCGGCAGGCACGGAAGCGGATTTTATTGTGCTCGACAAGCAATCGACGCCGCTGCTCGAGCGCCGCACGGCCGGCTGTCAAAGCCTGGAGGAATTGCTGTTTGCCTTTGCGCTGCTGGGCGACGACCGTGCCGTGGCCGCCACCTATTCAGGCGGCCGATGCGTGCATGTGCGGGGGCAGGGCTGACCTACCCGTTGTTCAACACGAATTATCCTGAGCGAGAACGCGAATGCACAAGAAACTCACTGGCCTGGCGCTTGGCGCCGCGCTGGCCTTGACCGGCACGGCGCAGGCCGCCCCGTCTTCCAATGAAGCGGCTACCGCGCGCCATTTTGCAGCCCTGGTTGCCGGTGCGCAGCCGAAGACGGCCGAGTTGAGCCTGTTCTTTTCCATGATGCCCAAGGGTGGTGACTTGCATCACCATTACTCGGGCGCCATTTACGCCGAGCAATTCCTCGACTGGGTCGACAAGGAAAACTATTGCGTCAACAAGACAACCTACCGCATCGAAAGCAACAAGGACGTCGTGGCGGCCGAGCGCGCCAAGCCGGCCGCGCAGCGTGGATGCCTGTCGTCCACGGAAGTGTTTGCCGATGCGGGCCTGTATGCGGAATTGCTGCAGCGCTGGTCGACCAAGGATTTCTATAATCACGGCGCCATCCAGACGCCGCCGGACCGTACCTTCTTCGATACCTTTGGCTATTTCGGCCCCGTGGCATCCACGAACACGGCCGATGGCCTGAAAACCCTGAAGCAGCGCGCCATCGCGGAAAACCTCAGCTACATCGAGACGATTTTTGAACTGTCGCCATTCGTGCAGAACGCGCAGTTCGACCAGCAAGTGCTGGCGCCGGGCTTGCAGCCGGCAGCATTGCAAGCCGTGCTGGCCAACTGGACAGGCAGCCTGGAGCAGGATGCCAGCTTCCAGAAAAGCATCACTGCCTACAACGACAACGTCAACGCCAGCAGCGCCGGTATCGACGATGCGAACTTCACCATGCGCTACCAGGCATATGTGCTGCGTTTCCTGTCGCCATCGCAAGTGTTCTCGTCCATGGTGGCCGCGTTCAAGGCAGCGAGCCTGAATCCGCTGCTGGTGGGCGTGAACATCGTGGGCCAGGAAAGCGTGAACGTGTCGATGCGCGATTACAGCCTGCACATGGAAATGTTCAAGTTCCTCAAGGCAAAATATCCGAACGTCAAGATCGCCTTGCACGCCGGTGAGCTGGCGCTGGGCATGGTGCCGCCGGAAGGCATGGCTTTCCACATCGCCGAAGCCGTCGATGTGGCGGGCGCCGACCGTATCGGTCACGGCATGGATATCGCCTACGAGCACAATGCGCTGGCGACCATGCAAAAGATGCGCGAACGGGGCATCCCCGTGGAAGTGAACCTGACCAGCAACGATTACATTCTCGGCATCAAGGGCCAGGCCCATCCGATCACCCTGTACCGCAAGTATGGCGTGCCCTTCGTCATCTCCACCGATGACGCGGGCGTCTCGCGCAATACCCTGTCGAATGAATACGTGCTGTTTGCCAGCCAGTACAAGACGGATTATGCGGAAATCAAAAAGCTGTCGTATAACAGCTTACGGTACTCGTTCCTGGCGGAAGCGGACAAGCAACGTTTGCTGAAAGCGCTCGATGCCCGTTTCACCCGTTTCGAAGCCTTGATCGCAAATAGTGATCGCAAAGCAACTGTTGTAAAACCGTAAAAGTATTTCACCTCTCTTCCTTGCCACGCGACCGCGACTAGCGGTCGCGTAATCTCCTGTTCTTCATAGTTACAAAACCCTCCTTTTATCCTTTTTGTTGTGCCTTTACGACAAAAAATGATGCTCTAGTAGTGCTTTCTTGCAATTATTTTCTGAAACAATTTCCAAGTCTTGCCGCTCATCTATAATTTCGCCCCGATGAGGTGAGCTTGCTCGGTTGATACAAAAAATGCGGCTTCCAGCGGTGATTTATATTTTTTATATATAAATCATTAAAAAAAAACGTATTTGTCAGCCTACAGACCTTAATGCATAGTTGGACGGCGAAGAATTGAATAAGTCATTTTTGATATCGCTTTTGTGACAATTCAGGATGTCTAGCGGCTCCTGTCACATTGCGGTCATATCCGTGTAACGGATTTGAAATATTCGATCTTTATACTGCCGTGTCTAGTTGGATAGTTTCCGTGTTTCACCACAATATAAGCAAGTCAAAATCTTGTAAGTTACAACACACTCTAGGGGGTTCAAATGCAGTTCATTCAACAACCAAAATTGCGACTAAGTATGATCGCAGTGGCATGCCAGCTGGCTTGCTTCGGCATCTCCACTGCGCATGCGCAAAGTGCTGAAGGCACGGTATCGCCATCGACGGTGACCGTTACCGGGAAAAAAGTTGGTATGGGCTTGATGGTGCAGGAAGATGCGCCAAAGGCACGCAGTACCGTGACGGCCGAGGAGTTGGCAAAACAGCGTCCAACCGGCAATGCATACGATGCCCTGACTCTGTTGCCATCGGTGAACACCTATGGCTACGATGCGACTGGTCTGTTTGGTGGCGGCTTGGCCATGCGCGGTTTCAACAGCGATCAGATCGGCGCGACGGTGAATGGCGTGCCAGTGAATGACTCCGGTAACTTCGCTGTATTTCCACAAGAATATGTAGACCAGGAAAACACCTGCTCGCAATTTGTGACCCAAGGCTCGACTGACGTTGATTCTCCACAAGTGGGTGCAACTGGCGGTAACTTTGGTATTACTACCTGCGATCCAGAAGATAAATTCCGTGTACGCGTCATGCAAACCCTGGGTCAGTTGAATCTGGCAAAGTCGTATGTGCGTGTCGATACCGGCCGTTTTGCCAATGACAAAGCGAAGGCATTCATGTCGGTGTCGAATGCGCAAGCGGATAAATGGAAAGGCAAGGGCAAAGCCGATCGTACTCACGTTGACGTTGGCTTCAATTACGACTGGAACCGTTTCAATTACATTCACGCTTCTATCGGTTATAACCGCGCGATTAATAACAACTTCCGCTCGCTTACGCTGAAAGAGCTGGCCACCGAAGGTTACGACGCTGATTACAGCTCCACTTATGCTGGCCAGGCTGCACTCAGCCCAGGCAAGGCAAGCGCTGCCGGTCCACAGGCAGGCACCGGCCAGCCAGCCGCTTACTACAAGCTGGCCCTGAACCCATTCGAGAACGTCATCGCGTCGGCGATCGGTAAATTCCGTCTGGCCGAAGATCTGGATCTGAAAGTCGTGCCTTACTACTGGTATGGTTTCGGCACCGGCGGCGTGCAGCAAAATACGCTGAAAGAAGCCGGCGGCTTCCTCAATCCTGTCACCGGCAAGATCGCCGCCAGCAAGGATGTGAACGGCGACGGCGACAGCCTCGACACCGTATCGATCTATCGCGGCAGTCTGACCCGTACTCATCGTCCTGGCGTCACGACTTCGATCACGTATAACGTGGGCGATCACCAGATTCTGGGTGGCATCTGGTACGAGCGTGCGAATCACCGTCAAACGGCACCTGGCCAACTGGTCAATGCAGATGGTTCCGCACCGGATATCTGGCTGCGCAACAACCTGATTACCCGTCCGGACGGCACCTTGTATCAAAACCGCGATTGGGAGACGATCAGCACGGCTTACCAGGCGTTCTTGCAAGATACCATCACTTTGATGGACAACAAGCTGAACCTTAACATCGGTGTGCGCGCTCCATACATCAAGCGTGATTTCACCAATAACGCCAGCGAAGGCAGCAATTCGCAAACCACGTACAACGTGTCGAAGACGTACTCGGACGTGTTGCCACAATTGGGCGCGCGTTACCGTGTTACCAACGACGACCAGATCTTTGCCAGCCTGGCGAAGAACATGCGTGCGCCGAACAACTTCGTGCTGGCACCGAACAATCCGCCGTACGTGACTGTGACGAATGGTGTTGCCACCATCGTCAAGGACGTCAAGCCTGAAGTGTCGTGGAGCCTGGACGTTGGCTACCGTCATCAAACCAAGGATATTTCGACCTCGCTGACCGCTTTCTACACGGACTTCAAAGATCGCCAGGCAACCGCAATCGATCCAAACACACTGACCAGCCTGACGACCAACGTAGGCAAAGTGCGTAACAAAGGTATTGAGCTGGAAGTCGGCAATACGCCGATCAACGGCTGGTCGGTTTATGGTTCGCTCGGCTACCTGAAGACCAAGATGGAAGATGATCTGGCCGTGGTCGCCAAAACCGTCAATGGCAAAACTATTGTTGGTTATGCACCAACCGCTGGCAAGAATTTCTCCCTGTCGCCTAAGCTGAAAGCCGGCTTGAGCGCCTCTTATGAAACCAACGCCTGGTATGTTCGCGTAAAAGCCCGTTACACCGCCTCGCAATACGCTACGCTGGTGAACGACGAGGAAGTGCCAGCGTACACCCTGGTTGACCTGGATGCGGCATATCAGTTGCCAACTTTCGGCATGTTCAAGAATCCTAAGCTGACCCTGAACGTATCGAATTTGTTGAACCGCGAGTACCGCAACCCAAGTTCCGGTACGGGTATTGGCGCCAATGATATCGTTACGGCTGCCGGTACGTTCGCAGGTCGCGCACCAACCTACTACATGGGTGCGCCGCGCTTCGCGTCGGTCACCTTGCGCGTCGACTTCTAAGCATGGCTGTCAACTCCGCGCTGCCCGTTAGGGCGGCGTCGAGTTGTATCAACCAGGCTGAGATAGCAAGAGTACAGGCCTTCGGGCCTGTTTTTTTTATGGGTAAGGATCTTTCACCGTCTTTGCCATTGGCGCCGCCCCGTCCAGGAGTCTCCGCATGATCCCATCCCTTTCCCTCCACCGGCCTCCATCGAGGTTGCCACGTCTGCTCATGCTTGCCCTGTTGATGACCGGTTGCGCCACGCATCCTGCGGTGCCCGTCGATATCAACCTGGTCGCCCTGAACGATTTTCACGGCAATCTCGACCGCAGCAAATTTAGCTACACGAGCATCGCCGATGCCGAGCGCAAGACGGTGCAGGCCGGTGGCATCGATACCTTGTCCGGCGCATTGACGGCGTGGCGGCGCGAAGACGCGCAGCTGATTTTTGTCGGCAATGGCGACCTGGTCGGCGCCAGCCCCGCCATGTCGGCGCTGTGGGCCGACGAACCGAGCATCGTCGCCATGAACATGCTGGGCATGAAGGCCAGTTCCGTCGGCAACCATGAATTTGACCAGGGCAAGGCGGAATTGCTGCGCCAGCAGCGCGGCGGTTGCGACTCGTCGCGCGCCGACAAGGCATGCAAGTTCACCCCCGACTTCAAGGGCGCCAGCTATACCTATATGGCGGCCAATGTCATCGACACGCAGACGGGCAAATCCCTGCTGCCCGCCTATCGCATCGAAGAGGCGCATGGCGTCAAGGTGGGCCTGATCGGCGCCGTGCTGAAAGATACGCCGTCCGTGGTGACGGCCGCCGGCATTGCCGGTTTGCAGTTCGGCGACGAAGCGGACGCCATCAACGCCACCTTGCCGCAGTTGCGCGCGCAGGGCGTGGGCGTGTTCGTCGTGCTGCTGCACCAGGGCGGCGAGACGAAGGAAGCCGTCGACCAGCCCGATTGCAGCCAGCTGAAGGGCGAAGTGGTGGATGTCGTGAAACGTCTCGATCCGGCGATTCAGTTGGTCATCAGCGGCCATTCGCACCAGGGTTATCTGTGCCGTGTCGATGGCCGCCTGGTGACGCAAGCGCAGATGGGCGGACACATGTTGACGCGCATCAAGCTCAAGGTCGATCCCGTCAAGAATGCGCTGATCGATGCCAGTGCGCAAAACGTGGTCATGCTGCCAGGCATGTATGAGCCGGACCCGGCCGTGGCAGCCTACCTGGAATCGGTGAAGCAGCGCAGCGCGGCCGAATTGTCGCGTCCCGTGGCCGCCATCGCCGTGCCCACCGTGGGCCGCAGCACCAAGGGCGGCGGCGCTTCCCCGCTGGGCGACCTGGTGGCCGACAGCACTCTGTTCGGCGCGCGCGCAGCCGGCGCGCAAATTGGCCTGATGAACAATGGCGGCATCCGCAAGGACCTGGAAGCGGGCGCCGACCTGATGACGAACGTGGGCCAGAACCAGGCCGTGGTGCCGTTCGGCAACACTCTGATCGTCGTGAGTCTTTCCGGCGCGCAAATTCGTACCTTGCTCGAGCAGCAATGGCCGGGCGAAGAGGCCGGCGAGGGCAATCTGCTGCAAGTGTCCCAAGGTTTTAGCTACCGTTGGGACAGCACGCAGCCGCAAGGCCAGCGCGTGGTGCCGGGCAGCATCATGCTGAATGGCATTCCTCTTGAAGACAATCAACAATACCGAGTCGCCGCCAACAGTTTCCTGGCTGGTGGCGGCGACCGCTTCACCGTGCTGGCGGCCGGCACGCGCCGCCTGGACACGGGCGTGCGCGACATCGACGCCTTCAGCAATTACCTGATCGACCGCGCGCGCGCCGGCAAGCCGACTGGCAGCGCCACGGCGGCCGGCCGCATCGTGCGCGTCAAATAACATTACAAGGAATAACCATGCGTCGCTTATTTGTTTCTGTCGTTCTCTCCAGTCTGTTCGCGGGCACGGCCCACGCCGATTTCACGATTCCCGGCTTTGAGCTGGTACACACCTCGCCCGTGGAAACGAGCTTGACGAATCCTGACCTGCGCGAGCCCGTCACCGTGTGGAGCGAGCTGTTTGATTCGGCCAAGAAAGAAATCGTCATCGCCCAGTTCTATGCCGTCAGCAAGCCGGGCACGGCCTTTGAAAAAGTGCTGGCGAGCCTGACGGCCGCAGGCCAGCGCGGCGTGAAAATCCGCTTCCTGCTGGACCAGAAGGGCGTGGGCCTGTCGGAAGCGGCCACCATCGACCGGATCAAGGCGATACCCAACCTTGATCTGCGCCTCATCGACTTCAATAAAATCACGGGCAATGGCATCGTGCACGCGAAATACCTGGCCGTCGATGGCCAGGTGGCATACATCGGCAGCCAGAATTTTGACTGGCGCTCGTTCGAGCACATCCATGAGACGGGCTTGAAGATCACGGAGCCGGCCATGGTGAGCCAGGTGCAAGCGATTTTCGAGCAGGATTGGCAAGCCCAGGCATTGACGTCGCAAGGCAGCCGCGCCACGGTGCTCAACAGCAAGATCGTGCCTGCCAACTACGCGCAAAACGCCTTCCTGCTGGCCAGCCCGAATGCCTACAACCCGGCCGGCGTGGGTGACTCGGAAACGGGCTTGCCCGCCTTGCTGGCGGAAGCGAAAAGCGAAGTGCGCATCCAGCTGCTCGACTATGCCCCCCTGTCCTACGGCCCGAACCGCACGCGGCCGTATTACGCCGTGATCGACAATGCCGTGCGCGCGGCTGCCCAGCGTGGCGTGAAAATCAAGCTGATGGTGTCCGCCTGGAACACGGAGGCGCCTGCCATCGCTTACTTGAAAAGCCTGGCCCTGGTGCCGAACGTGGAAATCCGCATTGTGACGATACCCGCGGCATCGACGGGATTCATCCCGTTCGCGCGCGTGATCCACAGCAAGACCATGAGCATCGACGGCAAGCTGGCCTGGGTCGGCACGAGCAACTGGGCGGGCGGCTATTTCGACCTGTCGCGCAACCTGGAAGTGGTGTTGCGCAACGATGCCATGGCGCAGCGTATTGCCGCGCTGCATGAGCAGACGTGGAGCTCGGCGTATGCGCAGCCCATCGATATCAACAAGCAATATCCGAAGCCGGCCAAGGCGGCGCCGCAAGGCAAGGAGTGAACATGAAAAAACTGTTGACGGTGCTGGCGCTGGGCGCGGTTTTCTCCTCCGGCAATGTGCTGGCCTGGGGCAACGACGGCCACCGCGCCGTGGGCGCCATCGCCGATCAGTTGCTCAAGGGTAGCGTGGCGCAGGCACGGCTGGAGAAATTGCTGTTGCCCGGCGAAAGCCTGGAAAAGATCGCCAACTGGCCCGATTGCGTGAAGGGCACATATTGCGGTCCGCAATCGCCCGAAATGTTGACCTATGTCGCGGCGAACCCCAAGCATGGCGAATACCATTACACGAACGTGCCGTTCCAGAACGCGCATTACCACGACCATGGCGTGGGCACGGCCGATGTCGATATCGTGCAGACGCTCAAGCAGGCGATCCTGGTGTTGCAAGGCAAGGATGATGCGGCCAGCAATCCGCACGGCTTCAGCCAGCGCGAAGCGTTGATCCTGATCACGCACCTGGTCGGTGATATCCACCAGCCATTGCATGTGGGTAATGCGTTTGTCGGCAAGGATGGCCAGTTTTTCGTGCCCGCCACGCAGGCGCAGATTGACGATGTCACCATTTTCAATGCGCGCGGCGGCAATGACTTGCTGCTCGACGATGCGAAGATGACGGCGCTGTCGGACGCCGTGATCCCCGCGCCGCTGCCGGCCGAGGATGGCGCGGCCAAGCCCGCCAGCGCGTATCCGAAGTCGCCCACCAAGCCCCTGCATTCATATTGGGACACGACGGTGGTCGATTACGCCATGCGCCGCCTGAGCACGCGCACGCCGCAGCAGTTTGCGCGCACCGTGATCGCCAGCGCGCCTGTGGTCAGCGTTAATAGCGGCGACCCCGCCACCTGGCCGTATCAATGGGCCGATGCCTCGCTGGCGGCGTCAAAGATTGCCTTCACGGACGTGGTGGCCGGCCCGGCCACGCAGCAGACCAGCCGCAAGGGCGATGTCTACAACGTGTGGAACTTGAACGTGCCGGACAATTATCCCGTGCCCAGCTCGGCGCTGGCGAAGCAGCAGCTGATCGAGGCGGGCTATCGTCTGGCCGCCGTGCTGCAGGCGATCTGGCCGCAGTAAAGTGTCATGCGAAAGCGGCCTGAGGGCCGCTTTTTTCATGCCAGGGTGATGCTGATCCCCATCTCGCGGTAGGGCGCGCTCAGGGCGTCTTCCACGTCGCGGTGCACGATGATGTCGTTGACCTGGCTCAAGGGGACGATTTGAAACGGCGAGGCCGTATTGAACTTTTCCGGTGAAGCCAGCACGACGGTGCGGCTGGACGCTTCGCTGAGCGCGCGTTTCACGCACGCTTCTTCGTGGTCCCCCGTAGTGATGCCCGCTTGCGGATGCAGGCTGGACACGCCCATGAAATACAGGTCGGCGCGGATGCGGCCGATGGCTTCCACGGTGGCCGCACCGACACCCACGATCGAGTGCTTGTACAGGCGCCCGCCCAGCATCAGGACCTCGACGCCGGGGTGATTCACGAGTTCGACGGCAATCGAAGGACTGTGCGTGACGATGGTGGCGCGCAATTCCCGCGGCAGCTGGCGCGCCAGTTGCACGGCAGTCGTGCCGCCATCGAGAAATACCACCTGCCCCGTTTGTATCATGGCACCCGCCGCGCGACCGATGGCGGGCTTGGCTTCCAGCGAAATCTGTTCGCGCCCCGCAAACGGCGCCAGCGCGGGCGAACGGGGCAGCAAGGGCAGGGCACCGCCGTGCACGCGCTCCAATAGACCCTCTTTCGCCAGTTCGCGCAGGTCGCGGCGTATCGTGTCTTCCGACAAGCCCAGGCTATCGCTGACGGCCTTGGCGACGATCTGGCCTTCGCGCTGGAGCAAGTCCAGCAGGTATTGTTTGCGTTGATGTGTCAGCATGATTTTTCTTGTATTTTCTTGTATTTTCTTGATATTGCACGAGTTTGCATGATAAAGTCGGAAAAGGCAAGCATATACAAGCACAAGGAGACACTATGCGTGAAGAAAATAGCAAGCAGGAACGGGTCCGCATCCACGGCGTGCAGACCCTGTCGCACGACTGGTATTTATTGCAGAAAACCACGTTCGACTATCTGCGCCGCGATGGGCAGTGGCAGACGCAGACGCGGGAAATCTATGACCGGGGCGATGGCGCCACCATCTTGCTCTACAACAAAGTCAAGCGCACGGTGATTTTGATCCGCCAGTTCCGCTTTCCCACCTACCGCGAAGGCCACGACGGTTTCCTCATCGAATCGGCGGCCGGCTTGCTGGAAGAGGCCAGCGCGGAACAGCGCATCCGCGCCGAGGTGGAAGAAGAAACGGGCTATGCGGTGGGCGCCGTGCATAAAGTGTTCGAGGCTTTCATGAGCCCCGGTTCCGTGACGGAGCGCCTGCATTTTTTTGTCGCCGAGTACGATCCGGCCAGCCGCATCGGCGACGGCGGCGGCCTGGCGCACGAGGGCGAAGATATCGAAGTGCTGGAACTGCCCCTGGCGCAAGCGCTGCAGATGGTGGCCGATGGCCGCATCTGCGACGGCAAGACCATCATGCTGCTGCAGCATGCGCAGTTGCACTTGATGCCGCCAGCGCAAGAGATGCGACGGGGCCTGCAGATTTTAGTAGCTGGCCCGTATCGTTCCGGCACGGGCGACGACCCCGTCTTGATGCAGCGCAATGTGGACGCCATGCAAGCCGTCTGCCTGCCGCTGTATGCCAAGGGACACATGCCCGTGCTCGGTGAATGGCTGGCCTTGCCCATGCTGGCGCTGGCCGGTTCTACCCGGGTGGGCGATGCCGTGTATGAGGAATTATTCCACGCGCATGCGACGCGTTTATTGAGCCATTGCGATGCCGTGCTGCGCATCGGTGGGCCATCACAGGGGGCGGAACAGATGGTCAGCATGGCCCGCCATTCGGGCATACCCGTATATTTCTCATTAGAAAAACTTTTGGAAATGCACAGTTCTAGCTAAATAAGATTTTTGAATGCAGGGCAGTCGGACTTCCCGCAAGTACAGGATCCGATTCCACGCGACGGTGCGAGGAAAAAGTAATTTTTTTCATTTCGGGTTAGTTCTTTGTAAATTCGTTCTTCGTTCCTTATTCTGAAATAACGAATTTTTTTCTCGGCAAGGAAAACATCATCGCGTAAATCATTTAATATATACATTAAATTTCCAGACGGCGCCAGAAAATCCATGATCCATAATGAATTTCCACAATTCCACTCTTCCGCGCTGATATTGGCATTGTTTGTTTTCATGATGCGTAGTTCTGTTGAACTGTCCAGGTATGCCCATGCAATATACCCAACGGGAAATCCTTCAATATTGAAGTAAATTTTTATATTTTTCTGCAATATTGCATTGAGTAAGTTGTTTGATAAATAAGAAATTTCCCTATTAGCATGGGCAGGGTTGTTCTTCATGATGATAATGATGTGGCCCAGAATTTCAGCTGTTTCTTGCATCTTCTGTGCAGGTCTGTCATACACTCTCAAAAAACTGTTTCGCATAATTTTTTCATCAAATTTTTTTCATCGTCATTGGATGTGCGATTTTGAAAATAATTGATTAATTTATTTTCTTGATCGACATTTTTCACGAGTAAGGGAGCCATAGTCTCCGAGAAGATTGAACCCTCGCCAATCCATGCGCTTAAGTCTATATTTCCGTCTATTGGGTCGGATAGAGAGATTTTGTTTTTATTGATGATGTTATTGATGAAATCTTTGCTATCCAGGCCAGATGCAACATGCATATCGATTGTTCTGTCGAGTGTATGCCTGTATAAATCAGGAGTTCCCTGATTTATCCTGAGTGAATTAATCTTGATAAAAAGGTGAGCGGAATTCCTTTCGGCAGGGTTTTTCTTGAATAGACAGGCATCACGCAGATTCCAATATGAATCTATGAATTCATGTAGCAGGCGGATGTCATTTAATTCTTGGGAAAGAGAAATTTCAGCTTGTTGTTTATTTTTGCATAGGCTGATCAATCGAATTAAAGAGTTCAGGCTGTAGCTGCCCATTTTCTCTGGCATGAAAGCATCTTGCCCGGCGCAAGCAGGATACAGCTTGAACGGTTCGGAATTTCCCTTGAGTATTATTTTTTTAAAACAAGAAAAAGCAGATTTTGTTAGATGATTGTCAATGGATAGTAAATCCCATGCGGGTATGCCAGTTAGTTTTAAAAATTCCAGCTGAATGCTATCAGAAAGCTTTTTTGAGAAAATGGAAAGAATAT
Source organism: Janthinobacterium sp. SUN033 (assembly GCF_030397595.1). Taxonomy (NCBI): domain Bacteria; kingdom Pseudomonadati; phylum Pseudomonadota; class Betaproteobacteria; order Burkholderiales; family Oxalobacteraceae; genus Janthinobacterium; species Janthinobacterium sp. SUN033. The sequence goes on from NZ_JAPQNV010000005.1 coordinate 19,756, forward strand.
CGTTTGGGGGAACCAAGAATCTCTTCTTCTCGTTAGGCAAATACCTTTGGATGGAAAGAACTATTTCATTTATGGTATTTTTAATTTGACTATCTTCGCCAAAAGGAACCCCATGTTTGGCGACTATGATCTTCCCATAATCTGAAACGCTTGATGCAGTGCCAAAATCAATCCAACGTCCATCCATGCACATGTTGGACGGAGATTGCAAGCCATGTGACAGGCGTTTTGCCGTTGCTGCCGCATGTTGATCGGCAAAACGTTCAACCATGGCGATTAGCAAGCTATTCAGCTGGTGGTTTGAATTGCTCAGGAAAGGGGCTGCGTCACTTGCTTGCGCCAAGGCCACTACTGCGGCCCGGGTTCTTTCTGCATCCGACACCATGCCATGTCTCGCCTCATCATGGCGCGAAAAGTAAAGTGATCGGACAAAATGGCCGGGTCTCAGTGCCGCTTCACGGATAGTAAGTCCTCGACGGGTTGTTTCTGTACTCCCTTCCGCTGACGAAAAGGCTGGAACCCGGGTGCCGGTATCAATGAGGCCGTGTATCCTGACGGCGCCGTGAGGTAGTGCGCTGTGGCTTATCTCGCTCCAGATGGCTTCCCTGATCCCGCCGGCCAGAGATTCGCCACCATAGGAATGCCAGAAAGACGTGGCACTTCCCGCCAAGGGATTTTTGCCTATTCCTTTAATTTGAATGCTGTTTCTCAAGCCACATCGGGCTCCCCCCCCATTTGAAGTTACACCTACGCCGCCATATCTTTCGCCAAGAAATAGCTTGATGTCTTTCGCAGACGAGGCAGAGGGATGATCACCATCAATAGGAATATAAAAAGCATGTTCATCAAGGTCAGGTGGTGATATTCCGTAGGGATTGCTCCAGACTATTTTCGCCGAGGTGAGTTTTTGTGCGGAAAATTCAACAAAAGAAGATTTTGGTAGAATATTTTCTAAAAAATTATTTATCATGAAAATATTGAATTTAAAATTACATATCAAATAATGTTAATTTTATTGCTTGTTTTGTAAAGTGGAAGGAGGGTATTCGTCCCCCCTTCCATTCCTGTATCTATAAATATTTACTTCTCAGATTGATGATGATAATTTAAAACTGCATATCCCACAAATCCCTGTAATAGCTGCCATCAGAGTAGCCGCCGCCGCCAGTGTCTCCAGCACCGCCACCTGCACCGGCTTGATAATCGGGCAGGCGATTTTGTGCAGCTTCTGCTGCTGCTTCATCGGCCAGGATGCGTTGGCGTTCATCTTCCGTCAAATCCCACCAGCCTTCGTCGCTAGAGCCGGCACCGGCAACGGCTTCTAATTCTTGAATATTTAAAATACGCATGAATACTGCCTTTCAAAGATGAATTGACATTCCAGGATGAACTGGAAAGTTTTCTCCAATATGGAGGGTATTCGTTAAGAAACATATCAAAACGAAATATTTGGATAGAATCATGGTGCACGTTAAAAATATGAATTATTTTCACGTTGCATCATGGCGTTGTTTCATCTGACGCTGATCTAATGTAAGTTGATTTTTTAGAAAAATCAATAGAATTCAATTGAAGTGGAAAAAAATCGGCTACAATTATTTTCCGTTGATCCGTTGATAGTGTGAGGAAAACTGTGCCAAAACAGCCGTGGATAAGCTACTAAAAGTCGACAATTTTTATTGTCGAATTAACCATGTGAGATAGCTTGATGATCACATAACAATATGGTCATGTATCTCAGACACATACATGTCTTACTGCGCAGTATGAGTGAACAGAAATAATACCGTCAGGCTTTATGCATGTTTAACCTCATCAGAAATTCGCTTTATGTCCGGGAATGGACTTCAAGGTATAGGTATCAATGAACATACATGACATGCCTCTGGAAACGAAGATAGAAGCCACAGTGCCACCCGCAAAAAATGAGGAATCGAAACCGCTTCCATTGTTCCGACCGGAAGTTCACCTATCGAGAAGCAGCCAGTGGGCCGGAGCCATCAGTCTGGCGCAGCCCGTTTCACGCTGGCTGGTGGCGGGGATTGCTTTTATCGTAGGCCTGTTGCTGATCCTGTTTATTTCTTTTGGTAGCTTTACAAAAAAAAATCGCGTCGTGGGTATTATTGTTCCTCAGGGTGGCAGCCTTGGAATTGCCGCACTTGCTGCAGGTGTTCTGACAAAAAATTTTGTGAAGGAAGGGCAGCATGTACAGATCGGCGATCCTCTGTTTGAATTGTCAACAGCCCGGCAGGCGGGTGATGGGGAAATCACAGGGTTGATCGCGCAACAGTTGGCGGTCCGACGGCAGACGCTGGATGCGGAACGACGCGTTCTTATTACGAGAATAAAGGAAAAAGGCCAGCAAATTGACGAACGGCAGCGAATTTTAGCCAGTGAAATTAGTCAATTGAACGTGGAATTGGAGCTGGCGGGACGACGTGAAGAGTTGGCGAAGTCAAGCGTTGCGAAGTACGAAACGTTGCAGCGTAGTGGCTATGTCTCCGACGCGCAAGTTCAGCAGAAGCAGGTAGAGTTGATTGATTACTCAAGTCGATTGAGCAGTCTGCAGCGAACAAAGGCTCAGCAGGCAGCCAGGAATTACGCTTTGGATGCAGAGCGTACGAATCTGGCGGGAGAGCTCACCGGTCAACTAGTGCAATTGGATCGTGCTGTTGCCAGTATTAGTCAGGAGGCGGCAGAGAATGAGAATCGAAAATTAAATTTCATCACCGCCCCCAGCAGCGGGACAATTACCACGATTACCTATCAGGCAGGACAGACCGTGAGTGGTGGGCAGGCACTTGCGACACTCGTACCCGATGCCACCGAACCACAGACAGATGCTGACGGACTTGAAGTCCACTTGTATGCTCCGAGCCGGACAACTGGTTTTGTTGCCGTCGGACAGGATGTATTAATGCGTCTGCAAGCGTACCCTTATCAAAAATTTGGCCTTCAGACTGGCGTCATTACAGGTGTCAGCAACACGCCGTTTGCTCCAACTGAATTACCAGTGAACCTGGCCAGCACAATTTTAAGTAACTCGGAAAGGAGCTTGCCAGGTTCTAACAGCAATGAAGCTCTTTACCGCATTAAGGTAAGGCTGGCACGTTCCTATATCCTGGTTAATGGGAAGAGGCAGTCCTTGCGACCAGGTATGGCGCTGGAAGCGGACATTATTCAGGACAAACGGCAGATATGGGAGTGGATCGCTGAACCATTGTTGACACGTTTGAATGGTTAATCATCATAAAGAAGCAGCCAAACGAAAATATAGACTTGATGAAAACTATACTCCAAACTGAAAAAAGCGAATGTGGCATTGCTAGTCTGGCCATGATTTGTAATTATTTTGGCTATCACGTCGGCTTGCCTGAGTTGCGCCGAAAGTTTTCGATAAGCCTGAAGGGGACAACCTTAGCGCAACTCGTACGATATGCGGGAGCGATGCACATGGCTGCGCGTCCCCTGCGCTTGGAGTTGGATCAGCTTGCAGAACTGAAATGTCCCGCCATTTTGCATTGGAATTTGAATCATTTTGTCGTTTTGAAAAGTGTCAAACGAAAATTTTTCGGTAAATTGCTTATAAAAATCATTGATCCTGCAATTGGGGAAAGAGTTGTTTCGATAGATGAGGTATCGAAGAATTTCACTGGCGTAGCCCTGGAATTGACGCCAAACGATGCGTTTGAAGTAAAGCAGGAAGAGAAAAAGATCTCCATTCGTGCATTGACTGGAAGAATTTCCGGTTTGCGTCGGGCTTTGATACAAATTTTCTTACTCGCAATTACACTTGAATTATTTGCGATTGTAATGCCACTTTTCAACCAATTTGTGATTGACGAAGTGATAGTTGCTGGTGATAAAGATCTTTTGCAAATTCTGGTTCTTGGCTTTTCCTTACTACTGTTGACGCAGACTGCGATTGGACTGGCCCGCAGCTGGTTTCTGATGCGTTGGAGCATAGACATTGGTTTTCAATGGGGGAATAGAGTGTTCGCCCACCTGACACGGCTGCCCATTTCCTATTTTGAAAAAAGGCATGTCGGTGATGTAGTGTCGCGTTTTTCGAGCATGAGTGCGATTCAATCTACGTTGACCAATATTTTTGTTGAAAGTGTTATCGATGGGTTGATGGCCTCGTTTGCCCTGATCATCATGATCATGTATAGCCCACGTTTGACAGCGATCGTTGTCATCGCCGCATTATGTTACGCACTGTTGCGGTGGGTATTTTATCAACCCCTGCGCGAAGCTTCTTTGGAGAGGATTCTACTTTCTTCAAAAGAAAATACGCACTTTCTGGAAACCATACGTGCAATCACTCCGTTGAAGCTATTCGGACGTGAATCCGAACGTGGCGCATATTGGCGTAATTTAAAACTTGATGTTATCAATAGAGATATCAAGACCCAAAAACTTGGCATTGTATTCAAGGTTGGCAATGGTTTGATTTCTGGAGTACAAGGGTTGAGTCTGCTTTATTTGGGCGCAATGGCCGTCATGGGGGGGAGCATGACGGTGGGTATGCTCATGGCCTTCGTCAGTTATTCCAGCACATTTTCCAGTCGTGTCTTCAGCTTGATCGATGTCTTTGTCAACTTCAGAATGCTAGGTATGCATGCAGAGCGTCTGGCCGATATTGTGCTCGAACCGGTGGAGCCTGAAATGGATTTCGAGCTGGATACAACGGGCATTCAACCCGCCATTACATTGAAAAATGTGAGTTTCCGCTACGCAGAAGGTGAACCATGGGTCTTGAAGGACGTTAACTTGCACATACCGGCCGGCCAAAGTGTCGCCTTGGTTGGAGCAAGTGGCTGCGGGAAAACAACCATGTGCAAAATCATCACTGGTCTGCTGTTGCCGTCATCTGGTGAAGTGCTGATCGACAATATTCCAATTCAGAAGATCGGGCTGAGGGCCTATCGAACACTGGTGGGCACCGTGATGCAAGACGATGTGTTGCTTGCCGGATCCATCATGGAGAACATCAGTTTTTTTGATACGAGCATGTCGTATGCTGCGGTCGAAGAGTGCGCGAAACTTGCTGCCATACATGAAGAAATAGCGAGAATGCCCATGGGATATCAAACACTGGTCGGTGATATGGGCAGCAGTTTGTCAGGAGGGCAGAAACAGCGTATTTTGCTGGCCAGAGCATTGTATAAGCAACCCAAAATATTGGCGCTCGACGAAGCTACCAGTCATCTCGACATTGCAAATGAATACAAGGTCAATCTGGCGATAAACAAGATGAACCTGACACGTATCATGGTGGCGCACCGACCGGAAACCATCAAAATGGCGAGCCGTGTCGTCCACCTGGTTGCAGGGCAAGTTCATGAATCATTATTCGAGAAGGATGGTGCCCAGGTTTAAGGACCGCACGCCAGGTATGGAACGACACTTGTGTTCCTGAGCTCTCAGAACGAGGCAGGATGGAAAATGCACCGGAAAGCGTGATCGCTTTCCGGTGTTGTGGGCGATTAACGCGATTTGACGAACGGGATACCGATGGCCTTCGGCGCGATGGATTTCGCCATCAAGCCCGCCAGCACGATCACGGTGACGACATACGGCACCATCTGGATCAGCGAGCCGGGGATGCGGCCCACGACGGGCAAGTCCACGCCTTCAATCTGAATCTGGATGGCGGCAAAGAAGCCGAACATCAAACAGCCGAGGAAGGTGTAGACGGGACGCCAGTTGCCGAACACCATGGCCGTCAGGGCCAGGTAGCCGGCGCCGGCCGACATGTCGCGCAGGAAGAAGCCGCTTTGCACGATGGCAAGATATGCGCCCGAGAACGAGCACAGGATGCCGGCCACCAGCATGGCCAGGTAGCGCGTCGCTTCCACGCTCACGCCAGCCGAGTCGGCCGCGTGCGGGTTTTCGCCGCAGGCGCGCAGGCGCAGACCGAAGCGCGTGTGGTACAGCAGCCAGTGCACGAGCGGAATCAGCAGGAATGCCACGTAGACGAGGATGGAATGGCCGCCGATCAGGTGGGCGTACACCCAGCCGATGAAGGGGATATGTTCCACGTATTGCGTACCTGGCAAGACCACGTCGAACAGCCGCGCCGAACCGAGGTCGGGCGTGCGGCCGCCTTGCTGGAAGAAGAATTGCGCCAGAACAAACGTCAGTCCGCTCATGGCGATATTGATCGCCATGCCGGCCACCAGCTGGTTGCCCTTTTGCGTGATGCTGACATAGGCTTGCAGCAGGGCCAGGGCGACGCAGACGAGCATGCCGGCAGCCATGCCGTAATACGGGTTTTGCGTCGTGTAGGCCACCGCAGCGGAAGCGAAGGCGCTGGCCAGGATCTTGCCTTCCAGGCCGATGTCGATCATGCCGCTGCGTTCGGCAAACAGGCCGGCCATGGCGGCAAAGATCAGGACGGGCGCATTGCGCACGGTCGATACCAGGATGCTGGCGAAATGAAAGTCGTCGAGTGTCATGGTTTAGCCTTTGGTACGCTTGAGCAGGGCGGAAATGGCCGGTGCATAGAAGTTTTCCATGGCGCCGCAGAACAGGATGATCAAGCCCTGGATGAAAATGAACGTTTCCGTCGGGATATTCGGTTTTTCCAGCGACAGGTCGAAACCACCCTGTATCAGCGCGCCGAACAGCACGGCCGACAGGAAGATGCCGACCGGATGCTGGCGGCCCATCAGGGCGATGGCGATGCCGATGAAGCCGGCGCCGCCGACGAAGTTCAGCGACAGGTAGTGCGTCGAACCCATGATGGAATTGACGGCGCCGAGGCCCGCCAGCGCGCCCGAGATCAGCATGACGACGATGATCATCTTGCTGATCGACACGCCCGCGTAGTGGGCCGCATGCTTGTTGAGACCCGTGGCGCGCAGCTTGAAGCCCCACGACGAGCGCCAGACCATCACGCCATAGATCGCCAGCGCGGCAATCGCCAGGATAAAGCTGATGTTCAGCGGCGTGTCGCCCAGCGACGGGAACCAGGTGGAAAGGCGTGGCATTTCGCCGCTTTCCGCAAACACGCGGCTGGCCGTGTTCTGCTCGCCCGTGGGGATCAGGTATCGCACGATCACAGAATTCATGAGCGAGGATGCAATGTAGTTGAACATGATGGTGGTGACGACGATGTGGCTGCCCCGCTTGGCTTGCAGATAGCCGGGCAGAAAACCCCACAGTGCACCAAAGACGGCTGCACTAATCATGGCCACGGGAATCAAGGCCCAGGCGGATAGCGATTGATCGAACGCCAGCATGGCGCATGTGATACCCAGGCCGCCGATGTACATCTGGCCTTCGGAACCGATATTGAACAGGCCGGCCTGCATCGCCACCGAGACCGACAGGCCCGTGAAGATGAAGGTACTGGCGTAGAACAGGGTGTAGCTCAAGCCTTCCGGATTGAGGACGGCGCTATTGACGAGAATACCCAGCGATTCGGCCGGGTCTTCGCCCAGCATATAAATCACCAGGGCTGAGACCAGCAAGGCCGACAGCAGGTTTAACATGGGCATGACAAAGGCTGTCGCCCAGCGTGGCAAGTCGTTATTCATGATTTATGCATTCCCCCCATCAACAGACCGATGCGGGTGGTATCGAATTCTTCAATTTTCAGTTCGCCGGTGATGCGTCCGCCGCACATGACGAGGATGCGGTCGGCCAGCGCCCGCACTTCTTCCAGTTCGACGGACACCAGCAGGATCGCCACGCCCGCGTCGCGCAGGGCCAGCAATTGCGTATGGATGCTTTCGATGGTGCCGATGTCGACGCCGCGCGTGGGCTGGCCCACCAGCATCAGTTTCGGCTTGGCCAGCACTTCGCGCGCAATCACCACCTTTTGCTGGTTACCGCCCGACAACAAGCCGATGCGCAAGTCCGGATTGGCCGGACGCACGTCGAAGGTTTTCAGCAATTGCGCGCAACGGGCGCCGATGGCCTTGAAGTTGAACAAGCCCCAGCGGTTTTTCAGGTGGTCCTGGTAACCGAGGATGGTGTTTTGCATGACGGAAAAATTCTTCACCACGCCATCGCGCAAGCGGTCTTCCGGAATGTGGGCGATGCCCAGTTCGCGGAAGGCCAGCGGCAAGCCGTCGGCATCGTGGCGCTTGGCAAACGGCAAGTCCTTGTCCAGGAAGCGCAGCTTGCCCGACGTCGGCAAACGCATGCCGGACAGAATTTCCAGCAGTTCGCTCTGGCCATTGCCCGACACGCCCGCGATGGCGACGATTTCGCCGGCGCGCAGATTAAAACCTATGTCGGCCAGCAATTTGACTTGCTGGTCGTCGGCAAGTTGTAAACCGTCAACTTCCAGCACCGTGGCGCCCGGATTGTACGGTGCGCGGGGCAAGTGGCTCTGGATGGGGCGGCCGACCATCATGTTGGCCAGTTCCTCTTTCGAGGTGCCGGCGGTCGCCACGGCGCCCACCACCGTGCCGCCGCGCATGACGGTGACGTTGTCGGTGATTTCCAGGATCTCTTGCAGCTTGTGCGTGATCAGGATGATGGTCTTGCCTTGTTCCTTGAACAGGCGCAAGATTTCAAACAGCGAAGCTGTTTCCTGGGCCGTCAGCACGGCTGTCGGCTCGTCGAGGATCAGGATATTGGCGCTGCGGTAAATCTGCTTGAGGATTTCCACGCGCTGCTGCGCACCGACGGAGAGGTCTTCGATCTTCGCCAGCGGGTCGACATCGAGGCGGTAGCGGGCGCAAATCTCGCGCAATTTCGCTTCCGCTTCCGTGCGGTGGCTGGCCAGGCGAAAACCGCCTTCCGTGCCCAGCATGATATTGTCGAGGACGGTGAAGTTCTCGACCAGCATGAAGTGCTGGTGCACCATGCCGATGCCGAGGTTGATCGCTTCCTGGCTGTTGCGGATCGGTTGTACTTTTCCGTCGAGCAAGATTTCTCCGCCGTCGGCACGGTAATACCCGTACAGGATGCTCATCAAGGTCGATTTGCCGGCGCCGTTTTCCCCCACCAGGCCGTGGATACTGCCCTTGGCGATGGAGAAGCTGACGTCGGCGTTCGCCTTCACATGTCCAAACTGCTTGGAAATGCTGCGAAATTCTACTGCTGGCTGCATAGGTTCATAACTGGATAGTTTCATGGAAACGCGCCGCGCGGAGACTGGCCCCGGCGGCGCGCTAAAAGATACGGAGAAAAATTAAACCGGGCAGCTGCTGCCGACGCGGTAATCGATCACTTTGATCTTGCCATCGATAATGTCCTTACGCGCACCCAACACGCGCTTTTCGATTTCCGGCGTAATCAGCTTGCGGTTGTTCGCATCGAGCGCCCAATCCACGCCGCCTTCTTTCAAGCCTTTATAGCTGACGCCGCCCTTCCAGGTGCCGTTCTTGACTTGCATGAAGCTGTCGTAGACGGTGTTGTCGACGCGCTTGACCATCGAGGTCAGGATGCTGCCTGGATACAGATGATTCTGGTTCGAATCGACGCCGATGGCCAGCTTGCCTTTTTCCTTGGCCATTTGCAGGGTACCCATGCCGCTGCCGCCAGCGACGGCGAAGACGACATCGACGCCGCGTTCGAATTGCGAGCGGGCCAGTTCGCCGCCCTTGGCCGGGTCATTCCAGGCGCCGGACGTGGTGCCGACCATGTTTTGCGTGATTTCCGCCTTCGTGTTGACGGCCTTGACGCCTTGCGCGTAGCCGCAGGCGAAGTTGCGGATCAGGGGAATATCGATGCCGCCGATGAAGCCGACCTTCTTGCTCTTGCTGGCCATGGCCGCAGCCACGCCCACCAGGTAGGAGCCTTCTTCTTCCTTGAAGACGACGGAATTGACGTTGCTGCCGGCGGCCTGGCCGTCGATCAGCACGAATTTCACGTTCGGGAATTCCTTGGCGACCTTTTGCACGGCTTGCGTTTGCGCAAAGCCGATGGCGGCGATCATGTCGAGTTTCTTGCGGGCCAGGCCGCGCATGACTTGCTCGGCTTGCGTATCGCTGGAGGCTTGCACTTCGATGAAGGAAATGCCCGTGTCTTTTTTGAAGCGCGAGGCGCCTTCGAAAGCGGATTGGTTGAACGACTTGTCGAACTTGCCGCCCGCGTCATACACGACACCCAGTTTTGGGGTAGCCGCGGACGCTTGAGCAGTCAGAAATACGGCTGCGATCGTCAAACTAAATTGTGTAAGTTTCATGAATTGGCTCCTGGAAGATCGATATTGTATATTTTTTATAGGTGAAACATATAATTTGGGGGCGATTTAGCCTGTTTTTGATGCACGAGGTGATAATTCCTTATCAACATTGCACTGTATTGCACAAGATCATTGCTGACCTCGTGTGCTTTTATGTCGACAATGTGATGCTCATGCAACAGTCGACCCCGTGTCTTTTATACGTACAACATCGAAGGGGGCTGCCGGAGCGGGCTGGGATGCGCCGTCAGTTGACGGGCAGGGCAAGCACGGGACCGGCGCCGCGATGGGCGTCCGAATCACTATGCATCATGCCAGATATGTATGACAAATACGTTTTTGTTTAGTTATTTATATGAAAGCCATATAAATTGCGGCTTCAGGCGGCGGGGGGATTCAGGATATTCAAGAAGGCCCGTACGACGGGCGCGTCGTCCAGCGTGGTGTAGCTGATATACAGGTTGGCCGACGGCGGATTGGTCTTGATCGGCAGAAACACCACGCCGGGCCAGCCGATGCGGCTTGTCGTTTCCGGCACCAGGGTCACGCCCAGGCCCGCGCCCACCATGGCCAGCAGGGTTTGCGGTTCGCTCGCTTCCTGAAAGATCACGGGTTCGAAGCCGGCATTGATGCAGCATTGCACCAGGTAGCGGGGAAACGCGGATTTGTCGAGGTTCAGGGTCAGCATCGGTTCGTGGGCGATGTCGATCAGTTCGATGGACGTGTTTTTTGCCAGCGGGTGGTGTTCATTGACGGCCACGCAGACGTTTTCGCGGAAACACAGTTCCTGGCGTAAATTGTCGTGACGCAAGTCGTCGTCGTTGAGCTTGGGCTCGCGCCAGAAGCCCACGTCGATTTGCTTGGCGCGCAAGGCTTCGTATTGCACCGTGGGACCAAATTCATGGATGGTCCAGCTGACGCGGGGAAATTTGGTCTGAAATTCTTCCAGCAGGCTGGGGATGGGGCCCCACATGGCCGAGCCGACGATGCCCACGCGCAAGCGGCCCACTTCGCCGCGGTCGATCTGGCGGATGGTGTCGATGGTCATGCGCATCTTGGCCAGCAGGTCGGCAGCCTCGTTCATCAGCGCCTTGCCCGCCACGGTCAGTTCGAACGTGCGCGTGGTGCGCGCAAACAGGCGTACGCCCAGTTCGCTTTCCAGTTTCATGATCTGCTGGCTCAGCGGCGGCTGCGAGATATGCAGGCGCTCGGCGGCGCGGCTGAAGCTTTTCTCCTCGGCAACGGCAAGAAAATACTTTAACTGTTTCAGATCGATGGACATGCTTTCCTTGGCGTTGCGTGGTGCTAGGCGATGGAACGGCGCGCAGACCTGGAGGCCGGCATGCGCGCTTTCTTTACAGCAGTCCTATTATCGTGCCACGACTGCCTGCATGGCAATGGCCAGCGCCGTGCCGACCTGGGCATTGTGCTTGACCAGCGCGATATTCGTCGCCAGGCTGCGGCCATCCGTCAGCTGCTTGATGCGCGACAAGAGGAATGGCGTGACTTGCTTGCCCTTCACACCACCCGCGTCCGCTTCCTGCAGCGCCTGCGTGGTGATCGCATCGATTTCTTCCTTGGGCATGGCTTGCGCGGCCGGCACGGGGTTGCTGACGATCACGCCGCCTTTCAAGCCCAGTTGCCACTTGGTGCCGATGAAGGCAGCCTGTTCGGCGGCCGTATCGAGGCGGAAATCGGCCTTGAAACCGCTTTCGCGCGTGAAGAAGGCGGGGAAGTCTTCCTGGCCCACGCTGATGACGGGCACGCCATGGGTTTCCAGGTATTCCAGGGTCAGGCCGATGTCGAGGATGGATTTCACGCCCGCGCAGACGACGGCGACGGACGTTTGCGCCAGTTCCTGCAAGTCGGCGGAAATGTCGAAGCTCGTTTCGGCGCCACGGTGCACGCCGCCGATGCCGCCCGTGACGAACACGGAAATACCCGCCAGTTCCGCGCAGATCATGGTGGCCGCCACGGTGGTGGCGCCCAGTTTACCCTGCGACAGGACGAACGGCAGGTCGCGGCGGCTGACTTTCATGGCGTCGGGCGAGGTGCCCAGCAATTCCAGTTGCTCGGGCGACAAGCCCACGCAGATCTTGCCGCCGATGATGGCGATGGTGGCCGGCACGGCGCCGCCGTCACGGATGATCTGCTCCACTTCGCGCGCCATTTCCACGTTTTGCGGATACGGCATGCCGTGCGAAATGATGGTCGACTCCAGCGCCACGATGGCCTTGCCGGCGGCGCGCGCGTCGAGCACTTCTTGCGAGAACAAGAGGAAATTCTGTAATTGGGTCATGTCAGTCCTGTTGAAAGAGGGTAGGGGGGGGCGGCGCCAGGTCGGCGTCGTCAATGTTGTCGAGCGCGCCGGCGGAAATCTGGGGGGAGACGGTGGCCGCCGATTCCAGGGTCATGGCGGCCAGTTTCAGGCCGCGCCGGCATGCCAGTTTCAAATCGCTGCTGTCGTGGTAGAGCGACCAGCAGACGGCGGCGGAAAACGCGTCGCCAGCGCCCGTCACGTCGACGGCGTCCACTTCGCGCGCGGCCAGATGCACGACAGGCGCGTCCAGGCTGTCACCATCCGTGAAGTACACGCCTTCGCCGCCGCAGGTGACGATCACCTGGCGCGCGCCCTGGCGCTGCACTTCGCGGCAGGCGGCGCGCACCTCGAACGCCGTGGGCAAGGCCCGCGCCACGCGCGTTTCCAGTTCGCCACGGTTGAGTATCAGCAAATGCAAGCCCGTCAGGTCTTGCGGCAGGTGCGCCATCTTCGGCTGCGAGACGGCGACGATGACCAGCGGCGTCGCATGGGCGGCGTCCTGGCGCGCGTCGGCCAGCAGCGCCTGCACGCTGTCGTGGCCAAGGTTCAGGTCGCAGACGGTGAGGGCGGCGGCCGCGCGCTGCGGCTGGCGGCTGTGCAAAAAGGCCGGTGTCAGCTGTTCGTAGAGTTGCATGTTGGCCATCGCCAGCAGCATTTCGCCATGTTCGTCGAGCACGGCCGTATAGGTGCCGCTGCTGGTGTTGCTCAAATGTAAGCTGCCGCGCATGTCGATGCCTGCGTCTTCCGCGTGCGTCTGCAGCGCGTGGCCGGCCGCATCGTCGCCCAGCGCCGTCAGCAGGGCGACGGGAATGGACAGGCGGGCCAGGTTTTCCGCGATGTTGCGGCCGACGCCGCCAAACACTTCTTCCGAGCGCACGGGATTCGAGGTGCCCATCTGCAAGGTCGCCAGCGTGCGCATCTTGCGGTCGAGGTTGGCGGCGCCTATGCACAGCACGGGACGGCTGTCGGGCAGCACGTAGGCGCGTCCCAGCAGGCGTCGCTCGCGGATCAACCCGGCGATGTGGCCGGCGACGGCCGAGCGCGACAAGCCCAGTTCGCTCGCCAGGTCTTGCTGCGAGATGAAGGGGTTGTTGCGGATCAGCGTGTACAGCTGGTCTTTTTTATTGGTGTCGGTCACAAGGTTTTCGCTGAAGGTTTAAACATTTGTCTGGGACTGTAAACATTTGTCTTTCATGTGTCAAGCCCATGTCCAGCCCGTGTCAGGCGTGCGCGAAAAGCGGTCGTATGGAGCTTGTATGCATGCATTTTCGGGGCATGGCAGGTCTGGGCTTGCCTGGACTATAATGTCGGCCATTTATATTTGAATTGTATAAATGGGCAAGAAAAATGGTATTTGCCATACATATTCCGTTTGATGCATAGTGGCGGCAAATAGTGGCAATACGCATTTCGATATACCTGTAACACCATACTTAGCCGATACCTGGGCCGCAGTCCTTCACCGGGCACGGCCGCGCAGGCAGCACCCCATCATCATTAGTCAATCAGAGGATAACCATGTCGAACAACAGCCCTTTCCACGCCGCCGAAATCATCCGTGCCCGCGCTCCTGCAAATTTCAAGCCGCGCGTGGCGATGATCCTCGGCTCCGGCCTGGGTGTGTTGGCCGAGCAGATGACAGACGCCGTCAGCATCAGCTTTGACGAATTGCCAGGCTTTCCGATCAGCACCGTGCACGGTCACGCCGGCGAACTGGTGGTCGGCACCCTGTCGGGCGTCGCCGTCGTCTGCATGAAGGGCCGTGGCCACTTCTACGAAGGCTATGGCATGGGCGTCATGACGAGCGCCATCCGCACCCTGAAACTGCTGGGCTGCGAAATGCTGTTCGTCACCAACGCCGCCGGTTCCCTGCGCCCTGAAGTGGACGCGGGCAGCCTGGTGGCCATCAGCGACCACATCAACCTGTTGCCAGGCACGCCGATGGTCGGCCCGAACGACGACCGCTTCGGCCCGCGCTTCTTCAGCATGGCCAACGCCTACGATGCGGACCTGCGCAACCTGGTCAAGGACACGGCCGCCACGAATGGCATCACCCTGCACGAAGGCGTGTTCGTCGCCTACCCTGGCCCGAACTTCGAGACGGCCGCGGAAATCCGCATGATGGCCCGCCTGGGTGCCGACACGGTCGGCATGTCGGTGGTGCCGGAAGTGGTGTCGGCCCGTCATTGCGACCTGAAAGTGGTGGGCGTGTCCGTCATCACCAATCTGGCCGAAGGCATGTCGCCATTCGCCCTGTCGCACGAACAGACCCTGAAATACGCGGCCATCGGCGCGAAAGACCTGGTCAAGCTGATCCTCGCTTTCCTCTCCAAAGTCGCTGAAAAACCGCAAGCCTAAGCACTTTTTTATGCAGTAGCGGCGCGCCGGCCACCGGCGCTGCCGCGCGGCAGGCCGGGAAAATCCGGCCTACACTGTCCGCATCATCCACAAAGCGAGCCTTATCATGTCACGCGCATTTATCCTCCTGCTTGATTCCTTCGGCCTTGGCGCGACGCCAGACGCCGCCAAGTATGGCGACGCAGGTGCCAATACCTTTGGCCATATTGCCAGCACTGTCGCCAAAAGCGGCAAGACCTTGAAACTCCCGAACATGGAACGCCTGGGCCTGGGCGCCGCGGCGCACCTGGCCAGCGGCGAATGGGCCACGGGCTTCGACCAGCGCGACGGTTTCACCGGCGCCTACGGCGCGGCGCGCGAGCGCTCCACCGGCAAGGACACGCAGAGCGGCCACTGGGAAATCGCCGGTGTGCCCGTCGAATTCGACTGGGGCTACTTCCCCCGCACGACACCATCGTTTCCGGCCGACCTGACCGACAAGCTGAAAGCCATGTCCGGCGTGCCGGGCTTCCTCGGCGACTGCCATGCCTCGGGTACGGACATCATCAACAAGCATGGCGACGAGCACGTCGCCACCGGCAAGCTGATTATCTATACCTCGGGCGACTCGGTGATGCAGATCGCCGCGCACGAAGAATCGTTCGGCCTCGAACGCCTGTACCAGGTGTGCGAAATGGCCTTCAAGCTGGTCGAACCGTACAACATCGGCCGCGTCATCGCCCGCCCGTTCACCGGCAGCAATGGCAACTACACGCGCACGTCCAACCGCCACGACTACGCCGTCGCGCCGCCAAGCAAGACCCTGCTCGACCACGTCAAGGATGCGGGCGGCGAAGTCGTCGGCCTGGGCAAGATCAGCGACATTTTCGCCACCCAGGGCATTTCGCGCGTCGTCAAAGGCGTCGACAACATGGCGCTGTTCGAAGCGCTGTTGAAGACGGCCGATGAAGTGCAGGACAAGTCGCTCACTTTTGTGAACTTCGTCGATTTCGACCAGGCTTTCGGCCACCGCCGCAACACCGAAGGCTATGCCGACGCGCTGCGCGAAATGGATGCGCGCCTGCCGGAATTCATGGCCAAGCTGAAGGAAGGCGACCTGGTCGTGATCACCGCCGACCATGGCTGCGACCCCACCTGGCACGGCTCCGACCACACCCGCGAACACATTCCGATGATCTTCTTCGGCCCCGGCGTGGCCCCGCGCGCACTGGGCATTTCCGAGACGTTCTCCGATATTGGCCAAACCCTCGCCAAACACCTTGGCGTACCACCACTTGCTAATGGAACCAGCTTGTTATGACACTCATGCACCCCGAATTCAAGCGTAACGAGGCCGTTGGCCTCGACCTGGGCTGGATCAACCAGATCCGCGTCAACCGCGCCGCGACGGACCGCCGCGCGGCCAGCCTGGCGAACCGCCGTACGGTGAAAAAGGAATACCAGGCCGCCTGGCTGGTGAAAGCCATCCAGATGATCGACCTGACCACCCTGGGCGGCGACGATACGCCGGGCCGCGTGGAACGCCTGTGCATGAAGGCCATGCGCCCGCTGCGCGCCGACCTGATGGAGGCACTGGGCTTGACGGAACTGAGCACCGGCGCCGTGTGCGTGTACCACGAGATGATCCAGCCGGCCGTGAAAGTCATACAGGGCCGCTTGCCCATCGCCGCCGTGTCGACGGGTTTCCCCGCCGGCTTGACGAGCATGGAAACGAAGCTGCGCGAGATTGAACTGTCGGTCGCCGCGGGCGCTTCGGAAATCGATATCGTCATCACGCGTCAGCACGTCCTGAATGGCAACTGGCAAGTGCTGTACGACGAAATGCTGGCTTACCGCAAGGCTTGCGGCGAAGCGCACGTGAAGGCAATTCTCGCCACGGGCGACTTGTTGACCATGGAAAACGTGGCCAAGGCGTCGTGGGTTTGCATGATGGCCGGCGCCGATTTCATCAAGACTTCCACCGGCAAGGAAGGCGTGAACGCCACCATCCCCGTGGCCCTGACGATGGTGCGCACGATCCGCGAATACCACGAGCAGACGGGTTTCCAGGTGGGCTTCAAGCCGGCCGGCGGCGTCAGCTCGGCCAAGAGCGCGCTGCAATACCTGACCCTGATGAAGGAAGAACTGGGCAATGAATGGCTGCAGCCGCACCTGTTCCGCATCGGCGCTTCCAGCCTGCTGACCGACATCGAGCGCCAGCTCGAGCACTACGTCACTGGCAGCTACTCGGCCAATCATCGTCACGCACAACCTTAAAGAACAATCGTCATGCCAACAATTAACGAGATTCTCAATACTATGGACTACGGCCCTGCTCCCGAAAGTCAAAAAGAAGCGCAGGCGTGGCTAGCTGGCCACCAGCGCACATTCGGTCTGTTCATCGACAATGCCTGGAGCGAGCCGGCCGAGCTGTTCGCCTCGACCAACCCTGCCGACGGCACGCAACTGGCCGAGCTGACGCAAGCCACGGATGCTGACGTGGAACGCGCCGTGGAAGCGGCACGCCGCGCGCTGCCGGTCTGGCAAGGCATGGGCGGCCACGGCCGCGCCAAGGTCATGTACGCGCTGGCCCGCCTGCTGCAAAAGCATTCGCGCCTGTTCGCCGTGCTGGAAACGCTGGACAACGGCAAGACCATCCGCGAAACGCGCGATATCGACTTGCCGCTGGCCGCGCGCCATTTCTACCATCACGCCGGCTGGGCGCAGCTGCAGTCGGAGGAATTCGCCGACTACCGCGCCGTGGGCGTGGTGGGGCAGATCGTGCCGTGGAATTTCCCGCTGCTGATGCTGTCGTGGAAAATCGCCCCGGCCCTGGCCGCGGGTAACACGGTGGTCTTCAAACCGGCCGAATTCACGTCGCTGACGGCCATGCTGTTCGCCGAATTGTGCGTGCAGGCGGGCGTGCCGGCGGGCGTGGTCAATATCGTCACCGGCGACGGCCGCGTGGGCTCGGCCATCGTCAACCATCCGGGCGTCGACAAGATCGCGTTTACGGGTTCCACGGAAGTGGGCCGCCTGATTCGCGAGGCGACGGCCGGCAGCGGCAAGAAGCTGTCCCTCGAATTGGGCGGCAAGTCGCCGTTCATCGTCTTCGAAGACGCGGACCTGGACGGCGCCGTGGAAGGCCTGGTCGACTCGATCTGGTTCAACCAGGGACAAGTGTGCTGCGCCGGTTCGCGCCTGCTGGTGCAGGAATCGATCCAGGAGCGCTTCTTGAACAAGGTACGCGCCCGCATGGAAAACCTGCGTCTCGGTTCGCCCCTGGACAAATCGATGGACGTGGGCGCGCTGGTCGATCCCGTGCAGCGCCAGCGCATCGCCGCGCTGGTCGATTCTGCCCGTGCCGAAGGCTGCGACGTATGGCAACCGGCGTGCGAATTGCCGGCGGACGGTTCGTGGTTCCCGCCGACCCTGATCACGGGCGCGTCCACTTCCGCCGCCGTGGCGCAAGCTGAAATCTTCGGCCCCGTGCTGGTGGCGATGAGCTTCCGCACGCCGCCTGAAGCGGTGCAACTGGCGAACAACACGGTGTACGGCCTGGCCGCCAGCGTGTGGACCGAGTCGATCAGCCTGGCGCTGGACATCGCGCCTGCCATCAAAGCCGGCGTGGTGTGGATCAACAGCGCCAACCAGTTCGACGCGGCGTGCGGCTTCGGCGGCTACCGCGAATCGGGCTTCGGTCGTGAGGGCGGCCGCGAAGGCATGCTGGAATACATGACGGCCTTGGCCGAAGATGCGCGTCCGGCCTTGCCGGTGGTGGAAGCCAAGGCCAAGGCGGCGGCAAAGCCGGCGGCAGCCGATCCGTTCGCCATCGACCGCACGGCCAAGATGTATATCGGCGGCAAGCAGGCGCGCCCTGACAGCGCTTACAGCACCCCGGTATTCGGCGCGAATGGCGCCCTGCTGGGCGAAGTGGGCGTGGGCAGCCGCAAGGACATCCGCAATGCCGTCGAAGCGGCCCATAAAGCGTCCGGCTGGACCAGCGCCACGGCGCACAACCGCGCGCAAGTGCTGTACTACATCGCCGAAAACCTCGCTGCGCGCGCCGACGAATTCGCCGCCCGCATCGCTGCCATGACGGGCAGTAAAAATCCTGAGAAGGAAGTGCAGGCATCGATCGAACGCCTGTTCTACTACGCCGCCTGGGCCGACAAGTACGACGGCCTGGCGCACCAGCCGCCAACCAAGGGCATCACCGTGGCGCTCAATGAAGCGGTCGGCGTGATCGGCATCGTTTGCCCGAATGAAGCGCCTTTGCTGGGCTTCATTTCGCTGGTGGCGCCGGCCATCGCGCTGGGCAACCGCGTGGTGGTGGTGCCGTCGGAAGCGCATCCGCTCTCCGCGCTGGACCTGTACCAGGTGTTCGACACGTCCGACTTGCCGGGCGGCGTCGTCAACATCATCAGCGGCAACGCCGATGAACTGGCGCGCACCCTGGCCACGCACGCCGACATCGACGCCGTCTGGCGCCATGACGGTTCCGCCGACGGTTGCGCGGAAGTCGAGCGCCTGTCGGCCGGCACCCTGAAGCGCACCTGGGTAGGCGGCGCGAAGGGCCGCGACTGGTACAGCGCCGCGCAAAGCGGCGGCCGCGCCGTGCTGGCGCATGCGTCGCAAGTGAAAAACGTGTGGATTCCTTACGGCGTCTGATAAGTAGCTAGCGTTACAAAGCTGGGGTCAGATCCGCAGGGACTGACCCCAGATCTCATGATTGGAGTTATTCCATGTTGTTAACCCAGGAAATCATTCGCAAGAAACGCGACAAGGGTGTGCTGAGCGCCGAGGAAATCCAGTTTTTCGTGCGCGGCATCACTGACGGCAGCGTCAGCGAAGGCCAGATCGCGGCGCTGGGCATGGCCGTCTATTTTAATGACATGAACATGGACGAGCGCGTGGCGTTCACCCTGGCCATGCGCGATTCCGGCCAGGTGCTGGACTGGCGTTCGCTGAACTTGCCGGGCCCCATCGTCGACAAGCATTCGACGGGCGGCGTGGGCGATGTCGTCTCCCTGCTGCTGGGCCCCATGGTCGCCGCGTGCGGCGGCTACGTGCCGATGATCTCGGGCCGCGGCCTGGGGCACACGGGCGGCACGCTGGACAAGTTCGACGCCATTCCAGGCTATTGCACGGTGCCGGACAATGAATTGTTCCGCAAGGTGGTCAAGGAAGTGGGCGTGGCCATCATCGGCCAGACGGCGCAGCTGGCGCCGGCCGACAAGCGTTTCTACAGCATCCGCGACGTCACCGCCACGGTGGAATCGGTGGCCATGATTACCGGCTCCATCCTGTCGAAGAAACTGTCGGCCGGGCTGGACGCGCTGGTGATGGATGTCAAAGTGGGCACGGGCGCCTTCATGCCGACCTACGACAAATCGGTGGAACTGGCCGAAAGCATCGTCGCCGTCGGCAATGGCGCGGGCATGCAGACGTCGGCGATTTTGACGGACATGAACGAGTCGCTGGCGCCGTACGCCGGCAATGCGCTGGAAGTGCGCGGCGCCATGGATTACCTGACGGGCCGTTCGCGTCCCGCGCGCCTGCATGAAGTCACCCTGGCGCTGTGCGCCGAGATGCTGGTGCTGGGCGGCCTGGCCGCCACCGAAGAAGAGGCGCGCGTGAAATTGATGGCGGCCCTCGATTCGGGCGAAGCGGCCGAGCGCTTTGCGCGCATGGTGTCCGCACTGGGCGGCCCGGCCGACCTGGTCGAACATCCGGACAAGCACCTGGAACAGGCGCCGTTCATCGTGCCGGCGCCTGCGCTGTCGTCCGGTTACGCCAACGTGCGTGATTGCCGCGCCATCGGCCTGGCCGTGGTCGCCTTGGGCGGCGGCCGCCGCCGTCCGACCGACAGCATCGATTTCGCCGTCGGCCTGACGGACCTGGTCGGCCTGGGCGAGCCGGTTGCTGTCGGCCAGCCGCTGGCCATGGTGCACGCGCGCACGGAAGCGGCGGCGCAGCAAGCCGTCAAGGAAATCCAGGACGCGTATGCTATCGGCACGGTGGCGCTGGCGGCCAATCCCGTGATTTACCGTACCATTCGTCCGTAGTTGAAAACCAGGGGCAGACCCCCGCTTGCGATAGCGCTGAGCTATGTGCCGGCGGTGGTCTGAGCCCAGTCTTATGAATTCAAGGGTATTGCAGAAAAAATGAACAACCAAGAACTGATCGCCGAAGCCAATGCCGGCCGTGAACTGGCCTACGCACCCTACTCGCGTTTCAAGGTGGGCGCGGCGCTGCTGTGCAAGGATGGCCGCGTCTTCCGTGGCTGTAACGTGGAAAACGCCGCCTATGGCCTGTGCAATTGCGCCGAGCGCACGGCGTTTTTCAGCGCCATCGCGCATGGCTGCAAACCGGGCGACTTCGCCAAGCTGGCCGTCACGGGCGACACGGCGGAACCGATTTCGCCATGTGGCGCCTGCCGTCAGGTGATCTTCGAGATGGGCGGCGCCGACCTGCCGGTGATCCTGACGAACTTGAAAAACGATGTCATGGAAGTGACGGCGGGCTGGTTGCTGCCGCATGGCTTCGGCAATTCCGACCTGGACATGAAGTAACAGGATCCGCTTGAACAAGACGATCGACATCCAGGCCGCCGTGGCGATTGCCGCGGCCGAAGCCATGGCGGCCAAGACGCAGGGCACCTTCGGCGTGGGCGGCGTGCTGCTCGATGGCGCCGGCAACGTGCTGCAATCGATGCACAACAACGTCGTGCGCCAGGGCCTGGTGTTTGACCCCACGGCGCATGGCGAACGCCAGCTGGTGGACTGGTATTTCGCCGAGCGGGCCAAGGGCACGCCCTTGCCGCCGCCAGGGGAACTGACTATCGTCACCTCGCTCGACCCCTGCTGCATGTGCACGGGGGCGATTCTGGCGGCCGGTTTCAACGTGGTGGTGGCCGCGCCCGATGTCAAGGCGGGCATCAATTACGATGGTAGCGCCACGTTTACGGCCTTGCCGGCGCCGTTGCAGGTGCAGGCCGGCCGCAGCTTTTGCTATCCGGCCGTGCGCGGCGCCACCGAGTATGCGCGCCTGCCTTCCGGCGCCACGCCCAAATCTTTTTTCATCGGCAAGAGCATCCACGAGGCGACGCAGGCACTGTGCTCGCTCGTGTTCGAGTCGACATCGGCGCAGGTGATGCAGCTGCTGAACGCCGGCGACGACGTGCAGCTGCGTGATCCTGCCACCTTGCCATCCGAGCATGCCGTGGTGCGCGCCCTGCGCCGCCGCTATCCCGATGCCCTGACTTACCGTTGCGACCCGCACGTGCCTGATGCGGGCCTGGCGCCATTCCTGCAGGCGGCCATGGAGCAGGATGTGCGCGATGGCGGCCAAGGCGACGCGGCCGCCTTGCTCGATTCCTTTGGCAACCTGCTGCTGTGCATGCCGGGAAACGTGGCGCAATCGGCCATCCGCACGCCGTTCATGGAATGCACGCGCCAGTACGCGCAGCTGCGCTTTGAATTGATGGCGAATGCGGCGCCGGCGCTGCAGGAAGAATTCAAAAGCTACCTGGGCCACCCCAAGCACGGTACCTTCGTGCTGGCCATCGGCCCGGACGACAGCGCCGCCAGTTTCATGACCCTGGGCGCCTACGGCTCCACCATGGAGGGGGCACTGCCGGAGAATAATCCGGCGCAATTCCAGTACGTGCGACCCGCCATGGCGGAAGACGCGCTGCTGGCGCTGTGCGAGTCGATGCCGCCGCTGTACCGCAAGCTGATACGCATCCGGCCGCGCCAGGTGCTGGACCAGGCCCTAGTCCAGGCGCTAGGCTAGCCTAGGCGTCATCGTCCGGCAGGTTTTTCAGTAAAAAGTCGCGCACGTTTTCGCCCGCCACGCGGCGGATCTGCGCTTCCGACAAGCCTGCGTCGAGCAGGGCCTGCGTCAGGCGCGGCAAGCCCGTCGCATCGATGGCCGTGGTGACGGCGCCGTCGAAGTCCGAACCATAGGCCACGTGTTCGGCACCGATCAGTTTTACCGTGTACTTGATGGCGCGCGCGATGGACGCCACGTCCTTGCCGCAGACGGCCGTATTCCAGAAACCGATGCCCACCAGGCCACCTTGGGCGGCGATGCGTTTCAGTTGTGCGTCGCTGAGGTTGCGCCCGTTGGCGCAAGTGCCGCGCACGCCCGTGTGCGACACCATTACGGGGCGTTTCGCCATCGTCAATACGTCGTCGATGGTGGCCGGCGAGGCGTGCGCCAGGTCGACAATCATCTTGCGTTGCTCCATGGCGCGCAGCCATTGCTTGCCCAGCGGCGTCAAGCCGCCTTTCTTCAAGCCGTGCTGGGAGCCGGACAGTTCCGTATCGAAGAAGTGCGTGGACGCGGCCATGCGGTAGCCGGCCCGGTACAGGGTATCGAGGTTGTCCAGCTTGCCTTCGAGCGCATGCGCGCCTTCCAGCGTCAGCCAGCCGGCCAGCAGGGCGGGATCTTGCTCGCGCGCGGCGATGAAGCTGCGCAGCTGGGCGCGGCTGCCGATGACCCTGACCTTGCCCTGGCTCTTGGCCGCTTGCTGGCGCAGCTCGTCGGCCTGGTAGGTGGCGCGCGCCAGCAGGCTGTTCCAGGTGGCAGGCGGCAAGCCTTGCGCCACCACCAGCGCCGTGATGTTGTCCGTGTCGCTGCCATTGCGCTCGATATTCATCTTGCGCGGCGTCTTGGTGACGACGGAAAAGGCTTGCAGCGCCACGTTGGCCCGCTGCAGGCGGGGGAAGTCGACATGGCCGCGCTGGCTGTCGCGGTTCAGGTTGCGTTGCCACAGCAGGCTGTCTGCGTGCAGGTCGGCGATCCACAGGCTCTGGTGCAGGGCCACAGTGGCTGCCGACGGCGCCTTGCCGGATGGAGGATGGACGCGGTTGAGGTGCTCGTCGACGAGGACGGGAGCGGACAGGAAACCGCCGATCAGCGCAAGGCTGGCGGCGGCGAGGGTACTGATAATCATTGTTCTCCGTCTTACCATGGATCGTAGGTGCCCAGGCTCCAGATATGGCCTTCCGGGTCACGGCAGGTAAAGCCCCGTCCGCCGTAATCTTCATCCTTGATGTCGAGCACGATTTCGGCGCCCGCTTCGCGCGCGCTGCGGTAGACGGCATCGGCATCGCTGACGACCAGATAGCAGTTTTGCGTGTTCGCGCCACCGACGTCGCCGGGCAGTTTCATCAGGCGGCCATAGTCGCTGTCGATGGCCGGCGCCACCATGACCATGCCATTGCCAAAGCTCAGTTGCGCATGGGCGACGCCGCCGTTTCCGTCAGGCACAATCAATTGTTTTTCAAAGCCGAGCGCCTTGCACAGCCATTCGATGGCGGCGGGCGCGTCGCGGTAGCGCAGGCAGGGAATGGTCGTGCCGGTTGTGGCTTTTGCAGTCGAGGTCATCAGAAAACTCCTATGGCTGTGGGGGAGTAGCTTCGATTGTTAATCTTGCGTAGCGTTCCGTCTCAATACCATCCATCGGGAGGGGTTTGATGCCCGTCAGTGCCGCGCCCATCCATAGTGCCATAGAATAATCATTGCACTCTTGCTACTACGCAAATTTTTATTGCGGCGACTGCGAAGAGTTCGCTGCCTTCGTGTCCGCGTCGATGTCATCGCTGTTGCTTGCCCATCTCAGCAGCATGACGAGGGCAAACAGCATGATTGCCAGCGGCAAGATGGTGATCACGAACGCCAGGCCCAGGCAGCATGCCAGCAGCATGGGCCAGGACATGGCGCGCAGGGCGGCCATGCCCTGGCGCGTGTAAGCGCACAGCTCGCTCCAGAAAGCGCTGAAGGAAGTGCTGCCCGGTGCCGAATTGAGGTCTTTCATGCCATTCTCCTGTCGTGTGGGTGCCGCTGCGTATGCAAGCTGGCGATGGATCCACTATAGGCAAAACCCCGCTGCCAGGCATCGCGTATGCGACGAATGGCGGGAATGGCGGACCGAACGGCGACAGGTCGGGACAAACGGTTATTCAAACACCTTGAGTTTCAGCTGGAAACTGAGGGCGCCATACAGGCGGTCCTTGTAGGATGGCACGATGGCGATATTCACGCCCACGCGCTGGTATTCATAGCTGATGGTAGGCACCAGGGCCGGGAACCAGCCGCCATCGCGCATCTTCGGATAGCCGCTGAAGCCGCCAACGACGGCGCCGACGCGCAGCGGGCCCACCTTGATGGGCTGGTAGTACACGCCCAGATAGTTCGAATAGGCGCGGTCGCTATTGTAGAAGCGGCCGGCCGTGACCGAGGCGACGGTGGAAAAGCGGTATTCGGCGCCCAGGCCCGGATTGCTGTCGTTCAGGTTCTTGTCGCGCTGGAAATGATACGAATAAAAGCCCGCGTTGAGCCAGGTTTCGCTCAGCGGCTGGTTGTCTATCATGCCGACTGTCTGCGCCTGTGCCGCGCCCGCCACTGCCAGCAGCGCCGCGCAGGCAGCTTTGCCCAGCAATGACGCGGTGCGCGCCGATGACCATTGTTTCATGCCTGTTCCTTATCCTGTCGATATTGCGCCGCCATTGCAAACGCTTCAGCGCGCCATGCTATCACTGTCAGATTGTTCATTGGAAATTTCATCACGTGCCGGGCACAGTCCTGGGCAGGGCGATGGCCGCCTGCACCATGTGCGTAAGCAGGATTTCGGCATCCTCGTAATCCTTGCGCGTGAGCTGCTTGCGCTCCAGCACCAGGGCCATCTGCGCTGAAAAATCCGCATACGATTGCGTCATGGCCCAGATGGCGAACATCAGGTGCGTGGCGTTGACGGGCGCGATCCTGCCGGCGGCGATCCAGGCTTCGAAGACGGCGATATCCTTGCGCAGCAGGGGCACGACCCGGTCGCGTATCTGCGCGCCGTACAGGGGAGCGCCATTGATCACTTCCAGCGCATACACGCGCGAAGCCCACGGCTGTTCGCGCGAAAAACGCAGTTTGGCGCCGATGTACGCGCGCAGCACGTCGCGCGGCTCGTCGTGTTCATTGGCCAGCGATTCCATGCGCGCCAGCCAGTCGTCGAGCACGTCGTCGAGCACGCGCTGGTACAGCAGCTGCTTGGATGGAAAGTAATACATCAGGTTTTGCTTCGACAGGCCGGCTCGCTCGGCGATGGTGGCGATCGACGCGCCCTCATAGCCGCTTTCCGCGAACACGCGCACGGCTTGCTCCAGGATGTCCGCTTCCAGGCGGTCGCGGTTTTGCAGGCGCCGGCCGCCGGCATTTTTCACGGAAAGGGCAGGGGATTTGTCGCTGGCCATGGCGGATTCTTTAGCGTGGGCGGATCGATTGCAGGAAGGCTTGCAGCACGGGGGTATCGGTGTAGGCCACGTTGAAGCGGAACCACACCGTCTCGGGCGCGCGCAGCATGAAAAATTCGTTCGGCGACAGCAGGATGCCGGCCTTCAAGGCCATGTCGGCGATGATCTTGCCATTCCACTCCGGCGTTTGCACATCGGGCCAGCCGGCGCTGACGAACATGCCGCCGCGCGGACGCGCCACGGGGGCCATGCCCGCCTGCGCAAGGCAATCGATGCTGCGCTCACGGGCCGCATCGAGCTGCGCCACCAGCCTTTCCACCATGCGCTTGTAGGGCCGCGCGGAGATGGCGTGGTAGACGGCGCGCTCGTTGATTTCCGACGTCGTCAGGCCCGCCAGCATTTTTACGCGTACCAGTTCGGCCACCAGCGATGGCGAGGCGCAAATCGATCCCACGCGCAGCACGGGCGACAGGGTCTTGGAAAAACTGCCCACGCGGATCACGCGGCGCAAGCCATCCATGGCCGCCAGCGATGCTTCGCCGCGCGCCGCCAGTTCGCGGTAGATATCGTCTTCCACCAGCCAGAAATCAAATTGTTCGGCCAGTGCCAGCAAACGGTGCGCCTGCGCCTGGCTGAGCGAGGTGCCGAGCGGATTTTGCAGCACCGTGTTGACGAACATCAACTTGGGCTGCGTGCGCGCAGCCTCGCTGGCCAGCGCATCGAGGTCCAGGCCCGCCTCGCCGCGCGCAATGCCCACGGGGATGCAGCCGTGGTGGCGGATCAGCGACTGCAGATTGCTGTAGCCTGGGTCTTCCACCAGCACCGTGTCGCCCGGCTTGGTCAGGCTGCGCAGGACCAGGTCAAAAGCGTGCGTGGCGCCATGCGTCAGCAAGACCTGGTCCGGCTCCACCTGGAACAGTTCTTCCGACAGGCTTGTCGCCAGGTGCTGGCGCAGCGAGGGAAAGCCCAGCGGATGGCCATAGCCGCGCAGCCGGCTGGCGGGAATGCGCATGGCCTGACGCACGGCATCGAGCACGGTCGCTTCGCCATACATTTCGGGCGGCAGCCAGCCCGCGCCCACGGGCAGGGCGTCGGACACGCCCGAATACAGGTCAGGCGTGAGGGCGTCGATGGCGGTGGGACTCGTATGCACGGCCGTCTGCGGCGAGGCGGCGATATCGTGGCGTGCGACGAAATAGCCGGAGCCGCGGCGCGACGACAGCAAGCCCAGGTTGACCAGGCGGTCATACGATTCGACGACGGTAAACGTCGACACGCCATTGCAGCGGGCGAACTGGCGCACGGACGGCATGCGCGTGCCGATGCGCAGGGTGCGGCTGCCCACCATGACGCTGATGGCGATGACGATCTGCTCGACCAGGCCGCCCTTTTTCTGGCGGTCGATGTCCAGCACGGGCCAGCCGCTGGTCTGTTCGGGGGCATCGTCTGTGCTGTCGCTGTGCTTCACGGTGGCTCCTTATGCTGCCCTGCACAAAACTGTACTGATTTTCCGACCTGTACGGTTGGGATACTTTGCCGTTTGTGTATCTGTGCCATTGGGGATGGCCTGTCTATTATTACATCAGCTTTTTGCCAACTGGTAAATTAT
Source organism: Janthinobacterium sp. SUN033 (assembly GCF_030397595.1). NCBI lineage: Bacteria > Pseudomonadati > Pseudomonadota > Betaproteobacteria > Burkholderiales > Oxalobacteraceae > Janthinobacterium > Janthinobacterium sp. SUN033. The sequence goes on from NZ_JAPQNV010000005.1 coordinate 47,421, forward strand.
TTTACGCTTCGTCAAAAACGATCCTGGCCCCGCGCCAACCCATCCCAAGGAGAAGGTCATGAACGAAACAAGGCCGGAATCGATGTCGGCATTCTGGATGCCGTTTACGAACAACCGTGATTTCAAGGCCAACCCGCGCTTGCTCGTGTCGGCCGAAGGCATGTACTACAAGGACGTCGATGGCAACAGCATCCTCGATGGCACGGCCGGCCTGTGGTGCGTGCCCTGCGGCCATGCGCAGCCAAAAATCGTCGGCGCCATCCGCGACATGGTGGGCCAGCTCGACTTCGCGCCTACCTTCCAGATGGGCCATCCGGCCGCCTTCGACCTGGCGGAAAAACTGATGGACTACACGGGCCACAAGTTCGGCCACGTCTTCTACACCAACTCCGGTTCCGAAGCCGTCGACACTGCCTTGAAGATCGCGCTGGCCTATCACCGGGCGCGCGGCGAGGGCGCACGTACGCGCTTGATCGGCCGCGAACGCGGTTACCACGGCGTGGGCTTCGGCGGCATTTCCGTGGGCGGCATCGGCGGCAACCGCAAGACCTTTGGCCCGCTGTTGCCCGGCGTGGACCATTTGCCGCACACGCATAACCTGGACAAGAACGCCTATACGGTGGGCGAGCCCGAATACGGCACCCACCTGGCCGATGAACTGGAACGCATCGTCGCTCTGCACGACGCCTCGACGATTGCCGCCGTCATCGTCGAACCGGTGGCCGGCTCCACGGGCGTGCTGATTCCGCCGAAAGGCTATCTGAAACGCTTGCGTGAGCTGTGCACCAAGCACGGCATCCTCTTGATTTTCGATGAAGTCATCACGGGTTTTGGCCGCATGACGACGCCGTTCGCGGCTGATTATTTCGATGTCGAGCCTGACCTGATGACGACGGCCAAGGGCCTGACCAACGGCATGGTGCCGATGGGGGCCGTCTTCAGCAAAAAGTATATCCACGACGCCTTCATGGATGCGCCGGCCGGCATCGAACTGTTCCACGGTTACACGTATTCCGGTCACCCGCTGGCCTGCGCCGCCTCGCTGGCGACTCTGCAAGTGTTCGAGGAGCAGGACATCCTGGGCCACGCGAAAGCGATGCAGGCATATTGGAGCGACGCCGTGCACTCGCTGAAAGGCTTGCCGCACGTGATCGACCTGCGCAGCATTGGCCTCATCGCCGGCATCGAGCTCGATCCCATCGCCGGCAAACCCGGTGCGCGCGCCTTCAGCGCCTTCAAACAAGCCTTCGCCGACGGCGTGCTGATACGCACGACGGGCGACATCATCGCCCTGTCGCCGCCGCTGGTGCTGGAAAAACAGCATGTCGACGAGCTGTTTGGCAAGCTGGCCAAGGTACTCAAAAATCTCGACTAAGGAACACCATGAACGATCTCGACACCATCACCCACTTCATCAACGGCGCCAAAGTCGACACGAATAGTGGCCGCTATGGCGACGTGTACAACCCGGCCCTGGGCGTACCTGTGGCCCGGGTGGCGCTGGGCACCGTGGAAGACGTGGATGCGGCCGTGCAGGCGGCCGCTGCCGCCTTTCCTTCCTGGTCCGCAACGCCGCCCTTGACGCGTGCGCGCGTGCTGTTCCGCTACCTGCAGTTGTGCCAGCAGCACACGGACGACTTTGCCGCCATGCTCACGCGTGAGCACGGCAAGACTTTCGCGGATGCGCAGGGCGAAGTGGCGCGCGGCATCGAGATGGTGGAATTTGCCGTCGGCATCCCGCAATTGTTAAAGGGCGAATTCACGGACCAGATTTCGCGCGGCATCGACGCCTGGTCCATGCGCCAGGCGCTGGGCGTGGTGGCCGGCATCACGCCATTCAATTTTCCCGTGATGGTGCCGATGTGGATGTTCCCCGTCGCCATCGCCTGCGGCAATACCTTCGTCCTGAAACCGTCGGAGCGCGATCCGTCGGCATCCCTGCTGCACGCCAAACTGCTGAAGGAGGCGGGCCTGCCCGACGGCGTCTTCAACGTGGTGCAGGGCGACAAGGTGACGGTCGACGCCTTGCTCGACCACCCGGTCGTGCAGGCGATCAGCTTTGTCGGCTCGACGCCGATCGCCGAATACATCTATGCGCGCGGCAGCGCCAGCGGCAAGCGCGTGCAAGCGCTGGGCGGCGCGAAGAACCACATGGTGGTGATGCCAGACGCGGACATGGACATGACGGTCGACGCCTTGATCGGCGCTGCCTACGGTTCGGCGGGCGAGCGTTGCATGGCCATTTCCGTGGTCGTGGCCGTGGGCGACGCGGGCGACAAATTGATCGATGCACTGGCAACGCGCACGGCCGCACTGAAAGTGCGCGACGGCATGGAAGGTGGTGCGGAAATGGGGCCGGTCGTGTCGCTGGCGGCCAAGCAGCGCATCGAAAAACTGATCGCCTCGGGCGTGGAGCAGGGCGCGACCCTGGTCGTCGATGGCCGCAACCATGTGGTGCCGGGCCGCGAAAACGGCTTCTTTGTCGGCGGCACTTTATTTGACCACGTCACGCGCGACATGAGCATCTACAAGGAAGAGATTTTTGGCCCCGTGCTGTGCGTGCTGCGCTGCCCAGACGTGGTGCATGCGGTGGAGCTGATCAATGCCAACGAGTATGGCAACGGCGTGGCCATCTATACGCGCGACGGCGGCGTGGCGCGCGAATTCGTGCGACAGATCCAGGTCGGCATGGTGGGCGTCAACATCCCCTTGCCCGTGCCGATGGCCTTCAACAGCTTTGGCGGCTGGAAGCGCAGCATGTTCGGCGACCACCACGCCTATGGTCCCGAAGGCGTGCGTTTCTACACGCGCCACAAGGCCGTGATGCAGCGCTGGCCGAATACGGCAAGCGCTGGTGTGGAATTTGCTTTTCCCCAGATGAAGTGACGGTTTCACACTGAAAATCCACCGCAGGATCAAAGAAGGAAAACGCGATGATCGAGTCCCTGAGCTATTTGCCGCATCCCGCCCTGCCCAACGAGGAACTGGCGGGCCATTTCACGGACCTGGCGCCTCCTTTGAGCGCGCGCCAGGCCGCCATCGAAAGCGCCCGTTGCCTGTACTGCTACGACGCGCCGTGCAGCCGCATCTGTCCGTCGGAAATCGACGTGGCCAGCTTCATCCGCAATATCCACGACAAGAACATCAACGGCGCCGCCGCCGGCATCCTGAAACAGAACATCCTGGGCGGCAGCTGCGCCCGCGTCTGCCCGACGGAAATCCTCTGCGAAGACGTCTGCGTGCGCAACCACGACGCGGAAGGCCAGCCCGTCAAGATCGGCCTCTTGCAGCGCTACGCCGTCGATCATATGCAGTTCGCGGCGCACCCGTTCAAACGGGCGGCAAGCACGGGCAAGACAATTGCCATCGTCGGTGCGGGCCCTGGCGGCCTGTCGTGCGCGCACCGCCTGGCCATGCTGGGACACGACGTGGTGATCTTTGAAAAGGAAGGCAAGGCGGGCGGCTTGAATGAATACGGCATCGCCAAGTACAAGCTGACGGACGATTTCGCGCAAAAGGAAATCGACTTTCTGCTGGACATCGGCGGCATTGAAATCCGATGTCGCCAGGTGCTGGGCGAGAACCTGCAGCTGCGCGACTTGCACGCGCAATACGACGCCGTCTTCCTGGGGCTGGGCCTGGGCGCCAGCCGCAAGCTGGGCTTGACGGGCGAGGACGCACCGGGCTTGCTGGCCGCCGTCGATTACATCGCCGCGCTGCGCCAGGCCGACGACCTGGCCGCACTGCCCGTGCCGAAACGCGCGATCGTGATTGGCGCCGGCAATACGGCCATCGACATGGCCGTGCAGATTCAAAGGCTGGGCGCCGAGGAAGTCACTCTCGTCTACCGCCGCGGCTTCGACGCCATGACGGCCACGCATCATGAACAGGAAATCGCCAAGGCCAACCAGGTGCGCATGCTGACGTGGGCCCAGCCGCAGCAGGTGTTGCTCGATGCGGCTGGCAAGGTGGCCGGCATGCGCTTCGAAAAAACCCGCATGCAGGGCACGCGCCTGGCGGGCACCGGCGAAACCTTCGACGTGGCGGCCGACGCCATTTTCAAGGCCATCGGCCAGAGCCTCGACCCCGACGTGCTGCATGACCCGATGGCGGCGCTGTTGCAGCGAGACGGCGACAAGATCGCCGTCGATGCGCGCTTTCGCACGGTGCTGCCGGGGATCTACGCGGGCGGCGACTGCGTGGCGCCGGGACAGGACTTGACGGTGCAGGCCGTCCAGCATGGCAAGCTGGCCGCACTGGCAATCCATTCCGATTTATTCAATAAAGTGGAGGCTGCATAATGGCTGATCTCAGCATCGAATTTTGCGGCATCAAGGCGCCGAATCCCTTCTGGCTGGCGTCCGCGCCGCCGACCGACAAGGCCTACAACGTGGTGCGCGCCTTCGAGGCGGGATGGGGTGGCGTCGTGTGGAAAACGCTCGGTGAAGACCCTGCCGCCGTCAACGTCTCGTCGCGCTATTCCGCTTTGTACGGCAAGAACCGCGAAGTGGTCGGCTTCAATAACATCGAACTCATTACCGACCGCTCGCTGGAGATCAACCTGCGCGAAATCACACAGGTGAAAAAGGATTGGCCCGACCGCGCCATGATCGTCTCCCTGATGCTGCCGTGCGAAGAGCACTACTGGGCCGACATCCTGCCCAAGGTCGAGGCGACAGGCGCGGACGGCATCGAACTCAATTTCGGCTGCCCGCACGGCATGCCGGAGCGGGGCATGGGCGCGGCCGTGGGCCAGGTGCCCGAGTACGTGCAGATGGTCACCGCCTGGTGCAAGAAGCACAGCAAACTCCCCGTCATCGTCAAGCTCACGCCCAACATCACGGACGTGCGCATGCCGGCGCGCGCGGCCAAGGCGGGCGGTGCGGACGCCGTCTCGCTGATCAACACCATCAACTCGATTACCTCGCTGGACCTGGACCGCATGGTGGCCTTGCCCATCGTGGGCGGCGCCAGCACGCACGGCGGCTATTGCGGAGCGGCCGTGAAACCCATCGCGCTGAACATGGTGGCGGAAATCGCCCGCGATCCGCAGACGCGCGGCTTGCCCATTTCCGGCATCGGCGGCATCGGCAACTGGCGCGACGCGGCCGAATTCCTTGCCCTGGGCGCAGGCTGCGTGCAGGTGTGCACGGCAGCCATGCTGCATGGTTTCCGCATCGTCGAAGAGATGAAGGATGGCTTGTCGCGCTGGATGGACGAGAAGGGATATGAGCGCATCAGCGACTTTTCCGGCAAGGCCGTGGCCAATACGACGGACTGGAAATACCTGGATATGAATTACCAGGTCATCGCGCAGATCAATCAGGACGACTGCATCAAATGCGGCAAGTGCTACGTGGCTTGCGAAGACACCTCGCACCAGTCGATTGCGCAGCTGATCGACGCTGCCGGCACGCGCACGTATGAGGTGATCAAGGAGGAATGCGTGGGCTGCAACCTGTGCGAAATCACCTGTCCGGTGCAGGGCTGCATCACGATGGTGCCGCAGGCCACGGGCAAGCCATACATGAACTGGACGCAGGATCCGCGAAATCCAAGAGCGCTGGCGGAGACGGCATAGGGCACGTTTATTGCGTGCGTTTATTTTATAAACAGCGGCGCGTCTTTGCAGTAAGCTAGATTACTTAAAAGCCGAGCCGTTTCAACATTGCCGTATCCCTGGCGCCTTCGCGTGCCAGCGGTCTAACCGATGGAGCAACCCTGTGAACCACGACTATTCAGGCAACACGCAACTCTGGAATGAAGACCTGGCGCCCACCACGGCGGCGCAGCGCACCTGGCGCTGGTATCACTTCGCCGCGCTGTGGGTCGGCATGGTGATGTGCATTCCCGCCTACACCCTGTCGGCCAGCTTGATCGACAGTGGCATGTCCGGTTACCAGGCCGTGCTCACGGTTTTTCTCGCCAACGCCATCGTGCTCTTGCCCATGCTGCTGATCGGCCATGCGGGTACCAAGTACGGCATCCCGTATGCGGTGCTGGCGCGCGCCTCGTTCGGCACCATGGGCGCGCGTCTTCCGGCCCTGATGCGCGCCATCGTCGCCTGCGGCTGGTATGGCATCCAGACCTGGTTCGGCGGGCAGATGATCTACACCCTGATGGGCGTGCTGGCGGGCCATGAGCTGGGCGGCGAGAAGATTGCGGGCCTGGGCATCAATGGCAGCCAGTTGCTGTGCTTCCTGGCTTTCTGGGCCATCCAGTTCTATTACATCCTGCATGGCATGGAGTCGATCCGCAAGCTGGAAACCTACACGGCGCCCTTGAAAATCCTCATCTGCTTCGTGCTGCTGTACTGGGTGCACAGCAAGGCCGGCGGCGTAGCCAGCCTGCTGGATCAGCCATCGCAATTCATCCCCGGCGGCAAAAAGGCGGGCCAGTTCTGGAGCGTCTTCTGGCCATCGTTGACGGCCATGGTGGGCTTCTGGGCCACCCTGGCCTTGAACATTCCCGACTTCACGCGCTTCGCCAAGACGCAGCGCGACCAGGTGATCGGCCAGTCGATCGGCCTGCCCGTGCCGATGGGATTGCTGGCCATGCTGGCCGTGATCGTCACGGCAGGCTCCGTCGTCATGTACGGCAAGGCCATCTGGGATCCCGTCGACCTGGCCAGCCGCATGACGGGCGCCGCCGTGCTGATCGCCCTGATCATCCTTTTGATCGACACGGTCAGCGTCAACCTGGCGGCCAACCTGGTGGGGCCCGCCTACGACTTTTCCTCGCTGGCGCCGAAGCAGATTTCGTACAAGATGGGCGGCTACATCACGGCCTTCATCGCCATCGTCATGATGCCGTGGAAGGTGCTCGAGTCGACGCAGGGCTATATCTTCACCTGGCTGATCGGCTACTCGGCCCTGCTGGGCCCCATCGCCGGCATCCTCATCGTCGACTACTACTTTGTACGCAAGACGCAGCTCGACGTCAGGCAGCTGTACCGCGACGACGGCGTCTACTCGTATGGCAATGGCTGGAATATGGCGGCGCTGATCGCCTTTGTCATCGCCGTGCTGCCGAATATCCCGGGCTTTTTGAACGCGGCCTTTCCCACGGCGTTTCCCGACGTGGCCGAAGGCTTTAAAACCATCTACACCTACGCCTGGTTCGTGGGCGTGGCCATCGCCGCCGTCGTTTACGGCGCCATGATGAAGGGCAAGGCGGCGGAGAGAGTGCAGCAGGCGCCGCAGTCGTAATCACTCAAGGAGACAAGATGACTACACTGATACGTGGCGGTACTGTCGTCAACGCCGACCGCGCCTTCCGCGCCGACGTGCTGATCGAGGGCGACACGATTGCCGCCGTCGGCGAGAACCTGCCGGTGCCGGTCGGCGCCACGGCGATCGATGCGGGCGGCCTGTATGTGATGCCGGGCGGAATAGACACCCACACGCACATGAATCTGCCCTTCATGGGCACCGTGACATCCGACGATTTTTTCACGGGCACGGCGGCGGGCCTGGCGGGCGGCACCACCACCATCATGGATTTCGTCATCCCCGCACCGAAGCAGTCACTGATCGAGGCGTATCACCAGTGGCGCGAGTGGTCGGCCAAGGCGGCCGGCGACTACACCTTCCACGTGGCGATCACCTGGTGGAGCGAGCAGGTACATGAAGAGATGGGAGTGCTGGTGCGCGAACATGGCGTGAACAGCTTCAAGCATTTCATGGCGTATAAAAACGCCATCATGGCCGACGATGAAACCCTGGTGAAAAGTTTTACACGTTCGCTTGAACTGGGAGCACTGCCCACCGTGCATGCGGAAAACGGCGAACTGGTTTTTCAATTGCAGCAAGCCCTGCTCAAGAAGGGGATTGCCGGGCCGCAGGCGCACCCGCTGTCGCGCCCGCCTGCCGTGGAGGCGGAAGCGGCCAACCGCGCAATCGCCATCGCCAATGTCTTGAATACCCCCGTGTACATCGTGCACGTCTCGTGCGCCGAGTCGCTGGACGCCATCACGCGGGCGCGCGCGAATGGTCAGCGCGTGTATGGCGAAGCGCTGGCGGGCCACCTGGTGATCGACGACAGCGTCTACCAGGGCGACGATTTCGATTTCGTCGCGGGCCACGTCATGAGCCCGCCGTTCCGCGGCAAACACCATCAGGCGGCTCTGTGGCACGGCCTGCAAAGCGGTAACCTGCACACGACGGCCACGGACCACTGCACCTTTTGCGCCGAGCAGAAGGCGGCGGGCAAGGACGACTTCACGCGCATCCCGAACGGTTGCGGCGGCGTCGAGGAACGCATGGCCGTGGTGTGGGATGCGGGCGTCAATTCCGGCATGCTGACGCCGTCCGAGTTCGTCAAGGTGTCGTCGACCAATGCGGCGCAGATCTTCAATATGTATCCGCGCAAGGGCGTCATCGCCGTTGGCAGCGACGCCGACATCGTGCTGTGGGACCCGCAGGGCACGCGCACCATTTCCGCCGCCACGCAGTTCGCCAAGGGAGGCTTCAATGTCTTCGAAGGGCGCGCCGTGCGCGGTATCCCCAGCACCACGATTGCCGCCGGCAAGGTGGTCTTCCACCAGGGTGAACTGATGGCGGCGGAAGGGGCAGGGCGCTATGTTGAGCGGCCCGCGTTTTCCGCCACCACCGCATAAGGAGTTGACGATGGATGCACTGCGTATCAATGGCGAACGGCTGTGGGCGGCCCTGATGGAACTGGCGCAAATCGGCGCGACGGTGAAAGGCGGCGTCAAACGCCTGGCCCTGACGGACCTGGACAAGCAGGGGCGCGACCTGGTGGTGGGATGGGGCCGCGAAGCGGGCATGAGCATCACCATCGACCAGATCGGCAATGTCTTCATGCGCCGCGACGGCACGGACAATAGCTTGCCGCCCGTAATGACGGGCAGCCATATCGACACCCAGCCCACGGGCGGCAAGTTCGATGGCAATTACGGCGTGCTGGCGGGCCTGGAAGTGGTGCGCACCCTGAACGATCTGAAAATCAAGACGCAGGCCCCTATCGAAGTGGCCTTCTGGACCAACGAGGAAGGCTCGCGCTTCGTGCCCGTGATGATGGGCTCGGGCGTATTTTGCGGCGCCTTTTCGCTCGAAACCGCGTATGCGGCCAAGGATACGGAAGGCAAAACCGTGGGCGAGGAACTGGCACGCATCGGTTATCGTGGTGACCAGGTGCCGGGCGACCACCCGATCGGCGCCTACTTTGAAACGCACATAGAGCAGGGGCCGGTGCTGGAAGACGCCGATAAGGTGATAGGTGTGGTGCCTGCCGTGATGGGGCTGTCGTGGTACGACTGCGTGGTGACGGGCATGGAAGCGCATGCGGGTCCCACGCCCATGGGCTTGCGCAAGGATGCGCTGCAGGTAGCCACCACCATCATGCAGGAAGTCGTCGCCATTGCCAACCGCTATCCGCCGTATGGGCGCGGCACGGTGGGCATGGTGCAGGTCTTCCCGAACAGCCGCAACGTGATCCCCGGCGAAGTCAAATTCAGCATCGACCTGCGTAACGTGAACGACGAACTGCTCAACACCATGCATGGCGAAATCACGGCCTTCATCAATGCCACGCGCGAGAAGACAGGGCTGGGCATTTCACTGGAAAGAGTCTCCTATTACCCGCCATGCCCGTTCCATCCCGACTGCGTGGGCGCCGTGCGCAACGCCACGGCAAATCTGGGCTACTCGGTGATGGACGTGGTGTCCGGCGCCGGCCACGATGCCATTTACGCGGCCAGGCTGGCGCCGGCCGGCATGATCTTTGTGCCGTGCAAGGATGGCATCAGCCACAATGAAATCGAAGACGCCAAGCCCGAGCACCTGGAAGCGGGCTGCAACGTGCTGCTGCACGCGATGCTGGAGCGGGCGGTGGCCGTGTAGTGCGGCTATCACAAGAAATAAGTAGTGCCGTAAGGGCTGTTTGGAGCCCCTACGGCACTCAGTTAGTCAGCTAAAACAGCTGTAGTTGACCAGGATGAGACCGCCAGTGTTGGCAGACGTTCTCGAATCTTCCGAAGCGAAATCGGACGTACATCCGAACGAAGACAGTTTTTCTTCGATTGTATGTTAGAGGCATCTTATGCTCCAATAAATTGGAGGGCCATTTGGCTTGCCTGCTGCTGCTTCTTAGTTTAGACTAAGTAGGTCCTCGACAGACGAAAGCGCAGGTGGCTGGGTAAGCCCTTATCACCTTGCCAATGATGTTGTTTCATACGGCTTCTATGGTCATATGAATTTTCATCATATAAATATCCTCCTTGTTAGCGCTTCATGCTAACTGTGATCCGCTTCTGCGGGGGTATTTTTAGAGAAGCAATCCTTACGGATTGCGCCATGCTCCTAACAGCCTGCCTCCGCCAAGAGTTTTTTAGGCTGTTAGGATTTTCTAACTAGTTCGTTTCATTTGGGCTTTTGAAGCCTTTCCAGCGTTTAATATAGACGGTGATCATGCTTTGAAGCATTTCCCAATCGTCAGCGTCTAAGTCTCCCGGAACAATAACTTTTACACTAGTTTTTCCTGGAATGGGAATTTCAAACCTTTCTGTTCCTGTGGGGTCTTCTTGATCTGTTTTTGGTGCCGCCGGCTCATCTTCCCTTAGCTTGCTTGTTTTTTTTGCACCCTTCGCTAGTCGTACAGTCGTCGGTGGACGTATGTGACTAGATACTTTTATTCCTGATTCTTTCGCCGCTGCAAGAAAAAACGAAATTGTTTTTGTCAAAGTACTACCGGAAATATTCAACTCCCTGAATTTTTCCGTCATCTCTCCACTAGTAGCTTTTTCTAAATTAAAGTTGCTATCGGAGAATAAAAAACTGTAAGAGCTTCTTAAAACCTGCTCAATAGTTTCCTTCCTCTTACTATCATCTTCCATCACTAGTGACTGAAACGTCTCACTAGGACGATTTACATCATCAATCAATGACAAATATTTAAGCGCAGCTAGCATGCCGGACGTTTGTGAGCCTGATGCTGTCGGCATTAGTGTTTTGTCAATTCTGGTCGGCACATGACCGTGCTCTCGTAGTTGATTTAAGAATGAGACAAAAGAAGAAAATGACACAATGGGAGGTGTTGCTAATCGTTCAGTTTTCGATGCCATTTTTATCCTTTCGTCAGATATGGACAGATAGTACAGTCGTTGCATATCTGCTGCAACATAAATCGCGCAGAATTTCCTTTTTCTTGCCGAAAGCGGCACTTACTCCGTCTCTGTGTCAGCTATGTGCTAACTCTGTGTCAATTTATGTGTGAGGAAATGTGTGAAGGAATGAGTGAAGGAATGTGTGAAGTGCGTGTAGGTACATTAAAGTGGAGTGATATGTGGCGAGGTGTAGTGAGGTGTCGCGAAGTATAGTGAGGTGTGATGATGTGCAATAAGGTGAATTAATGTGTGATAACGTTCGGTGATGCTAAGAGGTCTCTGTGCGTTCTCTGTGTAATTTATGCGTTTTTTTGGGGGAGCTAAGTTGACCGCTAGCGATACTAATCGCATCTTCCTGATGAATATCTGTGGGAGTTGTAATCCTGGGAGTGTTGCGTACTGGGAGTAGGAGCTTTAGTTCAAGGCTTGGGCTGGAATCTGCGCAAAAACGCCAGCAGGGCGCGCGCCGCGATGTCGGCGTCGTCGGCCGTCATGGTTTCCAGCGGGTTGTGGCTGATGCCACCATTGCCGCAACGGGTAAATAGCATGGCCACGTCGGTGATGGCAGCCATGGCCATGGCGTCGTGGCCGGCGCCCGACAGCAGCGCGTATGGTTCGACGCCAACCGATTCCACGGCTTGCGCCAGCTGCGCCATCAGCCATGGCGCACACGGTGCGGCACGCGCCGACAGCAGCAGTTCCAGCTGGTAGTCGATCTGGCGCCGTGCACAGATGGCGGCGATGCCATCGAGAATATCGTCGACGGCTGCCTGGCGTACCGCGTCAACGGCCGCGCGGATGTCGAGCGACAGGGTGCAGGCGCCGGCGATTACGTTGACGGAGCCGTTGGGCACGTGCAGCTGCCCCACGGTGCCCACCAGCGCCTCGCCCTGGTTGCAGCGCCGTTCCACCAGCAGGATGATTTCGGCCGCAGCGCTGGCGGCATCCTTGCGCATGGTCATGGGCGTAGTGCCCGCGTGGCTGGCCACGCCACCAAGATTGACCAGGTAGCGCGAGCTGCCGGCAATCGCCGTGACGATCCCCAGCGGCAGGTCGCGTTCCAGCAGCACGGGACCCTGCTCGATATGCACTTCCACATAGCCGAGCAAGTCGGCGGGATCGCGTGCTATGGCGCCGATGGCGCTCACTTCGTGGCCGGCGGAGGCCAGTGCGTCGCGCATGCTCACGCCATCCGCATCAAGCTGCTCAAGCAGCGATACGTCGAACTTGCCCGTGACGGCCGTACTGCCCAAAAACGTGCTCTTGAAGCGCACGCCTTCTTCCTCGGCGAAGCCGACAATCTCGAAGTGAAACGGCAGCTTTTCGCCCTGTTCGTGCAGGTGGCGCACGACGGCGATCGGCAGCACGATGCCCAGGCGGCCATCGTACTTGCCGCCGTTGCGCACCGTGTCGTAATGCGATCCCGTCATCAGGGTTTTTGCGTCAGGCGCATCGGACAGATAGCGCCCGACCACGTTACCGACGGCGTCGATGTGCACCTGCATGCCCGCGTCCCGCATCCAGTCGGCCAGCTGTGCTGCCGTTTTCTGGTGCGCCGGCGTCAGGTAGGCGCAGGTCAGGTTGTAATCGCTGTCGCTCCAGCCGGCCAGGGTTTCTGCCTGCTGCATGATGGCCGGACCGAAGTCCAGGCGCACGTCGAACAGGTCGTTCAGGCGCAGCTCGGCGATGCGCTTGATCTGCCGCAACGATTCGGCCAGTTCATCGGCGCGCCGGTTCTTCAGGCGCCGCGCAAACGTGGCGATGATGTCCTGGCGCGTCAAGCCTTCGCCCGTCGGGCCCTTGACGGCCAGGATGAAGGGAAAGCCGAATTTGGCGTTGTATTCACTATTGAGGCGCTGAAGCGTGGAGAATTCGTCGGCGCTACACAGGTTCAGGCCGGACTTGGCCTGCTCGCGCGTCGATTCCGCCGTCAATTGCCCTGCGATGGCGGCCTTGCCTGCCAGCTCCGGGTGGGCGCGTATCAGCCCCAGCTGCTCTTCCGGCGAAGCTTGCGCCAGCACGCGCTGCAGCTCCGTCTTGAGTGCCGTCAGGCTGGCAAATGGCCGGGCGGGGGCCGCGCGCTGGGCGATCCAGGGCGAATGTTCATAGATGCCGTGCAGCCGTGCGATAAAGTCTGCCGTGCTGCCGGCGTTCAGGTCTGAAAGGGTGGTCATGGTTTTCCGATCATGCAAGCGGTGATGATAGCGCCCCGTTCCTGTCTCCATTATATGCGCGTGCTGATAGCGGCTATCGCTGCACCAGCGCCTTGGCGGCCGCGCTGACCTGGTCGCGCAGCCATTTGTGTTCGGGCGCCTGGTGCACGCGCTGGTGCCACAGCTGGTAAAAACGCATGGGCGGGAATTTCAGGGGCACGGTATACGTTTTCAGCGGCAGCGTCTTTTCATAGAAGCGCATGAATTGCCGGCCCGTGGTCAGCACCAGATCCGTCTGCGTCAGCATGTAGGGGATCAGGCCGAAATACGCCGATTCCACCACCACATTGCGCTGCAGGTTTTGCCGTTCGAGGAAGGAATCGATTACGCCGTGGTAGCCGGGCATCATCTGCGACGGCGCCACGTGGGGCAGGCTCAGATAGTCGTCGAGGGTCATGGCGTCGCTGGCCGTGCGCCGCGCATAGGCGTTTTCCGCATGCATGGCGCAGATGATGGGGTCTTCGAACAGCTTCGAGATGTGCAGATGCGCGGGCGGCTCGTCCCAGTTGGCGATCACCAGGTCCAGGCCCCCATCGGACAGTTGGCGGATATGGTCGATGCCGGGCCCCAGACTGTGCAGCACGACGCGGCTTTTCGGTGAACCGCGGCGCAGCAGGGCCACCACGTTGGGCAGGAACTGGCTATCCAGGTAGTCGGGCGCGGCGATATGAAAGGTGCGCGCCTCTTCCTGCGCCACGAACGGCGTCTTCTTGACGAACAGGCTCTCCGTCTGGTCGAGGATGCGCTTGGCCGGATTGAGCAGGCTTTCGCCATGCTGGGTGGGCACCATGCCGCGCGCGCCGCGCACCAGCAGCGGGTCGCCCGTCAGTTCGCGCAGCTTGCGCAGGGAGGCGGAAATCGAAGGTTGCGGCTGATTGAGTTTGAGCGCCACGCGCGAGACATTCTTTTCCACCAGCAGCAGGTAGAGGATGCGGATCAAGTGCAGGTCAAGGTGTTGCGGCAGGCTGGACATGTGGCGGCGGCTCTGTTGTATATCGATTTGAATATGTCAAATATACGATATTTTTCATGTGATAGGCGGTAAATCCGTTTATCTTGTGTAGATTGGCACGAATATTGGTTCGGTCTGACTAGAGGAAATTTATGGAAGTATTTGCCTACCTGATTCCGTACGGCCTGGAGTGGCTGAACCTGATCGTCCGCTGGCTGCACGTCATCACGGGCATCGCCTGGATCGGCGCTTCCTTTTATTTCGTCTGGCTCGACAACTCGATCCGCCCGCCCGCGCCCGGCTCGGAGCTGGCGAAGAAAGGCGTGTCGGGAGAATTGTGGGCCGTGCACGGCGGCGGCTTCTATAACCCCCAAAAATACCTGGTGGCGCCCGCGGAACTGCCGAAGGAACTGCACTGGTTCAAGTGGGAAGCGTATTCCACCTGGCTGTCCGGCTTTGCGCTGCTGACGATTGCCTACTACTTCAATGCCCAGGCCATGATGATCGACAAATCCGTGGCCGACATCAGCAGCGGCCAGGCGATCGGCATCGGCATCGCCACCCTCGTCATCGGCTGGACCGTGTACGACCTGCTGTGCCGATCAAAGCTGGCGCAATACGAGCTGTGGTTCGGCGTGACGGTGTTTGCCCTGATCGTCGGCGCCGCGTATGTGCTCACGCACTTGCTCAGCGGGCGCGCCGCCTACATCCACGTGGGCGCCATGATCGGCACCATCATGGTGGCCAATGTGCTGATGCTGATCATTCCCGGCCAGCGCAAGATGGTCGAAGCCATGGCCGCCGGCAAGCTGCCCGACCCCAAACACGGTCTGAAGGCCAAGCAGCGCAGCGTGCATAACAATTATTTTACGTTGCCGGTGCTGTTCATCATGATCAGCAACCACTACGCGATGACCTACCGCAACGATCGTGCCTGGCTGGTGCTGGCGCTGATCATGGCGGCCGGCGTCTTCATCCGCCACTTCTTCAACCTGCGTCACAAGGGAAGAGTGGAGTGGCGTTATCCAGCCCTCGGCGTGGCCTTGCTGGTGGCCGTGGCCGTGGCCATCGCACCCAAGGCGCCTGTGGCCGTGGCGGCCGTGCCGGCGGTGGACCCTGCCGCGCAGTTCAAGGCCGTGCATGCCATCATCGCTCAACGCTGCGCCACCTGCCATTCGGCCCAGCCCACGCAGCCGGGTTTCGCCACGGCGCCGGCCGGCATGATGCTGGATAATGAAGTCGAAATCCGCCAGCACGCGGCGCAAATCTACAAGCAGGCCATCGAACTGAAGGCCATGCCGATCGGGAACCTGACCAATATGACGGACGCCGAGCGCAGTGAGCTGGGCGTCTGGCTGCAACAGACCATGCAAGGAACAAAATGACAACGCACACAGAACGAATCACGGCCTGGATCGACGAACACTTCGACGAGGAAGTCGCCTTTTTGCAGAAGGTGGTGCAGCAGCCGACGGATACGCCGCCCGGCAATAACGCGCCCCATGCGGACCTGGTGGCGCAGCTGCTGCAGGCGTATGGCTGGCAGGCGGAGCAGCATGCCGTGCCAGCGGCGCAGGTGGAAGCGTACGGCATGCAAAGCATCACCAACCTGATCGTGCGCCGGCCGTATGCCGCGGGCGGGCCGACCGTGGCCCTGAATGCGCATGGGGACGTGGTGCCGCCTGGCGACAACTGGACGTATCCGCCGTATGGCGGCCAGATCGACGACGGCTATATCTACGGCCGCGCGACGGCCGTCTCGAAGGGCGATTTCGCCACCTATGTGTTTGCCGCGCGTGCGCTCGAGGCGTTGGACATTCCCTTGAAGGGCCAGCTCGAGCTGCATTTTACGTACGACGAGGAATTCGGCGGCTTGCTGGGGCCGGGCTGGCTGCTGGAACAGCAGCTGACGAAGCCCGATTTCGTCATCGCCGCCGGTTTCAGCTACGGCATCGTCACGGCCCATAACGCCTGCCTGCAGCTGGAAATCACTGTGCACGGCAAGTCGGGCCACGGCTCCATGCCGGAGACGGGACACGACGCGCTGCAGGCGGCCAACAAGATACTCAACGCCATCTACGGCCAGTTGCCGGAGCTGAAAAAGGTCAGATCCACAGTGGCGGGCATCGATTCGCCCACCATGCTGGTGGGGCGCATCGACGGCGGCACGAATACCAATGTGGTGCCGGGCAAGGTGGTCATGAAGATGGACCGCCGCATGATTCCGGAAGAAGACCCGGTAGCGGTGGAAGCGCAGGTGCGCGCGCTGATCGAAGACGCCGTGCGGGGCGAGCCCGGCATCCGCCTCGAGATTCGCCGCCTGCTGCTCTCGCACGCGCTGCGTCCCTTGCCCGGTTCCGAGCAGCTGGTGGGCAGCCTGCAGAAAAATGCGCAAGCCATCCTCGGCGAAACGATTCCCGCCGTCGGCACGCCCCTGTATGCAGATGCGCGTCTGTATGGCGAGCGGGGCATCCCTGCCGTGCTGTATGGCGCCGGTCCGCGCACGGTGCCCGAATCGAATGCGAAGAAGGCCGATGAGCGCCTGGCGCTCGACGATTTGCGCAAGGCCAGCAAGATCGTCGCCCTGACCCTGCTGGACTTCCTGGCGCAGAAATAAGGTCGCTGACTTTGGCTTACAATGGGGCGGACATTCAAACTGTGAAGAAGAGCCCCATTGAATACCCGTTTTCTCGAAGCGTTTGTCTGGGCCGCGCGGCTGGGCAGCTTCCGCACGGCGGCCGACAAGCTGCACATCACGCAGGCGGCCATCTCGAACCGCATCGCCTCGCTGGAGCAGGATTTCGGCACGCGTCTGTTCGACCGCGACGCGCGTGAAATCCGCCTGACCTTTGCCGGGCGCAACCTGCTCGTGTACGCCGAGCGCATGCTGGAACTGTGCCGCGACATGTATGCGGCCAATTCCTCGCCAGCGCTGATCACGGGCGAAGTGCGCATCGGCGTCATCGAAACCATCGTGCATACCTGGCTGATTCCGTTCCTGCAGCGGGTGCAGGAGCGCTATCCGGGCATCGAGATCCAACTGACGTCGGAATCGACGCGCCGTCTGCACGAGCAGCTGCAGCAGGGCGAGCTCGATATCGCGCTGCAGACGGACATGCTGACGGGCGACCATCTCCGCAGCACGGGCAGCGGTGCCATCGCCATGGGCTGGGCGGGCAGGGCTGCCGACTGGCCCGACACGGGAAAGCCGTTCACGGTGGCGCAACTGGCGCAGCATCCGATCATCACCATGAACCGGGGCTCGCAGCCCCATTCCGCATTAAAAGCGCTGTGCCAGGACGAGGGTGTGCAGTTGGGCAGGGTGCATTGCGTCAGCTCGATTTCCGCCATCGTGCGGCTGGTTAAAGCGGGTTTCGGCATCGCCGTGCTGCCGCTGGCGCCCCTGCGCGAGGAAATCGAGCAGGGCCACATCGCGCTGATTCCCTGTACCAGCAGCCTGGCGCCGCAGCGCATCGTCATCAGTTACAGCGAAGACCTCACCACGGAAGCGATTCAATTGGTGGCCATGCTGGCATGCGAGGAGGCGGCCAGGTTCACCCTGGGGCTGGGCGAAGAGTATGGCGCCGGTGCGCGGACGTGAGAATTAAATTGCTGTTGTCACCGCGACCCATAAGAAAAACTTATCAGTCACGTTCAGAATAACCCGTTTGCCAAGTGATGGCGTGCCACCTATTCTGGGCTGGCATACCACCCATCACGCAGAACGGAACCATCATGACGACGTCCACCACCTTGCCCGGCATCCTGTTTGTCTGGACCAGCGCCGACCCGGAGCACGAACTCGATTTCAACCGCTGGTACGACCGCGAACACGTGGAAGAGCGCGTGCGCATTCCCGGCTTCGTCAGCGGCACGCGCTACCAGAGCGTGCGCGGTCCCCGCAAATACCTGGGCCTGTACCGCACCGATTCGCTCGACGCCTTCCAGACGCCCGACTACTTCAAGGCTTTCGGCCAGCAGACGCCATGGTCGGTGACGAATCTGCAGCGCATGGTGGACCCGATGCGCCGCGTCTGCGCCATCGAGGCGGAAACGGGCATGGGTACGGGCGCCTGGCTGGCCGTGTTGCGCCTGGGCGCGTCGGCGATCGGTCAGGATGCGCAAGCCGTGGCCGCCATGGCCGCGCTGGGGGCGACATTGCTGCAGATCGATGGCGTGATTGCCACTCGCTTGCTGACGCCCGACGCGAACCTGTCCGGCCCCCTGCCGGCGGAGCAGAAGGAGGGCCGCGTGCTCGACCCGATCTTCCTGATCGACGCATCGTCGGAAAGCGCCGCCATGGCCGCCGCCAATGCCGCCAGCGCGGCGCTGGGCCTCGACGGCGAACAGGCGGCCATCCTGCAGCTGTCCTGGCAGTTGCGCGAGGCCGACCTGCACGCGGCCTGACACGGCCGCGCGTATCTTGCCGGCACTGATAACACGAGACACGGGCCACGGCGCAGGGCAAAGCATCCTGCGCCGGACCTGCAATAAAACTGACGAGAGAGGTAGGCAATGACCACATATACAACGGCAAACGCTGCGCATCCGGCGGCTCAGACACCGGGCGACAAGCCAAAAACGGGACGCCTGGCCACGGCCAGCATGGTCGGCACGACCCTGGAATGGTATGACTTCACCGTCTACAACACCATGGCCGCGCTGATCTTCAACCATCTGTTTTTCCCTTCTTTCGATCCGCTGACGGGCACCATCCTGGCCTTTTCCACGTATGCCGTCGGCTATATCTCGCGCCCGATCGGCGGCGTGATCTTCGGTCATCTGGGCGATAAGCTGGGACGCCGCTGGGTACTGGTGGTGACCCTGATGCTGATGGGTGTGACGACGGGCCTGATGGGCCTCTTGCCCACGTATGCGACGGCCGGCATCTGGAGCCCGGTCCTGCTGGTGGCGCTGCGCTTCGTGCAGGGTATCGCTTTGGGCGGCGAATGGGCGGGCGCCGTGCTGATCTCCGTCGAACACGGCGCGCCGGACAAGCGTGGCCGCAACGCCTCGTGGACGCAGGTGGGACCGTCGTTCGGCACCTTGCTGGCGACCGGTTGCATCGGCCTGATCACCTACCTGCTGCCGCATGAAGCGTTCATGGACTGGGGCTGGCGCATGCCGTTCATCGCCAGCCTGCTGCTGGTGGCCTTCGGCATGTGGATACGCAGCGGCATCGAGGAAACCCCGCTGTTCAAGGAGCTCGACCAGCAGGATGCGAAGGCGGAAGCGCCGATCGGCGACGTGCTGCGCATCTACTGGCGCCGTTTGCTGATCGCCGGCGGCGTGCGCATCGGTTCGGACGTGCTGTACGCGCTGGTGGTGGTGTTCACCCTCACGTATGTGACGACGGTGCTGCACCTGTCGTCGACGCTGGCACTGACCGCCATCATGATCGGCACGGCTTGCAATGCGCTGGCGGTGCCCGTGTTTGGCGCGCTGTCGGACAAGATTGGCCGCCGTCCCGTGTATGCGTTGGGCGCCATCCTGGGTCTCGTGTGGGCGTTTGCCTTCTTCACCTTGCTCGATACTGCCAGCCCGGCAGCCATCGTCACGGCTGTCGTCGTGGGCCTGGTCATCCACGCCATCATGTACGGCCCGCAGGCCGCCTTCGTCATCGAGCAATTCCCGACCAAGGTGCGCTATGCGGGGTCCTCGCTGGCCTACACCCTGGCCGGCGTCATCGGCGGCGGCTTCGCCCCGCTCGTCATCGCCAGCCTGTATCGCTCGTACAACAGCAGCATGGCCGTCTCGCTGTATGTGGCGGCCGCCTTGCTGATCACCGGCGCCGCCGTTTTTGCTGCACGCGAAACGGGCCGCGGCCCTCTTGAGGAATAAAATCATGACGACATTGATTTTTCAACTGGCCGGCCACGGCCCCGTCACCTTCGATATCGATCAGTTGATCATCGCCGGCTGGACGGGCCGCGACATGGCGATGGTGGAACACCATATCGCCGAACTGGAAGCCATCGGCGTGGCGCGCCCGAAAAGCGTGCCAACGTTTTACCGGGTTTCGGCGGCGCTGCTCTCGAGCGACGCCGCCATCGAAGTGCCTGGCAGCGATTCGTCCGGCGAGGCGGAATTCGTGCTGTTCTCCACGGAATACGGCCTGCTGGTGGGGATCGGTTCCGACCATACGGACCGCAAGGTGGAAAGCTATGGCGTGACGGTGTCGAAGCAGATGTGCGGCAAGCCCGTGGGCGATACCTTGTGGCGCTATGCCGACGTGGCCGGCCACTGGGACCAGTTGCAGATGCGCTCCTGGCGCGAGCGCGCCGGCGTGCCGGCCCTGTACCAGGATGGTCCCGTGACGCGCATGCTGTCGCCGGAAGATTTGATTTTGCGCTACACGGGGCAAGCGACCCTGCCAGTGGGCAGCGCCATGTTCTGCGGAACGCAGCCCATCATCGGTGAAATGGGCCACGGCGACGCCTTCGAACTGGAGCTGTATGATCCAGCCTTGCAGCGCCGCCTGCAGCACCGCTATGCCGTGCAAACCCTGCCCGTGGAAGGATAAGAGAATGACCCAGTTGACCAAGACTATCCGCGAACTGGCGGCCGACCTGGCCGCCGGACGTATCACCAGCGTGGAACTGACGCAGCGCATGCTGGCGCGCGCCGAGGCGCACCGGGCGCAGGGCGGCCATGCGTATGTCAGCCTCGATGGCGAACAGGCCCTGGCCGAGGCGCGGGCCAGCGACGCGGCGCGCGCGGCCGGTATCGTTGCCTCGCCCCTTGCCGGCGTGCCCATCTCGATCAAGGACCTGTTCGACGTCGAGGGGCAGGCCAGCAGCGCCGCTTCGCTGGCGCTGGCCGACGCCCCGCCCGCCGTGGCCGATGCGGGCGCCGTGGCACGCCTGCGCGCGGCCGGCGCCGTCCTGCTGGGCCGCACCAACATGAGCGAATTCGCGTTTTCCGGCCTGGGCTTGAATCCCCATTACGGCACGCCGCGCAATCCGCTGGACCATGAACGTGTGGCGGGCGGCTCCACTTCGGGCGGCGCCGTCACGGTGGCTTTGGCAATGGCGGCCGGCGCGCTGGGCACGGACACGGGCGGCTCGATCCGCATCCCTTCCGCCTTTTGCGGTTTGACGGGTTTCAAGCCGACGGCCGCTTCCGTATCGCTGGCGGGGACGGTGCCTTTGTCGCGCTCTCTCGACTCGGCAGGGCCGATTGCCCACAGCGTCGATTGCTGCGCCATTCTGTACGCGGCGCTGTCGGGTCATGACATCGGCGTGCAGGCGCCAGCGCTGAAAGGCTTGCGCTTTGGCTTTACCCTTGATTATGTCGGTACGCACGTGGAGCCGCAGGTGCAGCGGGCTTTCGACGCCGCGCTGGACAAGCTGCGGCAAGCCGGCGCCCTGGTGGAACAGTTCGATTTCCCCGAGTTGCTGGAACTGCCGGAGATCAATGGTGGCGGCGGCCTGGTGGCGGCGGAAGCCTGGCACTGGCACAGGGTATTACTTGAAGAGAAGGGTGCACAGTACGACCAGCGCGTGGCGGCGCGCATCCGACGCGGCCAGCAGCAGGGAGCGGCCGATTACATCGATTTGCTCGATGCGCGCGCGCGCCTGATCGCCATCGCCCGGCGGCGCCTGGCGCCGTTCGACGCCTGGCTGATGCCCAGCGTGGCGATTCTGGCGCCGCAGGTTGCGCCCCTGGAAGCGGATGACGCCACTTTTTTTGCCACGAATGGCCTGGTGCTGCGCAACGCCAGCGTGATCAACTTCCTCGACGGCTGCGCGCTGTCACTGCCTTGCCACGCCGACGGCGAGCTGCCCGTGGGGCTGGGCATTTGCGGCCTGGCGGGCGCCGACGATACAGTGCTGCAAATCGGCCGCGCCGTGGAGGCGCTGCTGCGGGAGCGTGGAAAAGAATAATGCTGTAGTGCAGAAAAATGCCAACTCTGTCATGATGGCTGGCATTGACATGGGATAGTCGCGCTTCAGGCGCCGGCAAACTTCACACTGTGCACCGATACGACCTGATTAGTTGTCATGACTGCGGCGTGCTGTACCGCAAACGTCCGCTGCGTCCCCGCGAAAAGGCGCGCTGCATCCGTTGCCGCTCGGTGCTGTATCGCGGCGAGCATGCGCAGGGCGCATCGGCCGAATTGACCAAGGTGGTGGCGCTCACTCTGGGCGCCGCTTTTGTCTTCCTGATCGCCCAGTTTTTCCCTATCGTCGAACTCGACGTCAATGGCCTCACTTCCAGCGCCACCTTGCTCGGTTCCATCCGCGTGCTGTGGTCCGAGCAGATGCACATCGTGGCGACGATGGTCTTCCTGTTTACCATCCTCTTTCCCGCCATCGAACTCGGTTCCCTGCTGTACGTGGCGCTGGGCCTGCGCGGCGGCGTCAAGGTGCCCGGCTTTAACCGCGTGCTGCGCGCCGTGCAGACGGCGCGTGAATGGGGCATGACGGAGGTGCTGATGATCGGCATCCTGATCACCGTCGTCAAGATGACCAGCCTGGCCACGGTGCTGCCGCAACCGGGGCTGTTCGCGTTTGGCGCGCTGACCCTGATGCTGGCCATCGTCGTCTCGTTCGACCCCAAGGCCCTGTGGAACCTGGGCGACGACCTGACCCGGCAAGCGCTGCCCGGCATCCGCTACAAGGCCTTCGCGCCGGGCGAGAAGGTGCTGCCCTGCCATGCCTGCGGCCTGGTGGCGCCGCCGCTGGGCAAGGGCAGGCACCTGGCCTGCGTACGCTGCGGCACGGCCCTGCACGTGCGCAAACCGGACAGCATCAACCGCACCTGGGCCTTGCTGATCGCCGCCATGATCCTCTACATTCCCGCCAACCTGCTGCCCGTGATGGTAACGCGATCGCTGTTCGGCGCGCAGGACGACACCATCATGAGCGGCGTGGTGCTGTTCTGGAGCAGCGGCTCGAAAGGACTGGCCATCATCATTTTCATCGCCAGCGTGGTCGTGCCCATGCTCAAGCTGGGTGTGCTGGCGCTGCTGGCGTTCACCGCGCAGTGGCGTTCGCGCTGGCGGCCGCGCCAGCGCACCATCTTGTACCGCATGGTCGAATTCATCGGCCGCTGGTCCATGCTCGATATCTTTGTCGTCACCCTGACGGTGGCGTTGGTGCGCTTCAAGTCGCTGGCCGTGATCACGGCCGGTCCTGGCGCGCTGGCCTTTGGCGCCGTGGTGGTGCTGACCATGCTGGCGGCGATGCAGTTCGACCCGCGCCTGATCTGGGACCCCGTCGACGGGCAGGTGCCAGACGAGGAAGAACCCGTGGTGGTGACAAATACCGGAAACAATACAGTGATTGGAGAACAGCATGTCTGACAAAGAAGCAGGCGACCTTGCCGAAACGGGCGGCCGTCCATTGCCGGAGCCTGATGTGGAACAGGGCAGCCGCTGGCTGCCGTCGCTGGTATGGCTCATCCCGCTGCTGGCTGCACTGATCGGCGCCGGCCTGGCCGCCAAGTCCATCCTCGACCAGGGGCCTACGGTGACGGTCAGCTTCAAGAGCGCCGAAGGACTCGAGCCTGGCAAGACCAAGGTCAAATACAAGGATGTCGATATCGGCCAGGTGCGCGCCATTACCCTGGGCGAGGACTTGAGCAAGGTGCTGGTGACGATCGACATGAGCAAGGAAGCGCGCCGCTTCGCTACCGCCGATTCGCGCTTCTGGGTGGTGCGTCCGCAGATCGGCGCCAGCGGCGTGACGGGCCTGGGCACCTTGCTGTCGGGCGCCTACATCGGCGTCGACACGGGCAAGTCGGAAGCCAAAAAGGAGAATTTCGTCGGCATGGAGAGTCCGCCCGCCGTGGCCGGTGACCAGAAGGGCAAGCTGTACACCCTGCATGCGGAAAGTCTCGGTTCCGTCGACGTGGGTTCGCCCCTGTTCTTCCACCGCCTGCGCGTGGGCAAGGTGGTCAGCTTTGCGCTGGACAAGGATGGCAACGGCATTACCATGTCCGTCTTCGTGAACGCGCCATACGACCAGTTCGTTGGCAAGAATGCGCGCTGGTGGCATGCCAGCGGCGTCGATGTGCGCTTGGATTCCAACGGCTTCAAGTTGAACACGCAATCGCTGGCCGCCATGCTGGTGGGCGGCATCGCCTTCGAGGCGGAAAATGGCCGCAAGCCCGAGGAACCGGCGCCGGCCAATACCAATTTCCGATTGGCGGCCGATGAGGCCAGCGCCATGCGCGAACCCGATGGCCAGGCCATCACCACCGTGTTCTATTTCGACCAGTCCCTGCGCGGCTTGCAGCCCGGCGCCACGGTGGACTTCCGCGGCATCGTACTGGGCGAGGTGCGTTCGGTCGGCATCGAGTTCGATCCCGTGAAGAAGAACTTCCGCATGCCCGTCACCGTCAATCTGTACCCGGCCCGCCTGGGCATGCGCTTCAAGGCCGCTGTCGACGATGAGGAAGGCTCGGCCGGCCACCAGCTGCTCGAACGCATGGTCAGCCGTGGCTTGCGCGCCCAGCTACGCACGGGCAACCTGCTGACCAGCCAGCTGTACATCGCGCTGGACTTCTTCCCGAAAGCGCCGAAGGTGGTGCTCGACGCGAACAAGTATCCGCTGGAAGTGCCGACCGTGCCTAACACGCTCGACGAATTGCAGACGCAGATCGCCAGCATTGCCCGCAAGCTCGACCAGGTGCCGTATGCGGAGATCGGCAATAACCTGAACGCCACCATCAAGCAGGCCAATACCCTGTTCAAGCAGCTCGATGGCCAGGTGGTGCCGGAAATGCGCGATACCTTGACGGCGGCGAAACAGACCTTCGGCACGGCCGAACAGGTGCTGCAAAAGGATTCGCCGCTGCAGTCGGACGTGCGCCAGGCCTTGCAGCAGCTGACGCAAACCCTGCAATCGCTCAATGCCCTGTCGGATTACCTGGAACGCCACCCCGAGTCCCTGATCCGCGGTAAAAAAGGAGATGAGAAAAAATGAAGCAGCCAATTTTTGCGCTTTTGATGACAGCCATCCTGCTGGGCGCCTGCTCCACGCCCCAGCCCGAGCATTTCTATACGCTCAGCGGCGGCGCCGACGCGCAGCCGGCCAAACCCGTCAAATACTATGTCGAGGTGCTGGCCGTCAGCGTGCCGCAGCAGGTGAGCCGCAACCAGTTTGTTGTGACGGCGCCATCGGGGCGCATCGAATTGCTGGAGCAGCAGCGCTGGGCGGGGCCGCTGGCCGGCGAGATCGGCCAGGCCCTGTCGACGGCCGTGACGAACGACCTGGGCGCCATCGACGTGTTCCGCACGCCGCATCCGGACAACTTGCCCGTGTACCGCATCAGCACCAATGTGCAGCGTTTCGAGTCCGTGATGGGCCAATATGCGCTGATCGACGCCGTGTGGAGCGTGCGCCAGCTGGCCAGCAGCAAGGTGGTGACTTGCCGCACGATAGCCAATGAAAAGGTGGGCGCCGGCTACGATGAACTGGTGCTCGGTCACCGCCGCGCCGTGAACCGCATCGCCGCCGATACGGCGAGCGTCGTGCGCGCTTTTGACAACGGCAACGCCGCCTGCCCGGCCGCCTGAACCGCTTTCCGCTATCCAGTCCCGGCGGCCGCTGGTAAAATGCGGCCATGGGAATGACCTTGTTCACGCGCCGCTTTGCCGCCTGGATCGCCTGTTTCGCGATCCTGCTGGCGGCGCTCGCGCCATCGATTTCCCAGGCCGTCGCCAACGCCCAGCAGGAATCCGGCTCCGGCTGGGCGGAAATCTGCTCGGTGGCCGGTATCCGCTTCGTCCAGGTCGATGATGATGGCGTCGCCGATGGCAAGTCTGGCGGCAAGGCCATGCAGATGGAGCATTGCGCCTTCTGTTCCACGCATGCGGGTTCCGTCGGCCTGCCGCCCGCCAGCCCCGTGCTGCCGCTGCTTGTGGCCAGCGGCACGGCGATTTTCCCGGCCCTGTACTATCAGTCCCCATCGCCACTGTTCATCTGGTCCACCGCGCAGTCGCGCGCGCCGCCTACCCTCATTTAAGTTTTTTGCATTTTCAATGTTGGCGCTGTCCACCTTGCGGTGTGATGCGCCGCATCCGCACACTTAAACGAGAATCACATGAACAAGAAATTATTGGTGCTGGCCGTCGCCATCACCGTGGCTTACCCCTGCGCGCGGGCGCAGCAACTTGACCACGCCATCGACACTGTCGTCGTTTCCGGTTCGCGCGCGCAAGCGTGGCTGTCCGAGACGCCACAGGCCATCGGCGTCGTCAATGCCACAACCCTGGAACGCGACAAGCCCAAGACCATGGGCGATATCCTCAACCGCATCGCCGGCGTGTACTGGAATGACCTGGGCAACGAACAGCACAGCATGAGCATCCGCCAGCCCATCGGCACGAATGCCGTCTACCAGTACCTGGAAGACGGCATTCCCATCCGCCCGCTGGGCGTCTTCAACCATAACTCGCTCAACGAGATGAACATGGCGGGCGCCAGCGGCGTGGAAGTGGTGAAGGGCGCCGCCTCGTCGCTGTACGGCAGCAATGCCGTCGGCGGCGCCGTCAATTTCCTCACGGCCGGCGCCAGCGTGACACCCACGGCAAGCGTGGGCGTGCGGCGCGATAACGTGGGCGGCTACACCCGCTACGACACTTCCGCCAGCGATACCTGGGGGCCGCTGGGACTGCGCTTTTCCCACTACAGTTCGCGCCGTTCGCGCGACAACTGGCAAGAGTACAGCTACGGCGACAAGGATTCGTTCTCGCTGCGCGCCGACTATGCGCTCAGTTCCACCTCGCAGCTGCGCGCCACCATCGTCCACACGGATCTCGATGCGGCGATGACGGGCAGCCTGTTCGAGAACGACTACCGCAATGACCCCGGCAAGAGCCTGAACACGTTTACCTACCGTAAGGACAAGACCACGCGCATGAATCTGGCGTGGGAGGGCGCGACGACGGCCAATGGCACGAGCACCGTCACCGTGTTTACACGCAAGAACGACCATGGGCAGGTTCCCGCGTATTCCATCGGCAGCTGCGCAGGCATGCTGTGCAAGGGCGTCATCAACAATAACCATGTTGATTCGCTGGGGCTGGACGTGAAGCACCAGCAGGAATTCGCCGGGCTGCGTTCGCGCCTGATCGCCGGCGTGTATGTGGACAAGAGCGACAATCCCTTTGTCAGCGATAACCTGTCCATCGTGCGCGATGCCGCCACGGGCCGCTACCTGCGCTACACGCTGGCCAATGCCAGCAATCCGCAGGGCGTGCGCGACTACCAGACGGATATCCTCAATACTGCCGTTTTCGCGCAATGGGAATTTTCTCCGCTGGCGGGCACGCGCGTGGTGCTGGGCGGCCGTTCGGACGCCATCCGCTACGATTACCATAACAAGCTGGCGCCCGGCGGCAGCGTCAATTATGGCGCGCCCGACGAGTCGCGCAGCTTTTCGCACGTGAGCCCGAAGCTGGGCGCCACCTATGCCATCGGCCATGCGGGCAGCGCGTATGCGAACGTCAGCCAGGGTTTTACGCCGCCCGAGGTGAGCCAGCTGTATGGCAAGACGGGCATCGCCGACTTGCAGCCGTCCGTCTACAACAACTATGAACTGGGCTTACGCTGGGCGTTCCTGCAGGGCCGTTTGAAACTCGATACGGCCCTGTACCGGCTCGATGGGCGCGACACCATCGTCAGCTACACGCTCTCGCCCGGCAACAGCGAAAACCGCAATGCGGGGCGCACGCGCAGCGAAGGCCTGGAGCTGGGCCTGAACTACGACAGCGGCCCCTTCGACGCGCGCTTCGCCACGGCCATCGCGCGGCACCGCTACCTGCGCTACCAGGTATCCGCCAGCCTCGATTACAGCGGGCGCGACATGCCGCAGGCGCCGCGCGACATCACCTCGATCGAGATCGGCTACAAGCCCGTGGCCGGGGCGCGTATCGCGCTTGAAGCCGTGCACCAGGGGCGCTACTGGATGAACAATGCCAACACGGTGGAGTACAAGGGCCACGCCTTGCTGAACCTGCGCGCCAGTTACCAGCTCGCGCGCGGGCTGGAAGCGTGGGCGCAGGTGCGCAACATGGCCGACAAACGCTATGCCGATTCGGCCAGCAGCAGTTATGCGGGCACGGGCAGCTATGCGCCGAACAGCCAGAACCAGTACACGCCCGGCGCGCCGCGCAGCGTGATGCTGGGCCTGTCCTACACCTACAACGCCCTGTGAGGATGGCCATGGACGATTTCATCTTTCTCATCGCCCGGCGTAAGAGCCTGTACTGGCGCATCCACTTCTGGGCCGCGCTGATCGCTTCACCGTTTGCCCTGGTGGCTACCCTGACGGGCATTTTGTACGTATTCACGCCGCAGATCGAGGCAAGGCTGTACCAGCACCTCGACCATGTGGCGCCGCAGGGCGCCATGCTGCCGCTGGATGCCGCCGTGGCGGCGGCCGAACGGGCGGCGCCGCGTGGCTGGGCGGTGCAGCACGTGGTGCCGCCGTTTCAGCAGGATGACGCGGTGCAGGTGGCGTTCGCGCCGCCCGGCGGCGCGCAGGATGAACATGCGGGCCATGGCGGACATGCCGCGCCGGCCACGCCCGCCAGGCCGAAGTTCGGCCTGCCCGCGCAAGCCGTCGTCGTGTATGTGAACCCCTATGATGCGCGTGTGCTGGGCCGCCTGGCCAGCAGTGAACGCTTCGGCAACTGGGCGAAAAAGCTGCATTCGCGTCTGCTGCAAAACGATGGCTGGCGCTGGATGATCGAGCTGGCGGCCAGCTGGCTGGTGGTGATGCTGGTGACGGGTGTGGTCCTGTGGTGGCCGCGCGGCGCGCAATCGGGCTTGCCGAAGCGGGGTGCGCGCGGGCGCAATGGCTGGCGCCAGTGGCATGCTTTTCTTGGCGTGGCGCTCGGCATCGTCAGTGTCGTCATCCTGACGACGGGGCTGACGTGGAGCCAGCAGGCGGGCGGGCGCATCCGCGCGCTGCGCGACGTCAGCGGCCAGGCGCCGCCGCCCGTGCCACGCGGCCTGCACTCAACGGAGGAGGGCGCCCCGCTCGACTGGCAGGATGCGTGGCAGGTGGCGCGCAGCCATGCGCCCGCCATCGCCGTGCAATTGACGGCGCCCGTCAGCCAGGACGATGTGTGGCGCGCCACCATGGCCGACCGCAGTCAGCCCACCTTGCGCTTCGACCTGCAATTCGACGCCTACAGCGGCAAGCCTTTGTACTATGCGGGGTGGGAGGCGCAGACGGCGTTCGGCAAGGCCACGGCCATCGGCATCCCCTTCCACCGGGGCGAATTCGGCTGGTGGAATCAGGCGCTGTTGCTCGTGTTCGGTGCCAGCGTGCTGTTCTCGCTCGTATCGGGCTGGGTGATGTTCTTCAAGCGGCGCCTGCCAGGTTCGCTGGGCTTGCCCAAGCTGCTGCCGGGCGCCTGGACGTCGCCCTCGGCCCTGGCCTGGCTGACAGCGGCGGGCATGTGCGCGCTGATGCCGCTGCTGCTCCTGTCCGGCAGCCTGCTGGTGCTGCTGGAGCTGGGACTGGCGCGCCATGGCCGCCGGCGCCGGCTTGCGCGATGACGGACCATATGGCCTGGCGCTGACTGGGCTAGAATGCAAGGGCGCTGCCCGGCTCGTTGCCATGGGCCGCCCCTTGCATAGGCTGAACCATGGTATTCATCGATTTTCCCGCCTTGTCCGCACTGGCCGCCGCGTCGGCTGCGGTTAGCCAGAAATGCAGCTGCTGCGCCGTTCCGTTGGACGCCTGGCAGCGCCTTCCCACCTCGCTGGAGCTGGACCGCTTCGAAGAAATCGGCACCCTGCGCGAAGATCCGTACGAGGAACCGACGTTTGACGAGTATCACCCGCACGGCACGCGCTACGACAGCGTGGACGCGCCCATCGCGCCGCGCTACTATCCCGCCAATCTGAGCCAGGTAGCACGCTGCCTCAATTGCGGCCGCCACTACCTGCGCTACAACGAGGCGGGCGGCTATTTCACGGAACTGCGCATCCGCGCGCTGCGCCCGGCATTGCTGGCCGACGCGCCGCTATCTGCCTGAGGGCTACAGGCTTTCCTTGACGTGCGCGATGCCGTGTTCATCATAGATCGAGTACACGGCAGCGAGGAGATTGTCCAGTTCCGGCGAGCGGTCCATGTGCCGCATGCTGAATAAAATGGGCGAGAACGCATGCTTGTCGTCCAGCTTGCGGTACACGACGTTCCGGTGATGCATGGCCTGCACGCTTTCCGGCACAATGGAGATGCCCTGGCCGGCCGCCACCAGTCCCATGGAAATCTGCAGTTCGCGCACTTCCGTGACGGGGCCGGGCGTGACATTGCCCTCGCTGAACATGGCCAGCACCTGGTCGGCGAAGCTGGGGCGGGGCGCTTTCGGATACACGAGCAGGGTTTCGTGGATCAGATCCGTCAGGCGCAACCCGCCTTCCCCCTTGGCCAGCCGGTGGCCGGGTGGCAGGGCCACCACCAGCCGCTCCTCGCGCAGCAGGATGCGGCGAATGCTGGGGTCTTCGCTTTTCAGGCGCCCGAAACCCACGTCGATGCGGCCTTCCTTCAGGGCCTTGATTTGCTCCACCGTCGTCATTTCATGCAGGGTCACGTCGACCGCGGGATGGCGCTCGCAATAGCGGTGCACGACGTCGGGCAATTCCCCGTACAGGGTCGAGGCGACGAAGCCGATCGACAGCGTGCGTTCCAGCTTGCCGATGCGCTGGGTCATCGCCTTCAGGTCGCGCACCTGGTCGAGCAGCGGGCGGGCGTGGGCGAGGAAAAATTCGCCCGCTTCCGTCAGCCGCAAGGGCCGCGAGCCTTTCTCGATCAGCGCCACGCCCAGGGTTTCTTCCAGCTGCTGCATCTGCCGGCTCAGTGGCGGCTGCGCGATATGCAGGCGCGCGGCGGCCCGCGTGAAGTTTCTTTCCTCTGCCACCGCCACGAAGTAGCGCAAGTGCCGTAATTCCATCTGCATACCTTTCAGGTATAGGTTTGATACCAACTCGGTGTTGGACGTGGGGACATTCGGGGAATATCGTGTCTCCACTCCACAGAATTATACGGAATAAATATGATTCAAAATATCGAGACCTACTTGGTCGATGTGCCAACCATCCGTCCGCACAAGCTGTCCGTCGCCACCATGAATACGCAAACCCTGGTGCTGGTACGGCTGCGCTGCGCCGATGGCATCACGGGCTGGGGCGAAGCGACCACCATCGGCGGCTTGAGCTACGGCGGCGAAAGCCCGGAAAGCATCAAGACGAATATCGATACCTACATCGCGCCGCTGCTGGTCGGCATGGAAGCGAGCGCAGTGGCCAAGGCCATGGCCAGGGTGCGCAAGGTCATCCAGGGCAACCGCTTTGCCAAGTGCGCGATCGAGACGGCGCTGCTGGACGCGCAGGCGCGCCGCCTGAATGTGCCGCTGTCGGAATTGCTGGGCGGCCGCGTGCGCGATGCGCTGCCCGTGGCCTGGGTGCTGGCCAGCGGCGATACCGCGCGCGATATCGCCGAAGGGGAAAAAATGCTGGAATTGCGCCGCCACCGCATCTTCAAGCTGAAGATCGGCTTGCGCGACGTGATGGACGACGTGGCCCACGTGCTGGAAATCAAGCGGGCGCTGGGTGAACGGGCCAGCGTGCGCGTCGACGTCAACCAGGCCTGGAGCGAGACGGACGCCGTGCGCGGCATCGCCGCGCTGGAAGCGGGCGGCATCGACCTGATCGAGCAGCCCGTCAAGGCGGGCAACCGCGCCGCGCTGGCGCGCCTGACGCAGCGCTTCGACGTGGCCATCATGGCCGATGAAGCCTTGCACGGTCCCGCCGACGCACTGGCGCTGGCCCAGGCCGATGCGGCCGACGTGTATGCGGTGAAGATCACCCAGTCGGGCGGCTTGCTGCCGGCGCTGGAAGTGGCCACCGTGGCCCGCCTGGCCGGCGTTGGCCTGTACGGCGGCACCATGCTCGAAGGCGGCGTCGGCACGGCCGCCACGGCCCATGTCTGCTCGACCTTTGCCGAACTGGCCTGGGGCACGGAGCTGTTCGGGCCACTGCTGCTGACGCAGGAAGTCTTGCGCGAGCCGCTCGTGTACCGCGACTTCATGCTGCAAGTGCCGACAGGCCCGGGCCTGGGCGTCGAGATCGATATGGACAAACTACGCACCATGCAGCGCGCCTGAAGACGCCTATCAAAACCTACTGCGCGTCGTGATTTACGGTCTGCGATGCTCACTGTACCTTCGTACAGTTGCGCTTCTCGACCGCAACTCTCTTCCGCTCGCTACGGTTTTGTTAGGCGTTGTAAGTGCCTATAAAAATCTTAAGGAGACACCATGTTATTCCATGTACGCATGAACGTGAACCTGCCAATGAGCATGCCCGCCGAGCAGGCAGCGCAGCTGAAACAGACGGAAAAGGAACTGGCGCAGCGCCTGCAGCACGAGGGCAAGTGGCGCCACCTGTGGCGCATCGCCGGCCAGTACGCCAACATCAGCGTCTTCGATGTGGACAGCGTGGACGAGTTGCACAACTTGCTCACCTCCTTGCCGCTGTTCCCCTACATGCAGATCGACGTGATGCCGCTGTGCCGCCATCCATCGTCGGTGCGCGACGGCGATGCCTGACCCGCAGAGCGAAGGATACATGCGATGAAACACACGGATACCGGAATTGTCGTGACCACCTGGAACGGGGACGATACGCTGCTGCATTACCGCACTGATGGCGAGCGGGGCAAACCATGTCTGCTGCTGTCGAATTCCCTGGGCACGGACCTGTCCATGTGGGATGTCCAGACGGCGGACCTGGCCAGCGACTTCTATGTCGTGCGCTACGATACGCGCGGCCATGGCCGCTCGGCCAGCGGCGGCGCGCCGTTCGGCATCGAGCGCCTGGGCCTGGACGTGGTGGCGCTGCTCGACCACCTGGATATCGCCCGTGCCGCGTTCTGCGGCATTTCCATGGGCGGCTTGACGGGCCAGTGGCTGGGCATTCACCAGCCGCAGCGCTTGACGAAGCTCGTGCTGGCGAATACGGCGGCGCGCATCGGCACGGCCGACGCCTGGCTGACGCGCGCGGCGCAGGTGCGCCGCGACGGCATGGCCACGGTGGCCGATGGCGCGGCCGCGCGCTGGTTTACGTCAGCCTTCATCGCGCGTGAAGCGGCCACGGTGGCGCGCATGATCGCCACCCTGCGCGGACAGGATGCCGAAGGCTACGCGGCCTGCTGCGCAGCGCTGGCACAGGCGGACTTGCGCGCGCAGGTGGCCACGATTGCGGTGCCGACCCTGGTCATCGCCGGCGAGCACGATCCCGTCACCACGGTGGACGATGCGCGCTGGCTGCAGCGGCAGGTGGCAGGTGCACAGCTGGCCCAGGTGCCCGCGTCGCATTTGTCGAATGTCGAGGCGGCGCAGGCCTTCACGGCGCAGCTGCACGCCTTTGTATCGTCGCCGGCAGGGTAAGATTTCGCTTTGCCCCTGAGCACCGCCACCGGCAAAGACCGGCACGCGGCAGGGGAAGCTTTTTTGAAAAAATAATAAGAAAAAAAGCAAACTTGGAGTAGACAGATGGAAAACAGATTGATCATCATCGCGGCGGTCACGGTGGGCTATTTCGCCCTCATGTCGTACATTACGTATAGCGTGCGCAAGCATGCCAACAGCGCCGAGGGCATGACGGCGGGCGGACGCAACTATCCCGCTTACCTGATCGGCGCGCTGCTATTGTCGGAATTCATCGGCAGTTCCGTCAGCATCGGCACCGCCCAGAAGGGCTATGAACTGGGCATTTCGGCCGCCTGGAACCTGGTGGCGCTGTCGCTGGGCTTTTTGCTGTTGGCCATCGTGCTGGTGAAAAAATACAAGGAAAGCGGGCAATCGACGATTTCCGGCATCCTGGCGCAAACGTACGGCGAACCCGTGCGCTATGCGGCATCCATCCTTACCATCGTCGCGCTGAGCATCGTTGCCGTGGCCCTGTATGCGAGCGGCGGCGCCGTGCTGGCGGCTGTGCTGCACATCAACAAGACGGTGGCTATTTTGCTGGTGGGCGCCATCACCGTGATCTATGTCAGCCTGGGCGGCATGCGCTCGGTGGTGTACACCAATTTCGCCCACTCCATCGTCAAATACCTGGGCGTGATCCTGGCGCTGGCGTATGCGCTGGAAGCAACCGGCGGCATCGGCGCGCTTCAGGCGCAGCTGCCGGCCAAGATGTTCAACTGGGTCGAGATCGGCTGGGGCCAGATCATCGCGTGGATGATCGGCGGCATCGGTTCCATCTTCGCCACGCAATACGTGATCCAGGCCCTCGTCAGCACGGATAACCCGGCCGTGGCCAAGCGCGCCTGCTATTACGTGTCTTCGTTGATGATTCCGTTCGGCCTGATGGCCGCGCTGATCGGCATGTGCAGCGCCGTGTTGTATCCGGGCATGAAGTCGATCGACGCCTTCCCGACCCTGATCGCCCACATGCCGGCGTTTTCCGCCAGCATCATGATCGTCGGCCTGGCCGGCGCCCTGTTCGGCGGCATTTCCGCCACCACCCTGGCATCGGCCACCCTGGCCATGAAGGATTTTTATGATCCCTGGTACAACAAGGCGAAGAACGACGCGAAATCGCTGATGTTCCTGCGCATCGCCATCGTCGTGGCCGGCTTGCTGCCGCTGGTGCTGGCGCTGTATGCGGAAAAGCTGCTGATGATCGCCTTCCTCGGCAAGGCCCTGCGCGCCACCCTGGCCGTGCTGGTGCTGATGGCTTTCTATGCGCCGAAATTCGGCACGCCGCGCGGCGCCTTTGTCGGCGTGATCGTCTCGGTGATCGCCACCATCGGCTGGTTTCTGGCAGGCAATCCCTACGGCGTCGACAGTTCCTACCTGGCGCTGGCTGGTCCGCTGCTGACCATGGGCATCAGCCATCTGTTCAAGCCGGCGCAAGCCGTGGCGAAGCCGGTATCGTCGTCACGGCTCTAGGTCAGACCAGCCCCGTCAGGTAATACAGGGCAATGACGAGGAACACGGCCACCGTCTTGATGACGGTGATGCCGAAAATGTCGCGGTAGGACTGGCGGTGCGTGAGGCCCGTGACGGCCAGCAAGGTGATCACGGCGCCATTGTGCGGCAAGGTATCCATGCCGCCGCTGGCCATGGCCACCACGCGGTGCATCACTTCCAGCGGAATATGCGCCTGTTGCGCGGCCTGGATGAAACTGTCCGACATGGCGGCCAGCGCGATGCTCATGCCGCCCGAGGCCGATCCAGTAATGCCGGCCAGGGTCGTCACGGACACGGCCGCGTTGACGAGGGGATCGGGTACGCTGCGCAAGGTGTTGCTGACGGCAAGAAAGCCGGGCAGGGCGGCAATGACGCCGCCAAAGCCATATTCGGAGGCCGTATTCATGGCCGCCAGCAAGGCGCCGCCCACGGCCGCCTTGGTGCCTTCCGCAAAGGCGGCGCGGATGCGCCCGAAAGCCGTCACGCAGACCAGCAAGATACCCAGCAACAAGGCGCCTTCCACGGCCCAGATACCTGTCACGGACGCGATCGACGTGGTCACGGGCGCATGCAGCCCTGGCAATGCCTCGGCGGTGAGCGAGTAGCTGGCGCCGTACCAGTGGGGAATCAGCCGGGTCAGCGCAAAGTTGGCCACCCCCACCAGCACCAGAGGCGCTACCGACAGCAACGGATGGGGCAGGTCGCCCGTGTCGGCCGTGGCCTTTTCGGCCTCGGCCCCATAGCCTTCGCCCGTCGCCATGACGGAACGGCGGCGCCATTCGAGGAAAGCCAGCCCCATGATCACCGTCAGTACGGCGCCGATGGTGCCCAGCCACGGCGCGGCCCAGCCCGTCGTATTGAAAAAGGTGGTGGGGATGATGTTCTGGATCTGCGGCGTGCCGGGCAAGGTATCCATGGTGAACGAGAACGCGCCCAGGGCGATGGCGCCCGGCATCAGCCGCTTGGGGATATTGCTTTGGCGATACAGCTCGGCCGCAAACGGATACACGGCGAACACCACCACGAACAGCGACACGCCACCATAGGTCAGGGCCGCGCACACGGCAACGATCACGGCATTCGCGCGCGAACTGCCGATGTAGCGGATGGCGGCCACGACGATGGACTGGGAAAAACCGGACAGTTCGATGAGTTTGCCGAACACGGCGCCGAGCAAGAAGACGGGGAAATACAGCTTGATGAAGCCCACCATCTTTTCCATGAAGATGCCGCTGAAGACGGCCGGCACGGCCGACGGATCGGTCAGCAGTACGGCGCCCAGCGCGGCGACGGGCGCAAACAGGATTACGCTGTAGCCGCGGTAGGCGGCCAGCATCAGGAAGGCCAATGCGGCCAGAACTATCAGGAAAGACATCGGTCAGGCCCTTGCGCGGAAAGTGATCAGGATACTAATGATGTAATTAGTATCATACTTCTCGGCAAGACACCAACGCGCAGGTCAAGGTGCAAGCAGTTGATGCAGGCGCAGCAAGGAGAAAGGGCTGGTCGGGGTGAGAGGATTCGAACCTCCGGCCTCTGCGTCCCGAACGCAGCGCTCTACCAGGCTGAGCCACACCCCGCTTTTCTTCATTACAGCAGATGGCGGAACGGGTTTCAAGCGGTTGCATCAAAGCTTATTTCTTTTCCTGCTGCGCCTTCCTGATGTCCGCTTCGCTCACTTTCTTGGCTGGCGCGTTCGTCGCCGGCGAGACAGGGGCCTTGCGGGTGGCGTTCGCTTGCGCCATGACGGCGGCGCAGTCCGTGTCGGGCGCCTTGTCGACGTTGACGAGTGGCAGCAGGGCGGCCAGGGGCGTGACGACGGTGGCCAGGGCCACGGCGGCGCCCGCTTTCAGGGCCAGCGGGCCTTTTTGCGGACCCACGTCCGGGTTCTTGAACGTGCCTTTCGCGTACAGCGGCGTGCGCAGGGTGATGATGCGGGCGCCCTTGGTGCGCGGGCGCACGTCGAGGTCCAGGGTTTCGTGGGCCAGGTTGACGTTGCCCGTGACATTCACGACGGCTGTGTCCGTATCGAGCACGAAGCGGCGCACGTCGGCCTGGCCGTTCGTGACGGCGAAGTCGCTGGCCATGCAATTGAGGTGCACTTGCTTGTCGCCAAAGATTTTCACGAAGACGGCGTTGGCCAGGTTCAGGCCGGCCAGTTCCAGCATGAATTGGCTGACGGAGCCTTCGCTGACGGTGGCCGCCAGTTCGCCATTCGCGCTGGCCAGCATGGCCGAGACGGAGTTGCCGTGGCCCGTCAGCGCCGCGTCGCCATACACTTCGCCGAAACTCGCTTGCATCGATTGCAGCTTGGGAAACAGTTCGCGAATTTTGAGGTGACGTGCCGCCACCTTGGCTTGCGCGGCGATGGTCTTTTGACGGCCGTCGAGCGTGATATTCGAGGTGATGTCGCCGCCGGCCATGCCGAAGTTGAGCGGCGTCAAACTCAACACCTTGTCTTTCATGTGGATATGGGCGACGATATCGTTGAACGGAATGTCGTGCGTGCGCACCAGTTTCTTGCCCGTGAATTTTACGTCGGCATCGAGCGCATTCCATTTTGCCGTGTTGAATTGTTCCACCGGCAAGGCTTTGTTGTCGGGTTGCACGGGCGCCTTGCCGCGCGCCTGTTTCTGCGCATTGCTGTCGGCGCCGATGGTGGGCCCCAGGTCTTCCAGACGCAATTGCTGCGACGTCACTTCACCGCGCAGCAGGGGACGCGGCTGGCGCGGCAAGTATTGCAGGGTGCCGGCCAGGTCGCTCTGGCCCACCGTGCCCTTGAAGTCTTGATAGGTCCAGTTCCAGGTGGCGCCGTCTTTCTTGCCCAGCAAGCGTCCCTTGGTGGCGTAGTCCGGCGTTTCCGGCAGCAGCACGCCCGTCAGCGGATACAGATCGGCCATGCTGGCGCCGGCCAGGCTCAGCTGCAAATCGATGCCGGACAAGGAGCGCGGGTCCGTCAGGGTACCGTCGATGCTGGCCTTGTTCTTGCCCAGCACGGCATGTGCCTGCACGGGATAAACGGTGTTGTTATCGGTCAAGGACAGCACGGCGCCCGCCTTGCCGCCGCCCGTCACGGGCGCCTTGCGGTAGCTGCCGCCCAGGGTGAATGCGATGCCGTATTTCTGCACGGGCGCGCTGCCTGGCGCATCGCCCGGCGTCGCGTCGGGCGCCGTCGAGCTCACCTTGGCGCGCACGTCCAGCGCGATGCCCTCGTCCAGATAACGGATGGCGCCGTCGCCGAAGGCCATGCGCTGGATTTCCACGTCCCATGCCGAAGGGCCGTTATCCTTGAAGGTCCAGCTGTTGCTGCCATCGGCGCGCCGCTGCAGGGCGATGTTCGGCGTGTCGAGCGCCAGGTCCGTCAGCACTACCTTGTGCTGTAGCAAGGGTAATGGATGGAGGGCCACGTCGATGCGTTTCGCGCTGGCCAGTTGCGGGCCGGCCGTGACCCAGTCCGGGTTGCTCATGCGCACGTCCTGCGCGCTGATGATGGGCCGCGGCACGTAGCGGCGCCAGCCGGGCTCCGTTTTCAGCCCTTGTTTCCATTTCACCTGCAAATCGCCGCCGATGACGAAGGTACGGCCCGTGCTTTCCGACACCTTCTCGTTGATGTAGGGGCGCGCGCGGTTCCAGTCGAAGGTCAGCACAAAGATGACCACGATGGCGACCAGGGCCAGCAGGGCGGCCAGGCTCCAGCCGAGGATTTTCAGGGGTGTCGAGCGTGTCATGGGATGCCGATCGCAGTGATTTTTTCATCAAGGTAGACCGATAGGCCATGAAAGTCGGTGCGCTAGGTTACGTAAGATAGGTAGCCAAGGCGTGTGGCTTGAAAAGATTCAATAATTCGACTATTATTGAAATATGGAAAATACACAGCAAATAGCGAGCGGAGCGACACCGCTGACGAGCACTTCCGCCATCGTGGCCCTGGCCGCGCTGGCACAGGAATCGCGGCTGGCCGTGTTCCGCCTGCTGGTGCAAGCGGGGCCGCAAGGCATGGCGGCGACGAAAATCGCCGAAGCGCTGGCCATTGCGCCCTCGTCGCTGTCGTTTCACTTGAAAGAACTGGCGCACGCCAATCTGGTAACGGCAAGCAAGGCGGGCCGTTCCATCATCTATGCGGCCAACTATGCGGGCATGAACGGCTTGCTGGCCTTTTTGACCGAGAACTGCTGCGCTGGCGCGCCTTGCTGCGTCAGCGAACCACATTTACTGAAGGACATCACGACATGACGATCACGATTTACCACAACACGGCGTGCGGCACCTCGCGCAATACCCTGGCCCTGATCCGCAACACGGGCGTCGAACCCGTCATCATCGATTACGTCAAGCATCCGCCTTCGCGCGAGGAATTGGTCGACCTGATCGCCCGCGCCGGCCTGACCGTACGCGCCGTCATGCGCGACAAGGGCGCCCTGTACGACGAGCTGGGCCTGGCCAATCCGGATTTGCCCGATGCGGCCCTGCTCGACGCTATGCAAGCCCATCCTATCTTGATCAACCGCCCCATCGTCGTCACGGAACTGGGCGTGCGCCTGTGCCGGCCGTCGGAAAAAGTGCTGGAAATCCTGCCGCTGCCGCAGCAGGGCGCATTTGCCAAGGAAGACGGCCAGGCCGTGGTGGGCGCCGATGGCAAGCCGGTGGCCTGAGATGGCAGACCTTGCCAACGAGCTGCCGAACATCAGCGCCGCGCACCTGGACGTGCCGGACCTGGACAAGCTGGCGCCGGCCAGCGTGTCCACCCACGCGCCGCGTATCTTGCTGCTGTACGGTTCCTTGCGCGAGCGCTCGTACAGCAAGCTGCTGACCCTGGAAGCGGAGCGCATCCTGCGTCACTTCGGCGCCGACACGCGCGTGTTCGACCCGCACGGCTTGCCCATGGTCGACAGCGTGTCGCCCGAGCATCCGAAAGTGCAAGAGTTGCGGGCGCTGTCGCTGTGGTCGGAAGGGCAAGTCTGGTGCAGCCCCGAGCGGCACGGCGCCGTCACGGGTGTCTTTAAGTCGCAGATCGACTGGCTGCCGCTGGAAACGGGCAGCGTGCGGCCCACGCAGGGGCGAACCCTTGCTGTGATGCAAGTGTCCGGTGGTTCGCAATCGTTCAACGCCGTCAACGGCTTGCGCGTGCTGGGACGCTGGATGCGCATGGTCACCATTCCGAACCAGTCTTCCGTTGCCAAGGCGTACCAGGAATTCGACGATGACGGCCGCATGAAGCCGTCGCCGTATTACGAGCGCCTGGTCGACGTGATGGAGGAGCTGTACAAATTCACCCTGCTGGTGCGCGACCGCCGCGATTACCTGGGCAGCCGCTACAGCGAGCGGCTGGAAGCGGCGCCGGCCATCGTGCAGGAATTGGCGGGCGCGGCGATGGCGCACGAGCGCACGTAGCTTTTCTGCAGTGCATAAAAAACGGCGCCATCGGCGCCGTTGTCTTTGCTGTAGCGCAAATCGCGATCAGTGATTGCGGTCCACGGCAAACGAGCACAGTTGCAGCATGGATTGCTTGTAGACGCTGTCCGGCCAGCCGGCGATGGCATCGGCGGCGCGCTGGCCGGCGATTTCCGCCTGCTTGCGCGTGTAGTCGAGGGCGCCGCTGCTGGTGATGGCCGTCAGGACGGCGTCGAAATGCTGTTCGTCGCCTTGCTCGATGCAGCTGCGCACCAGTTCGCGTTGCTCTGGCGTACCGTTTTCCATCAGCCAGATCAGCGGCATGGTCGGTTTGCCTTCGCGCAAGTCGTCGCCCACGTTCTTGCCGATTTCGGCAGCGTCGCCTGCATAGTCGAGCACGTCGTCGATCAGCTGGAAAGCCGTGCCCAGCGAGCGGCCGTATTCGGCAGCCGCTTCGATATCGTCTTCGCTGGCGCCGGCGATCAGGGCGCCCAGTTGCGCCGACGCTTCGAACAGCTTGGCCGTCTTCGAGCGGATGACGTTCAGGTAGCTGTCTTGCGTCACGTCCGGATCGTGCATGTTCAGCAACTGCAGCACTTCGCCTTCGGCGATCACGTTGGTGGCGTCGGACAGGATTTGCATGACGCGCATATTATTCAGCGACACCATCAGCTGGAACGAGCGCGAGTGCAGGAAATCGCCCACCAGCACGGAGGCGGCATTGCCGAACAGGGCGTTGGCCGTCTGGCGTCCGCGGCGCATCGACGATTCGTCGACGACGTCGTCGTGCAGCAGGGTGGCGGTATGGATGAATTCGACCACGGCGGCCAGTTCATGGTGCGCCGTGCCGCGATAGGCGTGGGCATTGGCCACCAGCAAGATCAGCACGGGACGGATGCGTTTGCCGCCTGCGCTGATGATGTATTCAGCGATCTGGTTGATCAGAATCACATCGGAGTGCAACTTTTGGCGGATCACCGTATTGACTGCGTCCATATCGGCGGCAATCGTTTGCACGATGGTGTTTTGGTTAACG
Organism: Janthinobacterium sp. SUN033; assembly: GCF_030397595.1. NCBI lineage: Bacteria > Pseudomonadati > Pseudomonadota > Betaproteobacteria > Burkholderiales > Oxalobacteraceae > Janthinobacterium > Janthinobacterium sp. SUN033. The sequence goes on from NZ_JAPQNV010000005.1 coordinate 89,082, forward strand.
TGTTTGTTAGCGTCAGACAAGGCGAACCTGCATTAGATTGTGGGTGCCGCGATTATACGACAAGGCTTGCGCGTGCGTGATGTTTGCCTATGACTGTAGAGCAATTGATTGATCTGCTTGGCACTGGCGCGCGTTTTGCTGTCCGCCTGGCGCAAGCCTGACATGATGGTCAGGTTGTCGACATACCACGATCGTCAAGCTTTGTGAATACTTTTTGACGCAATTTCTCAGTCCGTGTATAATCGCTGGTTCCCCCTGTTGTGCACGGCTTGCTTTTCATGGCAGTGGGACAAATTCTTTCAACATTTGATGAGGTTTCAAATCATGTACGCGGTCATAAAAACCGGTGGCAAACAATACAAAGTTGTCGCTGGCGAAAAACTTAAAGTAGAACAGATACCGGCAGACATTGGTTCCGAAATCACCATCGATCAAGTGCTCGCAGTAGGCGCGGGCGACAGCATCAAGTTTGGTGCTCCATTGGTCGAAGGTGCAACGGTACTGGTTACGGTTGTGGCGCATGGTCGCCATGATAAGGTCAAAATTTTCAAGATGCGTCGTCGTAAGCACTACCAAAAGCATCAAGGCCATCGCCAGAATTTTACCGAAATCCAAATCGTTTCGATCAACGGCTAATCGCCGCTGTTTGAATTAATCAGCTATCAAGGAGTCTTAAATGGCACATAAAAAAGGCGGCGGCACAACGCGAAACGGCCGTGATTCAGAATCAAAACGTCTGGGCGTTAAAGTCTACGGCGGCCAAGCTATCAATGCTGGCGGCATCATCATTCGTCAACGCGGCACCCCAGTGCGCGCCGGCGAAGGCGTAGGCATGGGCAAGGACCACACGTTGTTCGCGCTGATCGCGGGCAAAGTGAAGTTCGTTGTCAAAGGTGCTGGCTCGAAGCAATTCGTGACCGTTGTACCAAACGAAGCAGTACCAGCGTAATTCATCGCGGAGCGCCAGTTCGCTCCGCCATGATCGCATGATGTAAGGCGCAAGCCTTCAATCGAAAGGCTCTGCCCAAGGTAGAGCCTTTTTAGTTTTATGGCGGCAAAATTATGAAGTTTATCGACGAAGCAAAAATCGAAGTCATCGCGGGCGATGGCGGCAACGGCTGCGCATCTTTCTGCCGTGAAAAATTCCGGCCTTTCGGCGGTCCCGATGGCGGCGATGGCGGCAAGGGCGGGTCCATCTGGGCTGTCGCCGACCGCAATATCAACACGCTCGTCGATTTCCGTTTCTCCAAAATGCACAAGGCTCGCAATGGCGAGCCTGGCCGTGGCGCAGATTGCTATGGCAAGGGCGCGGATGACATCCACCTGCGCATGCCTGTGGGCACCTTGATCATCGACAACGCGAGCGGCGAAATCCTGGCCGATTTGACCGAACACGGCCAGATCGAATTGCTGGCCAAGGGCGGCGAAGGCGGCTGGGGTAATATCCACTTCAAGTCCTCGACCAACCGCGCGCCACGCCAAAAAGGCGAGGGCAAGGAAGGCGAACGCCGCGAACTGCGCCTGGAACTGAAAGTTCTGGCCGACGTGGGCCTGCTGGGCATGCCGAACGCCGGCAAGTCGACCTTCATTTCGGCCGTCTCGAACGCGCGCCCGAAAATTGCCGATTATCCATTTACCACCCTGCACCCGAACCTGGGCGTGGTGCGCGTGTCGCACGAGAAGAGCTTTGTGATCGCCGATATTCCCGGCTTGATCGAAGGCGCTTCCGAAGGCGCGGGCCTGGGCCATCAATTCCTGCGTCACTTGCAGCGTACGGGTCTGCTGTTGCACATCGTCGACCTGGCGCCGTTCGAAACCAACGTCGATCCTGTCAAGGAAGCCAAGGCGCTGGTGAAGGAATTGAAGAAGTACGACGAGTCGCTGGTCGACAAGCCGCGCTGGCTGGTGTTGAACAAGCTCGACATGGTGCCGGAAGAAGAGCGCAAGAAGATCGTCAAGGACTTCCTCAAGCGTTTCGCCTGGAAAGGTCCCGTCTTCGAGATTTCCGCGCTGAACCATCAGGGTTGCCCGGAACTGGTGAATGCGATTTACCAGCATCTGGAAGCGAAGAAACACAGCGAAAGCCGTGCCGAAGAAACGCAGATGACCGAAGAAGCACGCGGTATCTCGTCGATCGACCCGGATGATCCGCGTTTCAAGATCCTCGACTAAGGCTTTACCCTGATGTCGGTACAGACGGCCGCTGCCGCGCCAGCGCGCAAGCAAGCGTGGCAGCGCCGTGTATTGCATCTGATCGCGTATGCTTACGGGCTGAGCGCGGTCGCCTGCCTGTTGTTCGCCGATGAAATGGCGGCCGGCATGGGCATCTTCCTCAATGGCGTCAATGGCTACAGCCAGTTCTACGCCACGCATGTCGGTGTCTGGGGCGCTACCGCGCTCCTGGCACTGTTCGCGGCACGGCAGGGCGAACCGCCTGTGCTCGGCGATATCACAGCAATGTTGGTCCTGGCGCAGCCCGCCGGCCGTCTGTTCGCGGCCATCAGCTTCGGCTTGCCCCAGGGTTTTGTGTTGTTCATGTGCGCAATGGAGCTGACGGCGGGGCTGGCCTTGCTGCTGCTGCGTCCTGCGCGCTGACGTCTATTAAGTGAAGAGCGCCGCCCCATGGATTCCGTGATTCAAAAAGCTACCCGTATCATCATCAAAGTCGGCTCTTCGCTGGTCACCAACGATGGCCGCGGGCTCGACCATGCCGCCATCGCGCGCTGGGCTGCGCAGATTTCCGGCTTGCGCGCCCTGGGCAAGGAAGTGGTGCTCGTCAGCTCCGGCGCCATCGCCGAAGGCATGCTGCGCCTCGGTTTCGAGCAGCGCCCCACCGATATCCACGAATTGCAGGCCTGCGCCGCCGTCGGCCAGATGGGCCTGGCGCAAATCTATGAAAGCAGCTTCCGTGCCCACAGCCTCGGCACGGCGCAAGTGCTGCTCACGCATGCCGACCTGGCCGACCGCGAACGCTACCTGAATGCCCGCTCCACCCTGACGACCCTGCTGCGCCTGGGCGTGGTGCCGATCATCAATGAAAACGACACCGTCGTCACCGATGAGATCAAGTTCGGCGACAACGATACCCTGGGCGCCCTGGTCGCCAACCTGATCGAAGCCGATGCGCTCGTCATCCTGACGGACCAGCACGGCCTGTTCTCGGCCGACCCGCGCAAGGACCCGACCGCCTACCTGATCACGCAAGGCATCGCCGGCGATCCGGCCCTGGAAGCGATGGCCGGCGGCGCCGGCAGCAGCCTGGGCCGTGGCGGCATGCTGACGAAAATCCTCGCCGCCAAGCGCGCCGCCAAGTCCGGCGCGCACACCATCATCGCCTGGGGCCGCGACAGCGACGTGCTCAGCCGCCTCGCCCAGGGCGAAGCGATCGGCACGGAGTTACTGGCGCAAACGGGGCAATTGACGGCGCGTAAGCAGTGGATGGCCGATCATCTGCACACGGCCGGTGCCGTCGTGCTGGACGCGGGCGCCGTGCAAAAGCTGCGCCAGGAAGGCAAGTCCCTGCTGCCGATCGGCGTGACGGGCGTGAACGGCGAATTCGGCCGCGGCGCCGTCATCACCTGCGTCGACGTGGATGGCGCGCCCGTGGCGCGCGGCTTGTCCAACTACACGAGCGGCGAAGCGCGCCGCATCATGCGCAAGCCGTCCACCGAAATCGAAGCGATTCTCGGTTACATGGAAGGCCATGAACTGATCCACCGCGACAATATGGTGTTGCTGTAAGCGATAACGGGGCCGATGCCTGCATCGGTCCCGGCCTACAGTTGCCCGTAACGAAATCCCATTCCCAGCGCCAGCGGCCATTTCAGCCACAGCAGCAGCAGCAGTCCCCCATACCATAGCGTGAAGAGCCCGTGCACGAGCGGCGCTGGCAGGTAGCGCAAGAGAAATTGGTACACCTTAACTCCCAGGTAACAGTGGTGCGAACAGCACCGTCAGGCAAGACCAGGCCGTTTGCAGGTCCGGCGTCGACGTCAGCGCGAAGCTCAGTATGACAAATTGCAAGGTCAAAAACCAGCTGAAGACACGCCACAGGGCATAGCGGCGCAACTGCTCCGCCCATGGCATGTGCTTGCCCCACAGATGGACGATGGCCAGGCCGGCACCGTGAAACAGACCCCAGGCGAGGTAGCGCGGCGACAGTTCATGCCACAAGCCCAGCACGATCATGCTGCCCAGGCTGGCAAACAGGTATTGCCGCGTGCGCGTCAGGATGGGCCGGAAAACGAAATCGCGGCACCATTCCGACACCGTGATGTGCCAGCGCCGCCAGAAGTCAGGCAGATTACGGGCAGCAAAAGGAAAGTTGAAATTTTCCGGCACGCGTATGCCCAGCAGCGCGGCGAAGCCGATGGCAATATCACAATAGCCCGAGAATTGCCAGTACAGGTTCAAGCCATAACCGAGCAAGGGCAGATAGGCATCGAGCCAGGCGTAACCGGTCGACAGGTTCAGGTTGTTGAGCTTGAAAGTGAGTATGTATCCCGCCAACAAAACCACTTTGCAATAGCCGTACAGCATGCGCTGCAGTGCTGGCGAGGCGAGTTGGCTGTCCCAGCGCGCGCGCAGTAGTTCCATGCGGAAGGCATCGTAACGCTGGATCGGGCCGACGGCCAGGGTGGGCGGGAAGAGCAGATAGCCCAGGGTCATGCCGGCGCGGCCATCGCGCGCGATGCCGCCCCCATGCTCGGCGATCAGGTGCCAGGCTTTCAGCGAGACGAAGGCGTAGCCCAGGTAGGCGGCGATGCCATGGCCGGCTTTCGCGTACTGGTAAGCCAGAAAGGCGAGCAAGACACCCGTCAGGCCCAGCGTCTGCATCTGGGCCGGGCGCCGCCATCGGGGGCCGCAGATGAAGGCCAGCCATGCCAGCAATGCACCCCAGGCCGCCATGCTGGCCCAGCCATCATGCCATAGCAGCGCGCCGCCTGTGGCCACCAGCAGCCAGGGGCGCCAGGCCACTGGCAAACGCCAGTAAAGCACGACCAGAACAAGCATGCACAGCATGCCAAAAATTGTCAGCCACACCATGTCAACCCCTGTCCCGCAACTGCCGTAACTGGGTTTGCCACCAGGGAGCGAACTGACGCGCGCCCTGCGTGTTCAGATGGCTGGCGTCGCAATAAAGGTTTTGTTCGGTGAGTGCGGGCGAGGCTAGATAGATGATGTTTTGGCTCGCAGGCAGCAATGCTTGCAAGCGCCGCTGCCAGTCTGTCTTTTGTTGCGCCGTCTGTTGTTCAATCAGCAATGATCGCCTCACATCGAGCAGTATCACCCGCACGCCCCGTTGCGCCAGCGTGGCAATGTTGTTGATCAGTGCAGCATCGAAGGTGCTCTGTCGATACAGATTTTGTAGTTCGGCAGCATGCTGCCGTATTTGTGACGCGCTTAATTTCTTCAGCTCCGGGCCGCAGGTAAATGCAAGTTCCTGATCATTGCGCTCCCAGTATGGCGGTGGCGAGGCAAGTTTGCCAGCGGTGAGCAATGAAGCAGCTTGCTTGCCCCAGTGCCAGACATCTTCGCGTAGTTGATCCATTGTCGCGTTGCCATCATCTGGCAAGAACAGGTTCTGTTCGAGGACCAGCACCTCCGGTGGGCGGCTGCCAAGGGTGGCGAGGCTCGATTGCAAGTAGCCGATACCTGCGCCGCCTTTCGTCATCCGCATCCAGGCGATGTCCGGCAGCTCGGCACGCTGCACATTGGCTGTTTGCGGGGTGGCGGCATGGAGCAGGGACGAACCCAGCGCCAGCACGCGCCATTTCCCTTCTGGCCTGGGCGCGTCGAGAAACGTTTTCGTCTGGCCTGCAATCGTATTGTCGTAGCGTGGGCCGGGCACATGACGCAGCAGCATGCATAGTCCGACCACGCCAGCTGCCAGCGCCGCACTGTATGGCCAGATGCGCAGAGGAAGTACGTTCGCCATCTCAGCGCGTCAGCCGCTTGATCAGTTGCACGGTGGCGTCCATGGTTTCCATATGCACTACATCCGATGGACTCAGACGCACCTTGAACAGCGTTTCCAGGCCGATCACGAAGTTGATATGTGCCAGCGAATCCCAGCCTGGCGTATTGGCGGGGCCTGAATCCCCCTTCAGCGCACTTGCCGGTAAATTGAACAGGTCCGCGGCCAGCGCAAAAATGTCTGCCTGCTGATCGCCGTGGGCGCTTGCTTCCTTGGGCGCAAGCGATAGCGCGTGCTGCAACTGTGCCGTGATGACCTTGCCTGATGGCGTGCGCGGCAATTGGCCGGTAAAACTAATGCGTTTCGGCAATTCGTGTGCACCCAGATGTTGGGCGCAATGCAGCAGCAGTTGCTGGTTGTCCGCCTCCATGCCAGGGCGCAATACTACGCAGGCGACGGGGATTTCGCCCCACGTCGGGTCAGGCAAGGCGACGGTCGCCGCTTCCAGTACGGCCGGGTGTTGCATCAGTACGCCATTGATGGCTTCCGGCGACAGATTGTAGCCGCCACAAATGATCACGTCCTTGATGCGCCCCGTGATCCAGTACACGCCATCGCTGTCGCGCCGTGCCAGGTCACCCGTATGCAGCCAGCCATTGCGCAGGACGGCAGCGGTCGCTTGCGGATTGTCCAGGTAGCCCTGCATCAGGTTGGCACCTTGCAGGCACAGTTCTCCGGCCTCGTCGCAGCCGGCCTCGCTGCCATCGTCTCGCAAGATTTTTGCCAGCATGTCGCGCGGCATGCCCACGCTGCCGATCTTGTGGCTGGCCGCGTCCGGTCCCGCATATAGTCCGCAGGTTCCCGTTTCGCTCAAGCCGTAGGTATTGATGAGCTTTACATTGAAACATTGGCTGAAGCTGGTCCAGGTAGCCGCGCTCAAGGGGGCGCTGCAGGAAACGGCGAAGCGGAAATGGCCATTCTCGAAGTTTTCCGCCAGGTGGGCGCCATATTGCTGCATCAGGGCCAATGCCGTGGGCGCGGCGATCAGGTGCGTGACTTGTTCGCGGTAGATCGCAATCAGGATGCTCTCGATGGCGACAATGCTGAATGGCGCAGGACGCACCAGGGTACAGCCGCGTTGATAAGCCAGCAGCACGCCTTGCACCAGGCCATCGGCATGCGATAGCGGCATCAGGTTCAGCAGGCGTGATGCGGGCGTCAGCGCGTAATGTTCGCCGATCGTCTGCAAATGCGCGAGCAGGGCGGGCCAGTGCATTTCCACGCCTTTCGGACGGGCCGTACTGCCGGAGGTGAACACGACATAGGCAGGCCCCTCCTGTCTTGCCGGCGGCAACGGTGCCGGTGCGGGAGCGGACAGCAGGCCAGGCCAGTTGTCCAGGTCGGCTGGCGCCCGCCGTCCCAGCAGCTTGTTCAGCAGCAAACCCTTGGCCTGGACAGTGCCGACGCGTATCTGCTGCGCCGGCAGAGGGACACCCTCGGCGCGCCACAGGTCGATGGCGTCCGCATCGGCAATGACGCCATCGATATGCGTATGCTGCAGTAAATCCCTGACTTGCCGCACCGAGGTTCCCGGATCGAGCAGCAGGGGAATCGCGCCGGCCCGCATGCAGCCGAGCAACAAGGGCGCATAGGCCAGATCGTCGCGCACCATCAGCAGCACGCGTTTATTGTGCAGTTCGCTGCTGATCAGCCGGGCAGCCACTTGCAGGATTTGTTCCTCCAGATGGCTATGCGACAAAGACTTGGGGCCGATCAGGAATGGCGTATTCGCAGGTGTGGGACGAGTCTGAAACATGGTGAGCGTATCTGTTATGGTGTGATTGAATGGGCCAGCGCGCGGCGGTCGAGTTTTCCTGCGGCCGTGTACGGTAACGCTGCCTGGATGCGCAGGTCACGGGGGAATGCCTCGATTTGCGCGTGCTGGCGGCAATAGGCGACAAAAGCGGGTAATTCGAAGCCGCCGTCGACCACCAGCATGCCGATCAGTCCCTGTGGTCCTGCGGTGATGGCGGCTTCCCTGACGTGTGGATAGCTGCACATCGCCCGTTCCAGCGGGGCAGGGTGGACGATGTCGCCATATTCGTTCTTGAGCTGGTCGTCGTGCCGGCCCAGCAAGGTAATGTTGCCGAGGCCATCGTGGCTGGCGATATCGCCAGTGAAGATCCAGCCATCGCGGGCGATGGACGCCGTTTGCGCCGGATCGCGCCAGTATTCCAGCATGAGCTGGTTGCTGTGCACGCGCAATTCCCCTGTTTGTCCTTTCCCGAGCGGCATGCCCCTGTCATCGCAGATTTGCACGATGGCGCCGACGGCGCGGCCGCAAGCTTGCGTGGCACCGGGCGCGTGCTGGAACAGCATGCACAGCCCCCCCGTTTCCGTCAGTCCGTAATAATCGATGATGGCGAGCCGCATGCGCTCGCTCAAGGCCGCGTGCAGCGACGTTTGCAGGGGCGCGCCCGTGGAAATGATTTGCCGCAAGCTGGCCGGGTGCAGGGTCAGGTGGGCCGGCAGCAACTGCAGCATGGCTAGCCAGGCGGGACCTGTCGCCAGGACGGTCACGCCATGGCGCTGGGCCGCTTGCAAGGTCTTGCCGACATTGCCCCGTTCGTTTTCATCGGCCAGATACACGCTGGCACCGGCAAACAGGGCGGCGACCATGGGGTTGCGTAAGCCGCTCATGGTGTGGCAGTCGCCCAGCGACAGCAGGATGTCGCCATCATGCCAGCCAAATTCCGTCGCCGCCAGCTGGCCGCTCTGCATGAGGGCGCGCTGGCTGTGGACGACGCCCTTGGGGATGCCAGTACTGCCAGAAGTAAACAGGATCACGGCAGGATCGTCGGGGTGGACGGCCTGTCCGGGCAGCTCCGGCGTCGGCGGCAGCTCCATCCAGCCTTCCAGCAAGGCTGATAATTCAGGCAATGCGCAATCTGGCGGCAAGACCGCCGCCGCTTCCTGGCCGATATCGTCGAGCAGCAGCGCCGGGCAGCTTGCCAAAGCGGCGGCGCTGTGACGGGGATGATCCAGTACCAGCAGGGCGGGAGCAATGCGTTCCAGCAAGGGTTGCAGCAAGGCGGGCGTGTCCGTCAATTCCTTGCGCAAGGGAACCACGACAGCGCCGATGCGCCAGCAGGCCCAGCTGAGCAGTACCGCTTCAGGGTGGTGGGCACACAGCATGGCGACGCGGTCACCTGCCCGCACGCCCATCGCCAGCAAGCCCCGTTGCAACGCCGGCACGAGTAGCTCGACTTCGGCCCAGCCAAAGGCGCTGTCGTCCATGCCGCACAGCAGGAGCGGGCGCTGCTGGTACAGCGTGGGCAGTAATTGCCACAGATACTCAAAGGTTTCTTCCTGTGGCAGCGGACGCACGATCTGGCTGGCATAGTACGATTGCAAGCGTGCCATGGCGCCGCTGATGGGGGCCATCTGCAGCAGTTCCATATCGACCATGTTTCTGGCTTGCTGGCAAACGTATTCCACTGGCAGGCGCAGGCGCTGCGCCACTTGCTCCAGGGTACGTAGCTGGCCCAGCTGGAACAGGATCTGCAATTCTTCAGCGCTCAGTTGTCGTGGTCCGAGGCGCGCCAGGCGTTCCGCATAACAAGGATGGCGCACCAGCAAATCTTGCATCAAGCCACCCAGCGCATCGGTATCGGGCACACACCAGCCGTTCAAGCTGTCGAGCCGCAGCACGGCATTGACGACGGCGCGCGATGCGGGCAATGCCAGGTCGAGATCGGCCTGGCGCAGGGGCGCCCCTTCCCATGCGGGAGGCACCAGCGCCACGACGCCGTTGTAGTGTGCAGTGTCCGGTTCGCCATGCAACTGTCCGATGGCGTCGAACAGGGTTACCTCCGACATCACCAGCGTCTTGCGTTCGCCGCGTGCTTGCGCAGCATCAAAGCGCTGCTGGTAGCAACGGCCGTGAATAATGTTGCCGCCGCGCTCGAAGTACGGCGTGGGCTGGCTATTGGCCATGTGTACATGCGGGAAGATGATCGGCGCATCGCTGCGGGCGATGCGCAGCATGTCGCCGGCGAAGGTCAGTGGCGCATAGCGATGCAGTGAATCAAGGCCATGAATCAGCGCGAACGTGCCGTCGCGAAAAGGCATGGGACTACCTGGCGGCAAGAAAATAATGTCATGGTTGGGCGCGCGCTTTCCAGCGGGCAACCAGTGCGCATATCCCATGTAGCCGAGCACATCGAAGTTGCCTTCCCATACAGAAATGACATGTTGCTGGGGAAACGCCGCAGCCAGCATTTCGCCACTCCAGCCCGTTCGGCCCCAGGTGTCGAGAATGAGGTCGCCAGGTTGCAAATGCTCCCTGATCAGGTCCAGCAAGGCATAAAAGGCGCGGGTGGATTCATTGAAGGGTTGAAAGGCGGCGTAGCGGTCGGGAATGCGGCGCACATGGCGGCGGTGCATGAAGGACAGATAGTCGGCGCTGGGCGTCAGCTGGGCACGCATCGCCGGCAGCATATGGGCATCGCCGCCTTGCCGTGCTTCCGTAAAGAGCACAAAGCCTTGCACGACGGGAACGGTAATCGCGCACGCCGGACAGCTCAATATCGCTTCCAGCAACGGTGCCGACGCCCCGGCTGGCGTGTTGCTTTGCAGGGGCTGTCGGCAGGCGGGGCAAGCCAGGGTATCTAGTGTCGTTTGCAACATGGTGTCGCCGTTCGTAAAGGTGTGTTGTCAGACCACGGCCGGCATCGGCGACTTGTCCTTGTAATCGCACAGGTCGGCAATCATGCAGTTCCAGCATTGTGGCTTGCGCGCCGTGCACGTGTAGCGGCCGTGCAGGATGAGCCAGTGGTGGGCGTCGTGCAGGAATTCCTTGGGGATGAATTTCAGCAGTTTTTGCTCGACGATATCGACATTCTTGCCCGGCGCGATGCCGGTGCGGTTCGAGACGCGGAAGATATGCGTGTCCACGGCCATCGTCGGTTCGCCAAACGCCGTGTTCATGACCACGTTGGCCGTCTTGCGGCCCACGCCGGGCAAGGCTTCCAGCGAGGCGCGGTCGCGCGGCACTTCGCCGCCGTGCTGCTCGAGCAGGATCTGGCAGGTGGCGATGACGTTCTTCGCCTTGGTGCGGAACAGGCCGATGGTGCGGATGTAGCTGGCCAGCTCGTCCACGCCCAGGGCCAGTATCGTGGCTGGCGTATTGGCGACCGGATACAGCAAGCGGGTCGCCTTGTTGACGGACACGTCCGTCGCCTGTGCCGACAGCAGCACGGCGATCAGCAGCTCGAACGGCGTCGTGTAGTCGAGTTCCGTTTTCGGGGAAGGATTGGCGGCGCGAAAGCGCGTAAAGATTTCCAGGCGTTTGGCGGCGTTCATGCGTCTTTTTTCGGGGTGGTGGGGGCTGGCTGGGGGGTATCCGTGCTGGCGGCAGCGGCCTTGGCGCGCGCGCGCTCCATGGCCGCGGCGATGATGGCGCGCTTGCGTTCCTTTTCCGCCTGTTCATCGGGCGTGACGGGCACTTCCTGCGTCACTTCGCGCATCTTGGCGACGGCCTTGGCGGCCAGGCGCGCTTCGTTTTCCTCCGTTTCGCGGCGCAGGCGCTGCGTGCGGAAATCGTGGCGCGCGCGCGCGTCGTCTGCTTCTGCCTGGCTCCAGGCATCCCAGCCCGTGGCGTCGCCGCTGACCGGGTACATGACGATGCAATCGACGGGGCAGGGCGCCACGCACAAGTCGCAGCCCGTGCACAGGCTTGTCACCACCGTATGCATCTGCTTGGCGGCGCCGACGATGGCGTCCACCGGGCAAGCCTGAATGCACAGGGTACAGCCGATACACAGCGATTCGTCGATATAGGCGACAGATCGCGGACGTTCGAGGCCGTTGACGGGATTGAGCGGGATGATTTTTTTGCCCAGCAAGCCGGCCAGGCGCACGATGCCTTGCGCGCCGCCCGGCGGGCACTGGTTGATGTCGGCGCTGCCGGCGGCAATCGCTTCCGCATACGGGCGGCAACCGTTGTAGCCGCATTTGGTGCATTGCGTTTGCGGCAGCAAGTCTTCGATCTGGTCGGCAAGTGAGGGAGGGGCAGGGTGCGGCACGGTCATCTTCCACGGTAAAACGCCATTATCGGCCATCCGGCGCGCGCACAAGTAAAAACCTGTTTCGCGAGAGGGGATAGCCGGCGCCATGACAGCCTGTTGCAGGCGCGCCGCAATCGTATTTTATTTCCCGTGGGAATGTCAAAGTGCAAATAAACAACTTTGCAATTTCTTTTTTTTGTGGGAGCATGATTTTTATCAAGCCAGTAATCAAAAAAAGCCGACCGCCAGTCCTGTTGCCGTACCTGCATTGCAAGGTGCGCCAGGCCATAGGAGCCAAACATGCGTTTCCTCCGGACAGTTGGTTTGCCCTTCTGTTTGTTCATGCACTCTGCACTTGCCCTGGCACACGGGCAGGCTAGCTCCCCCATGGCGGCGCCGGGCGCTGCCAGCTCGCGCATCGTCCGCTTCGCGGCGGAAGACTGGCCACCGTTCATTTCCCGCAGCCTGCCGGCCGACGGCATGTCGGGCGCCATGGTCAGCGCCGTTTTCGAGCGTCTCGGCTATACGGTCAAGTATGACTATTTTCCCTGGAAGCGCGCCATGCAGTTTGGCCTGGCCAGTTCCCGCTATGCCGGGTTTCTGGCCGTGTGGCGCACGCCGGAACGGGAAAAACTCTGCCACTTTTCTGTTCCGGTTGGTAACACGCAGGGTGTGCTGGCCTACCTGAAGGAGGACGGCGTGCCTGGCGCCAGCCTGGCCGACCTGGGCAAGCTGCGCATCGGCACCGTGGCAGGCTACTCGAATGGGGAACAGTTCGATGGCATGGTGGCGCGCGGCGAGCTGAAGACGGAAGAGGGCTTGAACGACGCGACGAATCTGAAGAAACTGTTCATCAAGCGTTACCGCGTGATCGTCATCGAGCGCCATGTCCTGCAGCACTTGTTGATGGGGCGCAACTTCAGCAAGGCCGAGCGCGAGCGCATCGCCGTCATCGATACCGTCTTCAAGGAGCGTCCCGTGCATGTGTGCTTCCAGCGCGATGCCGGGGGGGCGGCGTGGCAAAAACGCTTCAACGAGGCGGCGCGCGATATCGATACGGCCCGGCTGGAACGCGATTACTGGAAGCGGCTCGATCAGAGCCTGGCGACCGCCCCGGCGACTCCCTGACACGGCGCGCCGCCGCTGTTGTTAGTTGCCAAAACGAAATATCTAAATACGAAACCATTCGTTCTTGTTTGTTTGTCCATCCTTTAGTCTGCAGCCACTGTGTTGACGACTTTGAAAGGATGTTTTCGTATGCTGGAACCGATTCACAAGCATGACCCCGCCCCGCGTTTGCGGCAACTGGCGCACGCCGTCTCGGCCGCCGTACTGCTGCTGGGGGCGCCTGGCGTGGTCCACGCGCAGGCCGCGCCGGACGGCGCTGGCGCACTGGCCGCCGCGCCGTATGACACCGTCATCGTCACGGGGGCGCGCGGCACGGGCCGCACGGTGGCCAACAGCGCCGCCCCCATCGACGTGATCAGCGCGCAGCAATTGCAAGCCACGGGCAAACTGAACTTGCTCGATGCGCTGGATACGGCCTTGCCGTCGTTCAACTTGCCGGCCCGCGTGCAGCCGGACCTGGGCAGCATCGTGCGCGCCGGGCAGTTGCGCAACCTCGACCCGTCGCATACCCTGGTATTGGTCAACGGCAAGCGCCGGCATACGACGGCCATCGTCAACGAGGATGGTTTTCCCGGTTCCGTCGCCACCGACCTGGCCCTGATACCCACGGGCGCCATTGCCCGCGTGGAAATCCTGCGCGACGGCGCCTCGGCCATCTACGGTTCCGACGCGATTGCCGGCGTCATCAACATCATCCTGAAGGCGGATGACAAGGGCAGCTTCAGCACCCAACTCGGCTCCACCTACGACGGCGACGGCACGAACGGTTCCGTGCGCATCGATGGCGGCACGCGCCTGGGCGAACACGGCTTTGCGCACTTCGGTGCCGAAGTCCAGCGCCAGGGCATCGCCGTGCGCAATTTCGGCCTGAATCCCGGCTACCTGTCGTATCCGGCCGTGCGCAACAGCGATGGCCAGCTGGTGAAATTGGGACCGAACAACAGCTTGCCGGCCGGCGCCTCGCCGAACCCGGCAGAAGCAAGCCGCAACAGCAATCCATGGCGCAATACGGGCGTGCCGCAAAGCACGACCGCCTCGCTCAGCGCCAACTTCGGTTATGACGTGTCGAACGAGGTGCAACTGTATGGCTTCGGCACGTACGCGCACCGCAATGCCCGCTCGGCGCAGAATTTCCGTCTGCCCAATACCATTTTTAATAACAACAAAGGCTTGCTGTCCGTGTATCCCGACGGCTTCACGCCGTATGAAACGACGAGCGAAAACGATTTTTCCCTGACGGGCGGCGTCAAGGGCGAGACGGCCGGCTGGAACTGGGATATCAGCAGTACTTACGGACGCGACGATATCGACGTGGGCGTGGAAAACTCGGCCAATTATTCGCTGACCTATCCGGGTGGCAAGACGGATTTCACCATCGGCAATCAGCGCTACAGTCGCTCGACCACCAACGCCGACGCGCGCCGTCCCGTGCCGCTGGGCTTGAGCGAGCCGGCCGACCTGAGCGTCGGTCTCGAGTATTCGCATGAAACGCAGCAACGCAGCCCGGGTGAGCCCGCTTCCTGGCAGGGCAGCGGCTCATCGGCGCTGGCCGGCTACCTGCCCGTCGACGCCTCGGACACGGCGCGCCACAGCTATGCGGCGTATGTCGGCCTGGGCGCGAAACTGACGCCGCAATTGCTGCTCGACACGGCACTGCGCGCCGAGAAATATTCCGATTTCGGCAGCAAGACGACGGGCCGTTTGTCCGCCCGCTATGACGTCACGCCCACGGTGGCCGTACGCGGCACCGTCAGCAATGGTTTCCATGCGCCGAGCCTGGTGACGCAATCGTATTCGAACACCTCCGACCATGCGGGTGTGCCGTATACCCTGGCACAGCCGAACTCGGCCGCAGCGCGGGCACTGGGTGCGCAAGCGCTGAAACCGGAAAAATCGACGAATCTGTCGGCCGGGCTGACCTTCAATCCTACGCCTACCCTGCGCCTGGCCGTTGACGCGTATCAAATCAAGGTCAGCGACCGCCTGGGTGTGTCGTCGAACATCGGCATCGACCGCAGCTCGGGCGTGGCGCTCGACGGCAGTGGCCGGCCGCTGACGGCGGCGCAAGCAAGCGTGATCGAAAACCTGCTGCGCTCGGCGGGTTTGACGGTGGGCAATGGCCTCGTCGCGCATTACTTTGCCAACGTGGGCGACACGCGCACGCGCGGCATCGATTTGACGGCCGAGGATGTCTTGCGCGTGGCCGACGGCAAGCTGCGCTGGACGGCGGCCGCGAATATCAACCACACGAGCCTGGTCGGCAAGGCGGCCTTGCCGACGGTGCTGCAAGGCTTGCCGAATATCGGCACCCTGAGCAAATCGGCCGAGTACGACTTGCTGTACCGGGCGCCGCGCGACAAGGAAATCCTCACCCTGGCGTATGAAAAGGCGGGCTGGACGTTCAACGTGCGCGAGACGCGTTACGGCAAGCTCAAGCGCCTGAACGCCATCACGGGCGGCGATTACCAGCTGAAAGCCGCCTTCGTGACGGATATCAGCGTCGGCTACGACATCAGCAAGCGCATCAACGTGACGGTGGGCGCCAACAATGTCTTCGACCAGAAACCGGGCCAGGTGCCGCGCGACGCGCGCAGCGCCGCGAATCTGGCGCAGTACACGGGCGCGTATGACAACTCGGGACCGTTGGGCGTACTGGGCGGTTATTACTACGCCCGCGCCACCGTTCACTTTTGATCTGCCTTCTCTCCATACTCATAATCAAGAACAGGAAATCCTATGTCTGACAACACTCAACACGCGGCCATCGACCTGGAATGGGCCAATCTCCTCTCGCCGCAGCGCCGCACGGTCTTGCGCGGCGGCGGCCTGGTGGCGGCGCTGGCCGCTTCGGGCCTGGCCGGCACGGCCCTGGCGCAGGATGGCGCCGTCAAACGCGTAAAAGACGTCAAACCAGCGGCTCCCGGCAAGAGCCCGTGGGGTGAGCATACGGACACGGCGCCCACGCCGCGCCCCGTCAGCGTGCGGCCCGGCGAGGAAACCTTGCCGGCAAAGCCACGCGCCTACACGGATATCGAGAGTTATCACGCGCATATCTATTTTGACGAAGACAGTTACCAAAAGGCGGCGCTGATACGCAAGTGGGCGGCCGAGCGTTTCCAGATCGAACTGGGCGACTGGAACCTGGAGCCGCGCGGCCCGCACGTGACGCCGTCGTTTTACTTTGGCTTCACGAATGACTTGCTGCCCGTCATCGTGCCGTGGCTGCAACTCAATAGCCTGGGCCTGACGATACTGATCCACCCGAACACGGAAGATCCGCGCGCCGACCATTTGTATTACGCGCTGTGGGTGAACCGCTCGCAGCCCGTGAATGGCTATGCGATGAAGAAGCCGGGGCCGGGCGAGCCGCGAGTCGAGCAAATCTTTGTCAATACGCGCCCGACGGTGAAGGTCGAAACGTCACGCGCATGAGCGGGGCATAAAAAAAACGGCACGCCAGGGTAGCCTGGCGTGCCGTTTTGCCTGAAATACTGCGGATCAGGAATGTTTCTGGATGAATTCGCCGATTTTCGGGCAAATGATCTCGCGCCAGCGGCGGCCCGAGAAAATGCCATAATGGCCACATTTTGGCGCCACGAAATCCTGCTGCATCTCGGCAGGGATGCCGGAACACAGGTCATGCGCCGCCTGCGTCTGGCCGGCGCCGGAAATGTCGTCCAGCTCGCCTTCTACGGTGAACAGCGCCACATTCGTGATGTCTTGCGGACGCACCAGCTGGCCGCCCACTTTCCACGTGCCCATCGGCAAGCTGAATTCCTGGAAAACCGTTTTAATGGTTTCCAGGTAGTACTCGGCCGGCATGTCCAACACGGCGTTGTACTCGTTGTAGAACTGGCGATGGCCTTCCGCCGGCTCGTCGTCGCCCGTCACCAGGTGCATGTAGAACTCGCGATGGCTTTGCGCGTGACGGCCCGGGTTCATGGCGATGAAGCCGGCGTGCTGCAGGAAGCCCGGATACACCTTGCGGCCAAAACCCGGGTAGTTCGGCGGCACCGCGTAGATCACGGTGTTTTCAAACCACGAGAATTTCTTTTCCGTCGCCAGGTTGTTTACTTGCGTGGGCGAGCGGCGCGGGTCGATCGGGCCGCCCATCATCGTCATGGTTTTCGGCATGTGCGGATCTTTGGCCGTCGCCATCAGCGAGATGGCAGCCAGCACGGGCACGGTCGGTTGACAGACGGAAATGACGTGCAAGTCAGGCGCCAGCAGGCGGATGAATTCCTGCACATAATAAATGTAGTCGTCCAGGTGGAACGGCCCTTCCGTCAGCGGTACCATGCGCGCGTCCGTCCAGTCGGTGATGTAGACATCGTGCTCGGCCAGCAAGCCGCGCACGGTATCGCGCAGCAGGGTCGAGTGGTGACCGGACAGGGGGGCAACCAGCAAAACTTTGGGCTGTTGCAAGCCAGTGGCTTCTTTCTTGAAGTGAATCAGGCGGCAAAACGGTTTTGTCACGACAACGTGTTCGCGGATGTCGACGTTCTCGCCTTGGACGAGAACGGATTTGATGTCAAATTGTGGTTTTTCGTAGTCTTTGCCAAGGCGGTACATCAGCTCGTAGCCGGCTGCGATGCGTTGCGAAAACGGGGTGTGGGCCAGTGGAGAAACCGGGTTGGTAAATAACTTGGAGGACATGTCTGCCCATTGCATCACCGGAGTGAGGAAGGAGCGTTGCAGTTCGTGCAGTTGGTAAAGCATATATAGTCCTTGTTTAATTCCAAGCGCCAATATCGGCTCAAATATCATAATCCAATTTTACGATATTTGTTGAGGACAAAATGTGCATTACCGCGCATAGGTCCACAGTTTGCGCTTTGGTGTGACAGCGCGCCACACTTGCGTGGATAGACCTGCAACGATGTTCTAAAAGCAAAAAAAGCAGCGTTTCCGCTGCTTTTTGTACATTTTTTCGCCGCCACGCCCCTGCGGAGAACAGTGTCTCCGCCGGAAACGCCGCGGCAAGTGCCGTGCGCTTAGCGCACCAGCATGTCGAGTTTGTCCTTGACGTCCTTGTATTGCTCGGCTTCCGGCAAGGCAGCCTTCGTCTTGGTGATCGAAGGCCAGTTACGGGCCAGGTCGACGTTGATCTTGATGAAGGCTTGCTGGTCTCCCGGCACGTCTTCTTCCGCGAAAATCGCGTTCACCGGGCACTCTGCCACGCAGACTGCGCAGTCAATACATTCGTCCGGATCGATTGCCAGGAAGTTCGGGCCTTCCCGGAAACAATCTACCGGGCAGACATCGACGCAGTCGGTATAGCGACAGGCGATGCAGGATTCGGTGACAACGTGGGTCATAACAGTCCTATCAATTTGGGGGGAGGTGCTGTAGCGCCTGCAGGAACCTCGGCGGCGCATACTAAAGCAAAGCATTGTATTTTAAGGCAATTCGCTATTTCTCACAAATCCCGCTTATATACAATACATATAAGCAAATTCATTTTTTGGCAGCGCCGTTGCCGCGCAGAGCGTGCAATTCAGCGACTATCCGGGACGTTACCATGAAGAACGCGGCAAGAAAGCGACAGTCGCCCGATGCTGCAGGGAGCAGGACGGGCGAGGCGGGCGCTCGCCGTGTGGTGTTTTTGTTTTACCCAAATCAAGATCGGTAAAAATAAGTGCCGGAACAATCAGGCGCTGGCGCGTATTTGCATCAGCAACTGTTGCCAACGTGCATTTTCAGCACTGCCATCCTCGGCAAACGTGATGGTGCGGCGCGCGGCCGGTGCCTCGACGGTGATCTGCCAATGGGGGATATCGGCGCCCACCTGTTCGCCCGTGCCCTGCGGGTGCGTGAAAAAACCGCTGCTGGCCAGTGTCGCTTCCAGCCCGGGGCCGGCCGGGTGGGCTTGCGTATCGATGTCGTACTGTTCGCTCAGGCCGGCAAAGCCGCCGCTGCTGCGGGCTGAAATTTTCATGCTGCTCCTTCTTGGGGACGGTGGTGGGGAAATGATGCGGCATGCCTTCGCCTGCGGCTGACCGCTGGCGGGCTTGCGGCGCGGGGCGCTTACCGGGGGGCGTAACTGCGGCACCAGGCCGCCAGTGCTTCGCGCTCCGCTTCCAGCAATTGATCCGATTCGCTGTATTCCGCATGGTTCATGGTACCGCAGCAGGCGCGCCTGTCTTGCACGGCGCCCGCTTCGTCGATGACATCGGGGGCAAAGGTCATTTGTCCATCCTCCGTCATGGCATTGTCCTTGAGCACTTCGCGCACGGTAAAGCTGTTGCGGATGAAATCGAGGTAGCTGGTAAAGCCGTCGGCTTGCGCCAGGGTCAGCATATGACCGGCCACGTCGGCGTACGTGGCCGCCTGGTCGGGGGACGCCACCAGGGCGCGCAAGACCAGGCTGCGCAGGTAGTCGCCGCAACGGTGCAGCACGGCCGCGTCATCTTCCAGCTGGGGCTGGCGTTCGTGGGCAAAGATGTCGGCCAGGATGTCGTAGATAGCGCCTGTAAACACTTGCGAGATGGCGTGCACTTCCGTGCCGGCCTCCGACAATTTGATGTCGTTATCGGCATTGCGCAAGCCGTTCGGCCGGCCTAGCGCCAGGCCGAACTGTTCCGCCAGGTCGGCCAGGAAAGTTTTGTCGTGCAGGTCGGACTTGGTTTGCGCGATCACGGCTTCGACCTGGTCCAGCTGCGACAGGGCCAGGAAGATGGCCGTCAGGTCGCCGAACGATTCGTGCAAGCCGCCCGTCTGCGGTGGATTATTGTTGAGCAGCCAATTCGGCTTGAGGCCATCGAGGATGGCGTGCCCGGTTTCATGCGAGACGATGTCGAGCGAACGGCAGGTGTAGACGCGCTCGGTGGCGCCGCTGGGAATGAAGTCGCCGAACTTGAGGGCCTTGTCGCTGCGGCTGTAATAGGCATTCATGACATTGGGCAAGCCGTGCGGGAACACGCGCAGCGGTGCCGTGTTGCTGGCGCTATTCCATTGCCAGGGCAGGGGCGGCGCCGTGTTGTTGCTGGCCATCGCGCGCTGGTACATGGTCAGCGTCATGCGCACGATGGCGAACGTGTGCACGGCGTCGAATTGGTCGGTGTTGGGCGAGACGATGAAGTCGCCAAAGGCGTTCGGGCTGACCTGGGCGATGCCCGGCTCGCCAAAGGTGATGCGCGCGTCGCGCGGACCTTGCAGTATCAGGCCGGGCAGGAAGGACTTGCGCGTGCCCAGCTCGCTCACGGACGGGTCTTGCTTCCAGATCAGCACGCGCGAACCGACGGGCACGGCGGCCAGGTTGCGGACCGTGGCGTCCGTCAGTCGGGGCGGACCCGGCTGCAGGGTCAGTTGCGCATTCTTGCGGTGCAGGCGGTAGGGCGCCGAGGGGGTAGGGACGTAGCCGACAGGCAAGGACACGCATTTGGTCAGCACGGCTTCGACCGGCACGATGACTTTCTGGTCCATGGTAGCTCTCCAAGACACTCGCAACTGGAATGGAGATAGTCGGCCTGCTTCGGTGGTTGCGGTTTGATGCGGCGCAAGTGCGGCGCAAGAAAGCGCGGTTTTTTCCGGGTGCCGGCGTTCCCCATGGCTGCGGCTGCCGCGTGGCGGCTGGTATGATGCTGGCCGTATGGCACCCGTTTTTATAATAAAAGGATCGTTTGATGGCGGATATAAATATAGTTCAGCAACATAAGCTGACAGCAGCAAAGGCGCGCGAAGCGGCGCAGCAAGTGGCCGACAAGCTGGCCCAGGAATATGACCTGGCGTGCGCCTGGGATGGCGATGTGCTGCGCTTCGAGCGCAGCGGCGTCGATGGTTCGCTGACCCTGGAAAAAGAGCAGGCGCAACTGCAAATCAAGCTGGGCTTCATGCTCAGCGCCTTCGCGTCCACGATTGAAGGCAAGATCGCCGAAAAGATGCGCAAGGTGTTTGCCGAGCCAGTTTGATCCGCTTGTCTGGCGCCATGTTTGGTGCTAGAAAACGTGTCGCAGCGATGGGCGAAAAGACGATGAAAACACGTCGCTTTTCGCCTTTTTCACGTCTGACTGTACGCTGGCGAACATTGCTAGCACATTTCTATTTGGAAAGCCATTGGACTTTGGCGGCTTTTTGCGTTATACTTGAGTCATATTTACAACAGCTACACCGCGTTTCACCATCTGCTTCGCAGTACTCCCCACTCGCTGAGTGGTGAATAATTCATTGGGTTTTACACCCGCATCCAGTTAAAAGTAGCTTGGTCGATTTTTTTCGGTCAAATACATTTGGTGCCATGTATTTGCATGGCGCTAGCGTTGTTAAAAGTCCTGAACCACAGCCTCTTTTAGCACGCACACGGCACCCCGGCACCGGCTTTGGCCATCCGCTGGTCACATGCGTGTCACCCCCTGTTTCCTGTCGCTCCCGTGCGCTTTTTTGTGCCGTGGCGTAGCCGACGCAACAGGGTTTGCTGATTCCCGCCGCAAGCTGGCAGCTTGCTGGGTTTCATTCCATTCGTCAAATCGAGGGAGAACCACATCGTGGCAAAACAAATCATTATCGACCATGTGTTCAAAGTGTTCGGCGACAAGCCAGAAGAAGCACTTGAACTCGTCCATCAGGGCGCCAGCAAGCAGGATATCCTGGCCCAGACCGACTGCACCATCGGCGTTTTCGACGCCACCTTTACCATTGAAGCGGGCGAGATCTTCGTCATCATGGGCCTGTCCGGTTCGGGCAAGTCGACCCTGGTGCGCATGCTGAACCGCCTGATCGAACCGACCGCCGGCCGCATCCTGATCGACGGCAACGACATCAATACCTTGCCGGACGCCCAGTTGCGCGCCCTGCGCCGCAAGGACATCAGCATGGTGTTCCAGTCGTTCGCGCTGCTGCCGCAAATTACCGTGCTCGACAACACTGCCTTCGGCATGGAGCTGGCCGGCATGCCCAAGGCCGAGCGCCATGCGCTGGCCCAGCAAGCTCTGGAACAAGTGGGCCTGGACGGCTACGGCGCCAGCTATCCCGACGAATTGTCGGGCGGCATGCAGCAGCGCGTGGGCCTGGCCCGTGCGCTGGCCTGCGATCCATCGATTCTGTTGATGGATGAAGCGTTTTCCGCGCTCGATCCGATTATCCGTACGGAAATGCAATCGGAACTGCTGCGCTTGCAGCAAATCAAGCGCCGCACCATCGTCTTCATTTCGCATGACCTCGACGAAGCCATGCGCATCGGCGACCGCGTTGCCATCATGAAAGACGGCCACGTGGTGCAAGTGGGCACGCCGGAAGAAATCCTGCGTAAACCTGCCAACGATTACGTGCGCAACTTCGTGCGCGGCGTCGATGCGGCGGCCGTCTTCAAGGCCAGCGATATCGCCCGCAAGAGCCAGATCGTCGTGTCCGAATCGCCGAGCCGCGGCTCGCGCGCCGCGCTGTCGATGCTGGAAGAGCAGGATCGCGCGTTTGCCTACGTCGTCAATCCGCAGCGCAAGTTCCTCGGCGTCGTCTCGGCCGATTCGCTGCGCAGTGCGCTCGACGGCCATGTGGGTCCGCTGGGCCTGGCGCATGCCTATCTGCCCGACGTGCAGACCATCAATGCAGATGAGCCAGTCGCCGGCCTGTTCGGCCAGGTGGCGCAACTGCCTTACGCCGTCCCTGTGGTGGCCAATGACGGCAGCTTCCGCGGCGCCATCAGCAAGACAACCTTGCTGAAGTTCCTCGACCGCGACACGCCAGCCATAGCCGAACAACAACAGAAAGGACAAGCATGAATCCAAGCACCGTTTCCACAGTAGAACCTGTTGTTGAACAGGCCGCTCAAATCAATCCTTGGGCGCTGACGCCGCCTACCGACGCCAGCACCGCCTGGCTGGACGCCGCCGCGCCTGCCGTGCAGCCGGAACATGCGTCCGGCTTTCACCTGACGCAGATTTTCGACGGCTCGCTGCCGCTGGAAAGCTGGATCAACCAGGGCCTGGGCTGGGTCGTCGCGCATTTCCGTCCCTTCTTCCAGGCCGTGCGCGCGCCGATCGACAGCGTGCTGTCCGGCGTGGAAGGCGTGCTGCTGGCCGCCCCGTCGCTGACGGTGATCGCCATCATCGGCTTGCTGGCTTGGCAATTTACCAGCCGCACCCTGGCCATCGGCACCGTGCTGGCGCTGCTGCTGGTGTCGATGCTGGGCATCTGGCCGGAAGCCATGACGACCTTGTCGCTGGTCTTGACGTCGCTGGCGTTCTGCCTGGCCATCGGCTTGCCGTTGGGCATCTTCCTTGCCAGCAGCGACCGCGCGCAGAATATCCTGCGCCCCCTGCTCGATGCCATGCAGACGACGCCGGCCTTCGTCTACCTGGTGCCCGTGGTGATGCTGTTTGGTATCGGTAATGCGCCTGGCGTGATCGTGACGATCATCTTTGCCCTGCCGCCGCTGGTGCGTTTGACCAACCTCGGCATCCGCCAGGTGCGTCCCGACCTGATCGAAGCGGCCCGCGCCTATGGCGCCTCGCCGTGGCAGTTGCTGACCCGCGTGCAATTTCCGCTGGCCATGCCATCGATCATGGCCGGTATCAACCAGTCGCTGATGCTGTCGCTGTCGATGGTCGTGATCGCCTCGATGATCGCCGTCGGCGGCCTGGGCCAGATGGTATTGCGCGGCATCGGCCGCCTGGATATGGGCCTGGCCACCGTGGGCGGCCTGGGCATCGTGTTGCTGGCCATCACCCTGGACCGCTTGACGCAAGCGATGGGCCAGCCACGCCGTGGCGTGCGCCACTGGTACCAGACGGGTCCAGCCGGTTTCGTGCTGCGCCTGGTGCGCGGCAATGCGGAGAAAAATAATGTTGAACAGCAAGTAACGCTGGCCAACGCACAATAAAGGATACACATGCATCAAATCGACAATTTCAAAGTGACGCAAAAATCGCAACGCAAGTTCCAGCTGTTTTCCGCCCTGGCGATCGCCGCCATGGCCCTGACCACCAGCCTGGCCATGGCGCAGACGCCGGCCGCCGCTGCCGATGCGCTGCCCGGCAAGGGCGTCAAGGTGCAGCCGCTGCAAAGCTCGATCGCGGAAGAAACCTTCCAGACCATGCTGGTCGACAAGGCCCTGGAAAAGCTGGGCTACGAAGTGCAGCCCATCAAGGAAGTGGAATATCCGACGGCGCATATCGCCATTGCCAACGGTGACGCCACCTTCATGGCCGTGCACTGGGACCCGATGCACAAGGATTTCTATAACAATGCGGGCGGCGACGCCAAGCTGTCGCGCACGGGCCAGTATGCGGGGCCTGCCGCGCAAGGTTATCTGATCGACAAGGCGACGGCGGAAAAGTACAACATCACGAATATCGACCAGTTGCGCGATCCCAACCTGGCCAAGCTGTTCGACCATGATGGCGATGGCAAGGCCGACTTGACCGGTTGCAACCCCGGCTGGGGCTGCGAAGCGCTGATCGAGAACCACATGGATGCGTATAAATTGCGCAAGACGGTGACCCACGTGCAGGGCAGCTATGCGGCCCTGATCGCCGACACCCTGGGCCGCTACAAGCGTGGCGAACCGATCCTGTATTACACGTGGACGCCGTACTGGGTCAGCGGCGTGCTGGTGCCGGGCAAGGACGTGGTCTGGCTGAAAGTGCCGTTCTCGGCCAATCCGGACAAGGTGAATACCCGCCTCGACGATGGCAGCGACTACGGCTTTGCCGTCAACACGGCGCGCATCGTGTCGAACAAGGCCTGGGCGGAGAAGAACCCGGCCGCAGCCAAGCTGTTCGAAGTGATGCAATTGCCGGTAGCGGACATCAATGCGCAGAACGAGCGCATGCGCCGCGGCGAAAACACGCAAGCCGATATCGCGCGCCATACGGCTGGCTGGATCAAGTTCCATCAGCAGACGTTTGACGGCTGGATCGCGCAAGCGCTGGCGGCGGCGAAAAAGTAAGTTTGCGGCTGAGACAGGCGTAAAAAAAGTGGCTACCGATTTGGTAGCCACTTTTGCATTTTCAGCCTGTTTTTGTGGTTTTTGGTGAGTTTTCAGCCGTTTTCGGCCCATTTCTCTGCAAAACAGGCGTTTTCAGGTTTAATCCTTCAAGTCTTCGATCAGGTCGATGTATTGCTGTTGCGCCTCTTCCTTCGAGGTGCCGGCCAGGGCCGCCCAGGCGTCGAACTTGGCGCGGTTGACGAAGTCGGTCATGCCAGGACGCTCGCCCGTGGCGTCGCCGCTCGACGCTTGCTTGAACAAGGCGTAGATTTTCAACAAGGTCATATTGTCCGGACGCTCGGACAGGGTCTTGGAATCGAGCTGCGCTTGTTCGAATTGCTCTTGTAAACTCATGATGGCTCCTGTGTGCTGATGGAATCGCTGGAAAAGTGCGGCAGGCCCGGCGGAGTGGCCACCGTGCGTGCTGCAGTGCCTGACATCATAGTGAAAAAAGCGCGCCGTGCATTAGAGGACACACTCAAAACAAAAACGCCGCCGCTGCGTGAACAGGGGCGGCGTCCGTACAGTCGCTTGAGCGCTGCGGAGTCGGTGCTTATACGCCCAGCAGTTCGACGTCGAAAATCAGGGTGGCGTTCGGAGGAATCACGCCGCCGGCGCCGCGTGCGCCATAGCCCAGTGCTGCCGGGATGATCAGCTGGCGCTTGCCGCCCACTTTCATGCCTTGCACGCCTTCGTCCCAGCCTTGAATGACGCGGCCGGCGCCCAGCGGGAATTCGAATGGATCGTTGCGGTCCTTGCTCGAGTCAAATTTCGCGCCGGCGCTGCCGTCGTCGTTTTGCAGCCAGCCCGTGTAATGCACGACAACATTGTTGCCGGCTTGCGCTTCAGCGCCTTCGCCAACGGTGGTGTCGATGTATTGCAGGCCGGAAGCGGTAGTGGTGGTGGTCATGATTATCCTTGTGTAGGCGATGAAAGCTTCAGATTGTAGAGCAATGAGTTGCAAAGCGCCATTCCAGGCCTGGCACGGGGAAAAAACGGAAATTACGGCGATGTGTGGCTGCCGGCAGCATTTAAGGGGGGATTTCACACAATAAATACAGTGTTCCACGTAAAATGCATGTTTTGTATTTAACAGTGATTTTTGCCATGTTCCGCAGTCTACGCCGCCTTGTTTTTTCCTCGCTGTGCCTGGTTTCCGCAATATCGACGGCGCAAGCCGAAGTGGTGGTGGTGCTCAATTCCCGTGATGCTACGGTGCAACTGCTGGACCAGAAAACCTATGCTCCCCTGTCCACCTTTGCCGTCGGCAAGGAACCGCACCATCTGATGGAAACGCCGGACGGCAAGTCGCTGATCGTCGCCAGTTCCGTTGGCAACGAGCTGATTTTCCTCGACCCCGTGTCGGGCCAGATCCAGCGCCGCATCAGCAACATCCTCGACCCGTACCAGATCGGCTTTTCGCCGGACCAGAAATGGTTCATCTCGAACTCCTTGCGCCTGGACCGTATCGACCTGTACCGCTATGACGGCAAGAACCTGACCCTGGCCAAGCGCATCCCGCTGCCAAAGTTGCCCAGCCATATGGCGTTCACGGCCGACAGCACCATGGCTTTCATTACGCAGCAGGGCAGCAACCAGGTCAGCGCCATCGACCTGGCCACGCAAACGGTGAAATGGACCATGCCCGTCGGCCCGGCGCCAGCCGGCATCACGATGACGCCCGATGGCAAGCATTTGCTGGTGGGCATTATGGGCAGCGATTACGTGGAAGTGATCGACTGGCGCACGCAAAAGACCGTCAAGCGCATCAAGGCGGGCGCCGGCACGCACAATTTCCGCGCGCTGGGCGACAACCGCATGACGTTCGTCTCGAACCGCGTGTCGAACACCATCAACATCATCGACCAGCAAACCCTGGAAAACGTGGGCACCATCAATGTGCCGGGCGGCCCCGATTGCATGGAAATCACGCCGGACGGCAAGACCATGTGGGTAACGTTGCGCTGGATCAAGAAAGTGGCCGTGATCGACTTGACCACGCGCAAGGTGATCAAGACCATACCGGTGGGCCGCTCGCCCCATGGCGTGTACTTCGCCACCCACTCGCCGCGCATGTGATGAGCAGGTGATGATGAAACGCTTCATTTTCGCGGGCCACGCGCCCGCCATGCTGCTGTGCGCCAGCGCCATGCTGTCGCCCGCGCATGCCGCCGCACCTGCTGCCGTACCTGCCGCCGTATCTGCTGCCCCAGCCGCATCTGCAGCTGCATCTTTAGCGCCAGCCGCCTGCAGGGGTACCATCTACATGACCTTCGACACGGGCAGCCAGTCGCAAGCGCAGCTGATCGCCGACGTGCTCAACAAACGTCATGTGAAGGCAACCTTCTTCCTGGCCAATGAAAAGACGACGCGCGGCGACTATTCGCTCGATGCCTCGTGGGCGCCGTACTGGAAAGCCCGCGTGGCCGAAGGCCATGCGTTCGGCACGCATACGTTTGACCACGTGTACTGGAAGAAGGATCTGGCCAACGGCTTGATCCAGGTCAAGCCCCAGTTCGGCAAGGATGGCGGCAAGCTGGCCTCCATCACGGATCAGCAGTTCTGCGAGGAATTGCGCCGCGTCGATACGCGCTTCCAGGAGCTGACCGGTCGCAAGCTCGACCCGTTCTGGCGCGCACCGGGCGGCTACACGTCGCCGCGCACCCTGGCGGCCGGCAGCGCCTGCGGCTACCAGCACGCGGGTTGGGCGCCGGCCGGCTATTCGGGCGATGAGCTGCCCAGCGATAAGTATCCGAACGCCACGCTGCTGAAAAAAGCCCTGGCGAACTTGCGCAGCGGCGACATTTTCATTGCGCACATGGGCATCTGGTCGCGCAAGGAGCCGTGGGCGCCGGCCAACCTGGATGCCTTGATTTCCGGCCTGCAAGACAAGGGTTTCTGCTTTGCCACCCTGCGCGAGCATCCTGCCTATGCGCAGAAGAAGGGCCAGCCATGATCGCCGCCGACATCGTCAGCTTCGTCACGCCCGTCATCGATGCCGTGGTCGACGCCTTTGGCGCGGCGCAAGGCTGGCTGTTCCAGACCATCGTGAACCCGCTCGTGTATCACCTGGGCTTTGGCGAATTCACGGAAGAAGCGTTCGAGGGCACGGAGTGGCTGCTGATCGGCCTGTGCGAACTGGTGCTGCTGTTTCTCGTGCTGCGTCCGCTCGAAGCCTTGATTCCCGCGCAAAAGATGACGGACCCGCGCGCCCGCTGGAACGATTTTCTCTATACGGTGCTGCACCGCGTCGGCCTGTTTTCCGTCGTGGTCTTCTTCACGCTCGATCCGCTGATGGATGCATTGGCGGGCGCCTTGCGCTTCGACAATATCCATCCATTGAATCTGGAATCGCTGTTGCCCGGCATCAGCCCCTTGCTCAGTTTTATCATTTATTTTGTGATACTGGACTTCGTCGATTATTGCTACCACCGGGCCTCGCACCATTTCGGCTGGTGGTGGGGCTTGCACAGCCTGCATCACAGCCAGCAAAACATGAATTTGTGGAGCGATGACCGCAACCACTTGCTCGATGACTTCCTGCGCGACGTGGTGATGGCGCTGGTGGCGCTCGGCATTGGCGTGCCGCCGGGCCAGTACGTGCTGCTGGTGTCGATTTCGCGCATCCTGCAAAGCTTGCAGCACGCAAATGTGAGGATACACTTCGGCCGCATCGGCGAGCGGCTCTTGATCTCGCCCCGTTTCCACCGCACGCATCACGCGATCGGCGTGGGGCACGAGTCGAAAGGCAAGGGCAGCATGGGTGGTTGCAACTTCGGCGTGGTCTTGCCGATTTGGGATATGCTGCTGGGCACCGCGAATTTCTCGGCGGGCTATGCGCGCACGGGCGTGCGCGACCAGCTGGCCCGCATCGACAGCAACGGTGTCGGCCGGCCGGGGCGCAACTATGGCCGCGGTTTCTGGCAGCAGCAATGGCTGGGCCTGCGTCGCATGGTGGAATTTGCAAGAATTAAACGAAAAGGACGCCGTTGATGCGTAATGTGCTGAATTCGTATGGCCGTGCTTTCCTGTCGCAATTGCATGGCAGGATACTGCTGCTGAGCGTAGCGCCGTTCATCCTGTCGCTGGTGCTGTGGGGCGGCTTGCTGTACGTGGGCTTGCAGCCGCTGATCGACAGCCTGCATGCGCTGTTCACGCAGTACGATTTCTTCCGCACCAGCGGCCAGGTGCTGACCACCTTCGGCCTGGGCGTGCTGAAAGCCGTGATCGTGCCGCTGATCGCCATGTTCATGCTGCTGCCGCTGATGATCCTGACGGCGCTGATCTTCATGGGCCTGTTCGCCATGCCGGCCATCGGCCGCCATATCGGCGGGCGGCACTTTCCGCAACTGGAAAAGAAGCATGGCGGCAGCCTGCTGGGCAGCGTCGGCACTTCGCTGGCCACATTCCTGCTGTTCATCGTCGTCTGGGTGCTCATGTTGCCCCTGTACGCGTTTCCGCCGGCCGCCCTGGCGGGGCAAGCCGTGCTGTGGGGCTGGCTGACCTACCGCGTGATGGCGTACGACGCCATGGCCGACTACGCCAGCGTGGACGAGCGCCACGCCATCATGCGCACGCAGCGCTGGCCCCTGCTGGCCATCGGCATGGTGTCCGGCGCGGCCGGCGCCGTGCCGGGCTTGCTGTGGATGGGTGGCGCGATGTCGGTGGTGTTCTTCCCCTTCCTGGCGGCGTTCGCCATCTGGCTGTACGTGCTGATCTTCATCTTTACGGGGCTGTGGTTCCAGTATTACTGCCTGGAAGCACTGTCGCGTTTGCGGGGCGTACGCGGCATGACCGACGTGGCGCCAGCGGACGCTTGAGTATTTTTATCGAATTCTACGAGGAAGCTTCATGGCTATCGGATTGATCATCATCGGCGACGAAATCCTGTCGGGCAAGCGCACGGACCAGCATTTCCCGAAAGTGGTGCAAATGCTCAAGGCGCGGGGATTGCAGCTGAGCTGGGCGGAATATGTGGGCGACGAGCCTGCCCGCCTGGTCGCCTTGCTCAAGCGCAGCTTTGCCAGCGGCGACATCGTCTTCAGCTTCGGCGGCATCGGCGCCACGCCGGACGACCATACGCGCCAGGCGGCCGCCGATGCGCTGGGTTTGCCGCTGGTGCTGCATCCGCAGGGCAAGATCAATATCCAGCAGCGCATCACGGAAATGGGCATAGAGGCGGGCGTGCCGGCCGATTTGCACTCGCCGGAAAACCTGCACCGCTTGAAAATGGCGGAATTTGTCGAAGGCGCCGAGCTGATTCCGAATCCGTACAACAAGATTGCCGGCTTTGCCGTGCGCGAGCATTACTTCGTGCCGGGCTTTCCCATCATGTCCTGGCCCATGATCGAATGGGTGCTGGACACGCATTATGCGCACCTGTTCAACCAGGTGCCGCATGCGGAACACGCCTTGCTCGTGTACGAAACGGCCGAATCCCTGCTGACGCCGCTGATGGTGCGGCTGGAAGCAGAGTTTCCGTTGATCAAGGTTTTCAGCTTGCCCAGCGTGGGCGATGCGCAGACGCGCCGGCATATCGAACTGGGCGTCAAGGGCGAGCCGGCGCAAGCGGCGGCCGCCTTCGCGCAGATGTGCGCCGCACTCGATACTTTGCAGGCGGAATACACCACCATCTGACATGCAGCCAGCTCGGCGCCGGCGGCTTTTTTGCCGGCGTCCAGCCCGCCGTGCATCTATGTACGCAAGCGTACATTCCAAGACGTTGTTTTTTTGCGAAAATCTTCAATGAAGCAAGATTTTTGTGTGCGCTCGTCAGTCGTTTTCATGCCGATGTGGTGGAATGGTGAACAGGGGCCTTGCGTGTCAAACGCGGGGTCGCCTGCCTGTGCAGTAGCGTGTTTTTTCGATTTACCGGTATGGACATCATGTTAAGCAAGCTTTGTTGTGACCGGCCCTGGCTGGCCCTCGTCTTACCCTGCGCGGAGCGGTATCGCTGCCGCATTTCCCGCGCCGTCCAAACCCAACCTTACCCCAGCATCCCATGAAAGACACAGGCGTCAATCTGGCCGCGCAAGAGCGGCCCCCCTCTGATCCAGCTGCCGAGGCGCCGCCGCCGGCGAGCCCGCCGAAGAAGCGCCGTTCGCGCATCTGGCCCATCTTTGCCATCATCCTGCTGGCGCTGATTGCCAGCGTGGCCTGGTTCGTCATGCGCGAAGTGCGCACGTCGGCCCTGCAGGCGGAATTTTTCACGCGCCTGGACCGCCAGCTGTCGTTCAAGGTCGAGCCCGGCCCCGCACCGGCGGGCGCCATCCGCTATCCGCAGCACGGCCCCTATGACGAGCGCCTCGGCTATGCCAGCTTGCCGGATTTTATTAGCAAGCTCAATGCGCGCGACTATGAAGTGACGGCGCAGGCGCGCATGTCGCCGAAAATGGTGCAACTGGTCGACCGGGGCATCTTTGCCACGTATCACGAGAAAAACCGCGCGGGATTGAGCATCCTCGATTGCCGCGCCGCACCCCTGTTCGCGGCCAGCTATCCCGAGCGCATGTTCGACGGCTTCGCCGAAGCGCCGCCCGCGCTCGTGCAAAGCCTGCTGTTCATCGAAAACCGCGAATTGCTCGATCCGGGCACGCCCGAGCGCAATCCGGCCGTGGAATGGGACCGCCTGAGCAAGGCGATTCTGGACAAGGCGCTGAACCTGTTCGGCGGCCACCGCGGCGGCGGCGGCAGCACGCTGGCCACGCAAATTGAAAAATACCGCCATTCGGAAGACGGCCGCACCAGTTCCATGCAGGACAAGCTGCTGCAGATGCTGTCGGCCAGCCTGCGCTCGTACCAGGATGGCGAAAACACCATGGAAGCGCGGCGCAAGATCGTCGTCAATTACCTCAATACCGTGCCGCTGTCGGCAAAGAGCGGCTTTGGCGAGGTCAACGGGATCGGCGACGGCATGTGGGTCTGGTATGGCCGTCCGTTTGCCGAAGTGAAAACTTTGCTTAAAGGCAATATAGACCAGCCGGGCAGTGCGCTCGCCTACAAGCAGGCGCTGAGCTTGCTGATCGCGCAGCGCCGTCCCTCGCATTACCTGGTGGCAGGCGGCGCCGACCTGGAAGAATTGACCAACAGCCATTTGCGCCTGCTGGCGCAAGCGGGCGTGATCTCGCCGCAGCTGCGCAATGCGGCCATCGCCGAGAAGCTGCGCCCATCGACGGCCTCTGGCGTGCAATCGGAAGCGTCCACCTCGTTCGTCACGCGCAAGGCGTCGAATGCCGTGCGCAACCACCTGGCCAGCATGCTGGGCGACCCGCGTTTGTACAACCTCGACCGTCTCGACCTGAAAGTGGTCAGCACGCTCGACGCGCAGGCGCAAAACGCCGTCACCAAGGTATTGCGCGAGCTGCGCGACCCGGAAGTGGCGAAAGCGGCCGGCTTGACGGGCAAGGGCATGCTGGGCAATGGCGACCCCGCCAATGTGGTCTACAGTTTTACTTTGCTGCAAAAGGGCGAACAAGCCAACTTGCTGCGCGTGCAGACGGATAACTACGACCAGCCGCTGGACATCAACGAAGGCGCCAAGCTGGACCTCGGTTCCACGGCCAAGCTGCGCACCCTGGTGACGTATATGGACATCATCGACCAGTTGCACCAGCGCTACAGCGGCATGGGCTCCGCCGAACTGGGCAAGCTTGCCGTCGATCCGAAGGACATGCTGTCGCAGTGGGCAATTGCTTATCTGAAACCTTTGCCGCTCGGCGAGGCGCGCAATCTGCCCGCCATGCTGGCGGCCGCCATGGAACGCAAATATTCGGGCAACCCGGGCGAAGGCTTCTTCACGGGCGGCGGCTTGCATCATTTCGGCAACTTCTCCAAGCTCGACGACAGCCGCATCATGACGGTGCAGCAGGCGCTGCGCCAGTCGACCAACCTGGTGTTCGTGCGCCTGATGCGCGACGTGGCCCGCTACTACATGTTTTCGCGTCCCGATTCCTCGGCCTCGCTGCTGGCGGACGCGGACGATCCGCGCCGGGCCCAGTACCTGAGCCGTTTTGCCGACAAGGAAGGGCGCGAATTCCTGCACCGCTTCTACCAGAAGTACCGCGGCAAGAGCGTCGACGAGCAGGAAAAGATCCTGTTGGCCAGTATCCGCCCGACCCCCGTGCGCCTGGCGAATATCTTCCGCACCATTAATCCGAAGGGCACCGTCGCGGAATTCGGCGATTTCCTCAACGCCAATTTACCGTCGCAAAACGAAGTACCGCCCGAGCGCGTGGCCAAGATGTACCAGCAGTATGCGATGGAAAACTGGTCGCTGGCCGACCGGGGATACCTTGCCAATGTGCATCCGCTGGAACTGTGGATGGTGGCGTATCTGCGCCAGCACGAAGGTTCCACCCTGTCGCAGATGGTGGCGGCCAGCGAAAAGGAACGCCAGGAAGTGTATAAATGGCTGTTCAATACGCACCGCAAGCATGCGCAGGACCGCCGCATCGCCAACTTGCTGGAAGTGGAAGGGTTCCTGGAAATCCACCGCCAGTGGAAGAAGATGGGTTACCCGTTCGATTCGCTCGTGCCGTCGTATGCGACCACCCTGGGCGCGTCGGCCGACCGTCCCGCCGCGCTGGCCGAGCTGATGGGCATCATCATCAACGATGGCGTGCGCAAACCCAGCGTGCGCATCGATTCCATGCATTTCGCCGCCAATACGCCGTACGACACCATGGTCAAGCGGGGCACGAAGGTGGAAGCGGAGCAAGTGCTGTCGCCGGACGTGGCCAAGGCAGTCGCCAAGGCCATCCGCGAAGTGGTGTCGGACGGCACGGCGAAACGGGCGAAGACGGCATTTGTCGGCGCCGACGGCGTGCCGATCCCGATGGGCGGCAAGACGGGCACGGGCGACCAGCGCTTCGACGTGTATGGCGCCGGTGGCCGCCTGATCGAGTCGCGCTATGTGAACCGTTCGGCCACGTTCGTCTTCAATATCGGCGAGCGCTTCTATGGCAGCATGACGGCGTATGTGCGCGGGCCGGAATCGAAGAACTACGATTTCACCAGCGCCTTGCCCGTGCAACTGCTGGTGTCGCTGGCGCCGAGCCTGATGCCGCTGATCGAGCCGCCTGCGCCAGCCGAGGGCGTGGCCAAGCAGTGCACGAATTAAATCGTTGCTGCATTAAAAAGCCGGCCTGAATGGGCCGGTTTTTTTATGGAGGAGAAAGAATCCATGGAAAGAACACAGCAGATCTTTGCGCAATATCACCGCTTTGACGATGGCGCGCTCGTATCATTCGAGCAAGCATATGGACCCCGGGGCGTGCAGCGCGTGCGCATCGTGTTGTACGCGAGGAATCATGAACTGGAGGGCAACATCTGGCGCAAAGTCGCCATCACGGTGGGAGAGGTGCGGGAATTGATGATGAAGACGCCGGGCAACTTCATCAACCGCATCTGCTGTGGCGTGAAGCTGCTGCGCTTTGGCGACGTGTGGTGCGTGGATGTCGACGGCACGTATGCGCACGACGACCCGGCGACCCTGGAGGAGGTGCGCCGCGATGGCGATTGCTACGTCATCGGCGGCACGGTCGAGGCAATCGAACTGGATTAACCGGCAAACACGGCCGTTTTACCTTCCAGGCGCGCGTGATACGCGGCGATGGCCGGATACTCGGGGCGCTGCATGGGCGCCATCAGCCAGCGCTTGACGGACAGGCCCAGCACGATATCCGCCAAGGTAAATTGCTCGCCGCAGACGAAGGCGCCTGTGCGCTGCAACTGCTGTTCCAGCACGCCCATCATCTTGTTCCATCCGGCAATACCTGCCGCCAGCTGGGCCGCATCCTGGTGTGCCGGGCTGTGGCGCACCAGCGACATGAAGGCGTAGCGCCAGCTATTGTTGAGGTCGCCCATTTGCCAGTCCATCCATTTTTCCACTTCCGCGCGGGCACGCGGATTACTCGGCAGCAAGTCGTCGCGGCCCGCCTGCGCGCACAGGTAGCGGCATATCGTATTCGATTCCCACAGCACCAGGTCGCCATCGAGCAGCACGGGCACCATGGCGTTCGGGTTCAGGGCCAGGAAGGCCGGGTCGTCCGTGGCGCGAAAGCCGCTGCCCCAGTCTTCGCGTTCGTACGGCAGGTCGAGTTCCTCGCACGTCCACAAGACTTTGCGGACATTGATCGAGGCGGCTTTTCCAAGAATTTTCAGCATGCAGGGCTCCGAAGGGCGAATGAGTGATCTGCCACTGTAGCGGAAATGACCACGCCGCGCATGTGAAAGTGCCTTGCATAGTTGCGCTTTTCTTGGCATCGTAGCCACCCATGAAACCTATGCGCCACCACATGTCCAAAATCCTCGCGTTCAGCCGCTTTTCCGTGCGCGATTTCCTCGCCACCGCCGGTCCCACCTTGCTGCTGGTCGGCGCGTTTTGCGCGCTCGCTTACTGGCTGGTCGACCCGGCGCCGCCGCGCAAGGTAACCCTGTCGACAGGGCAGGACAATAGCGCCTACGAAGAGTTCGGCAAGAAGTACGCGGCCACCCTGGCCAGGCACGGCATCAAGGTGACCTTGCAGCCGTCGCTGGGTTCGCAGGAAAACCTGCAGCGCTTGAACGCGGGCAAGACCGATATCGCCTTCGTGCAAAGTGGCTCGACGGAACACGAAGATGCCGAGCGCCACGGCCTCATTTCCCTGGGCAGCTTGTTTACGGAACCCGTCTGGCTGTTCATGCGCGAAGACAAGGCCGTGACGGAGCTGACGCAATTGAAGGGCATGAAGATCAACCTGGGGCCGGAAGGCACGGGCGTGCCCGGCCTGTTCCGGCAGTTGCTGTCCGTGAATGGCGTGGAAGCCAAGGAGTTGACGGTGAGCGACTTGCAGAACACGCCCGCCACGGTGGAACTGCTGGAAGGGCGCATCGACGGTCTCGTGTTCAGCTCGGCGCCGGAAGCGCCGCTGATCCAGATGCTGCTGCAAACGCCGGGCATCAAGCTGTTTGATTTTTCGCAAGCGGAAGCGTACACGCGGCGCCTGCCGTTCCTGACCCACGTCGTCTTGCCGCGTGGCATCGTCGACCTGGGGCAAAACATTCCCGCGCAGGATTATCACCTGATCGCGCCGACGGCCACCCTGGTCGCGCGCGAAGACTTGCATCCGGCCCTGATCGACCTGTTCGTGCAGGCGGCGGCCGGCATCCATGGCGGCACGGGCTGGTTCCAGCAGCAGGGGCAGTTCCCGTCCGCGCGCTACACGGAAATTCCCGTGGCGCCGGAAGCGTTGAAATTCTACAAGGATGGCGCGCCCGTGTTGCAGCGTTACATGAGTTTCTGGCTGGCCAATTTCTTCGACCGCATGTGGGTGCTGGTGGTGGCGCTGGGCGCCCTGATCCTGCCTCTGTCGCGCGTGGTGCCGCCCCTGTACGTGTGGCGTATCCGTTCGCGCGTGTACCGCTGGTATGGCCAGCTGCGCACGGTGGAGCAGGCGCTGGAAGACGTGCCGGAAGGGCAGCGCGCGCACGTGTATGCGGAACAACTGAAACGGCTCGACCAGATCGAGGAAATGGTCAACCAGATCTCGATACCCCTGTCGTTTGCCGATGGCCTGTATGGCTTGCGCAGCCACATCAATTTCGTGCGCAAGCGCATATTGACACTGATGGGCGAGCACCCGGCCGCGGAGGCGGGCGAGCCGGCCTGAGCGCTTAACCCGCTTAAACGAGGGTGATCGACAGCTTGCGCCCGAGCAGCGCGGCGGCCCGCTCCAGGGTGGAGAGCGTCACGTCGCTGCTGGGGTCGAGCAGGCGGTCGAGTTGCGAACGGCTCGTCTGCAGCAGCGCCGCCATGCGCGTCTTCGACAGCGATTGTTCCTGCATCGCCTGCGTCAGTTGCCAGGCGATCACTTCCTTGATGGCGCGGGTTTGCGTTTGCTCAAAGATGCCTTCTTCCTTGAGGAAGTCGTCGAGACTGCTGCCGAGGTGGGGAGCGGTGGCGTTCATGTCAATTCCTTGTGGCGTTTGCGGGCCAGCGCCAGGTCGTCGTCCGGCGTGGCGCGGGTTTTCTTGATAAAGCCGTGCAGCGCCACCAGGCAATCGCCGTGATGGCAGATCAGCACGCGCGCGATGCGGTTGCCGGGCAAGCTGCTGCGCACCTCCGACAAGCCCTGCCCCAGGTGGCGGCACAAGGGCATGCCCACGGGCCAGCGCCATTGCGCATGCATCAAGTCTTGCCCGATCACATGACGTTCTTCGACGGGCAAGGATTTGAGCCAGTCGCGCACGGGTTCGCCGCCATTGCCGTTCGCATAGAACAGCAGGGTAATCTGCCGCAAGCCGGAAGCATCCATGACGCACCTCTACGTTGTACTATATAAGGTACATGTTCGCAAGGAGAATCGGCGCCGCTCTTGAGAAAAGCGGGCGCGCATGGATGGTTGTAGCCGATGGCGGACCGCATGGTGGCCCGCCAGATCAAACACTGTTCAGATAATTCGGCGGCCAGCGTCAGGCGCCCAGCCATGGCAAGCCCGCCTTGCACCAGCCGCCGATCTGCTTGCGGTGGCCGTCGGCGTCCTTGTCGCCCTCGAAGCCTTCGAGGATGTCGAAGCAGTTGCTATAGCCGTGTTCGGTCGCCAGCTTGGCTGCGTGGCGCGAACGCACGCCGGAGCGGCACAGGAACAGCAGCACCTCGTCCTTGCCGGCCTGGGCCGCCAGTTGCGCGAGGAAGTCGGGATTCGGCACGCCGCCCGGGTAGGTGGCCCACTGCACCGCACCATGCTGGGTATCGGCGATGTCGACCCGGCCCACCCAGTCGCGCTCGGCAGTCGTGCGCACATCGATGAGCTTGACGGCGGCATCGCCTTGCAGCAAGTCATACGCTTCCTGCGGCGTGACGGCGCCGGCATACGGTGTACCTTCATTGGCCCGGCTGCGGGCGGTGGTCAGGATGTCGGCGGCGGTGGTCATGGCGTCCTCGATGAAAGTGGGCAGGTGTGTGTACGATTATAGTGCGCCGTCCGCGCCCCGCAAACGGGAATCCATGGTGCACGGCGCATGCACCACAAGGAGGCATTTTTCGGTAATCCGCACAAAATGCACGATAATGGTGCGTTGTTCGTTTTTTGCACTTGCTTAGTGCATTCTTGATTCGACGCAAACGCGTGTCAAAATCGCGGGCAGGAAAACTTTCACTGGGATGGCAGTCATTTTGTTGCCGGCACCAGGGGGCTCCGGGAGCTGGCATGGAATCTGCTATGATCCTTATGAGTTTTGGTGGCACGCAATGTTTGCTTCGCTTCATCAGCCCAGACGCACTAAGGTCGGCTCACCCCACATTCATTTAGGAGATACGCATGGCAATGACAGCCGCAGAAGTCTTGAAGATGGTAGAAGAAAACGAAGTCAAATTCGTTGATTTCCGCTTTGCCGATACCCGTGGTAAAGAGCAGCACGTGACGGTTCCCGTGTCGCACTTCGACATGGACAAATTCGAGTCGGGCCACGCCTTTGACGGTTCTTCGATCGCTGGCTGGAAAGGCATTGAAGCGTCCGACATGATCTTGCTGCCGGATCCAAACACGGCCAATATCGACCCGTTCATGGAAGAAACGACCCTGTTCATGCAGTGCGACGTGATCGAACCGTCGGACGGCAAGGGCTACGACCGCGACCCGCGCTCGATCGCGAAACGCGCCGAAGCCTACCTGAAATCGTCGGGCATGGGCGACACCGCCTACTTCGGCCCTGAGCCGGAATTCTTCATCTTCGACAGCGTGCGCTGGAAGATCGACATGTCGGGCTGCTTCGTCAAGATCGGTTCGGACGAAGGTTCGTGGTCGACCGGCAAGGACATCGAAGGCGGCAACAGCGGCCACCGTCCTACCGTCAAGGGCGGCTATTTCCCAGTGCCACCAGTGGACAGCTTCCAGGACATGCGTTCGGAAATGTGCCTGATCCTGGAATCGCTGGGCATCCCGGTTGAGGTACATCATCACGAAGTGGCCGGCGCCGGTCAAAATGAAATCGGCACCAA
Organism: Janthinobacterium sp. SUN033; assembly: GCF_030397595.1. NCBI lineage: Bacteria > Pseudomonadati > Pseudomonadota > Betaproteobacteria > Burkholderiales > Oxalobacteraceae > Janthinobacterium > Janthinobacterium sp. SUN033. Next base: position 128,096 of record NZ_JAPQNV010000005.1, read on the forward strand.
GTTCTCGACCCTGGTCGAGCGCGCCGACTGGACGCAAAACCTGAAATACGTGGTGTGGAACGTGGCGCACAGCTATGGCAAGACCGCCACCTTCATGCCGAAACCTATCGTTGGCGACAACGGTTCGGGCATGCACGTGCATCAATCCGTATGGAAAGATGGCAAAAACCTGTTCGCTGGCGACGGCTATGCCGGCCTGTCCGATTTCGCCCTGTACTACATCGGCGGCATCATCAAGCACGCCAAGGCACTGAACGCGATCACGAATCCGGGCACCAACTCGTACAAGCGTCTGGTACCAGGCTACGAAGCTCCAGTGAAACTGGCGTACTCGGCGAAAAACCGTTCCGCCTCGATCCGTATCCCGCACGTGGCCAATCCAAAAGGCCGCCGCGTCGAAGCGCGTTTCCCGGATCCACTGGCGAACCCGTACCTGTGCTTCGCCGCACTGCTGATGGCCGGCCTGGACGGCGTTGCCAACAAGATCCATCCGGGCGAAGCCGCCTCGAAAGATCTGTACCATCTGCCGCCGGAAGAAGATGCACTGATCCCGACCGTGTGCGCTTCGCTGGAAGAAGCACTGGAAGCCCTGGACAAGGACCGCGAGTTCCTGACCCGCGGCGGCGTGTTCAGCGATTCCATGATCGACGCTTACCTGGAACTGAAAATGCAGGACGTACAGCGCATGCGCATGACCACGCATCCTGCCGAGTTCGACATGTACTACTCGCTGTAATGGCGCCACGCCGGCAATGTGCCGGTAGTGAATAAAAAACGCGGGTGAGGCGATGGTCTTGCCCGCGTTTTTTTATGCAAGGCGCCAAGGCGGTGACAGTGCGGTGTTGTATAGTCGGCCCAGGAACGATGCGGCACGAGCCGACAGGAGTGAAGATTGACCAAGCATTACAGAATGGCGCTGATGGCAGGATTGCTGGGCGCGGCGGCACAGGCGCACGGGCAGCTGTATGTGTGCGCCGATGCGCAAGGACACAAGACGTACACGGACAGGAGTGCTGGCAAACATTGCCAGCTGCTCGATTTGCCGGGCGCCATGACGGAGCCGCCACGCAGGACGGCCCCGCTGGCCGGTGCGCCGGTACGGCCCGCCCTGCAGGCGGCGGCCACGGCGGCGCCTGCCGCCGGCGCGTTTCCCAAGGTCGATGGCGCCGAGCAGCGCGCGCGCGACCTGGACCGGCGCCAGATCCTGCAGGACGAATTGCGCAGCGAAGAGCAGAAACTGGCGGCGCAGCGCCTGGAATTTAACGGCGGCCAGCCCGAACGCCAGGGCAATGAGCGCTACTACGCGAAATACCAGGAACGAGTGGCGCAGTTGAAGGACAACATTAGCCGGACACAGCAAAACGTCGAGGCCCTGAAACGCGAGATCGCGAATATCCGGTAAAGCACATGACACTAGACAACCATTCCAGCCGTCCCGCCCACTTGGCCGGCCTTGATTTGCTGGCCTCGGCCGTGATCCTGCTCGATGGCGACGGCCGCATCAGCTATGCCAACGCGGCGGCGGAAAACCTGCTGGAAAGCTCCTTGAAGGCCCTGTCGCGGCAAAAGCTGACGGCGCTGTTCCTCAACCCCGAGGAGCTGGCCGGCATTTGCGCGCAGGCGCTCGAACACAAGTTTTCCGACTTGCGCCAGGACCTGAGCCTGGAGCGCCTGGGGCGCGAGCCGCTGCGCGTGCACAGCATCGTCAGCGCGCTCGACGCGCCGAGCGACGGCGTGCTGATCGAGCTGCGCGAGAACGTGCAGCAGTTAAAGCTCGACCGCGAGGAGCGCATCCTCGACCAGAGCCAGGTCAACAAGGAGCTGATCCGCAACCTGGCGCATGAAATCAAGAACCCGCTGGGCGGCATCCGCGGCGCGGCCCAGTTGCTGGAACTGGAATTGCCGGCCCTGCACCTGAGCGAACTGCGCGAATACACGCAAGTCATCATCAAGGAAGCGGACCGTCTGCAAACCCTGGTCGACCGCCTGCTGGCGCCGCACCGCCGTCCGCACATCGTGGGCGACGTGAATATCCACGAAGTGTGCGAAAGGGTCCGCAGCCTGATCCTGGCCGAATTCCCCAGCGGCCTGACCATTGCGCGCGATTACGACGCCTCGATCCCCGAGTTTCGCGGCGACAAGGAGCAATTGATACAGACCGTGCTCAATATCGCGCACAACGCGGCGCAAGCGCTGGCCGAGCGCATCGAGGCGGGCGATGCGGAGCTGATTTTCAAGACGCGCGTGGCGCGCCAGGTGACCCTGGCCAAGGTCCGTTACGGCCTGGCATTAGACTTGCATATCATTGACAATGGACCGGGCATCGCACCCCAGATCCGCGACCGGATTTTCTACCCGCTGGTGTCGGGCAGGGAAGGCGGCAGCGGGCTGGGACTGACCTTGGCGCAAACCTTCGTGCAACAGCACCTGGGCGTGATCGAGTGCGAAAGCCGGCCTGGATACACCGATTTCAGGATCGTTCTACCCTTGCCATAAGCGAGGAGGTATCCCACCCATGAAATCCATTGCGGGACGCACACACTAATGAAGCCAATCTGGATAGTTGACGACGACGAATCAATCCGCTGGGTGCTGGAAAAAGCCCTGGCGCGGGAAAATCTCGCCACCAAGAGTTTTGCCAATGCGCGCGACGCCATCGCCGCACTGGAATTTGACACGCCGCAAGTGCTCGTGTCCGATATCCGCATGCCGGGCGCCTCCGGCCTGGAATTGTTGCAGACGGTCAAGTCGCGCTTTCCTGGCTTGCCTGTCATCATCATCACGGCCTTTTCCGACCTCGATTCGGCCGTCGCAGCCTTCCAGGGCGGCGCCTTCGAATACCTGGCCAAGCCTTTCGATATCGACAAGGCTGTCGAGCTGATCCGTCGCGCGCTGGAAGAAAGCCTGCGCGAGACCAGCGTCGAGTCGGGGCCGTCGGAAACGCCGGAAATCCTCGGCCAGGCGCCGGCCATGCAGGAAGTCTTCCGCGCCATCGGCCGCCTGTCGCAATCGAACGTGACGGTGCTCATCACGGGCGAATCCGGTTCCGGCAAGGAACTCGTGGCGCGCGCGCTGCACAAGCACAGCCCGCGCGCAGCGCAGCCTTTCATCGCCCTCAACACGGCGGCGATCCCGAAGGATTTGCTGGAATCGGAACTGTTCGGCCATGAACGGGGGGCGTTTACGGGCGCCCAGACGACGCGCCGGGGCCGCTTCGAGCAAGCGGAGAACGGCACCCTGTTCCTCGACGAGATAGGCGACATGCCGTTCGACCTGCAGACGCGCCTCTTGCGCGTGTTGTCCGACGGGCATTTCTACCGCGTCGGCGGTCACCAGCCCATGAAGGCGAACGTGCGCGTGATTACGGCCACGCACCAGAACCTGGAACAGCGCGTGCGCGACGGCCTGTTCCGCGAAGACTTGTATCACCGGCTGAACGTGATCCGTTTGCGCCTGCCCAGTTTGCGGGAGCGGCGCGAAGATATCCCCATCCTGGTGCGCCACTTCCTGGTGCAAAGCGCACGCCAGCTGGGCGTGGAAGCCAAACGCATGAGCGAGCCGACGATGCAGTTCCTCAGCAGCCTCGATTTGCCCGGCAATGTGCGCCAGCTGGAAAACCTGTGCAACTGGATCACCGTGATGGCGCCGGGCCAGACGGTGGAAATCAAGGACTTGCCGCTGGAATTGACGCAGGGGCAGGGCGATGGCGCGGCCACCACGGCGGCGGGCGAGCCTGCGCCGGCGGCCGTTGCCCATGCGCATGGCGGCCAGGTCTTCGAGGCGGCCGCGCCCGCCAACGGCGCGCCGCCGGGCTGGATTGGTTTGCTGGAATTGCAGGCGGCCGGCATGCTGGGCGCGGGGCAGCAGGAAGTCATGGCCGTGCTGGGACGCCAGTTCGAGTCGGCCCTGATCAAGACGGCGCTCAAGCATACGCACGGGCGCAAGAACGACGCCGCCGTGCGCCTGGGCATCGGCCGCAACACCATCACCCGCAAGATCTCGGAACTGGGCATCGACGGCGCCAAGGACGATTGACGCAGGTCAGGACGGGGGCTCCCCCGTCCGCTTTTCCACGCGGCGTCCTTCGCACGCCACAACACGCACTGCAGGCGATAAGGTAAGCTGGCGCCTGCCGGACTGTTTCGTCCGGTGTTAACTTGAACTGTGGAATAGCATGCTCATAAACTGCGTGGCCTACCAGGATGGCAAAAAACTGGCCGACTTGCCGATCGACGATATCAGCGATTACGTCGAGCGCCCCGATTGTTTCGTCTGGGTCGCCCTGCTCGACGCCACGCCGGACGAGCTGAAACAGATGCAGCACGAGTTTTGCCTGCACGAACTGGCGGTGGAAGACGCGCAGCGGGGCCACCAGCGCCCGAAGATCGAGGAATATGGCGACTCCCTGTTTGCCGTGGTGAAAACCGTGGAAATGGTCGAGAACGAACTGGTGCTGGGCGAAGTCGACATTTTCGTGGGCGCCAATTACGTGCTTTCGTCGCGCAGCAACAGTTCGCAAGGTTTCCTGGGCGTGCGCGCGCGCGCCGAGCGCGAACCGCATCTGCTGCGCCAGGGCTCGGCCTTCGTGCTGTACGCGCTGATGGACGCCGTCGTCGATCGCTACTTTCCCGTGCTCGACGCGCTGGAATCGGAGCTGGAACTGATCGAAGACCGCATCTTCGACCGTGGCACCGAGCGCGACAATATCGAACGGCTGTATCAATTGAAACGCAAGGTCATGGTCTTGCGCCACGTGGTGGCGCCCCTGATGGAAGCGGTGGGCAAGCTGCACGGCGGGCGCGTGCCGCCCCTGTGCCACGATACCCAGGAGTATTTCCGCGACGTGCACGACCACCTGGCGCGCATCAATGGCACGCTCGACACCATCCGCGACACCATCAGCACGGCGATCCAGGTGAATCTGTCGATGGTGGCCATCGACGAGAGCGAAGTGAACAAGCAGTTGGCGGCCTGGGCGGCCATCTTCGCCGTGTTTACGGCGTTTGCCGGCATCTGGGGCATGAACTTCAAGTTCATGCCGGAGCTGGACTGGCATTATGGCTATCCGGCCGCCGTGGCAGTGATGAGCTGTGTCTGCGGTTATATGTATTACTTGTTCAAGCGTTCCGGCTGGCTGTAAAAAATTCCTGTGTATCTGTATTATTAAGCAATAGCCAGGGGTACAATCGCGGCAGGTCCGCTGGGGCGGGCCATGGCTGAGAGTCGCCCCGCCGGCAGGTGTGTCTGCGCTTCCGGTGCCGTGCAGGAGCATTCATGAGTATTCCGTTGTTTGATGTGAATTCGCAAGAACCCCTGTTCGATGCCGAGCAGCGGCGCACCCTGGCGGAAGCGGCCCTGCGCTCGATTACCGCCTCGACGGCGCACGCCCGGGGCGACGACTTCCTGCGCATCCTCGTCAAGGACCTGGCCGAAGCGCTCGACGTGCACTATGTGATCGCCGGACGCCTGGTGCGCCTGGAAGATGGCAGCGAAGGCATCCGCACCCTCGCCCTGTGGGGCGGCGACGGTTACCAGCCGAATATCGAATACAGCCTGCAGCACACGCCATGCCAGGACGTGACGTGCCAGAGCATGTGTTTTCATGGCAGCGATATCCAGCGTCGCTTTCCATTCGATACCCTCCTCGTCGACATGCAGGCGGAAAGCTATGTCGGCATGCCGCTGATCGATACCGATGGCAAGACCCTGGGCATCCTGTCGGCCATCGACACGCGGCCCATCGATGAAAACAAGCGTTTGCTGGCCTTGCTGCTGCTGTCGATCTTCTCGGCCCGCGGCGCGGCCGAGCTGCAGCACCAGGAGCGCACCCAGCAGCTGGAAGAAATCGTGCGCGTGCGCACCGAATCGCTGCTGGCGGCGCAGGCCAACCTGATCGAGCAAGAGCAGATGGCGGCCCTCGGCTCGCTGGTGGCCGGTGTCTCGCATGAAGTCAACACGCCCATCGGCGTGGCGCTGACGGCCGCGTCGAGCATGGGCAGCTATGCCGACCAGCTGGTGCAGCTGCTGGGTGGCGCCAAGGTCAGCCGTGCCGAACTGATCGACATTGCCGAGTCGCTCAAGGGAGCGGCCGCCTTGATCGAGCGCAACCTGGCGCGCGCCGCCGACCTGATCGGCAATTTCAAGCAACTGGCCGTGGACCAGGTCAGCGAATACGTGGCCGACCTGGCGCTGCACGACTATGTGCACGGCCTGGTGTCGGCCCACAGTCCGGAATTGCGCAAGGCGGCGCTGGGCGTGGAACTCGATATCGCCCCCGATTGCCAGGTGCGCCTGGCGGCCGGCAAGCTGTCGCAAATCCTCTCGAACCTGCTGATGAACAGCGCCCGCCATGGCTATCCGCAGGGCGGGCCGGGGCGCATCACGATACGCGCGCGCATCGAGGAGGACGACACCGACGCGGCTGCGCGCTGGCTGCTGCTCGATTTTTCCGACGACGGCATCGGCCTGGCGCCGGCCGTGCGCGAGCATATGTTCGAACCGTTCTTCACCACCAAGCGGGGCCAGGGCGGCTCCGGTCTGGGCATGCACATCGTCTACACCATCGTGCAGCAACTGGGCGGCCAGGTGTGCGCCATCGACAGCACGCCCGGCTGTCATATACAGATCAGGCTGCCGCTGGCCAGCTGACCACGGCTGCTCTGTACGCTATCTTTGGGTGGCATGCCTGCCTGACTTCTATTTTTTTTACAATGTTGTTTGTATGCCATACGCGACGTGAGTTCTGTTGACACCAAGAATATCCCCGTGATTCTATGTAGTTGTCTAGCTAACTTTCAGTTGGCTGGCCTCGGCTGTTGTACCGACATCGTGGTTCGCCTTCCCTCATGCGGGAGCGGGGCTGGCACACTGTCGAACGTGCGGTGCAGGAAGAGTGCCTTTAGGAGAGTGGATGCAGTCCGGATAGCAGCTTTGTTGCTTACATAATGCAAAAATGAAAAGGGTTCGTCATGCTTAAAGAAACCGTCATCTCCCGTGCCGTTCGCATTGTCTGTGCCGGTGGCATGGCAGCGGCTTTGTCCGTTGCCTCGCAATCTGCGGTGGCGCAAGATACGCAGATACAGCGCGTGGAAGTCACCGGCTCGTCGATCAAGCGCATCGCCGCCGAAGGTGCCTTGCCCGTCACCGTGTTGACCGCCGAAGCCATCCGTACCTCGGGCGCCACTTCGGTCACCGACCTGGTCAAGAAACTCTCTTCCGCCCAGGGGGCGACGACGGAAAGTTCTTCGGTCGGGGGCAGCACCTTCGGTTTCTCCGGCATTTCCGTGCATAACGTGGGTGAGACGCGTACGCTCGTCTTGCTGAATGGCAAGCGCCTGGCCCAGTTCGGCGGCCAGACCCTGACTGGCTTCGCCGCCGGTTTCGACTTGAATTCGATCCCGATTTCCGCCATTCAGCGGGTTGAACTGCTGACCGACGGCGCGTCCGCGCTGTATGGCGCCGACGCCATTGCCGGCGTGGTCAACTTCATTACCAAGCACGACACGACGGAAGGCGACGTCTCCATCGGCTATTCGGCGCCAAAGAACGGTGCGCGTGAGAAACGTATCAGCGCCACCAAGGGCTTCGGCAACCTGGAAGACGATGGCTACAACGTGGTGCTGACCTTCGGCCACGATGAACGCGACAAGTTGACCTCGGTCGACCGCTCGTTCGCCAACACGGGCAAGGTGCAATTCTCGGCCAACGGCAAACGCTATCAGAAGCAGCAGTTTTCGGTCAGCCCGATTCCCGCCAACGCCGTTGATGACAATGGCCAGCTGATCAGTCCCTATCAAAAGCTCAACGGCTCCTGCCCCGCCAAGACTTTCCGCGTGCTTGAACCGTATGCAGACCCGGATGGCACCCCGCGCTTGAATGACTACTGCGGTTATGATTTTGTTAAGGATCTGGAGATCTATCCGGAACGCAAACGCGACAATTTCATGGCGTCCGGTACCTTCAAAGTCGCCGGTCACGAAGTGTATGCCGACGTACTCTTGTCGCGCACCAAGCAGACCTCGCGTATCGCCCCCGTGCCGGGCGAGATTTCCATCGATAAGGGAACGCCGCTGCATGACAAGTATTTGTTGCCAATCGGTATTACCGGTGACAGCGTGGCGGCCTATCGCCTGTTCGACATGGGACAGCGCACCTCGAAGGATACGGCGGACTTCGCCAGTGTGGTGGTGGGCACGCGTGGCGTGGCCGCCGGCTGGGATTACAATGCCTCCTACAACTTCTCGGAAAGCCGCGTAAAAGGCAGTATTTCCGGTTATCCTGGCGCGATTGCCGTCGGCAACCTGACATCGAGCGGTTTACTCGATCCCTTCGTCGGTCCGGGCAAGCAATCGGCTGCGGCGCAGGAAGCCATCAAGGCGGCCGCCTTCACCGGCTACTGGGATGGCGGCACGTCGCGCCTGCAAACCATCAATTTGAATGGTTCGACGGAAATACGACGCTTGCCGGGCGGCGCCATGATGCTGGGCGTGGGCGCCAACATCAATCGCGAGGAATTCTCTTCCAAACCGAGCCCGTTTGCACAGGGCATCCTGGCCGACCCAGTGAAGGGCACCTTGTGCGGCGGCGCGGCGGGACTGGAGTGCGACCAGCGTTTCGGCGATGCCGCCAGCAGCAAGCCGTATAGCGCCAGTCGCACGTCGAAGGGCGTGTTCAGCGAAATTATCGCGCCGGTGCTGAAGGAACTGGAACTGGGCGCGGCCCTGCGTTTCGATGAATTCTCGGACTTCGGCGGCGCCACCACGGCCAAGGCCAGCTTCAAGTGGACGCCGGCGCCCACCTTGCTGATCCGCGGCTCCGTTGGCAATGGTTTCCATGCGCCGACAGTGCCACAAGTCAACGCCTTGCAGCGCGGCTATGGCGTTACCAGCGACAAGTACACGTGTACGCCGGCCCTGCAAGCGATTGCCACGCGCCTCAATGCCCAATGCCAGCCAGGCAACCACCAGTACGATCAGTTGGCCGGCGGCAACCGCAACTTGCAGCCAGAGAAGTCGAAACAGGCCACCCTGGGCTTCCGCTACGAGCCGATCAGCGCCATTACCCTGGGCGCCGACCTGTGGCATGTACAGATCCGCGATTCCTTCGGCCAGTTGACCGAGCAGCTGGTGTTCGCCAATCCCGCGGCATATCCGAAATCGTGGGGCGTGAATACGGACGTCGGTACGGGCAAGACCTACCTGGCCTTCCTGGCCGATAACCAGAACTTGGGCAAATCGTTCGCCACCGGCGTCGATATCGATATCAGCGCCCGTTACCGCTCGGGTATCGGCCTGTTTACCTCGCAGTTGAACGCGACGCAGATGTTGCGCGAAGATATACAGCTGGAACGCGGTGGTCAGTATTATTCTGCGCTGGGTAACTATGCCGAACTGGGCACCGTGACTTTCCGCACGCGCGGCCAGTGGACGAACACCCTGAAAACGGGCAACTGGGCCAATTCGCTGACGGTCAACTTCCTGTCCGGCTACAAGGATCAGAAAACGACGGTCGACGTGATCGACGCTTCCGGCGCCGTGACGGGCCAGGAAGATATCCGGATGCGGGTCGGGTTCTATTCGACGCTTGACTGGCAGACGGTCTGGACTCCCAGCAAGAGCTGGGTTTTCACCGCAGGCGTGCTGAACCTGACCGACAAGAGCCCCCCGTTCGTGCCATCGACGTCCGGCGCGAACCGCGGCCAGCAATTCGGCTATGACGACCGCTACTATGATCCGCGCGGCCGTACCGGCTACCTGAATGCCTCGTACAAGTTTTAAAAAGCGGGCGCAGGCATAAAAAAACCGGCACATGGTGCCGGTTTTTTTTCGTCCCGCCGCAGGGCGGAGGCAGCGTGGCCTAGCCGCGCGCCGCCATCGACAGGGCCACCGCTTCGGCCACCTTGATGCCGTCGACGGCGGCGGACAGGATGCCGCCCGCATAGCCGGCGCCTTCGCCGGCGGGGAACAGGCCCCGCGTGTTCAGGCTTTGCAGGTCGTCGTCGCGGCGCTTGATGCGGATCGGCGACGAGGTGCGTGTTTCCACGCCCGTCAGCACGGCGTCGGCCTTGTAATAGCCCTTGATTTGCTTGTTGAACGCCGGAAACGCTTCACGCAGCGCCGTGATCGCGTATTCGGGCAGCGAGGGCGCCAGGTCCGTCAGGTGCACGGCCGGCTTGTACGACGGCACCACGCTGCCAAATTCCGTCGAGGCGCGGCCAGCGACGAAGTCGCCGACCAATTGCCCTGGGGCATCGTAGTTGCCGCCACCCAGGGCAAATGCGCGCTCTTCCAGTTCGCGCTGCAGGGCGATGCCGGCCAGCGGGTCGCCCGGATAGTCGGCCGGCGTGATGCCGACCACGATGGCGCTGTTGGCGTTGCGCTCGTTGCGCGAATACTGGCTCATGCCGTTCGTCACCAGGCGGCCCGGTTCCGAGGCGGCCGCCACCACCGTGCCGCCCGGGCACATGCAGAAGCTGTAGACGGAACGGCCATTGCTGGCGTGGTGCACGAGCTTGTAGTCGGCCGCGCCCAGGATCGGGTGGCCGGCGCTGGGGCCGAAGCGGCAGCTGTCGATCAGGGATTGCGGGTGTTCCACGCGGAAGCCGATCGAGAACGGTTTCGCTTCGATGTACACGCCGCGCTTGTGCAGCATTTCAAAGGTGTCGCGCGCGCTGTGGCCGATGGCCAGCACGACGTGGTTGCTGGCGATGGTTTCGCCATTGTCCAGCACTACGCCGCGCACCTGGCCGCCGTCGGCACCTGGCACGATGTCGAGATCGACCACCTTGCTGCTGAAACGGTATTCGCCGCCCAGCCGCTCGATATTGGCGCGCATTTCTTCCACCATCTTGACCAGGCGGAAGGTGCCGATGTGCGGCTTGCTCACATACATGATTTCCTCGGGCGCCCCCGCCTTGACGAATTCCGTCAAGACCTTGCGGCCGTAGTGCTTGGGGTCCTTGATCTGGCTGTACAGCTTGCCGTCCGAGAAGGTGCCGGCGCCGCCTTCGCCGAACTGCACGTTCGATTCGGGATTGAGCTCGCGCTTGCGCCAGAAGCCGAAGGTGTCGACCGTGCGTTCGCGCACCTGCTTGCCCCGTTCCAGGATGAGGGGGCGCAAGCCCATTTGCGCCAGGATCAGCGCCACGAACAGGCCGCAGGGGCCCGTGCCGATGACGATGGGACGCGGTTCAGTGCTGTGTCCGGCCAGCTGTTCGCCGCCGGCAACAAATTTATAGTCGGTGTCGGGCGCGGGCATCAGGTGCACGTCGTGCTGCAGGCGCGCCAGCACGGCCGCTTCATTCTTGACGTCCACATGCAGCGAGTAAATCAACACCACGGCGCTGCGCTTGCGCGCGTCATAGCTGCGTTTGAAGACGGTAAAGCCGAGCAAATCGGCCGCAGCGATGCCCAGGCGCGCCAGGATGGCGGCGGGCAGGGCCGCTTCGTCGTGTTCGAGGGGGAGTTTTACTTCGTTGAGTCGCAGCATGGTGTCTATCCGAAAAGTGCAGGGCTCCGTATCTAGCGGAGAGTGGGCAGCCGCGTGGCGCGGCGCAAGGCGGCATTTTACTCCTTCTTGCAGGCAATGCATGGCGGCCTGGGCGGATGTCGGGCCATTTTCCTGTCGCATGGTCGTTATCGGCGGCCGGGTGCCGCAGGGGAAGCGGCGTGTCTCCTGACGCCGCGTTCGCGCCGATGCCTGACGCGATGGCGCGGCACGACAGCGCGCTTCCGCAGCGCACCATTCTGGTGCGCCAGCCTGTCGTTTCGCCGCCACGGCAGGCATGGGCAATGCGACAGGCTGACTTTGTCCGAAGGCTTGATGGCCGGGGCCGTTGCCTGTTTTTAGATATTGCCCATTTTGTGCACGGTGCGCTGTTGTTGCGATATCAAATTACATGCTTGTTGATCGGACGATTTTTGAAGCTGCGATAAGAAGTTGAATATCAATATGTATAGGCAAATTATGAATTTTCTTGCCAAGTTGAATGGACAAGAGGTGCTGCAGCGATGCGGGGAGAGGGGATGTTCCGCAGCCGCGGGAAGGCTGCCATCGTGGCATGGCGGGTCAGCGTGCTGCTGGCGTTGCCACATTTAACCATGCGCGCATGGGAGGGAAGCTGCGAGCCGGCACCGGCCATCAAAATCTGTTTTTAATTCCAGATTATTGTATGCAATAACTGCAGATGTTATTCCATGCGATTCTCATCGAGAAATAAGAGCATTGCGTTATTGCGTTATATGTTCTGATTTCCCAGATATGGATTTTTTGATGGCGCTGATTTTTTATTTCTCGGAGGGGAGAATGCAGGGTGTGTTTCTATTTGTTTTTTTATTCTGATAATGAATATGGAAATTCTATTGCCGGATACTGATAATCGTTGGTGCGTCTAATAACTTATATTCAAACGCAAATAACTCCGTGAGAAGTATTCATACAATGTAATTGAAAACTTCAGGTTTGAATAGTTCAATTCCATCGGGTGTTGTCAATCTGCAACAGGTCTGCTGCCATCCCGCATGCTTCGCATGCTCGGAAGGCGGCGTTTCAAGGGCTGCAGGAGCGCCATGGCAGGTATTCCACGTTGTGGCCATGGGCGCGAGGCGAGCGCAACGTCGTGTGTTTTCAAACAATAATTTTTCGCATATTAATATGCGTTTTTTTGCAGTGCATCAAATTGGTGCATTGCCGCACAATCTTGGACGCATTTGCCATTGTCCGGCGCCATTCATTTTTGTTGTATCTTTGCATCATATTTTCCTACTATGTTGACAGTGAACAATCGCATATGGTTTTATGTATCGCTTAGGCAAGTAGGTTTTTCCTGTTTTGTCTGAAGCCTGCCATATCAGTGGTGGGAGAGTGTCAAATCATCAAAAACTAAAACCGGAAATAAAAACGTATTAAACATGATTTAGTGCTTAAAATTTACCAAGCAACTCTACCAGAGACGCTTAATCTAATAATTAGGAAACCACATGTTGAGAAAAACAGTTTTAGTTCGTGCGCTGGCGCTGGCCTTCAGCGCCGGCGCCATGTCCGCCATGGTCGTTGCTCCCGTCATGGCGCAGTCGAACGCAGCAGGTAGTATTTTTGGTAAGGTCGGCAGCGGCGCTGGCGATACCGTCGTGTTGCAAAACAATGGTACCAACCAGACGCGTTCCACGGCAGTTGATGCAAACGGTGCATTCCGTGCCACGAGTCTGCCTATCGGCACCTATACCGTGACGCTGAAGAAGGGCGAATCGGTTGTTGGCACCACGTCGCTGGAAGTGCTGGCCGGTCAAGGCGTCGAGGCGATTTTCCCTGTTGCTGGCGGCGTTCAGGCCGTGCAAGTGACGGGTCGTCGCAACCGCATCGATATCTCGAGCTCGACCAATGGCGCGACCTTCACCGCGCGCGAGCTGGACAAGTTGCCGATCGCACGTAACGTCGAGGCAATCGTTCAACTCTCCCCGAATACCACCCGTGGCGATCCGACCTATCCCGCCGGAGCCAGCTTCGGTGGTGGCGGCGCTTCGGAAAATGCCTACTACATCAACGGTTTCCCGGTAACCAACCCGCTGTCGCAGTTGGGCGCGATGGAACTGCCATTTGGCGCGATCGCTCAGGCTCAAGTTTTGACGGGCGGTTACGGCGTTGAATTTGGCCGTTCGGTTGGCGGCGTGGTCAACGTCACGACCAAATCCGGTACCAACACCTGGGAAGCCGGTGCCCTGGTCTCGATCGCACCGAAGTCGTTGCGCGCCAAGTCGCGTGACATGTACTACGCCAATACCGGCGTGTTCCCGCAAACAGACGGGACCCTGCGTATTCGCCGCGAAGACAATGAATTCGAGCAAAAACAGTACTCCGCCTATGTTGGTGGTCCGCTGATCAAGGATACCTTGTTCGGTTTCGTTGCACTGGAACAAACTCGCGCCGAAAGCAATGGCGTCTTCGGCGGCCGTACCGCGCTGACTAACGATAGTAACGGCTGGCGCGACTACAAGACCACCACGCAGCGCTACTTCGGTAAGTTGGACTGGAATATTTCCGATAATCATCGCATCGAGTTCACCACGATCGGTGACTTGCCAGAGACCGATACGCAATTCCGTTCGTACAAATACGATACCCGCGCCGTCGGCAGCAAGGTCAATTCGTCTACCCACGAAGAATACGGCCCATTCAACCCGAACGGCGGCGAAGCCAACATTGCGCGCTACGTTGGTAACATTTCCGATAACCTGACCGTCACGGCCCTGTATGGCCAGTCGCGCGCCAAGCATATCTATCAGCCTACGGGCTACGATCCAACGCTGGCACAAGTGAGTGCGGCAAAGGCGGATCAGGCGCAAGGCTTGAACTACACGGGCGGCCAGCCGTTCTCGACCAATCAACCAGTCAATGGTGCCATCGACCGCGTAACGTCCAAGCGTCTGGATTTGGAATACAAGATTGGCAACCACACCCTGCGTGCTGGTCTGGACAATAACAAGATGTCCTCGACAGACGCTGGCGACGCCCTGGCCGGTGGCGTACTGTGGTTGTACGGCAAGACACCGGATGCCACTCAGCCATTTAACGTTCCTGGCGGCCAAGTTGGCGTGCTGGCAGGCAAGGGCCCGCTCGCATCGCAAGGTTTTTATGTGTCGCGTGTCCTGTCCTCGACCGTATCGAATGCTTTCGCTGGTCAGGATGCTCAGTACATTGAAGATCGCTGGCAAGTGACGAAGGACGTGTTGCTGACCGCAGGTCTGCGTCGCGAAGGCTTCTACAATGCCAACCAGGACGGCACCAAGTATATTGAGATGAAGAACCAATACGCTCCACGCGTAGCAGCAGTGTGGGACGTGAACGGCGATGCATCGTTCAAAGTATTCGGTAGCGCTGGCCGTTACACCCTGCAAATGCCAACCGTGATCGCTCTGCGCGGTGCAAACGGTTCGCTGAACACCAACCAGTACTACGCTTACACGGGTACGGATGCGCATGGTGCGCCAACGGGCTTGACCCAGTTGACGGATGTCTTGTCTGCAAACAATGAATTCGGTCAAGCAAAAGATCCGAAAACCGTTGCTGCACTGGACATGAAACCATCGTTCCAGGATGAGTTGACCCTGGGCTTTGAAAAGGCCTACAACCCTAGCCTGAATTTCGGTGCCAAGGTTACTTACCGTACCCTGAAATCGACGATCGATGACTTCTGCGATGGCCGCGTGCTCATTAAATACGCCAAGCGTAATGGTATCGATACTTCGAACTACGGCGGCTTTAACTGCGCATCGTTCAACCCGGGCGAAGCAAATGATTTCCTGGTTGACTTCGCAGGTACGCAGTCCAACTACACCCGCGTCCACCTGACGAAGGAAGACCTGGGCTTCGACAAGGCCAAGCGTACTTACGCTGCACTTGATGTGTTTGCTGAGCATCCATACCGTAACGGCTGGTATGGTAAGGTCAACTACACCCTGTCGCGCAGCAGCGGCAATACCGAAGGTCAGACGCTGTCCGATACCACGACTGGCCAGGCAGACGTTGCCGCTACCCAGACCTGGGATTACGCAGCACTGATGCGCTATGCGGATGGCCGCCTGCCAAATGATCGTAAGCATCAGATCAAGGCTTACGGCTTCTACGACCTGACCCCAGAGTGGACCGTGGGTGCAGCCGCCTTGCTCGCTTCGGGCCGCCCACGTTCGTGCGTTGGTACCAACCCGAACACGCAGTCGGTCGAAGATAAGGACTTTAACTATCAGTCCGCTTCGCACTATTGCTTCGGTGCAACTGGCAATCAGAACGTTCCTTCGCCACGTGGCGCCGTGGGCAATCTGCCATGGGACAAAAACCTGGACTTGAACGTGGCGTACAAACCAGCGTATGTGCCAGGCCTGTCTGTGAAACTGGACATCTTCAATGTGTTCGACACGCAAACCACGCAAAAAGTGGTCGAGCGTTACAACACCAACCAGGGACGCTATGCTCTGTATGAATCGGTACTGAGCTACACCGCACCTCGTTCGATGAAGTTCACCGCTGAGTTCAACAAGAAGTTCTAATTGTGTGATGGCCGCCGGCTTGCCGGCGGCTTGCAAAAGACACGATTTCAGTAAAAATGCCGCACCCTGTCAGACAGGGCGCGGCATTTTTTTTGGCTATGGCCACGGCAGGCGTGGGAACGCCCCCGGCGTTGCCTTCAATATGGTTTCTGGCCTCTTACATCCCGCCCCACAATGCCGCCAGCGTGGTCAGCGCCGTCAGGCCCGCCGTTTCCGTGCGCAGGATGCGCGGGCCCATGGCCAGGCCGATGGCGCCGGCGGCCAGCGCAGCCTTTTCTTCGGCTTCCGAAAAGCCGCCTTCCGGGCCCACCATCACGGTGATCGCCTGCGGCGGCTGGTGGCGGGCCCAGTCGGCCAGCGACTGCTCCGCGCGCGGCGTCAAAATGATGCGTTTATGCAAATCTTGCTGGCGGCTCCAGTGATTGAAATCCTGCAATGGCGCCAGCTGGGCCAGGCGGTTGCGCCCGCATTGTTCCGAAGCGGAAACGATAATGCCTTGCCAATGCGCGAGTTTTTTCTCGGCCCGCTCGGCGGACAGGCGCACGACGCAGCGCTGCGCCGACAGCGGCACGATGCCCGCCGCGCCCAGCTCGATGGCTTTTTCGATGATCCAGTCCATTTTGGACGCTTCCGGCAAGGCCTGCGCCAGGGTCACGGCATACGGCAGCTCCGCTTCGCGCGCCACGTGCGTCTGGATTTCAGCCGTCACGCTGCGCTTGGCGACCGTTGCCAGGCTAGCCTGCACTTCGCCCCCTTCGCCATTGAACAGGGTGATCACGTCGCCCGGCGCCAGGCGCACGACCTGGATATGGTGGGCGACAGCCTCCGGCAGGGCGATGGTGGTGCCGGCAACGAGCGGCTGGGGACAGAAAAAACGCGGCATGCAAATCCTCAACGGGGGGGTAAGTGGGGTGGAAAGACGTCAAAGTATAGCCATTTGGCGGGCCAGTACGCCGCAATTCTAATTTGCGGCCCCCCAGTCTGGTAAAATACTTGACCACAGAAAGCAGCCGGCTTCCCTGTCCGTGCTGTTGCAAACGAATTCCAAACTCGCGACTGACCCATACCATCATGACAACTACGCTCCCGACTACCAAAATGGCCAATGCGATCCGCGCACTGGCAATGGACGCTGTACAAAAGGCCAACTCCGGCCATCCAGGCATGCCGATGGGCATGGCCGAGATTGCAGTTGCCCTGTGGAGCGGTCACTATCGCCACAATCCCGCGAATCCAAAATGGCAGAACCGCGACCGTTTCCTGTTGTCGAACGGCCACGGCTCGATGCTGCACTACGCGCTGCTGCACCTGACCGGTTACGACCTGTCGATGGATGACATCAAGGCTTTCCGCCAGATGCATTCGAAAACCCCGGGCCACCCGGAAGTCGATGTCACGCCAGGCGTGGAAACGACCACCGGCCCGCTGGGCCAGGGCATCGCCAACGCCGTCGGCATGGCCCTGTCGGAGCAATTGCTGGCCGCTGAATTCAACAAGCCTGGCCACGATATCGTCAACCACTACACCTACGCGTTCGTCGGCGATGGTTGCCTGATGGAAGGTATTTCGCACGAAGTGTGTGCGCTGGCCGGCACCCTGGGCTTGAACAAACTGATCGCCCTGTACGATGACAACGGCATTTCCATCGACGGCAAAGTCGAAGGCTGGTTTACGGACGACACCCCGGCCCGCTTCGAAGCGTACGGCTGGAACGTCATCCGCGCCGTCGACGGCCACGATGTTGCCGCCGTGGCTGCCGCCATCGCCGCCGCCAAGAAGGCCAGCAAGCCAACCTTGATCTGCTGCAAGACCATCATCGGCAAGGGTTCGCCGAACCTGCAAGGCGGCGACAAGGTCCACGGCGCCGCGCTGGGCGACAAGGAAATCGCCGCCGTGCGCGAATACATCGGCTGGGATGCCGCCCCGTTCGAGATGCCGGCCGACGTGTACGCAGCCTGGGATGCCAAGAAGCAAGGCGCCCTGCTGGAAGCGGACTGGAACGAGCGTTTCGTCGCCTATGGCCGCGAATTCCCGCAGCAAGCCGCTGAACTGAGCCGCCGCATGCAGGGCGACTTGCCCGCCGCGTTTGAAACGGCGCTGTCGGCCGCCATCGCTTCCTGCGTCGAGAAGAAAGAAAACATCGCCACCCGCAAGGCCAGCCAGAACGCCATCCAGGCACTGGCATCCTCCCTGCCGGAATTCCTGGGCGGCTCGGCCGACCTGACCGGTTCGAACCTGACCAACTGGAAAGAGTGCGTAGCCGTGCGTTCGGGCCAGCCTGGCAACCACATCAACTATGGCGTGCGCGAATTCGGCATGAGCGCCATCATGAACGGCATCACCTTGCACGGCGGCTACATCCCGTTCGGCGCCACGTTTCTGACGTTCTCCGACTACAGCCGCAATGCGCTGCGCATGGCCGCGCTGATGAAACTGCGTTCGATCTTCGTGTTCACCCACGATTCGATCGGCCTGGGCGAAGACGGCCCGACGCACCAATCGGTCGAGCACGTTTCGTCGATGCGTTTGATCCCGAACCTGGACAACTGGCGTCCGTGCGACACCGTCGAGTCGGCTGCTGCCTGGGGCGCCGCCGTGCGCCGCAAGGATGGTCCGTCGACCCTGATCTTCTCGCGCCAGAACCTGCCATACCAGGAGCGTAGCGCCGAACAGATCGAGAACATCTACCGCGGCGGCTATGTGCTGAACGACGTGGCCGATGCCAAGGCGATCCTGATCGCCACCGGTTCCGAAGTGGAACTGGCCGTCGCCGCCGCCAGCGCGCTGGCTGCCGAAGGCATCGCCGTGCGCGTGGTGTCGATGCCGTCGACCGACGTGTACGACCGCCAGGACGCCGCCTACAAGGCCAGCGTGCTGACGAAAGGCGTGCCGCGCGTGGCCATCGAAGCGGGCGTGACCAGCTTCTGGTACAAATACGTGGGCCTGGAAGGCGCCGTGGTCGGTATCGACACGTTTGGCGAATCGGCTCCGGCCGGCGTGCTGTTCAAGCACTTCGGCTTCACGGTCGAGAATGTCGTAGCCAAGGTTAAAGCCGTTATCGCTGGCTAATATTGATTTTGAGCAGACCCTGGCCATGTGCTGGCCGGGGTGCTGTGCTGATACCTTTTTTTTTAATCAGGAGCAGAGTATGACGATCAAAGTTGCAATCAACGGCTACGGCCGCATCGGCCGTAATGTATTGCGCGCTTTCTACGAAGGCGGCAAGAAACAGGATATCCAGATCGTTGCCATCAACGACCTGGGCGATGCCAAATCGAACGCCCACCTGACCCGCTACGACACCGCGCACGGCAAGTTCCCGGGCACGGTTACCGTCGAAGGCGACAACATGATCGTCAATGGCGATCCGATCCGCGTATTCGCACAGCGCAACCCGGCTGAAATCCCTTGGGGCGAGCTGGGCGTGGACGTCGTGCTGGAATGCACGGGCTTCTTCACCACCAAAGAGAAAGCTTCGGCTCACTTGAAGGGCGGCGCGAAAAAAGTCATCATTTCGGCACCAGGCGGCAAGGACGTCGATGCTACCGTCGTGTTCGGCGTGAACCACTCCGTGCTGAAATCGACGGACACCGTCATTTCGAACGCTTCGTGCACCACCAACTGCCTGGCACCGCTGGTCAAGCCGCTCAACGACGCCATCGGCATCGAAACGGGCCTGATGACCACCGTGCACGCCTACACCAACGACCAGGTGCTGTCCGACGTGATGCATGAAGACCTGCGCCGCGCCCGTTCGGCCACCATGAGCATGATCCCGACCAAGACGGGCGCCGCCGCCGCCGTGGGCCTGGTGCTGCCTGAGCTGAATGGCAAGCTGGACGGTTTCGCCATCCGCGTGCCGACCATCAACGTGTCGCTGGTCGACCTGTCCTTCATCGCCAAGCGCGACACCACCGTGGAAGAAGTCAACGCGCTGATGAAGGCCGCATCGGAAGGCGCCCTGGAAGGCATCCTGACGTACCAGACCGAACCGCTGGTGTCGATCGACTTCAACCACAACCCGGCGTCGTCGAACTTCGACTCGACCCTGACCAAAGTGTCGGGCCGCCTGGTGAAAGTATCGTCGTGGTACGACAACGAGTGGGGTTTCTCGAACCGCATGCTCGACACCACCGTTGCATTGATGTCGGCCAAGTAATCTTTTGACCGCATAAGCAAAAACGCCCTTCGGGGCGTTTTTTTTTCGTTTGTTGCTTTAGTCCGCTTACTCAGGGTCGACGTTGGCGCACTGTGCGTACCAGAGTTCGCAGTCATTGTTATTGCCCTGATAGCAGCTGTTCAAGAGATAGGTGCACGTATCCGGCGGTCTGCGTGCATGTTCGGTCGCGTTACTGGCAAACGAGGCGGCAACTCCGACAGCGGCGGCAAAGACAAACAGGGCTTTTTTGATGGAAATCATTTTTCTCGCTTTCACAATTGGACAACGATAGGGTGTCAAATCAAAACGCCGTCCTGCCAAGCCTGATTGGCTCGCTGGACGCAGAAAAATATTAGCATTAAAACCAGTATATTATTATCATAAAGAAAAATATTCCTGCTAACGCCAGGCGTGCAGGCGGCGCCGGTAAAAGCGCCACAGCAGGCGCAAATCGCGCAGCACGGGCACGCCCGACAGCAGGGTCAGCACGCCGGCGAGCAGGATGGTGGCGGCAGGAAAGCCGATGTGCTTGAAGGCCAGGGCGCCGCTGACGCCGCCGATGAAGAAGCAGGCGATCAGCAGGCTGTGGGTTCTCAGCTTGCCGCGGTTGACCTTGACCATCCGGTCCGGCAGGTGGCGCCGGTTGTAATACGCCATCTTGCCCAGTTCGATGCCGATGTCGGTGGACAGTCCCGTCACGTGCGTGGTGCGGATGACGGCGCCCGAAATCTTGGTGATGATGGCGTTTTGCAAACCCATGACAAAGCACAGCAGCAAGATGGTGACGGGGCCCAGCACGTCGGGCATGGTGGCCAGGTAATTGCCCGTCAAGCCGAACAGCAATAACAGGGCCGCTTCCAGCAGCAGGCTGGCGGCAAACTGGCTGTGCAGGCGCCGCCGCTTGCCCCAGTTCACCATGATGGCCGTCACGGCCGCGCCGCTGACAAAGGCCAGCCACGCGCCCAGCGCCGCCAGGGCCAGCGTGATATTGCCCAGCGCCAAGTCATCCGCCATGCCCGAGACGATGCCCGTCATGTGCGAGGTATAGCCGCCGATGGCGAGAAAGCCGCCCGCATTCACGGCGCCGGCCACCAGCGCCAGCACGCAGCCCAGCTGCAGATTGGCTTGCGTATCGCGCGCCGATCCGCTCAGGCGGGACAGGTAATGAAGCGGCATGCCCGGGCCGGCCTCAGGCGGTGGCGCCGAAGATGGCTTGCCACAGGCGCATGACGTTGTCCGCATGCACGCGCACTCTTTCCGGTTCCACGCGGGCCAGGTCCTGTCCTTGCAGGCGCAGCTGGTGCTGCAGCTTGCGCAGCGCGCGGTAGGCGTCGGCCACCAGGGCGGCCAGCTGGGCATCGATCAACCCCAGTTCGCCGCACAGGCGCAGCAGGGCGATATTGCCCGAGTTGGCCGTCAGCTGCGGGTACTGCGCCGCATGCTGGAGCACCAGGTATTGCACCATGAACTCGATGTCGATCATGCCGCCCGGATCTTGTTTCAGATCAAAGTTACCGGGGCGGGGCGGGTGGGCGTCCAGCATCTTCTTGCGCATGGCCACCACTTCGCCCTTGAGGGGGCCGTTTTCCGGCCTTTCCTTGCGCAGGATCGTGTCGCGGATGCGCTCGAAATGCTTGCCGATGCCGACATCGCCGGCGCAGAAGCGCGCGCGCGTGAGCGCCTGGTGTTCCCACACCCAGGCCGCGCTGCCCTGGTAGCGCTCGAAGGCTTGCACGCTGGAAACCAGCATGCCCGAGGCGCCGTCGGGACGCAGGGCGATGTCGATATCGAACAAAATGCCGGCCGAGGTGTGCGAGGTCATCCAGGTAATGAAGCGCTGCGCCAGCTTGGCGTACAGGCCGGGCGCTTCCTGGTCGTCGTCGTCGAAGAGGAAGATGACGTCGAGGTCCGAGACATAGCCCAGCTCCTTGCCGCCCAGCTTGCCGTACGCGATGACGGCGAATTTCGGCACCTCGCGGTGGCGCGTGGGCAAGGTTTGCCAGACGGCTTGCACGGTGGCGGCGACGATGATGTCGGCCAGCTGGGACAGGTAATCGGCCAGCTTCTCCACGCTCAGGTCGCCCGCCAGGTCTTGCGCCAGGCACTGGAACAGCTGCGCGTGGTGTGTTTCGCGCAGGATATCCATCTGCCGCTCCGTGTCGCCGGGCGCGTCGTCGAGCTGGCGTTGCAAGTCCAGCGCCAGCGCGGCCGGGTCAGGCACCGTATTGCGGATGCGCTCGTCCAGCAGCTCGTCGAGCAGTATCGGGTGCTGCGTGAGGAAGGTGGCGGCCCAGCCGCTGGCGCACACCATGCGCACGACGCGCTCGAGCGTATGCGGGTATTCCGTCAGCAGCGACAGATAAGCCGAGCGGCGCGCGATCGCCTCCAGGAAATCGAGCAGGCGGCCCAGGGTGGCCAGCTGGCTGGCGTTGCCGTTGGACACGGAGCAATCGGTGATCAGGGGCAGGGCTGAATTGACGAGGGCCACCAAACGCGTGCGGCTCGCCTCGGGCAAGGATTGCAGCCGCGGCGCTTGCCAGGTGGCCAGCAGGCGGCGCGCGCAGGCGGCCGGTTCATGGAAACCCAGGGCGGCGAAGCGCGCCTCGATGGCTTCCTGCTGATCCGAGGCGGCGCAGTCGTTCGACGTTTGCGGGTCGATGCCCGTGTCGGCCGGCGGCGTGCCGCTGCTCTTGTCGCTGAACATTTCGTCAAATTGACCGGCAACAAACACGCGGTGCGCTTCCAGCTGGGCCAGCAGGGTAGGCGTGTCGGGTAAACCCATCATCTGCGCCACGGTGAGGCGGTCGGCCTCGTTCGCGGGCAAGGTATGGGTTTGCGCATCGTCAAGATACTGCAGCCGGTGTTCCAAGTTGCGCAGGAAAGTGTAGGAACCCAGCAATTGTTCCACGATGGCCGGCTCCAATAGCCCCTTGTCCGCCACCGTGCGCAGGGTGGCGCGCGTGGAACGTTCGCGCAGCTCGGCGTCGCGCCCGCCCCGTATCAATTGAAACACTTGCGCGAGGAAC
This sequence comes from Janthinobacterium sp. SUN033, assembly GCF_030397595.1. Classification (NCBI taxonomy): domain Bacteria; kingdom Pseudomonadati; phylum Pseudomonadota; class Betaproteobacteria; order Burkholderiales; family Oxalobacteraceae; genus Janthinobacterium; species Janthinobacterium sp. SUN033. The sequence continues at coordinate 151,321 of NZ_JAPQNV010000005.1, forward strand.
TCGATTTCGCGGATGCCGCCACGGCCCAGCTTGACGTTATTGCTGCGGTCCGGGTGCAGCCGCTCCTGGCGGTTGACCTCGGCGCGGATCTGGCCGTGCATGGTGCGGATGGCATCGATGACGCCGAAATCGAGGTAGCGGCGGAAGACGAAGGGGCGCACGATGGCGTCGAGCGCGGCGATGTCTTCCGGCTTGCCCGTCACGGCGCGCGCCTTGACCCAGGCGTAGCGCTCCCATTCGCGCCCTTGCACGATCAGGTACTGTTCCACCATGCCCAGGCTGGCGGCCAGCGGGCCGGAATTGCCGTTCGGACGCAGGGCCATATCTACACGGAAAGTAAAACCGTCTTGCGTGATCTCGGCCAGGGCGGCGATCAGTTTCTTGCCCATGCGAATGAAAAACTCGTGGTTGGACAGGCTGCGCTGGCCCGGCAAGGTGACTTGCGTATCGCCATCTTCTGGATAGGCAAAGATCAGGTCGATGTCCGACGAGACGTTCAGCTCGCCGCCGCCCTGCTTGCCCATCGCCAGCACCATCAAGGCTTGTTCCTCGCCCGATTCCTCGCCGACGGGCATGCCGTGCAGGGCCACCATCTCGGCCATGATGGCGTCCACATGCGTGCGGATGGCGAAATCGGCAAAGCCCGTCATGGCGGTCACGACTTCGTTCAAGTCGGCCTGGCCGCCAAGATCGCGCGCGATCAGGCCGCAGACGAGCAGGTTGCGCAGGCGGCGCATGGCCCGTTCGGGCGGCAGCGGCGGCGTGGCGGCGTTCGCCTGGGCGGCCAGCTCGGCGGCAAAGTCGAGCCCGTCCAGCGGCGCGCGCACCAGTTGCGCCACCTGCGCGGCGCGCTCGGGGGCGGCGTCCAGCCAGCGCTGGTAGAAACGGGAGGCGGAAATCAAAGGCTGTGTGCTCATGGTATCGGTAAGGGTCTCGTGGATGCTGCGTGCATGTTCTTGTTTAACTTGGCTGCGAACGGCGGGGGATGCGGTAAAATTGTGCCGCTGGCCGTATACCGCCGGTAGTGCGTGCTCTTCCGGACGATGGTAAGGGAGGCTTTGCTCAGACGCAAGCGCAAGGATGCAGGCGCGCACCACGAATGCAGACGATTTTTGCCATTATTTGACGCCGGGCCAGTTTATTAGCTTATTGATGCAAAAACCGCCAGAAGCAAGCGTGACAGAACATGTGCCATTGGCCCTGCGCTGGCAGAGGCTGCGTGCCGCCTATCGCATGGCCAACCTGGCCACCCACCATGTATTGGGTTTTACCATCAAACTGGTGCTGCTGGCGTATTTCGCCTTCGCCGTGCTGTTTTTATTCCTGCGCTACGCTATCTTGCCGAATATCGACTATTACAAAGGCGATATCGAGCGGGCGGCCAGCCGCGCGCTGGGCAACCCTGTCAGCATCGCGCGCATTTATGCTTCCTGGCATGGCGTGCGGCCGAATCTCTTCCTCGGCGACGTGACCCTGCGCGACCAGGCGGGGCGCCAGGCGCTGAGCCTGCCGAGCATTTCGGCGACCGTGTCATGGTGGAGCGTGCTCGGTTCCGTGCGCTTCACTACCCTGGAAATCACGCGGCCCGACCTGGACGTGCGGCGCAGCATGGATGGCAAGCTGTATGTGGCCGGCGTGCTCGTCGACAGCAGCCAGGGCAGCGACGGCAAGGGCGCCGACTGGCTGCTGTCGCAGCATGACATCATCATTCGCGACGGCAAGGTGCGCTGGACGGACGAAGCGCGCGGCACGCCGGAGCTGGCTTTAACCCAGGTCAACTTGCTGCTGCGCAACCGCTGGCGCACCCACCGGCTGGGCTTGCAGGCCACGCCGCCCGCCAGCCTGGCCGCACCCATCGATGTGCGCGCTCACTTCACGCATCCGCCTTTCAGCACGCGCATCTCGGATGTGTCGATGTGGAAGGGCGAGCTGTATGCGGACCTGAAAAACGCCGACTTGGCCGCCTGGCGCCGCTACCTCGATTACCCGTTCGAGCTGAGCCAGGGCAAGGGTGCCTTGCGCGCCTGGTTGAGCCTGGATCACGCGCGCCTGGCCGGCTTCACGGCCGACGTGGGCTTGACGGATGTGCAGGCGCAGCTGGGCGAGCATATCGCCCCGCTCGACTTGCTGTCGGTCAGCGGGCGCATTTCGGCAAAAGAAGAGCTGTCGGCGCAGGTGCCGGACGGCAAGCCCACCTTTGGCGCGAATGGCCATCAGGTGGAGTTGACGAATTTCGCGGTAGAAACACGCGACGGTCTCAGCCTGCCGCCCACGACCCTGTCCGAACGTTTCATTGCCGCCACCAAGCGCAAGCCGGCGCGCACGGAAATCACGGCCAAGTCGCTCGATTTGCAAACCCTGGCCGCGCTGGCCGACAAGCTGCCGCTGGGCGAGCAGCAGCGCCAGCGCCTCGATGCCCTGGCGCCGCGCGGGCGTTTGCAGGATTTCTCGGCGCAATGGGAAGGCGAGATGGCGACACCGGCCAGCTACCGGCTGCGCGGCAAGCTCATCGACCTGGGTCTGAATGCGCAGCCGGCGCGCCTGGCCGTGGCGAAGACGGCCAGCAGCCCCGCGCAGGCAGCCGCACCGGCCATTCCCGGCTTCGACAAACTCAGCGGCACCATCGACGCCAGCGACAAGGGCGGCAGCATCGCTATTGATGCGCAAGACCTGGTGCTGCAGTTTCCATCGTACCTGAGCGAACCGGCCATGCCGTTCGAACAATTCGCCATGCAGGCGCGCTGGACGTTTGAAGCGGAGAATATGCTGCAAGTCGAGCTGGACAAGCTCGACTTCAATCAGCAAGGCTTGCGCGTCGCCTTGCAAGGCACGCACCGCATGCCGCTCGACGGCAAGAACCTGGGCCAGGTCGACTTGACGGGCACGATAGACAATTTCCAGATCAACACCATCGGCCGCTACCTGCCGCTGCAAACGCCCGAACACCTGCGCCACTGGCTGACGGGGGCGCTGGAAGGCGGCGTGGCGCGCGATGTCAGCCTGCGCCTGCGCGGCGAACTTGAGCATTTCCCCTTCAAGGCCGACACCCCGGTCCAGCGCAATCGGGGCGATTTCCGCGTGGCGGGCAAGCTCGAGAATGGCACCCTGAACTACGCGCCCGGCGAATTTGCGGAAAGCGGCCCGCTGGCAGGCAAGGCGCCCCTGTGGCCGCAGGCGGACAAGATCAAGGGCAGTTTCGTGTTTGAACGGGCGCGCATGGAAATCCGCGGCGACACGGCCATCACGGGCGGCGTGGCCTTGACGAATGTCAAAGCCGTGATCCCCGACCTGACCGTGTTCGACACCTTGCTCGACATTGAAGGCAACGCGGCCGGCCCCATGCAGGAATTCCTCAAGTACGTGACGGCCAGCCCCGTGCTGGGCTGGATCGAGCATTTCACGGATGAAACGACGGCGACGGGCAGCGCCAGGCTGGCCCTCAAATTGCACTTGCCGATCGAGCGCATGCTCGAATCGACCGTGCAGGGCAGCTTGCAGCTGGCGGGCAACGACGTGGTGCTGTTCCACGACATGCCGCCCGTATTGGGCACGCAGGGCAAGATCGAATTCAATGAAAAGGGCGTCAACCTGAACGGCTTGAACGGCAGCCTGCTTGGCGGGCCGCTGGCCATCTCGGGCGGCACGCAGGCGGACAGTTCCATCCAGGTCAAGATTGCCGGCAACATGACCATCGACGGCTTGCGCAAGACGTATCCGGCGCCCGTGCTGCAGCGCCTGGCGAAACATTTGAATGGCGGCGCGCGCTACAGCGGCTTGATCACGGCGCGCGACCACCAGGTGGTGGTCAATGTCGAATCGCCGTTGACGGGCCTGGGCCTGGATTTCCCCGCCCCCCTGAAAAAGCCGGCCGGCGACAGCCTGCCCGTGAAATTCACCTTGACGGGCAATGCGGCCAACGGCGCGGGCCTGCGCACGGACGATATCCGCATCGCGCTGGGATCCGGCATTGCCGCGCGTTACCAGCGCCAGAAGCAGGGCAAGGACGCCTGGCGCCTGGTGCGCGGCGGCATCGGCGTGAACGTGCCGGCGCCGGAACCGGACAGCGGCATGATGTTCAACGTCAACATGAAAACCCTGGACGTGGACAGCTGGATCGCCGCCGGCAGCGAGATCGCCGGCAGCGGCTCGGCATCCGCCGACAGCGGCGCCGCCGACGATGCCCCCGATATCGCGCAATACGTGGTGCCGGACATGATGGCCGCCCGTGCCAGCGAACTGATGCTGGGCGAGCGCAAGCTGGAAAACGTGGTCGTGGGCGCCACGCACCAGAAGGATGTGTGGCAAGCTAATATTGATGCAAAACAAGTGTCAGGCTATGTGACCTGGCTGGAAACGCCGTCCGGCCTGGGCAAGATGACGGCGCGCCTGTCGTCGCTGATCATTCCGGAGTCGGCCGCCAACGATGTGAAGAATTTGCTGGAGGGAAAGAACGGCGCCCAGTCGATTCCCTCGCTCGATATCGTCGCCGAGCAATTTGAACTGTTCAACAAGAAGATCGGCCGGCTGGAGTTGCAGGCCTATAACACCATGGCGGCGGGCGGGCGCGAGTGGCGCGTGGGCAAGCTGCAACTGTCGAATCCCGATGGCGCCCTGAGCGGCAATGGCAAATGGGTGATCAAGGATGGGCAAAGCACGACCAGCCTGCGTTTCGGCCTCGATATCGTCGATGCGGGCAAGCTGCTCGACCGCTTCGGCTTTGCCGACACGGTGCGTCGCGGCAAGGGCCGCCTGAGCGGCGACATCGCCTGGAACGGCTTGCCGTATTCGCTCGACATCCCCACCTTGTCGGGGCAGATCGAGATGAACGTGGAATCGGGCCAGTTCCTCAAGCAGGATCCGGGCGCGGCCAAGCTGTTGGGCGTGCTCAGCCTGCAAGCCTTGCCCCGCTTGCTGAAACTCGATTTCCACGACGTGTTTTCCGAAGGCCTGGCCTTCGACGGCATCACGGCCAACGCCAGCATCAAGCGCGGCGTGGTGAGCACCGATAACCTCAAGATGCATGGCGTGGCGGCAACCGTGCTGATGGATGGCACGGCCGATATCGCCAATGAAACGACGAATTTGCACGTGGTGGTGATTCCGGAATTCAACCTGGGTACGGGGCCGCTCGTGTACGCGCTGGCCGTCAACCCCGTCATCGGCCTGGGTAGTTTCCTGGCGCAATTGTTCCTGCGCGCGCCCGTGATGAAGGCGCTCACTTACCATATGCAGATCGCCGGGCCGTGGAAAGCGCCCGTCGTGACCAAGCTCGATGGTGGTAAATTGGACCCTGTCGCCGTGCCTGCCGCCGCAGCGGCGGAGGCCGTGGCGAAATAGGCGCGGCGTTCGAATGGAGAAGAGGTGGCAATGATGCATACAGTCGCAGCAGTACAAATGATTTCCTCACCTTCCGTGGAAGACAACCTGGCCACGGCGCGCCGCCTGGTGGCGCAGGCCGCCGCCGGTGGCGCGCAGCTGGTGGTGTTGCCCGAGTACTGGGCCATCATGGGCAAGCAGGAAACGGACAAGCTGGCCCATGCGGAACAGCCCGGCAGCGGCCCCATCCAGGATGGCATGGCGCAGATGGCGCGCCAGCACGGCATCTGGCTGATCGGCGGCACCTTGCCCCTGATTTCCGGCGAGGAGGGCAAGGTCCTCAACACCACGCTGGTGTATGACCCGCAAGGCGAACCGGCCGGCCGCTACGACAAGATCCACCTGTTCGGTTTTACGCGCGGCGCCGAGTCGTACAATGAATCGCGCACCATCGTGCCGGGCGCGCAGGTGCGTTCGATCGAGACCCCGTTCGGCCGGGTCGGCCTGTCCATCTGCTATGACTTGCGCTTTCCCGAACTGTACCGCGCCATGGGCGATTGCGCGCTGATCGTCGTGCCGGCCGCGTTTACCCATACGACGGGCAGCGCCCACTGGGAAGTGCTGCTGCGCGCGCGCGCCATCGAAAACCAGTGCTATGTGCTGGCCTCGGCGCAGGGCGGCTTGCATCCGAACGGCCGCCGCACGTGGGGCCACAGCATGCTGATCGACCCGTGGGGCGAAGTGAAAGCCGTGTTGCCCGAAGGCGAGGGCGTGGTGAGCGGCGAGATCGACCTGGTGTTTTTGGCCGGCGTGCGCGAATCCTTGCCAGCCCTGGCGCACCGCACTATGTGAGGGTACCTGACATAAGCTACTGCGCGTCGCGCTTTGCGGCCTGCGATGCTCACCGTGCTCAAGCACGGCTGCGCTTCTCGGCCACAAATCACTGCCGCTCGCTACGCTTCTGTCAGGTACTGAGAATGAGTTGAATATAATTAGCGAGTGCAAAGTTATGAAGCCATTTGAACCCAATCTGTCCAGCCTGGCCGTGGCGCGCGAGATCCTGCTCACGCCGTTCGGCCTGGACGAAGACAAGCTGTTGAAAGCCCTGGGCACGATGTTTACGCACAAGGTCGACTATGCCGACCTGTATTTCCAGTCGACCAAGAGCGAAGGCTGGAGCTTGGAAGAGGGCATCGTCAAGACGGGGAGTTTTTCCATCGACCAGGGCGTGGGCGTGCGCGCCGTGTCCGGCGACAAGACGGCGTTTGCGTATTCCGACGACATTTCCGAGCGTGCCCTGCTGGAAGCGGCTGCGGCCACGCGCACGATTGCGCGCGCCGGCGCCGGCAGGATCAAGATCGCGGGCCAGATGCAGCCGCAGGGCGGACGGTCCTTGTACCTGCCCAACGATCCGCTCGCCTCGCTGGATGCCACGGCCAAGGTGCAATTGCTCGAACGCGTGGAAAAGATGGCGCGGGCGAAAGATCCCAGGGTCGTGCAAGTGATGGCGGGCCTGGCCGGCGAATATGACGTGGTGCTGGTGTTGCGCAGCGACGGCGTGCTGGCAGCCGACATCCGCCCGTTGGTGCGCGTCTCGCTGACGGTGATCGCGGAACAGAATGGCCGCCGCGAAACGGGCTCGGCAGGTGGCGGCGGGCGTTACAGCTATGACTATTTCAGTGATGCCGTGCTGGAACAATACGCGGCGGACGCCGTCAATTCGGCCCTGGTGAACCTGGAAGCGCGCCCGGCGCCCGCCGGCCCCATGACCATCGTGCTGGGCCCGGGCTGGCCCGGCATCCTGTTGCACGAAGCCATCGGCCATGGCCTGGAAGGCGATTTCAACCGCAAGGGTTCGTCCGCGTTTTCCGGGTGCATCGGCGAGCGCGTGGCCGCCAAGGGCGTCACCGTGGTCGACGACGGCACCCTGGCTGGCCGGCGCGGCTCGTTGAATATCGATGACGAGGGCAACCCCACGCAGTGCACGACCCTGATCGAGGATGGCATCCTGAAGGGTTACATCCAGGACACCATGAATGCGCGCCTGATGAAGATGCCCGTCACGGGCAATGCGCGCCGCGAATCGTTCGCCCACCTGCCCATGCCGCGCATGACGAATACGTACATGCTGGGCGGCGACAAGGACCCGGGCGAGATCCTCGCCTCCGTCAAAAACGGCTTATATGCCGTCAACTTCGGCGGCGGCCAGGTCGACATCACGAATGGCAAGTTCGTCTTTTCGGCCAGCGAAGCGTACATGATTGAAAATGGCAAACTCAGCTACCCGGTGAAGGGGGCGACCCTGATCGGCAATGGCCCGGACGTGCTCAACCGCGTCTCCATGATCGGCAACGACATGCGCCTGGACTCGGGCGTGGGCGTGTGCGGCAAGGAAGGGCAGAGCGTGCCCGTGGGCGTGGGGCAGCCGACCTTGCGCCTGGACGGCATTACCGTCGGCGGCACGGCTTAGATCGCCATTTCAGGAACCTACTGCGCAGCCCACTCTTGAGTTTGCGTTGCTCGCTGTACCTGAAGTACAGCTGCGCTACTCAACCCAATATTGGGCTTGCTCGCTACGGTTCCTGAAACGCCTGATACGTTGAAAATATGACGAAATTCAGAACTTGTACTTCACCCCCGCACTGATGAAGCGTCCCGCCGCGCCCGCGTAGTCGAGCGGGTTGTAGCCCGTGGCGCCATACGTGAGCGGATCGAGCGGGGCGATCTTGTCGAACAGGTTTTGTATTGTGGCAAACACTTCCAGCTTGGGCGTGGCCAGCCAGCGGGCCGTCAGGTCCACCGTGGTGAACGAGGCGATGCGGCAGCCGCGCGGCGCGTCCGTGCCGTCGGCGAAGTGCGTGGCGCAGCCGTCCGGGTCATTCTTGAACAGCAGGTTATCGAGCGGCGCGCGGTAGTTGACGTTGGCCGTGACGCGCCAGTTCTGGCGTTCCCAGGTGGCGCCCAGGTTGATGCGGTCGTCCGGCGTGCCCATGCAATTTGATACGTCGCAATTGCCATGCGTGCCGGCAAAATCGCGCTGCGTGCCGTCCTGTTCCGTGCGCAGCCATTTGTACAGATGCGTCCACTTCAAGTCGAAGGTCAGGTTGCCATAGTCGCTGCCCAGGTTGAAGCGCTGGCGCGCGTCGATATCGATGCCGCGCACCGTCGTTTGCGCCGAATTCACATAATTGGCCAGCACGGCCGTGATGGCGCCCGGATCGCCGGCGATGCCGGTGGCCGTCGACGGGTCGCGCGCCACATGGCCTTCGGCGATGGCCGTATCCGTTTGCTCCTGGTTGATTTCATTCTTGCGGCGGATTTGCCACAGGTCGACGGAAATACTGGTGCGCGGCAACGGGTCCCACACGGCGCCCACGGAATAGCTGCGCGAACGTTCGGGCGACAGCTTGGGATTGGGGGAGGTGATGACGGCGATGGAAGCCGGATCGCAGGCCGCTTCCACGCCCAGTGCGCAGCGCAGCGGATCGCTGGCGGTGGAGAACGCGGCCAGGCCGCCGACGCCGTTTTCCGCCGCGCTGGGGGCGCGGAAGCCCTTGGCGAAGGTGCCGCGCAGGGCCAGTTCGCGCACGGGCGTCCATTTCACGCCCACTTTCGGCGTATAGGAGTTGCCCACGTCGGTGAAATGGTCGGCGCGCAGGGCGCCCGACAGTTCCACGCTCTTCAGCACGGGCGCCAGCATCTCGGCATAGATGGCAGACGCGTTGCGGCTGCCCTTGTAGGCGGAATAGCCGAGGCCAATGATATTGCCCCGTTCCGTGCCCGTGGTGGGCTTGAGTTCCGTCGATTCGTGGCGGAATTCCGCGCCCACGGCCACGCCCAGGGCGCCGCCGTCGAGCTTGGCCACCTCGCGGCTGGCCTTGAAGTCGATCTGCGCGATATGCGTCTTGGCGTCGTTCGAGATGCGCGGCGACAGGGCCGCGTACAGCTCGCGCGAATTGAGGCCCGCGTTTTCCGCGATGCGCCACAGGCTGCCGGCCGGCAAGGCCGCATACGCGGGGTTCAGGCTGGCCCGCTCCACATTGGTGGCGCTCGGGTTGAGCAGGGCGAAGGCGACGTCGCGCTGCAGGTAGCCGTCCAGGTCGTTCGACACCTTGTTCTGCGAGTACAGCAGGGCGCTGTCGATATCCCAGCCCGCCACGCTGCCCTTGATGCCGGCGACAAAGCGCATGAAGGTGGATGTGACTTCCGACAGGCGCGGCCCCACGTCGGCCGCCAGGTAGCGCAGTCGCGCCGCCGTGCCGAAATACGGATTGTCCGGGTGGGCGGCGCCCAGCGACACGCCCGCATTGCTGACGGGGCCGCCCGGATAGCCGACCGAGCCGCTGACCGTCGAGGGCGTGGTGGCCGAGTGCGATTCGCTGTGATACAGATTCAGCTCGGCATACGTTTGCAGCTCCGGCGTCAGTTGCCAGGCGCCGCGGCCGAAGAAATTGATGTTCTTTTGCTTGGGCTGGATCTGGCCATATTGCTGCGCGGCATCGGTCAGGCAGCCGCCGCCCGGATCGCCTTGTGGATGCGTGGTGAAATTGCCACAGGCGGCGCCGGGGAAGGTGCGCGTAAAGCCCGCGCCAGCGAGGTTGCCGCGGTTGTAGTAGTCGAGCGTGTCGGGATTGCGCACATTGCCGTTGACGGCGCTGCCGGCCGCATTGTTGGTGGTGATGGCGCCCGCGCCGCTGAGGGTTTCCTGCGCGCTGAAGCCCAGGTCGCGCAAGTCGCTGCGGCCGACGGCGCCCCGGCCGGCCCGGTCGCGGTTCCAGATGGCGGCCTTTTCGCTGTACTCGAGGTTCAGCAGCACGTTGTAGCGGTCCGTGTCGATGTCGCCGAAGCCGTGCGTGATGGCGGCGCGCGCGTCGCGCCCGTCCCACTCCTTCGTCTTGCCGTAATTGCCCTTGATGGCCGTGCCCTGGTAGTCGCGCCGCAGGATCACGTTGACGACGCCGGCGATGGCGTCCGATCCATAGATGGCCGAGGCGCCATCCTTGAGGATTTCCACCCGTTCCACGGCTTCCAGGGGAATGATGTTCAGGTCGGCAAACACTTTCTGCCCGTCGTCGGCCAGGCCATATGGCGCGACGCGGCGGCCATTCAGCAGCACCAGGGTCGAGGCCGTGCCCAGGCCCCGCAGCGACACGCCGGAGGCGCCGGCGGCAAAGCCGTTGCCGAAAGTGGTGGGGACGGAGCCCTGGTTGTCGACGGCCAGGGTCTGCAGCAATTCGGCCACGCTGGACTTGCCCGATTTTTCAATGTCGGCCGCGCTCAGGGTTTGCACGGCCGACGCCGTTTCCGCCTGCGCGCGGCGGATGTTCGAGCCGGTGATTTCCACGCGCGCAATCGGCGCGGCGTCCTGCGCCAGGACGGGTAGGCTCAGCAGTGCACTGGCCAGTGCCAGGCCCAGTCTGGGTGGTGAAAAGGCAGCGGAATGCAAGGATGGTGTAGGGATCATGCGGTTCTCCGGAAAGGTCAGGCAGTCAAAGGTCGTCGATACGTCCTTGAGTTTTGTCCGTGCGGCGACGCCGGGACTAGACCTGGATCAAGGAGTGCCCTGCTTGTCGTCGATAGAATGGCTGGCGTGGCGTGGTTGCCACGACGGGCACAACGGTGGCGCCGGGGATGCAGAGTCGCGGCGAGATTCACAGCGCGCAACTTTTTATGCTTTTTTGCGGGTTATGCAGTGTAAAACGGCAGCGGCATGCGGCTTTGCCGACAAATATGCTTGCCAACCCTTGCAATTTAGGTTTATAGTCGTTCATCACTTACGGATGACTCGCATGTTCGCTCGCCACTTTTTTACCGCTTATTTTTACTTTAGCAATTCCAACCCAAAGGCGGTGGAGTAGCGGTCGGTTCACGTAGCAGCAAAACGAGATCCCAGCAAATTCTAAAAAACCGCCACCGATGGCGGTTTTTTTTTACCCAGATGTTTTACCCTTCCTTAAATTTTGGAGAAAATGATGCCCCGCACCGATGATTTGCGCATTCGCGAAATGAAGGAACTGACCCCGCCGTCCCACCTGATCCGCGAATTTGCCTGCTCGGAGCAAGCCGAACAGACTGCCGCCAGCGCCCGCATTGCCCTGCACCGTATCCTGCATGGCCAGGACGACCGCCTGATGGTGGTGATCGGGCCTTGCTCCATCCACGACACCAAGGCGGCGATGGAATATGCGCGCCTGCTGGTCAAGGAACGCACGCGTTTCGCGGGCGAACTGGAAATCGTCATGCGCGTCTACTTCGAGAAACCGCGCACCACGGTGGGCTGGAAGGGCCTGATCAACGACCCGTACATGGACAACAGCTTCCGCATCAACGACGGCTTGCGCATGGCGCGCGAACTGTTGCGCGATATCAATGAGCTGGGCTTGCCGGCCGGCACGGAGTTCCTTGACGTGATCAGCCCGCAATACATCGCCGACCTGATCAGCTGGGGCGCCATCGGCGCGCGCACGACGGAGTCGCAGGTGCACCGCGAGCTGGCGTCGGGACTGTCCTGTCCGGTCGGCTTCAAGAATGGCACGGACGGCAACGTGAAAATCGCCGTGGAAGCCATCAAGGCCGCCTCGCAGCCGCACCATTTCCTGTCCGTCACGAAAGGCGGCCACTCGGCCATCGTCTCGACCAACGGCAACGAGGATTGCCACATCATCTTGCGCGGCGGAAAAACCCCGAACTATGACGCGGCCAGCGTGGACGAGGCGTGCAAGGCGATCGCCGCGCAAGGCCTGGCGGCGCGCCTGATGATCGACGCCTCGCATGCGAACAGCTCGAAAAAACCGGAAAACCAGATTCCCGTGTGTGCCGATATCGCCAGCCAGGTGGCCGGTGGCGATGGCCGCATCGTCGGCGTGATGGTGGAATCGCACCTGGTGGCGGGCCGCCAGGATTTGATTCCGGGCAAGGAACTGATCTATGGCCAGTCCGTCACGGATGGCTGCATCGACTGGAGCGCCAGCGTGGCCGTGCTGGAAAACCTGGCGGCGGCCGTCAGGCAGCGCCGCCTGCAGGGCGACGCGGAATAAGGTGGCGCGCAGCATGAAAAAAAGCCCGGAAAGCTAAGCTTTCCGGGCTTTTTCAGTTTTCAGCCGATGCAATCAGCTTAGAACTTGTAGGAACCGCTCAGGTAGAACTGGCGGCCCAGGGCGCTCGAGTACGATGGGTTGTAGCCAATTTGATGCGAACCCGTGTTGCGCAGGGTGAACGGCGGATTGCGGTCGAACAGGTTCAGGATGCCGCCTGTGATTTCCACGTTCTTCATAGGACGGTAAGCCGTCTGGAAGTCGAAGGTGGTGTAGCTCGGCACTTCCAGCTGGATGCCATAGCATTCGCCAGGGCTGCCGGCGACGATCACGGCGCAATCGTCGACCGTCTGTTCCTTGTCCGTGTAGCCATTGCGGTAGCTGGCGCTCAGCGTATGCGTGAACTTGGCCGTCTCATACGAGGTGGTGGCGCGGATGATGTTGCGGAAGCTGACCTTGTCGTTCGAACCGTAGCGATTCAGGCTGGTTTCCCATTGATCATCGGTGCCCGGCGTCGTGTAGCGCGAACGCAGCAGGTAGGTACCCATCAGGCGGCTCGTCAGACGGCCGTCCAGCAACTTCATCTTGTGGGTGAAGTCGTAGTCGATACCGCGGTTTTCCACTTTGCCGATGTTAATCGGCAGCAGCTTGATGGCCAGCACGTCGAGGCCTGTCGAGGTGATGTGCTTGGTGGTGAACAGGTTGGCATACTTGGCTGGATTGTTGAAGATCAAGCCTTCGGAGACGGCCGTGACCTGGTCGCGGATTTCCACGTTCCACAGGTCGAACGACATCGACAGGCTGTCGATCGGCTCGAACACGGTACCGATGCTCCATTGCTTCGACGTTTCCGGCTTCAGCTCAGGATTGCCGCCCTGGAAGGCTTCGAATTGCTGACGTCCAACGCCACTGCAGTAGCTGGCCAGCGGGTGACCGCCCATGCCGTTTGCCGCCGTCAATGGGCATTGGTAGGTACCGCCCGTGACGCCCCAGTCTTCCAGCGGTCCGGCGATTTCCTGCATGCTGGCGGCGCGGAAGCCGGTGCCGGCAGCGGCGCGGAACATCAGGCTCTTGGTCGCGGAATACTTGCCGCTGATTTTCCAGGTGGTGGCGTTTTCTTTCTTGCCTACCGTCTTGCCCGTCAGCTTGTCGTCGATGGCGCCGATCTGGTCATAACGCACCGAACCGGTTACTTCCAGTTTTTTCGAAATCGGCAGCATCAGCTCGGCATAGGCGCCAGCGTTGTCGCGTGCGTATTCGCTGTCGACTTGCGCATTGTCAAACAGGATTTGCGCCTGCTTGGCGACATCCGCCTGTTGCATCTTGAACGAGGTGTTGCGGTAGTCGGCGCCCACGCCCAGCATGGCGGTGCCGCCCGGCAGCGAGAACACAGGGCGCGAAGCGCGGCCGTCGACGCCCTTCATTTCCACGGTTTGCGTGTTGTAGGTGCCGCTGAAGCCAGTACCGAGCAGGGCCTGGCGCATGGTGTCCGGCATGGCGCCCACGGGGTAGGCGAACGGGTCGATAGTGCCGGCGTCGAGCAGGGCGTTGAACTTGTCGGACAGCGGGAAGCCGCTGACGTAGTCCTGCGTCTGCTTGTTTTTCGAGTACGTCACGGCCGTGTTGATATCCCAGCCGAATGCACTGCCTTCCACGCCACCGACGAGGTGGGTCGCCTTGTTGCCGTAGTCGTACACGCGGTTACCCATTTCGGACAGGCGGTACTTGGCGACGCCGCTCACGGCATTGGCCAGCTGCGACGGGCTCAACTGCGAGGCAATGTATTTGCTGAACAGGGGCGAATTCGGGGAAATGGAGAAATCGGCCGGGTACGGCGCGATGCTGGCCTTGATGCTCGCTTCGGTGTAGGCGAAGTCGTAGAAACCTTGCCAGCCGGTCTTGCCCAGCTTGACGGTACCCGAACTGAACAGCGAGTCGCGCTTCGATTCGGGATTGATTTCAATGGTCGACGGCGAGTCGAAATAGCAGTTGCCATCGCCGTAGAAGTCCATATTGCCAGGCGCGCACTTGCCGCCATGGGCCAGTGCATACGGATTGGCCAGGTTGACGGTATCGACGAATGGTTTTTTGGTTTCCGGGTTGATCACCACATTGCCGTTTGCATCGGTACGGTTGTAGGTGGCTGCGGCATTGGCTGCCGACGAACGCGAGGAACCGTTGATGAATTGCAGCGCCTTGCCGGTCTTCGGATCGTTGAAATTGATGATGCCGCTTTTCGCGAAGCTGCGCTGCGATGCTTTCAGCGATTTTTGTTCGTCGTGGCTGGCCGACACGAAGATGCTGTAGCCGTCTTCGTCGATATCGCCGAAACCCTTGCTGATCGAAATCGAATTGCTGGCGCCGCCTTTTTCTTCAGGGCGCGAGTACTTGGCATTGATTTCCAGCGGCGATGTGCCTTTTTTCAGGATGAAGTTGACCACGCCGGCGATGGCGTCGGCGCCATACAGGGCCGAGGCGCCGTCCGTCAGCACTTCCACGCGCTCGATGGCCGACAGGGGGATCGAATTCAGGTCGATGGTGGTGCCGGAATTGGATGGCGCCAAGCGGCGGCCGTTCAGCAGCACCAGCGTGTAGGCTGCGCCGATATCGTGGATCGAGGCCGTGGTGACGCCACCGCCGCCGCCGCCCACCGAATCGGCGGCCACGGAGAAGCCCTGCATTGCAGGAATTTGCTGGATGAAATCGGTAACCGTGGTAACGCCGGTTTTCTTGATGTCTTTCTGGTTGAACGACTGCACCGGCAGCGACGCTTCGGAAGCGATGCGCTTGATGCTCGAACCCGTGACTTCCACGCGTTGCATGGTGCCATCTGTTGTTTCTTGCGCATACGCGGCGTGCATGCTCAGAGCCATGCCGCCTGCAAACATCAGGCGCAGCGACCGCGATATTACATTTTCTATCATCATCTGAAATTCCTTGTTATTGTGATAAAGATGGCATTTATTTTGAAATAACATGTTGCTTGCTGACAATTTATTTGCTTATTTCAAAATTGACCAACGAAAATTCTGTAAATTTTCTTGGGCCTCATCAAAACATTCACGATTCAGATTGTCAATTTCGTGCGGACTTTTTGGACGAAATGCAACATTTTCCTGTTTTTTTTATAATCCTTCAGCAATAAAATATCGTGAACCCTTGTCAGACTTGCTCAGATGCGTAAAATAAAACGGCGCACATCATCGCTGATGGCGCCGTCTTTGCTTCCGCTGGCAAATGCCTGCCAGCGCTGCCCGTCTGATCGCGTTTCCCGCAATTTCCCCTTAAAACGTATAGCTGCCGCGCAAGTACCAGGCGCGCCCGATCGGGTCCGTGTAGCGCGGGTCATAGCCTTTCTGGAACAAGGTGCCCTGGTTCGAGAACGGCGGTTCCTTGTCGAACAGGTTTTTCACGCCGGCCGTCAGCAGCAAGCCCTTCCACGCATAGCTGCCGGAGACGTTCAGCAGGCTGTAGGACGGCACATCGTGGCGGTACTGCGGATCCACCTGGTTCTGATCCGTGTAGCCGGACTTGAACGATTGCGACACGGTGGCGCCCCAGTTGCCCATGCGCCAGTTCAGCGCCGCCGTATGCTTCCAGCGGAAGACGGGATTGTTATCCGCGTAGCGGCCCACGTTGGCGATGAATTCGCCGCCGCGCTCGTTCTGGTAGTCATACTTGTGGGTCCAGGTGCCGTCGACCGACACGCTGAAATCGCCATACGCGCCGCGTCCCAGGCGCGCATTCAGGCTGACGTCGATGCCGTCGGTCTTCACTTCACCGAGGTTGTCGTTCAGGTCGAGGATGGCGTAGGGCGAACCGTCGGGATTGCGCAGGAACAAGGCCTTGTATTTTTCATAGTTGCCGTAGATCGATTGTTCGGGCAGGGACGAAATCTTGTCCTTCAAATGGATGTTCCAGTAATCGACGGCAACGGTGACTTCCTTGATGGGTTCGAGCACCAGGCCAAAGGCGAAGGTGGTGGATTTTTCCGGTTTCAGCTTTTCATTGCCGCCTTGCAGCTTGAATTGCTGCAAGTCGCAATCGCGCAAGGGATTGGCGCCCGGTTGCGGCACGCCTCCGGGGCATAGGATCGGGTCGTCGTAGCTATCGTTGGTATCGTTCTTCGACGGCGGCGCATTCTTTTCAAACAACGTGGGAGCGCGGAAACCCGTGCTGGCCGAGCCGCGCAGCACCAGCGCGCTGCTGGCCTGGTAGCGCAGGGCCAGCTTCGGATTGGTGGTGCTGCCCACGTCGCTGTAATGGTCGAAGCGGGCGGCCAGCTGCACTTCCAGGTCCTTGATCAGCGGCAAGTTAACTTCGCCGAAGACGGCCTGGATCGTGCGTGAACCGCTCTTCGACAGCGAGCCGGACAGGCCTGAACTGGTGGCCTGGCCGGCGATGTCGCGGTTCACGTTGAAGTCGGCCTTTTCGCGCCGTACTTCGCCGCCGAGCGCAATCGCCAGCGGGCCGCCGGCCAGTTGCATCAGGTCGCGGCTGCCTTTGAGGTCGAAGCCCGTGGTGGTGACCTTGGCGTTCTGCACTTCGCCGCGCAGGGCGGTGCTGTCCAGATAAGTCTTGCCGGCCGCATCCTGCACGCCAAACGGGTTCAGGATGCCATTGAGCACGCCGGCGGCGAACGAGGCATCCTGCACATAGCCACCCGTAAATTTCTCCGACGATTTGCTGATCGCGTGGCTCAGCCCCGTCTTGTAATCCCAGCCCGCCAGTTCGCCTTCGAGAGCCAGCACCAGGCGGTCCGCCTTGCCGTCCGAATCGATCTGCCGCTGGCCCGCTTCCACGGGGCGCCAGTTGACGCTCAGGGGCTGGCCGGACAAGCCCGGCTGCGCCGGCACGCCGCCCGCCTTGCCCGGATAATATTTGCTGCTAATGGGCAAGATCAAGCCCGTTTGCGGCGGCGGCGCCGTGCGTGCCTTCACCTTGTTTTCCGAATGCAGATATTCCACCGTGGCCAGGTGGCCGCCACCGAGCTTGAAGGCGCCCTTGCCAAAGAAGGCCACTTGCTCCTGCGCGGGCAGATCGTCGATCTGGCGCGTGTAATCCTGGCGGCAAGTGCCGTTGGCGGCCGCCACCGACAGCGGCGGCAGACAGCCGCTGGCCGCGTACGGATTGCCGGCCAGGCCCTTGCCGCCGTTGGCCGCCGCATCGAAGTAGTTGCCGGGAAAGGTGGTGCCGCTGGTGAGCGACAGGCCCCGCTCGGGAATGATGCCGGTCTTGGAAAAATCGCGGTCCTGCGACGTGAGCACATTTTGCTTGTGGTAGTCGACCACGCCGAAAATATTGTAGCCGTCCGTGTCGAGCTTGCCGAAACCCGTCGACAGGTTGATGCGGTGCTCGCCGCCGCCCTTGTGCTCGGGCGCGACGACTTCGGCGGTGATATTCGTGACGTTGACGGAGCGCTTCGTGATGAAGTTGATGACGCCGCCGATGGCGTCCGTGCCGTAGATGGCCGAGGCGCCGTCGCGCAGCACTTCGACCCGTTCCAGGGCGGCGATGGGGATGATGTTCAGGTCGACGCTGGCGCCGTCATACGGATGGTTGGCGATGCGCCGGCCGTTGAGCAGGACCAGGGTCTTGTCGCCGCCCAGGCCGCGCAAGTCGGCGCTGGCCTGGCCGCCCGTGGGCAAGCCGCTGGTATTGCCGCCGACGGCATTGCCGCTGCCCATGCTGGACGCATTCGAGGGGATCTTGCTGAGCACTTCCTGGGCCGTCGTCAAGCCCTGCTTGGCAAAATCCTCGGCCTTGAAGATGGACAAGGGCGTCGCCGTTTCCGAAACGAGGCGCTTGATGGAGGAACCGGTGACTTCGACGCGTTGCATGCTGCTGGTATCGCTGACTTCTTGCGCCAGCACCTGCTGGCTGAGCAGGCCTGCGGCAAGGCCGCTGGCGCAGATCAAACGGATGGAACGGGACAAGCGTGTTTCTCTGATCATGTTCAAGACTCCTGGAAAAGCGGTTGGCTAGAAGGGCAAGAACGGCCGCGCTGGTTGGCGCACCGAGAACATTGAAAAGTATTTATATCTTTTCAAGAGATTCACTGTAATGAGCTGCAAAAGTCCTTGTCAACGTGGCAAACAGGTTTGTGTGTCTAAACAACGCAGTGCATCAGAGGTACTGATTTAGAACAAAGAAGGTGCATTTTGTGCCGCATTTTTGACGAGGCTGCGATCCCCCCTCGTGCGCAAAATAAAAAAACGCTCGCTGCAGTGCAGCGGGCGTTGGTGTGGATGGCATGGCGATAGTGACTTGTGCCTGCCGGATGTTCAGGCTGTGCGTGGCAGCCTGAGCGGTCGCTGGGAATAACTTGTCGCTGGCGCCCAGTTTCGGCGTGGTCGACGAGAAACGGTCGTATTTGTAGTCACGTAAGGCGCCGGACAATTCCACCATCTTGATCACGGGCGCCAGCACTTCCAGGAACACGGCCGACACCTTGCTGTCGCCCCTGGCGGCTACATAGCTGGAATGGATGGAGCCGTCTTCCGTGCCCGACAACGATGGATTGTCGAGCTTGTCGCGGCGGTGTTCCGCGCCCACGGCCAGGCCCAGGGCGCCGACTTGTTTTAATATTTGCAATTATTTCAATGTTGCACCGCGCCGTATATTTTCCGTACTGCCATAAAAACTGTCGTCATTCGGGGCCGTAACGGTTACTGCCAAGTCGTTTTTTCATGGTGGCGACCGGTCTTTGTTGCGCTGCGGAAGATTTCCCCTGCACGGCAGGCAGCCGTGGCTGCCCGTCACGCCCGTACTGCGGCTTTTTGCCCGGGGAACAAAATATGCGTTATCGTTACGCCTTTTTCCAGCGCGCCTGCATGCGGACGCGGCTGGCGATGAACAAGGCATAGATCTTGCGAGGATGGACTGGTTTTGGCGGTGGAATCCTGTATCCCAGGGGGAAGCCAGTACAAGCGCACCAATACGGTGCGACAGATAATCGAGATGAAGGGTATTACATGAAGTCACCATGGATGCGGCGCGTGGCGCTGCTCGCCTGCCTGGCCACCCTGCCGCTGGCGGCCGTTGCCGCCGATGCCCCCAGCGCCGCGGCCGCGCCGGTCAAAACCTTGCGCTATATCTTGCCGGCCGCCGAGACGGGCTTCGATCCGGCCACCGCGCGCGACCTGTATTCGAACCACATCACGCAGGCTGTCTTCGACACCCTGTACACCTATGATTACCTGGCGCGCCCTGTCAAGGTGGTGCCCGGCGCGGCCGCCGCCATGCCGGAAGTGTCCGCCGACGGCAAGACCTACACCATCCGCCTGAAAAAAGGCATCCTGTTCACGCCCGATGCGGCGTTCGGCGGCAAGCGCCGCGAACTGACGATGGCCGATTACGTGTATTCGTGGAAACGATTGTTCGACCCGCGCCTCGCTTCGCCGCACAGCTGGCTGTTCGAAGGCAAGGTGGTGGGGCTGGACGACCTGGCCAAGGAAGCGGCCAAGGCGAACAAGCTGGACTTCAACAAGAAGGTGGCCGGCCTGGAAATTCTCGACCCGTACACCTTGCGCATCACGCTGACCAAGACGGATTTCAACTTCCCCATGATCCTCGCCTACGTGCCGACGGCCGCCGTGGCGCGCGAAGTGGTGGACAAATACGGCGACGTGAAGGGCGAAGTGGGCTCGAATCCCGTCGGCACCGGCTACTACACGCTCGGTGAATGGACGCGCGGCAACCGCATCGTCCTCAACCGCAACCCGCAGCACTTGCCGGAAACGTGGAATTTCATGGCCGGCGACGACCCGGACGACCAGCGCATCGTGCGCCAGATGCAGGGCAAGCGCATTCCTGCCATCGACCGCATCGAAATTTCCGTGATGATTGAAGACCAGTCGCGCTGGCTGTCCTTCCAGAGCGGCGGCACGGACGTGTTCTGGCTCGACGGCCCGCTGGCGCCGAAAGCATTGCTGAACGGCAAGCTGCGTCCCGAACTGGCGGAGAAGGGCGTGCAACTGTCGCGCTTGCTGGACCCGGAGATCAGCTATTACTACTGGAACATGGAAGACCCCACCCTCGGCGGCTTCAGCAAGGAAAAGATCGCGCTGCGCCGTGCCATTGCCATGGCGCACAATATCGATGAAGAAATCCGCATCATCTGGAATGGCCAGGCCAAGCGCCTCGACTATCCGATACCGCCCGGCGTCGTCGGCTACGATCCCCACTACAAGAGCCTGCTGCAATACGATCCCGTGCTGGCCAATAAATTGCTGGATAAATTCGGCTACAAGAAGGGCGCCGATGGCTGGCGCACCTTACCGGACGGCAAGCCGCTCCTGATCCGCTACGCTTCGCGCAACGAAGCCAATGGCGTGCTGCAGGCGGAAATGTGGCGCAAGACCTACAACTCGCTGGGCATCCGCATGGAAAACGACCGCATGATCTTCTCCGACATCCTCAAGACGGAAAAGCAGTGCAAGATGCAGACGCGCACGGCGCCGTGGCTGGCCGATTATCCGGACGGCGACAACTTCATGCAGCTGTTCTACGGCCCGAACACGCACCAGAACAACAATGGCTGCTACCAGGACCCCGAGTACGATAAATGGTACGCGGCCAGCCAGGCCATGCCGGCCAGCCCCGAGCGCGACGAGCTGTTCCACAAGATGGCGCGCCGCCTGGAAGTCAATGCGGGCGCCCTGATCGGCTACGCGCGCTACCGCAACATGCTGGCGCAAAAGTCGGTGCAGGGCTACAAGAAGCACCCGATCCTGTTCCAGGAATGGGCGTACATGGATATCGACAGCACGGGCACGCCTGTGGCGCCTGTTGCCGATTCTGCTAAAAAATAAGCGCGGCTTATAACAACAAGGAATCATTATGTTTGCTTATATCCTGCGCCGCTTGTGGCAGATGCTGCCCACCATGCTGGGCGTCGTCCTGCTGGTGTTTATCTTGTTCAACTGGGTGGGCGGCGACCCCGCCTACATCCTGGCCGGCAAGATGTCGAGTGCGGAAAGCATCGCCAACATCCGCCGCCAGCTGGGCGTCGACCAGCCGTACTACGTGCAACTGTGGATCTTCATCAAGCAGATCGTCACGTTTGACTTCGGCCAGAGCTGGGCGACGGGGGAATCCGTGTCGCACATCATCACGTCGCGCCTGGGGCCGTCGATGATGGTGCTGATCCCGCTGACCGTGCTGGAAACGTTTTTTGGCGTGGCGCTGGCGCTGGCCATCGCGTTTGTGCGCGGTTCGCTGACGGACCGCGCCGTCATGATCGCCTGCACGGTGGGCATGTCGATTTCCATCCTCGTCTACATCATCGTCTTCCAGTACGGCTTTGCCTACAAGCTGGGCCTGTTCCCCGTGCAAGGCTGGGGCGACAGCTTCTGGGAAAACCTGCTGCGCTATTCCACCTTGCCCATCCTGATCGGCCTGGCCGTGTCGATCGCGCCCACGCTGCGCCTGTTCCGCACTTTCGTGCTGGACGAGGCCAACCAGGATTACGTGCGCACGGCGCGCGCCAAGGGCTTGAAGGAAGGCCGCATCATGTGGGTGCACGTGCTGCGCAATGCCGGCATTCCCATCATTACCTATGTGATGTCGAACTTGCCGGCCCTGCTGATCGGCGCTTTCCTGCTCGAGCGCTTCTTCGGCATCCCCGGCATCGGGCGTGAAGTGATTCTGGCCGTCGAGCGCAGCGACTTTCCGGTGATCAAGGCGATCACCGTGTACGTTGCCGCCGCCACCATGCTCTTCAACCTGCTCACCGACCTGCTGTACCAGGCGGTCGATCCTCGCGTACAACTGAAGTAGAAAGAGACGATGTCGAAACCTCATACATCGCCCGGCCTGTGGGCCCTGGCGTGGCGCCGTTTGCGCGGCGACAAGATTGCAATGGTATCGCTGGCCGTGGTCGGCGCCTTTTTCCTGCTGGTGCTGGCCTCCGCCAGCGGCCTGGTGGCCTCGAACTGGGAAGACGAAGTGGCCGTCAGCTATGCGCCGCCCACGTTTGTGGGCGCCGACAAGGACGCGGCCGCGGCCGGCGACGGGGCCATTCCCCTGGCCGACGAGCGCAGCGCGCCCACGCCCGTCAACGTGCTCGATCCGCTGGCCGACGACATCGCCGAATTGCGCGCCGAGTTGAAAAGCGATCCGTCCGCCGGCGTCGACATGTATGGCGTCACGGACCCGCTGGCCGACGACTTGACGGCCTTGCGCGCCGGCATGGGCAAGGCCAAGAAACTCGTCACGCACAAGGCGGCAACACTGCCGTTCGGCGCCGACAAGTGGGGCCATGACATCCTCCAGAAAACCATCAAGGGCGGCGAAACCTCGATCGTCGTGGGCCTGGTGGCCGCCTTGCTGGCCGTCGTGCTGGGCACCATCTTTGGCGCCGTGTCCGGCTACTTCGGCGGCATCGTCGATGATTTCTTCAACTGGTTCTACAGCATCTTCACGTCGATCCCGTCCATCCTGATGATTTTGACGGTGGCGGCCGTGCTGCAGCAAAAGGGCGTGCTGACCATCGTGCTGATCCTGGGCTTGACGGGCTGGACGGGGCCGTACCGCCTGATCCGCGCCGAATACATCAAGCACAAGGCGCGCGAGTACGTGATGGCGGCCGACGCCATCGGCGCCTCGCACTGGCGCAAGATGTTCTCGCACATCTTCCCCAACGTCAGCCACGTGGCGCTGGTGCAGATGTCCATCCTCGTGGTGGGCTTCATCAAGGCGGAAGTGATCCTGAGTTTCCTCGGCTTTGGCGTGCCGGTGGGCACCGTCTCGTGGGGCAGCATGCTCAACGAGGCACAAAATGAACTGATCCTGGGCAAATGGTGGCAGTTGACAGCCGCCGCCACGGCGATGGCCGTGCTGGTGACGGCGTTCTCGCTGTTTACCGATGCCTTGCGCGATGCGCTCGACCCCAAAGTGAAATAGGAGTTGCTCATGGACCAGAATAACCTGTTGGAAGTGCGCGACCTGCGCGTCACTTTCCGCCTGGACAAGAAGACCACGTTCGAAGCCGTCAAGGGCATCTCGTTCAACGTGCCGCGCAACAGCACCGTCGCCCTGGTGGGCGAATCGGGCAGCGGTAAGTCCGTCAGCTCCCTGGCTGTGATGGGCTTGTTGCCGCCGGACAATACCATCATCGACCCCGCTTCCAGCATCCATTTCGGCGGGCGCGACTTGCTGCAACTGTCGATCGCCGAGCGGCGCACCATGTGCGGCAAGGATATCTCGATGATCTTCCAGGAACCGATGTCGTCCCTGAACCCAGTCTTCACGGTGGGTTTCCAGATCGCCGAAGTGTTGCGCCAGCACATGGGCATGAACCGCAAGCAGGCGCGCGCGCGCACCCTGGAATTGCTCGAGGAAGTGGGCATACCCGACCCTGCCACGAAAATCGACGCCTACCCGAGCCAGATGTCGGGCGGCCAGCAGCAGCGCGTGATGATCGCCATGGCCATCGCCTGCGAACCGAAGCTTTTGATCGCGGACGAGCCGACGACGGCGCTGGACGTGACGATCCAGAAGCAGATCATGGACCTCATCGCAGCGCTGCAAAAGAAACACCAGATGTCCGTGCTCTTCATTACCCATGACCTGGGCCTGGTGGGAGAGATTGCCGACCAGGTGATCGTCATGCGCCACGGCGAAGTGCGCGAGACGGGGGATGTGCGGCAAGTGTTTGAAGCGCCGCAAGACAGTTATACGAAAGCGCTGCTGCATTGCCGCCCGTCCCTGGACGAGCGCCCTTGGCGCCTGCCCGTTATCGCCGATTATATGGATGGCAAGGCGGGTCCCGGCATCGAGGTGAAGCAGCGCACGCGCGGCTACACGCCGGGCGACGAACCCGTGCTGGTGGTCAATAACTTGAGCAAAAGCTTTTATACGCGTACAGGCTTGTTCGGCAAGCGCGAATTCCAGGCCGTCAAGGATGTGTCGTTCACTTTGCCCCGCGGAAAAACGCTGGGCGTGGTGGGCGAGTCCGGTTCCGGCAAGACGACGGTGGGCCTGACCCTGCTGCGCCTGCACCAGGCGACGGGCGGCACGGCCATGTTCCACGGCAAGGACCTGATCGCCATGCCGAACAAGGAGTATTTGCCGTATAAACGCCGCATCCAGATCATCTTCCAGAATCCATATGCCTCGCTGAACCCCCGCTTCACGGTGGGACAGATCCTGCTGGAACCCATGCGCATCCACAAGATCGGCGCGACGGACCAGGAACGCATCGCCAAGGCCTACTGGCTGCTCGATAAAGTCGGCTTGCCGGAACAGGCCTTCCACCGCTATCCGCACGAGTTTTCCGGTGGACAACGCCAGCGCATTGCCATTGCCCGCTGCCTGACGATGCAGCCGGAAATTCTCGTCTGCGACGAATCCGTGTCGGCGCTGGACGTGTCGGTGCAGGCGCAGGTATTGAACTTGCTGCAGGATTTGCAGGATGAATTCGGATTGTCGTACATCTTCATCTCGCACGATTTGTCCGTCGTCAAATACATCGCCGACCAGGTGATGGTGATGCACAAGGGGCAAGTGGTGGAACTGGCCGATTCGGATGAGCTGTACCGCAATCCCGTGCATCCGTACACGCGCACGTTACTAAGCGCCATACCGAAGGGCGTGCAAATATAAACACGCTTTTACGGTAAGATAGCGGCCATGCCCAACCTCATTTACCTGCTCGAACATTACGGTGTCCTGATTGTCTTTGGCATCGTGCTGGTGGAGCAGCTCGGCCTGCCGATTCCCGCCTTTCCCATCCTCGTGGTGGCGGGGGCGCTGGCCGTCGATGGCGACATGAATGGGGGACTGGTGCTGGCCGCCGCGCTCAGCGCCTGCCTGATCAGCGACTTCACGTGGTTCCGCGCGGGTCGCCATTTCGGCAAGCGCATCCTGCGGCTGCTGTGCCGCATCTCGCTGTCGCCCGATTACTGCGTCAGCCAGACGGAAGACAAATTCAAGCGCTGGGGCCCGAAAGCCCTGATCGTCTCCAAGTTCGTGCCGGGATTCAATACCGTGGCCGCGCCCATGTCGGGCGCGCTGGGCACGCCGCCGGGCCTGTTCTTCCTGTACGCGGGCCTGGGCGCCTTGCTGTGGACGGGCACGGGCATCGTCGTCGGCGTGATTTTCCATGCCAGCGTGCAGCAGGTGCTCGACTTGCTCAGCACCATGGGCAGCACGGCCTTGCTGATGCTGGCCACCTTGCTGGGCTTGTTCCTGCTGTACAAATTCCTCGAACGCCGGCGTTTCCGCCAGGCCTTGCAGATCGAGCGCATCGGCATCGATGAATTGCTCGAACTCATAGAGCAGGGCGAAGAGCCGCTGATGGTCGATGCGCGCAGCGCCACGGCGCAGGCGCTGGAACCGGCCGTGCCGGGCGCCTTGTTCTTCAATGGCAAGGAACCGGTGCCCGCCATGATCGCCATGGACAAGGACCGCCACATCATCGTGTATTGCAGCTGCCCCAACGATGTGACGGCCGCGCAAGTGGCCAAGCTGCTGCACCAGCACGGCTTCCACC
Source organism: Janthinobacterium sp. SUN033 (assembly GCF_030397595.1). Lineage (NCBI taxonomy): Bacteria > Pseudomonadati > Pseudomonadota > Betaproteobacteria > Burkholderiales > Oxalobacteraceae > Janthinobacterium > Janthinobacterium sp. SUN033. The sequence continues at coordinate 177,166 of NZ_JAPQNV010000005.1, forward strand.
GGGCCAAGCCCCTGCATGGCGGCCTCGATGCGTGGAATGCCGCCTACCGCTCGGACCAGCCGGCGCCCGCGAGCCTGCTGGGCGAAGGCTTTCCCTCCTGATCCGGGCTGCCGGCGGCACGCCAGGCTGGCAATAAAACCCGCAGTAAAAACCGGTAGTAATAATACGAAAACACCTTTGCGGCGCGCCCAGGAAGGCAGCGCCGCACCAGCGCCGCCGCGTACCAAGCGGCTTTGCGCAAACTCCGGCATACTCTGTTTTCAAGGTGATTCCTGCTGCTGTGCAGCATGCTTTTCGCGTGCCTGACGAGTGCAAGTACTTACTATAAATCATTGTTTCTAAGCAATTTTGACGCTGCCTGTTGCATTTGGAGTGGAACTACCAATAAAGGCTTGTTTTGATGTACTTAAACTACAAACTTTGCTTGCCTCCGGGCGCATTCATCCTTTAAGCTTGGCGTCCCATGCGTCCCACTTCATCATTTAAAATCATGAGCGCTTCGTCTTCTCCCGTACTGCCGACTTCCGCCTTCGCCGATGGACCGCGCCTGCTGGCCGACGTGGGCGGCACCAATGCCCGTTTCGCCCTGGAAGTGGCCGCCGGCCACATCACCCTGGTGGAAGTGTTGCCCTGTGCCGATTACCCGAGCCTGTCCGCCGCCCTGCAAGCCTACCTGGCCCTGCCGCACATCGCCGCGGCCGGCGGGCAAGCCGTGCGCCATGCCGTGATCGCCATCGCCAATCCGGTCGACGGCGATTTCCTCAGCATGACGAACCACCACTGGTCGTTCTCGATCCGCGCCATGCGCGAAGAGTGCGGTTTCACGACGCTGGACGTGGTCAACGATTTCACGGCCCTGGCGCGCGCCTTGCCGCAGTTGTCCAACGAGCAAAAGCACCAGGTGGGCGCGGGCACGGCCCGTCCGAACACGGCCATCGGCCTGATCGGCGCCGGCACGGGCCTGGGCGTATCGGGCCTGATTCCTTCGCATGGCGGCTGGATCGCCCTGCAAAGCGAAGGCGGCCACGTCAGCTTCGCGCCGTTCAATGAAACGGAAGTGAGCATTCTGCAGTTTGCCTGGCGCGAATACGAGCATGTCTCGGCCGAGCGCCTGATTTCCGGCGATGGCCTGGAATTGATCTACCGCGCCCTGGCCGACCGCGCGGGCGTGCCGGCGGAAGACTTGCCGGCGGCGGAAATCACGCGCCGCGCGCTGGCTGGCGAATCCCAGCTGTGCGACGACGTCATCGAAGCGTTCTGCTGCATGCTGGGCACGGTGGCGGGCAACGTCGCCGTCACCCTGGGCGCGCTGGGCGGCATCTATATCGGCGGCGGCATCGTGCCGCGCCTGGGCGCACGTTTCGACCGCTCCGGCTTCCGCGCCCGCTTCGAGCGCAAGGGCCGCTTCGCCAATTATGTCTCGCAAGTGCCGACCTTCGTCATCACGGCGCAATACCCAGCTTTCCTGGGCGCATCGGCCATTCTCTCGGAGAAACTCGCCTCCCTGTGATGCGGGCAGCGGGCGGGATGTCGCGCCAGAGCCGGGTAAAACGCGTGTTTTACCCGGTTTTGCGCTTTTCCGCTTTTTATCAGGTACAATTGGCATCGTTGGATGAAACGACGACTGTCGCTTTCCCGTCTGGCTGCATCGTCGCCACGGGAAAAGCAGCTGCTCCGGAGTTCGTTTCATTGCTGGTTATTTAAGGCCAGCACCATGGATGGCAGGACTTTCACTGCATCCGCTTTAGTCCCGCTTTGCGCGCATCGGCCAAGGCGTCGGAAAAACAGCCTCAACTAGTAACCCAGCACGGCGTCATCATCGATGTCTGCCCTCTGTTACGTTGAAATGAACGTTTTTGATTTCTTTCTCTGCATACGAATTGCAACACACATCCGCACAGAATTGCTATGAATACAATTGAGGCTAAAAAAGTCCTCGAAACCGCGTTGCTGTGCGCTCGTGAATCGCTGACGATCCACAGCTTGAAGAAGCTGTTCGTCGATGCGGACGAGAATGGTCGCGTGCGTGGCGTCGGCGTCGGTGCCGACACGATCAAGCAATTGCTGGAAGAGTTGCGCGATGAGTGGGAAGGGCGCGGCATCGAGATCGTCAGTCTCGCTTCGGGCTGGCGCTTTCAAAGCCGCCCGGAAATGAAGATGTATCTCGATCGCCTGACGCCCGAGCGGCCGCCCAAGTATTCGCGGGCGACCCTGGAAACCCTGGCCATCATCGCCTACCGCCAGCCGGTGACGCGCGGCGATATCGAGGAGATTCGCGGCGTTGCCGTCAATTCGCAGACGATCAAGATGCTGGAAGACCGTGGCTGGGTCGATGCCATCGGTTACCGCGATGTGGTGGGACGGCCGGCCTTGCTGGCCACCACCAAGCAGTTTTTGGATGACCTGGGTTTGCATTCGCTGTCCCAGCTGCCGCCGTTGCAGCAAATCAGTGAAATGCAGGGCAATGGGCTGGAAGCCCTGGAAGCAGCCCTGCAAGAGAATTTTGACAAGGCAAGCAATGAGCTTGCCCCCCAGCTTGGTGCAGGTAGCAATACGGCTGTGACAGATGTAGATGTGACAGCAAGCCTTGATGCCGGCCCCGATGCTTCGCCCACGGACGAAGCCTACACTCACGACCCTGCGCCAGAACTAACGGTTGACGCTGCGCCAGGTCAGCACAGCCAAGAAACGAAGAATGAATAATCCGAACACACCCGAGACAGTAACCGCCAGCGACGAAGCCATCGTTGCCAAGCCCAAGCGCCGCACCAAGGCTCAGATCGAAGCCGATACGGCCGCTGCCGCCGCTGCAGGCGACACCGCCGCTGCCAAGCCGAAGCGCCGCACGAAAGCCGACGTGGCTGCCGATGCGCCCGTCGTCGTCGCCGCTGCTGAAACTGAAGCGGCGCCAGCCGCCAAGAAAACCCGCGCCAAGCCGGCCCTGAAGGCCGTGGCCGACGCCGCCGAAGCGGCTGCCGAGGCGGTTGCCGCTCCGGCACCGCGTCCGCCGCGCGCCCGCGCCGCCGCCAAGGCCGCTGCCGCCGTCGCTGAAACGGCGCCGGAAGTTGCTGCCGACAAGCCGGCCGAAGCGCGCCCGACGCGCGGTCCGCGCCAGATGCGTGGTGTACAGGCGGAGCGCGCGCTGCGCCAGCCGCCGCGCGCCGAAGCGCCGCAGGCAGCGGAAGCCGCCCCTGCCGCCGAGCAAGCTGCCGCGCCTGTCGCCGATGTGTTCGATGCCGAAGGCAACCTCGTCTCCGGCCCGCGCCTGCCGCGCGGTCCGCGCAACGACGTGCCGGGCGCCGGCAAGAATGCCGGCAAGAGCCGCAAGAAGGGCAAGGGCCGCCAGGCTGCGCCGGGCAAGCTCAGCGACGCTGATGCTGTCTTCTCGTTCGTCACTTCCGACGCGTTCGACAGCGAAGAAGGCGGCACGGGCCGCGTACAGAAAGCCGTCGTGCGCCGCGACCTGACCTCCGACGACGATGCGCCGAAGCTGCACAAGGTGCTGGCCGAAGCCGGTCTCGGTTCGCGCCGCGACATGGAAGACCTGATCATTTCGGGCCGCGTATCCGTCAATGGCGAGCCAGCCCACATCGGCCAGCGCATCCTGCCGAGCGATCACGTGCGCATCAATGGCAAGTTGATCCAGCGCCGCGTCAGCAAGAAGCCGCCACGCGTATTGGTCTACCACAAGCCGGCCGGCGAAATCGTCAGCCATAATGACCCGGACGGCCGTCCATCCGTATTCGACCGCTTGCCGACCATGAAAGCCGGCAAGTGGCTGGCCGTTGGCCGCCTCGACTTCAACACGGAAGGCTTGCTGCTGTTTACCACTTCCGGTGACCTGGCCAACCGCCTGATGCACCCGCGCTACGGCATCGACCGCGAGTACGCCGTGCGTACCCTGGGCGAGCTGGAAGAGGGCATGCGCCAGAAGCTGCTGGCTGGCGTCGAGCTGGAAGACGGCCTGGCGCAGTTCTCGAAGATCGCCGATGGCGGCGGCGAAGGCATCAACAAGTGGTACCGCGTGGTGATCGGCGAAGGCCGTAACCGCGAAGTGCGCCGCATGTTCGAAGCCATCGGCCTGACCGTTTCGCGCCTGATCCGTACCCGCTACGGCGCCATGACCCTGCCGAGCGGCCTGAAACGCGGCCGCTGGGAAGAGATGGATGAAAATACCGTGCGCGACCTGCTGACCGCCTACGGCATCGAAAAGAAAATGCCGGCATCGGGCGACCCCCGCGCCGCTGGCGCCGCCAAGGGTCGCGAAGCGCGCAAGGCCAGTCGCGATGACGAGCCGAATGGCAACCGCATCGATGTGAGCAACCGCAACGCCGATCCTTTCCCGGTCGCGCCGCGCCGTGGCCAGCCGCAAGGCCAGTTTGCCCGTCCGCAAGGCCAGGGTCGCCCAGGCGGCGCCGGCCGTCCAGGCGACGCGCGTGGTCCTGGTCGTGGTCAGCCGCAAGGTCCGTTCCAGGGTGGTCAGCCCCGCTCGTCGGCATCGTTCGAAGGCGCGCCGCAAGGCCAGGGTCGTCCGCCGCGTGCGGCAGGCCAGGGTCAAGGCCGTCCGGGTGGCGAAGGCCGCGCACCGCAGCGCGGTCCGCGCCAGCCCGATCCGCTGCAAACGGCGTTCGGCTTCGCCAACACGGGTCCGCGCCGCAATACGGGGGGCGGTGGTGCTGGTGGGCAACGTTCCGGTGGCCAGCCGCGTGGCGGCATGGATCGTGGCGGCATGGATGGCATGCCGCGCCGCCGCAGCAAAGGTTAATCGGGAAGAGTTTCTTCTTGCGCGCCCGCCGATCTGCCGCGGGTGCGCGCTCTTGTAACTGTTGTAAGCCGGGCCGCTCCGCGTGTGCGGCATTGCGGCGAAGTTAATAAGAGGTTATAATCTGCAGCCTAATAAAAGTTCTCCGCAGGGTTGTTTGGTGGGGAGTGCTTTCATCTGGTTGGGGAAATACAAGAAGATGGGCAGATGCCCATTTTTTTTTTGTTGAACCGTTTGTAATGGCTCCGCAAGGGGCCATATATGACTTGAATGCGTGTTTTTGCATGTTGTAGGCGCCCGATGTGGCGCTGTCATGCCGAAAACGGGCCTTATTTCTGGAGAATTTCTTGCAGCAGTTGGGATTAATTGAAAAGACAGTTACAGGTCTGGGCTATGAGCTCGTTGATGTCGAACGTGCCGAGCGCGGACTGCTGCGCGTCTTTATTGATTTCAGCGCCGCCGATGCCGCTGAAAAAGGTCCGATCACGGTCGAAGACTGTGCCACGGTGAGTCACCAGTTATCGCATGTGTTGACGGTAGAGAACGTTCCTTACGAGCGCCTCGAGATTTCTTCCCCGGGTCTGGATCGTCCGGTGCGCAAGCTGGAAGACTTTGTCCGTTTCGCAGGTCAGGAAATCATCGTCAAGCTGATGGTGGCGATGCCGGGTACGAACAACCGGAAATCGTTCCAGGGGATCTTGCAAGAACCCGTGGGCGATAAATTGTCGTTGGAATTTGAAGGTAAGGATGGTCCGGCGATGTTGGAGTTTACGCTCGCGGATGTGGATAAGGCACGCTTGGTGCCGCAGGTGGTTTTTAAGGGACGCAAAGCATGAGCCGCGAAGTTTTATTATTGGTTGACGCGCTGGCGCGCGAAAAAAACGTCGATAAAGATGTCGTCTTCGGCGCCCTCGAATTCGCGTTGGCGCAAGCCACGAAGAAACGGTATGAGGGTGAGGTAGACATCCGCGTTTCGATCGACCGCGAAACGGGCGAATTCGAATCGTTCCGCCGCTGGCACGTGGTGCCCGATGAAGCGGGCCTGCAATTGCCGGATCAGGAGATCCTGCATTTCGAGGCAAAAGAACAGATTCCGGATATCGAAGTCGATGACCACATCGAAGAACCGATCGAATCCGTCGAATTCGGCCGCCGTTTCGCCCAGGATACCAAACAGGTCGTCCTGCAGCGCGTGCGTGACGCCGAGCGCGAACAGATCCTGGTCGACTTCCTGGAACGCGGCGATTCGCTCGTCACCGGCACCATCAAGCGCATGGAACGTGGCGACGCCATCGTCGAATCGGGCAAGATCGAAGCGCGTCTGCCGCGCGACCAGATGATTCCGAAAGAGAATCTGCGTATCGGTGACCGCGTGCGTGCTTTCATCTTGCGCATCGACCGCAACATGCGCGGCCCGCAAGTGATTTTGTCGCGTACCGCGCCAGACTTCATCATGAAGCTGTTTGAACTGGAAGTGCCGGAAATCGAGCAAGGCATGCTGGAAATCAAATCCGCAGCCCGTGATGCTGGCGTCCGCGCCAAGATCGCCGTCTACACGGCCGACAAGCGCATCGACCCGATCGGTACTTGCGTCGGCATGCGCGGTTCGCGCGTGCAGGCCGTGACCGGCGAACTCGGCGGCGAACGTGTCGACATCGTGCTGTGGTCGGAAGATCCGGCGCAGTTCGTCATCGGCGCCCTGGCGCCGGCGAACGTGTCGTCGATCATGGTCGATGAAGAAAAACACGCGATGGATGTCGTCGTGGACGAAGAAAACCTGGCAATCGCGATCGGCCGTTCCGGCCAGAACGTGCGCCTGGCCTCGGACCTGACCGGCTGGAAGATCAACATCATGACGGCCGAAGAATCGGCTGACAAAGCTGCCCAGGAAACGGCTGCCGTGCGCATCCTGTTCATGGAAAAGCTCGATGTCGACCAGGAAGTGGCCGATATTCTGGTGGAAGAAGGTTTCGCCAGTCTGGAAGAAATCGCTTACGTGCCAATTTCCGAAATGCTGGAAATCGAATCGTTTGACGAAGATACCGTCAATGAACTCCGTACCCGTGCGCGTGATGCGCTCGTGACCGAAGCGATTGCTTCGGAAGAGGGTCTGGAAGGCATGGACGAGGCGTTGGTCGGTCTGGAAGGCATGGACCGCATTACCGCCGGCAAGCTGGGTCTGGCTGGTATCAAGACCGTTGAAGCATTTGCAGCACTGGCATACGACGAATTTGGCGCAATCCTGGCCTTGTCTGCGGACCGTGCGCGTGAACTGATTACAAGTGAATTTAAAGATGTGACCGACGATGAGATGAAGTTGGTTGACTCGAAATACGACGATCGTGCCAAGGCGTTGCAAGCCAAGGCATGGAGTCTGGCCGAATCCGCAAAGGCTTAATTTGAGTATCTTTATCATCTCCGCGACACATAGAAAAGAGGACTGAATGGCGAGTAACAACGTAGCCCAATTTGCCACCGAACTGAAGATGCCTGCAGATTTGCTGCTGACGCAGCTGCGTTCTGCCGGCGTCGAGAAAAGTTCGACGTCAGATCCATTGTCGAAAGATGATAAGGACAAGCTTTTGGATCATCTGCGCCGCACACACGGCGCAGCGGCTGACACAGAAAAGAAGAAAATCACCGTGACCCGCAAGGAAACGACTGAAATCAAGCAAGCTGACGCCACCGGCAAATCGCGCACCATCCAGGTGGAAGTGCGCAAGAAACGCACTTTCGTCCAGCGTGACGAAGCTGCGCCGGTCGCGGCTGAACCGGTCGCGCCTGCCGCACCGGTGATCGATCCCGCCGACGTGGCGCGCCGTGAAGAAGAAGCCCGTAAACAGGCTGAACTGATCGCCCGCCAGGAAGCCGATCTGCGCGAAAAGCAAGAACGTCTGGCCAAGCTCGACGCGGAAAAAGAAGCCCAGGCGAAAGCCACGCAACAGGCTGAATTGGCTGCGAAGAAAGAAGCTGAAGCGGAAGCGAAGAAAGCGGCCGCCAAGGCTGCCGCCGCGCCTGCCGCCAGCGCCGCTGCGCCTGTCGTTGACGACGCCGCCGCCGAAGCGAAAAAAGCTGCTGCCGCTGAAGAAGCGAAGAAGAAAGCCGCCGCCGCTGCTGTTGCCGCCAAGGAAGCCGCTGACAAAGCGGAAGCCACCGAGCGTGCACGCAAGGCCGTGGCCGACGAAGTCGCCCAGATCAAGGCCATGATGAACGCGCCACGCCGCGCCATCAAGGCTCCTGAGCCTGCGCCGGTACCGGTCAAGCCGAAGGCGCCGGAAGGCACGCTGCACAAGCCTGCGGACAAGAAACCTGGCGACAAGCCGGGCGACAAGAAGCCTGCTGTTGCAGACAAGAAATCCATCAAGTCGGCGAATGTGTCGTCCACCTGGTCCGATGACGCGAAAAAACGCGGCACCACCGGTGGTCCCAAGCCACGCGGCAACAGCGGCCCAGGCGGCCGTGACAGCTGGCGCGGTGGCGCGAAGGGCCGTCGCCCGACGCACCATGACGACCGTGAATCGAACTTCCAGGCTCCTACGGAAGCCGTCGTCAAAGACGTGCACGTACCGGAAACGATCACCGTGGCCGAATTGGCGCACAAAATGTCCGTCAAGGCATCCGAAGTCATCAAGCATTTGATGAAATTGGGCCAGATGTGCACGATCAACCAGGTGCTGGACCAGGAAACCGCCATGATTCTGGTGGAAGAAATGGGCCACAAGGCGTTTGCCGCCGAACTGGACGATCCGGAGGCGCTGCTGGCCGACGTGGGCGAACACGCGCACTTCGAAACCAAGCCACGCGCACCGGTGGTCACCGTCATGGGTCACGTCGACCACGGCAAGACCTCGCTGCTGGACTATATTCGTCGCGCCAAGGTTGCTTCCGGCGAAGCGGGTGGCATTACGCAGCATATCGGCGCTTACCACGTCGATACGCCACGCGGCATGATCACCTTCCTCGATACCCCGGGTCACGAAGCGTTTACCGCCATGCGTGCCCGTGGCGCCAAGGCAACCGATATCGTCATTCTGGTGGTTGCCGCCGACGATGGCGTGATGCCGCAAACGAAAGAAGCGATTGCCCATGCGAAAGCAGCCGGCGTACCGCTGGTGGTGGCGATCAACAAGGTCGACAAACCAGGCGGCAACGTTGACCGCGTGACGCAGGAACTGGTCGCCGAACAAGTCGTGCCGGAAGAATACGGTGGCGAATCGCCATTCGTGCCGGTGTCGGCAAAAACGGGTCAAGGTATCGACGACCTGCTGGAACAAGTGCTGTTGCAAGCCGAAGTGCTGGAACTGACGGCACCGGTCGAAGCGCCTGCGCGCGGCCTGGTAGTCGAGGCGCGTCTGGACAAGGGCCGTGGTCCTGTCGCGACGATCCTGGTGCAGTCCGGTACCTTGCGCCGCGGCGACGTGATCCTGGCTGGCTCTTCGTATGGCCGTGTTCGCGCCATGCTGGACGAGAACGGCAAAGCCATCGCTGAAGCGGGTCCTTCGATTCCGGTCGAAATCCAGGGCCTGACGGAAGTGCCGGTTGCCGGTGAAGAAGTCGTCGTCATGGCTGACGAGCGCAAGGCGCGTGAAATCGGTCTGTTCCGTCAAGGTAAGTTCCGCGACGTGAAACTGGCGAAACAGCAAGCTGCGAAACTGGAAAACATGTTCGACCAGATGGCCGAAGGCGAAGTGAAAAACTTGCCATTGATCATCAAAACCGACGTGCAAGGTTCGCAAGAAGCGCTGGTCGGTTCGCTGCAGAAACTGTCGACCTCCGAAGTGCGCGTACAAGTGGTCCACGCTGCCGTCGGCGGCATCACGGAATCGGACGTCAACCTGGCAGTCGCCTCGAAAGCGGTCATCATCGGCTTCAACGCCCGTGCTGATGCCCAGGCACGCAAGCTGGCCGAGTCGAATGGCGTGGACATTCGCTACTACAACATCATTTACGATGCGATCGACGAGATCAAATCGGCGTTGTCGGGCATGTTGGCACCAGAGAAACGCGAAACCGTCATCGGCCAGGTCGAGATCCGCCAGGTTATCCTGGTCTCGAAAGTGGGCGCGATTGCCGGTTGCCTGGTCACCGATGGCGTGGTCAAGCGTGCTTCTTCCGTCCGCCTGTTGCGCAACAACATCGTGGTGTGGAGCGGCGAGATCGACTCCCTGAAACGCTTCAAGGACGATGCGAAAGAAGTTCGCGCCGGTCTGGAGTGCGGCCTGTCGCTGAAGAACTACAACGACATTCAGGTTGGCGACACGCTGGAAGTGTTCGAAGTCCAGGAAATCGCTCGTACCCTGTAATCACAGCAGCAATGGCGCGGACATATCTTTGTCCGCGCAAACACGTGGGGCGCATTGGTCAACGGGCAACCGTTTGACCCATGCGCCCTGCGGCACTTAGGACAGCATAAAATCATGGCTAAACATAGCAAAACCATGCCAGCGCGCGGCTTGCGCGTGGCCGACCAGATCCAGCGCGATCTGGCAGAAATCGTCGCCTACGAATTGAAGGACCCGCGCGTCGGCACGATGATCACCATCACCGAAGTGCAGATCACGCCCGATTACGCGCACGCCAAGGTGTTTTTCACGATGTTGAAAGACAGCAAGGAAGCCATCAAGAACACCACCGAAGGCTTGATGGCCGCGGCCGGCTTCATCCGTGGCTTGCTGGGCAAGCGCCTGCACATCCACACCTTGCCGATGTTGCATTTCGTGCACGACAGCTCGACCTCGCGCGGCATGGAAATGTCCTTGCTGATCGACAAGGCCAACGCCACGCGCGCGGCTGACGCCGAGCCGGACGCGAAACCCGAGACGGACGAGCAATAACAGTGGCGGGTCCGAAGAAACCACCGGGCATCAAGCGGGTGCGCGACCTGGTCGATGGCGTCTTGCTGCTGGATAAGCCTGTCGGCTGGTCCAGCAACGACGCCCTGATCAAGGCCAAGCGCGTGCTGAACGCGAAGAAGGCGGGCCATACGGGCACGCTGGATCCGTTCGCCACGGGCCTGTTGCCGCTGTGCTTTGGCGAGGCGACGAAATTCTCGCAGGACTTGCTGGAAGCCGATAAGACCTACGAAACCCTGGTGCACCTGGGGCAGACGACGGATACGGGCGACACGGAAGGCGAAGTGCTGGAAACGCGCGACGTCAACGTCACCGAAGAGCAGATCGAAGCCGTGCTGGCGCAGTTCCGCGGGCCTATCCTGCAGACGCCGCCCATGTACTCGGCCTTGAAAAGGGACGGCAAGCCCTTATATGAGTATGCAAGGGCCGGCATCACCCTGGAACGCGAAGCGCGCCCGGTGACCATCCACAAGCTCGAGTTCCTCGGCTACGAAGCCCCGTTCCTGAAATTGTCCGTGATGTGCAGCAAGGGCACGTATATCCGCGTGCTGGGCGAAGACATCGGCCATGCCTTGGGTTGCGGCGGCCATTTGAACGCCTTGCGCCGCACGCAGGTGGGCAACCTGACCCTTGACGGCGTCGTCACGCTCGATGAATTGACGGCGCACGCCGCGCCGTTGAGCTTGTTGGCGCCCGTCGATGCATTATTGTCGAGTTTCCCCGCCGTCCAGCTGACGGAAGAATTGGCCAAGCGTTTCCTGCACGGCCAGCGCATCGCGCTGGGCAAGGAAGACGTCGCCGTGCCAGCCGAGCCGGGCAGGGTGCGCGTGTATCACGACAGCAAACTGCTGGGCACGGGCCAGTTGCAGGAATACAGCATCCTGGCGCCAGAACGCTTGATTGCCACGGCGCATCAATAAGTCACAGCAACGTCATATTACCCAGCGACACTCGTTAAACAGTGTCGCTTTTTTAAACAAACCGTCCCCGACTGCGGGAGCCGCCAGCATTTTTAGATAGCGTTGCAACGCAACATGCTATACTACGCGGTTCCGGAAATAGATTAGCATTCGGGTATCTCGTACATCTTGTACGCACTCCGCAGTTTTTCAGTAACTACTACGACCATGTCAAATACAAAACGCGCAATTCGTAATATCGCCATTATCGCCCACGTTGACCACGGCAAAACCACGCTGGTGGATCAGCTGCTGCGCCAGTCCGGCACCTTCCGTGAAAACCAAGCGGTCGACACCCGAGTCATGGACTCGAACGACCTGGAAAAGGAGCGCGGCATTACGATTCTGTCGAAGAACTGCGCCGTTGAGTACGAAGGCACCCACATCAACATCGTCGACACCCCAGGCCACGCCGACTTCGGCGGCGAAGTGGAACGTGTTCTGTCGATGGTGGACTCGGTTCTGCTGCTGATCGATGCGCAAGAAGGCCCGATGCCGCAAACCCGTTTCGTCACGCGCAAGGCGCTGGCACTTGGTCTGAAGCCTATCGTTATCGTCAACAAGATCGACCGTCCAGGCGCACGTCCGGACTGGGCCATCAACCAGACGTTCGAACTGTTCGACAAGCTGGGCGCTACCGACGAACAACTGGACTTCCCTATCGTTTACGCTTCGGGCTTGAACGGCTATGCCGGCCTGACCGAAGACGTGCGCGGCGGCGACATGAAGCCGATGTTCGACGCCATCCTGGAACACGTTCCAGTACGTGACGACAATCCGGAAGGCCCGCTGCAAATGCAGATCACCTCGCTGGACTACTCGTCGTACGTCGGCAAGATCGGCATTGGCCGCGTCAACCGCGGTACCGTCAAAGTCGGCCAGGACGTGCTGGTCATCAATGGCCCAGGCGCTACCCCGATCAAGGGCCGCATCAACCAGGTGCTGAACTTCAAGGGCCTGGAGCGCGTGCTGGTGGACGAAGCCGTCGCCGGCGACATTTGCCTGATCAACGGTATCGACGAAATCGGCATCGGTTCGACCCTGTGCGCAGTGGACACCCCAGAAGCGCTGCCTATGCTGACCGTCGACGAGCCGACCCTGACCATGAACTTCATGGTCAACAACTCGCCACTGGCTGGCCGCGAAGGCAAGTTCGTTACCTCGCGTCAACTGCGTGACCGTCTGGAAAAAGAATTGAAAGCCAACGTTGCTCTGCGCGTGGCACCAACCGACGACGACACGATCTTCGAAGTATCGGGCCGCGGCGAGCTGCACCTGACGATTCTGATCGAAAACATGCGTCGCGAAGGCTTCGAGCTGGCCGTTTCGCGTCCACGCGTGGTCTTCAAAATGGTCGATGGCGTGCGCCACGAGCCGTTTGAAAACCTGTCGGTCGACGTGGAAGAAGCCAACCAGGGCGGCGTCATGGAAGAACTGGGCCGTCGTCGTGGCGACCTGCAAAACATGGAATCGGATGGCAAGGGCCGCGTGCGTCTCGAGTACCTGATCCCGGCACGTGGCCTGATCGGCTTCCAGGGCGAATTCATGACCCTGACCCGCGGCACCGGCCTGATGAGCCACGTATTCCATGAATACGCACCAGTCGACAACACCCGTGGCGAAATGGCTGGCCGTCGTAACGGCGTGCTGATCTCGCAAGACGACGGCGCCGCTGTTGCTTACGCCATCTGGAAACTGCAAGACCGCGGCCGCATGTTCGTGTCGCACAATGACCCGGTCTACGAAGGCATGGTCATCGGTATCCACTCGCGCGACAACGACCTGGTCGTCAACCCGATCAAGGGCAAGCAGCTGACCAACGTGCGTTCGTCGGGTACCGACGAAGCGGTGCGCCTGGTACCGCCAATTCAGATGTCGCTGGAATACGCAGTCGAATTCATCGAGGACGACGAACTGGTGGAAATCACGCCTAAATCGATCCGTCTGCGCAAGCGCTTCCTGAAAGAGCACGAGCGTAAAAAAGCGTCGCGTGATTCGTAATCTGTTGTAGAGCATGGCCTGCGGGCCATGCCGCTCCGGCCCGCTGCGCCGCGTCACCGTCACTGGTGAGGCGCGCAGCGGGTTTGTCATTTGCAGCTCCTGTTTTTTGTAGACACCATGACTTCCTCTTCTTTGCCTTCCCGCCGCCTGTCCGTTGCCCCCATGATGGACTGGACCGACCGCCATTGCCGCAAGTTCCACCGTGAAATCACGCGCCACACCTGGCTGTACACCGAGATGGTGACGACGGGCGCGCTCGTGTACGGCGACGTGGAGCGCCATCTGCGCTTCAACGAGGAAGAGCATCCGGTGGCGCTGCAGCTGGGCGGCAGCGACCCGGCAGACCTGGCCACCAGCGCCAAGCTGGGCCAGCAGTGGGGTTACGACGAGGTCAACCTGAACTGCGGCTGCCCGTCCGAGCGCGTGCAAAAGGGCGCGTTCGGCGCCTGCCTGATGGCCGAGCCGCAACTGGTGGCCGACTGCGTGAAAGCCATGCGCGACGTGGTCGATATCGACGTCACGGTGAAACACCGCATCGGCATCGACGACAGCGAATCGTACGACTTCGTGCGCGACTTCGTCGGCACCGTGGCCGACGCCGGCTGCAAGACGTTTATCGTGCATGCGCGTAACGCCATCCTGAAAGGGCTGAGTCCGAAGGAAAACCGTGAAGTGCCGCCCCTTAAGTATGACTATGCCTACCGTTTGAAGCGTGATTTTCCGCAATTCGAGTTCATTATCAACGGCGGCATCAAGACGCTCGAGGAAATCGACCTGCACCTGCAGCACCTCGACGGCGTGATGCTGGGCCGCGAGGCGTATCACAACCCGTACGTGATGGCGCAGTTCGACCAGCGCTATTACGGCGACGACGCTCCCGTCAAAACGCGCGAACAGGTGCTCGAAGCGATGATTCCTTATATTAGTGCGCAGCTGGAGAAAGAAGCGGGGCGCTTGAAGCTGAACAGCGTCACGCGCCACATGCTGGGCCTGATGCAAAACCTGCCCGGTGCGCGCGGCTTCCGCCAGACCTTGTCCGATTCGAAGAAGCTGGCTTCGGGCGACCCCCGTTTGCTGCTGGAAGCGGCGGCGCGCCTGTCGTTGCCTGCCTGATGAGCGGCGATTGCCATGGTCTTGCGCGCCAGATTGACGGCTACCTGCAAGCCGTCAGCGCGCTGAAGGACGATGGCAGCCTTTTCGCATGCTCCTGTCTGGGCCCCGTGGCACCGCAGGCGGCGTTCGACGCGCTGTGCCGCGCGCTGGAGATCGCACCGGACGGCATGCGCCTGCAGCCGATCGGGAGCGTGGTGTGCAGCGGCGTCCTGTGCACGCCGCGCCAGTGGCTGCTCGAGCGCTTGCACCCGGCGAGCGAGGCCGACCGCCAGCCGCTCGATGCGCGCCTGTTCGATGGTTTCGAGAGCGAACTGGCCGTACTGCTGGGCAGTGCGCCCCGCTGGTATCAACTGGTATCGTCCGGTCAGCGCAGCCTGACCAGTCAATTGGGCGCCATCTGGAGCGTCTTTGTCTTTGGTACAGAGCGTCACGCCTATGTGATGCATTGCAGCTGGGACCGCTGAGCAAACTTGTCTATACCGGTGCCCCGGCGCACTGGTATTGTCCGCACCACCCCCTCCTCTGAATACCACTTCCGAAACGATGTCATATGGCTATGCCATGTGTTGTAAATGCGCTGTTTCGGCGCACGGCCGCACTGTCGTGGGGCATTTCTATGGGGCAAGAAACGGCGTTGTTGCCATTTCCCCGAAGAAAGTTAATCAGCCATTTATTCAGGTACTTATTGCTTGCTTTGAGGCAAAATTTACACCTATAATTGATTATAGACAAATATTTCTCATATGAATGTTTGATGTTGATCTCACATCATCGGTGTCAAAAATTCAGTCCGTGGAACAAATTTGCATTCGCAGTCACTGGGGGTTTTCAGGGCTGTTGTAGACCAGGAAGTACCCCAGGCTGCGTGCGGCCGGATACCGCCAGCATACCAATGGGTAAGGGCGGATGCCGGTGTTGCGCAGCCTTCGTCTTGTCGTGCCGGGCAAAAATCCTTATCAATAGTTTCATTTACGAAGAGCCGAAATGAATTTAGCAAAAATGAAGGTTGGTACCCGCCTGGGCCTGGGTTTCGCCCTGGTACTGGTTCTGCTGGTGGCCGTGACCGTCCTCGGCATCGCGCGCATGGCGCAAATCCAGGAACGTCTCGATCACGTGATCAATGTCAACAACGTCGTCACCCGCCTGGTGATCGACATGCGTGGCAACGTCAGCGACCGCATCACCTCGCTGCGCATCCTGACCCTGATGACCGACGCGGGCGATATGGAGCCGGAAATGGCGCGTATCAAGACGCAAACGACCACCTATCAGGAAACGCAGAAGAAGCTCGAAGAGAAATTTGCCGTCGAGTCGACTTCTGAAGAAAAAGCCCTGCTGACCTCGATCAAGGAATACGAAGCCGCCGCCATGCCGGCCATCGCCAAGGCGTCCGCGCTGTGGATGGCCAACGATGCGGAAGGCGCCACGCGCGTGATGATCAAGGAAATCCGCCCGGTACAGAAAAAATGGATGGAAGCGCTGGAGCAACTGGCCGTGCTGGAAGACAAGCTCAATGAGCAGATGCAGTCGGACGCCCGCAAGGCATTCGACAGCGCGCGCCTGTTCATGATCATCCTCGGCGTACTGGCCGTGGCGATGGGCGTGGCGGCGGCACTGGTGATCACCCGCGGCTTGCTGAAACAGTTGGGCGGCGAACCTGACTACACGGCATCGATCGCCGGCAGCATCGCCAATGGCGACCTGTCGATCGGCATCCACACGCAGCCATCGGACAATTCCAGCCTGCTGGCGGAAATGAAGGAAATGCGCAACAGCCTGGTGGGCATCGTCGGCCAGGTACGTGTCGGTACGGAAACCATCGGCACGGCGTCGCGTGAAATTGCCGACGGCAATATCGACCTGTCGTCACGTACGGAAATGCAGGCCAGCGCGCTGGAGAAAACGGCGTCGGCCATGGAAGAGCTGACCTCGACCGTGAAACAGAATGCGGACAATGCGCGGGAAGCCAACAAGCTGGCTGCCACCGCCTCGGACGTGGCCCTGAAGGGCGGCTCCGTGGTGTCGCAAGTGGTTGACACCATGAGTTCGATCAATGAATCGGCGAAGAAAATTGTCGACATCATCGGCGTGATCGATGGCATCGCCTTCCAGACCAACATCCTGGCGCTGAACGCGGCCGTGGAAGCGGCACGCGCCGGCGAACAAGGCCGCGGCTTTGCCGTGGTGGCGTCGGAAGTGCGCAACCTGGCCCAGCGTTCCGCTGGCGCCGCGAAAGAAATCAAGATCCTCATCGACGATTCAGCCGAGAAGACGGAACGCGGTACGCGTCTGGTCGGCCAGGCTGGCGTGACGATGGGCGAAGTGGTCGACAGCGTGCGCCGCGTCACCGACATCATGAGCGAGATCGCCAGTGCCAGCCAGGAACAAAGCGCCGGCATCGAACAGGTCAACCTGTCGATCATCGAGATGGATGGCATGACGCAGCAAAATGCGGCCTTGGTGGAGCAGGCAGCCGCCGCGGCGCAAAGCTTGCAAGACCAGGCGGCCGAACTGGCCCACGTGGTCAGCATCTTCAAACTGGTCGAAGGCGAAGAAAAGCCGGCAGCGTATGTGCCGGCCCCCGTGGCGGCTGTGGCTGCGCCCGTTGCCGCGCGCAAGCCGGCGCCCGCATTGCGCCCGGTGAAATCGCTGGCACGCAAGGCGGAAGCGGCAGCTCCCGTGGCTGCTCCGGCGCCGCGCAAGGCGGCAAGCGCCGGCAACAATGACGAGTGGGAAGAGTTTTAAGCGCGGCCAACAGCGCACAGGAAGTTGTAATTACCGTATCTGATAATCATGGGGAAGCACATGTTTGAGAATAAGCGTTTGATGAGTGTTGCAGCAGCCTTGCTGGTGTCCGTTTCTTCCGCAGCTTTCGCTGCCGAGGTGCCGGCGTCGTTCGATGCCAAGAACTGCAAGGCCGACTATCCGAAAGCTTCGTTGATGAACGAAGAGCAGGGCACCGTGACGATGTCCTTCCTGGTCAATGCCGATGGTAGCGTTGCCGATTCGAAAGTTGAGAAGAGCAGCGGCTTCAAGAACCTGGACAAGGCCGCCATCAAGGCCCTGTCCGCGTGCAAGTTCAAGCCGGGCACCAAGGATGGCGCCGCAGCGCAGACCTGGACCAAGGTCGACTACGCCTGGAAGCTGGACTGATCCACCTATTGCCGGGAGCCTGGCTCCCGGCATGAGCTCTCCGCTACGGGCGGCGCCTGCAAGGGTGCCGCCCGTAGTGTTATGTGTGCCAGCCAACGGCACTGTCGCCGCCGATTCTGTTACCCTCGAAACATACCTTCGGGATCTCCCACCACAAGAGGCCTACCATGCAGCGCATCCTGACACTTTCCCTTCTTGCCGCCAGCGGCATGCTGCTTTCCGCCTGCGCCTCGCTGGGCACGCCCGTGGGCTTGCAGGCGGGGCAGACCGTGGCCGTCGTCAATAGCCTGAGCTGGGACAATCCCCTGACGGGCAAGCGCGACGGCGTGCGTACCAGCTGGCCCATCAAGGACGGCAAGATTGCCCCTGAGTATTTTCCGCTGGCGCAGCTGAAGCAATGCGAGGCGGGCGGCAAGCCTTGCGCCTGGGGCGTGATGCGGGCGCAGCGCGGCGCGCCCGCTTTGCAGTATGCGGACGGCGGCGTCGACCTGGCCGTGAACGTGGCTATCGACGTGGCGCGGCGCCAGGATGCGCGCCAGGGAGAAACGCAGACGGCGATGGCGATTCCGCAGGATGTGGCTGCGCTGGCTGGCCGGCAACAGGTGCAGCCTAGCTGGAAATTGAAGTATGGAAAGGTCGAGCAGGTGGAGCTCGATTACGGCGTGCGCTACCAGGTGTGCGTGCAGCGCTACGATGCGGCCGGCAAGGCCATCGATACCTGCGCGATACCGTTTATTTGAGGAAACATGCCGCGCGCGCCGTTTGTGGCGGCTTTGCGACACTTCATGTTGCGGCGTGCGTCGGGGTGTAACAATCGGTAAAAGCACAGCAAAGCGCGGCGTAATTTCTTATAGTACTTAATTAAGGTAGTACACCAGTATTGGTACCCGAGGAGAATTGCAATGAAAACCCTGTTGGCAGTAATTTCGCTGGCCGCCCTGGGGGGCTGCGTCGTGGCGCCGCCTGGTCCCGCGTATTACGGTTCGCGCGCGCCACAGGGGGCTTACAATCCCTATGAATGGCATACGGTCTCGTCCGAGCCGGTGCAGTCATCGCGCGTGGTGAGCGCGCCGCGCGTGGAATACACGAATGAACCCGTGTATGTGCAGCAGCAACCGGTGTACGTACAGCAGCCCGTGTATGTGCCGGCGCCCGTGTACGCGCCGCAACCGTATTATTACAATCCGCCCGTATCGATCGGGCTGGACTTCGTGTTTGGCTTTGGGCGCTACGGTGGACACCGCGGTGGCTGGGGTGGGCACGGACGTTATTACGGCCGCCGCTAGTCAACATCCCACCAAATTTACTGCGCGTCGCGATTCGCGGGCTGCGATGCTCGCTGTACTAAAGTACAGCTGCGCTTCTCCCCCACGACTCACTGCCGCTCGCTACAATTTGGTGAGAGTTGTGACGTAATATGAACTCAGTGGAAATACACGGAACTCTGGTGCAGCACGTCCGCCGAGCACAGGATGTACATCGCCGCCGCTGCCAGACCTATTTGCAAGGCGCCAAAGCTGATCGGGATGAGGCGGGACATGTCGTACTCCTGAGTAGTGTGAGGTGTGGTCAGGCTTTCATCATAGGATGACTCGGTGCCTTAGGGCATCGGATGAATGTCCGCCACGATGTAGGACAACACCTCGTCCCTGGCGCCCCGTCTCGCTCTCCGGCCGCCTGAGTAACCCCCAATCAATTATTCCGATTTCTGACTTCCATAACCGGCGCTCTGCGGTGTTGCCCACTGCTAGCAGTGCTCGCACTGCGTCGCAGCGGGCGCCTTGCATAGCATCCGGTTCTGTTCGTCATAAATTCACAATAATTTCCTGAGGATTACTTAGCGGTTTTTCCAGCGCACTACAGGCTCTTCCGGCGCCGTGTCCGGCACGTTCGAGATCGCCAGCCAGTGCGTCAGGCGTTCCGGATGCTTGAGATTGATGCCCATGCCATCGATGATGCCCACCTGTTCCAGCATGCGCGCATCGATTTTCGCCTTCGACACCGTGGGCGCGCCCATGACCATGCGGTCATATGCCTTGCGCGCCTTGTGTTCCCACTTGTGCAGATTGCTTTCGTCGAAGCGGTTCGCTTCGAAATACACGGTCAGGGTGCCATCGAGGTTGCCGAAGCCGACAATGCCCGCGCCCTTGCGGATGGTGGTGGTGTTGTCGATGTCAAATTCCGCCGTGGGCACGAAAATGCCGGCGCGGCCATCGATGTCGGGACGTCCCACGGGCGTTTCCTTGCCGTAGGAACTCGTTTCGGTAATGGTTTTTTCTGCAGACATGGTGCGTGTGGTGGCCGTGCCGGGAGCGCGATCGGGCCCGGCAGCGCCAGTCATCCTGTTCAAAAAATGCGTGCTGATGATCAGGGCGGGGTAGTGGCCCTGGCGGAGCGATGCTTGGCATTGCTTGATACCCCGCTATTGTAGCGTCAATTTAATTCTTTTTGGCAACATTTCCTGGGAATTATGCTTCCGTTTGGGCCATAAAAAAAGCCGCCCGGCCTGATGGCGGAGCGGCTGTTGCACGACGACTTCAGACTCAGGCGGCAGTCTTGCGGCGTGCCATGAAACCCAGCAAGCCCAGGCCCAGCAGCATCATCGCGTAGCTTTCCGGTTCCGGCACGGCCGTCGTCACCGAGACGTTGTCCAGGTAGGAACCATAGGTTGGCGCGGAGGCCGGGCCGATCGATTCGAAGCGCAGCAAGGTGGACGAACCGAGCGCGGTCACGTTCTGGCTGTAGGTTTGCCACACGCCGGTGGTATTGCCGACCAGGGCCGTTGGCGTCAGCAGGGTCGAACCCCAGTAGACGTTCATCAGGCTGCTTGCTCCGCCTGGCGTATTCGGGCGGCCCGAGTAGGCAAACGACAGCGCATACGTGCCGCCGGCCGTGGTGGCGAGCGATTGCGACACGGACGTCAGGCGCTCGGCGTTGAGTTCCAGGTATTGCGTGCCGGCGGCAGCGACGGGGTTGAAGCCGCTCTGGCCGCCTTGCGTGGCGCCCTTCTGGATTTCAAAGGCCGTATTGCCGCTGACGGATGAGGTCCAGCCCGTCACGGCGCTCAATTGTGCGAATGGGGTGGTGATGGCGTTGCTTTCGAAGCTGCCGTTGACGACCAGTTCGGTCGCGGCGTTGGCGCCGCCGGCAGTGATCAGGGAGGCCAGCGCGGCAATCTTGAAGAGGGTAGCAGGCATTTTCATGTGGGTCCGTTCTATTATTTAAAAGTTAATTTCATTTCCTAAATGACATTTAAAGAATATCACTAAAACTCACGAAAAAAACTGCTGCACGATAAAAATATTTGTAATTGTGAAATCATTCATGTTCAAAATTGCATTAATTTCCATGGTGAACCAATTGCAGTGCTGCCGCAGGGTGAGCGCGGCCCTGAGGCTGCTTGCCCCGGAGTATTTTTGTGACATCGGGACGTAAAAAAACCTGCATCGAAACAACAACGATGCAGGTTTTTTGCGTGCCGCCCGCGTGCGGGTCCGGCTATTGATGCCATAGCCGCGACGTGCGCGGGACTAGAACGCCAGCCGTCCTTGCAGGTAAACCATGCGCGGCGCGCCCACCAGCTTGCCCAGGTTACCGTCCGAGGTGCGCGTGAAATAGCGCTTGTCGGCGAGGTTGTTGACGCCAGCAACCAGTTCCAGGCCGTTCTGGCCCGGTACTTTCCATTTCACTTGCGTGTTCCACGTGCGGAAGCCGGGAATGACGCCCACGCTGCCGGCCAGGTTTTCCGCCACGGTGTTGGCCTCGTCGGAGAACTGGCGGCTCTGGTGGCTGCTCGACAGGTCGAAGCCCCAGGCGCCCAGCTGGTAGTGGGCGCCGACGGTGTCCGTAGTGCGCGAATAGAAGGGCACGTCATTGCCCGCGTTCACGCCATCCTGCAAGGTGGCCTTGGTATAGGTGTAGGTGGCGTAGGCGTTCAAGCCGGCCAGCGGGCCGGATTGGTCGAAGTGGTAGTCGACGGCCGATTCCAGGCCCCGGTGATGCGTGGCGCCCACGTTGTAGAAGACGACGTTCTCGCCGCTGCCGACGGACTGGATCTGGTTGTCGAACTTGATGTTGAACAAGGTCGCTTCGGCAGATAGCTGGCCGCTCTTCCAGCGCGCGCCCAGCTCGGCGGTTTTCGCCAGTTCCGGCTGCAGCGGGTTCTTGCTCGACTGTGCATTGAGCTGCGTATTTTGCACGGCGCCAAACGAGCTGTTGTAGTTGCCGAACAGGGTGACGTTGTTGTTGAGCAAGTAGGCCACGTTCAGCGAGGGCAGGGCTTTGTTGTTGAGCAACTCGATCTTTTGGTCGGTCGGCAAGTGGTTGAAGCGCACCGTCTTGATGTGCTCGTAGCGTACGCCCGGCGTGATGCGCCAGGCGTCGATGGCGATCTTGTCGTCGATATACACGGCTTGCGCATCGGTGGAGTTGTCGGCGAAGCGCGTCGGCGCCTGCTGCACGCCGCTGGCGATGACGACGTTGTAGATGCTTTCATCGGCCCGTTCGACCAGATAGCGGTAGCCGACGGTGACGTCCTGCGACACCTTGCCGGTCGTGAAGCGCTGCGTGTAGCGCGGTTCGATGGCCGTCGTTTCATAGTTGCGCGGCTGATGCCCCAGGTTTTTTCCGCTGATCAGCGTGCTTTCGCGCGAGCTCTTGTTGTAATAGGCGCGCACCTCGAATTCTTGCGTGCCGGAAATGGCATTCAGGTAGCCGATGTCGAAGGCCTTGCGCTCGCCGCTCCAGAAGTCGGTGGGGCGCGTGTTCTGGAACGGGTCCTGCTTGTATTGCGCGGCAGTCAGGCCGCCCGGCGTGCGCGACGTCACGTCATAGTAGGACAGCTTGCCGTACACCTCGGCCGTCGGGCTCAGGTCGTAGCGGAATTTGAGGGCGAAGTCGTTGACCTTTTCATCGCTGCCCACGCGCCAGTCGCTGCCGCGGATGCCGGAATACAGCACGGCCAGGCCCAGGCCGCTGTCGAGCTGGGTGCCGGCAAACACGCTGGCCTGGGTGTTATGCCCCACTTCGCTGTACGAGTTGTAGCGTACGGTGGCGTCGCCCGTGATGCCTGGCGTGGTGGGCACGCGGCGCGTCTTGAAGTTGATGATGCCGCCCACGTTTTGCGGGCCGAAGCGCACGGCGCCGCCGCCGCGCACCACGTCGACCGTTTCCACATTGGCCAGGCTGACGGGTGCGAACGACAGTTGCGGCTGGCCATACGGTGCCACCGACATCGGAATGCCGTCGAGCAAGACCGTGCTGCGCGGCGAATAGCGTCCAGCCAGGCCGCGCACGCCGATATTCAGGGAAATGGCGCTGCCGGCGCTGCCCGAGTTGTCGCTGATCTGCACGCCGGGAATGCGGCGCATCACGTCGCTGAGGCTGGTCGCGCCCGAGTTTTCGATGTCATCCTTTTGCACCACCGTGCGGGCGCCCGCGAAATTCTTCGTGCTGGCGGCCATGCTCGTGCCCAGCAGGTTGCTGCTGACCTGGATGGATTCCAGGATGGGACCGGCGTTATCGGGCGTATTGGCGTTCTGTGCCTGCGCGGCAAGGGACGTACCCAGGCAGGCGAGGGCGATGGCCAGCGCGCACGGGCGCAGCGAAAAAGGCAGTGGGGAAAGTGTGGCAGCCATGCATGGATCTCCGTAGGGACAATGGTTGCGCGGGCATTTTGGGCGGCGCGACAACATCGTGGCGTGGGCATCCTGCGCAAGGGGATAAGAATGATAATGATTCTCATTTTATCCGTCAATTGCGAATATTGCGTAGTGGCGGTATGCCTGCCCGCAGGGTGGGGAAGTGTTGCTGGCGCGGTACAGCGGGCGGCCTTGATTGCCGCTTGGCACCAGTGCTCGGGTGCGGCGGCATTGTGCGCGCTTCTTGTATACTCCCGTTTTTGCAGCCGTCAGACGTGAACGTACAATGAGCCAGACAACTGAAACGACACCAGGCAATCCCCCCGTGGAACGCCGCCAGGGCGACCAGCCGGCAAGTGCTGCGCGCAAACTCAATCTGCTGGTGGTCGACGACAACCAGGAAGTGGGCGAATCGCTGGCCATGCTGCTCGAAGCGCTGGGCCACCACGCGGTGGTGGTGCGCAACTGGCAGATGGCCGTCGAGCAAGTCAAGCTGTGCGTGCCCGACGCCGTCTACCTCGACATCGAAATGCCCGGCATCAGCGGCATCGAAATCGGCCGCCGCCTGCACCACAACCCCGAAACGGCCAACGCCGTGCTGATCGCCGTCACCGGCCACAGCCTGCCCATGTACATGGACGACGCGCTGGCCGTGGGCTTCCGCCACTTCCTCGTCAAACCCGTGCGCCTGGACGACCTGGCGACGACGGTGCAGTCGGTGCTGGCGGGCTGAAATGTGTGCTATGGTTTGCGGCCCATCCCCGGGCATCCGGATACAGGCACGCAATGACCATGCATTCCCCGCAGCAAGCTGCAAGCACCGACCTGGCCAGCCGCTATCTGGGCGTACTGGCCGATTTTGATACGGCCTTGCTGGACCGCCATGCGCCGCATGCCGATGCGGAAAAGCTTTCTGGCCTCTTCCTTCCCAGCGTGCCGCCCAACTGGCTTGGCGCCCGGCAGCGCATCATGATCGTGGGCTGCGAAACGCGGCAATGGAATGTGTTGCCGGTAGGGGAGCGTTTTAGTTCGCTGGAGTACTATGTTGAGCGGTCGATGGCCGTGCATCAGGCTTATTTTGCGCAGCAATTGTCACGCGCGGATATCAAGGGCCGTGCCTTTCATAATTTCACGCGCGCGGTGGCCCGGCGTTCCGGCAGCGATGGCTTGATCTATGCCAATCTGCTGTGCATGGCGTGGAATAAAGGTAGTCCCGTCAAATGTCGGCATTTTGAGGTCATCAAGAAGTACTCCAAACTGCTGCTGGATGTACAAATCGCTTTCTTTCAGCCCGAGATCATCATCTTTGCCAACGGCAGCGCCACGGCCGGACATCGGCGCGATTTCTTTCCGCTGGCCCGCGATGCGCAGGGCAAGGCGCTGGGCTGCGATTACGTCGAGGATGGCATACCGAATGCGCAATTGTGGCAGTTCCCGCTGCACCACAGGGATTGCTACCGCATCCAGCATCCTTCGTCGCGCTCGCCAAGTGCGGCGCGGGCGCGCGAGTTTTTGCTGGGCCTGCTCCCCGCCCGCTGAGAGGACGCCCCGGCAGTGGCATGCCGCCGGGATACTGTTCGTCTGTTAGGGCCGGCTCAGCGACCACTGCTGATTATTCGCATTGGTCAGGTTCCACTGGATGATTTGCGCGTTTTCCAACGTGCTCAGGTTCAGGACGTCCAGGGTCAGGTTGCTGTAGCGGTTGGTAATTGTCTGGTAGCCGGACGCGGGGCTGGCGAAGCGCCATTGCTGGCCCAGTCCGCCCCAGTAGCTCCATTGGGCGATATTCGTGCCCGCCGTGGTCGAGTTGTTGTAGTCGTCCAGGCCCAGCAGGCTGTTCGCATTGATCAGGCTATAGTACCCGTCGCCATGCCCCACCACATACCATTGCTGGTGTTTTGCTCCCGTATAAGTTTGCTGCTGCACCAGCGCGCCATTCGCCGTGCCGGCGCCGGCCACGGCCAGCGCCTTGCCGCTCAGGCGCGAGTGCAGCACCGTGGGGCCGTCCGAGATGCCGCCGCAGCTGGCGACCGTAAAATTGCGCGTCAGGCTGGGCCAGCCATCGCCGTACGTCATCTTTAATATGTCGAGCTTGGCCGCGCCATTGTCGTTGACGTCGTAGTAGTGGACCGAGGTGTAGTTGCAGCCATCCTGCTTGAGCACGCCGATATGGCCCGGTCCCTTGTATTTGCCGTCAAGGTTGGGCAGCACCGTGCGCGTGCCGCTGTACGGCCCCGTGACGCTGCTGGCGCGCTGCACTTCTACATAGTATGTGCTGGCGGCGCCCTGGCAGCATTTGCCGCGGTTGACGAACAGATAGTAATACTCGCCGTCGCGCGTGATGTAGGGCGCTTCGATATCCTTGCCGCCGCCACCGAGGATGGTGGTGACGTTGCCGCTCGTCTTGCCTGTCGCCTGGTTGATTTCCGTCACGCCGATGCCGCCGAAAAACGAGCCGTAGGACATATAGACCTTGCCGTCGTAGTCGCGGAACAGGGCCGGGTCGATGGCATTGATTTCTCCTCCGCCCCCATACGATTGCACGACGATGCCCAGGTCCGTCCAGCTGGGGTTTTTCAACGAAGCCGAGCGGGCCACGCCGATGGCCGACACGGAGGTACCGAAGGTGGACACCGAGTAATACAGATAATAGTAGCCATTCATGTGGATCACGTCCGGCGCCCAGTACGAGCCGCTGAAGTTGGGGATTTTATTGGCGATCCAGGCCGGCGGCGTGCTGAACACGGGCGCAGGGCCGGCCGACCATTTCAGCAGGTCCGTCGAGGTGGAATACCAGATGCCGTCGCCCGTGGTGAAATTGAAATACGTGTCGCCGTCTTTTGCCAGGGTACCGGGGTCGTGCGCGTTCGGCACGCCCGTCAGGGTGATCGCCTGCGCATGGGCGCAGAACATCAGGCAGAGTGCTGCCAGGATTTGCTTCATCGTTGTCTCCGTACTGTTTTTATGGGGCGGTCCAGGCCGCACGCCAGAGTAGGGCGATGGTCGAATTTGCACTAATGAATTTTTTGCAGGAAGCGATACCGGGGCCGATATCGGTGAAGGCAGAAAGCGGCGCCGGAATAGAAAAAGCCCGGTTCGAAAACCGGGCTCTTCTTTATTCTGTGGGGTGGCTGATGGGGCTCGAACCCACGACAACAGGAATCACAATCCTGGACTCTACCAACTGAGCTACAGCCACCACTGTCTTACTTACCTGTTTAGCTGTTTTGCTGAACAGGTGCCGAATTATACAAAGAACTCGGCAAAGTGGCAAATCTAAATGCAGTCTTTTTTAAAGAATCGAAAGATTGCATGAAAACGGTCGCTTTTGCTCACCCAGCTCACACGGACAGGTGTTCGACGGGCGGGTGCAAGTCCAGCAAACCGGCGAAGGCTTTCGCCAGGGACTCGACCTTGGCCGTCGTGTAGCCTTGCAGCCGTGGCGCGTCGTTGTTGATGCGGCGCAAGCTTGCCGCATCGAGCAGGCGGGCCAGCTGGCGTGCCACGGCGTCGCCCGTGTCCACCAGGGTGATCTGTTCCTGCGTATGGGCGCGTACCGTGCGTTCGATGGCTTCCTGCACGAACAGGTAGTGCGTGCAGCCCAGCACCAAGGTGTCGACGCCTTGTTCCAGCATGGGGGCGATGTAGCGTTCCAGCATGGCGCTGGTGGCGTCCAGCGGATCGGTGCCCAGTTCGCATTGCTCGATGCGGTCGGCCAGGCCGATGCAGGGCTGCAAGATGAACGTGGCGCCCGTGGCGGCGCTCACCTGCTCGCGCAAGGCCAGCAGTTTGTCGCCGCGCAAGGCGCGTTCCGTGGCCAGCACGGCGATCTTGCCGTTGCGGCTGATGCCTGCCGCCGGTTTCAAGCCCGGTTCGACGCCGACGATGGGCAGGTCGGGGTAGCGCGTGCGCAAGGCCTTGATGGCGGCGATGGTGGCCGTGTTGCAGGCCACGACCAGCGCCTTCGCGCCTTGCTGCAATAAAAAGGCGGTGATCGCCAGCGAACGGTCGATCACTTGCTGTTCCGTCTTGTCGCCATACGGGGCATAGCCGGAGTCGGCAAAGTAAATCAGGTCTTCCTGCGGCAGCTGCGCGCGGATATGGCGCAGTACCGACAGGCCGCCCACGCCGGAGTCAAAAATGCCGATGGGGGCGTCCGGGCGGGCATTGCTTGCAATAGAAGTCATATAAAGCCGAAGAAGATAAAAAAACGCCGCGCTGTGTTGCCGCGCGGCGTTAATGGTAGTGCTTGTTTAAGCGACCGTCACGGGAATCTTGCTGACGCTATTGAGTTGCTCGATCTTTGCCTGCCACTCTTTCGGGCCCGTGTTGTGCACGGAGGTGCCTTTCGAGTCCACGGCCACCGTCACCGGCATGTCGACGACGTCGAATTCGTAGATGGCTTCCATGCCCATGTCGGCAAAGCCCAGCACTTTCGCGCCCTTGATGGCTTTCGACACCAGGTAGGCGGAACCGCCCACGGCCATCAGGTAGGCCGACTGGTGTTTCTGGATCGATTCGATGGCGACCGGACCGCGTTCGGCCTTGCCGATCATGGCGATCAAGCCCGTCTGTTCCAGCATCATGTCGGTGAACTTGTCCATGCGCGTGGCGGTCGTCGGGCCGGCCGGGCCGACCACTTCGTCGCGTACCGGATCGACCGGGCCGACGTAGTAAATTACGCGGTTCTTGAAGTCGACCGGCAGCTCTTCGCCCTTGGCCAGCATGTCCTGGATGCGCTTGTGCGCGGCGTCGCGGCCCGTCAGCATCTTGCCGTTCAACAGCAAGGTCTGGCCCGGCGTCCACGAAGCGACTTCTTCCTTCGTCAGGGTGTTCAGGTCGACGCGCTTGGATTTTTCCGTGTCCGGCGTCCAGTGCACTTCCGGCCACGACGACAGCGATGGCGGTTCCATGTAGGCAGGGCCCGAGCCGTCCAGCACGAAGTGGCCGTGGCGCGTGGCGGCGCAGTTCGGGATCATGGCGACGGGCTTCGACGCGGCATGCGTCGGGTGCATCATGATCTTGACGTCGAGCACGGTCGTCAGGCCGCCCAGGCCCTGCGCGCCGATGCCCAGCGAGTTGATCTTGTCGCACAGCTCGATACGCAATTCTTCCAGTTTATTTTGCGGGCCGCGTTGTTTCAGCTCAAACATGTCGATGTCTTCCATCAACACCTCTTTTGCCATCAGCATGGCTTTTTCGGCCGTGCCGCCGATGCCGATGCCCAGCATGCCAGGCGGGCACCAGCCGGCGCCCATGGTCGGCACGGTCTTCATGACCCAGTCCACCAGCGAGTCGGACGGGTTCATCATGATCATTTTCGACTTGTTTTCCGAACCGCCGCCCTTGGCAGCCACTTTCACGTCGACGGTATTGCCTTCAACCAATTCCATGTGCACGACGGCTGGCGTGTTGTCCTTGGTGTTCTTGCGGTCGAAATGCGGGTCGGCCACGATGGAGGCGCGCAGCTTGTTGTCGTCGAAGTTGTACGCGCGGCGCACGCCTTCGTTGACGGCGTCGGTAACCGTGCCGCTGAAACCTTCGAAGCGCACACCCATGCCGATTTTCAGGAAGACGTTGACGATACCCGTGTCCTGGCAAATCGGACGCTTGCCTTCCGCGCACATGCGCGAGTTGGTCAGGATTTGCGCGATCGCATCTTTTGCCGCCGGGCTTTGCTCGGCCGCATAGGCGCGCGCCAGGTGTTCGATGTAATCAGCAGGGTGGTAGTAGCTAATGTACTGCAACGCTGCGGCGACGGATTCGATCAGGTCTTCTTGCTTTATGACAGTCATGGTGTTCTCGCGGTAGATAAGAAGGGTAAGACTTTGATGCTAGTTACTTGATGCCTGGTGCTGCTTGCTAATTAGTACGGGAGCGCCAGAAAAATGTTCAGGGCTAGGCGCCTTGCCGAAGGCAGTACGAATGTACGGCGAGGCAAGGCAACAACGCCCTGGACTTTTTTATGGATGCTCCTTAATGCGGTCGTGCCTGGTTCTGTGTCACCGTCATGATGCGGTCGGTGTACGCGATCGCCATGGCGGAAATGATGAAGACCATGTGGATCACCGTCTGCGCGATGATCACTTCCATCTTGTAGGAGTTGGCATTGATGAAAGTCTTCAGCAGGTGGATGGACGAGATGCCGATGATGGCCATCGCCAATTTCGTCTTCAGCACGGAAGCATTTACATGCGACAACCATTCCGGCTGGTCTGGGTGGTCATCGAGGTGCATGCGCGAAACGAAGGTTTCGTAGCCGCCAATAATGACCATGATCAACAGGTTCGAAATCATGACCACGTCGATCAGGCCTAATACCACCAGCATGATGGTCGCTTCGTTCAGCTTGGTCGGCAGGGCGCTGCCGGGCACGGCGACGGCCGTCAGTACGTGCTGCAGGGCTGCATCATTGCCGAACACGGCGCCGATCAGGTCGGATAATTCCACCCAGAAATGGAAGACATACACGCATTGTGCGAGGATCAGGCCCAGGTACAGCGGCAACTGCAGCCAGCGCGACATGAAGATGAAGGCGGACAATGGATGCAGCTTGGTATGTTTGGCAGACGGTGGTAGGTGGTCGATCATGTAGGGGTTCCTGGGGGAGTAAATACCAATTTTTGGCATGCCCGACATTTTACACTTGCTGTCGATTACTGCGCATGGCCTTGCTCTGTATTATTGGGTTTGATGAAACACAAAGTGGTATTGAAGCTTCGGCGCGCCAGGCATTTTCCCAGTGAAAATACTGTACGGCGTCCCCTTGACGCCCATCGCCGAAGGCGCTTATGGTTAGCCTTGACAGAGGAAAACGCTGCAGAAAATGCGCAATGTAAGGCGTCCGTAAGACAGGGCGCTTATCGTGTTAGCAAACAATTACTACACTGGAGACAAGCATGGCCGCTACAGAAAACCAAGGACAGGGCACGCAGCAGCAAGGACCAGAAGAGTCGCGCGTATTTGAACCATCGGCGGCCTTTGCCGCACAAGCCACCATTTCCGGCATGGCCGCGTACCAGGCCATGGTGAAAGAGGCGGAAACCGATTACGAAGGCTTCTGGGCCAGGCTGGCGCGCGAAAACCTGAGCTGGAAAAAGCCGTTCACCCGCACCCTGAACGAAGACAATGCCCCGTTCTACAAATGGTTCGAAGACGGCCAGCTGAACGTGTCGTACAACTGCCTGGACCGCAATATCGAAAATGGCCTGGGCGACAAGACGGCTATCATCTTCGAAGCGGACGACGGCACCGTTACCAAGGCTACCTATAAAGAACTGCACGAAAAAGTCTGCAAGTTCGCCAACGGCCTGAAATCCAAGGGTATCGCCAAGGGCGACCGCGTCATCATCTATATGTCGATGTCCGTCGAAGGGGTTGCCGCCATGCAAGCCTGCGCGCGCATCGGCGCCACCCACTCCGTCGTGTTCGGCGGCTTTTCCGCGAAATCCTTGCAGGAACGCATCATCGACGCGGGCGCCGTGGCCGTCATCACGGGTGACGAGCAATTGCGCGGCGGCAAGAAGCTGCCATTGAAATCCATCGTCGACGAAGCGCTGGCGCTGGGCGGCTGCGATACCGTGAAAAACGTCATCGTGTATAAACGCACGGGCAGCGACTTGCCGATGGTGGCGGGCCGCGACACGTGGCTGCACGACCTGGTCGCAGGCCAGAGCGCGCAATGCGAACCGGAATGGGTCGATGCCGAGCATCCATTGTTCATCTTGTATACGTCCGGCTCGACGGGCACGCCGAAGGGCGTGCAGCATTCGAGCGGCGGCTACCTGCTGTGGGCCGCGCTGACGATGAAGTGGAGTTTCGACATCAAGCCTGACGACGTCTTCTGGTGCACGGCCGACATCGGCTGGGTGACGGGCCACAGCTACATCGCGTATGGCCCGATGGCCGTGGGTGCCACGCAAGTGGTGTTCGAAGGCATCCCGACCTACCCGAATGCGGGCCGTTTCTGGGAAACCATCAAGAAACACAACGTCAGCATCTTCTACACGGCGCCAACGGCCATCCGTTCGCTGATCAAGGCGGCCGACGTGGACCCGAAAGTTCATCCAGGCAACTACGACCTGACGAGCCTGCGTTTGCTGGGCACGGTCGGCGAGCCGATCAATCCGGAAGCGTGGATGTGGTACTACAAGCATATCGGCGGCGAGAAATGCCCGATCGTCGATACCTTCTGGCAAACGGAAACGGGTGGCCACATGATCACCCCGTTGCCGGGCGCGACGCCGATGGTCCCCGGTTCCTGCACCCTGCCATTGCCGGGCATCATGGCCGCCATCGTCGACGAAGCGGGCCAGGACGTGCCGAACGGCCAGGGCGGCATCCTGGTGGTCAAGCGCCCATGGCCATCGATGATCCGCACGATCTGGAACAACCCCGAGCGTTTCAAGTCCAGCTATTTCCCGGAAGAACTGGGCGGCAAGATGTACCTGGCAGGCGACGGCGCCATCCGCAACAAGGACACGGGCTACTTCACCATCACGGGCCGCATCGATGACGTGCTGAACGTGTCGGGCCACCGCATGGGCACGATGGAAATCGAATCGGCCCTGGTGGCAAACCCGCTGGTGGCCGAAGCGGCCGTGGTAGGCCGTCCGGACGACACGACGGGCGAATCGATCTGCGCCTTCGTCGTGCTCAAGCAAGCGCGTCCGACAGGCGAGGAAGCGAAGAAGCTGGCCCTGGAGCTGCGCAACTGGGTCGGCAAGGAAATCGGCCCGATCGCGAAGCCGAAGGAAATCCGTTTCGGCGACAACCTGCCAAAAACCCGCTCCGGCAAAATCATGCGCCGCCTGCTGCGCGTGCTGGCCAAGGGCGAAACGATCACGCAAGACGTGTCGACCCTGGAAAACCCGGCCATCCTGGAGCAGTTGAAGGAAGCGTCGTAATGAAAGGTCGGTCCCTGCGGGGGCCGACCATGGCCTGTATTGGGCCGCGGCTTGTCGTTGTGTGCTTTAACTTTTACCCCATGGTAAATAACTTTGGCAGTCCGTAGAATCTTTGCTATAATCTGCGGCTTCGCGACAAGCGAGAAATAGTACGCAATGCGAGCAAGTAGATGCATTGCCTGCAGGAGAGGTGGATGAGTGGTTGAAGTCGCACGCCTGGAAAGCGTGTATAGGTTCATAGCCTATCGGGGGTTCGAATCCCCCTCTCTCCGCCACGGATAGTAATTAAGTAAGATCAGGACGTCTCAGGAAGTCCCTCAAAAACCGCTTAGAGCCTTGATTCTAAGCGGTTTTTTCGTTTTTCAGCGTCTCGGGATGTGCCAAGGCATATCAGGATATCCAACTTTTTTGAGGGAATGCGCCGGGCCGGATTCCCCCATTCTTGGCTACCATTCCCGCATAACTGTCCTATAGTGGTTCCAGACGCATTTGCGAAGGAGACCACCATGGCAAAGCTCATCGTCCCGCTGACCGAACTTCAGGTCAAAAACGCCAAACCAAAGGAAAAACCATACAAGCTGTCCGATGGCGGCGGCCTGTTCGTGGAAGTCATGCCGAGCGGGTCCCGAATCTGGCGCTGGAAGTTTCGCCAGGCCAACGGCAAGGAGAACGCACTGACGTTTGGTCCTTATCCGGAAATTACGTTGCAGGATGCGCGTGAAAAGCGCTTGGCTGCGCGGCGCTTGATGCTGCAAGGAATCGACCCCGCCAAGCATCGCGACGACGCCAAACGCCTGGCAAAGGATAAGGCGTCCAACACCTTCGAAAAAATCGCGCGCGAGTGGCACGGCAACAAAGTGCCGACGTGGAGCGAACGCACCGCCAAGAACACCATCCAGCGCCTGCAAGCGGACATCTTCCCAGCCATCGGCCGCATGCCGATCGATGAGATAAAGCACCGCGATCTGATCGCCGCACTGCGCAAGATCGAGGAGCGTGGCGCAAGTGAAGTCGCCCATCGCCTGAGAGCGCTATGTGCGTCAATTTTCAGCTACGCGATTCAATGCGGATTCACAGAGCGCAATCTGGTCACCGATATGAAGGATGTGTTGAAGACCGTCCGCGCCGGACACTTCGCCGCCATCAACGCCGACGAACTACCGCAGTTCCTGGCCATTCTGGACCGCAACGAAGCGCGCATGTTCGCGCCGACGCGCATTGCGCTGCGGCTGATGCTGCTGTGCTTTGTGCGCACCAGCGAGTTGATCGAGACGCCCTGGAGTGAAATTGACCTGGAGCGCGGCGAGTGGGTCATTCCATGGCAACGCATGAAGCGCGGCAAGCTGACCGTCAATCCGGATATGACCAACCATCATGTATGCCTGTCGCGCCAGGCGCTGGAGCTGCTGCGTGAACTGCACGCGATCACGGGCCGCAGCAAGTACCTGTTCCCGAATCAGCGCGACCACGAAAAGCCGATCAGCAATAACACGATACTGGTGGCGCTTGGACGCATGGGATACAAGGGCAAGATGACCGGCCATGGCTTCCGGGCGCTGGCCATGAGCACCATCAAGGAGCGCCTGGGCTACCGGCATGAAGTCGTGGACCGCCAGCTGGCACATGCGCCGAAGGACAAGGTGACCAGTGCCTATGACCGGGCGCAGTTCCTGGCGGAGCGGCGCCGGATGATGCAGGATTGGGCCGACTACATCGATGCCGTCAGCGGCAAGGGAGCGCCGCCGCTGACGCCCAGATTAACGCTGGTCAGCGATGAGTTCAGTCCGGATGGCGGAACAGGAGGGCACCATGTCTGAGTATGTACTGCGCCTCATGGATGCGCTTATCAAGCAGACCGCTTCCAAGGAAAAATTACATAAACTGGCTATCGGAGTCTTTGTCCGGGCTGCAACGCTGCCGGTCAATGCCAGTGGCGCCAGTCCAGCACGCGCCGGTTCCAATTCTGCGTACTACGAAAAGCGCACTTGACGAAACGAACCACTTGCAAACGTCGATAGCAGGCATAGAATGAAGCTCTCTTATGTGGGAATCGCTCCCACGAGGGCATGCATCGAGCATGTACCTATGCTTAGCGGCATAGGCGTTGCGGTCGTTACCCGCCACCATGATACATAGCAGTTTCTGCTAGATATATCGCCGGGCCATGCAGAAGCATGCACATCTCGGCACGATAAAGCGCTGCCTTCAGCGTCTTCATATCCCACAATCCGCAAGACGGATTGCCTGGATGATTGCGCCCGATGGGCGCTTCCTCAAACAGGAGCAAGACTCCTGCCCTGATTGGTTCGCATGCCCCGCGAGGTAGCGCACCGTATGAAGCACAGCATGGCTTTGCCGCAAGCCGCACCGTCAGCAGAAATGCCAGCGATGCGATGCCATCGCGGCTGCTGCCAGCGCATGTGCTTCAGAGTCGCCAGTATCGTTACCGCGAGTGCGATGCTGGCTTATATGCCGTCGCCTGCCATGGCTGCGTGCACGCGTCGTTACTGGCGGCGTGCTGCCAGTGACGACGCGCCGCCGACGGCATAGGCCCAGGCGGCAAGCGGAATTCCACCGCGTGATGTTGTTCAGTGACGGGGCCAGGCGCCCCCCATCGCAGGCAAGCCTTGCGATGTCCTTTGCCCGCTACGGGCTGATTAGTAGAAGTTGATCCGTGCACGATGTGCACTCCATGGACCCTGGGTGATTGGTCCCCGCTGCGGCAGCTTCCTCCGGGAGCGCGCAGCGGTGCCACACGCGCATGCGGCGCGGGCAGGCAGTAACAGCAACCGCATACACGGGAGTGGTGTCCCGAGGCCCTTGATTCAACCTTTCCTGCCGAGGCAGTGAGGGTGGCCAGAAACACTTACCAGACAGGATTACACCACGCGGCATCGATGTGAAAACCAATGATCGGAAGGATGACTTTGCCATGCGCGACTTGAACTACCAGCTCAAGCAACTGTGTCACCGCAACCGGGATGGCAGCTTTGCGACGCAGGCCGACCGCGAGCGCCTATTAAACCTGTGCGCCAACGACCTGGCGGAACGGGGCTTCCAGCATATGAGCGTGGACAGTCTGAAACCAAAGCATGTGGCGGCGCTGCTCGACAAGTGGAAGCAGGATGGCGTCAGTACTGGAACGATCAAGAATCGCATGAGCGCTCTGCGCTGGTGGGCCGAGAAGATCGGCAAAGAGAACATCATTGCGCGCACCAACGGCGAATACGGCATCGCGGAGCGGGTGTTTGCCACCAACGTCTCGAAGGCGAAGGTGCTCGACGCCGATACGCTGGCCCGCGTGAGCGATCCCTATACGCGCATGTCCTTGCAGTTGCAGGCAGCGTTTGGATTGCGGCGCGAGGAAAGCATCAAGATCAAGCCGGGATGGGCCGATGGCGGGAACATCCTGCGTCTGCGGGATAGCTGGACCAAGGGCGGTAAGTACCGGGAGGTGCCGATTGCCACCATGCAGCAGCGCGCCGTGCTGGAAGCGGCCAAGGCGCTGGCAGGAAAAGGCAGCTTGATTCCGGCGCGGTTGCGGTATCGGGACCAGTTGAACCGCTTTCGTGCCCAGTGCGACAAGGCTGGCATACATGGTGTGCATGGGCTGCGCCATGAGTACGCGCAGCGGCGCTATGCCGAGTTGACTGGCCGACCTTGTCCAGCCAGTGGCGGCGCGACGTCCAGGCAGCTGGATGCGTCGCAAAAATTGGTGGATAACGCTGCGCGGCTGAAGATTTCGGCGGAGATGGGGCATGGGCGTGAGCAGGTTACGTCCATTTATCTGGGTAGATGACCGCCCACTTGCATCAGGGGCGCAGCGCATGGAATAGAAGAGATGCAGAAGGGGCAGCGCTGGCGCTGCCGGAATGATCGCGGAGAGTCGGCATGACTCTTCATTGTTTGCTGTTCATCAATCGAAGGAGAATCTTATGAGCACGACTAAAAAATTCCTCCGCTTGCCTGCGGTAATCGAGGCCACCGGCTGGTCTCGCGCCACAATCTGGCGCAAGGTGAAGGCGGGCGTGTTGCCAGCGCCGATTCCCATCGGCCCCAAGTCCATCGCTTGGGACGCTGAAGAAATCGCCCAATGGCAACAGCGCTGTATTGACGCTAGGCGTGGAGCCGCTTGAGTGTGAGTTAATGGTGGCTGGATTAGAAGCGCCCCACCTCGTAAGACCTCACGGGGAAGGCCTACCGGCCCTCTCCGAATCGTGCGGTGCTGCCGCGCAGCGGCAGCACCGCACGCCTGCGGCGCGCGTTCATGGTTCTAATTAGCTATCAACTGAGCATGCTTTTACGGCGTCCAATGCATCAGTCTGTGTCCGAATGGCGGACCTGATCCTGATTGCCCACTACTGGTGGCCCATTGAATGTGACTATTAATTGACGCATCTATAGATCTAATAGCTGCTCTGATTTTTATTGATGTAAGTGCGCGTCATCTATAAGGCCAAGAGGCAGGCCATTTTCTCCCCTACTGCTAAAGTGCGCAACTGTAAAGCCCGAATAATCTCGTTGAACGTCAACCGGTACATCATTATCAACAAGTAGTATTTGACAAGGTATGTTAAGATCTTCTGCCGCTTCTGCCAATGAGAGCATATATGAATACATATTCTTATATTTTGTTGGGTCAGAGACGCCTTCCTTGGTATCTTCTTTTAAATCTGTTTCGTTATATTTGGATTGAGTTTTCCCAAGGTATTTCCCAACAGTATCTACCATTAAAAATGCCGGTAAATTCATATCTCTACGAAGTGTTAAATTAAATAATATGGATAGATATCCAATGGAGAGAATTGTTCTAAGCCCGCCAGAAGTAATATCTCCATAGTCTCGATTGCGTAGCACCGGTAGCAAAGTGCTCTTGGATATGGAAATATCGCGCCTATCTTTAATATTTACAATCTCTAAATAACTGGAAAGTAAATCTCCGAGCGTAGAAAGCACCTCCTCTAATGAAGGCGCTAACTTACGCATTTCATTAAGTTTGGTTGTTAAATTTACGATTCTTTCTCCCAGAGACGTAGCCTCGTCAAAAAGCAATTTGTGCTGACGACGAATTTTTGCGCTGTCCTCTACTTGGCGGAGCTTTTCTTTGACAGTGGCAAGCTCTGAAGAAATTCCGTCCCTTTCCGATAAGTAAGGCGTTATTATTTGGCTGGTTTCTACATCCAATAACCGCCTTGCCTTCTCTTCATCTTCCTTTAACACTAACATTTCGCTTTTTGCGATAGAAAGTTTGTCTCTCTCCTGTTGAATTAGAAGATTTATGTCCTTAATGCGGCGATTAATGGAGTTGATTTCGTGTGTTGCATTTTTGCTCTCGTCAATCTGATATTCTTCGTTTATTTCGTTCAAATGGACTGTATTTTCACATATTGGACAGGGAAATGTACTTTGGGCGGCATCTCCAATAAGCGCCTTTGCTTCAACAATACTTTTTATTTTATCAACGTCAATCTGATAATCATTCTTTAATCTGGAAAATCGCTCTATTGCAGCCATACTTCTTTCTGTATGAAGATCGTTAAGTTTAATTCCCAAGGAAATTTCAACTAGCTTCTCTTTTAGGTAAGCATAAGATTGGTTGTCAGATACAATTGATCGGTTTATGAGGGACAAATTTTCTTGTAGTATCGTTACTTGTCGTGTTAACTCGTCACGCGAATCTAATAGTTCAATTGATGATTCAAATCTCGTCTCGCGTAAAAATTCAGATATTGAATCATATTTGCTGTCGAGTTTATTTTTTTGTGCTGTTACGCGTCCAAGCTCATCTTCCAGACCCGTAATATTCGAGTCGAGTAAGTTGAAAATATATTTGAATGTTTGTTTATTTTTGTTTGATAGTGGCCAGTTTCCATTGCCCAGAAATCCTTTACTGCCCACATCATCCTGCTTCAGATAATTATATTTAAACAAATCTCTGAAGCTAAGCCTTACCATCGATGATTCTACTTTTGATGGTGCTTCCTTAACCTTGAGAATTGGAAGATTGAGAGCACTAAGCAAAAAATCGGAAAGG
Source organism: Janthinobacterium sp. SUN033 (assembly GCF_030397595.1). NCBI lineage: Bacteria > Pseudomonadati > Pseudomonadota > Betaproteobacteria > Burkholderiales > Oxalobacteraceae > Janthinobacterium > Janthinobacterium sp. SUN033. The sequence goes on from NZ_JAPQNV010000005.1 coordinate 215,585, forward strand.
TAGCCATCTGGCGCTGAACTTGATGAAAAATCAGCAGCTAGCAGTTTAGGATATACGGTATCTAGAGTATCGAAGGTCGATTGATAAACTTCGACATGTTTTTGTGGCTGGAAAATATCGCGCTTGATTACATAGGTAATATTATTTAGCGATAATTCGATAGCAAGGTATTTTACAGATGTTTCTATCTCACGTTCATAAATGAAGTTCTTTGCCCCGAGCGCGTAATTAATTAATTCAAGAATGCTAGATTTGCCTGTGGCAGAATCGCCGTAAATAATATTTACGCCTCGGTTAAATTGGGTGACGTAATTTTTTCGATGTCCGACTAAGATAAGCTGGTTAATGATAATGCTTGGCTTGGTTGACATATCACTCTTCTTCTCTGAATGTTTGGTTTAACATTTTATTGATATTGGATGTTGATTCTGATTTTAGTGATATTAATTCTGATAAAAAATAACTCACTCTTGAGAAGTATTCGCTCTGTAGTGAGTTAGCTGTTATCTCGCCATCTTTGGATAATTGATAAAGAAAACCATCTTTTTTCCGATATACAGGCTCGATAAGTTTTCTTGCAATCAAATGTTTAATTAAGGTTTTTACCCATTGTCTATCAAAAAGTGAATCCAGATTTACGGTAATGCTATTGATTGACGTAGACTCATTATGATTTAGCGTTACATCGCCTCGACCGTATCGCTGAAGAGTTTTTTGAAGAATGGTTGGATTTTTTATTAAATAAAAAAATACCGAAACTCTTTCATTATTCAAAAGTGGAATACCTCGCGAAGATAGGCCAAGATATTTGAATATCAATAATGTTAGACCAATGTTAAGACTTAGATCCCGATCCGGTATAATGAAAGGTAGTTTTTTCATGGTTGATGTTCTAAGCTAGCTCTTACCTTGTCAAGGGCAGTAATCGAACACTCTTCCGTCCACCAAATATCATCTGATAAATCATTTGCTAGCTGATGTAACATTCCCTTTTTATGTAATCCATGGATAAGAGGAAGTGCACTCTTTAAATAAGTGGAATCTTCAGATATGATTTTTTCGTGGACTTCACTTACTAGTTTGCCGGGTGTCATTTCGTTTGTATGCAGAAATTTATCGTAAGAATCATGATATAAAGTTCTTATTCTTGTATATAAATCGCCTAATTTTTTTTGATCTGATGCGCTACTAAAAAGTTTCCTTGCATACTCGGCGTTTAAAAAATGCTCTTTTGAATGTGTAATTGTTGCCTGATGTACATCCGCTAAAATCAATTTGATTACGAAATGTTCATCTGAAAATTGCTCTGCATTTTCTAATTTTTGGGCAGCAAGTTGTATTTCGCCGCTGCCCTGTATAAATTCCTTGAGGAACTTATTGGTCGCGATCACGACTGTCGAATATTCGGACTCTGGTTTGCAAATTGAAAGATGTGAGTCATCACAGGCAATAATATCTTTGTCTTCGCAATCTATACTACTCGCGCTAGATTTTTTTACGACATCATCATAAGTTCCATAAAAATACTTGATGGCCGGTTTTATCGATAGTTTAACCCACTGTTCATTTAATTTTGGGCAAATGTCGCTTAGCGGAGCCAGGTCGCGAATCTGTTCGTGACTGGTAAATAATTGGCCAAATGATGCTAATTCTGTGCCTAAATGTGGAACGGCGAGAGAAATAACAAGCTTAATTTTTGTAATTCCTGCTTCTAAAGTTTCTTTTACAATAAAATTTTTTGTTATTAAACCACCCATGCTATGCGCAATAATTATAATATTTTCATAATCATCTAAATGGAACCGAATGTTGGTCTTTAATAGTTCGGATATTTCGTCAATTCCGATATTTTTCTCGTTCTTTTTCGATGAAGTCTTGAACAGCGATTTCAGTTTGTCTAGCATGTTGTTAGCTGCTACTGACGTGTTTGAAAATTTCGAAAAATAATCAAATGTCGCGATATCAAAATGCTCGGCAACGATAGCGGATTTTAAGATATGCTGATAGAAATGGGACCCGTTTTCGTGTTTCCAGGTTTCCACACCTCCACAGAAACCGTGGACAAATAGGATCACATTAGGCTTGTTAGATTTGGTGAGAATGTTCAGCATAACCGTTTGTATTGGGTGAATTTGCTGAAGCGTAGCGCATAGATTAATTAATAGCAATCAATTGAGCAAAAAAGGCGCTGGCGCCATGCGTATATCCACCTCACTGAATCCTGCGTGACCTCTCGAATCTTGCCTGTGTTGTCGTAATGGCATTGATCCTCCGTCCTGTGACGTTGTATGACGTCGTTGTATACTGAAGTCATCAAATATTGATAGAGGCAATGATGAGCATGAGTGAGCAATAAACTCGGTTGCTAACCCAAGAGAAGCTGGCTGCAGCATAAAAATGTTACTGGTAAGCAGTAGCTGGTTTCAAGCGTAGTTGACAGAAGTTACCAGTCTGAAGGTATGCACGATTCAACGTTTTAAGTTAGATGTACCGTCAATTTTCAGCGTATCGCATGTCCTTGCCAAGGCATTTGGATGCGAAGACATAGCCGTATCTTGTTGATGAAATCCAGCTTGTTACACGTGTACAATGATCTGATGGCTCGCCCCGTAGGCCATCACACCATGGTGAAATCGGCCATCGCATTTTCGATTGCAGCAACCATGCTGCAACTATGCCAACATCGGTAAAAGCCGCGTAAGATGCAGGCTTCGCGGGCGTAGCTCAATGGTAGAGCAGTAGCTTCCCAAACGGCTAACGCATATGGCCAGGAGGGGTATGTTTTGGGTTATGTTGAAATTTCAAATCGCCATAATCTAGGATGTATGCGGGTCCTGGCTGAGGATTTGTATCCCCCTCTCCGCCATAGACACAAAAGCAAAAGGCCACCCTCGGGTGGCCTTTTTGTTTTTGTGCTTGGCGGAGAGAAGCAGGGCGCCTGCGCGCCCTGCGCGGGGGATTCGAAGGGTCGGGCCTACCGGCCCGGCCCTCTCCGAATCTACTGACTGCTGCCGCTGCGCGGCAGCCCGCGCGCCTGCGGCGCGCGTTCGTGGTTCTAATCGGATTTCGATTACTCAAGCTTCCACAGCGCCCAGAGCATCAGTTCATGTCCGAATTGCGGATATGACTCCGGCCCCGCGCAACCCGGTGCATTAATTAGTTTGTATCCAAATGACGACTTTTCCCCAGCGCCGCGCGTTAAGCTGGACACGCGCCCTACTCCATATTCTTACATTTAGGAGGACTGCTAAGTAGATAAAGCCTATACTCGCATTGCGAACGGTACGCGCGGATGCCGACTCTAGGAGTAGTGATGCGAAAACTAAAAATGACTACAATAATGTTTGCCATGCTTGTATTAGCGGGATGCGCATCAACTACTTTGGAGAGCAAGGTATTCAAATCATATAGAGTGGGCGAGACAAAGACTGCGACAATAGGGGATGCTTTTCTAGTCGATCAAAATGGCTCGGAAAGAACCGTGAGAACTTGGGTTGGGATTCTAAACTCCGCAGACGGCTGGCAGGTTTCGAAGGTGGCGTCAGAGGACTATATTCGCCGGGAGTTACTTTACTCTGGTAGGTCGGGGGATATTATTAAAGTAGCTTATCGAGAATATCGAGGCGGGATGGCGGCACCAGCATTTTTCCAAAACGTCGAGTACGACTTGAGTACCTCGAAAACCATAAGGTTTATGCGATTTACACTTGATGTCGTCAGTGCGACAAATCAGTCAATAACCTACAAAATAGTCTCCGATAGAGAGAAATGATCGTGTTTAGACTGCATTTCTATTTATCCCAAAGTAATGAATGAAATGGGTCCGAAAAATCAAGTCAGAATGTTCTCATTATGCCGCATATGATACATGTGCAATGTGTATTTTTGCTAAGGTAGGGCAGTTTTTTTAACCTGAAAATTGACATGGCTGGGGCCAGGTCGTAACGGTGGACCTGACCCTCGTCTACGCACCGAAGGTGCGCGTTCGTGGTTCTAATCAGGTTTCGACTGAGCATGCTTCTACGGCGCCCAACTCATCAGTCCGTGTCCGATTGACGGACCTGACTTCGGCTCTTCATTGCCCCCCCTTTGCTGTACAGCCGCCACATACGCATGCGACTGCTTGCATCTCACTCCACCAATACCTGCCAGTAATTGTTACGACCCGCCTCCAGGGGAGGTCTTTTTTTCTGTGCGGAAAGGCGCAGCTATTGGGGGAGAAGCGCGCTATTGCCGTGTAGTACTCGTACAGCAGACTATGAAAATTTGTTGCTGACATCGATCAAGGTCGGCACAGATGCATGTCAAATGTTCCCATTTTGACGCTGTCTATTACCGTTGATCTACCGTGCTAGCTTCGGCCTATATTCCTGCTAAATCTGCTCTCGTACCTGCAAAAAATGGTTCGGTCGAAGTGTTACCCGGTGATTTAATGGTTCAGTCGCTGCACAGAGCGGGGCAGGATAGGTGAAGTTAGCTAACCGAAGGTTAGCTAACTTCCCACCTGCTTATTCGCACTTTGTGCTCAACGTAACGCTCCAAGTTGGATTTTCGAATGAGCATGCATTTACTGCACCTTTTCGTGAGTCCGTGTCCGAATAGCAAACCTGACCCTTGCTCCCCCTGTTCCCAACAGATCGTCCTCTCGCGGACCACTACAGCCGGTCGGCGCGTGTTGGTCGTGATTTGAACCGTATGCTGTGATTATCGAAAAACGAGCATGCAGGTGGTCGCCACCGGCCACAAGCGGAGTCTGGACATTGTAGTGATAATGTATGAGTTTCCTGCATGGAAAATTGGTATTGTTGACAGTTGACGGGTTCAGTGCGGCATTCTTTCAGGAATTCGGCTACTTCTGATATTCGGCTATTTTTTGATTTCAAGGCGCCTCCCTTCGGCTAGAGGAAAAAAATGCCAATGGTAACGCTGAGGCGGATGGGATACTCTGTCGGCCTTGCCCGTCTACAATTTCCTTCCTGTGATTGCATCGGCAATCATTGTCCCGAAAATATGAGTCTGTATCTATTTTCATTTTTAGCATGGCGAAGAGAGGCAAGCTGCCTGCGCGGTTCGCGCGGAGGATTCGAAGGCATCGCCCATGCTTGGGCGTGCAGCTCCGAATCGCCCAATTTGCTGTTGCTGCGTAGCAGCCTCGCTTAAAAGTGGGTTTTTAGAAGTATCCTAACGACATAGGGAGACTCCCCAAAGCTTTGCAGCACAAAGTTTCCACTAAACTAATTTAGCTCTAAGTGATAAAATTTAAGAAAGACCCTCTGTGAAAAATAGGTGAGAAAATAATGACGGATGCCCAATGTTTTGTTGCGGATATTGTTTTGCTAACAGTTAACAGGCACGAATTGTCTGAACTGACGGCCGTACTTGAAAAACATATAGCTGGTAAGTTAAAGCGATACCAAGGGGAAAGCAACGAGATATATCTTGATGCAGGCGAGATCAACGGTCAACGGGTAATGGTTGCAAAATCTCTTCTTGGTTCTACGGGCGACGGGGCTTCCTACGACACCGTCACTAATATCCTAGCAGATCTTTCTCCTCAAGTGATTGTTGCGGTAGGGATCGCGTGGGGGGCAAAAAATGTCGATGGACAAAAAATTGGTGACATCCTCTTGTCTACCAGACTACGCGATGCGCAGCACCACAAGGCGGTGGACAACAGTATCGTTGCACGTGGTACCATCTCAGCTGCTACTGGCACGCTACTAAAGACTTTTACTGCCGCTGCTGACATGAATGGTCAACGTACGCATGAAGGGCTTCTAATATCTATCGAAACACTATTTGATGATGAGAAACATCGCGATAGGTTCATCGCTGCCGACCAAGGCCAAGCGATCGGCGGTGAAATGGAGGGGAGTGGTCTACTAATGTCACTCCGCCGAGCAAAAGCAGACAGGGTCGAGTGGCTAATTGTCAAGGCTATTTGTGACTGGGGATTTAAGAAGAATGAATCTCAAGAAAAGAAAGAGCTAGATCAACAAGTAGCTGCAAAGAATGCTGCAGAATTGTGTGTCACTACAATTGCAAATTTCCGGTTAGTTGCAGCAAAGAAAAATAGTGGTATTGCTCCTTCCTTGCCCTTGGCGCCGCCTTCTATTGTGACTTCCGAATCCGACATTATGAGCCCACTTTCCTTAGAACGGAGCATTGAAAAAACCGTTCAGGCGTATATTCGAAAAAATTCTAGCTTCTCTTTAGACGTAGGATTTCCGATCAAGCACAAAGATTGGAATGAGAAAATAGTTTTCGAATTATACAAGCTAACTGAAGAACTTGGTGGTTCGAAATATTTTCTTTATGTACACGAGGGTGCCAATCAAAGTGGCACTCATCTCTTCTTACGAACAAGCAAACATTTGCAAAATGGATTCCCATTAGTTATCTTGACAGAAAAACCTTCTGCGCTAAAAGAAAGTGAGCGTAGAAAAGACAATCTGAAAGCAGTTTTTAACACCAATAATGTATACTTTATTGACGACTTTGGAAGGCAATTTTTATATAAGGAGTACATTGAGGGATTTATCCCTTACAACGTACCCGTATACGTCGAAAGCCTTACTAAAACAAGCCATGCTGGCGACTCGGAGTCGGCGCTCCATCAATTAAAATCTTGGTACGGCTCAATATCCGCTCCACTTATGGTGGTAAAGGGATATGGTGGAATTGGAAAGACCACACTTATTAAGAAATTCCTGAATGAAATCCACTTAAGCAATCCTGAAACAGGAATTTTTTTTGTTGACTCTCCAGAGATAATTGGAGAACTGGAAACGATTACCCGCTCTCGTAAAAAGATTGATGATATCTATGATTTTTATCATGCACAATCAATCAAGCAAACAGCTGATACAGAAAAACTTAGTAAAGATCTTCTTTCTCTTTCAGTTGATAACGGAAGCTTAATAATAGTGCTGGATGGAATTGATGAGGTTATTGCAAAACTGGGAGCAAAATTTGATGCGGTTAGTTTTATTGGTTCAATTTCAACTATTTACTCAACAAATCTTCAACGCGCAAAAATAATTATTACATGTCGAGATTATTTCTGGGATTCATTGCAACATGGGGTGCCTGTAAAAAGCATAGATTTACAACCATTCAGCCGCTCAATGGCTGATGAATTTTTTCAGAGATCACTGGATACACCGCCGAAAATTCAGAAAGCACTCTCTATTGCTGATAAATTTGCGCTTAAGTCAGAGGAGCCAGGCGAGGTCTATATCCCGTATGTTTTGGATTTAATAGTCTATTTAATTAAACAAAAAACGGAATTCGGCAATGAAACTTTAAGTAGGATAGATCATGGCCCCTTACTTAACCCATTAATATCAAATGATTTCCTGGTTGCAAATATATGCCACCGAGATATTACAAAGCTTCATGCTATCAGTGTGGAAAGTCAAATTGAGTTTTTTATACATCTTTCTGTTGCTAAAGATGGTCACATCTCAGTTTTTGACGTAAAAAATCTTCTTGGCGGCTTGCCAACACAAGCTGATGAGGTGGGGGATGACACTATAGAGCGACTAAAAGGACATCCGTTGTTGGTGTACTCATCTAACAAGCTTTACTTTCGATATGATTTTTTTAATGATTATTTTAAATCATTATATTTGGCAAAATATTTTCTAACGAAAAATATTGACCTGTTGAATAGTGAGTTTGTTGAAATCTCCGCCTACTACCTTCGATTCGACGGCGAATTTATGCAATCAGTATCAGAGCGATTACATTTTGATGATGAGTTGACACTATTTGGAATTGAAACTGTTGACAAGCTTCGTGATGGATTGTATTCCCTAGAGGGACGCACTCGTTATAACTACTTGCGCGCCTGCTCTGCGGTATTCTGTTTATTTTTAAATTTGCTAAAAAACTCTGGGAGTATTAAATTTGATGTCTCAGCTTGCAGTAAATTACTAAGAGATTTTTTTGCAAAGGATGAGCAAATTAATGGATTGCCGCTAATTAACGTAGGAAGTAATTCGGCTGCGAAGCCAATATTTGATTTCCGAGGCTTGATATTGAATGAATGCTACTTTGAGGAATATGACTTCTTCTGGGAGTGCTTCATCGATGAGGGTACGCAGTTTATTAATTCAACATTTAAGTCGCTGGAGCCAAGAAAAGGGGTTCGCCCTAATTTCTATGTGGACACCTTCGAAAATTGCGATATATCAGGAATTTCACATCTGCTTACAGCAAAGAAGGCGGCTGCGTCGAGTCACATGAGTGAGGTCAGAGAGGACTTGGTACAACTCTTCAGGCTCTTCTATGAACGAGGTAATTTTTATCCTCGTAAGCAGGAACAAATTCGAGGTAGAGTCTTTACTGGAAAATACCTTCCTACTTTACTTAAACACGGTGTAGTTGAAGTATTTATTGATCAAAAGAAAACAAGCTTGGGCCAGCAATATCGTGTCAAGCCGGCGTTTTCATCTATTGTCAAACATCTAGAGCAAGGCGGTCCATGTATCGAACTCGATCGTGCAGCTCACCTATTTGCGAAGTAAGTCCAAAAATTACACATGTTCCGCCATATGGGTACTTTTAGCGTGAGTATTCAGCCTGATCGAGCGGCCAAGGACTATAAGGAATTTTTCATACCCTTTGACGACTAGTTGGTTACTATGTAATAGTGTTGGTGCTGATTGAAAATTGATCCGGTAGGTCAGGTTTCGACCAGCGTCAACGCCAAAGAAAAGAATAGATAGACGTATTTGAATCGAATTCTTCTATCTTGGTCACTTGCACTTCCTGTGTATTATCAATGGCCGCTTGTGTTATTAACGGGAGGGCGAAAACTTGTTAGCCGAGCGCTGCTCAATATTAGCTAGACTAAATTATTACCTTACAGATTAGGCGATTGATTGTGTAATTAATGCAGCAGGTTTTTAATTTGGTAGAAAAATTAAGAGATTTTTTAAAACCCCATTTTTGAGAAAACCTATTGCTAATAAGTAAAAATATGTTTCATGCTGACCGAAATAAAATTGAGGGTATCCTCAGGTCAGAAGTTCATCGAAAGCACTTTATTTTGTGGTTTCCAGAGCATGATTCGAATTCCCCTATCGTGCTACGTAACATCTAGGCGAAGAAAGCCCGCCAAAGCGGGCTGTCTCACTCCACAACCAAACCAACAACTCAGAACTGGTTCATCGTATTGTCTTTACCAGCCGCCTTCAGCGCCGCTTCGCCGCTGAAGTAATCCTTGTGGTCGTCGCCGATGTCCGAGCCGGACATGTTTTGATGTTTCACGCAGGCGATGCCCTGGCGGATTTCCTTGCGCTGCACGCCGGCCACGTAGCCCAGCATGCCCTGGTCGCCGAAGTATTCCTTGGCCAGGTTGTCCGTCGACAAGGCTGCCGTGTGGTAGGTCGGCAGGGTGATCAGGTGGTGGAAGATGCCGGCTTCGCGGGCCGAGTCGGCCTGGAAGGTGCGGATCTTCTCGTCGGCGGCGATCGCCAGTTCCGTCTGGTCGTATTCCACGCTCATCAGCTGGGCGCGGTCGTAGGCGGACACGTCCTTGCCTGCCGCTTTCATGCCGTCGAAGATTTGCTGGCGGAAGTTCAGGGTCCAGTTGAACGACGGGCTGTTGTTGTACACCAGCTTGGCGTTCGGGATGACCTTGCGGATTTCGCTGACCATGCCGCCGATTTGCGCGATATGCGGTTTTTCCGTTTCGATCCACAGCAGGTCGGCGCCGTTTTGCAAGGAGGTGATGCAGTCGAGCACGCAACGCTCTTCGCCGGAACCGGCGCGGAACTGGAACAGGTTGCTTGGCAGGCGTTTCGGACGCAGCAGCTTGCCTTCGCGCTTGATGATGACGTCGCCATTGCCCAGCGCGTCGGCCGACACTTCTTCGCAGTCGAGGAAGGAGTTGTATTGGTCGCCCAGGTCGCCTGGTTCATTGGTGACGGCGATCTGCTTGGTCAGGCCGGCGCCCAGCGAGTCCGTGCGGGCAACGATGATGCCGTCGTCCACGCCCAGTTCCAGGAAGGCGTAGCGGATGGCGCGGATCTTGGCCAGGAAGTCTTCGTGCGGCACCGTGACTTTACCGTCCTGGTGGCCGCATTGTTTCTCGTCGGATACCTGGTTTTCGATCTGGATGCAGCAGGCACCCGCTTCGATGAACTGTTTCGCCAGCAAATAGGTGGCTTCGGCATTGCCGAAACCGGCATCGATGTCGGCGATGATGGGCACGACGTGGGTCACGTGGCCGTCGATCTTCGCCTGGATGGCTTGCTTGGCATCGCCCTGGGCCGCGTCCAGCTGGCGGAACAGGCCGCCCAGTTCGCGGGCATCGGCCTGGCGCAGGAAGGTGTACAGTTCCTTGATCAGGGCCGAGACGGCGGTTTTTTCATGCATCGACTGGTCCGGCAGCGGGCCGAACTCGGAGCGCAGGGCGGCGACCATCCAGCCGGACAGGTAGAGGTAGCGGCGGTCGGTGCTGTTGAAGTGCTTCTTGATCGAGATCATCTTCTGTTGACCGATGAAACCGTGCCAGCAACCGAGCGACTGGGTGTACTTGGATGGGTCCGCATCGTAGGCGGCCATGTCGTTGCGCATGATCTTCGCCGTGTACTTGGCGATGTCCAGGCCGGTCTTGAACTTGTTCTGGGCGCGCATGCGGGCGGCGGACTCGGGATTGATGGCGTTCCAGGCGCTACCTTGTTGGTCTTTCAAACCAGCAACAGCCTTGATGTCGTCTTGATATTGGGACATGTGAATCTCCTAAAAAGAAAAGCTATGTTTGAGAAAATCGCCGAGTGCGCCACAACGTCTTGTCGAAGCAAACTGCATGACTAAATAGTAGGCCGATTCGCGCCGATCTTCAAGTCTTATATAAGACATATAACTTAAATTTAATCGTTATTTTTCAACGACTTAATTATAATTTTTCAGGATGTGAAATGAATTTTCAAAAAGTGAGAGCATTAATGGATGAGTCTGCCGTTTGAAATCCCGCGATGTGAAACGCCTTTTCAGATTTTGGTGCAGCGCGACAAATCGGGGCGAAAGGAGCCACCCGAAGGTGGCTAGCGGTACATTTGTTTTAATATCATGCTCCGCTTGTGAAAGGTAACGTCAGCGATGCAGATTAACGGTATGGATTTACCCGGCGAGTATATTGCTTTTGCGGCAAGATATCGGGATGCGGCAGGATTCTGCAATGTGAGGCTGAAGGAGGAGCTCGATTCTTTCGGTCGCGTCCTGCAGACGGAATTGGCGCACATCTATACGGATGCCGTCGAATTGACTGCCCGGACAGCGCAGCTTGGGGCGTATTTCGTCGGCGATGGCTGCTATGGGGAGCCTGGAAGCGGCAGTACTGGCCCGGGAGCCATGCCGGACATCATTGATTTTACAGAAATCATCTGTTTCGGCATGGCCGGTGACGGGAGTCCATTCTGTCTCGATTTCAGGGGCGCCCGGGGCGCACCATCCGTCATCTTGTGGGACGATGATTACTGGCGGAAGATTTCAAACTCCTTTGCAGACTTTCTATCGCTATTTTCCTGATCGCTTGCCGGGACAGTTGCTGCAACGCACGAGGCAAGCCCGTGCGCTGCCCGAGGCTAGCGTCCCACCGTCTGCCGCTGGTCCTTGATGAACAGGGCCGTCAGCATGCCCACCACGCACACGCCGATCACGTAATAGGCGGGGCCCAGTACGTTGTTCTTCAGCATCAGGGTCACCACCACGGGTGTCAGGCCGCCGAAAATCGCATACGACAAGTTGTAGGAAAACGACAGTCCCGAGAAGCGTACCTGGGCCGGAAACGCTTGCACCAGCACGTAGGGCACGGCGCCGACGACGCCGACGAACAGGCCCGTCATGGCGTACAGGGGCAGCAGCAGGTCGGGGCGGGTGCCGACGGTGGTGTAGAAGAGGTACGTGGAAATGGCCAGCAGCACGGAACCGACGAAGATCACGCGCTTGCCGCCCAGGCGGTCGGCCAGCATGCCGGCGATGATGCAGCCGAAGGCCAGGCACAAGGTCGCCACGGTATTGGCCACCAGCGTGGTGCGCGGCGCGATGTGGTGGATCTTTTGCAGCAGGGCAGGCGTCATCAGGATGACGACGACGATGCCGGCCGACAACATCCACGTCAGCAGCATCGATACGACGACGGCGCCGCGGTGGCTGCGCAGCACGGATTTCAAGGGCATTTCCGTCGCCAGCGCCTTGCGCTGCTGCATTTCCGCAAACACTGGCGTTTCATGCAGCCAACGGCGCAGATACATGGCGCCGAAGCCGAAGATACCGCCCAGCAAGAACGGATAGCGCCAGGCGCCATCGGTGATTTCCGCCGGCGTGTAGACGGTATTCAAGCCCGTCGCCACGAGCGAACCCAACAAAATACCGACAGTCAGGCCGGCCGTCAGCACGCCGCAGGCAAAGCCCGTGAAACGGCTGGGCACGTGTTCGGACACGAACACCCAGGCGCCCGGCACTTCGCCGCCCACGGCCGCGCCCTGGAAGATGCGCATCAACAGCAGCAGCAGCGGGGCGGCCAGGCCGATGGTGGCATACGTGGGCAGCAGGCCGATCAGCAAGGTCGGCACGGCCATCATCAGGATGGAGAGGGTGAACATGCGCTTGCGGCCGAGCAAGTCGCCGAAGTGGGCCATGACGATGCCGCCCAGCGGACGCACGACGTAGCCGGCGGCGAAGATGCCGAAGGTTTGCAGCAGGCGCAGCCATTCCGGCATTTCCGGCGGGAAGAACAACTGGCCGATGGCGTTGGCAAAGAAGACGAAGATGATGAAGTCGTAGAATTCCAGGGCGCCGCCCAAGGCGGCCAGCGACAGGGTCTTGTAGTCTTGCTGGGTGAGGGGACGGCTTGCGGCGTTGCTTGCGGCGGTGTCGGAGGTAGGCATGTGTCTCGTTCTTGTGTGTTATGGGAGATTGCCAGACCTAGCATACGCATTTCCGCCGCGTGAGTAAATGCGGGGGAGGGGGGAGCCGCCTCAGCTGTGCTTAATACAACGCCGCTATCATCGGCGTTGACTTCATTGCAAAGGACACAGTATGCACATCATGATCGTGGGCGCCAGCCGGGGCCTGGGACGCGCGCTGGTGGACGGTTTGCTCGCTGACGGGCACGCCGTCATCGGCGTATCGCGCCAGCAACCTGCCGACTTGCCCGCCGGCCAGGGCACGCAGCTGCAATGGATCGCGGCGGACCTGGCGGCGCCCGCCGAGGCGGTCGAACGCATCGCGCGTGCAGCGCCGGCCGCGCTGGACGCGGTGATCTACAACCTGGGCGTGTGGGAAGAAAAGGCCTTCAGCGACGAGTATGCTTTCCTCGGCGATGCGGACGACGCCATCGTCGACATGGTCAATACGAATATCACGGCGACGATCTTGCTGCTCAAGCGCCTGGTGCCGCGCTTGCTGGCCAGCAACAAGCCGCAGCTGATACTCACGGGGTCGACGTCCGGCCTGCGCCAGAGCGGCCGCCCGGAAGTGACGTTCAGCGCGTCGAAATTCGCCTTGAACGGCATCGCCGACGCCTTGCGCGAAGGTTTCCGCGAACAGGGGCTGGCCGTGACGGCGCTGCAACTCGGTTACCTGAATACCTACGATGGCTTGTCCGTGCCGCTGGCGGACGCTAGCGCGCGCGGCGAAGGCGAGCTGATACCCGTGCATGACGTCGTTGCCGTCGTGCGCATGCTGCTGAACCTGTCGAACGCCTCGTTCGTGCGCGAACTGGTGATGCCCGCGCTGCGCGACGAGCGTTTCTGACTCTTACGCGTCCTTGCCGTAGACCTCGGACCAGCCGAGACGCTCTTCCAGCCACTCGTCCGCTTCGGATGAGTCCATCTGCAGCAGCAGGGCGCCCAGGCGCAAGTTGCCCTTGGCCAGGGCCAGCACGGCGAACACGGATTCCAGCATGACGGGGTCGAGCTGGCCCTGCAAGTCGCGCGCGGCGATGGCGGGCAGTTGCGCCCAGGCATCGCGGTAGCTGTCGGCCAGCCAGTCCGGCAGAGGCGGATTGTGTTTGCGGTGGCGCTCGATTTCAATCAGGGCGATGAGCGCATAGAAATCTTCTTCGCGCGCTTGCGCGCCGCCCAGCATGGCGACGAGCTGGGGTACGGCCGCATACGAGGCGACGCCCACGTCGCCCTGGTGGTGCAGCTCTTCCCACAGCTCATGCCAGACGTCTTCGCCCGCCTGCATGGCCTTGAGCGCCTCGGCCACGTCGTAAGGTACGCGGTAGCCGCCTTCTAGGGTGGGCCAGAGGGGATCGTCGAGTGATAACAGCATGGTTTTCCTTGATGGGACAGCTCGGCTGAGCAAACGCGCACTATACAAGCACCCGGCGCACGCAGAGCGCGTAGCCGTCGAACTCGCGCAAAGTCTGATAGGCGACGCCCGTGTCAAAGTCCTTGCACCAGGCTTCGTCTTCGATGTCGCCCGGCTCGCTCGACCAGTGCCAGTTTGGCCGGAATGCCTCTTTCAATGTCGCATACAGCAAGGTCTGCTCGCGTCGATCCGGCAAGCTGTGGCCGAGGCTGGCGGCCCAGTCCGACGTGGCTTGCCACGAGTCGTACTCCGGCTCGAGCTTGTCCGGCTGCAATAGCAGATGGTAGTCGGGCGCGCCATCCTTGCCGAGAATCAGGCCGGCATAGCGCTCGCCCTGCCGCAAGGGGACGGGGGCGGCCGCCGCTGGCGCCAATTCGACCCGGCGCACGGCGCAGGCGCGGCCGCTATAGGTCTTGCGAAAGTTGTATTGGGTGCCGTTATCGAAATCGTGGCTCCAGGCCAGGCGGGGCAGGATGGCGTCCGCTTCCGACGACCAGTACCAGGCATCCGGGAAGGCGTCGCGCAAATTGGCGTGCAGCAAGGCCAGTTCGCTGCGCGTGGGCAGGCAGGCGCCGCGCGCCGCGGCCCAGTCGAGCGCGGCTTGCCAGGGCAGGGCGCCGGCTTCGCCGGGCAGCAGGAACAGCTGGTAGCCGGGGGCGCCAGCGTGGCCAGGCATGATGCCCGCGTAGCGTTCGCCGGCAATGGCGCCCAGCACGCCAGGGCAATGCCCGAACCAGCCATCGTCTTCTTCCTCGGCAATAAAGGCCGTGATCAGCGCCTGAGGCGCGGGCGGCGCGCCGGCCAGCAGGGAGTTGAAGCAATTGATGGCCGAGGCGTGGGGCGTGCCGGCGCCATTGGCGATACCGACGAGAAATTCGCCCGCCCAGTCGGGCAAGGTGGTGATCAGGCGCGGCAGTTCGTGCAGCAGTGCCATGCAATACGCCGTCTCGCCGTAGCGCCAGGCGGCGCGGTTGGCTATCTGATAGGCGCCGTAATCGTGTTCGGCTTGCACGGATTGAAAGATGGCCAGTGCGTATTGCGCGCCTTCCTTGCCCGTCAGCGCATCGAGCATGGCGCAGTAGCGCTGGAAGCGCTGCTGGGCTTCATCGGGCGGCGTGGTGCTGTCGTCGTCCTGGATGATGTTGCCCAAAATTAAAAGTTCGGCTTTCCAGTGTTCGAATGAGGATGGCATGGAATGAATGAAATGATCGCGACGAGCTGCCATTATGACCTGTGCCGCCCGTGATTTTATTGATGGTGGCAGATTTCTTTTCGATCAAAATGCATCGTCCTTGTTTTCGTGTTTATCAATTCGGCTTCCTGTGGTGACTCATCGTTACAAATGAATTTTATTAGATGGTTGTGGTGCGATATTTTTCTCTGCTTGAAATGGATAATAAGAAGGCGGCGCTGGAATTAATATATTTTTATGCCGTTCAATTCAGCAGTTGCCTATCATATTTTTTACTTATCGTGAATAATTCGGGTCGAGTGAAATATCATTAACCTGATCGGAATATCACGTGAATAGTAGAATTTTATTTTGTGCGTTGGCTTTTGCTGCCTTGTCGGCCTGTGGCGGCGGCAGTAATGACGCGGCGGACAATGGTGGCGTCGTGGCGCCACCCGTAACTCCCCCCGTCACCGTGGTCAATACGCAGCCAGTCGCGCAAGCCGGGCCGGCCCAAAGCGTGGTGGTTGGCAGCGTCGTGACCTTGGATGCGAGTACCAGCTCCGACGCCAATGGTGATGTATTGACCTACAAATGGGTGATGAGTTCCAAGCCCGTCACCAGTGCCGCCGCCCTGGATTCCTTATCCGCCGTGAAACCAACCTTTACCGCCGATGTGGAGGGGGTGTACGTGGCCACGCTGATGGTCAATGATGGCAAGATCAGCAGCGAGCTGTCGTCGGTGACGGTTGCCGCGTCGGTAGCCAATGCCCCGCCTGTCGCCAACGCGGGGCAGTCAATGACCATTGTTGCGGGTATGGGTATCATGTTGGATGGTAGCGCAAGCAGCGATGCGAATGGCGATATCCTCACCTATAAATGGAGCCTGGTATCGAAACCTGCCGGCAGTACTGTACGGATCGTGGATGCAAACTCCGTGCGTCCGTATGTCGGCGTGGATTTGCCGGGTGCCTATGAACTGAGCCTGGTTGTCAACGATGGCAAGGTCGATAGTGCGCCGGCTTTCGTGACGACGACGGCGGTTGTCGGCAATGCCCGGCCATTGGCCAATGCGGGCGTGGCGCAGAACGTGCTCAAGGGGAACACCGTTATTCTTGATGGCAGCGCAAGTTCCGATGCGAATGGCGATGCCCTGACGTATTACTGGACCCTGACTTACCGTCCTGCGGGGAGTACTGCCACGTTGTCGTCCGCAACGCTGGTGAAACCCTCTTTTATCGCCGACAAGGCTGGCACGTATGTCGCCACGTTGCGTGTGTGGGACGCAACGACATCGAGCGATTCAATGAGCGTCACGATTACGGCGACGTCCACGAATGCCGCCCCGGTGGCGAATGCCGGGGTGGATCAGCGTGTGCAGGCAGGTGCGTATGGTGTGACCCTCGATGGCAGGGGCAGTTCGGATGCGGACGGCGACAATCTCAGCTATAAATGGACGTTCATCTCCGTGCCGCCAAATAGCATGCTGCAACCGTTTCCCGGCGAATTGTACCGCAGCCAGGCAGTCAGCAGATTTTGGGCGAATGTGCCGGGAACCTATGTCGTCAGCCTTGTCGTCAATGACGGTACGGTCGACAGTGCACCATCAACCGCCACCATTATTGCCACTGCAAGCTCGACCAATGCGGAGCCGATGGCCAATGCGGGCATAGATCAGGTTGTCGCACCAGGAACGACCGTGCGTTTGACGGGACTTGGCAGTACGGATGCGGACCACGATGTCTTGACATACCGCTGGCAGTTGAAGAGCAAGCCTGCTGGCAGTGCGGCCGTGCTGTCGTCGCTGACTGACGCGCAGCCGACATTTGTCGCAGATATGGCCGGTGATTATGTCGCGACATTAATCGTCAACGATGGCTCGGTGAATAGTGGCGAAGATAATGTCACGGTAACGGCGACGCCGAATCTGCTCAATTTATACCAGGTGCAGGACAATGGGGCCGGTCCGGTCGAGACGAAGACCGGCTTGCCTTACCTCGCCAATGCGACGGTACAGAAGTCGTGCTCGGGATCGTGCGCGGCCAACTTTACGGTCGATACCTTCAAGGTGGCCGCCGCCGGGACGAGCTTCATGATTACCAATGTGACGGCCGTCGACAGTACCGGCAAGGTCGTTCCGGCCATCGTCGGTCTGGTGTCGGGCCAGGTCATTCCTGCCGGCAGCAGCGCCACCTTCTCGCTGGTGTCGCCCAAGACGAATGGCGCAACGGCTAAACTGAGCTATAAGTTCTTTGTGGCGGACACGGGCCAGTCTTTCGTTTATAACGCCGACTTCACGTCAAACTAAGTGATGTAACTCAGTGATGTAACTAAATGATGTAACTCAGTGATGTAATATGGCGAACGCCGGGCTTCGGTTCCGCGTTCGCCAGCCCCACTTGCCTCCATGCCCCATGCCCACCTGGACTTCCCCGCCACAACTCGTCGCCCTGGCCGCCTTTTATGCGCAGGCGCAAGCCCATCCGGGTGCCATCGGCGACGCGGCCTTTTTCGACGCCGTCACAGCCGCACACTGGCCCACCAACTGCTGGAGTTACGTGGAAGCATCGTTCGCCATCATCGCGCCCGCCTGCCTGCTGCGTCCGCATCTGACCGCCGAGCTGATCGCCTTGCCGATCGACGCCATGATCGCGGGCGGCCTGGACGATGCGGGGCAAGTCATCGCCATCGGCCTGGCCTGCGCCACGCGCGATGCGCCGTATGTGGCGGTGAGCGCAGAGGGCAAGCGCTGGCTGACGCAGGTGTGGCCGGGACTGGAAGAGCTGGTCGAGACCGTGTTTCAAGCCAGGCTGCAGGAGGCGCTGGCGGAAGATGAGGACTAGGCAAGCCAGCCCTTGACTTGGAAAGCCCGTTTACGTTATGGTATACGTAACTACTTACATATATCCCGCCCAACATGTCTTCCAACTTGCAAACCTACGGCTCCCTGATGCTGGCCAGCCGCCTGCGCCGTCTTTCCGATCAACTGTATGCGGGCGTCGATACCAGCTATCTGGCCGCTGGCGTCGAGCTGACGTCGCGCTGTTTCCCCTTGTTATTGCTGCTGCGCGACAACGGCCCGACGGCGATCACGGCCCTGGCCGCGCAGATCGGGCAGACGCACCCGGTGGTGGTGCAGCTGGGGCGCAAGCTGCTCGATGCCGGCGTGGTGGTGGAGATGCCGGACGCCAAGGATGAGCGGCGCCGGCTGCTGGCGCTGTCCGACGCCGGGCAAGCGTTGCTGCGCAACATGGCGCCCCTGTGGGACGATGTGCGCGCGGCCGTCGATAGCGTCTTCGAGCACGGTACGCCGCAGCTGATGGCCAGCCTGGACCGGGCCGAAGCGCGCCTGCAGGCGCAAGGTTTCGGCGAAACGATCGCCGCCTGCCGGCGCCTGCGCGAGCGGGCGGCCGTGGAAATCATCGATTACGCCGCGCAATACGCGGCAGACTTCAAGCGGCTGAACATCGCCTGGCTGGAGCGGTATTTCTATGTCGAGGCGCTGGACGACAAGGTGCTGTCCGATCCGCAACGCTCGATTCTCGACGCTGGCGGGCAGATCTTCCTCGCGCGCCTCGATGGCCGCATCGTCGGCACCTGCGCCCTGATCCGCGCCGGCGACGCCAGTATCGAGCTGTCGAAGATGGCCGTCACTCCCGAATGCCAGGGCCTGGGCATCGCGCGCCGCCTGATCGAACGGGCCTTCGACGCCTTCGAGGCCAGCGGCGCGCAACTGCTGTTCCTGGAATCGAACAGCAAGCTGGCGCCCGCCATCCGCCTGTATGAAAGCAGCGGTTTTACGCACGTGGCGCGGCCGGCCGGCGACGCCCATTACCAGCGCGCCGACGTCTACATGGAGTGGCAGGGCCGCTAGCGCACGCGAGGGCGCCACGCGGCGCTCCCCATCGGCCGTCTCCCGCGTTACAATACGCGCATCCATAACGGAACTTAGGTTCCACTATTCCGAGACGCCGACGCCGCATGCCTTCCTTCCCGATGCCCTTCCCGCAGTTGATCGTTCCACCCGAGCCCACCCAGGCGCGCAGCAAGCTGGCCTTCGAGCGCTTGCTGCTGGTAGGGGAACAGTTGCTGGCGGAAAACCGTTTCGATGAAATCGGCGTGGCCGACCTGGCAAAACTGGCGGAAACCTCGGTGGGCACGTTTTACCGTTTATTGGGCGACAAGGACACCTTGAGCCGCTTGCTGCTGCAGCGCTTTTTTTCCGACATGGTGGAAAAGGTCGAAACCCTGACGGAGCTGCGCCAGTGGGAAGGGCGCAGCCTGGAAGACTTCATCCGCGCCATGGTGGCCATGTTCGTGGCCGTCAACATGGGCCGGCGCGGCGTGCTGCGCGCCCTGATCACGCGCTGCTCGCAGGATGCGCAGTTCCGCGACAAGGTGCACCAGATCAACCATCTGATCTCGCAGCGCACGGTTGCCGTGCTGGCCAGCAAGTCGGCCAGCATCCGCCATCCGAATCCCACGCAGGCGATGATGGTGGTGCCGCCCGTGCTGCTGGGCATCCTGAACCAGCACGTGTTGTCGGGTTCGCTGTCCTTCCTGTCGGCGGCCGCGCTGGAAGATGAGCTGGTCCGTGTTGCTTTAAATTACCTGACTTGAGATATTTAGCGATTTAACTTGAAATCGGAATTCGGATTCCGTATTATGTTTTCCAACAGCAGGAAAATATATTCCTGCACCTGAACACAAAGCATGTTCAACAGCAAGGAGACAGAATGCGGCGTCACACGACATCCGATGTTCCATTGCATTATCTCGACCTCGGTCCCGGCACACAGGCAGGGCAGGGCGATCCCGTGTTTTTGTTGCACGGCCTCGGTTCCTGCGCCGAAGACTGGCGCCCGCAAATCGACGCCCTCGGCAGCAGCCATCGCCTGATTGTGCCTGACCTGCGCGGCCATGGCGCCAGTCCCGCGCCCAACGGCGACTGGCAGATCGGCGACTTCGCCAACGACCTCTTCAACCTGATGGACCAGCTTGACGTGGCGCGCGCGCATATCGTCGGCTTTTCCCTGGGCGGCATGGTGGGCCTGGAAATGGCCAACCGCGCCCCCGGCAGGGTCGCCAGTTTGTGCCTGATCAATTCCCAGCCGTTCCAGGGCAGCAAACCGGCCGCGCTGCTGTTTGCCTACTGGCTGCGCCGCACGGTGATCGCCACCTTCGGCTTGAAAGCCATGGGCAAGATCATCGGCAAAAAACTGTTTCCCGATCCTGAACAGCAAGCCCTCGTCGAGCGCTTTGCCACGCAGATGGCGGGCATGGACAAGCGCGCCTACCTGGCCGCGCTGGACGCCATTTTCCACTGGGATATCGACACCCATTTCCAGGCCCTGGCCATGCCCGTCCTGATCATGGCGGCGGACCAGGATTACACGCCCGTCGCCAGCAAGCGGGCCTTTGCCGCACAGTTTCAGCAGTGCGAGATCGAGATCATCGCGAACTCGCGCCACGCCACGCCCCTGGACCAGGCGCAGCGTGTGAATACCTTGTTGCAGTCCTTCCTTACCATAAATTCAAAATAAACAGGCCACTCGCCGCACGGGCCGGGGGCCGGAACACAGTCATCGCAGGGCAGGTGCACGCTTTTTGCGCGCGGGTACCGTTACGTCTTGCGATTCTGGAATCCGGCCGTTTTCCCTGGCGGTAAGCAAGCCTGACATTGGAGACGCTATGAAACTTGCTTTGAAATTGATGCCCGCCGCCCTCGCCGTTGCCGGCGCGTTTGCCACCCAGGCCCAGGCGCAGGAAGCCAACCCGGCAACTGCCGTCAGTGCCCAGGAAGCCAGCGATGCGAAAGAACGCATGGAAACCGTGACGGTCTCTGCCCGCCGCCGCGAAGAGCGGCTGCAGGACGTGCCGCTCGCCGTCACGGCGTTTTCCGCCAAGGCCCTGGAACGGGCGAATATCCAGAACCTGGCCGATTTGCAGGAGCGCGTGCCGAACCTGACCGTGTACGCATCGCGCGGCACGAATACCACCCTGACGGCGTTTATCCGCGGCGTCGGCCAGGCCGACCCCGTCTGGGGTGTGGACCCGGGCGTGGGCATTTATTTCGACGACGTCTACATGGCCCGTCCGCAAGGCGCGCTGCTCGACGTGTTCGACGTGCAGCGCATCGAAGTGTTGCGCGGCCCGCAAGGCACCTTGTACGGCAAGAACACCATCGGCGGCGCCATCAAATACATTTCGCGTCCGCTGGCGAAGGAAAACGGCGCTTCGGCGGAAGTGGGCCTCGGCAACTACAACCAGCGCAACTTCAAGGCCGCCTTCAACGTGGCCAACGAAAACGGCACGTGGCGCGCGCGCCTGGCGGCTGCCAAGCTGGACCGCGACGGTTTCGGCCGCAACACGTTCAACGGCGAACAGGTCAGCGACCAGGACAGCACGGCCGCGCGCCTGTCCGTCGGTTACTTCCCGCAGGACATCCCCTTGACCGTCGTGCTGAGCCTGGACGCCACGGACGACAAATCGGGCGTGCGCGGTTTCCAGCGCATGGGCGTGAGCGCTTTCGATCCGCTCAGGCGTCCGCCCAGCACGGATGCGTATGACATCCAGAGCGGCATGCCGGGCAATAACTTCACGCACAACCGGGGCGGTTCGCTGGTGGCCAACTACACCTTGTCGAACGACTGGTCCGTGAAAGTGATCGGCGCCAAGCGGCGCAGCACGTCCGAGCAAACCATCGACTTCGACGGCTTGCCGCAGCCCATCGCCGACGTGTTTGGCGATTCGCGTGACGAGCAGAAAAGCCTGGAATTGCAGGCGTCCTACAGCGGCGACTATGGCGCCGGCGTGATCGGCCTGTACCGTTTCGAAGGCACGGCCGGCGGCGGCATCTACAACAATTTCCTGGGACGCCAGTTCCAGGCCGCCGTCAGCACGGTGGAGACGGACAGCACGGCGCTGTACACGGACTGGACCTGGCCCGTGGGCAAGGCGTGGAGCATCAATGCGGGCTTGCGCCACACGCGCGAGGAAAAGCGCGCCATCGTGCTCAACCGTGCTTTTGCCGACGTGGGCTTCACGCGGCCGATCCAGACGGCGGCCGATTTCGACAAGTCTTTGTCGGTCAGCAATACCTCGCCGAAATTGTCCGTGCGCTATGAAGCGTCGAAGACGACGAATTTCTACAGCAACTTGTCGCGCGGCTTCAAGTCGGGCGGCTACAACGTGCGCGCCAACAATCTGGTGGTGCCCGATTCCGCGCGCCCGTACAAGGATGAAAAACTCGATGCGCTGGAAGTGGGCATGAAGTACGCGGCGCCGGACGATACCTTCGACGCCAACGTGGCCCTGTTCTACAACCGCTACAAGGATATCCAGTTGTCCGTCTTCACCAGCTACGTGCAGCCGGGCGGCTTGCCTGGTTTCTATGGCGACTTCACGAATGCGGGCAAGGCCACCGTGAAAGGCGCGGAGTTCGAATTCTCGTGGCGGCCGAACCGCCAGTGGGAAGTCAACGGCTTCCTCGCCTTGCTCAATGCCAGCTATGACGAGTTCATGAGCGGCGGCAAGAACATTGCGGATACGCAAAAGTTCAGCAATACGCCGCGCCGGCAAGTGGGCTTGAACCTGACGCGCACGGACCGCGACGTGTTTGGCGGCGCCCTGCGCAGCATGGTCGGTTACGGCTACCGCAGCAAGGTGTATCCGACCACGGACTTGAGCGAAGTGCTGGCGCAGGGCGGCTACAGCATGTGGACGGCTGGCGTCGTCTGGGAAGCGCCGAAGAACTGGACCTTCAGCTTGCATGGCAGCAACCTGGGCAATAAACGCTATCGCACGGATGGCTACAACATTCCTGCGCTGTTCATCCTCGACGGTTTCTATGGCCCGCCGCGCCAGATCATCGCCAAGGCAGGCTACAAATTTTAAGGTTCTCAACTATCGGGGCTGGACCCGCCGGGTCCGGCCTCGCTGGTCGTAAGTGCCGGCTTGATATGCATCAAGCCGGTTTGTTGTCGCTGTTTTCGTCCTTAATAATAATCAGGAGACTGGCATGGCACATCTGAATCAGCAACTGCGTCACTTCTTATCTGCACTCATCGCCGCCTGCGGCTTGCTGGCCGCGCTGCCGGCCGCAGCCGGCCAGTGGGACTTCGGCCTGTACGCGAGCCTGTGGGGCTCGCGCGAATACCAGGTCTGGCTACCGAGCAACTACAATCCGAACACGCCGCTGCCCGTCGTGTTGATGCTGCACGGCTGCGGCTCCGAGCCCAACAGCATGGCCGCCGTCAGCCGCTACAACGAACTGGCCGACAGCGAAAACTTCATCGTCGTCTATCCGCGCCAGAACGTCACGGCCAACCCGATGCGCTGCTGGAATTTCATGTTGCCGCTGAACCAGGAGCGGGGCACGGGCGAACCGGCCGTGCTGATGGGCATTTTGAACAAGGTCAAGAGCAAGTATGCGGTGCAGGACAGCCGCGTGTATGTGACGGGCATCTCGGCCGGCGGCGCCATGGCGTCCATCATGGCCGCCTGTTATTCCGACGTGTTCGCTGCCGTGATGGTGCATTCGGGCGGCATGTACAAGGGCGCCACGGGCATGATCACGGCCGCCGATTCCCTGTTCAACGGCAGCTCCTTCGACCCGAAAGTGCGCGGCAAGGATGCCTGGCGCTGCTCGGGGTCGCCGCGCCGATTGATGCCGACGATGGTGTTCCACGGCACTTCCGACATCGTCGTCAACCCGATCAACGGCGAGCAAACCATCGAGCAATTCCTGCAAACGAGCGATTACGGCGACGATGGCCTCGACAATGACAGCGTGCGCTACCGCGCCGACAGCATCGTGCGCCAGACGGTGCCATACGGCCGCAGCTATTCCATCGACACGTATTTGCACAACGGCGCCGTCATCGCGCAAAAGTACACGGTCGAGGGCATGAACCACGCGTGGAGCGGCGGCCCTCCCGGCTGGCCATTCAGCGACGAGCTGGGCCCGGACGCTACCGTGATCAGCTGGAATTTCTTCAAGAATTACCAGCGCTGATGGCGTAGGGAAATTTTCATCTTGTAGAATGGGGCGCCGCGATTGCGCTCCACTGTATGCCTGTGAAAAATCCCATGCCCGCTTGCCGCCTGCTGTCCTGCCTTGCCGTCGCCTTGCTGTCCGCTTGCGCCAGTGGCGGCCCGCCCGCCCCATCGGCGGCCTACGCACTGGCGTTCGAGCGTGCCGCCCTGCAGGACAGCATGCGCAGCGAATGTGACTGGAGCGTGCGCTACGCGCCCGTCGCAGCAAAGGACGTCAGCGTGGCGCAGTTGCAGGCGATCGCCACGGCGCGTCTGGCGGCCTTGCAACTGGCGCCCGCCTGGACCTTGTCCATGCCCGGCAGCGCGGCGCACGCCTTTACGGAGTCGGAGCAGGACCGTGCCGGGCTGCAATTGCTGCTCAGCATCGTCTTGCCGGCCATGGAGCGCTACCCGGCCGGCGTCTTCGCGCGCACGGGCTTGCGCCACGTCGTCCTGGTCAAGGATTTGAGCGTGGACGGCCAGCGCCGCCTGGCCATGCCGGCGCCGGAAATCGACAGCGTCGTCTACGCCGACAACCTGCTGGCCGCGATGTGTCCGTCCGGCATGGAGCTGCGCGTGCACCACGAGTACTACCACTTCATCGAATACCGGCTGTTCAACGATTTCTATTACCGCGACCCCGCCTGGCTGGCCCTGAACCCGCCCGGCACAGCCTACGGCCAGGGCGGCGCCACGGCCTATGGCAAGGGCTTCCAGAACCTGGGCCACCCGCAGCCGGGCCTCGTCAGCCTATACGCAGCCTACGGCCCCGAGGAAGACAAGGCGGAAGTGTTCGGCTGGATGATGACGCCCGCGTATGCGTTGCGGCTGGAGCAATGGAGCCTGGCGGATGCGGCGCTGGCGGCCAAGCGGCAAAGCTTGACGGAAGTAGTGGGAACCTTGGCGGATTCTTACTAAATATCAAGTATTTCCTTGCCATCTCATGGCATTTTCGGTTCTCCAGCTTGATTAAGAGCATATCCCAGTAGGGAGCGTCTTCTGCTGGCAGCACATCAGGAGCGCGGACAAGGCGTGAGGAGGACGCGTGGCGAGCCACGCAACGACGATCAACGCAGTCCCCGCTTCTGAGGCGCGCCAGCGGGAGATGTATTCATCTACTGGGATAGGCTCTAAATGCAAGTGCGAATGAGGAGAACTCCATGGACGGTGACGAGTCGATATCGGGTGCCCAGCGTCCCTTGCGCCTGCGCCTGGGTGTCTCGCCCAAGGTGCCCGCCGGCGTGCTGATACCGCAGCGTATCGCCGGCAGCGAGGCGATCTGCGGTGGTATCGAGTACCGTGTGCTGTGTGTTTCGACGCATGCCGACTTGCCGCTCAGTAGTTTGATTGCCTTGCCAGCCGCCATCGATATCGTGACGGATCAGGGCAGGCTGCGCAGTATCTGCGGCCTCGTCACGCAAGCGAGCGCCGGCGACAGCGACGGTGGGCTGGCCAGCTACCAGCTGGTGCTGACGGATGCCTTCGCCATCATGGAGAAGCGCTGCAATACGCGCGTCTTCCGGCGCCTGACGGATATCGAGATCGTCAAGACCCTGCTCGACGAGTGGATACGCAGCAATACCGTGCTGGCGCACGCCTTCCAGTATGCATTTGCCGATTTCTTCGAGGCGCAAATGTATCCGCAGCGTGAATTTGTCATGCAGCACAATGAATCCGATGCAGCCTTCGTGCGCCGCTTGCTCAAGCGTAGCGGCGTCGCCTGGTTTTTTCGTGCGGTGGGCAATACGGATACGCATGCCGAGCCGGCGCATACCCTGGTGCTATTCAACCATGCCGATGGCTTGCGGAAAAACATGGCGGATACCGTGCGCTATCACGCGGACCGCGCGACGGAACAGCGCGACACCCTGACGTCGTGGAGCGAAGTGCGCAAGCTGCAGGCGGGCAAGGTGACGCGCCATAGCTGGAATGAAGAACACCCGCGCGCGCGGCCGTTCATGACTGCCGATGCCTTGGGGCGTGGACAGCAGGGCATGCATGGCAATGCCGTTGCCGCCACGCTTGATGATTACCGCGTGCTGCCTCCGCGCGCGGGCATCGATCATGAGGCCTTGTGCCAGCTGGGCATGCTGGCCATGCAGCAGCACGATTACGAGAGCCATTGCTTTCACGCCGAAGGCAGTGTGCGCGACCTGTGCCCGGGCGAATACTTCAGCCTGGCCGAGCACCCGGACATTGACGCCTTGCCGGTGGCCGAGCGTGATTTTGTCATTACATCGCTGCAGGTGGCAGCGCAAAATAACTTACCCCGAGAGCTTGCCGCCAGGGTAGCACGCCTGTTTGCGCGCAACCGCTGGCTGGCCGATGACATAGCGCTGTCGCAGCGCGAACTGGCGGCGGCGGTGGATGATGGCCCCCTGCGCATGCATATTGCACTGACTGCCGTGCGGCGTGCCCATCGTCCCATCCTATGACACGCGCATCGACCTGCCGTCAGTCACCATGCAAAGCGCCGTGGTGGTGGGGCCGGAGAATGAGGAAGTTCATTGCGACGCGATGGGCCGGGTCAAGGTTCGCTTTCCCGCCACGCGCAAGCTGGACCACGAGCATGCGGGCGGCACGGGCGCCTCCGATACGGATGCCGATTCGGCCTGGATACGCGTCGCGTCGAACTGGGCGGGGAACGGACCTGGCAGCATGCAGCAATGCGGCTACCTGGGCTTGCCCCGCGTGGGCAGCGAAGTCCTGCTGGCCTTTCTCGGGGGCGACCCGGACCGGCCTATCGTCGTCGGCCAGCTGTACAACCACAACGCGCAGCCGATCGCCCTGAGCAAGGCAGGCGACTTGCCCGGTAACCGTTACTTGTCCGGCATTAAGAGCCGCGAAATCAAGGGCACGCGTGGCAACCAGCTGCGTTTTGATGATGTCCATGGGCAAATCAATGCCCAGCTTGCCAGCGATCATGGTTCCACTCAGCTCAACCTGGGCTGGCTGACGCAGGATAGGCGCAACGGCCAGGGCACGGCGCGCGGCGAGGGTGCCGAGTTGCGTACCGACGAGCAAATGGCCATGCGGGCGGGCAAGGGCATGCTGATTTCGGCCTGGAAGCGCCTGAATGGCGATGGCAGCCATATGGCACGCAGCGAATATCTGGGCCTGATGGAAAACTGCCTGGAATTGTTTCGCTCGCTGGGCAGCTATGCGGTGGCGCATCAGGCACTGGAACAGGAAGACCAGGCGCAGCAGGCATTGCAGCAAAGTTTAAAAAGTTGGGAAGGCGGCAGCAATACGGAGCCCCGTGCCGAACTGGGCGCTGCGGCGGCGATTGCCGTCACGGCGCCCGCCGGCATCAGCTTTGCCAGTTCGAAGGCCATCGTCAGCTACGCCGCCAGCAATGTCGATACGGTGGCGCAGCAGCATCTGCAAGCGGTCGCGGGCCAGCGCTATAGCGTGAATGCGGGCAAGGGCATATCGCTGTTTTCCCATACGGACGGCATCCGCGCCATCGCGCACCATGGCAAGTTCCTGCTGCAAAGCCAGCATGACGACATGGAACTGAATGCGGGGAAAAACCTGAAACTGACGGCCAGCGACGGCAAGCTGACTGGCATGGCCGATGAAATCGTGTTGATCTCCAAGCACGGCGCCTTTATCCGCATCGCCGATGGCATCACCTTCGGCAGCAAGTCGCCGCTGAATTTCAATGCACCCAACTTCGTTTTCAATGATCCGCAGAGCATGGCGGTGCAATTGCCAAACTTTGCCGAGGGCAAGACCGACCAGCAATTCATTTTTCAATACGAGGGCGACGACAGTCCCGTCGATGGCGTGCCGCAAGAACCGCAGCTGGCGCCGCAGGCGCACTTTGCAGTGAAGCTGGGCGATGGTTCAGCGGCGGATGGCCGCAGCGATGGGTGCGGCAAGACGGACGTGCTGGAGCGCACGGCGATGCACCTGGCCGCCATCGAAGTGTTCAACAACAAGGATTGATGACGCCAGGAGAGTGCGATGGGCAGTTATCCGACAGTGCCGTATGTCGTGGGCGACGATGTGGCGATCCTGCATTGCGAACGCAGCGTGTGCAAGAAGGTCAAGATACGCCGCAATCTGCCGGGCAATATCATCGTCATTCATGGCGTCAACGATGTGGGCGTCAGCTACAAGGCGGTGGAAGAGGGCTTGTGCGAAGGCCTGACGCAAAGGCTGGGTCGCGGCTTTACGGCCGCGTCTTACCGCATGCCTGTGGCGGCGGACAAGGACAGGCTGGAAGACGATCCCGACGCCGTCTTCTTCAAGCGCACGATTGCCAAGGACACCAACAGTCCCGTGATTCCATTTTACTGGGGCTACCGCGAAGTGGGAGTGAAATGCAGCAATATCAACGGCCAGTTCGTCGACCGCTACGGCAACCGCCTCGACAAGGACCTGTCCAAGGAAGGAGGTCCTTTCGGCAACGCCACCAGCAGCTTACCCGACATGTGGCGTCCGGGCATGTATGCACCTGCGGATCCCATGGGCGATGCTTTGCGGCCCCTGAGGACGGCGCCCGGGCGCAT
Organism: Janthinobacterium sp. SUN033; assembly: GCF_030397595.1. Taxonomy (NCBI): domain Bacteria; kingdom Pseudomonadati; phylum Pseudomonadota; class Betaproteobacteria; order Burkholderiales; family Oxalobacteraceae; genus Janthinobacterium; species Janthinobacterium sp. SUN033. The sequence continues at coordinate 244,640 of NZ_JAPQNV010000005.1, forward strand.
GTACATGGTGCTGGCGGCGCAGCGCCTGGCCGCACTCATTTCCATGATCCGCGATTATGACGCGGAAGACACCGTCAGCATCGTTGCACATAGCCAGGGTTGCCTGCTGTCGCTGCTGGCGCAAGCCATGCTGATGGAAAAGGGACTGGCGCCGGCCGATAATCTGATACTCACGCATCCGCCGTACAGCCTGGTGGACAGCCTGCCCCTGTTGATGCGAGGTGCCGCCTGGTTCGACGGCGGCGAGGATGCGGCAATGAAGTCCTATTACCATTTGCTCAGTGGTGCGCAGACCTTGGGCGCGCGCCTGAAGACCTTGGTGAATATAGTTACCGGCGTGGCGAAGGGCAACGGCCAGGCATGCAAGCCGCCGTTTTCCGACCTGAAAAAGGACGAACATCGTGGCATGGTCGGCAGCCGCTGGCAGAGTGCCGACGACCGCGACAATCGCCGCAAAGTCTATCTGTATTTTTGCCCTGAAGATATGACCGTGGCGCTGGATAACATCCAGGGCATAGGATGGGATGGCGTGCCCGATTATGCGTCGGGAAGTGAATTGATGGAAGAAGAGGAGACATCCAGTCTTGATGGGTACAGTATTTCTTCCGGACATACCAAGATGGTGGAACACAAGCAGGTACGCGGCGCGCTGGCGGAACTGGGGGGCAGATTTTATCAGCGCGTATTCAGCGAGAAGACCAGGCTGGATCCGGCCACTGGCAAGACCACGGTTTCATTGGTGGGCAAGCCGCCGCCTTTTGATTTTCCGTTGCGCCTGCCGACGGAAACGGAGCAGTCGCACGTGGAGGTTTCGCTGCGAAAACACCGTGCACAACATCAGGCGGTGGCCTGGCCTGTCAATGCCCGGTTGGGAAAGATGGAGCAGCGCAATGGCATACGCACCATTACGGGCGAAGCATTGAAGCAGCCGGTGGCCGCCGATTTACGCGGCATGTCGCAAATCGATCCTGCGAATATCCCGGCAACGTCCATGATGAGAAACCGTCCTGTTGCCGATCAGGGACCCGCGGAGGAGGTTGATCCTTGCGATGCTACGGTCGCACTGACGAGCGGGACTGGCATGCAGTTACGTAGCGAATATCGTCCTGATCCGGGAGGCTATCAAAAGTTTCCCGAGCGGCTAGAACACCTTAATCCACGAGAGTTGGCATTGATGACGGCAAGCTACAACAAAGAACAGGGACTGCACGTGAAAGACAAGCTTGATCAACGTGAAATCGTGTCCGCGCTACGCTACCCTGACAGCAACGTCGTGGCGAAAATTCAGGAAAGTCCGAACGAGGCGCGCTTGCGCTGGCAGCGCGAGGTCAGTGCCAAATCTTTCCACAGTTCCATTATCGGTAGCGCGAAGAATCATCGCCAAGTGACGGCGTATGACGTGGCCATTGGCAGTGGCAAGGCGTCGTCGGATCCGCAGTTTTATGCGTATCTGTGTGCGGTGGCGGATTGGCGGGTGAAGAACCTGAAGAGCAACGAAAAAGGGCGTAAGGGAATACGGATAAAAGATAAATTCATATTGGAGTTTGCTCCCTATTTATCCGTAGAACCTGGATGGAGAAGTGCTGCGATCAATGGCAGCATTGACTATTACAACACTGGGATCTTGCCTGTAGGATTGCCCTTGCTATCAGGGCCGTTGTGGAAAATTGTAGTGTCACAAACAAAAAACATAAAAATAGTGAGTGAAAAAAGCAAAATAAAAGAATTGTCGAAGCCCCGTCGGTAGCAACTTGCCTGGGCCGAATATTGTCTCGCCGGAATTGCAGACCAAAAGGTGATAGCTATGATGACGCTTCGTTGGTTGGGAATATCATTAGTTGTTGTAATTTTATTTTTTGGTTTTTTATGGCTCAATGCCTTATCGAAGAGTCAGGCGCGTGAAATTGCATCCCAGTTGCAGGCGCAACAGCCAACGAAACCTGTGGAATCTGGGCAAGAATACGTGCTGGAAGTGATCGGATTCGGTGTGACAGTGGACAAATACCGTCAGGGTAAATTGTGGGAAGCTTTGCAAAAAGGAAGTGCTTATACCAGCATACGCGAACAAGACCCCAAGAAATACCCATGGACGGGTGATGACAAGGATGGGGAGGGCGGCAGTAGGGCCTACGATGCGCTGGAAAATGGCATCAATTTCACTCCGATGAACTGGGGCTTGCCATCCTTCTATGCAGGTACTCCCATCCTCGACCCGGCCGCACAACCGAGTTTGATAGAGCCGATGGCGGGACTCGTGGCTGGCGCTGGTACGGGGGGCATGCCCTTGCATCTATTTTCCGTGGCTTCATGGAAGTTGGATGAACATCCCGATCAATTGCTGATTGATGTTTTTGATTTTTTCGATAAGCATCCTGACGTACCCTACGTCGCCTTACACTCGGAGGACAGCGTTGGTACGCGGGATGGCAACCGGAAGCCAGGTACTGCAAGGAAATTGGTAAACGGATATTTCATTCCAGATATGCCCGATGCCACGGCAGTATTTATCCTTGCGCGCCGAGAGCGAATAGAACCGTTGCGCCCTTTTGTATGGGATGACCCAGCGAATAAATTCGTTAGGGAACAACTCCGTGCCATGTACAACGAACTGATGCAATCGCTTCCCTCACGCGAGAAACAGAAACGACCTGACGCCTTCAGCGAGCGTCAACCCACCGTCGCCGAATGGCTCGCCGCCGCCGCTACCTTCGCTCAGCGGCCCGATATCCGCGGCGTGGGCTTGCATACCTTCGATAAACTCAACCCATGGGAAAATCGTCCGCCGCGCGACTGGAAACCGACGCCGTGGTTCCCCATTCCATGGAACCGGGAACAGATGGAAACCTTCGACCGCTTGCCCTCGTTCGGTTTCGTGCACCGGCCCGTATTCGTCAAATTTACGGATGAGGAAGGCAAGCCTGTCACGCGGCGTGATGCGCGCCAGAAGATATTCAATGCTGGCTGGCAGCAGGCACTGCAGACCTTGCCGGAAGCGGAGCGCGGCAAGGGGCCGGCGCGCGTCGTGGCCGGTACGGGCAAGCAGCCGGAACAGTTGCTGATGCTGGAAGGCATGTTGCATGACTACGCGGCACAGGGCGGCCCGGAAATCGACAGCGGCAAGAGCGCGCAGTTCATCAATACCGATCATCGCCTGGGCAATACCGGTGCGGCCACCTGGTTCATGCAGATGGCCATCGGCGTGATGGGCAGCTATCGCGACGGTGGCGCCAGTGCGGCGATCAATCTGCGTGACAATAACGAGGCGAGCATTATCTTCATCACACCGCCACCGGACGCAACCCGCAAGAAACAGGATGCCGGCGGCGATATCTTCCGCAGCCGTATCACGCCAGCCGTCGACCCCGCAAACTACGCGGCGCCATCGGTGGAAGCCATCCTGGAAAGCCAGGCGGGACAATGATTCTGGAGGCAGCATGCGCAAAGTCATCCGGTTGGGCGACGCCACTTCGCACGGCGGCAAGGTGCTCAGTTGTGCCGCCACGCATTTTACGGTCAATGGGATTCCTGTCGCCTGCGTCGGGGACTTGTGCAGCTGCCCCATCAAGGGACATCAGGGTTGCAAGATTGCCAGCGGCTCATCCCGGCACAGCATCAACGGCATCGCTATCGCCTTCGAAGGCGATAGCACCACCTGCGGCGCCAAGTTGCTCGCTGGCGGCGCCAGCTTCCGCACGTCCTGACGTCCGCTCCTCTTGGTATTTCCTGGTAACTATATAATCTGCGCTTGGGCGATACCCGCCCTTGAACGTCGATGAAGGAATGCCATGCCTGGATCCATGCCTAGATATATCGTGCGCCCCTTGGCGCTGTGCGTAGTGTCGGCTGTGTGCCTCTCTGCCAGTGCCGCCGAGGCGGTGGCGGTGGATGCGCAGCAGCGCGCGTCCTTGCTGGAATTTTATGCGCAGCAATATCCGGGCGAGCCGGCTGCGCGCACCGTGTTCGAGAGCGTGCCCGTGGTGGGCGGACGCGGCAGCGAAGTGGTGGGCAGCGTGGAAACGGCGCCGTATCGCGGTCATGGCGCGCTGTGCCGCACGCAGCGCACCAAGTTCGTGCTGCACGGCGAGGGCAGGCAGGCGCGCTGGCAGGAGGCGGGCATGGAATATTTTGCCTGGCTCGACCGCGGCACTTGCCGCGCCGTGGCCGAACCCGTGCGCATGCTGCAGCGCGTCCCCGATGCGGAACTGGAAGGCGTGTTGCTGTACCAGAAACCGCTGCTGGAGCGGGCGCGCTTATTGATGGCGGGTAACACGGCCTGCGCCCCGTTGCGGGCGCTGAAGTTTGCGCTGGCGGCCGTCGACGTGGGCGCCGCCGCACCGCGCGCCGAAGAGCGCTATGCGCTCGTGTTCAAGAGCGACCGCGACAGCTACGCCCGTGTCTGGCTGCGCAAGAGCGGTGCCCAGTATGACGCGTGGAATGTGACTTGCCCGCCAGTGCTGTAAGCTGCGCCCCCTCGATTGTTTTTTTTGACTGTTGCAACCATGAACGAAAATTCCACTTCCGCCCGCAGCTGGGGCACCATCGTCACGCACAGCGACGAGATGGCCATCATCTACCGCTATGTCGACACTTTCCATGACGATTGGGACCTGTCGTCGCAGCCGGACCGCATCATCATCGCCTGGCGTTATGAGGACGAGACGGGCATGCCCGCGCCGAACGAGCGCGAGCACATGGAAGAGCTGGAAGCGGCGCTGGCGCCCGTGGTGGAAGAGCAAGGCTTCGCCACGCTGGCGCTGGTGTCGACGGGCGAGAACCTGCGCGAATGGATTTATTACACGCAGTCGGGCGAAGAATTCTTCAATCGCCTGAACACGGCGCTGGCGCCGCGTCCAAAGTTCCCGATTGAAATCCGCAGCGCGGCCGACCCCGCCTGGTCCACGTATGCAGGCTTCATGGCCGCGTTACCGAAGTAATTACGTCAATGAATTACGTCAACGCGGCCGTCACGATGCGCGTGGCGGCCGTGATGATGTCCTGGTTCGTGTCCGCTTTTTTCTGTTCGCGCGTGTAGTACACGGCGATGATCAGCGGCGCGCCGCTGGCCGGGTAGGCGACGCCGATGTCGTTGACGCTGCCATACGCGCCCGAACCCGTTTTATCCGCCACCTGCCAGCCGGCAGGCACGCCGGCGCGGATGCGCTTGTCGCCCGTCGTGTTGCCGCGCATCCACGCGTCCAGTTGCTGGCGCTGCGGTGCCGGCAAGCTATTTCCCAATAACAATTGCTGCAAGCTGTGCGCCATGGACGCGGGGCTGGCCGTGTCGCGCACTTCGCCGGGGATGGCGCTATTCAATTCCGTTTCCCAGCGTTCCAGCTGGAACACCGTATTGCCGATGCTGCGCGCAAACGCCGTCACGGCTTGCGGTCCGCCCAATATTTTCATCAAGAAATTAGCCGCGCTATTGTCGCTGTACTGCAAGGTGGCGGCGCACAGGTCGGCCACGTTCATGCCGTCGGCCAGATGCTTTTCCGTGATGGGCGAATACGTGACCAATTCTTTTTTCTCGTAACGCACGTGCTGGTCCAGCAAGCCCGGCTGGCTGACGCTGCGGGCCAGCACGGCGCCCGCCAGCATGGCCTTGAAGGTGCTGGCCAGGGGGAAGCGTTCGTCGGCGCGATAGGCAACGCGCTGTTCGCTGCCGTGGCGCCAGGCGGCAACGCCGAGGCGTCCGCCTGCGGCCTGTTCCAGCGCGGCCAGCTGCGTCTGGGCGGCGGCGATGCCGGTGGCGGGCGCGGCAAACAGCAGCGGTGTCGGGCACAGCAGGGCGGTGCCGCCGGCCAGCAGGAGGTGGCGGCGGACGTGGTTCAGGGATTCAGTCATGGTCGGTCAGTGTTGTTGAAGTGGAAAGGGTGGCCAGCAGTTCGCCGATGGCAAGCAGGTTGGCCGGTTTGGTCAGATGGTGGTCGAAGCCGGCCGCGCTCGATTGGCTGCGGTCGTTTTCGGCGCCCCAGCCCGTCAAGGCAACGAGCACGACGTTGGCGCCGGCCGGTATCCGGCGCAGTGCGCGCGCCACTTCGTAGCCGTTCATGCCGGGCAAGCCGATGTCGAGGAAGATGACGTCCGGTAAAAATTGCGGCGCCACGGCCAGGGCCTGTGCGCCGTCGTGGGCCACTTGCGTGGCATGGCCCATCATGTCGAGCACGGCGGCAAGGGTATCGGCCGCATCGACATTGTCGTCGACCACCAGCACGCGGAAATGCGGGCCGCCGGCGGCGCTGGCGGGCGTGGCCACTGTTGCGGGCGCTGCCGCTGCCTCCGCCAGCAGGGGCAGGCGCACGCTGAAGGTGCTGCCCAGGCCGGCGCCGGGACTGGCCGCCGTGGCGCTGCCCCCATGCAACTCGGCCAGGCGCCGCACCAGCGACAGGCCGATGCCCAGCCCGCCCTGCGCGCGGCCCATGTTTTGCCCCACCTGCGTAAACATGTCAAACACGGTCGTGATCGACTCGGCGGGAATGCCGACGCCGCTATCCTTGACCTCGATCAATGCCTCATTGCCATCGCGCCGCGCGCGCAAGCTGATCTGGCCACCGGCCGGCGTGTACTTGGCGGCATTGTTGAGCAGATTGCCCAGCACTTGCGCCAGGCGCGTGGGGTCGGCCTCGAGCGGCAGCGCCTGCTCATCGACTTGCACCTGCAATTGATGGCGGCTGGCCTCGATCAGCGGCATGCTCGTTTCCACGGCGCTGGCGATGATGGCTTTCAGATCCGTGCGTTCCAGCTTGAGTTCGATCTGCCCCCGCGTGATGCGGGCCACGTCCAGTAAATCATTGACCAGATGCACCATCTGATTGACTTGCCGTTCCATCACGTCGCGCACTCTCGCCACGGTGGCAGGCTTGTCGGCGGCCAGGCGCATGATTTGCAAGCCGTTGCGGATGGGCGCCAGCGGGTTGCGTAGTTCGTGCGCCAGCGTGGCCAGGAATTCCGTCTTGCGCCGGTCCATTTCGGACAGATTGTCGGCCAGTTGGCGCAATTGCTGCTCAGAACGCTTGCGCTCGCTGATGTCGCTGAACAATACCGTCAGCAGGCGGCTGCCGGGGCCGCCCAGGCGCGCGGCGAAGACTTCGAACCAGCGCTCCATGGCCACGGCTTCGTTTTCGTAGCGTACGGGCTCGCCGGTCTTGACGACCTGGTCGTACAGGTCGAACCAGTGCTGGTCATGGTCGGGCACGAAGCTGCGGATGGTCTTGCCGATGGCATTGTCTAGTCCCGATTGCTTGACGAAGGCGGGGTTGCCTTCCAGGTAGCGGAAATCGACGGGGCGGCCTTGCTCGTCGTACAGCATTTCGATGACGCAAAAAGCCTGGTCCATCAGCTCGATCAGGGTGCGGTAGCGCTCCTCGCTGCGGCGCAGCGCATCTTCCACCTGTTTCTGGCGCGTGATGTCGAGCAGGACGCCGGGCAATTGCAGGGGCGTGCCATCGGGCGCGTATTCCGCGCGGCCCCGCGCGATGACCGAGCGGTACTGGCCATCGCCGGCGCCGACGCGGTAGCTGGCCTCGAACGGCGTGTGCGCCTGCAGCGCCTGGGCAATCTGCGCGCTGACTTGCTCGCGGTCATCGGGATGGATGATGTCCAGGTAGCGCGCCAGCGGCGCCGCCGTGGCCGCATCGGCATTGACGGGGAACAAGCGCGCCATATTGCTGTCGGCCGTGACCCGGTCTGCCACGATGTCCCAGTTCCAGGTGGCCACTTCGCCGGCCGCCAGGGTCAGGCGCAGGGTTTCCTCGTTCTGCTTGCTGGTCGTCAAGTCGAGCGAAATGCCGGACAGGGCGATCACGTTGCCGGCGCCATCGCTGGCGCAGGTGCCGCGCATGTGCGCCCAGTGCAGTGAACCGTCGGGCCAGCGCACGCGGATGTCGATTTCGAAATCGCTGGCGCTGGCGATGGCCGCGTGCACCACCGTTTGCCAGTGCTGCAGGTCGCCGTCGAGCATGGCGCCCGTCAACTGCGCGTAATCGATGCGGCTGTCAGGCGGCAGACCCAGGTTCGCCTTGAAGGCGTCGGAGCCGGCCATGCTGCCGCTGCCCAGGTCGATCTCCCACGTACCCATGCGGCCGCCCTGCATGGCCAGGCGCAGCCGCTGTTCCGTTTGCCGTTGCCGCGTCACGTCGCTATGCGAGCCCAGCCACTCAACGATGCTGCCATCGGGCGCCAGCACGGGCAGCATGCGCACGAGCATGTTGCGGTAGGCGCCGCTGACGTGGCGCAGCCGGTATTCCGCTTCGAACACGCTGGTCAGGTGCGATGGCATGACGTAAGGCAAGTTGCGGTCATCGGGATGCAGGGCATTGACCCAGCCGCGGCCCAGCAGTTCGGCCTCGGTCTGGCCCGTGAAGGCGCGCCAGGATGGCTGGTCGGCATCGAACTGGCCGAAGGTTTTCGTGCTCCAGACGATGTCGCAATGGGCGCTCAGCAGCAGATGCGCCGCCTGGGCGGCGACGGTGGAGGACGGGACGGCGTTGCTGGGCTGGCTGGGTTCTGGCATGGAGGCTATCGACGATGGTGCAGGGGGGCGCCGCCGCACTGGAATGGGGCGGTCTGGCAACTTCATTCTGGCGATATTACAACTATTTTTACCCTCGGGGCTGTCTCGCAGGGCAGCAATTCCGCTTTCGGCTGGCCTGGCGAAAAGGCGCGTCACGCGGCATGGCATCGGAGGAAATAGCAAGGCGAGCACGCTATTGTGGCTGAATAACCACTAGTCTGGCCTTTATGTTGATGAATGAATATTTTACATAACAATATTCTTGCAGCGTATAAGGCGCTTGAATTAAATTGGCGCCTTACTTAAAAGTTGGTGTTCATCAGACATCCCGGAGATGCGGCCAGAACCGCTGTCAGCTTGGACGACAGCCAGGGCAGAGCCAGTGACGCCGAGAGCGGAGAAACATCCGCTCGCGCTGTTGCACCGAAATGGTGCAAACGATCATCCAGCGCCGTACATAACCCGGAGACAGGTTTCGCAATTCTTTTTTAAACTTCTGGGAAACAACATGATCAAGATGTCCAAGATGCACAAGCGTTTGTGCGCCAAAAGCGCTGCTATGCTGGCACTGTCCGCTGCCTTGCCTATCGGCTCGGCTTATGCTGATGAAGTCGCTGCTGATACGACCCCTGCCGCCAGCCAGCTGGAAACCGTGACCGTGACGGCGCAGCGCCGCAAGGAAAATATCCGCGACGTGCCCGTCTCCGTGTCGCTGCTGCGTGATGAAAAGCTCGACGTGCTGGTGTCCGGTGGACAAGACATTCGCGTGCTGGCCGGCAAAGTGCCGAGCCTGAACGTGGAATCGTCGAATGGCCGCACCTTCCCCCGTTTCTACATCCGCGGCTACGGCAATACCGACTTCAACATCTTTGCATCGCAACCTGTTTCCCTGATTTACGACGATGTCGTGCAAGAAAACCCTATCCTCAAGGGCTATCCGATTTTCGACGTGGCTGGCGTGGAAGTGCTGCGCGGCCCGCAAGGCACCTTGTTCGGCCGCAATACGCCTGCCGGCGTGGTCAAGTTCGAATCCGTCAAGCCGAACCTGGACAAGGTTGAAGGCTATTACAACGTTTCCGCCGCCACGCACAACACCACCAATTTCGACGGCGCCGTCAACGTGCCGCTGAGCAAAGAATGGGCCATGCGTGTCTCGACCTTGCGCCAGCACCGCGACGATTACGTCGACAACACGTTTACGGGCCAGAAAAACGCGCTGGACGGCTACAACGAACACGCGGAACGCGTGCAACTGATGTATGCGCCGAACGGCACGTTCAACGCCCTGTTCAACGTGCATCAGCGCAGCACCACGGGCAGCGCACGCGTGTTCTTCGCCAACGCCATCAAGCTGGGCACGAATGACCTGGTCGACGGTTTCAATCCGACCAAATCCTACACCGATGCCTTGAACTTCCAGGAGCTGCGCACCAATGGCGCCAGCGCCCGCCTGAGCTGGGAACTCGACGGCGTCAAGCTGTACTCGATCACCGGTTTCGAACGCGTGGGCAAGTATGTGTCGCATGGCGACATCGACGGTGGCGCAAAAGGCATGGTGCCAGCGATTCCATTCCCGGTGGAAACTGCTGGCGGCATCAAGAGCGTGAAACAATACTCGCAAGAATTCCGCGCCGAATCGAAAAATGCCGGTCCGCTCAATTGGCAGGCTGGCGTGTACTACTTCAACGAAGATGCCAACGGCTACACGGATAACTTCGGCGGTAGCGACCATGCGCTCGTTTCGCACCTGGCCAGCCGCCAGAAAAACAGTGCCTGGGCCACCTTCGGTTCCGTCAACTATGCCGTCAACGATGACTTCATGCTGCGTGCAGGCTTGCGTTACACCAAGGACAAGAAGGATTTCAACACCGTTGAAGCGGACCGTATCGTCCAGATTTCTCCGACCAGCGCCGATGTCAGCAAAGCCAAGGTCAACTGGGACCTGAGCGGTACCTACAAGTACAACAAGGACGTGAACTTCTACGGCCGTGTCGCTACCGGTTTCCGCGCGCCAAGTATTGCGCCAGCCAGCGACAAGGTGTCCGTAACGGTTGCCGACGCGGAAACCATCACCTCGGTCGAAGCGGGCATCAAGGCCGACCTGTTCGAGCGCCGTGCCCGCGTTGCTTTCAGCCTGTACAACTACCAGGTCAAAAACCAGCAACTGACGGTCGTGGGCGGCACCTCGAACGTGACGCGTTTGATCAACGCAGCCAAGACGAATGGCCGCGGCGCGGAACTGGAACTGGAAGGTTTTGTTACGCCTAGCCTGAAGATGTCCCTGGGCGGCAGCTACAACTTCACGGAAATCAAGGATCCGAGCCTGTCGGTGGCCACGTGCCGCAGCTGCACCGTGACCGATCCGAAAAACGCCGCCGGCTTCGCCATCATCAATGGCAATCCGTTGCCGCAAGCGCCGAAGTGGACGGTTACCGCCACGGGCCGTTATTCGATCCCGATGGAAAACGGCGAATTCTTCGTCTTCACGGACTGGGCTTACCGCAGCAAGATCAACTTCTTCCTGTACGAGTCCACCGAGTTCACCGGCAAGCCGATGGTCGAAGGTGGCTTGCGCGTGGGCTACACCTGGGATGCCGGCAAGTATGAAATGGCCGTTTTTGGCCGCAACATCACCGACACCCAGCGTATCACGGGTGCCATCGACTTCAACAACCGCACGGGCTTCATCAATGAGCCACGTCAGTTTGGCGTTCAATTTAAAGGCAACTTCTAATTGCCAGACTTCAGGTGCCGGCCATGTGCTGGCGCCTGCATTGCTACCCGCCCGGTTCGCCGTGGCGGGTTTTTTTATGGGTGCTCGGGAAGCTGCGCCAGCCGCCGCGCCCACGCGGGAATGGCTTGCCGCCAGAAATCGTCGATGGACTCGGCGCGTACGTCGAGACCGAGGAAGCGGGCGGCCGGCAGCAAGGCCGACGCCAGCAGGTCGGCAGCATTGCTTGCCGTATCGAAGGCGAGGGCGCCCGTCTGCTTCGACAGTTTTTCGCCACTGTCGTTCGTGACGACGGGCACGTGCAAAAAGCCGGGATGGGGCAGCCCCAGCACATCCTGCAGATACAGCTGGCGCGGTGTGGAATCGAGTAAGTCCGCCCCGCGCACCACCTGCGTGATGCCTTGTGCGCCATCGTCGACGACGACGGCCAGCTGATACGCCCAATAGCCATCGCCGCGCAGCACGATGAAGTCACCCACTTCGCTGGTCAAGTCCTGCCGCTGCGGGCCGGCCCAGCGGTCGGCAAAAGCGTACACCGCATCGGCCCCTTGCGGCACCCGCAGCCGCAAGGCCCGTGCCGCCTTGCCTGGCGCCAAGCCGTGGCGGCAAGTGCCCGGATACACGGTAGCTGCGCCCTTGGGCCCGCCCGCCTGCAGCACCGAATCCTGGATCTCCTTGCGCGAACAGCCGCACGCATACACAAGGCCATCATCCTGCAACTGTTTCAGCGCCGCCTCGTATAGCGGCAAGCGCCGGCTCTGCCACGTCGCCTCGCCATCCCACTGCATGCCGCAGCGCTGCAGGCTGGCCAGGATGCCCCGATCGGCACCCTCGACATTGCGGTCATAGTCCAGGTCCTCGATGCGCAGCAGCCACGTTCCATGATGCACCTTCGCATCGAGATAACTGGCCATGGCGGCAACGAGCGAACCCATGTGCAGTGGGCCGGAGGGCGAGGGGGCGAAGCGGCCGATGTAGGGGACGGGCGTTGAGGTCATGCAAAAATTTTTATGAAAATCTGATGTGCTGGTGTCGCAGAGTTGATTGGCATATTGTAAGTCTGCAATGGAAAGTATCGTTCAGAGTGAAAAGTAAGTCAAATTCGAACTTGATTTTTTAATTTTTTGCTCTTAAAAATAGTTTTTTAAATTGTCTTCCATGCATACTAATATAGATAGTGGCAAATAATTGATGTCGTAAGATTGTGAGGGTCATAAAATGCATCTACCTCGCCCCATGATCCAGATTGTGGAAGAGTAAGTTGGAAGTTTTCAAAAAACCATCCCCTCATTTTTTTCGTGTATTTCCCTTCCGATTTTGATTGAATTTCATTAGTATTTTTTTCTGGTCCAATATCCCAGAATTTTATATGGCCATTATTTTTTTCAAAAAAAACAATTGCAATTATGGTTTCTTTCGGTTTATTTTCGTTTTTTAATGTTGTCTTGTAAGATATTATCTCGCCATCTCTTTTTATCCAATCCTTCCATATTTGTTTTTTTGATTGTGATAGTAAATCATTTCGTTTCATACCTCTGAATAAGGTAATGAATTTTCCGATATTGATGGATCCGTCAGTAGTATTTATTTTCATAATTTATCTCATTTTAATTTTATTTTTGGACCAATTTTTACAACCTTGGTTTTGAAATCGGATAGGAAAAATTGTTTGCCTCCACCATTGCCAAAAATAGTGGCATCTTGAGCCATTGCAATGCTAGTTGCTACACACGTATCTTTTTTAACTTTATAAGCCTGTACGTCTGGACGATAACCAAATTTTCTATGCGGTAATACTTGCAGTAATTCACCTAGCTTTGACTTGCTTTCAGATGCTTTTGTCAATGTATCATCGTCAAAATAAAATCCTGATTGTCCTGGAACTCCTCCGTAAATAATGGTATTTGCTTTCAAGATCGTATTTTTCCAGTTGTCTCTACCTTTGTATATACCATGTCCTTGCCATTGGCTTGCCCAAGCTGCTGGATTTTTGCCAATACATGGATCGCAATTTGTATTTTTATTGCATTTTTTTGATAACCCTAGTGGGTCGACCCAACCAGTTGGATTTGTTGCATATCTATAGCTATTTAATCCTCCCAGTAATTTGATGGGATCTTGCGTCAGGTAACGTCCTGGCTCAGGGGCATAATACCTATAGCGATTGTAAAACAGCCAAGTCTCTTGATCTTCATACTGCCCCTGAAACCGCAGCGGCTGCTCGATTTCCCCTTCCACATGCAGCAAGCGCCCCCAGGCTTTGTAGCGCCCGCTCCAGACCACGTTTCCTTGCGCATCTGTCAGCTCGCGTGGCGTGCCCAGGTGGTCGCAATGGTAGTGGGTGATGCGGTCGTGTGCTGCGGCGCCGCCGGCTGCTGCCTGGATACCTTGCCATGCCGATACATGATGCGCTTCAATGTCCGCCTGTTCTTGCGCAATGGCTGCCTGCAGTTCGGCGTCGTGCCGGGTGGCGGGTAAATCCCACTGCGCGATGCGCGGCAGGTAGACCGCACTTGCCTGGCGGCAGGTTGGCGAACTGATCCTGGCCAGCGGCACGAAGCTGTCTGGCTCGTACAAATATGTGACCGTTTCTTCGTGTCCAAGTTCCTGCGCCAGCGTGTCACCGTCCCAGACGAAGAAGGTGGTGGCGGCGCTAGTGCGTACGGGCTGGTCTTTGGTGATGTCCTGCCGATTGCTCCAGTGTGCTTCTTCTACCCGCTTGGCGATGCGGCGGCTGAAGGCGTCATAAAAATAGCGGGCGCGGTGGCGCGACTGGCGTTCTGTCCTGGTGGTGTGGCTGAGGCGGTTTTCGGCGTCGTATTCAAGCGCCAGGTCGCTCCACGTCGATTCCCTGCCCGGTGGATGGAAGCGCTTGCCGGTGGCGTTGCCTTGCTCGTCGTAGTCGTATTCCGTATCGCCGTAGCGTTGCAGGACGTTGCCGGCGGCGGGAGCCGTGTCGAGCAGATTGCCGGCCGGGTCGAAGGTGAAGTGTTCGGCCAGGCCCGCTTGCACGGCAGACAGCAATTGCCCGACGGGGTCATAGGCGTAGCGCAGATTGCCAAGCGGGCCGGTGGCCGTAGTGCCCGTCTGCAAGATGGTGCGCAGGTTGCCTTGCGCATCGTAGTCGAAGCGGCGTTCGCGCACAGGGGCGGGCGCGTCGGCGCCGCGTGCCAGGGTCAGCTGGGTGAGCCGCGATTGCGGGTCGTACTGGCGCGTGGCCAGCAAGCCGCTGCTGCCCAGCTGCCGCTGCTTTTCCCGGTGCAGCTTGTCGCGCTCCACGTCGACCACGGCCTTGCCTTGCCACAGCACGCCATGCCAGTGGCCGGAGCCGTAGCGTAGGGTATCGATGCGGCGTCCGTTCGGCAAGACCGTCTGGATGCGGTTGCCCAGTTCGTCATAGGCATGCGTCATGACAAAGCTGGCGTCCGGTACGCGCGGGGCGTTCGGCAACCGTGCCGTCTCTGGCAAGTCTTGCAGGAAGCAGGCGCTGCGCTCCTCGATCAGCTGGCCCAGCGCATCGTGGACAAAGCGCTGTTCGGCTTGTGGCGCGGACACGGCCGTCAGGCGGCCCAGCGCATCGTAGGCGTAGCGCACCACGCCATCCGCCGTGGTCTTGACTTGCAACAAACCGAGCGCGTCGCGCAGCAGCTGCGTGCGCTGGCTGCCGCACTCGGTAGCCGTCAGGTTGCCGGCCTGGTCGTAACTGTATTCGGTGCGCTTGCCGTCGAAGCCTGTTTCCGACGTCAGCCAGCCTTCCGCGTGATACGCGAGCCGGTAGCTTTCGCCCTTGGCATTGATCAATTCCGTCAGTTGCAGCGCGCCATCGTAGCGATACTGCAAAGTTTGGCCGATGGCGTCCGTGCGTTCGACGGGCAAGCCCTGGCCGTTGTAGCGGTAGCGCGTTTGCTGACCGGCCGCATCCACGTGCAGGAGCAGATTGCCGTCCCCATCGTAGGCGTATTGCTCCCAGGTTTGACTGGGCGCCGTGAGACGGATCAGCCGGCCCAGCGCGTCATACTCATAGCGGGTGGCATGGCCCAGTGCATCGCGGGCCGCTGCCAGCCGCCCCAGCGCATCGTAGCGGTATTCGCTGGTGTGGCCGGAGCAATCCGTGTAGCTGGTCAGCGAACCCTGGCGGTTGTACTGAAAATGCTTGCTGCCGCCCCTGGCGTCGATCAGCTCCACCAGTTGGCCACGCTGGTCGTAGCGGTAGCGCGTGACGTGGCCCAATGCATCCGTGATGCTGACGGGACGGCCTGCCGCGTCGTATTCGCGCAGGGTGGTGTTGCCCAGCGCATCCGTGAAGGCGATAGGTTGATTTCCGGCATCGTATGCGATGCTGCTGCTGTGTCCCTTGGCATCGATGCTGCGGGTCAGGTTGCCGGCTGCATCGTAGGTGTAGCGGATAGCGGCGCCGTTGGCGTCGATATCGGCCAGCAGCATGCCGTCGCGGTCCCATTCGCGCCGGCCCAGCGAGGCGGTTTTGCCATTGATGACGCGGCGCACTTCGGTGACCAGCCAGTTGGCGTCGAAGGTGTATTCGAGGACGCCGCCGTTTTCCGTGACGCGGCTGGTGTCGTTGTCCACGTAGTCGATGCGTGTGTGCTCGCTGCCATCTTGGGCGCGCGTGGCGACGGCGCGCGCCTGGTAGCTGTTGGCCAGGGTGACGGGGAAACGTTCGACCAGCTCCTGCTCGCTCAAGGGGGAACCGCTCCAGCGGGCGCGCAGCGCGTCCAGGCTGATCCATTCCAGCTCGTAACTAAAACCCGTGTAGCTGCTGCACGACGTGAGCAGGTGGTGACGATAGCTGTAGCAACGCGTGTCACCGAGCGCATTCGACTGGCTGATCAGGTTGTGGCGCGGCGGGAAGGGCGCCAGGGTATCGTTCGTCTCGACGGCATAGGCGTAGCGGACGTGGCAGAGGCGGCTGCCGTCTGGCAACACCTCGTCGACTCTTCCGATGTGGATGGCCTTTTCCGACTCCCCGCGCATGGCTTCGAGCACGCCGCCATCGTCGCTGCGCAGGCGCAGCACTACTTCGCCCGGTTTTGCATCGATCAACCGTTCGATGCTGATGCCGCGTCCATCGCGCCCTTCGCTACGCACGAGTGCAAAGCGTTGCGTGGCGACGGGAGCGGTCGGGGCCAGCATGGCGTTGACGCCGTCGTAGCCATGCGGCAGCCAGCCGCCTTCAGCGCGCGCATAGCGGTCGATGCTGCCGTCGCGCCACAGCACGGTAAAGGTGTCGGCGCCGTCGCGCGTGAGCGTAAAACCTTCCTTGCGGCTGTCGTGCCGCTGGCCCGGTTCCAAACCAGGCAGGCGCAGGGCGCGGCCGCTGTCGTCGTGGTAGACGATGCCTGCCTTGCACAGCGACAGGCTGGTGGTGTAGGGCGTGGACCAGCGCGCGCCCAGCAAGCCCCCGTCTTCGCATTCGGCGCCGGAGCGGTAGCAGCGCGTCCAGGCGATGGGGATGCTGCGTTCGAGCGTGAAATCCGTCTGGTACAGGATTTCCTGCCCCGTGCCGAAATGCACGGGCTTGCGGCCCTTGACGGGTTTTTTCGCGGGGCCGCTATCCTTGGGGCAGCAGTCGGAAGGCGGCTCCGATTTCGGTTCTTTCTTGCCACGGCTCTTGCCGTCGTCGCCGCCGTTTTTTGGGGGAGGTTTGTCGAGTTTTGGCGGCGGCTTGTCCGGCTTTTTGCCGACCAGCTTTTCCTTCACCTTGTTGATGGTCGGCGCCGCTTTTTTGCCGAGAAACTTGCTCAGTATTTTTCCGCCGGGAATCTTGCTGAAGAGCGCCGTTTGCAGTAATGTGCCTGCCGCATTCGTGACGATGTCCGAGGCCGTACTGAGTAAATCAGGGGTCTTGCCTGTCAATATGTAGTCGGCCGCCTGGTCGAGCACCGTGGCCGACGCTTCCATGGCCGTGCCTGTCACAACGGTCACCGTGCCGGTAACCGCGCCAGTTGCTGCCGCTGTTTCCATCGCGGCAGCTGCCGGCAGGCCAACGCCGGTTGCCGCAGCGCCCAGTCCGGCGACACCCAGCACGGCACTGCCTGTCAGCACGGTGCCCCCCACGTCTACCAGATCTTCGGCGGTGCCATGCATTTTCTTGGAGCCATGATCCTTGTAATCTTGTGCCGCTTCCCGTGTCGCCGCCTTCAGTTCCTTGAGCATGGGCTTGGCCGCTTCCGCGCCCCGTTCATAAATCTTGCCCATCGTATTGCGCGAATTCATCCATACTTCGCGCCCCATCTGCACCAGGCCGGCGCCGTTGGCGCGGTGGATGGGGCTGGCGACCTTGGTGTCGACCTGTTTGCCGACGGTGCCGCTCTTGACGCCACCCGCCTTGCCGGCCGCGTCGCCCTTGACGGTGGGAATGATGCTGCGCTGGTGCAGGATGACGGGCTCGCTGTGCGACTTGACGTTGGGCGAGGCGTTTTGCGCCTCTGAAAATTCGCCGATGATGTTGTAGGGAATAGGTGGCGTGCTGGAGCCGACGGGTGTCTTGCAAATGTCGGGGCTGAGGCTGACGCAATAGAAGCGCGAGGCCTTGGTGACGGTTTCATTCGTCATGGTTTCTTGCCTTGCCCGGCGGCTTCGCCTAGCGCTTCCTGCGCCTGTTCCAGCAGTTCGATGCGGGCGATTTGCGCCGGCTCCATCACGTGCAGCAGGCGCGACGCGACCTGGCCCGCGTCGGCCGGTACGATGGCGCGCCACACCAGTTCCACGGTGGCGGCCTCGGGATCGACCAGCACCGTATCGATGGCCAGGCGCCGGACGAGCAACTGGTCGTTCTTGTCCGCCAGCAGCAAACACAGCACCTGCCGAGGCAGGGAAAAGCGCAGCACCGTGTTGCCGCGCGGGTCGATGCGGGCCGAGCGATGGTCGTGACGGCACAGATTGGTCAAGGTGAATTGTTCCAGTCCCGCCAGATGCGGGCATTGCTGGTCGGGCGGCGTGCTGTTCCAGTAGGCGAAATCGAAGTCTTCCGGCAGGGCGGGGATGTCGTCGGCATCCCATTGATCCTTGACGACGATGTTGCCGGCCAGCGCGCGGCGCGGCAGCCAGCCACGGCCGATAACGGCCAGCCCCGCTGGTGGCGGCAATTCCTTGCCGCCGGCGCCTTGCCAGAACTGGGCGGCCGTGCACGGCAGCGACGGCTGCGTGATACGGGGCGCGGGCAGCTCATCGATATGTTTCCCATCCAGGTACCAGTGCCGCGCGAAACCGCGTCCCAGGGGATTGGCCTGGCAGGAGTCGTGCGCCGCCGCGGTGCAGTCATCGGCCGCGATGCGGCATTGCCCGCCATACGCGTAGGCATAGTGCAGCGGCAATTGCAGGAACGCTACCGGTGCAGATAGCTGCCACGGATTGGGCCGCAGCAAGCCCACGGTGGCGATGCGGGCACAGCCTTGCACCAGGCGCGTGAGGACGGCTTTCTTGCGGAAGGCGCGTTCGCCGCATACCTGCAGGGTTTTGTCGATCAGGGTTTTCTTTTCCGATTGCACCTTCAGGTTGACGAGAAATTGCGGCATCGCCTGGCCGCGCGGCGCGTGCGCCACGCCATTGACGATCACGTCGCAACCCGGCTTGTATGGCGCGAAGTCGCTTTCCTGCACGGTGCCCGCCTGCGTGTCGTCGTCCAGGTGCAGGTCTTGCGTGGCCAGCGGCGACTGGCGCGCCATGGGCAGCAGGCTGGCCAGGCCATCCGCGCCGCAGGGGCCAAGCATGTAGCCCATGCGCGCCACCACCACATGGAAGGCCTCGCCAAACTGGTCGAGCATGTCGAACTGGCTGGCCGCGTGCGGCGTGCGGTTGTCGAACAGCAGGTTGGGGATGTTGAAATGGGCTGTGCCGGCGTCGTTCATCGTCAGCCCGGATTGTTGTCGATGTCGTCGCCATGGATCTGCACCTTCGATCTGCCGCGGATGATGATTTCATCGGCAACGAGTTCGATGCGACCCGGCGTGATGGTGATGCTGGACGTGCCCACCGTCATCGTGTGCGAGTCGGCGGCCGTGAGTGTGCTGTCGGCGCCGACGATGACGCTTTTCGCCAGGCCGATCTGCTCGGCCTGCGCCAGCACCACGGTGGTGTTCATGGCGCCGATGACGGTGGTCTGGTAGGCGGCGCCGATGGTCAGCACCTTGGCCAGGCCGATGGTTTCGTCCTTGGCCAGGGTCACCCGTTCCGAGCGGTGGCCGTCGATCTGCACCTGCTCGTTGCCGCCCACGTGTTCGCGGCGGTTGTCGCCAATGTCGATGTGTTCGTCATGGTCGACGCGCTCACGGCGGTTGTTGTGCACGGTGATGTCTTCATCGTGGTCCACCGTTTCCGTGCGGTCGCGCTTGACGTGCACGGTTTCATCGCGGTCGACGGTTTTGCGCCGGTCATTGCCCACCCAGTGCGATTCGTCATGCTCGACCTCGATGCGCTGGTCTTTTTCCGCATGCAGCCACAGTTCTTCCGCATCCTTGCGGTCTTCGAAGCGCAAGGCGTTGGCGTGCGCGGTCGAACCTTTCTTTGAGGAACGGCTCAGCATGCCGCTCTGCGTCTTGTTCGCCGGTAGCTCCCACGGCGGCATGTTGCGCGCGTTGTAGACGCAGCCGATGATGAGGGGCATGGCGACGTTACCGTCGAGAAATTGCACGGCCACTTCCATGCCCACCCTGGGCAGGCTGATGTGGCCGAAATTCGGGCCGGCCCAGTTCGATATCACGCGTATCCACGGCGAACTCTTGTCGTCGAAGGTACCCAGGCGGTCCCAGTGGAATTGCACCTTTACGCGCCCGTAACCGTCCGTGTGGATTTCCTCGCCGGGCGGCCCGACGACGGTGGCCGTCTGCACGCCGTAGATCTTCGGTTCGCGGCTGTGGAAATTGCGGCCGGGGCGCCAGGGGATGGCGCGGGCGATGCAGGTAAAGGTGTTGCTGTAGTGCGAAGTGGCGCCGTGTCCTTGCTGATAGTTGTTGCTGGCGTAGTGGTGTACGGACAGGATCAGGTATTCGCTGGCGGCGCTGTCGAAATGCCCGCCCAGGGTGAACCAGCGCCCTGGTTGCGCCGTGCGATCGTTGCCTTGCGCCTCGAACAGCTGTCCCTGGGCGTCGCGCTCTTCCATGCGGCGCCGGGCCAGCTGTTCTCCATCGTCGATGTTTTTAAAACCGTAGCTGCCCGTGTTTTCATACACTTCCAGCGATGGCACGGCGCCCTGACGGTTCAGCGAGTCGCGGCTGGCGCGGGCGCTGCGCGGATTCTTGAAATTGAAGCTGGCCACCGTCATCTGGCTTGGCGCCATGCGCCGCACGGTGCTCCATTGATGTACGCCATCGTCTTCCAGGGAGCCGGCCTGGTGCTGGAAGGGGATTTCACTCAGATCACCATCGATGGGCTTGCCGGATGTGCTGTCGTCGGACAGCCACAAGGTGTGGCCGTCAAGGCGGTGTTCGTAGCGGTAGTGCCAGCCCAGTTGTTCCCAGTGGCGGTGCAACAGGTTGTGGTCGCTCTCGTTGTGCTGGCACGTGTAGGTGATGGCGGGATCCGGGCCGCCGGGGGCCAGCTTGTAGTCGCGCATCAGGTAATCATCGAAGACCTTGTCCGTCAGCGCCGCCACCGTCAAACCGTGGAAGGCGACATTGTTTTGGCGCAAGTGCAGGTGCGACAGCCACGGTTCCAGCACCATCTCGTAAAACGCAAAACCGCCGTCCGTGCGCAGGAAGCGAAATTCAAATACGTAGCCATTGAAGTAGCGCAAGGTGCCGTCTTCGCGCACCAGGTCGACGGTCACCATCTTGCCCATCACTTTGTCGAGCGCGATGGCGGCGTCGTCGGACAGCACTTCCACCACATAGGAAAAGTCGCGCGACAGGCTTTCGCTCGCGGCAAGGCTGTTGGCCAGGAACTGGATACCGGCGGGGCCATCGCCCTGCGGAAAGTGCAGGCGCAGCAGGCGCTGGCCCTGCATGTCGCCCGTTATTGCCATCCATGCCGCCGTCGTATCGGGGAACTGGCTCATCGTGCATCGCTTCACGGTAGGGATCGTTGGCCGACTGTAGCAATAGCGAACACAAGCGTTTTGCGCGGCCGCAAGGTTCAATCGTTGAATGAGGGCATCAATTGCATTTCGTAGTGCATGTCATCGCGGTGGCGTGGCGCTGCCGTATCGCCGAGGAAACTGTTGCAACCGAGGCCGCCTTGTGGCGCGGCCGTCAGCGCCATGCCCCGCACCTCGCTGGCGCGCAGCATCAGCACGATGTCGTAGCGCACGAGCGGCTGGCCGAACAGCATCAGCATGTGGCGCAGCGCCTGGCTGGCCGGGGCACGGGGCAGGAAGCTGGCGTGCTGCTGCGCCGTGAGCGGGCCGAGGCGCAGGCGCACGGCCAGGTCGGGACGGCGGCAGCGCGCGCCGACGAGGGCGCGCTGGCCCAGCACGGCGTTTTCCCTGCCCAGCGCCGTTTGTTCGCGCGGCGCCAGTACATCCATGGCGCCCGTCGCCTCGTCGATGTGGCAGGGCACGCCGAAATGGTCGCCGAGGATGCGCGCCATGACGATGGACGAGACGTCGTGTTGCTGGAGCAAGCCGCTGTACAGGCCGGCCGCCGCCTCGTCCTGGTCCGGGCGGCAAGCGGCCAGGGCCAGCAGGCGCGACAGGAAGTCGCCCGCATGGCCGGCTTGTTCGATGCGGTATTTTTGCCAGGCCTGGTAAAACAGGGCGACGGCGCGGCTGGAAAACAGGTCGAGAAAAGCGCGCGGGCCATTCTCGCGTTCGCTATGCTGGTGCGCGGCGATACGCTCCGAATAGTGGCTGGGCAAGCTGCCCTGGCAACCCAGCAGGCCCATGAAGGCGGGCGTGAGGTGGATGGGCTGGCCGTGACCGGACAGCAACGCTTGCAGCAGGGTATCGGCATCGGCTATGCCGCCGGTCGTGAGCGCCTCGACCTGGCTGGCGGGAAAGCGCAGCGAGACGCTATTGTCGAAGCGCACGAACTTTGCCAGCGCCGTGTGCTCGTCGACGCCGTGTGCGGCCAGCCAGGCCAGCAGCAGGCGCAGCGCCTGGAAGCACTCGAAGCGCTGCGGCGCGTCGAGCAATTGCTGGATCACGCTGGCGTGGCGTCGGCGCTGCGTTCCGGGCATCGCAGGATTTCCTCGCCGCTGCGTTGGGACCGCAGCGTCAGTTGGGTAAAGCAGTTGAGCTGGCTGTTCAGGGCGAAATAGCGCTGCAGCACCTGGGCAAAAATATAGATGCTGCAGCCGACGAAAGCTTGCTCGTCGATGCCCAGGCGGATGGCGATGCCGGGCATCAGGGTGGGAAACGGTACGGTGGGCATCCACGCGCGCGTGCTGCCGTGCTCGAGCGTGAGGATGCCCTGGATCAAGCGTTGCGTGGCGGGCGAGCGGGGCAGGTCGTACAGACTGAGCATTTTCTGGAATTCGCCCAGGCCCGCTTGCGTCAGGCTCGAGTAATTGAGCGACAGATGCGCAATCAGGCGCCAGTGCGTGTCTGCCAGGAAACGCACGCTGGGCGTGGGCTTGCGCAAGAAGCGCGCGGGGATGCCGTCGGGCACGTCTTCGGCCAGCAGGTCGCCGCCGGGCAAGCCGTAGTGCAACTGCACGGGCAAGTCGCGGTTGCTGCACAGCAGCTGCGTCGAGACGGTGGCGCTGGCCGGGCTGTCCGGGGAGAATTGCGGGTCGATCAGGCTCAGGCGCATTTCATGGCCGGGGCTGATGGCGGCCACGGCTTCGTCGCGGCGCGCCAGCCAGTATTGACCATATTCCTGGCCACGCTCCTGGTCATATTCGGCCTGGGCGCCTTGCAGCGAGGCATACAGCGGCAGGAAGGCGCTCAGGCGATCGCCGGCCTGATCCTTGCGCACCACGGTGACGGCTTCGATGCTGTGGATGTCGTAGGCAAACGCATGCGTGGCATCGGCCACCAGGGCGTAGTCGGGCTCGGTATGCGTGAGGCGGATCGGCACGCCGGACTTGGCGAACAGGTTGACGACGGGCGTGCAGCCGAGCAGCAGGTTGTCGCGGCTGGCGCCGGACAAGAGCCGCGCTTCGTGGCTGTCGCTGCGCACGCCCTTGAGCGGCAGGTGCAAGGTGAATTGGCGGCACTGTTTTGGCAGCAGGGGCGCCAGCAGCGACCATCCGATATCGATGAAGTGAAATTTTTCCGGAAAGGCAAAGTATTCGGTCAGCAGGCGCAGGGCCGGGTGTGAACGGGCGGAAATGGGAATCAGCGCCTCGTCGTCCGCATAGCCGGCCGGCGCCAGCAAGGTGCCATTGACGGCTTGCCACGGCCCGTGTTCGTCCAGCGCCACGTAGGCGCCCGCGCCGTGCAGGAACAGGGCGTCGAGCAGGGCCGCGCGCACGGACGGTTCGCCATCGGCAAACAGGCGCAGGCTGGAAAAGCCGGCCTGATCCAGGTGGTACTGCTCGCTGCTGCTGGTGAACTGAATGCTCAGCAAGGCGCTGGCGCCGGCTGGCAGGCGCAGGCCGGGCGGCGCGTCGAGGAGCGGTGAAAAATGCAGGCGAGAAATGGTCAGCGGCGCCAGGGTCACGTCATACGCGCTGGTGAACTTGCAAGCCACGCCCTGCACCGGCTGCGAGCGCAGCACCGTGCCGCGCGCCACATGCGCAAGCTGGGCCAGCTGGCCGCCGCCCGGCGCTTCGTCGGCGGCGATGCGCACGATGGAGCACGAGGGAAACGGCCGCAGGTAGTGCGGATACAGGGTTTCGAGCAGGGAATGGGTAAATTGCGGATAGGCGTCGTCGAGGCGCTTGGCGACCCTGGCCGTGAGCAGGGCGACGGACTGGATCAGGCGCTCGATGTGCGGGTCTTCGCACGTCTCGCCGGCGATCAGCAGGCGCCCGGCCGCCTTCGGATAGCGGCTGGAAAACTCGCGCGTGTACTGGCGGAACAGGCCCAGTTCACGCTCGTAATACGGCAATAGTTGTTCCACGGTCGCGCTCTCCGCCAGCAGGAAAGCTCCATGCTGGCATCAGGCGCGACCGTGTGTGTTGATGCGTAACAATGAATTTTAGAAATGGTACTCCGCGCGTATCATCGGCGTCTTCGCCGTCTGGCCCACGTTGCCCGTGGTGGCGGGCGAGTTGCCGAACTTGTTCTTCCAGTACTGGTATTCCAGGCCCACGCGGAAGGTGTTCTTGGCGCTGCCCAGGGCCGCGCCTACGTCGAACATCACTTGCATGTCGATATTCGTTTCCACTGCCGTCTTGCGCCCCACTTCATCGTTGCCTTTTGAATCGATGAGATTGAAAAAACCTTCGAACGAGAACAGCGGCGACAGGGGGATGCCCCAGGCGCCCGTCAGCATGGCGTGCGTTTTATACGTGTAGCGGCCCGTCACTTGCGAGATGGGCGGGAAGGCGCCGCTGGGGGCGTTGCTTTCGCGCAGCAACAGCAGGCTGGTGTTGAAGAAGCCGGGCACGTCCCACATCAGGGTGGGGCCGGCCACCAGCATGCGCTTGCGCGAGTTGTAGCCGACGTCATTTTTCGTGTTGACGTCGAAGCCCAGGGTAACGCCGACGCCGCGCACAGGGCCGAACTTGATGTCGCTGCCGCGCACCTTGCCGATGTCGATGGTGTTGCGGTAGACCAGGTACGCCTCCTGTGCGCCGGACGTTTTGCCCAGTGCGCCAGGGTCCTTGCTGTCGGACATGAGGAAATCGAGGTTGACGAAATTGCTGCCGTATTTGTAGCCGCTGGCGTGCGTGATGGCAAAGATGTTTTTCTTGATGTCGTCCGGATTGAATGGCTCGCGGTAATCATTGCCGGCGCGCCAGCTCAGCGCGGTATCGCTCCATTCGGCAGCCTGGGCGGTCGCGCCCACGCCGAGGGTGGTAGTGAGGCAGAGCAACAGACACGGTATGGTTTTTGGCACTTTCGGCTCCTGATGGCGGTGTGGGAAAACGGGAACTGGGGATGGCTGGACGCGTAGTCTGCATGTAGCGCTGCAATGGGATAACGCGCGCCGTTCAATCCATGATGCAAGCATCGCCGCGCCGGGCGATATGTCTTGTGCGCATACTTACTATCAGTTCCTGCATATAATCATCGCACCTTCTCGTCCTTGCGGGGCAAGGCGGACGCTGCAAAGCTGATAATTTTTTTCAAAATTGTATACAGGTGTTGTTTTTTTGTGGAAATAGAAATGCACGCCGCCGCGCCCGCCCCCCAAGCGCCGCGGATGCCGATACGATAGAGACTGAGTGTTGATTTTTTCCACCGATCGGCATCCCGCATACCACGCAGCGAGGCACGAAAAAAACAATGACGGCACGCCTGGAACTCATCGATATCAGCAAGCGCTATCCGGCCGTGGTGGCCAATGACGGCATCTGTCTCACCGTCGCGCCCGGACAGATCCATGCCGTGCTTGGCGAAAACGGCGCCGGCAAATCGACCTTGATGAAAATCATCTACGGCGCCGTGCAGCCCGATGGCGGCCGCATCCTGTGGAATGGCCGTGAAGTCGAGATCGCCAACCCGTCGGCCGCGCGGGCGCTGGGCATCGCCATGGTGTTCCAGCACTTTTCCCTGTTTGACACCTTGACGGTCACGGAAAACATCGCCCTCGGTTTGCCCGCCGGCACTAACATGGCGGAGCTGGCGCAGCGCATCGAAGCGACGGCGCGCCAGTACGGCCTGGACCTGGAGCCGCAGCGCCACGTGCACACGCTTTCCGTCGGCGAATGCCAGCGCGTGGAAATCGTGCGCGCCTTGCTGGCCAAGCCGCAACTGCTGATCCTCGATGAACCGACGTCCGTGCTGACGCCGGGCGCCGTGGAAAAACTGTTTGCCACCTTGCGCCAGCTGGCGGCCGAAGGCTGCAGCATCCTGTATATCAGCCACAAGCTCGACGAGATCCGTGCCCTGTGCCACACGTGCACGGTGGTGCGCTCCGGCAAGAACGCGGGCGTGTGCGACCCCTCGCAGGAATCGGCGGCCAGCCTGTCGCGCATGATGATCGGCGCCGAGCCGCCCGCCGTCACGCGCGTGGCGCGCACGCCGGGCGCCGCCATGCTGAGCGTGCGGCAGCTGGATCTGCCGAAGAGCCACCCGTTCGCCACGCAATTGACGGATATCAATTTCGACGTGCGCGCGGGAGAAATTGTCGGCATCGCGGGCGTGTCCGGCAATGGGCAGCAAGAATTGCTGGCGGCCTTGTCTGGCGAGGACATGCGCGCGGCCGCCGGCAGCATCGTGCTGAACGGCACGCCGACGGGACGCTTGCCGCCGGGACGCCGGCGCGCCCTGGGCTTCGGCTTCGTGCCGGAAGAAAGGCTGGGACGGGGCGCCGTGCCCGACATGGGACTGGCCGACAATGTGTTGTTGAGCTTGCAGACACCTGCCACCATCCGCCACGGTTTCGTGCGCCACAAGGCCATCGCGCAGCGGGCGGCCGCCATCATCGCCCGCTTCCAGGTGAAGGCGGGCGGGCCGCAGGCGCTGGCGCGCAGCCTGTCGGGCGGCAACTTGCAGAAATACATAGTCGGACGCGAAGTCCTGCGCGAACCCACCGTGCTGGTGGTGGCGCAGCCGACCTGGGGCGTGGACGTGGGCGCGGCCGCGCAAATCCGCGCCGAATTGCTGGCGCTGCGCGACGCGGGTTGCGCGCTGCTGGTCGTGTCGGAAGAACTCGACGAATTGTTCGACATCAGCGACCGCTTGCTGGTGATGGCAAAGGGAAAGATCTCGCCGTCGCTGGACGTGGGCGAAGCCAGCGTGGCGCAGGTGGGACAATGGATGAGCGGGCTGTGGCCGCAGGAGGCCATCCATGGCTAAGTTTGCCTTGCGGCTGGAAGCCCGTCCCACACCGTCGCGGTTGATGTCGTGGCTGTCGCCCGTGCTGGCCGTGCTGCTTACGGTGCTGTGCGGCGCGCTGTTGTTTCTTGCGCTGGGACACGATCCGCTGGCGGGCCTGGCCGTCTTCTTTGTCGAACCCTTGCGCGACGCGCACGGCTGGTCCGAGCTGGGCATCAAGGTGGCGCCCCTGCTCTTGATCGCCGTGGGCCTGGCCATCTGTTTTCGCGCCAACATCTATAACATCGGCGCGGAAGGACAGCTGACCCTGGGCGCCATCTGCGGCGGCGCGGCCGCCCTGTACCTGGATGACGGCGTGGGCGGCGCGGCCATCATCGGCGTGTCCTTGCTGGCCGGCATGGCGGGCGGCATGGTGTGGGCGGGCCTGGTGGCCTGGCTGCGCGACCGCTACAACGCCAGCGAAATCCTCGTCTCGCTGATGCTGGTGTATATTGCCCAATTGTTGCTCAGCTATCTCGTGTATGGCGTGCTGCGCGACCCGGAAGGGTTTAATTTCCCCCAGTCGAAACTGCTGTCCGATGGCTTGCTGTTGCCGATGGTGATCAGCGATACGCGCTTGCACGTGGGCATCGTGTTTGCCTTGCTGGCCTCCTTGGGCGGCTGGCTGTATCTGTCGCGCAGTATTGCCGGTTTTCGCCTGCGCGTGGGTGGCATGGCGCCCGCCGCCGCCCGCTATGCCGGTTTTTCCTCGCGCAAGACCTTGTGGTCATCGCTGCTGATCTGCGGCGCCCTGTCCGGCCTGGCGGGCGCCTGCGAAGTGCTGGGACCGATGGGACAGTTGACGCCCACGGTGTCGCCCGGCTATGGCTTTGCCGCCATCATCGTCGCCTTCGTGGGGCGCTTGCATCCCGTGGGCGTGATTTTTTCCAGCTTCGTCATGGCCCTGTTTTATATCGGCGGCGAACTGGCGCAATCGCGTCTCGGCTTGCCCAGCGCGATCACGGGCGTGTTCCAGGGCATCTTGCTGTTCGCCTTGCTCGCTTGCGACGTGCTGATCCAATACAAATTGCGCTGGAGGAAACATGGATAACCTGGCTTTCACCATCGCGCCCCTGATCGCCGCCAGCATCAATGCGGGCACGCCGCTGATGCTGGCCGCCCTCGGTTTATTGGTGAATGAAAAGGCGGGCGTGGTGAACCTGGGCGCGGAAGGCATGATGCTGGTTTCCGCCATCACGGGCTTTGCCGTGGCCGTCAACACGGGCAGTCCCACCCTGGGTTTCTTGGCGGGGGCGGGCGCCAGCATGCTGCTGTCCGGCTTCTTTGCCTGGCTGACCGTATGGCTGGGCACGAACCAGTACGCGACGGGCCTGGCCTTGTCTCTGTTCGGCGCGGGCGCGTCCACGTACATCGGCTTGAAGTATGTGGGCAACAGCTTGCAGAATGGCCGCTTCGGCATCCCTTACCTGGAAGACATTCCCGTGCTGGGGCCGGCCCTGTTCCGCCAGCATGCGATGGTGTATCTGTCCTTGCTGCTGTGCGTGGCCATCGCCTGGTTCCTGTACCGCACGCGGGCGGGCCTGGTGCTGCGCGCCGTGGGCGAGTCGCCCGCTTCCGCGCATGCGCTGGGCTATCCCGTGCGGCGCATCCGCCTGGCGGCCGTGCTGTTCGGCGGCGCCTGCTGCGGCCTGGCCGGCGCCTTTTTGTCGCTCGTCTACACGCCCCTGTGGGTCGAGGGCATGGTGGCGGGGCGGGGCTGGATCGCGCTGGCGCTGACCACCTTTGCCACCTGGCGCCCCGCGCGCGTGGTGGGCGGCGCCTACCTGTTCGGCGGCATCACGATATTGACTTTCCACGCGCAGGCGCTGGGCGTGCCCATCGCGTCGCAACTGCTGTCGATGCTGCCGTATCTGGCGGCCATCGTCGTGCTCGTGCTCATTTCCAGCAATGCCAATTACATCAAGCTCAACATGCCCGCTTCGTTGGGGAAAAATTTCAATCCCGGAAATTAATCACTCACCACAAGGAAAACCATGTCCAAGAAACTAGTATGCGCCGCCGTTTGCAGTGCTGTTTTGATGCCCGTCATGGCCGCCGCTCCCGCGACGGCTCCGCTGAATGTCGGCTTCGTGTATATCAGCCCCATCGGCGACGCGGGCTGGACCACCCAGCATGACCTGGCCCGCAAGGAAATGGAAAAGGCGCTGGGCAGCAAGATCACCACCAAGTATGTGGAAAACGTGCCGGAGAGCGCCGATGCGGAACGGGTGATCCGCGACCTGGCGCAAACGGGCAGCAAGCTCGTCATCACGACTTCGTTCGGCTACATGAATCCCACCTTGAAAGTGGCGAAGCAATTTCCTAATGTGAAGTTCATCCACCTGACTGGCTACAAGACCGCCGTCAACGTGGCCAACACGAATGCGCGTTTTTATGAAGGCCGCTACCTGGCCGGCGTGTTGGCGGGCAAGATGAGCAAGACCCATGTGGCCGGTTATGTGGCGGCGTTCCCGATCCCCGAAGTGTTGCAGGGAGTTAACGCTTTCACGCGCGGCATGCGCAGCGTCGACCCCAAGGCGGAAGTGAAAGTGGTGTGGGTGAATAGCTGGTTCGACCCGGGCAAGGAGCGCGACGCGGCCATCACCCTGATCGGCCAGGGTGCCGACGTGGTCACCCACCACACGGACTCGACCGCCGTGGTGCAGGCGGCGGAAGAGAAGGGCAAGTATGCGATCGCCTACCACTCGGACATGAAAAAGTACGGTCCGAAGGCGCAGCTGGCCGCCGTCACCCACCATTGGGGCGACTACTATACGAAGCAGGCGCAAGCCGTGCTGGACGGCACGTGGAAGTCCAGCAGCACCTGGGGCGGCATCAAGGATGGCATGGTCAAGCTGGAAGGCATCAACGCCGCCGTGCCCGCCGACGTGAAACAGTTTGTATTGGCGCGTGAGAAAGACTTGGTAGCTGGCAAGCTCAATCCTTTCAGCGCGCCGATCAAGGATAACGATGGCAAAGTGCGCCTGGACAAAGGCGTGCTGGACGATGCAGCGCTGACGAAGATGGATTATTTTGTCGAAGGCGTGGCAGGGAAAGTTTCCGGAAAGTAATAGGTTTGAGTATAAACTTGCTGTAATATTGCCGGAAACGGGAGCAGGGCCGGGGATACATGCGCATTCCCGGCCCACCCACAGAGCAGAGCTTGAACAAGCCCGTACCGGAGATTGACCCATGGATAGACTGGAAGTATTCAAGATTATCGCGCTGCAAGCGAGCAAGGGCGAGCTGACGTTCCCCGCCAACGTCAAGGCCACCTTGAAGCTGCAGGAAGCGCTGGACGACCCCGATTGCCATATCGAAGCGGCCGCCCGCATGGTCATGGCCGAGCCGCTGTTGTCGGCCAGGGTCGTGGCCTTGGCCAACTCGGCCGCCTACAACCGTTCCGGCAATGAAATCGCCAACGTGCGCGCGGCCGTCTCGCGCCTGGGTTTTGCCACGTTAAAGTCGATGGTGGCGTCCGTCATCGTGCGCCAGCTGGGCAGCCAGATCACGGACCCGCAATTGCGCGCCAAGGCGGCCAAGCTGTGGGAACACACGGCCCACGTGGCCGCGCTGAGCCAGGTGATCGCGCGGAAAGTCACGCACGTGGACGTGGAAACGGCCATGTTCGCCGCCATCGTGCACGAAGTGGGCGGCTTTTATCTGCTGTCGCGCGCCGAGGAATATCCGGGTTTGCTGGACGACAATACCGAAGACTGGATCGAATACGGCGAAAAGCTGATCGGCCGCGGCGTGCTGCGCCAACTGCAAGTGCCCGACATGGTCTTGCAGGCCGTGGAAGGCATGTGGCATGGCGGCAGCCCGTTCCCGCCCCGCACCCTGGGCGCGACCCTGGTGCTGGCCAACGATCTGTCGCCTGTCGGCTCGCCCCTGCATCCGCCGGAAAGCGCCGCGCGGCGCCAGGCGGCCGCGAAGATCGACTTCGGCATCGGCGGCAGCACCTTGCACACCATCCTCGACGAATCGGCGGAAGAGATCGAATCGCTGGCGGCGGCCTTGTTGGTCTGACGCGGCTTCCATCGCCCATCCCCGCCTCTGCCGCGGGGATTTTTTTCGTCCGCATTTTGATCCATCTTTCCCCATGGCATACAATCGCCGGCTCGGCCATCCGCCGGACCGCTTTCCTCCTCTTACCCAAAGGATATTATGCAGAAGCTGTTTTCTTCCCTCGCCCTGACTGCGCTGGCGTTTTCCGCCCAAGCCGCCAGCGGTTTGCCCATCGTGCAGGAAGCGCCCCTGCGCGCCCACCTGGCCTTCCTGTCCAACGATTTATTGGAAGGCCGGGGCACAGGCCAGCGCGGCGCCGACCTGACGGTGGCTTACCTGGAAACCCAGGCGCAGATGGCCGGGCTGCAACCCGTGCGCGGCAGCAGCTACCGCCAGAGCGTGCAAATTGCCGGCGTGAAATCCTTGCCGCAAGAGAGCAGCCTGCAAGTCGTGGCGGGCGGCAAGGCCGTGCCGCTGGCGTTCGGCCCGGACTGGGTCTGGGCCACGGGCGACTCCGTTGCCGCGCATACCTTCGATGCGCCGCTCGTGTTCGTCGGCTACGGCATCACGGCGCCGGAAGAAGGCTGGAACGATTTCAAGGGTGCCGATGTCAAAAACAAGATCGTCGTCATGATGGTCAACGACCCGCAGCCGACCGCGCTTGATCCGAACCGTTTCGCCGGCAAGGCGCTGACCTATTACGGCCGCTGGACGTACAAATTCGAGGAAGCCAGGCGCCAGGGCGCCGCGGGCGTGTTGCTGATCCACACGAAACCGTCCGCCTCGTATGACTGGAGCGTGGTGCAGAACAGCTGGAGCGGCAGCGAGCGCTTCCAATTGGCGGACCGCACTGCCGGCACGCCGCTGCAGGGCTGGATCGCGGAAGACGCGGCGCGCCGTCTGTTTGCGGCTGGCGGGCAGGACCTGGACGCCTTGCGCGCGCAGGCGGAAAGCAAGGACTTCAAGGCCGTCGCGCTGAACGCCAAACTGTCGGGCGAAATGAAATCGGCCGTGCGCAAGGTGGAGCAATTCAATATCGCCGGCATGGTGCCGGGCACGGACCCGAAACTGAAGGATGAAGCCGTCATCTACAGCGGCCACTGGGACCACCTGGGCAAGCAAGGCAAGGATGACGAAAAAGCGGGCGACACGATCTACAACGGCGCCGTCGACAATGCCTCCGGCACGGCCGGCTTGCTGGCCATGGCGCAGGAAGCCGTCAAGCAACCCGCGAAGCGCACGCAGATCTTCCTGTGGGTGGCGGCCGAAGAACAGGGGCTGCTGGGCAGCGCCGCCTACGCGGCCGACCCGCTGTGGCCTTTGGACAAGACGGCGGCCGCGCTTAACCTCGACAGCTTGAATTTCGTGGGCGCCACGCGCGACATCGGCGCACAGGGCAGCGAGCGCACGGAATTGGGCGCGATCGCCGCCACGGTGGCCAAAGCCATGGGCATGCATATCGCGGCAGCCCGTCCCGACCTGGCCGGCGGTTATTTCCGTAGCGACCATTTCAGTTTTGCCAAGGCGGGCGTGCCCGCGTTTTCCATCAATGGCGGACGCGAGTACATCAAGGATGTCGAGGCATCGAAAGCCAAGGCGGCCGCCTACGGCCCCCGCTACCATCAGGTCACCGACGAGTACGACGCCAGCTGGGATTTGTCCGGCATGACGCAGCAGGCGCAATTTACGCTGAACCTGGGGCAAGCCGTGGCAAATGGCGCGAAGATGCCGGCCTGGAAGGCGGGCGATGCGTTCGGCAAGGCGCGCGCGCCAGCGAAATAGGGACGTAAAAAAACCGCTCGGCCGAGCGGTTTTTTTTCGCGCTGGTTCAGGTGGCGCTTGCCCGTTCCAGCCGGCGCTGCGTGTGGCGGTACTTGCTCCACACCAGCAGCATCAGCAGCGGCATGGCGCCGCCCACCATGCACAGGGCGGGCCAGCCGCCGGCGGCAAAGCTGGCGCTGGCCAGGGCCGAACCGGCCGAGGCGCCGATGAAGCCGCCCGCGATGAAGACGGTGGTGACCCTTGCCCGAGCATGCGGCGCCAGTTTATAGATGATGGATTGGTGCGTTACTTGCAGGCCCATCACGCCCATGTCCAGCAGGACGATGCCGATCAACAACAGCACCAGCGAATGGGCGCCAAAGCCGATCAAGGCCCAGCCTGCGATCGAGGCGACGGCCAGCAGCCAGGTGGCCTGGCGCGCGTAGCCGCGGTCGGCCATGCGGCCCGCCGTGTTGGCCGCAAAGGCGCCCGTGGCGCCGGCCAGGCCGAACAGGCCGATCTGCATTTCCGAGTAGTGATACGGCGCGCCGCTGAGCAAGAAGGTCAGCCCCGTCCAGAACACGCTGAAGGTGCCCAGGCCCAGACCCGAGAACAGGGCGCGCTGGCGCAGCAGCGGTTCCTGGCGGATGATGTCGGCCAAGGAGGCCATCAGCTTGCCGTACTGCAGCTTGCCACGCGGCGCTTCATTGGGCAGGATGCGGCGCAGCATGACGAGCAGGGCGGCCACGACGATGGCGGCCAGCACGTAGACGGTGCGCCAGCCGCCGCTGATCTGCGACACCGTGCCGGACACGGTACGCGCCAGCAAGATGCCCAGCAACAAGCCCGTCATGACGGTGCCCACCATGCGGCCCCGGCTGTGATCCGGCGCATACGACGCCACCATGGCCGTGACCACCATCAATGCGCTGGACGTGATCCCCATCAAGACGCTGGCGATGGCAAAGACGATAATATTCTGGCTGGTAGCGGCCAACAGCAAGGCGCCGATCTTGGCGATCAGCATCCACGTCAGCAACTGGCGGCGGTTCAGTACGTCGCTGAGGGGCACGAGGAACACGATGCCCAGCACGTAGCCGATCTGCGTGGCCGTGACCAGGTAACCGGCTTGCGGCACGCTGACGCCGAACGAGGCGGCCAGCATGGACGTGAGCGGCTGCACGTAATACAGGCTGGCGACGAGCACGCCGGCGGACAGGGCGAACAACAGGATGCGGGTGGAGCTCAGCAGGGTGCTGGCATCGACGGAAGAGCTTGCAGATTTCATGCGGTACAGCTTTCTTGGAATAATGCTTTTGGATGAGCATGATAGCGGGGCTGCACATTTCCTGCCGGGCCGGGCCGATTTTGCGGCAGGGGGCAGGCAAGACGGCAGGCAAGACGGCAGGAAAAACGGCGGGTAAACACGCCAGGCAAAAAAATCCCGGCGATCGTTGCCGATGGCCGGGAAAAGGGTATAGGGGGATATACCGAGGGAGAGTTAAAACTTAACGAGCGCCCGCCAGTTCCGCATGCACTTGCGCCGTGATTTCATACGAGCGCAGCCGGTGCTTATGGTCGAAGATCTGCGAAGTGATCATCAGCTCGTCGGCGCCCGTTTCGGCGATGAAGGCGGCCATCTTCGCCTTGACGGTGTCCGGTGCGCCGATGGCCGTGCACGACAGGACGGAATCGAGCATGGCGCGTTCCTGCGGACCCAATTGCTCCAGGTAACCGGGCACGGGCGGCTGCAAGCGCGACGGGCGGCCCGTGCGCAGGTTGACGAACGCTTGCTGCATCGACGTGGCGCGCAAGTGCGCTTGCTCATCCGTGTCGGCGGCAAACACGTTAAAGCCCAGCATCACGTATGGTTTCGCCAATTGTTTTGACGGCTTGAAGTGTTCGCGGTAATACGCCACGGCTTGCATCATCATCTGCGGCGCGAAGTGCGAGGCGAATGCATACGGCAAGCCCAGGTGGGCGGCCAGCTGGGCGCCGAACAGGCTGGACCCGAGTATCCACACGGGTACTTTCGCGCCCTTGCCGGGCACGGCCAGCACGCGCTGGCGCGGCTCGTCGGACATGTAGTCGATCAATTCCAGCACGTCTTGCGGGAACTGTTCCGCATCGGATTGCAGGTCGCGGCGCAGGGCGCGCGCCGTCGTCTGGTCGGAGCCGGGCGCGCGGCCCAGGCCCAGGTCGATGCGGCCCGGATGCAGCGCTTCCAGGGTGCCGAACTGTTCCGCGATGACCAGCGGCGAGTGGTTCGGCAGCATCACGCCGCCCGCGCCCACGCGGATGGTCTTGGTACCGGCCGCCACATGGGCGATCACGACGGCTGTGGCGGCGCTGGCGATGCCGGGCATGCCGTGGTGTTCGGCCAGCCAGTAGCGGTTGTAGCCCCAGCGTTCGCCGTGCTGCGCCAGGTCGAGCGTGTTCTTGAACGACTGGCTGGCGTCGCTGCCTTCGGCGATGGGGGCCAGGTCGAGTATGGAAAATGGAATCATGGTAGCGATATCGGGACGTGGTGGAAAATCACAATGGACGATTTGTCTATCCCCTGACCCCAGTAGGGTCGGCCTTGGAAGCGGCAGGGATGACAGGCTGTGCACATGATAATGCGAATCGGGAATTTGCGTACTGATCGGTAAAAAACTCGTATCGATTGGAAATCGGTGCGGGCGATGCTAGAGTTGGCCTCCCCACTTTATGCGCCCCGCCATGTTCAAGAAACCCATCCTGCTGACTTTGATGAGCCTGCTGCTGCAGCCCTCCGTTCACGCCGCGCCCGTCAGCCAGCAGGCGCAGGACACGGCCCGCTACGCGCTGGCCACCTATCCCGAACCGCTGATCGCCAGCCTGGCGAAGATGATCAGCTACAACACGGTGGCCGACCCGGCTGTGCCCTTTGCCGACAATCCACAGCACACGGGCTTCAAGCGCTACCTGGCGGCCGAGGCGCAGCGCCTGGGATTCGATTTCCAGGATCACGGCCACGTGCTCGTCATCGGCATGGGCAGCGGCAGCGAACGGGTGGGCGTGATCACGCATGGCGACGTGCAGCCTGTGAACCCCGCGAAATGGGCCCGTTCGCCGTTCGAGCTGGATCGCGGCAGCGAACCGGGCAAGCTGCTGGGACGGGGCACGGAAGACGACAAGGGGCCCATCGCGACGGCCCTGTATGCGATGAAAGCCATCCAGGACAAGCAGGTGCCGCTGAGCAAGCGCATCGAGCTGTACGTG
This sequence comes from Janthinobacterium sp. SUN033, assembly GCF_030397595.1. Lineage (NCBI taxonomy): Bacteria > Pseudomonadati > Pseudomonadota > Betaproteobacteria > Burkholderiales > Oxalobacteraceae > Janthinobacterium > Janthinobacterium sp. SUN033. The sequence goes on from NZ_JAPQNV010000005.1 coordinate 280,715, forward strand.
TACATGGCCGAGGAATCGGACTGGGAACCGTTGAAACAGTTCCTGAAAACCCATACGCCGCCGCAGGTCAACATCACCATCGATGCGGAATACCCGGTGGTGACGGCCGAGAAGGGCTACGGTTCCATCAAGCTGACCCTGCCGCCGCGCACGGCCTTGCCGGCCAAGGGCGGCCCCGTGCTGGCGAAGCTGGCGGGCGGCTTTTTCGGCAGCCAGATCCCGGAAGACGCACAAGCCGTGATCGACCACGCGCCGGCCGCGCTGGAAGCGGCCATCCGCGCCCGCGCGCAGGGCCAGCAGGGCGTGCGCTACAGCTACGCGCGCACTGGCGATACCTTGACGGTAACGGCGCTGGGCGTGTCGGCCCACTCGTCGAAGCCGGAAGACGGCGTCAACGCCATCAGCATGCTGGCCGACGCGCTGGCCGTGCAGCCCTGGCAGGGCACGCAGGCGGCCGACATGCTGTCGTTCCTGAATGAACTGGTGGGTACCGGCATCTACGGCGAGCGCTTCGGCCAGATCGCCTACCGCGACGGTTTCATGGGGCCGATGACGGTAGCGCCTACCGTACTCAAGCAAGATGGCGGCGCGCTGGAACTGAACATCAACCTGCGCCGTCCGCAAGGCAAGACGGCGGCCGTGCTGCAGCAACAGGTGACGGCCGCCTTCGATGGCTGGAAGGCGCGGCGCCAGGTGCCCGCTACCCTGCAGGTGCAGATCGGCGAACCGTGGCTGCAGACGGACGCGCCGCAGATTCCCACCCTGCTGTCCGTGTTCGGGCACTACACGGGCATCGCGCATCCGCAACCAGTCGCCATCGGCGGCGGCACCAATTCGCGCCTGTTCCCGAACGCCGTCAGCTTCGGCCCGGCCATGCCGCACACCGTGTACACGGGGCATTCCGAACACGAGTTCATCACGGAAAAACAGCTGCTGCTGAATCTGCAGATGTACACGGCTGTCCTGATCGAGCTGGCGAAATAGCGGCTTGCAAAAACAGAGGGAAGTCATAGACTGCAAGCCTGAGACGCATCCGGGCACTGAACTTTTGATGGGGGCGCCGGTCTTACGTTTCCATGTAGGAAGGGAGCAGCTATGCATGCACAACAGGAGACCCGGCTGGCGCCAGGCAGGGCAGGCGGCGTCGCGCCGCGCCGGAGCCCGCACGAGGGGCGGTCATGAACTGGCCGCTGGAACTGGAAGTGGCGCACAAGCTGGCGCAGATGCGGGGCTGGCTGGAAGACCAGCGTGCCGGCGCCGTGCGCCTGCGCGGCGGGGACTGGTTTGCGTGGGCCACTGCGGGCGCGTCGAACAGCCACTACCATACCGCCGAGTGCGGCTGCGCGGAAGTACTGGTGACGCGCGACGCCGCCTATATCTTGACGGACGAAGCCGAAGCCATGCGCATGCGCGAGGAAGAAGTGCGCGGGCCATGGACGTGGCAAGTGTCACCCTGGATGCAGCCGCAGCTGTATGAATTGCGCGAGCATTTCGTGCAGCATGCGGCCGGTGGCGCACCGGTCCTGTCCGACCGGCCGGGCTTGCACGAACGCAGCCTGCCCGTAGCCTTGCGCGAAGAGCGGCTGGTGCTGCTGGAATCGGAACAGCTGCGCTACCGGCAGGTGGGGCAGCTGGCTGCCCGCGCGGCCGCGGATGCGTTGCGCCAGGCCCGCCCCGACTGGAGCGAGCTGGAACTGGCTGCTGCCTGCGCGCGGGCGCTGTGGCTGCGGGGCTTGCAGGCCGTGCACGTGCTGGTCAGCGGGGCGGAGCGTCAACAGCGGTATCGTCGCGCACCGCCAGCCCAGGTGGAGCTGGGCCCGCAAGCCGTGCTGGCCCTGTGCGCGCGGCGTTTCGGCCTGTGCGCTAGCCTCAGCCGTCAACGGCGCTTCGGCCCGGCGCAGCATCGCGCCGATGGCGCGGCGGTGGTCATGGACGATGCCGATGCGGCCATGCTGGCGCTGGAAGCGGTGGCGCTCGACGCTTGCGAAACGGGCCATGCGCTGAGCATGGTGTATCACGCGCTCGACAGCGCCTACGCGTATGCAGGCCAGCCCGACACGGTACGCACCAGCCGACAGGGCGGCATCCACGGCTACCTGGCGCCCGAAGTGGCGGCCGGCGCGCACACGGAAATCATCCTCAAGCGGGGCATGGCGCTGGCCTTCCACCCCAGCCTGCCCGGCAGCACGGTGGAAGACACGTTTTTGCTCGACGGCAGCCAATTGCACAACCTGACGCATGACCCGGCCTGGCCCTCGGCCTTGGTGCAGGGGCGCAGCCGGCCGCTGACCCTGGCCTTGGCTTGAAAATGATAACTGCGTGCCAACTGCGTATCAAGTGTGTGCCAAGTACGTGCCAAGTGGCGGCCAGGCGTGGAGGAAAGCGGCCAGCGCCGGCCAGCGTTGATACCGATCAATAGCGCTGCATCACGCCTTTTTGCACGCTGACCTTGTCGCCGATCTGGAAGGCGGGCTGGGTGTTTTGCACAAAGGTGCGCGTCGTGCCGTCGTCCAGGCGCAAGGTGACGCGGTACAGCATGTTGCCAGCCGCCCCCGAAGTGCTGCCGGCCGTGCCCGACGTACCCGCCTGCATGTCGCCACTGCCTTGCTCCATGCTGCGCGGCACGGTTTCTATCGACTGCACCGTGGCCGAGCTGATGTTCATCGTGGACTGGTTCGCGTCGTTGCGCATGTCGTTGCTCATGCTGCTCTGGGCGTTGCTCGTATCGGCGGCCGTGCTGCTGGCGGTGCTGGCCGTGCTGCTTTGCGGCGTCGTGCCGGCCGGCGCGGCATAGGTTTCGCCGCTATTGCTGCGCGCCAGACTGGTTTTGTCCGTGGAATGGCAGGCTGCCAGCAAGGCGCATGTCAGGCCGGTCAGCAGCAGGGTGGTTTTTGATCTCATCTTGGTCTCCTCATGGTCGCACATTCAGGATCGGCACCCGCGGTGATGCGGATGGCGGCGATTGCTGCATGTAAGAGCATGGCGGAACAGGGATGTTCGGCGGCCGTCATTGTCGATTGAGCTAGATCAAGTGTCTAATTGCCGTGCTTGGTATAAACGATGCTGGCAATTACCACTTCGTGCGGCTGCACGTTTCCTCACTGTTCAATCGGGAGAAAAAATGTCATCTGGCCCTACAGCAAAACTGATCGATGAATTGGTGCTGGCCATCGGCGGCACTGCGCACGATGTCCGTGCGCGCCATGTGCTGGCCCAGGCCTTGCATGGCCTGGTGCGGCTGGCGCGCTCGGAACAGTTGCTGGAGATGCAGCGCGATACGGCACGCGCCATGGGGGCCGGCAGCCGGCGCGAGACGCGCGCCCTGATGCGGCGCCTGGGCAAGCGGGGCCAGGGACAGTTGCGGCTGGCACTGCAGGATAGCGAAGCGGACCGCGCCTGACGGGCGCGAGCCATCCCCCGTTCAGGCTTCGGGCAGCGGCGCGTCCTTGCCAAGGGCAGCGGCGACCATTTTCGGCCACAGGAAATACAGCGGCAGGCAGACCGCCGCGGCAGCCGTGACATCGACCACCCAGTCGCTGACGGCGCCATGTCGGTAGGGCAGGAAACTCTGGATGAATTCGTCCAGCGCGCCCATGGCCGCCACCATCAGCACCGACAGCAGCGCCCGGCGCGCCATGCCGCCGCCCGTGCCGCTGAACAGGATCAGGGCCAGCACGCCATAACCGAAGGAGTGCAGCACGCCGCCCGACGCATACTGGCCCACGTCCGCGCGCACGCCGGGAATGTCGCCGATCAGGATCACCAGCACATATAGCACCAGCGCGGTGCGGTAGCGCAGGCGTTCGTAACGGTCGGCAAAACACAGTTCGGGCAAGGGTGCAGGCATGAGGCGTCAGGACAGGTGGAAAGGACGCCACAATATCATGGGCAGGGCGGGCCACCGTGTTTTTGCGCAAGAGCTTGCTGGACAGGCAAAAAAAAGGCCCGCGGGGGCGCGGGCCAAAAACCCAAATGAAATGGGTCAAGAGTTGAGAGTTGCTCGGTACTTACCATGTCGCGCGCCTTGCGGGCGCCCGCCACGGTCGTGAAAGGGGAGTGGTGTGCCATCGCGGCACACCTGTCTGTAGTCAGGCATATCGGTTGCCTGTACAGCAGATGAAGCAAGTATAGGAGGTGAAGATGACGGCCTGATGACACGCCGCAACATTTTTTTGCGGCAGCGCAAATTGTCGGAAAGAGTGTGGAGCATGGCAAGAATAGCCATGTTTCAAGACTGATAGCGAAAAAAAAGCCCGCTGGTGAAAGCGGGCTTAAAACTATTTTCTTGGAGGAGAATAGTGGAGACAGGTGCATTATGCTGCGTTGCACGATATGTGTCTAATGATCTTTTCGGATAACCATTATTCTTTTTTGATATAACTTACCGCGCCTGCCTTCATTCCTTCACGGCCACCGTGTAATTGAGCGCCATGCGCCCGCCATCGACATAGATGGTCTGGCCCGTCATGTAGGTGGCGTCGTCGCTGGCCAGGAAGGCGGCGATGCCGGCCACTTCTTCCGGCTCGCCACAGCGGCCCAGCGGCGTGCGCGACAAAATCGTGTGGCGCGCTTCCGGGCTCGACAGCACCGCCTGCTTGGCCAGTTCCGTCAGGATGGTGCCCGGCCCGATGCCGTTGACGCGCACGCCGTGCGAGGCCAGGTTCAGGGCCATGACCTTGGTCAGCTGGTTGATGGCGCCCTTCGACACCACGTACGGCACCTGGTTCGGAATGGCCAGTTCCGCATTCACGCTGGACATGTTGATGATGCAGCCGCTGTTGCGCTTGACCATTTCGCGCGCCACGGCCTGGCCGCACAGGAACATCGATTTCAGGTTGATGCGCATGACCCGGTCGAAATCGTCTTCGCAGACGTCGAGGAAATCGGCCGCGTGCGTGACGCCCGCATTGTTGACGAGGATATCGATGTGGCCGAACTGGGCCAGGGTTTCCTTCAGCATGGCGTCCACGTCCGCCTTCTGGCTGACGTCGGCGCAAAAGAAGCGCGCCTGCGGGCCGAGGGCAGCGGCCGCCTGCGCGCCTTCTTCCTTGATGTCGACCAGCATCACTTGCGCCCCTTCGGCGATCAGGCGGGTGGCGCAAGCCAGGCCGATGCCTTGCGTGGCGCCCGTGACGATGGCGGTTTTACTGACTAATTTCATGTGTGCTCCTCGGCGGGGTATGGGGGCCGCGCTGCCAGGAACACCAGCCCGCGCGGCAATGGGCAGATTTTAATCCCTGGGCAGGAATCAGAGGAGGATGGGCTCGTTCGGCAACTGGTTGCCGCGCGTGCCGTTGGCGGGGAAGTGGCTTTGCAGCAGGGTATTGAGCTGCGCCAGCGCTTCCAGGGTGCTGTCGTGGTAATTGCCATCCTTGAACCCTTTGGTCATGGTGCGGCACACGGCTTGCCACTGTTCCGGCGTGACGCGGCGGCCCACGTTGCGGTCGGCCACGATATCGACCTGGTGTTCGGCCAGGTTGATATAGATCAGTACGCCGACGTTGTCTTCCGTATCCCACACGCCATACTGGGCGAACAGTTCGCGCGCCCGCTCGCGGTTGCTCACGCCCTGGTACGCCATGCCCGGCGTCAGGGCCGCTTCGACGATCAGGCGCACTTCCGCCTGGTGCATCGCTTCACCGTCGGCGATGGCCGTCTCGATGGCTTTCAGGGTGCGTTCCGGAAAGGCGTGGCGCGCCGTCGCCGGCGTGCCCCGCAAATGTTTCAAGGCCCGTCCGCAGCGTTGTCCGAATGTCAGTTGTTTCGTCATTACCAATCTCCCGAGGCGCCGCCGCCGTCAAAACCGCCGCCACCGCCACCGAAACCACCGCCGCCACTGCTGCCACCGCCAAAACCACCGCCGCCGCCGAAGCCGCCGCCGCCGCGGTTGTTCAGCGCCTGGCTGAGGATGCTACCCAGCACGACGCCCGTGGCGCCGCTGGACCAGTTGCTGCCGCGCTGCAGGCGCGTCGGTCCGCCGCGCGAGCGGAACAGGGTCAGCACGACGAGGAAGCCGAAGAACAGCAGCGGCAGCCAAAAGGTCATGCCGCCCGCTTCCACGGTGGCTGGCGCCTTTTGCTGTGCCGCAGCGGGGAATTGCTCCTGGTTCAGCAGGGTGGCAATCGAGCCCACGCCGGCCACCAGGCCGCCGTAGTAATCGTTTTGCTTGAAATGGGGGGCGATCACGTCTTGCAGGATGCGTTTCGATTGCGCATCCGTCAGCACGCCCTGCACGCCGCGGCCCGCCTCGATGCGCAGGCGGCGCAAGGACGAGGGGTTGTCCTTCGCCACCATCAGCAGCACGCCGTCATCGACGCCCTTGCGGCCCAGCTTCCAGGCATCCGTCACGCGGATGCTGTATTGCTCGATGGCTTCCGGTTCCGTGCTCTTGACCAGCAGCACGGCGATCTGGCTGCCCGTCTTGGCTTCATAATCGGCCAGCACGCCTTCCAGCGCCGCCTTTTGCTTGGCGTCCAGCATGCCGGCGTTGTCCGTCACGCGCGCGGCCAGCGGCGGCACGGGCTGCAAGCCCTGTGCGCCGGCTGGCGGCATCGTCCACAGCAGCAGCGCCGTCGCCAGCGCCGCGAGATAGGACCAGGCTTTCATCTTATTTGCCAAAGTTGACGGTCGGTGCGGTCGAGATGGCTTTTTCATTTTCCACCGTGAACGATGGCTTGACCTTGTAGCCGAAGACCATGGCCGTCAGGTTGTTCGGGAAGCTGCGCGCATGCACGTTGTAATCCTGCACGGCAACGATGTAACGCTGGCGCGCCACGGTAATGCGGTTTTCCGTGCCTTCCAGCTGCGACTGCAAGTCGCGGAAGCTGGTGTCGGCCTTCAAGTCCGGGTATTTCTCGGACACCACCATCAGGCGTGACAGGGCCGACGACAGCTGCCCCTGCACTTGCTGGAATTTTTCGAACGCGGCCGGGTCGTTCAGCACTTCGGGCGTGATCTGGAAACTGGTGGCGGCGGCGCGCGCCTTGGTCACCGCTTCCAGCGTTTCGCGCTCGTGCGTGGCATAGCCCTTGACGGTATTGACCAGGTTGGGGATCAGGTCGGCGCGGCGCTGGTACTGGTTGACCACTTCGCCCCAGGCGGCCTTGGTGGCCTCGTCCTTGCTCTGGAAGTCGTTGTAGCCGCAGCCCGTCAGGATGCCGGCCAGGACGGTGACGCTCAGCGCCAGGCGCAGCCATTTGGTGAATTGATTGGTGATTTGCATGATGGGTTCCGTGCAGAGTAAGGGAGGTGAGGCAAATATACCTGAAACGGCCCGTAATGTCGGTTTAATAAGCGCCGGCGGCCGCCCCCGGCTGCCTTGCTTGGCCTGCGCCGCGTTACAATACGGGGTTTGCAACTGAATATAGAGAAGGTGTGCCGTGAATTTCATCAATAAATTATCCGCCGCGTGGACGGCCAATAATTCCCTGCTGTGCGTGGGCCTGGACCCCGACCTGGCGAAACTGCCGGCCGAACTGCGCGACCTGCCTGATGGAATCACCACCTTTTGCACGCGCATCATCGATGCCACGGCCGACCTGGCTTGCGCCTTCAAGCCGCAGATCGCGTATTTTGCCGCGCTGGGCGCGGAAAAGCAGCTGGAAGACATCTGCCGCTACGTGCGCGAGAATTATCCGCACATCCCCCTGATCCTCGACGCGAAACGGGGCGACATCGGCGCGACGGCCACGCAATATGCGCGCGAAGCGTTCGAGCGCTACGGCGCCGACGCCGTCACCGTGAACCCGTACATGGGCGAGGATTCGCTCGATCCCTACCTGGCGTGGAAAGACCGCGGCGTGATCATCCTGTGCCGCACGTCGAACCCGGGCGGCTCGGACCTGCAATTCCTGAATACGGACGGCGAACCGCTGTACCAGCGCGTGGCGCGCCTGGTGGCCGAAAAGTGGAATAAAAACGGCCAGTGCGCGCTCGTCGTCGGCGCCACCTTCCCTGAAGAACTGGCGCAGGTGCGCGCCATCGTCGGCGACATGCCGCTGCTGGTGCCGGGCATCGGCGCCCAGGGCGGCGACATCGCCGCCACCGTCGGCGCGGGCCAGACGGCGAACGGCATGGGCATGATGATCAGCTCGTCGCGCGCCATCATCTACGCCACGCCGCAGGCGGGCGAAGACTTCGCCGACGCGGCGCGCCGCGTGGCCATTGAAACGCGCGATGCGATCAACGCGCACCGCGCGTCTGATGGTGGCTGACATAAGCTACTGCGCGTCGCGATTTGCGGCCGGCGATGCTCACTGTGCCATAGCACAGTTGCGCTTCTCGGCCGCAACTCCCATCCGCTCGCTACGCTTCTGTCAGGCACCGTGATGACTGTTGTTTGTCATCCATAAAAAATGCCGGGCTAGCCCGGCATTTTGCATTTAGTCACGCTGTGGTGCGACGATCTCCGCGTAATCGTAGAGTTCTCCCAGAATTTCCTCGCCCCGCTCATCGACGGATTCCGACAGCACGTCGATTTCCGTAAACAGCATTTCGATGGTGCGGGCGCCGGCGTCGCCGTCGAACAGGCGGGCGGCGCGGTGCTGTTCCCAGCGCAGGCTTTCCGCTTCGCTCAGGGTTTGCGGGAAATTGCGGGCGCGGTAGCGGAACAGCAGTTCCTGCAGGCGTTCATCGGCAAACGAGGGGCGGGCCGTGGCCAGCTTGGCCGGCGTGTCGCGGCGCAAGGATTCGAGCAGGCGGCGGTCGTCGTTGCTGACGAAACCATTGTACAAATCTTCATCCACGTCCAGCGCGGTATTCGCGCCCGGGCGCTGGAACACTTCAGCCCAGACGGCATCCATGTTCGGCGCCGCGGCGGCGAATTGCGCGTTGACCTTCGCCGCGTCCAGATCGATGCCCCATTGCGCGGCCATGGTGGGCGACAGCGTCTTTAAATTGCCGACCAGCATGGGCGACTTGTTCAGGTGCACGCTTTTCACGGGCAGGCGCGTCATGCCTTCCGGCATGGCGTCCTTGCGCGTGAACAGGCGCGTGCGGATGGTGTCGGCGTCCAGCTGGAACAGCTCGCGCGGGTCGTAGGCGCAATCCCAGACGAGGATTTCATTTTTATTGCTCGGATGCGTGGCCAGCGGCCAGACGACGCCCAGGCAACCCCGTTCGGCGGGGAACATGCCCGACACGTGCAGGAAAGGCTGGCGCTCGCCGGCGGCCAGGTGCATGCCCATTTCGCTGGCGACCCTGTCCTTCTTGTGCAGCGCCAGGCAGAATTCGAACAGTTTCGGCTGCTTTTCCTTGATCAGGCGTGCCAGGGCGATGGTGGCGCGCACGTCGGACAGTGCATCATGCGCCGCTTCGTGGACCAGGCCATTGGCCTTGCTCAAGTGTTCCAGTTTAAAACTGGTCTGGCCATCGTCGCGCTTCGGCCATTGAATGCCTTCCGGGCGCAGCGCGTGCGTCATGCGCACCACGTCGAGGATGTCCCAGCGGCCGCAATGGTTCTTCCATTCGCGCGCATACGGGTCGATCAGGTTGCGCCAGAACAGGAAACGCGTGACTTCATCGTCGAAACGGATGGTGTTGTAGCCCACGCCGATGGTGCCCGGCTCCGAAAAGGCCGCTTCGATGGTGGCGGCGAACTGGTGTTCGGGCACGCCCAGCTGCAGACACTGCTGCGGCGTGATGCCCGTGATCAGGCACGATTGCGGGTCGGGCAGGAAATCATTGGCAGGCTGACAATACAGCATGATGGGTTCGCCGATCTCGTTGAGGTCGGCATCCGTGCGGATGGCGGCGAACTGGGCCGGGCGGTCGCGGCGCGGCTGGGCGCCAAAGGTTTCGTAGTCGTGCCAAAGAAAGGTCTGGTTAGTCATTGATGGTCGTTGCTTGATTGGTTATCCGGGCCGCCAAAAGCGGCCGCTGCTACAGTTTTCTGAAAACCTGCCGATACTACACGAGAGGATGGTCATCATCGCGTTTCCCGCATGGTGGCATACATTGCCCGTTCAAGGAGGTCTATCGTGTCAATTCCCATCGCCGCAAGCGGCAATTCCACCCCTTCCGTGACTTCCGTCAGTACGGGCGTTGCCGGCAAGGACGATAAAGTCCAGCAAAAGGACGGCGTCAACGCTGAAATGAGCGTGAATGACCGCACCAAGCTGCAATTGAACGCTTCCATCATGCAGGCGTCGCTGAACGTGTCGATCGGTTCCGAGAACGAACCGCTGGCGCTGCTGTACAAGACGGCCATCACCAACATCAATGAAGCGCTGAAGGGTCAGTACGGCGAGGATGCGATCCAGAACGCGGCTTCGCAGGATAACAGCGCCGAAGCGACGGCGAACCGCATTGTATCGCTGTCGACAGGTTTTTTTGATGCCTTCAAGAAACAGAATCCCGGCCTGGACGACGATACGGCCCTGACCAAGTTCATGGACACCATCAGCGGCGGCATGGAAAAAGGCTTCAAGGAAGCGCGCGACATCCTGGGCGGCTTGAAAGTGCTGAATGGCGACATCGCCGGCAATATCGACAAGACGTACGAGCTGGTGCAAAAGGGCTATGCCGACTTCATCGCCGCGCACAGCAGCAAGAAGGATGATGCCGCCAAGCCGGCCGACAGCAAGGCCGCCTGATCATTATTACGCCGGAAGCGCCTGAGAAAATGTCCAGGGCTAGGCGCATTGCCGAAGGCAGTACGAATGTACGACGAGGCAATGCAACGACGCCATGGGCTTTTTATCAGGTGCTTACCCGGTTGCGGCCGCCGGCTTTTGCCCGGTACAGCGCCGCGTCGGCCGCGGCGATCAGCGCATGGTCGTCCTGTTCGGCCGCCAGGCTGGCCACGCCGAAGGAACCCGTGATGTGCGGCAAGGCGCTGCGCATGTCGGCGAAGATGACGGCGAGCTGCATGCGCTCGCACAAGCGCTCGGCCACCCGCAAGGCCACGTGTTCGTTGGTATCGGGCAAGATCACCATCATTTCCTCGCCACCGTAGCGCACGGCAAAATCCGTGGGCCGCAGGGCCGCGCCCAGCACTTGCGCAGCGATGCGCAGCGCCTGGTCGCCCGCCTGGTGGCCGTGCGTGTCGTTGAAGCGCTTGAAATGGTCGAGGTCTATCATCACCAGCGACAGCGGCGAGCCGCTGGCGTGGGCCGTGACGATCATGTTGGGCAGTAAATCCGTCAGCCAGGCGCGGTTGTACAAGCCCGTCAGGCTGTCGACCATCGACAGCTGGCGGTAGAATTCGCCCAGTTTCTGGCGCCGGCGCAGCAGGGCATTGGCGGCGCGGATGCGGAAGGACAGCAGCCGCAGCAGGTTGCGCGCCAGGCCGTTCGACTGTTCGATCAATTCCCAGACGATGGCCGCGTCGATCACCAGCAAATCGGTTTCTTCCAGGGCGGAAATGGCGGCCAGGTTGCTCGCTTCATCGAGCACCGATTGTTCGCCCACGCTTTCGCCGGGCAAGACCTTGCTGACGGTGCCGTCATCCATGCCCGTGTGGGTGTCGGCGGCCACGGCCAGCGAGCCGCGCAGGACGATGTACAGGCTGGCGCCTTGCGTGTCGGCAATGGCTTCACCCGCTTCCAGGCGCATCACGGGGCAGGGCGCCAGCATGGCGGCCGTCTGGCTATCCGCCCCATCGCGAAATAGCTGTAAATCGCCGATGTTGCAGCCTGAAGCGCCGAAGTTGCCGATCTGTTCCACAATCACACTTTCAAAAAGCCGGCGCGCGAGCAGGGGGCCGGTAGCTTCATGATAGCGTAAAGCGGCCTTGGCTGTAACGCCAAAGGCTTGCTTGAGGTCACTTACTGTGAGAAATACGACAATTATTTCATTGCCGCGTCAATACGCTGGAATGCTTGCGCTTTTGTTATGGATGTTGCCGCGCGCGAAAGGCGGGCCGGATGTGCAAAGGCAGCCTTGAACGGCTGCCTCAGTCTCTGAAAATCCTGCGGGTGGGGATTACTCGGCGGTTTCTTCCGCTTCGGCCGTATCGATCACGGCATTCTTGCCGGTGGCGTGGCGCTTGCTGTCTTGCAGGCGGCCCAGGGCGCTATCGATGGCGCGTTTCAGTTTGTCGGTGGCGCCGGCAACGGATTGATGCACGGTGGCGTTCTGTTCGGTCACGGCGATCGGTTGATAGCCAGCAACGCGTGCTTCCATGACGCAGCGGATATCGTCGGCGCCGCCTTTCGGGCCATTCGTGTCGCTGATGTGGACTTCGATGCGGGTCAGGTTGTCGCGGAAGCGGTTCAGTGCGCTTTCAAGTACGGATTGCACATGTTCGTTCAGTCCAGCGGTGTTGGCGATGGTGCTGTCGGTATGAATATTGATTTGCATATGCTTACTCCTGTCAATTCAAAAAAAACCCATCTCAGGCGCTTTGCATGGCAGTGGTCAAACCCGCTGCCAGGGCGCGTCGGCGCCTGGTTCTTGCCTCATGCACTTGATCCCTGTGCATGACTTATCTTACTCCTCTTTCCAGTATTTCAAGAGGGTGCGCACGATTAAGATGAGCTTAACCCTTCAGCCAGGTCAAGTTCCCACTACGAAATTATTTACCCTCAGCCATTGATGAGACCGGCCGCGATATTGATCGACAGCCCCAGCACGACCAGGTTGAAGAAAAAGCTCAGCACGGATTGTCCCAGCACGATTTGCCGCATCATGCGCGTCTGCACGGAAACGTCCGACGTTTGCACGGCGACGGCGATGGTGAAGGCGAAATACAGGAAATCCCAGTAATCGGGGCTTTGCTCGTCGTCGGGAAACTTCAGGGGGCGCAGCGCGGGATCGGCCTGGTAGTACAGGTGGGCGTAATGAAAGCAGAACAGGGTGCCGACGAGGAACCAGGAACCGACCAGGGTGAGTATCGTCAGGCCGTAGTGCAGCGCGCGCTCGTCCGGCGCCATGTCTTTCATCGAGGATAGCTGCGAAACGATGGCCACCAGGCTCATCACGGATGCGACGGACAGGGCCGACAGGACGGTTGCCGCCCGCTCATCCTGGCGCGCCGCCATGGCTTTGACCTTGTGGTGGTTGGCGCGCATCATCATCCAGGCCATCGTCGCCAGGTAGAACCAGACGGCGACATTCCACGCCGTCAGCAGGCGCGTCATCTGTTGCCAGGATGCGGGCAGCAGCAGGCCGGCCGCCACGCCGATGGCCGTGGCCATGCTCAGGTGGGGGCGGCTGCGGATGAAGCCGTGGAATGGAAGCGTGATTTTCATGGTGCGGATTCGTCAGTGGGGATAGCGCATCTTAGACCTTATGCGCTCGCCGCGGTGGCCGTCCTGGCGGCCGCTTCCTTCTCGTGGTGGGGGAAGCGGTCCATGCGCGACAGCACGGGGAACAGCACGGCCCAGATACCCGTCACGGCCAGGGTGGCGGCGCCGCCGAAGAGCACGGCGCGCACGAGGCCGAACCAGCCGGCCGTCAAGCCCGATTCGAATTCGCCCAGCTCGTTCGAGGCGCCGATGAAGACGGCGTTCACGGCGCTGACCCGGCCGCGGATCTCGTCCGGCGTCTCGAACTGCACCAGCAGGTGGCGGATGTAGACGCTGACCATGTCGCCGGCGCCCATCAGGAACAGCGCCGTCAGGGCCAGCGGGAAATAGCTGGTGCTGCCCAGCACCAGGGTGCCCAGGCCGAAGACGGCCACGCCGCCGAACATCCACGCGCCCACGCGGCGCGTGATGGGAAACATGGCCAGCGCGATCGAGCACAGGGCGGCGCCGGCGCCCGGCGCCGTGCGCAGCAAGCCCAGGCCGCTGGGTCCGGCATGCAGCACGTCATGCGCGAGCGCCGGCAGCAGGGCCGTGGCGCCGCCGAACAGCACGGCAAACAGGTCGAGCGAAATGGCGCCCAGCACGATGGGCTTCGACCAGACGAAGCGCAAGCCTTCGAGCAGGGTATGCCAGCTGACGGGTTCGCGCTTGACCACTTGCGGCGCCGGGGTGGTGGCGCGCATCAGCAGGACGGACACGACCAGCAGCGCGGACGAGATCAGATACACGACTTTGGGGCCGAAGTAATACAGCAAGCCGCCCAGGGTCGGCCCCAGGATGATGGCCACGTGGGAACTGGACGAGCTGAGCGCGACGGCGCGGCTGAAGTGTTGCGTGGGCACCATGTTGACCAGCACGGCTTGCGTGGCCGGCATCATGAAGGCGCGCGCGCTGCCGAACAGCACCAGCACGGCAAACACGGGCCAGACGATGGAAATATTGCTTAACGTAAACGCCAGCAGGGCCAGCGCGCAGGCCAGCTGCGCCGCCAGGCACCAGGCGATGATGTTGCGGCGGTTGTAGCGGTCGGCCACGTGGCCGGCCGGCAAGATGAGCACGAGGAAGGGCGCGAATTGCGCCAGGCCGATCAAGCCCAGGTCGAACAGGCTGCCCGTGATCTGGTACACCTGCCAGCCGATGGCCACGCTTTGCATCTGCACGGCCACCGTGCCCAGCACGCGGGCGGAAAGATAACAGGCGAAGTTGCGGTGACGCAGGATACTGAAGCCGTTGCCGGCAGAGGCGAGAGACATGAAATTTCCAGGAAACAGCGGGGTGGAGCGGCAGCGGATGCCGCGCCAGCAGCACCCCGCTGTCTGGATGCTTACTTGGCCAGGTCGGCTTCCGTGGTGAAGGCGTCCGCGTAGAATTCGTCGGCCGGCAATTGACACAATTGCACGAAATCGCGATTGGCCGACTCGACGACGATCGGTGCGCCGCAGGCATACACTTGATACGCGGACATGTCGGGCAAGTCGGCGATGACGGCCTGGTGCACGAAGCCCGTGCGGCCTTGCCACGCGTCTTCCGGCAGCGCGTCCGACACGACGGGCACATAGGTGAACTGCGGCAAGTCGGCGGCCCACTGGCGGCACAGGGCGTCCATGTACAGGTCGTGCGGACGGCGGCCGCCCCAGTACAGGGTGATCGGACGCGGCGACTGCTCGTTGATCATGTGCTCGACGATGGCTTTCAAGGGGGCAAAGCCCGTGCCCGAGGCCAGCAGCACGACGGGCTTGTCGGAATCTTCGCGCAGGAAGAAGGTGCCCATCGGGCCTTCGAAGCGCAGGATGTCGCGCTCCTTCATGCTGCCGAACACCTGGTCGGTGAACAGGCCGCCCGGCATGTGGCGGACGTGCAGGCTCACGGGGCCGCCTTCGACGGGCGCGCTGGCCATGCTGTAGCTGCGGCGTTTGTTGTCGCGCAGCATGATTTCGATATACTGTCCGGCGCGGTAGTGCAGGCGCTCGCTGGCTGGCAATTGCAGGGTCAGCACGACGACGTCGGGCGCGACTTTTTCGATGGTGGTCACGCGCGACGGCATTTTCTTGATCGGGTAGTCGCTGCTGCCCGCCACTTCGCGCGCCTGCACCACCAGGTCGCCCTGGGGCACGGCGCAGCACAGCAGCGAGTAGCCGGCCGCCGCTTCATCTTCCGTCAGGGAGCGGGCCTGGTATGGCTTATGCTGTACGCTGCCGGACACGATCTTGCCCTTGCAGGAACTGCAGGCGCCGCTTTTGCAGCTGTACGGCAGGCCGACGCCGGCGCGTATCGCCGCCGACAGGACGGTTTCGTCCGCTTCGCAGCTGAATTGGTGGCCGCTGGGCTGAACAGTAATTTGAAAAGTCATACAATCCTTGAGATGAAAAATATGTTAATGCACTCTTTGCGCAAGCCTTCAGGCTTGCCGCGCTTGCTGATCCTGGGCTGCGGCGACGTCGGCATGCGGCTGCTGCCCCTGCTGCGCGCGCGCTTTCGCGTCTTTGCCGTCACCAGCCAGCCGGCGCGCTGCGCGCAGTTGCGGGCGGCCGGCGCCGTGCCCATCGTGGCCAACCTCGACGAGCGCGCCAGCCTGAAACGGCTGGCGGGACTGGCGACGATGGTCGTGCACCTGGCGCCGCCCATGTCATCGGGCTTGCTGGACCGGCGCACGCGCAATCTGGTCGCCATTTTACCCGAGCATGCACGCATGGTGTATGTGAGTACCAGCGGCGTGTATGGCGATTGCGGCGGCGCCTGGGTCGATGAGACGCGGCCGACGGCGCCGGCGAATGCGCGCGCGAAGCGGCGCGTGGACGCCGAACAGGTCTTGCGCGGCTGGGGCGCGCGCCGCGGCGCCAGCGTGGCCATCCTGCGCGTGCCGGGCATTTATGCGCAAGACCGCCTGCCGCTGAAGCGCTTGCGCGAAGGCACGCCAGCCCTGGAAGCCAGCGACGACGTGTACACCAACCATATCCATGCCGATGACCTGGCGCGCGTCATCGAACGAGCCCTGTGGCGGGGCAAGCCGGGACGCGTGTATCACGCCAGCGATGACAGCGAACTCAGGATGGCCGAGTATTTCGATGCCGTGGCCGATACGTTTGGCTTGCCGCGCCCGCCGCGCCTGCCGCGGGCCGAGCTGCGGCAAGTGGTCACGCCGATGCTGCTGTCGTTCATGTCCGAATCGCGCCGCCTGCACAATACCCGCCTCAAGCGCGAGCTGGGCGTGCGCCTGCGCTACGCGCGCGTGGCCGATGCCTTGCAGGCGATGGCAGCCGATGGCGCCGGCATCGGGTAAAATGGCCGGTTATCTGCGCACTTTGCTGGGCCGGCGCGCAGCGCGCCGTTCCCGCGCTGCGCCACTCACTTAAGGACTACAGCATGAGCACCCTCACTTACGAAGAATACCTGGACGAGGTCACCACCGTCCTGACGGAACTGTACGACCTCGACGACGAGGCCGCCATCAAGCTCGTCGTGGCCGCGCAGGACGCCGAATTTTTTGTCCCGCACGATGCGCATGAGGAAATGCGTACCGTCGAACAAGCCAAGAAAGATGCGGTCACCTTGTTCGAGCGCAAGCAGAATCGCCAGCAAACGCAGGAAAAGCAGCAGCAGCGCGTGCGCCAGCAAAAGAAATAAGAACGTGGGCCTGGCCGCTGGGGCCATGGCGCAGTACGGGTCTCGGCGCAACACCGGGGCCGTGACCTTTGACGCAGCGCAAACGCGTCATGGCGCGCTGGCGATATGGTGAGCAATGTCGTCACGCGTCTGGGCTCTTGTGGCGGGCTCCGCATAGCGTGACGCTGTTTCCCGTCAGCAGGAGCGAGCCATGCGAGCTACGAGTCACCCCAGCAAGGAACAGGTACGCGCTTATATGCGCCGTCGCGAACGTGCGCTGCAGCCGCCGCCGCCGCCCGATGAAATCCGCCGGCAACTTGCCTGGTGCCGCGTGGATGCCGTTCCGGGTACGTGCCAGCTTGCCACCCCGGCCGGCGTGGCCGCGCAAGGCTGGCATCTATCTGCCGAAATGGCGCGCCTGAGCGCCCTCATGGCCATAGTTTGGCTCATGCATAGCGGTGTTGCTCATCGTAAAAATTGATGACTTGCAGCAAATTTTTCCAATTTGAGTTATCCTCTAGCACATTCCAAGTGCGTCAATTCTCTTCAATTATCACAATTTTGCGTTAAGTTACGCAAAAATCAACAATAGCGTGTATTATATTGTTTGCGGCGTAAAAGCCGCATAAGTGATGGCGCTTTTTAGTGTGTTTACCCTGAATTATTGCAGAAGAGACATTCGGTTTCTTTTTGCTCTAATACAACAAGTACGGATTTTCGATCATGTCTCTCAAACAAATTACCTCTTTGCCTACCTACAACCCGAATCGCGTCCTCGATGCGATCATCGACAAGCTGCAACTGAAAAACGATGCCGCCTTGTCGCGAGCCCTGGAAGTGGCGCCACCGGTCATCAGCAAGATTCGTCACAACACCTTGCCGATCGGCGCCACGATCCTCATCCGCATGCATGAAATCAGCGATTTCAGCATTCGTGAACTGCGCGAGTTGATGGCTGCCTAAGAGCGCCTGACAGACGGCAAACTGAGAGGTGCCGTCTGGGTACGTCAGGCTTGCCGCGTGCGGCAGCCACATCTGTTTTCCGCTTTTCTATTGCGGGTCGCGGTTCAGCACCGGACGATCGACATAGAAGCGCCCCATTTCCAGGCCAGTCGAGGACGACTTGACCACCGCTGCGGCCAGTGAGGCAGGGGCGCTGGAAAATGCGGTGCTGGCAGCCCCGGTCGCGCGGCCCGAATACGCCGTCGCCTGTACCGCCGCACTGGAAAACGCCGTTTGCACGGCCCGGCCCGAGTAAGCAGTCGCTTGCACCGCCGCACTGGAAAACGCCGTTTGCACGGCGCGGCCCGAGTATGCCGTCTCCTGCACCGCACGTCCCGAATACGCCGCCTGTACGGCGCGCCCCGAATACGCGGTTTCAGCGCGGATATAATCTTCCCCGAACGTTTGTTCATACAACTGCTTCATGCGCTCGCCCACGCGATGGTGCGCCGCTTCGTCGTCTTCGCCGCGCAAGCCGATGTAGGGGAAGTGATGGAGGAAGTAGCCGAACACCTGTTCGCAGTCGGCCGCATATTTCAGGGTATCGAGGATGTGGTAGTGCCAAAAGGTATCGACGTCCATCAAGGGCGCCGTCTCTTCTTGCGGAAACTGTTTCATCAGGATCAGGAAGCGGCGGTATTCGAATTCCACCGCGTTGGCCTTCTCCAGACTCCATCCTTCGCCTGACTCCCGGTGCATCAGTTTGACCTTGATCGCGTCCAAATTCAAATCGGCAATAGCCTTGAAACTGTCGTTCGTATCCATGAATGTCCTTTGGTAAAGAGCGTTGTGGGAAATACGGTGAAACAAGGGAAAGCGGCGCGTGTGTACTCCTGGCAAGTAGTCAAGGAATGCCTTGCCCATGGCGGGCAGGCGCTAAGTTGTTCTACATCAATATTGCATCTTATTACGAAATATGCAAGCTGAGCTTGATTCATGCGGGGCGCGTGCCGGTCAGCCGCTGGCCCGGCTTTCTTCCTCGTAGGGAAACGCGGTGGCGTCCGCGCCCAGCGGCACGCTGACGTGCACGCTCATGCCGGCGCCGGGGCTGCTTTCGATGTAAAAAGTGCCACCTAGCAACTTGATGCGTTCTTCTATCCCCACCAGGCCAAACGAGCCGAGCTTGTTGCGCCCGTCGATGGCCGCGCCCACGCCGTTGTCGCTGACGCTCATCGACACCGTATCGCGGCACTTTTCCAGCTTGACCTGCACGCGGCTGGCATTCGCATGCTGGGAAATATTGCTGAGCGACTCTTGCAGGATGCGGAACAGGGCCGTCGCGCATTGGTCGCTGAGGCAAATGTCGTCATGGCTTTCGCTCACTTCGCAGGCGATGCCCGTGCGCTGGCGAAATTGCGCCACCTGCCATTCGACGGCCGCATTCACGCCCAGGTCCAGCACGGTAGGGCGCAAGTCGTTGATGATCTGCCGCACGCTCTTGATGGTGGCGTCGATCTGCTCCAGGGTCGAACGGGCGCGGGCATTCAGGCGCGGGTGGCGGCGCTGCGTGCGCGAGGCCAGCATGTCGGCGTCGATGCGCAAGACGAGCAGATTCTGTCCCAGGTCGTCGTGAATTTCGCGCGCGATGCGCTTGCGCTCTTCTTCCTTGATCTGGTCGGCATGCGCGGCCAGGCGGCGCAGTTTCTGGTGCGACAGCTGCAATCGGATCTGGCTGGCGCGCAATTCCTCCGTCATGCCCGTCGCCATCTGGATGGCGCGCCGGCGCGACGACGCCAGGGTGTGGAACAGTACATACAGCAGCATGGTGCTGGCAAAGCCGATCAGCAGGGCCAGCCACGGCAGGAAGGCGTCGAAGCGCGAATACAGGTCGCTCTTGCGCACGCTGAACAGCGCTTGCCAGGCGCGGCCATTGTGCTCGATCAGCAGCGTGCTGCTCAGGTAGCGGCCCGAACTGCCGGGCTGCCACCATGGCGCATGCATGCCCGCCGCCGTGCTGTCGAAGATGGGGCGCATGTCGTGCGGCAATTGCAGCGGCACGTCCCGCTGTTGCAGCGCCTGCGGGCCGATATCGAACAGGGTCAGGCGGACGTTGCGTACCGGCATGTCGGCCAGCGCGCTGCGCATCATCGTCACCAGGTCGTAGCCGATGCCGACGGACCCTTGGTAGGCGGCGCGCCTCTGCTCCACCGTCTCGACGGGCATGCCGAAGCGGTACACGGGCAGGCGCATGGCCATGCCCGTCAACTGGGGACGGCCGTCCATCGGCACGGGCACGCCGGAATTGCTGATGTGGCCGGAATCGCGCGACTGCGCCAGCGCTTCGGCGATCTGCGGGCGCGAGGCGATGTCGTAGCCATACTTTTCCGGGGCGCTGGCGATCGGCTCGATGTATACGAGCACGGAATACTGGGCGCGCGGGCCGGGCGGATGGATGGCAAACGCCGGATAGCCGTCGCGCCCGGGCGGATAGTCGCGCCGCATGACCGTTTCATAAGCGGGGCGCTGCGTCTCGTCGAGTTCCTGGCTGTAATTGAGATTCATCACGCCCGGATAGTTCTGTTGCAGGGCGATGTTGGCCACGTAGCGGTGGAATTGCTCGCGGCTCACGTGTTCGTTGGCCTGGAACAGGCTGGCCGTACCGCGCAGCAGGTTGGCATACGACTTGGTGCGCGATTCGATGTTTTTCTGGGTGTTGCGCGCCAGATTGCTGAATTGTTCGCTGGCATCGCTTTCGATCGACAGCGAAGCGGCCATGTAGAACAGCAGGCCCACCATCGTCGACACGACAAAGCCGAACAGCCACAGCGGTCTTTTTTCAGCAGCTAAGGGGTGTTCGCCGGCAGTAGAAGACATCGCCATCCGCATCAGGAAGAGGAATCGGGTGCCGCCTGTGTGGTGGTGGCTGTACTCAGTTGCACAAGGACTATCGAAATTGCAAATTGCTCAATAGCTGCCTAATATACAAAACTATCGTGAATATAGTCAACAGGCAATATTTCTCTTTGAAACGAAAAAAAACCGCCGCAGCGGTTTTTTTCGTGTGCCGTCCAGCCCTTATTTGGCGGGCTGCCAGCTGTCTTTCAGGGTGACGATGCGGTTGAAGACGGGCTTGCCCGGCTGGCTGTCGACCCGGTCGGCCGCAAAATAGCCGTGGCGCTCGAACTGGAAGCGCTGTTCCGGCTGGGCCAGTTCCGCGCCCGGTTCCAGCCACGCCTGCACCACTTCCTTGGCCAGCGGATTCAGGGCCAGCTTGAAGTCCTTGCCGCCCGCGTCCGGCTGCGGGTCCGTAAACAGGCGGTCGTACAGGCGTACTTCGGCGGGAATGGCCGTCGGCGCGCTGACCCAGTGCATATTGCCCTTGACCTTGTAGTTGGCGCTGCCTTCCGTGCCCGACTTGCTGTCCGGGAAGTAGGTGCAGTGCACGGCGATGACCTTGCCGTTTTCATCCTTGTCAAAGCCCGTGCACTCGATGACGTAGCCGTAGCGCAGGCGCACCTTGCTGCCCGGCTTGTCGTCGATGGGCGGATACAGGCGGAAATAGCCCTTGTTCGGCACTTCCATGAAGTCGTCTTCCTCGATCCACAGCTCGCGCGAGATGGGGAAGGTGCGCAAGCCGCGCTCCGGGAAGTGCGGGTGCACGGGCGCCGTGCATTCCACGCTGTCGTTTTCAGGGAAATTGTCGATGATCAGTTTCAATGGACGCAGCACGGCCACCGAACGGGGCGCCTTCGGGTCCAGGTCTTCGCGCAAACAGCCTTCGAGCACGCTGTAGTCGATCCAGCCGTCGGACTTGGTCACGCCCGTGCGTTCGCACATCAGTTGAATCGCTTCCGGCGTGTAGCCGCGGCGGCGCATGCCCACCAGGGTCGGCATGCGCGGGTCGTCCCAGCCGTCGACGATTTTTTCTTCCACCAGCTGGCGCAGCTTGCGCTTGCTGGTGACGATGTAGGTCAGGTTCAGGCGCGAGAATTCGAACTGGTGCGGCACCGGTTGCTGGAAGAAGCCGCCGGCGGCCAGGGTTTCCAGCAGCCAGTCGTAGAATGGGCGGTGGTCCTGGAATTCCAGGGTGCAGATCGAATGCGTGATGTTTTCCAGCGCGTCCGAGATCGGGTGCGTGTAGTCGTACATCGGATAGATGCACCAGGCGTCGCCCGTGCGGTGGTGGTGCGCATGGCGGATGCGGTAGATGGCCGGGTCGCGCAAGTTCATGTTCGGCGAACTCATGGCATCTTCGCTCATCTTCGCGCGCAGGATGTGCTCGCCATCCTTGAACTGGCCCGCCTTCATGGCGCGGAACAGGGCCAGCGATTCGTCGCGCGGACGGTCGCGGAAGGGCGAATTCTTGCCCGCCTGGCCGAAATTGCCCCGGTTGGCGGCCATGTCTTCGGCGCTCTGGCTGTCCACATAGGCAAAGCCGGCCGTGATCAGGTACTCGGCCATCGCGTACAGCTGGTCGAAATAGTCGCTCGCGTAGTGCAGGTGGCTCTGGCCATCGGCCTGCTTCGGTTCCCAGTCAAAGCCCAGCCATTTCACGCTGTCCATGATGGTGTCGACGTATTCCTGCTCTTCCTTCGCCGGGTTGGTGTCGTCGAAACGCAGGTTGCACTGGCCGGCGTAATCGCGCGCCAGGCCGAAGTTGACGCAGATCGACTTGGCGTGGCCCACGTGCAGGTAGCCGTTCGGTTCCGGCGGGAAACGCGTGATCACCTGGGGCAGGCCGGGACGCACATGGGCGCCGGCAGCCAGGTCGGCTTCGATGATGTTACGCAAGAAATTGGGCGCCAGCGCCGGCGCGGCGTTATTCGGTTTATCGTTGCTCATTGATCAATGCGGAAGAGTGACAGTAAAAAGCATTTTACCGTACCGCAAGCGCTTTATAAGCACGTATTTGCCCCCATTTCCCGGCATGCAAGCGACGCGGGCGCCGTTCTATAGGATAATTCGCCTTTAATTAGTAGAAAAACGTGACCCCGGAGCCTTTTATGGAAAATTTATATAACGTCCTCGGTGTCGCGCCCAATGCCAGCGACGATGAAATCAAGAAGGTTTACCGTTCGCTGGCCATGCGCTTCCACCCCGACCGCAACCAGGCACCCGGCGCCGAGGCGCGCTTCAAGAGCGTCACCAAGGCGTATGAGATCCTGGCCGACCCGGCCAAGCGCGCCGAATACGACCAGAGCGTGAACCACCGCATCATCATCGATCCGGAAGCGGAAGCCTATGCCCTGTGGTGCGGCGTGTTCCGCCTCCACGGTACAGTATTACCTGCCGATTAAATCGATGCGGCCCGCATCAGCCGGCCAGAATTACTTGAAAAACAACAACAACGGCGCTGTTCATCCAGCGCCGCGCATCACATTGGAAAGCACAGCATGAGAAGAGTACACCCTGAATTCGCGTATCAGTCGCGCGAGCTGGAAGGCCAGATCGAAGGCATCCTCGGCGACCCGCCGAACCGCAAGAACTACAAGAGCATGGTCGACGCGCTGGTGGGCGAATACGCGAGCGGCGGCGGCATCGAAGACGTGAACATGCTGGCCTTCGCGCTGGTCGACCACATCACCTTCAGCGACCCGAAAGGCTTGCTGGCCGAAAGCGAAGACTACGAATTCGGCGATACGGCCCGCGTGTTTTCCATGGCCGCGTGCGCCGCGCCGGAAGCGGCCAAGATGTACGCCGCCATCGAGGAAAGCTTCCCCGACCTGGCGCGCCAGGCCATCATCACGGCCTTCCTGCACAAGAATCCCCGCCTGTGGGACGACGACGACCAGTCGCTGGACCAGCTGGCCGCCAATGACGACGGCGACGACGAGCACGATGAAGACGAAGCGACCGACGATTTCGCCCAGATGTTTGACCAGGATGGAGATGACCATGGCCGATAATAATGATCAAAAGAGCAATCTTCCCGCGCTGACGAAACAAGTCACGGAATTGGTGCTGTCCGGTTCGCTGGGCCACGCCGAGCAGGCGTTTGCCGACGCGGCCGACCAGTACGGCGATCTGGCCGTGGTGGAAGTGCTGAATGCCATCCCGCCGCAAGTGACGGCCCTGCACCTGGCCGGTTTCGACGGCGGCAAGATGTCGCTGGCCACCTTGCTGGTGCCGCCGAAAGCCTGGGCCGACAGCCTGGCCTTCATCGCCGCCACCTGGAGCGACGACCAGATCGAGGACGATCCGGAACGCATCGCCGAAGCCCTGTTCGCGCATATCCACGGCGTCGTGTTTTCCACCGACGACGCCGAGCGCCGCCGCGAGCTGCTGCTCGAAGCGTCCGCCACCGACTGGGGCGCCACGGCGTTCGCCATCCTGTTCTCGATGGCGCCGAAGGAAATCCTCGAAGTGGCGGGCGAAATCGTCATCAAGGGACCGTACGTGACGGGCGTGACGTCGTCCGACAACGACGTCGTGCCGCTGGCCATTGAGCTGGCGCAAGCGAATGAAGATGGCTGGGACCGCTCGCTGTTCGAACTGTTCCCCGACTTCCGCCACAGCGCCGACCTGGCCGACGCGGAATACTCGGACGACCCGGACGAAGAGCCGACCATGTTGCAGCGCAGTACCAAGGAATTGCTGTACCGCCTGCGCAAGCAAGTGCCGAGCACACGCAGCGCGCCGCGTTCCAGCACGCGCCGCAGCCTGGGCACGGGCATTTTCTCGTAATGAAAGCAGGGAACGTCTAATGCTGCCAGCAATTGTTGTAGAGAATCTTCCGCGCCTGGTGCGCGCCATCAAACTGTTGCCGGGCGACCCGCGCGAAGACGCGGCCCTGAACCTGGCCGATGAATTGACGGGCATCACGGCCATGGTGGCCGAGAAGTTCACGAATGAACGCACGGCCGACGGCATCCAGAAAGCGCTGTATCTGACGGTGGGCGGCGTGTCCTTGGGCCTGGAGCAGGCCGTCACGCATGAAGGCGACCAGGCCGCGCTCGATTTCCTCGTCGAGCACGGCGCCGAGCACGCGTTCCAGGTGGGCTTTCGCCTGATCAAGGAATTGTCGCAGCTGCCCGAAGACGCCCTCGTCGGCGAATACGACCAGGATCCCGTCTACCTGCAGCGGCGCCTGCGCGAGCTGTTCATCGATATTTGCCAGGCCGACCCGAACCAGAACTGGGCCGGCTATGAAAAGTATGCGTTGCAGTTGCAACAGCGCAAGGAAGTGCAAGCCGTCGTGCGCCTGGCCGGCTGGCTGCGCCGCCACCACGACAATGGCCCCGTCAGCGACAGCGACTTGAATGCCGAAGGCGTCATCGCCCTGGCCATCATCTTCGCCATCGAAGGCGGCGGGCGCGTCATCGCGCGCACGGGGCAGAAGGAGTTTGAACGTTTCGTGCGTTCCGTGCGCAAGAACAAGCCCGACTTCGAGGAAGGCTGGGCCGCCCTGGTGGCCAAGGTGCCCGTGCAGCATCACCCGGTGTTGCTCGACCGCATCGCTTCGTACCGCCGCAGCTGCACCGTCGTGCATAAAATCCTCACGCGGGCCAGCATGAAGAGCCTGTTCGAGGACCTGGAAAACTATGCGGGTTCGGAGCTGGACGCCGACTACTCGTAATGCAGTACGTGGGCCGGCGCCTGCCGGCCTACGCTCCCCCTTCCAGCGCCGCTTCCTCGGCCAGTTTCACGAATGCCGCCACCAGCGGCGACGTTTCTTCTTCCCTTTGCGCCAGTAACAGACTGGTCGTCGCCTGCGGGTCGTCGATCGGGCGGTAGCACACGCCATCCATGCGGATGCGGTCGAACGAGGCGGGCAGCACGGAAATGCCGCAGCCGGCCGCCACCAGGCCGATGATGGTCGACGCCTCGCCCGCTTCCTGCGCCACCTGGGGCACGAAGCCGGCCGCCTTGCACAGGCGAAAGATCTGCGGATAAATCCCCGTGCCCGCATCCTTGGGATACATGACAAAACCTTCGCCCGCCATGTCGGCAATCGCGATGGCCTCCTTGGCCGCCAGCGCGTGGGCGACGGGCAGCACGAGGAACAGCGGGTCCTGGCGCAGTTGCGTCAGCTTGATATCGGAGGGGTACGTCGTTTCCGGCGGGCGCACGAAGCCCAGGTCCATGGTCCGCCCCGAGATCGCTTCCAGTTGATGCAATGTTGCCATCTCGTGCAGGGTCAATGTGACGTGCGGAAAGAGCTGGCGGTAGCGGTTGATGACGGTGGCGAAATATGGCGTGAACGGCGTGGAAAAGGTAAAACCGATGCGCAATTCGCCCGCTTCGCCCCGCTGGGCCCGGCGCGCCGTCACGGCCGCCTGTTCCGACAGGGCCAGGATGCGCCGCGCATCGTCGAGGAACAGCGTGCCCGCCTGCGTCAGCCGCACGGAGCGCTTGTTGCGCTCGAACAACTGCGCCCCCAATTCCGCTTCCAGCGCCTGGATTTGCTGGCTCAGCGGCGGCTGGCCGATGTGCAGGCGCTCGGCCGCGCGCGTGAAGTGCAACTCCTCGGCGACGGCGACAAAGTAACGCAGGTGGCGCAGTTCCATATTCGTCCAGTAATCGTTTTAAAGTATGAGTTGGGCCTTAAATATATATTGGACGATATGAGTTGGCAATCCTAAGATGAGGACTCGCTTCTTTCACGAACACGGCCATGTCTGATTCATCGCTTGCCTTTGCCTCCGCCGCCACTCCGGCGCTTTCGCCTGCCGCTCCCGCTTCCCGCACGGCCATCGCCAAGGGTTCCATCGAATTCAAGCGCAGCAACCGCGCGCTGTTCTTTGGCGGCTTTTCCACTTTCAGCTTGCTGTACTGCATCCAGCCCCTGTTCCCGCTGTTGTCGCACCAGTTTCATCTGACGCCGGCGCAAAGCAGCTGGTCCCTGTCCGTGTCGAGCGGCTTGCTGGCCATCTCGCTGGTGCTGCTGAGCGCCGTGTCGGACAGGGTGGGCCGCAAGCCGCTGATGGTGGCGTCGATGTTTTCCGCCGCAATATTGACCATTTTGTCTGCGTTCGCGCAGGATTATGCGCAGCTGCTGGCCATCCGCGCCGCGCTGGGCGTGGCCCTGGGCGGCATGCCGGCCGTGGCCATGGCGTACCTGGGCGAGGAAATCGAAGGGCCGTCGCTGGGCTTGTCGATGGGGCTGTATATCGCCGGCAGCGCGTTTGGCGGCATGTCGGGACGGCTGGTGGCATCCATGCTCAGCGATTTCCTGTCGTGGCGCTGGGCCTTGGGCGTGCTGGGCGTGGCCGGCGTGCTGGCGGCGGCGGAATTCTGGCGCAGCCTGCCCGCGTCGAAGAACTTCGTGCCTAGCACCAAGGGCTGGAATGCCTTGCCGCATGCCATCAAGCAGCATTTTTCGGATAAGGGCTTGCCGTGGCTGTTCTGCCTGGCGTTCGTGCTGATGGGCTGTTTCGTCAGCCTGTATAACTACATCGGCTACCGCCTGCTGGCCGCGCCCTTCGGCTTGCGCCAGAGCACGGTCGGCTTGCTGGCCTTTTTGTACCTGATCGGCATCTTCAGTTCCGTCTGGGCGGGCCGCCTGGTGGACCGCCTGGGGCGCCGGGGCGTGCTGTGGATCATGCTGTCGGTGATGCTGTCCGGCATTGTATTGACCCTGTTCGACTCGCTGCCGCTGATCGTCATCGGCATGGCGCTGGCCACCTTCGGCTTCTTTGCCTCGCACTCGATCGCCAGCAGCTGGGTCAGCCGCCGCGCCCGCGCGCCGCAGGCGCTGGCCTCGGCCTTTTATTTGCTGTTCTATTACCTGGGTTCCAGCCTGATCGGGTCCGCCTCGGGCATGATGTGGGGCTTCGACGGCTGGACGGGCGTGGTCGTCATGCTGGGCCTGTGCCTGGGCGGCGGCGTGCTGATCGCCTTGCGCCTGCGCCATTTGCAGCCGTTGGGCGCGCGCGAAGCCGTCGGCTGAGCGGTTATTTGGGGCAGTTGCCGATCATCGTTTCCCCCTGCTTGCCCGCGCGCGTGGTCACGCACAAGGTGCCCAGTGCGCTGGTGATTTTATAGGTGCGGCTGCCCTTGGCCTCGTTCGCGCCGATCTCCTCGATCCTTGACGCTTCATACCATTTCGGCGGCACGGCCGCGTAGGCCTCGGCAAATCCCTGCTGCATGCGCTTGAAACCCGTGTCCTCGAATTTCTCCCCACCCCGTTGCGGGAATTCCTTGCGCAGCTCCTTGTCGATCTTGCCCACGTCGCGCTTGGCTTGCGCCAGGATGTCGGCCGCGCTGGGCGGCGCGACGAGCGTGATCGCTTCCGGCATTGCCGGCGCCGGCGCCTGTTCGGCGGCGGGAACGGGCAAGGGGCGGCTGACGGGCGCCGGCACGGGCAGGCGCGGCGGGCGTGCGGCGGCCGGTTTTGCGTCGGGCAACGGTACGGGGACCGGCTTGGGCGGCGCCGGGAGCGTGTGGCGCAGCCAGGTGATGGCCGGGCCTTGCGGCAAGTGTTCATCCATGACGGCGCGGGGCCGCGACTGCAAGACGATATACGCAAAGCCAAGGTGCAGCAGGACGATCAGCAGCAGGCCGGGAGCACGGCGGGGCAGGGTAGTTGGCGAGGTCATGGAGGGCATGGTGGTTCAGGTACGTCAATGTATCTGAAGGATTTGATAATTATCTAAAATGTCACCAGTGCTTACAAAAAAGTGCCACATGGAAATTTCGATGCCATGGCGGCTGGAGGGGAACCCTGCGCCAGTCTGGTGATCCAACCCGGACACCACGCGAACAGGAGATCATCATGATGCAAGTAAAGGAAGTGGCACGGCGCTTTGGCGCCATTGAACATGCGATCGGCCAGGCGGCCCAGCTGTGCGGCAAGCAGCAGGGCATGCCGATGGACTTGAAGGATTGCATAAACCAGCTGGACCAGCAAAAGAACGCCGTGCGGCAAGCCATCGACACGCAGGACGATGCGCGCATCCGGCAAGCCGTCGACCAGATGGAATCGCTGGGCGACCGCGCCAAGCGGGCATGCGGCACGGCGGCCAGCGTGACGCCGGAAATGAAGAGCGCCGTGCTCAAGGTGCATGATGAATTATCGGACCTGAAGCACCAGCTGCATTAGGCGTGCTACATCTGGCGGAACAAATGGGCATATAAAGGGCTGACGCGCAGTTGCGCCGGATGCTGGCGCAGGGTCAGCGACAGCTTGCCGGCATCGTCACGCACGGCCGTGGCAATGGCGCTGGCGTTGACGATGGTGCCCCGGTGGATTTGCCAGAATTGTTGCGGGTCCAGCTGAGGCAGCAACTCTTTCAGGCTCGTGCGTATCAGCGCTTCGCTATCCTGGCACACGACGTTGATGTATTTGTCCAGCGCTTCGAAATACACGACATCGGCCAGGGCGATCATGCGCACGCTGTTGCCGACGGCGGCCCGTATCATTTGCAGGCGCGGCGCGGGCGGCAGCATGGCTTGCAACTGGCTCAGCAGGCGGGCCATGTTGCCGTCGCTGGCGGATTCGGCTGCCGACGCTGCCGTGGCGGCTGGCGCCGTCGCTGGCGTTGGGCTTGCCGTAGCTGTAGCTGTACCGTTGCCGCCGGCGCTGTCGCGCAAGCGTTGCTGCAGGCGTTCCACCGTCTTGCCCAGGCGCGCATCGTTGACGGGTTTTAAGACGTAATCGGCGGCCGCGTGTTCGAAGGCGGCCAGCGCGTATTCGTCGTAGGCGGTGACAAACACGATGTGGGGGAAAGGCACGCCGTCCGGCCACTGTTCCGCCAGTTCCTCGGCCGCTTCCAGGCCCGTCTTGCCCGGCATCTTGATGTCGAGAAAGAGTATGTCGGGTTGCAGCGCCAGGCCTTGCTGCAAGGCTTCCACGCCGTTGGGGCAAGTGGCAACGATGTCGAGCTCCGGCCACAGCCGTTGCAAGGCGTGTGCGAGGGCGGCGGCGAGGATGGGTTCGTCTTCGGCGATCAGGGCGCGCGGCGCGCGTGGGGTATGTGGACTCATGCGAGGTGGCTCGTGATGGTGGGTGGAAGGGGAAGTGTCAGGCGGGCGGTCGCGCCTGCCGGATGGTTGGCGCTCAGCGACAGGCTGGCGGCATCGCCATGCATGCCGTGCAGGCGTTCGCGGATATTCGCCACGCCCAGGTGCGTACCCTTGGTCTGGCCCGGATGGTCGAGGCCCAGGCCATCGTCGCTGACGGTGAGCAGCAGCACGCCTGCGTCCGTGGATGCCTGCACGTGGATGTGTCCGCCTTCGATCTTCGGTTCCAGGCCGTGCTGGATGGCGTTTTCCACCAGCGGTTGCAGCAGCATGGGGGGCACCTTGATCTGGCGCAAAGTGTCGGGCAAGTCCAGCGTAAAGCGCAGGCGCGCACCCATGCGTATCGACATCAGGCCCAGGTAGGCTTGCATCAGGGAAAATTCCTGCTCCAGGGTGGTGGACCCGGCACGCGAGGAAGAGAGGGTGGCGCGCAGATACTGGATCAGCTGGTCGAGCAGCAACTGGGCGCGCTCCGGGTCAAAGCTGATCAGGCCTTGCAGGTTGGCCAGGGTGTTGAACAGCATGTGCGGCTCGATCTGCGCCTGCAGCAGCTGCAGCTGGGCTTGCATAGCCTGGCGCGCCACGGATTCGGCGCGGGCCTTTTCCTGGGCGGCTTCCATTTGCAGGCGGGCAATTTTTTCGCGGCTGGAGAAAAACAGCACGGCGCCGCCCGTGGCCAGCAGGGTGAATACGAGCGTGCCCATCATCTGCGTGGGCAGCAGGTTTTCGAAGCCGCCCACGTCCACGCCCGTCAGCCAGCTGAACAGGGTCAGGCCCAGCATTTGCGCCACGGGCACGGAAATGAGGATGATGAGCATGAAAGGCAGGAATTTCGGCCGCTGGCCTTCGCCCCACAGGGTCAGGCGCATGCCGTCGATCAGCAAGAAGGCGATCGTGCCGATGCACATCGAGGCGATCAGGTTTTGCCCGAAATGGCTGCCCGGATTGAGGATGAAGGTAATGACCAGCGCGCAAATTACGTTCAGCGCCAGCGCATAGCGCGCGTCGGGCAGCATGCGGTAGTACGGGGACCTGGCCTTGGCAACTGGCGCAGCGGCGGATGGAGCGTCGGTTTTCATGGTGGTGTCTGCTGGTAGCGATGGGGCATTGTGTGCCAGCGCAAGCCTGGGCGCAACCGGGCTGCGACGAAACGGGGCTGGCGCGCCGCCATTCGCCGCGGAGGATCGCCAAACGGGGCCGCTTTACTTTTCAGGGCAGGCACGCAATAGTATGGCAAGACAGTCTGTATCCATGGAATTGCTATAAAGGAAGCATCATGTGGCCTTATCCACGCACCCTGGCGCACCGCGGCGGCGGCACCCTGGCGCCTGAAAACACCCTGGCCGCCCTGCGCTGCTGCCTGGCTTACGGCTACCGCGCCGTGGAATTCGACGTCATGCTGGCGTCCGACGGCGTGCCCGTCGTCGTGCACGACCTCGAACTGGGCCGTACCGTGGCCGGTCGCGGGCATATCAACGATTACACGGCCGCGCAGCTGGGCGCGATGGAGGCGGGCGCCTGGTTCGGCCCCGCTTTCGCGGGCGAAGGCGTGCCCACCTTCGATGCCGTCGTGAACTATTGCAAGGCGCAGCGCATCTGGATGAATATCGAAATCAAGCCGGCGCCCGGCTTCGACGTACCCACGGGCAAGACCGTGGCGCTGGCCACGCGCGATCATTTTGCGCAGGAAATCGCTGCAGGTGAATTATTGCCGCTGCTGTCGTCGTTCAGCATTGCGGCGCTGGACGCGGCGCGCCAGGCGGCCCCGGAACTGGCGCGCGGCTGGCTGGTCGAACAGATACCGGATGGCTGGGCGCGGACGGCCCGCGAACTGGGCGTGGTGGCGCTGCATTGCGACCACCAGCAGCTGACGCGCGCGCAGGCGCTGGAAGTCAAGGAAGAGGGATTGGGATTGTTTTGCTACACCGTCAACACCCCGGAACGGGCCTGCGAGCTGCTGGCCTGGGGTGTGGACGGGTTTTGTACGGACAGGATCGATCTGATCGGAGCGACGGAATAATGCGATGCATACTCAGCGGAAATCCGGGGTCAGTCCCTTCGGGAGTGGAATTTTCCCCATTGGAAAAAATTCCCCCGGACGGGGCTGACCCCAGCAGTTGCCGTCTAGTCAAACATTAAAAGGTGATACGCATGCCGACCGTCAAGTTGCGCCCCGTCAACGGCGCCGCATTCTTGATGAACGAGGTGTGGCTGTACGCCAGTTCATTCGTCAGGTTGTTCGCCTTGATGTAGAACTGGGCTGGCGTCGTGCCGATGCGCGTGTCGTAGTTGGCGGACAGGTTCAGCATGTTGTAGCCCGGCGTGGCCGTTTCGAACGCTGCCACTTTATCCTGCTTGCCCACGCGGTAGAACTCGGCCACGCCGCTCCATGCCTGCCAGTTGGCGTCGACCTTCACGCCGACGCGCTGGGCCGGGATGCGCGGCAAGTTGCCTCCGCCGTCGGCCAGCTTGGCCCGCACGTAGTCGCCGAACACGCTGGCGCCGAACATGGGGTTCAATTGCTGGCGGATCTGGCCTTCCACGCCAGTAAACGTGGCGTCGCGCTGGGCGTACTGGATCAGCTGGAAGCCTTCGTGGTTGTCCAGGGTGGAGCCGAAGATGTAATTATCCACCTTGTTGCGGTAGGCGCTGGCCGAGAAGGTCGTGGCGCCCGCATATTTGCGCAAGGTCAAGTCGATATTGTTCGACGTTTCCTTGCCCAGGTTTTGATTGCCCAGCTCATACGTGGCCGTGGCCATGTGCACGCCGTGCGCATACAGTTCCTCGGCGCTGGGCAAACGGTGCGTGCGGGAAATGGTCGAACCGAGCGAATATTGCGGCGCGAATTTCCACACGGCGCCCAGGGAGATCGAGGTGCCCTTGGCGCTGCGGTCTTGCAGGGTGGTGCTGTCGACCGTGATGTCTTGCCATTCGTGGCGCAAGCCCGCTTCGAAGCGCCATTGGTCGAGCTTGTATTCCTCGACCAGGAAGGCCGCGTGCTTCTTCGTTACCGTCGGCGCCACGTACGCTTCTTCGCCCAGGGCGGAGAAATCGCGCTTCGACGTTTGCAGGCCGACCACGCCGCGCCAGCCGAAGACGGGATGGTGTTCCATTTCCAGGCGTGCATCGTGGCCCTTGTTCTTGAAGGTGGTGGCGATTTCCGTGCCTTCGATTTCATCGTGCTTGTAATCGGTAAACGAAGCACGCAGGCGCAGCTTGGCGAAGCCGGGCACGGGGTCGCGCAATTCGCCGCGCACGTCCCAGCGCTCGCTTTTCAGTTTCACGTACGGCACGCTGCCGTGGTCATGGTCGTGCTCTTCTTCATCGCCATGGTCGTGGCCTTCGTGGCCACCGCAGTGCAGATGCGTGCCGTGCGGGTGGCAGCTTTCGAATTCGTGATTGTGGCCAGGCAAGCCGTATTCCGCATGCTGGCTCGTGAAGGCCAGGCCCAGGAAGCCGCGCTGTCCCACCCACGACACGCCCACGCTGCCCGTGTCCGTCTTGTTGTAGCTGCCGGCCACTTTCGAGCCGCCTTCCCAGCCGCTGCCGACCTTGTATTCCTTCGCGTCGCGCTTGACGCCTTCCGCGTGGAAGGCGATGTTGCCGGAGCCGCCAGTGACTTCAAAGGCACCCGCCTTTTCGCGCGCGGCCGAGTTGGCGCGCACTTCCGCGCTGCCTTCAAAACCTTTCACCGGCACGCGCGTGGGGATTTTCTTGTCGATCACATTGACCACGCCGCCGACGGCGCCGCCGCCGTAGGCCAGCGCGGACGGGCCGCGCAAGACTTCGATCTGTTCCGACAGCATCGGTTCGGCCGCGACGGCATGATCGGGGCTGATGGTCGACGCGTCCTGCACTTCCGCGCCATCGGACAGCACTTTCACGCGCGGGCCATCCATGCCGCGGATGATGGGACGACTGGCGCCGGCGCCGAAATGGCTGGACGTGATGCCCGGCTGGCCGGCCAGGGTTTCGCCCAGGGTCGCTTCGCGGGCGCGCACCAGTTCCTCGCCTTCGAGCACGGTGACGGGCGTGCTCATGTCGTCGCTGCCCAGGGCCAGAGCACTGGCCGAGACGGTCACGGCGGGCAAGGTTGTCGCCTGTTGCGCCATGGCGCTGGCAGGGGCGGCAAAGGCCAGCATGATGGCCAGCGCGAGGGGAGTGGGTTGGTGAGGACGGACGGACATGGGCAAGAATTCCTTTATCGGCGATCGGTTTGACGGGTCGGGGCAGGCCATTGCCGGATGGGGTGGCTGCCAGAAGATGATAATGATAACCCATTATCATTACTGTGTGACAGTTTTTCCGGGCAGGGGAGTCAGGCGGATGGTGTATTCTGTCGGCTATGGAACGCACAACACGTCAAAAAACCGCTATTCAAGCCGCCATCGAGTCGGCCCAGCGCCCCTTGTCGGCGCAGGAAATCCTCGAACAGGCCAGCTTGCAGGTGACGCAGCTGGGCATCGCCACCGTTTACCGCAACTTGAAATCGCTGGTGCTGGAAGAAAAGGTACACGTGGTGACCTTGCCGGGTGAAAACCCGCGCTATGAGTCGAACACGGCCGCCAATCACCACCACCACCATTTCCAGTGCACCACGTGCCAGCGCGTGTTCGACGTGCATGATTGCCCGGGCGACTTGAAGCGCATGGCGCCGCAAGGCTTTGTCGTCGAGCGCCACGAACTGACCCTGTACGGCCGCTGCGCCGACTGCAATGCGGCCGCCGGCGCCACGGCCACAGCGGGGAGCGCCGTAGTTGCCACCACTGTGCACGCCTGCGCCAGCCACCACGACCCGGCCTGAGCGGGCAGGTTGTCGATGTTGGCACGGGCGCAACAATGCCCTGGCCCGCCGTCATTGCCGCACCCCATATCACGTATAATCTTCCCTTTAAAGCTGCCGCCACTCTTTGCCAAAAAAACATGAAATCAACTGAAATCCGCGACAAGTTCCTCAAATTTTTCGAGTCCAAGGGCCATTCCATCGTCCGTTCCAGCTCCTTGGTGCCAGGCAACGATCCGACCTTGCTGTTGACGAACAGCGGCATGGTGCAATTCAAGGACGTGTTTACGGGCACGGACAGCCGTCCGTACACGCGTGCCACTTCCGTGCAGCGCTGCGTGCGCGCCGGCGGCAAGCACAACGACCTGGAAAACGTCGGCTACACGGCGCGTCACCACACTTTCTTTGAAATGCTGGGCAACTTCAGCTTCGGCGACTATTTCAAGCGCGACGCGATTCAATACGCGTGGGAACTGCTGACCAAGGTATATGGCTTGCCGGCCGATAAGCTGACCGTCACCGTCTACATCGAAGATGACGAAGCGTACGATATCTGGGCGAAAGAAATTGGCGTGCCAACCGAGCGCATCATCCGCATCGGCGACAACAAGGGTGCGCGCTACGCGTCGGACAATTTCTGGCAGATGGCAGACACGGGCCCATGCGGTCCATGCACGGAAATCTTCTACGACCACGGCGCCGACATTCCTGGCGGCCCGCCGGGCTCGCCTGACGAAGACGGCGACCGCTTCATTGAAATCTGGAACCTGGTGTTCATGCAGTTCAACCGCGATGAAGCGGGCGTCATGCACAAGTTGCCGAAGCCATGCGTGGACACGGGCATGGGCATGGAGCGCCTGGCCGCCGTGTTGCAGCACGTGCATTCGAACTATGAAATCGACCTGTTCCAGCACCTGATCAAGGCCGCCGCGCGCGAAACGGGCGCCACGGACCTGGAAAACAAGTCGCTGCGCGTGATCGCCGACCACATCCGCGCCGCCGCCTTCATGATCGTCGACGGCATCATCCCGGGCAGCGAAGGCCGCGCGTATGTATTGCGCCGCATCATCCGCCGCGCCTTGCGCCATGGCCACAAGCTGGGCCAGACGAAACCGTTCTTCTACAAGCTGGTGGCTGACCTCGCCATCGAGATGGGCGGCGCCTATCCCGAGCTGGAAGAAGCGAAGGACAACGTCGCCAACATGCTGAAGGCCGAGGAAGAGCGTTTCGGCGAAACCCTGGAAACGGGCATGAAAGTGCTGGAAGCGCAGCTGGCCAAGGATGCCACGGGCATCGACGGCGCCACCGCCTTCACCCTGTACGAAACCTACGGCTTCCCGCCGGACTTGACGGCGGACATCTGCCGCGAACGCGACATCACGTTCGACCAGGCCGGCTACGACGCGGCCCTGAAGGAAAGCCAGGAACTGTCGCGCAAGGGCGGCAAGACGCACAAGGACAGCAAGGTCGAGTACACGGGCGAGAAAAACACCTTCGTCGGCTACGATCAATTGACGTTCAGCAGCAAGGTCGTCGCGCTGTACGCGGCCGGCACGCAGGTAGCTGAACTGAAAGCCGGTGAAGCGGGCATCGTCGTGCTCGACACGACGCCGTTCTACGCGGAATCGGGTGGCCAGGTGGGCGACCAGGGCGTGATTTCCTCGGGCGCCGGCAGCTTTGCCGTCAGCGATACCCTGAAAATCCAGGCCGACGTGTTTGGCCACCACGGCGTGCTGGAATCGGGCGTGCTGAAGGTGGGCGACGCCGTCTCGGCACAAGTCGACACGGCCAAGCGCGCGCGCACCATCCGCAACCACTCGGCCACGCACTTGATGCACAAGGCCTTGCGCGAAGTGCTGGGCAGCCACGTGGCGCAAAAGGGTTCGCTGGTCGACCCCGATAAAACCCGTTTCGACTTCAGCCACAATGCACCGATGACGGCAGAGCAAATCGCCGCCGTGGAAACCATTGTCAATAAAGAGATCCTGGAAAACCGTGCCACGCAAGCGCACCTGATGTCGTTTGACGATGCCGTCAAGCATGGCGCGATGGCCCTGTTCGGCGAGAAATACGGCGACGAAGTGCGCGTGCTCGACATCGGCAGCTCGAAAGAGCTGTGCGGCGGCGTCCACGTGCAGCGCACGGGCGACATCGGCCTGTTCAAGATCATCGGCGAAAGCGGCGTGGCCGCCGGCATCCGCCGCGTGGAAGCCGTGACGGGCGAAGGCGCGCTGGCGCTGGTGCAAACCATCAACCGCCGCCTGGTCGAGGCAGCCAATGCCCTGAAGGCGCAGCCGGAAGAGCTCACTGCCCGCATCGGCCAGGTGCAGGACCACGTGAAGGCGCTGGAGAAGGAACTGGCCGCGCTGAAATCGAAACTGGCGTCGGGCCAGGGCGATGAACTGGTCACGCAAGCCGTCGATGTCCACGGCATCAAGGTGCTCGCAGCCGTGCTGGACGGCGCCGACGTGGCCCGTCTGCGCGAAACCATGGACAAGCTGAAGGACAAGCTGAAAACGGCCGCCATCGTGCTGGCCAGCGTGGCTGACGGCAAGGTCAGCCTGATCGCCGGCGTCACGGCCGACGCGACTGGCAAGGTCAAAGCGGGCGAGCTGGTGAACTTCGTTGCACAGCAAGTGGGCGGAAAAGGCGGCGGACGCCCCGATATGGCGCAAGCGGGCGGCACCGATCCGAGCGGCCTGGCGAACGCCCTGGCCGGCGTGCCGGCTTGGGTCGGCGAACGCGCGAAATAAGGCGTAAGCTAGGCCCCATGCGGGGTTTTCGCCCCACAGCCCCTTGAAAACGGCCCGCAGACGGTGTTTGCGGGCCGTTTTGCCGTGTGGAATCTCGTTGTGACACCACAACAGCCGATGAACTATTTTGGTGCAGCGCGTCAATGCCCCTGATTTAGAGTAGTATGTCGAAAATCAGTACAACAAAAATGGCGGGATATTGATGATGAGCGACACACTACTTGATACCGAGATTATGGAATTTCATAAAGAACTCGACGCGCGGGGTTTGAACTGCCCCTTGCCGATTCTGAAGGCGAAAAAGGCTTTGTCAGAGCTGCAGAGCGGGGAAGTGCTGCGCATCATGGCAACCGATCCCGGTTCCGTGCGCGACTTCCAGGCTTTTGCCAAGCAAACGGGCAATGCCCTGCTGTCGCATGTGCAGACGGGTACCGAATTCGTCTTCCTGATGCAACGCAAATAATTCTGCCAGCCGGGGCCGCCGTGGCGCGGCCTGGTGAATACCCTGCCGTGTGCGTCACTTTCATGCCCTTTTGCTGCCTTGCAGCGTAGCGGCGGACTCCCCTGAAATCCTCAAAGCTGGACAGTTTAGATGGATTGCTCTAACAAAAAATCGCACGATCGTGCTTAAATTCGGTTCAAGATTCAAATTTCTCTTATAATCGAACGCACAATCAGCACTTGATCCGTCATTTTTATAATTTCCCAAAGGCATAGCTATGAAAGTCTTGGTACCCGTCAAACGCGTGGTCGACTATAACGTCAAAGTCCGCGTCAAGAGTGACGGCACTGGCGTCGATACCGCCAACGTCAAAATGTCGATGAACCCTTTCGATGAGATCGCGCTGGAAGAAGCGATGCGCCTGAAAGAAGCCGGCAAGGTCACTGAAGTGGTCGCCATCTCCTGCGGCGTGACGCAGTGCCAGGAAACCCTGCGCACGGCCATGGCCATCGGCGCCGACCGCGGCATCCTGGTGGAAACGACGACTGAACTGGAACCGCTGGCCGTGGCCAAGCTGGTCAAGTCCCTGGCCGAGAAAGAACAGCCGCAACTGATCATCCTGGGCAAGCAAGCCATCGATGATGACAGCAACCAGACCGGCCAGATGCTGGCAGCCCTGCTGGGTTGGCCGCAAGCCACGTTCGCCTCGAAAGTCGTGCTGGAAGACGGTAAAGTCACCGTCACCCGCGAAGTCGATGGCGGCCTGGAAACCCTGGCATTGACCTTGCCAGCGATCATCACCACCGACCTGCGCCTGAACGAGCCACGCTATGTGACCTTGCCGAACATCATGAAGGCCAAGAAAAAGCCGCTCGAGACCGTCAAGCCGGAAGACCTGGGCGTCGATGTTGCGCCACGCCTGAAGACCCTGAAAGTCGTCGAGCCAGCCAAGCGCTCGGCCGGCATCAAGGTCCCGGACGTCGCTACCCTGGTCGCCAAGCTGCGTACCGAAGCCAAAGTCATCTAAGCGGCTTTGCCGTCTACCCAGAACAATTACAGGACATATCATGGTCGCATTAGTTATTGCTGAACACGACAACGCTACCTTAAAGGGCAGCACCCACCACACCGTGACCGCGGCTGCCCAATGCGGCGGCGACGTGCACGTGCTCGTCGCAGGCTCGAACGCATCGGCCGCCGCCGCTGCCGCCGCGCAAATCGCCGGCGTGACGAAAGTCATCGTCGCCGACGCGCCATACTTCGCCGACGGCCTGGCCGAAAACGTGGCCGAGCAAGTGCTGGCCATCGCCGGCAACTACAGCCACATCCTGGCGCCAGCCACCGCCTACGGCAAGAACATCCTGCCGCGCGTGGCCGCCAAGCTGGACGTCGCGCAAATCTCGGAAATCACCAAGGTCGATTCCCCGGACACCTTCGAGCGCCCGATCTACGCCGGTAACGCCATTGCCACCGTGCAGTCTGGCGACAAGGTCAAGGTCATCACCGTGCGCACCACCGGTTTCGACGCCGCTGCCGCCACCGGCGGTTCGGCTGCCACGGAAACCGTTGCCGCCGTCGCCGACGCGGGCAAGTCCGCTTTCGTGGGCCGCGAACTGGCCAAGTCCGACCGTCCTGAACTGACCGCCGCGAAAATCATCGTGTCGGGCGGCCGTGGCATGGGTTCGGCGGAAAACTTCCACATCCTGGAACCGCTGGCCGACAAGCTGGGCGCCGCCATGGGTGCTTCGCGCGCCGCCGTCGACGCCGGCTTCGTGCCGAACGACTGGCAAGTGGGCCAGACGGGCAAGATCGTCGCGCCATCGCTGTACATCGCCGTCGGTATCTCGGGCGCGATCCAGCATCTGGCCGGCATGAAAGATTCGAAGACCATCGTCGCCATCAACAAGGATCCGGAAGCGCCGATCTTTGCCGTGGCCGACTACGGCATCGTGGGCGATCTGTTCGAGATCGTGCCGCAACTGGTCAAAGAACTGGGTTAAGTCACACCCCTTCCGGTTTTGTTACTGACAAAGCCACGCCGGCCCGCCCCACACGGCGAGCCGCGCGTGGCTTTTTTCTTGGAGAAAAGAAGATGAGCTATCAAGCCCCGCTGAAAGACATGTTGTTCGTGATGAACGAACTGGCCGGCCTGGCCGAAATCCACACCTTGCCCGGCTGCGAAGACGCCACGCCCGACACGGCCGAAGCCGTGCTGGAAGAGAACGCCAAGTTCTGCGGCGGCGTGGTGGCCCCCTTGAACGGCCCCAGCGACAAGGAACCGAGTTTCTGGCACGACGGGCAAGTCACGACGTCGAAAGGCTTCAAGGAAGCGTTCAAGGCGTATGGCGAAGCGGGCTGGCAGGGCGTGCAGCATCCGACGGAATTCGGCGGCCAGGGCTTGCCCAAGCTGCTGGCCACGCCGTGCATCGAAATGCTCAACTCGGCCAGCATCTCGTTCGCCCTGGTGGCCCTGCTGTCGGACGGCGCCATCGAAGCGCTGCTGACGGCCGGCAGCGACGAGCAAAAGGCGGTGTATCTGGAAAACTTGGTGTCGGGCAAGTGGACGGGCACGATGAACCTGACGGAGCCGCAAGCGGGGTCCGACCTGGCCGCCGTGCGCACGCGCGCCGTGCCGCAGGACGATGGCACGTATAAAGTCTTCGGCACGAAGATTTTCATCACGTACGGCGAACACGACATGGCGGAAAACATCGTCCACCTGGTGCTGGCCCGCACGCCGGACGCGCCCGCCGGCGTGAAAGGCATTTCGCTGTTCATCGTGCCGAAATTCCTCGTCAACGCCGATGGCAGCCTGGGCGCGCGCAACGACGCCCATTGCGTGTCGATCGAACACAAGCTGGGCATCAAGGCCAGCCCGACGGCGGTATTGCAGTTCGGCGACCACGGCGGCGCCATCGGCACCCTGGTGGGCGAGGAAAACCGCGGCCTCGAATACATGTTCATCATGATGAACGCGGCCCGCTTCGGCGTGGGCTTGCAAGGCATCGGCCTGGCCGAGCGCGCCTACCAGCAAGCCGTGGCGTTCGCCAAGGACCGCGTGCAGTCGCGCGACCTGGCCGGTTCGCCTGGCCCCGTCTCCATCATCCACCACCCGGACGTGCGCCGCATGCTGATGTCGATGCGCTCGCAAACGGAGGCGGCGCGCGCGCTGGCCTACGTGGGCGCGGCCATCAGCGACGTGGCGCACCACCATCCGGACGCGGAAGTGCGCGCGGAAAGCCTGGCGACGTATGAATACCTGGTGCCCGTCATCAAGGGTTGGGCCACGGAAATGTCGCAGGACGTCACGCGCGACGGCGTGCAAGTGCATGGCGGCATGGGTTTCATCGAAGAAACAGGCGCCGCCCAGCATTACCGCGACGCCAAGATTCTCACCATCTACGAAGGCACGACGGCCATCCAGGCGAACGACCTCGTGGGCCGCAAGACGGTGCGCGACGGCGGCGCCGTGGCGAAAGCCATCATCGCCCAGGTGCGCGCCACGGAAGCCCAACTGGGCGAACTGTCCGGCGCCGACTTCCAGGCCATGCAGCGCCACCTGGCCGAAGGCAGCGCGGCCCTCGAAGCGGTAGTCGAGTATGTGGTGGCGAACATGAAGACGGATATCAAGGCCGTGTTCGCGGGCAGCGTGCCCTATTTGAAACTGGCCGGCATCGTGCTGGGCGGCTGGCAAATGGCCCGTGCGGCCGTGGTGGCGCAGCAAAAGTTGGGTGAAGGCAGCGGTGACGCTTCGTTCTACAAGGCAAAAATCGCCACGGCGCGCTTCTTTGCCGACCACATCCTGTCGCAAGCGCCAGGCTTGCGCGCCACCATCATCGACGGCAGCGCCGGCGTGATGGCCTTGTCGGAAGAGCAGTTTTAAGTTGAAACTTGGCCGGCGCAAGCTGGCTGAATGCAAAAAAGCGCTGGAGATCACTCTCCAGCGCTTTTTCTATATTAAGAACGCCTGAGAAAGCGCTCAGGGCAAGGCGCCTTGTCGCAGACAGCACGCTAGTGCGGCAAGACAAGGCAACGCCGCCATGGGCGCTTTCTCTGCGTTCTTAACGTCGGGCAATGCCGTTGCCGGAATTGCGCACCAGGTCGCCAGCGGCCAGGCCAGGGTCCTGGTCAAACGCGAAATCGGCCTTGGCGCCCGTTTCGTACTGCACGGTAACGGTCCACACCTTGCTGTTTTTCATGTGGCCTTCGACTTGCTTGCCCGCGAAAGCGCCGCCGGCGGCGCCGGCCAGGGTGGCCAGGTCCTTGCCGCGTCCGCCACCGACCTGGCGGCCCAGCAGGGCGCCGGCCACGCCGCCGCCGATCATGCCCAGCGCGCCGCCTTCGCCCGCTTTTTCAGCGACGTTGACTGCCAGCACCTTGCCGCACTCGGCGCAGATCTGTTGCTGGGCTGGTTTGCTGTTCTGGCCCGCATACGAATTGCCCGCCTTTTGCGCGGCCTTGGCGTTGAT
Organism: Janthinobacterium sp. SUN033; assembly: GCF_030397595.1. Lineage (NCBI taxonomy): Bacteria > Pseudomonadati > Pseudomonadota > Betaproteobacteria > Burkholderiales > Oxalobacteraceae > Janthinobacterium > Janthinobacterium sp. SUN033. The sequence continues at coordinate 322,915 of NZ_JAPQNV010000005.1, forward strand.
GATGGCCTGGTCGTATTCGCCCTTGGCGTCGCGCAGGCATTGCATGCGGGCTTTCGAGCTGGTTTCTTCTGCGCACAGTTTCTTGTCGTCCGCATAGCGCGTGTTGGCTTGCTTGGTGTCGTACGCGTATTGCGCTTTCGGCGACAGGTTTTGCGCGAAGGCGGAGGTGCTGAACAGGGCCGTGACGGCGACTGCGAGGATGAGTGGGCGACGAATCATGATCTTCTCCTAGGGGTGTTGAATGTGCCAGTAATGTCGGCATTGTGAATGCAGTATAGAGGAAAATCATGATTGCTTACCAACACTTACATGTGCGTGCGGCAGGTGCGATCCGATGCTATTTCCGGGTGGAAATTAACCGTAGGCGCCGCCTGTATACAGCAAGTCGAACAGGCGCGCCATGGTGGCGATCAGCACGCCTGCGCCTAGCATCAAGGTAGCGACCAGTACCACGGCCAGGGGCCAGCCCGTGTCCGACTGGCGGCTGGAGGTGGCGTTGTAGCGCGCGTCCCACTTGTCGTCCGGCATCAGACCCAGAACCAGCGCTTCCAGGAAGCCGCCCAGGGCGGACAGGGTCAGCGGCAATATCTGGTAAAACCAGTCCGCTTCGGGAAACAGTTGGCGCAGCAGCAGCGAGGCGGGCAGGGCGGCCAGGTGCAGCCAGCCCCAGCGGTCCTTGGCGCCGTGCAGGTAGAAGCGGTGGGCGCCCAGCATGCCCAGCAGGAAGGCCAGCAGTGTCGTGAAGGCCTTGTTCTTGTGCGACTGTTGCAAAATGGTAGCGGTGGTCATGGGACTCCAGAGTTGCTCATCGGTAAAGATTGCCAGTATCGGTCATTGCTTGCTGCAACGATAGCACTTTCAGGCAGCGTTCAGGCGATGCTGTCGTGCAATATCAACGCCTGGACGTGGCATGGCAGGCACGATAGACGCACGCGCCTATTGCGTCTTCGGCCATGACTGGTCATAATGTTTGATTAGCCCAAATTACACGCCCGTCATCATAACGCTTGCTGCCTGGCGGTAAAGCGCGCTATAATTTGCGGCTTTTTCCGCCTCAGCACACTTTTTGGAAATATTATGGTCGTTATTCGTTTAGCTCGTGGAGGCGCCAAGAAGCGCCCGTTCTTCAACATCGTCGCTACTGACTCGCGCAATCGCCGCGATGGTCGCTTCATTGAGCGTATCGGTTTTTACAACCCGATGGCGCAAGGTGGCGAAGTTCCACTGCGTATCACCGCAGACCGTCTGGCCTACTGGCAAGGCGTTGGCGCACAATTGTCGCCAACCGTTGCTCGCCTGGTAGCTAGCAACAACAAAGCAGCAGCTTAATTAGATCACTGGTTTGACGGTCAAGACTGCATCCGGGGTGAAAGTCCCCGATGACCTGGTACAGGTAGGCTATGTCTCCGGTGCTTATGGCATTGCTGGCGGGGTCAGGATCACTCCTTTCTCCGACGACGCGGATGCATTATTAAGCGTCAAAACCTGGTGGTTTGATAAACCGACCTTGCATGATGTTCAAGTCAGGCAAGCGAAGTTACACGGCGGCGACGTCGTGGCCCAGCTGGTGGGTGTGGTCGGGCGGGATGCCGCAGAAGCGCTGAAAGGCGTCTCTGTGCAAATTCCGCGTAGCCATTTCCCGACGCTGTCGGCCGATGAATTTTATTGGTCCGATCTGATCGGACTGACAGTCGAGAATTTGCAAGGCGAGTGCCTCGGCACAGTGCACGACATGATGAGCAATGGTCCGCAGTCGATCTTGCGCGTTACGCCCGTCGCCACTGCCGATGAGACCGTTGAAAAGGCGCCTGAGCGCCTGATCCCGTTTGTTGGCCAGTTTGTCATTAGCGTTGACAAGGCTGCCAGCAAGATCACGGTCGACTGGGGCCTCGATTATTAAACCGCCTGCGCTTAACTTTGCGCCGGGCAAACTTTGCAGGATGGTGAACGATGCAATTTGATGTCGTGACCCTGTTCCCGGAAATGTTTGCCGCGCTGACGCAGTCGGGTGTGACCCGGCGCGCCTTCGAGCAGGGGAAGTGTGGCTTGTCGCTGTGGAATCCCCGCGATTTCACCACCGACAATCACCGTACCGTGGATGACCGCCCGTATGGCGGCGGCCCCGGCATGGTCATGATGGCCCGCCCCCTCGAAGCGACAATTAATGCCGCGAAGCAACGTCAGACCGATCTCGGCCTGGCGGCGCCCCGCGTGGTGTTCATGTCGCCGCAAGGCCGTCCGCTGACGCACGAGCGCGTCACGCAGTTGAAAGCCGAACCTGGTTTGGTGATCCTGTGCGGCCGCTATGAAGCCGTGGACCAGCGTTTGCTGGACCGTTGCGTCGACGAAGAAATCAGCGTCGGCGACTTCGTCCTGTCGGGCGGCGAGCTGCCCGCCATGGCGCTGATGGATGCGGTGATCCGCCTGTTGCCGGGTGTCTTGAACACCGAGGCATCGGCCATCGAGGACAGCTTCGTCAATGGCTTGCTCGATTCGCCGCACTACACGCGGCCGGAAAGCTATGAAGGCATGGCCGTGCCGCCCGTCTTGATGGGTGGCAATCATGCCGAGATCGTCAAGTGGCGCCGCCAGCGCATGCTGGAAGCGACCGCGACAAAGCGGCCTGACCTGCTGGTCAGTGCGCGCGCCGCCGGCTTGCTCAGCAAGACCGACGAAAAATTCCTGGCCAGCCTGTAAACCGTTCTCGGACGGCCAGCAGGGTGGCTTTGCAGTGCCGGGCATGTTGCCCAAATTGGTAATACCCATCCTCTACCGGGCGGATAGCACGCTATCCACAGTGCGCCGGCATGATGGTTTTCGGAGTTATAAAAATGGACTTGATTCAACAATTAGAGCAAGAAGAGATCGCCCGTCTGGGTAAATCGATTCCTGACTTCGCACCAGGCGATACCGTTATCGTCAGCGTCAACGTAGTCGAAGGCACGCGCAAGCGCGCCCAGGCTTACGAAGGCGTCGTTATCTCCCGTCGTAACCGTGGCCTGAACTCGAACTTCATCGTTCGCAAGATCTCGTCCGGCGAAGGCGTTGAGCGTACGTTCCAACTGTACTCGCCGCTGATCGCTTCGATCGAAGTGAAACGCCGTGGTGATGTTCGCCGCGCCAAGCTGTACTATCTGCGTGAGCGTTCGGGTAAATCGGCGCGTATCAAAGAAAAATTGCCAAATCGCCGCGTTGTGGCGAAAGCAAGCGCGTAATATCAGCGTCTGCGTTGGGAAAAGGGGTGCCTCTCGGCGCCCCTTTTTTATTCTGAATTGCTATTGAGGCAAGCTGCCATGGCCACCGTCGCATTTGATCCCAAACAACTCGCCATCGATTCGATCGCCGGCGAGGCGGCGCTGGACGCCGAACGCCTGACGCCGGACTGGCTGCGCCGGCGCCTGGCCGAACAGCCCGACTGGCAACCCGAGATTACCCAGGATTTCCTGTCCGTCCGCGCCGTGCCCGTGCGCGCCGCCGTGCTCATTCCGCTGGTGCAACGGCCACAGGGCTTGACCATCTTGCTGACCATGCGCACGGACCACCTGAGCAGCCATGCGGGCCAGGTCAGCTTTCCTGGCGGGCGCAGCGAACCGTTCGACGGTTCGCCCGTGGCCACGGCCCTGCGCGAAACGGAAGAAGAAGTGGGCCTGGCGCGCGAACACATTGAAGTGCTGGGCTGCCTGCCCGACTACCTGACGGGCACCGGCTACCAGGTCACGCCCGTGGTGGGCCTGGTGACGCCGCCGTTCGAGCTGCGCGCCGACCCGTCGGAAGTGGCGGAAATCTTTGAAGTGCCGCTGGCCTTCCTCATGGATGGCCTCAACCACCAGCGTCTGTCCGTGGAATTGCCCGGCGGACGGCGCTCGTTCTACGCCATGCCCTACGAGCGCTTCTACATTTGGGGCGCCACCGCCGGCATGCTGCGCAATCTGTTTCACCTCTTGCGCGCGTAAAATGGCACCCCGCACGTAATAAGTTTGATTCCAGCACTGCACTGCGCTATCGTAGCGGGCATTGCGGTATTGCTGAAAAAGACAAAAAGGACCATTGATGACATTTCTCTCCATACTTTGCGCATTGCTGATCGAGCAGCTCAAACCTTTGCGCGCGGACAATCCGATCTACGCCGAAATCAAGAGCCTGGCAATGCGCATGGAGACCTGGTTCAATGCCGGCCACGCCAACCACGGCCGCATGGGCTGGTTCCTCATGATCGGCGTGCTGATGGTGCCGACGGCCGGCGTGTACTGGCTCTTGCGGCATTACCAGCTGACCCCCCTGGCCTTCGTCTGGAATGTCCTCATCGTCTACCTGACCCTGGGTTTTCGCCATTACAGCCATTACTTCACGTCGATCCAGCTGGCCCTGAGCGCCGGCGACGAGGCGTCCGCGCGGACCTTGCTGGCCGAGTGGACCAAGCTCGACACGGTAGGCATGGAAGCGAGCGAAATCGCCCGCATCGCCGTGGAAAAAGCCCTGATCACCACGCATCGCAATGTGTTTGGCGTGTTCTTCTGGTTCCTCATGCCGCTGGGCCCTGCCTGCGCCGTGATGTACCGCGTGGCCGAATACCTGGCGCGCGCCTGGAACGAGCCCGAGCACATGCGCAATGAAGCGTTCGGCCAGTTCGCCGCGCGCGCCTTTTACCTGATCGACTGGATTCCCGTGCGCCTGACGGCCGTGGCGTTTGCCGTGGTCGGCAATTTCGAGGATGCCATCTACGCCTGGCGCAATTTCGCCCAGCGCTGGCAGGACGAGGCCATCGGCATCATCCTGACGGCCGGCGGCGGCGCCATGGGCGTGCGCCTGGGCACGCCGGCGGAAACGGCGGCCCGCGTGGTCGTCACGCCGGACATGGCCGTCGACGACAGCGACAGCGAAAGCGATATCCTGCCGGGCGAAGAGCCGGGCGCACGCGCCTTGCAGAGCACTGTGGGCCTGGTCTGGCGCGCCTTGCTGCTGTGGATGCTGTTGCTGCTGTTGATGTCGGGCGCCGTTTTCCTCGGCTGACGCGGGCGCACACGCGCCATCCATGCGCCTTGCGCGTGGAACAAGGTTAAAATAGGGGCTGGCGCGTTACGCGTGCCGGCCCCTGTTTGCATCGTCAGGGCAGATCGAGGTAGAACCCAAGTCTTCTATAAGATATAATACTGGCTTACCGCAGCAAACGTAGTTGAATTACCAGCCCGGCTTACCCGCCGGGGCCATTCACGCAATCCAGTCCCGACAAGCCACATGGCCGAGTTATCTCAAAAAACAGGGGAACTCTCAGACGAGTTCTTCATCCTTGGTCTCACCAGCAATGGCAAGCAATTCCGACCCAGCGATTGGGCCGAGCGCCTTTGCGGAGTGATGTCCTGTTTCAATCCCGAAGGCGGCGGGCGCAATGCGCACCTCCAGTATTCGCCCTACGTGCGCCCGACCGTCGTCAACGGCGTCAAGTCGGTGGTCGTCAACACGAAGTTGCGCGAGATCGAGCCGATGGCGTTTCACTTCGTGCGCGAATTTGCCAAGGATAACGACCTGCAAATCGTCGAAGCCTGCTTCCTGCCGCCCCCCGAAGAAAAGTAAGTACCGCTCCATTGATTTGCCTCAAGCCCGCCACGGTGGGCTGGCGTAGCGTGGACACTCTGCCTCAAACGGAGTGGCGACATGCGCATCGGCGACATCTGTACCCTGCACACCATCCATTGCCAGCGTGACACCAGCGTGCAAGATGCGGCGCTGCTGATGCGCCAGCACCACGTGGGCGACCTGATCGTGGCCGAACAGCCGAACGGCGAGCGCGTTCCCATCGGCATCCTCACCGACCGCGACATCGTCATTTCCGTCATCGCCCTGGGCCTCGACCCCGCCAGCCTGCTGGTGGGCGACATCATGAGCGCGCAACTGCTCACGGCCAGCGAAGACGAAGACGTCTACGACATCATCGAACGCATGCGCGTCAACGGCATCCGCCGCTTGCCTGTGGTCAACAGCCTGGGCGCGCTTTCCGGCGTCGTCAGCATCGACGACCTGCTCGCCTTCCTGGCCCAGGAGATGGCCGAACTGGCGCGCATCAGCAGCGGCCAGCTGGTTTACGAAAAGCTCACGCGCAAATAAGCCCGCATTGCGCAATTTCAGTCAAATCCTCGTGACCTGAAAATGCTACAGTCGCAGCTCGTTCAACGGGAAGCGTCCATGCACTATCTGGCCAAGGCACTCTGGTATATCGAATCGCATTATGCGGAGAATATCTCGCTCGGCGACATCGCCCACGTGGGCGGCGCCTCGCCGTGTCACCTGACGCGCGCGTTTGGCCTGGCCACGGGCCACTCCGTGATGCGCTATGTGCGGGCGCGCCGGCTCAGCGAGGCGGCGCGCGCGCTGGCGCAGGGCGCGCAAGACATCCTCGCCGTCGCCTTGCAGGCTGGCTACAGTTCCCACGAGGCATTTACGCGGGCCTTCCGCGAGCAGTTCCAGCGCACGCCGGAAATGGTGCGGGCCCAGCGCCATGTCGCCAACCTCGCGCTGGTGGAGGCCATCAAACTGGATGTGGCGCCTGGCGTGGCGCTGGAAGCACCCCGTTTCGAGCAGGGCCCCGCCTTGCTGGTGGCGGGCCTCGTCGAACGTTATCGCGCAGAAACGGTTGCCGGCATCCCCGCCCTGTGGCAGCGTTTCCTGCCCCATGCGGCGCCCGGCCAGCTCGTGTATGGCGTGTGCTGCAACAATGACGATGCGGGCAATTTCGATTACCTGTGCGCCATGCCCGTGAACGACTTTTCCCAGGCCCCCGACGGCTGGACGCGGCTGCGCATCGCCCCGCGGCGCTATGCCGTGTTTCATCACCGCGGTCACATTTCCACCATCCGCGCCACCTGGCACACGGTGTGGAACGAGTGGCAGCCCCGGTCCGGCCTGGAAGTGGCCGACGCGCCCGATTTTGAACGCTACGACCAGCATTTCGATCCCGCCAGCGGCAGCGGCGGCGTGGAAATCTGGCTTCCCTTGAAAGCTTGACCATGTTCCCGACCTTGTCTGCGCCGGCTGCCGGCGGCACCGCGCTGCGCCAGCGCCTGTTGCAAACCGTCGCCGCGCTGGCGGCGGGCCTGCCCCTGTACTGGGTGCTGGGGCCGCAGCCGCTGGGCTGGCTGGCCTGGTGCGCGCCGCTGCCCGTGCTGTGGCTGGCCCTGCGCTCGTCGCGCCGCGATGCGGCCTGGATGACGTTTTTGGCCGCCTTGCTGGGTCTGTCATCGAACGTTGCCTATTTTCGCCTGCTCATGCCCTTGCCGGCCGTGCTGGCCGTGATGTTCGTCAAGGCACTGCTGTGGCTGCTGGTGGTGCTGGCCACGCGGCGTCTCGTGCTGCGCTACCGCTCCGGCTGGACGGTGCTGGCCTATCCCGTGCTGTGGGTGGCCATCGATACGGCGATGGCGGCCTTGCTGCCCGATGGTAACTGGGGCAGCCTCGCGTATTCGCAGGCGGATAATCTTGCCATCCTGCAGGTGGCGGCCCTGGCGGGCGTGCCTGGCCTGTTGTTCTTGCTGTGCCTGGCGCCATCCGCGCTGGCCTTGCTGCTGGCGGGCGGCCGCGCATATGCGCCAGCGGCGGGCGCGGCCGCGCTGCTGCTGGCGGCCGCGTTCGCCGGCGGCGCCTGGCGCGTGCAGGGAATGTCTGGCGCGCCGGCGCCTGGCGGGCCGCTGGCGGGGCTGGTGGCCATCGATGACTTTATCGGCCCGGCCACGCCGCCCGCGCGCGCGCAAGCCGTCTGGGACCAGTACGCGCGCCATGTCGGGCAACTGGCCGGGCAGGGCGCCACGCTGGTGCTGTTGCCGGAAAAGATAGCCGTGCTGGCCCCTGCGCAGGCGGACGCCGTGCGGCAGCGTTTCCAGGCGCTGGCGCGCAGCACGGGCGCGTGGATTATCCTGGGTATCGGCGTGCAGGACGCTGCCGGCCGGCGCAACCTGGCCTGGCTGTTCGCGCCCGATGGCGCCGCGCCTGTCAGCTATCAAAAACATCATCTGGCGCCGCCCGAGCGCGAGTTTCTTGCTGGCAGCGCGTATGCCGTGCAGCCGGTGGCGGGGTTCGCCATGGGCCTGGCCATTTGCAAGGACATGCATTTTGCGCCTCTGGGGCGGGCATACGGTGTGGCCGGCGCGCAAACGATGCTGGTGCCGGCCTGGGATTTCCAGGTCGATGCCTGGATGGGGGCGCGCATGACCGCGGTGCGCGGCGTGGAAAACGGTTATGCGGTGCTGCGCGCGGCGCGCGAGGGCGTGCTGACGGTCAGCGATGCGTATGGGAAGTTGCTGGCGGAGCGGGCCAGCAGCGCCATGCCGGGCAGCACCTTGCTGGCGCCGCTGCCGGCAGCGCGGCCCGTGGCCACCTGGGCCGGTTGGCTGGGGCCGCTGTTCGGCTGGCTGTGCGTGGCGCTGGGCGTGATCCTGCTGGGCGTGGGCCGCCGCGCCGCGCCCGCCGCCTGACGCATAACGCCACGTTTTGTTGCAATGCGCAAAACCGTATTGCACGGCCTTCTTTTATATTCTGCGCGGGCGGCCACATAATCGCCGTTGATAATTGCACCATTACCGTGCATATTATAGGCACGATGCCGGCATATATATTGCACTGCAATAAGTGGTGTTATTTGGTATTGAGAAATTCGCGCATCCGGTATTAATTGGTACTTAATTCAGCCACGAAGTCATACATATCGCCGCGGAAGTAGGAGCGGCAAAATTCCACGGCGCGGCCATCGCGCAAAAAGCCCAGCCTTTCCACCGACAAGCCCGCGTCGCCTTCCTCCGCCTGCAACAGGCTGGCCTGCTCCCCCGTCAACAACAAGGCGCTGAGGCGCTGCAAGGCGCGCACGGGCCGGTTGCCCGCCTGTTCCAGCGCGTCATACATGGAGATATCGACAGCGTCGAGGTTCGGCAGGCAGCTGGCGACGATGGTCGCGTACTCCAGGCACATCGGCACCTCGTCCGCATAGCGGATGCGGTGGAAGCGGTACACGGGCGCGCCCGGCGACAGCCGCAGGCGCAAGGCTTCTTCCGGCGTGACGGTGCCTTCTGCGCGCTTGAGCCACACGCTGCGCGGCGTGCGTCCGCGCGCGCGCATGTCCTCGGAAAACGAGGTCAGTTTGGCGAAGTTTTTCTCGATGCGCGTATTGATGAAATTGCCCGAGCCGGGGCGCCGCACCAGCAAGCCCTCGTTGACGAGGCCATCGATGGCCTTGCGCACGGTGATGCGCGAAACGGACAGGTCGCTGGCCAGCTGGCGCTCGGCCGGCAAGGCTTCCTCGGGGCCGAGGATGCGCTTGTCGATCGCTTCGCGCAGCGCGCGCTGCAGTTGCTGGTACAGGGGCAGGCTACTCGTCTGCCCCAGGCCTTGCATGATGTGAGCGAGGGTTGTCATACGCTGAGGGTCTCCGTTACGGCGCGTTGCAGACGCGCTCTGTATCTGTTTTGTGTCGCTGGATAATACCAAAAAAGGCCGTTATAAAACCAATTTGAATTATCAGGCCAACAATTTATGCCTGGCCTCCCCCGTATTTAAGCCGCGCATACGGGCTACGGATTGATTTAGATAAAGTGGTCTGTGTGATTCAAACAACGTTATAAAAAAAAAGTTGCAACTGGTAGTGTTCTGGTATTGGATAGTAGTATATTGGCGTTGAATTGGTTTTGTAAGTGGTTGTGCCGAAGGGTCTGCAGCATGCCGGCGTGAGTGGGCGGGCTGGAAAGAAGACCTACGTTAAAAATGAAAAGGTTCCAATCCTGGAGCCTAAATCAAGGGGGAGTACATGAAACGCAATTTGACACCTGCAGCTGCCGTCGTGAAATCCGGATCGCGTAGCCGTACGCCGATCGCCGCGGCCGTTGCCGTGATGGTCGCTGGTCTGGCTTTTTCGGCGCAGGCGCAAGAAGCACCCGCCGACGACGTGACGACCGTCACCGTGACCGGCGTGCGTGCCTCGCTGGAAAAGTCGCTGAAGCAAAAACGCAATGCGGATTCCGTGGTGGAAGTGGTGACGGCCGAAGATATCGGCAAGATGCCTGACCGTAACGTGGCTGACGCGATCCAGCGCCTGCCAGGTGTGAATACCCAATCGTCGGCCGGTGGTGAAGGCGGCTTCGGCGAAAACGACCGCGTCAGCCTGCGCGGCACCAGCCCCAGCCTGCAGCAAACCCTGTTCAACGGCCATGCCATCAGCACGGGCGACTGGTTCGTCTTGAATCAATTCGGCGGCAACGTGGGCCGCAGCAGCAGCTTCTCCTTGCTGCCGTCCGAGCTGGTGAGCTCGGTAGTGGTGAAAAAGAGCGCCACCGCTGATCTGGTGGAAGGCGGCGTGTCCGGTGCGATCGATGTGATTACGCGCCGTCCGTTGGAATTCAAGAACCAGATCACGGCCGAAGGTTCGATTCAGGCTGTCTACAACGACCTGTCCAGCAAAACAGAACCGCAATTTTCTGGTCTGGTGAACTGGAAAAATGATACCAATACCCTGGGCGTCATGCTGCAGGGATTCTCGCAAAAGACGTCGGTACGCCGCGATGGCCAGGAAATCCTGGGCTACACCAGCATCACTGCGGATAGCGCGGCGGCCAAGGCCGATCCGTCCTTGGCCGGCGTGCGGGTGCCTACGTTTATTGGCGCGAGCTATTTCACCCAAAAGAAAACGCGTGAAGGCGGCGCGTTTGACGTCGAATTCAAGCCCAACAAAGACTTGACCCTGGACTTTAACGGCTTCTACTCCCAGTTGAAGGCGCCTAACCAGAATACCAATTTCCTGGCAGCGCCCGGCAATTCGGTCCGTGCGGATCGTTCGAACCTTGTTCCGACGAATTACACCGTCAAGAACGGTACCTTGGTCGGCGCTACGTTCGCCTCCAATGCTGGCGAAGTAGACAATGCCTACCGTCCCGATGCCGGCGGCGAGACGTACTATCTCGATTTCAATTTCAAGTACCGCGCGAGCAAGGACCTGACCTTTACCGGGAAACTGGGCAAGACCCACGGCGTGGGTTACGACCGCGACGATGTTTATTATCAAAACAATGTCAATGGCGGCATGGCGTATGCACTCAACGGCATGAACCCGGCGACCGTTTCCTATCCAGGTGGTAATACTTCCTCGCCACAGGGAACCGGCTGGATCGGCGGCGGCGAATCGCAATCGGTCGACAAGGAACTCTACACGCAGATCGATGGCGAATTGCGCCTGTCGAGCGGCATCTGGGATTCCATCAAGTTTGGTGCACGCTTCACCGATCATAAACGTAGCGCCGAGCACCCGTATGAAGCCGGCCCTGGCAAGTTAGGTTTTATCAATCCAGGTCCCGTCTGGAATGGCACCATGTTCCCAGGCAATTATGGTAACAATCTGGGTGGAAATGTGCCAAACAATTACTTCCTGTACGATGGCCAGGCGCTGGCCAATTGGGGTGCCGTGCCAGGCAACCGCAACGTGGACCGCCCGGCACGCCAGAACTGGAGGGATGAGTTCAAGCTGCAAGAGAAAACCCAGGCCGTGTACGGCATGGCCAATGTCGCTGGCGACAACTGGAGTGGTAACTTCGGCGTACGTGCCGTGCATACCAAGCAATCGTCGACGGTCAACTCCAGCGGCGGCCCGCTCTCCACGGCATTTGGCGATTACTCGCAAAACACCTACGAGCGCAGCTACAATGATTTCCTGCCTAGCGCCAACATCAAGTTTGATGTCAACCGCGATATCGTCGTTCGCGCAGCCTTGGCAAAGACCATTGCGCGTCCCGACTATAGCGCATTGGGTGGTGCAGTTTCGTTGAATGACGATACCATCAGCGGCACCAAGGGGAATGTGAATCTCAATCCGGTGCGCTCGAATAATGCCGAAGTCAGTGCCGAGTGGTATTTCGCACCGAAATCGGCGGTGTCGGCCGGTATTTTCTACATGGATTTGAACTCGATCGTGGCACAGCGTAACGTCAATGCGACCTATTTCAACTCCAAGGCCGGTGTGAACAATCTGTATCAAATTACCGAGTCTTTCAATACCAAGGGCAAGAACAAGGGTGTCGAGTTGAGCTATCAGCAACCGGTGCTGGGTGATTTCGGCGTCCTGGCCAACTACACCTACGCCGATGGCAAGTTGAACGATGGCAGCGAACTGGTGAACGCGTCGAAAAACACCTATAACCTGACCGCTTTCTACGAAGCCCACGGTTTTAGCGCGCGCCTGGCCTACAACTATCGCTCGGCTTACAAGGCCGGCGTGGACCGTGGCGCCAGCCAGCACGTCGACGACAGCAGTACTTTGGCAGGTTCGCTCAACTACAAGATCAACGAACACTTCACGATCACGTTCGATGCGCTTAACCTGACCAATGAAACCATCAAGATGTACGCCGAAAACAAGGAACAGCCACGCGCTTTCTATAGCAACGGCCGTACTTTCTACCTGGGCTTGCGCGGCAAGCTGTAAGCAAGACGATCAGGCCTGATGCGTCCGCGTCAGGCCAGGTCTTCCTCGGTCTTTCAAGCAAGTTCCTGCTTCAGGGGCTTGCTTTTTTTTTGCGCTCACCGGCTGGGCGGCTTCTGGCTTGTTCATGCCTGGGCTGTCCCCGCCGGTTGCCAGCATGACTTGCGCTGCCAAGCTTGTATCCTGCGGCGCAAGGTTTTTTGCCGCCTCCTTGCCGCAAGCAGGAAGGCGGTTTTTCTCATTTGGATTTGTTTGATCATGACTATTGCACCTCAACGCTACCTCGCCCTCGACGTCTTGCGCGGCCTGACCGTGGCCCTGATGATCGTCGTCAATACGCCTGGCGACTGGGGCAGCGTGTACGCCCCGTTCCTGCATGCCGAATGGCATGGTTTTACCCTGACGGACCTGGTCTTTCCCAGCTTTTTGTTTGTCGTCGGCAATGCCTTGGCCTTTGCGTTGGGCAAGTATGAAAACCTGGGCCATGGCGCCGTGCTGGCCAAGCTGTGCAAGCGCAGCGCGCTGATCTTTTTACTGGGCTTCCTGCTGTACTGGTTCCCCTTCTTCAAGATCGACGACGCGGGCCAGTTCGCCTGGTCGCCCCTGTCGCACACGCGCATCCCCGGCGTGCTGCAGCGCATCGCCGTATGCTACCTGGCCGCCGCGCTGATCCTGCATTACTGGAAGACGCGGGGCGCGCTGGCCTTCAGCGCCTGCGCCTTGCTCGGCTACTGGGCCATCCTGGCATGCTTTGGCGACTACAGCTTGCACGGCAACGCGCCGGCCAGGCTGGACCTGATCCTGCTGGGCGACAGCCATTTGTACCACGGCGAAGGCATCGCCTTCGATCCGGAAGGCATCCTCGGCACCTTGCCGGCTATCGTCAATGTGATTGCCGGTTACCTGGCGGGTAGTTTCCTGCGCCAGGCGACGCCGGCGCGGCTGCGCTCCAGCTTGTATCAGCTGGCCGTGGCCGGCGCCATTTGCGTGGCGGTGGCTTTGTGCTGGAATGAAGTGTTTCCGATTAACAAGAAGCTGTGGACCAGCTCTTACGTGATGCTGGGCATCGGCCTGGACTTGCTGCTGCTGGCGCTGCTGATGTTCATCATTGACGTGCGTCAAATGACGGGCTGGACCTACTTCTTTGAAGTCTTCGGCAAGAACACCCTGTTCATCTACCTGGTGTCGGAAGTGCTGGTGATTGTCGCGTTTACCGTGCGCATCGGCAGCGTCAACCTGTACCAGTGGCTGTACCAGCAGTGGTTTACGGGCTGGGCGCCGGCGCGCGTGGGATCCATGCTGTTTGCCGTCAGCTTCATGTTGCTGTGCTGGCTGATCGCCTACGCGATGGACAAGCGCAAGATCTATATCAAGGTCTGAAACTTGACGTCAGCCCATGCCGCGTGGCCAGGGCGGCGATACCCATTCTTGGGTGGATGGTCGAAAAAAAAGCAGCCCCGGCCTGAGCCGGGAACTGCCTTGCGTCTGCTTGAGGGCGCAGGAATTACTGTGCCGCTGCTGCCGGTGCCGCCGCCGCTGCCGTGGCAGGACGGTTCAGCCACAGGATCCAGTAGCGGGCCAGGTCGCCCACGCCGTCGCCGCCCTTGACCGTTTCCAGGACCTTGATGGCGTCGTCTTTCTTGCCGGCCATGGCGTAGGAATAGCCGAGGCGCAGCTTGGCGTCTTCAGCACGTTTCAGGCCGCCCTTGGCGATGCCTTTCTGGATCAGGTCGATACCTTTGTCGAACTGGTCCATCGTCACGAAGGCGTAGCCCAAGTTGATCAAGCCCGTGCCATCCTTGCTCTTCATGGCCGACGCTTCGCCGCTGGCGATGTTTTTCGCATCGTCGGCGGCAGCCTTGTTGGCCTGGTCGCGCAGTTTCTTGTGCTTGGCAGCATTCGCGCCCGTGCCCAGCACGCCTTTGGCAAAGCCGGCGTCGATGACTTTTTTCGCTTCCGTCGGGAAGGCGTTTTGCAAGGCGATTTCAGCCATGTCGCTGTAGTCCTGTGGCGGCATGGTGTCGACGGCCTTGAATTGCAGGCGCAGCACGTCCAGCGCGAAGCGGTCGGAGTAACCGGCCTTGCCTTGCAGGCGGCCCAGCAGGTCGCTCCAGTAGTCATCCGACGGGTAGTAGCGCACCAGGTTTTCCATGGCGATCAGGTAGGTGGCCGGATCCTTGCTCTTCGAACCCGTGTTGGCCAGCAATTGCAGTTCTTCGATGGTCGGCGTCTTGCCCGCTTGCTGCTTGGCCGTCACGTCGGCCATCAGTTCCTGCTTGGCGCGCGCGAAATCATTGCTGAAGTAATACGCGCGGATGATGTAGGGACGCACGGAGGCTACGTCGCCCGTTGCCGTCTGGTAACGGGTGAACCATTTGATGGCGTTCGGGTAATCCTTGGCGTTGTAGTGATAGTTCGCCAGCGCCTGGATGAAGTCGCCTTCCGATTTCTTGTCCAGCTTGCCCGATTCGATCACCGCTTCCAGTGCCGTCATGGCCATAGGCGCATTGTTGGTGGTCGAGGCCAGCGCCACGCGCAGGCGGTTCAGCACGAACGTTTCATACGGCGTCAGGGCCGGCATGGCGGCAGCCTGGTCGATGCGGCTTTGCACGTCGGCGTAATTTTTGGCATCCATCGATGCCTTCACGGCGGTCGGATCGAGCAGCTTGAACACTTCAGGGCGCACCGAGTCGGCCGGAGCGGCAGCGGCGGCGGCTGGCTTGGCATCCTGCGCGTGCGACAGGGATGGCAGGACATTCAGGCCGATGGCGGCCAGGAGCAGGCTAAGACGGGCAAGACGGAATTGGGACATGGTCAATCCTTCAATCAATAACAAAAATACGCACCTGCACTGGCAGCCGCAACATCGTGCAGTGGCATTGCCAGAGGGGCAAGGAAGCTCGAAAAAACACACATTCTGCCAGTCTGCCTGCATAAGTCAAACAGAAGCGGCATGATACGAAGCGGCTATTGTCACATAAACGGCTGAGCGGGTGCGGCAAACGTGCGCGCCAGGGCTTGCCCTGCGGCATCGAACAGCAGGCAGCGCTGCGCCGGCAGATGCAGGCGCATGGCGTCGCCCGCCTGGCGCAAGCCTTCCTCGGCCGGCAGCTTGACGGCCAGCATCTCGGTCACGCCCGGCATGCTGGCGTAAACGATGGCCACGTCGCCCAGGTATTCGACATGGCTGACGGCCGCGTCGATGACGTTCTCGCCTGCAGCGTCCCCGTCCTGCAGGACGACGTGCTCGGCGCGCACGCCCAGGGTCAGCTGGTCGCCCGGCGCCACGCTCCCGCCCTGCGCTTCGACGTCGATCACGGCGCCGCCGGGCAGGCGCACGGCCACCGAACCGGGGCCGTTGGCGACGGCTGTGCAGGCGATGAAGTTCATCTTCGGCGCGCCGAGGAAGCCGGCCACGAACAGGTTGCCGGGATTGTTATACAGCGCATGCGGACTGCCCACCTGCTCGATGCGCCCGCCGTTGAAGACGACGATGCGCTCGCCCAGGGTCATCGCCTCGACCTGGTCGTGCGTGACGTAGATCATGGTGGTTTTCAATTCCTGGTGCAGGCGCGAGATTTCCACGCGCATCTGCACGCGCAGCGAGGCGTCGAGGTTCGACAGCGGTTCGTCGAACAGGAATACCTGCGGCTTGCGCACGATGGCGCGGCCGATGGCGACGCGCTGGCGCTGGCCGCCCGACAGATCCTTCGGCTTGCGTTTCAACAGGGGCGTGATCTGCAGGATCTCGGCCGCGCGCTCGACGGCGGCGCGCACCTCGGCCTTCTTGTGCCCCGCCAGCGAGAGGGCGAAGGCCATGTTTTCGAATACCGTCATGTGCGGGTACAGGGCGTAGCTCTGGAAAACCATGGCCAGGCCCCGCTCGGCCGGCGCGATATCGTTGGCCAGCTTGCCGCCGATATGCAGTTCGCCGTCCGTGATGTCTTCCAGCCCCGCGATCATGCGCAGCAGGGTTGATTTACCGCAACCGGACGGCCCCACGAAGACGACGAATTCGCCGTCGCGGATATCGAGGTCGATGCCGTGGATGACCGGGTGCTTGTCGTCGTACAGCTTGACGATGTTCTTTAACGCGATATGTGCCATGAAGTGGTTCTATCCTAGCTGGCGCTGGCCGGCGCGGACGTGGCGCCCGTGTCAGTCTGGCCGGAGGCATCCTTCGGTCCGATGCGCATGAAGCGCGACAGGATCAATACGGGCACGGCCGACACCAGCACCCACAGGAAAAAAGTCTTGTAGCCGAGCGCCGTCTGGATGTCGCCGCTGATCATCTTGAACAGCACGAAGCCCAGCTGCATCACGCCGGTGGCGAACGCATAGTGGGCCGTCTGGTACTTGCCGACGGAGACCACCTGCATCATGAACAGGATCAGGCCGACGAAGCCGAAGCCATAGCCGAACATTTCCACGCTGAGCGCGGCCGTGATCAGGGTCAAATCGGTGGGCATGCTGTGGCTCAGGTAATAGAACACCAGGTTCGGCAAATTCATGGCCAGGATCAGGAAGAACATGGCGCGCTTCAGGCCCAGCCACGACGTGAAGTAGCCGCCGCCGATGCTGCCCAGCAGGAATGCGACGGTGCCGGCCGTGCCGTACACGGCGCCCACTTCCGTCGTCGACAGGCCCAGTCCGCCCAGTTCGCGCGCTTCGCGCAGGAACAGCGGGCCGATGGTCTGCACTTGCGCCTCGCCTGCGCGGAACAGGATGATGAAGGCGATCATGCCCCAGATGCCGGGCTTTTTCAGGAAGTCCACCAGCACGTCCCACAGGGTGCGGCTGATGCCGGCCACGCTCTTGTCGGCCACGGCCGCATTGCGCACCTGCGGCAGCGCCCACAGGTGGTACGCGGCCAGCGACAGCATCATGGCGCCGATGATCAGGAAGATCACCGACCATGCCGGCTTGATGCCGATTTTTTTCTCCAGGTAGCCGGCCAGGATCACCAGGCCGCCCAGCGAGATGAATTTGCCCGCGTTGAAGAAGGCGCCTTGCCAGCCCGCGTAGGCCGCCTGCTGCTTGTCCGACAGGCTGGCGATATACAGGCCGTCGCAGACGATGTCGTGCGTCGACGAGGCCAGCGCGGCGACGAACAGCACGGCGATGCAGGCGGCAAACCACAGCGGCGTTTGCAGGGCCAGCGCGATCAGGCCCAGGCTCAGGCCACCGGCGAACTGGAACAGCACCACCATGGTCTTCTTGCTCGACGCCAGTTCCAGGAAGGGGCTCCACAGCGACTTGAAGACCCAGGCAAAGCCGATCAGGCCCGTCCAGCGGGCGATCTGGTCGTTCGGCACGCCCATGCTCTTGAACATCAGGCCGGCCACCAGGGCCACGGCGTAGAACGGCAGGCCCTGGGCGAAGTACAGGGTCGGCACCCAGGAAATCGGGCTGCGTTTGCCAATGTTGGTGCGCTTGTCGTGCATGGAGGCTTCCTTATCGAGAGACGTTTTCATTTGACTGCGCCGTCCATGCCGCGCATGAAGAAGCGTTGGGTAAACAGGAAGGCGAGCAGGGTCGGCACGATGGTGATCAGGGTGCCGGCCGCAATCACGCGCGTGCTGCTGCCGAAGGTGCCGCGCAAGTACAGCACGCCCACCGACAGGGGGAATTCATCGGGTTTGCTCATGACGATGGAGGGCCAGATGTATTCATTCCACGATTCGACGGCCGTCAGGATGCCGACGGTGGCCAGCCATGGCGTAATCAGCGGCAGCATGATGCGGCTGAAGATCACCCATTCGGAGGCGCCATCGACCCTGGCCGCGTCGATCAGGTCTTGCGGCACTTCCTCGAACGCCTGCTTGAGCAGCAGGATGGCCACGGCCGTCACCACGTTGGGCAGGATCACGCCCGTGTAGGTGTCGACCAGGCTCATTTGCGTGATGGTGATGAAGTTGACGAGGAAGTTCACTTCCGACGGCAGCACCAGCGTGGCGAGAATCAGGCCGAATACCAGTTTGCGGCCGCGGAATTTCAGGCGCGCCAGCGGATACGCGGCCAGTGAGCACAGCAGCAGTTTCCAGAACACGGTGAACACGGCGATCAGCACGGAGTTCCTGAAGAACGACCAGATCGGGATCGCATTGAACACTTCGATGAAGTTGTCGAAGGACGGCGCCTTCGGCCAGAAGGTGGGCGGGAAGGCGAAGATATTGCCTTCCGTGGAAATGGCCGTCACCAGGGTCCACCAGAAGGGGAAGACGCAGACGACGGCGATCGCGCACAGCACGGCATAGTGGCCCAGTATTTGCAGGCGGGTTTTCAGGGGGCGGGAACGTTTTTGCATGGTCATTCCCGGTCAACGGTGCTTGGGTTTGAGGTAGCGCAGGCACAGCAGGGCGATGCCGATGCAGAATAGGGACACGACGAAGCTGGCGGCCAGCGCGCGCGGCAGTTTCAAGTGCTTGAGGCCCTGGTCATACGCGTAGTACAGCGCCGTGAAGGTGGAATTCATCGGGCCGCCCTGGGTCAGCACGTCGACTTCCTGGTACGCCTTCAGGGCCGCCAGCACGGACAGGATGGAGCACAGCATGATGGTGGGGTGCAGCATGGGCACGGTGATCTTCCAGAAGCGCTGCCAGCGGTTGGCGCCATCGAGCATGGCCGCTTCCTGCATGTCCGACGGAATCGATTGCAGCGCCGCCAGGTACATCACCATGTACCAGCCCAGGCCGCGCCACAGGGTGACGAACATGACGGCAAACAGGGCCAGGCTGTCGTTCGACAGCCAGCCCACGGGTGCGTTCACGAGTTTCAGGGTCAGCATCACGTAGTTCAGCGCGCCCTGCTCGTGGAACATGAAGCCCCACATGATGCCGACCACGGACACGGTCGTCACCACGGGCACGTAGAAGGCGGCGCGGAACAGACGGATGCCGGGCAGGCGGTTGTTCACCAAGACCGCCAGGGTGATGGCGCCCACCTGCACGAAGGGCACCATCAGCAGGAACATCAGCGAATTCTTCAGGCCCGAGACGAACATCTCGTTGTTGAAGATGTAGCGGAAGTTATCCAGGCCGACGAAGCGCGTTTCGCGTATCAGGCTGTAGTCGGTGAAGGCCAGCACGGAGCCGTAGCCGACGGGCCAGAAGGAAAAGGCGGCCAGCAGCAGCAGGGCGGGGGTCAGGAACAGCCAGGCTTGCAGAGTGTGGCGGTGGGAGAATGTCATGGTGTCCTCAGTGGCGCGGCAGGGTGGCCAGCTTGCGGTTCCAGATGGCGACGGCCTGGTCCAGCGCCTGCTTCACATCCTGCTTGCCCGTCACGCCCGCCTCGACGGCTTTCACCAGCGAGCGGCGCAGCTCGTCGTAGTCGTCGATGCCGGCCACGTACAGGGTGCGCGAGTGGCCCATCGACAGGGCGCCGGCGGCGACCGCCTTTTCGGCCGCGCCCGCGTTGGTCGGCGTGGCGAGGAAAAACGGATCGGCCGCCGCTTTCACCGTGGTGGGGAAGACGCTGGCCTGGCGCGCGAACGCCAGCTGGTTCTCGTCGTTCGTCAGGAAGCGCGCGAACTTGCCGACCGATGGCAACTGGCGCGCCGGCACGCCTTTCGGAATGGCGAAGTGCACCAGCCAGCCGCCGTCGGCGATGCCGGTGGGGCCCAGCGGCGCGGGCGCCACGTCTGTGATGGCGTAGATGTCTTTCGCGTCGCCGCGAATGCGCTGCATGGCCGTCGGCGGCGCCAGCAGCATGCCCAGGCGGCCGCCCTTGTAGGCGTCGATCACGGCGGGAAAATTATCTTCGGCGAACAGGCTTTCCTTCAGCAGGCCGCCGACTTTATAGGTGTCGGCCAGCTTCTGCACCAGCGCCACGTGCTGCGGCGAATTGAAGACGGCCCGGTTGTCGGTGATCACGGCCAGGCCCTGCTGCATGAACAGGCCATCGATTTTCGACAGCGCGGGGGCGATGCCGGCCTTGCCCGTGCGTTGCGCGATCTGGCGCGCGAACGCCAGCTGTTCATCGAGGCTGGCGGGGCCGCGCGCGAGGCCCGCCTGCTTGAAAATGGCGGTATTGAAGGCGATCACCGCGACATTGCTGTACATGGGAAAACCGTAGGTGCCGCCCTTGAAGCGCAAGTCCGCCAGGGCGCTGGGGATGTAGCTGGCGCGCGCCTCTGCGATCAGGCCATCGACGGGTGTGAGCAAGCCGTCGCGCGCGAATTCGTCGGCCCAGGGCACGTTCAGGCTGACCAGCGCGGGCGGCGTGCCGGCCACGATGCGCGTGACCAGCTTGGTCTGGATGACGTCCCACGGGAAGTCGATCCATTCGATCTTGACGCCGGGATTCTGCGCCTCATAGCGCGCCACCACCGCATTGAAATACGGCGTGAACTTGGGCTTCATGCTGAAGGTCCAGAATTCGATTTTCTCGGCAGCCCATGCCTGCGGCGCGAGCAGGCCCGCGCAGGCAACAACCGCCAACAGTCTCTTGATCGTCATTTTTATCCTGGAGCGCGAGGCTCCAATGTCCATGAGTCCGCGGCGCGGGTACATGCCCTTGCCGTCGCTTATATTCGGGTGCTACGGACGGCAGCCGCGCCCCGTGCCGGGGGCGCAGCTGCCGCTTGCTGCTTAATTGGTTTTGGTGACCTTGCTCAGGTGACGCGGCGCATCCGGGTCCATGCCGCGCGCGGCCGACAGTTTGGCCGCCATCACGTAGAAGGACTGGATGGCGACGATCGGATCGAGATCCGGCGTGGCCGCCACGGGCAGGGTCAGGTCGCGCTCGGCCACGTCGGCTGGGGCCGCCAGCAAGACCTTGGCGCCGCGGCCGCGCATCTCGGTTGCCAGTTGCAGCAGGCCGGCTTGCGTCGGGCCGCGCGTGGCGAAAATCAGCAGCGGGTAGCCGTCTTCGATCAGGGCCATCGGGCCGTGCTTGATTTCGGCGCCGCTGAAGGCTTCCGCCTGCAGGGCCGAGGTTTCCTTGAATTTCAGCGCCGCTTCCAGCGCCACGGGGAAGCTGATGCCGCGGCCGACGACCATGATGTTGCGGGCCGGCGCCAGTACGTCGATGGCGGGCGACCAGTCGACGCGGGTCGCTTCGAGCAGCGCTTCGGGCAGCGCTTCCAGGCCCGCCTGCAGTTCGGGGTCGTTCTGCCACTGCGCCACCATGCGCGCGCCGGCGACCAGGCTGGTGATGAAGCTCTTGGTGGCGGCGACGCTTTGTTCCTTGCCCGCGCGCAGGGGCATGGCCCATTCGGCGGCGTGCGCCAGTGGCGAATCGATGTCGTTGACGAGGGCCACGGTGGTGGCGCCGCCGTCGCGGAAGTAGCGGATCGGCTCGACCACGTCAGGGCTCTGGCCCGATTGCGAGATCGAGATGGCCAGCGTGTCGCGCGTCACCAGCGGCGACTTGTTCAGGGTCACCAGCGACATCGGCAGGGACGCGACGACACGGCCCAGGCGCGCCATGATCAGGTAGGCGACGTAGTTGCAGGCGTGGTCCGAGCTGCCGCGCGCGATGGTCAGCGCGGTCGAGAACGAGGTGCTCCTCAATTTGCGGCCCAGTTCCGCGTAGCGTTCCGTGTCGCTGGCCAGTTGCAGGGCGACGCATTCGGCGGCGGAAATGGCTTCTTTAAGCATCATTGAGGTCACAGATTTCTCCTTCTATATACACAGCTTTGAGTTTGAGATCGCGATCGAGTACCACCAGATCGGCGTAAGTACCGGGGGCCAGCCGGCCGCGTTCTTCCAGGCCCAGGTAATCGGCGGCGTTGGTCGACACGCGCTTGGACGCGTCGGCCAGGTCCAGTCCCAGTCCCACCAGGTTGCGCAGCGCCTGGTCCAGGGTCAGGGTGCTGCCCGCCAGGGTGCCGTCGGGCAGGCGCACGCCGCCCATGCACTTCTGCACGGCGTGGCGGCCCAGCATGTATTCGCCGTCCGGCATGCCGGTGGCGGCGGTGGAATCGGTGACGCAGTACAGGCGCGGGATGGCGCGCAGGGCCACCTTGATGGCGCCCGGATGCACGTGCAGCAGGTCGGGGATCAGTTCCGCGTATTCGGCGTGCGCCAGGGCGGCGCCGACCATGCCCGGCTCGCGGTGATGCAGGCCGCTCATGGCGTTGAACAGATGCGTGAAACCCATGGCGCCATGTTCCAGCGCGGCCACGCCGTCTTCGTACGAACCGAGCGTGTGGCCGATCTGCACGCGCACGCCGGCGTCGGCCAGGGCGCGCACCAGGTCCAGGTGGCCGGCGATTTCCGGCGCCACGGTGATGACGCGCAGCTTGGCCAGCGTTTGCAGGCGCTCGATTTCAGCCAGGCTGGCGGCGCGCGCGTAGTTCGGCTGCGCCCCCAGCTTGCCGGCATTGATGTACGGGCCTTCCAGGTGGGCGCCCAGCACGCGCGCCGTGTTCGGGCGGCGGTGGTTGGCGGCGATGCCGATGGCCGTCAATGCCATGTCGATATCTTCCGGCGGCGCCGTCATGGTGGTGGCCAGCAGGCTGGTGGTGCCGTGGCGCGCATGGATGCCCGCGATGGTGTACACGGCTTCGCCGCCTTCCATGATGTCCTTGCCTGCGCCGCCATGCACGTGCAGGTCGATAAAGCCGGGCAGGATGTAATCGTCGCTGTTGCCCGACGGGTGGAGCGAATCGCCCGTGATGCTGTCGACCCGCTCGCCGAAGGCGATGGCGCCGTGGATCCAGCCGCCGGGGGTAAGGATATTGCCTTTGATAGTGCTGCTCATCTGCGCGACTCCGCTACGAATTCATAATAATCACTGCGGCAATACGAGTGGGTCAGTTCCACCGCTGCGCCGTTGTCGAGATAACTGACACGGGTGATGTGCAGCATGGCTTCACCCGTCTTGATATTGGCCAGCTTGGCCTGTTCCGCCGTGGCGTTGACGGCGCGGATATGCTGCAGCGCGCGCATCGGGATGGTGCCGCGCGACTCCAGGTAGCCGTACAGCGAATCGGTGACCTGCTGCGGGTCCGGCATGTACAGGGCGGGGATGGTGGTCGTCTCGATCGCCATCACCACTTCGTCGGCCGTGCGCAGGCGGCGCAAACGCGCCACCGGCATGTGCGGCGACAGTCCCAGCGACAGCAGTTCCAGCGGCGCGGCCGCGCCGATATCGCGCTGCAGCCAGCGCGAGCCGGCCGTGAAGCCCCGCTGGCGCAATTCTTCCGAAAAGCTCGTCAGGCGCGACAGCGGCTGTTCCAGCTTGGGCGTGATGTAGGTGCCCGAGCCGCGCTTGCGCGTCAGCATGCCCCTGTCGCACAGCATGTCGATGGCCTTGCGCGCCGTGACGCGCGAGATTTCCAGGATGTCCGACAGCACGCGCTCGGAAGGCAAGGCCTGGTTGGCGCGCCAGTCGCCGCTGGCGATGCCGTCCGACAGCATGTTCGCCAGCTGCATGTAGAGCGGCGTGTCGCTGGCCGGATTGGGTTTGAAGGCGGACAGTTTGGCCAGCATGGTCATTGCTCCTGCAAGTGCTTGCGTATCAGGCGCAGGCCGCCTGCGGCCGAGTCGCCCTGTGCCGGCACGACCAGTTGCAACAGTGCTGCCGGCAGATAGCTCGACAAGGGCGCCGCCAGGCCGCCGCACAGGGCCACGGGCAAGGCGCCGGCCGGGTCGAGCGCCCTGGCGATGAGGGCGATCTGCTGGCCCGCGTCCACCAGGATGGCGCGCGCCACCGCATTGGTGGCTGCGTGTTCGAGCACCAGGCGCGCCAGTTGCGCGAAATTGGTCTGGCTGGCGGCGGCCAGCCAGACCTGCATGGCGTCGCGCTGGCCGCCGCAGGCATCGATGATGGCCGTGGCGAAGGCGCTGCCGGGCACGCGCCCGTCGGCCACCTGCTGCGCATGGTTGATGGCGCGCATGCCGATCCAGGCGCCGCCCGCTTCGTCGCCGGACGGGAAGCCCCAGCCGCCCACTTCATGGCGGCTGCCGTCCGCGTGCAGCACTTCGCCCACGCTGCCCGTGCCGATGGCCACGATGGCGCCCGGCTGGCCCGCATGCGCGCCCAGCAGGGTGGTCAGGGCGTCCGATTCGAGCGCGACGGCGGCATAGCCGGGATTGTGTTCGATGAAGCTGGCGGCCCACTGCTTGTTGTGCACGCCGGCCAGGCCCAGGCCGATGGCCATGCGCTGCAGCGGCGGCTGTTCCAGTCCGGCGGCGCGGAAGGCCAGGGTGACGGCATGCGCGACGGACGTCCAGGCCCGTTCGATGCCCAGTCCCAGGCCGGATGGGCCGCTTTGTCCCTGCGCCAGTTCCTGGCCGTCGAGGCGCGCCAGGCGTACGCGGGTTCCGCTGCCCCCGCCGTCGACGCCGATTATGTATTCGATCATGTTGTGCAGTCCCGCGTTTGGTTGATTGCGCCTGTCTCGGTTCTTTTATTTGTCGGGCGGCGAAAAAGCTGAAGGCACTATATTGTCGCCCCGATGGCTTGTCAACAGGTATTTAAGTGGTATTAACAAATGCGTTGCGCGCTGTCGCCGCATGCCCGAGGGCATGATTGCAAGTGATTGTTAATAAAGGGATTTTCATGCTTGCCGAATGGTATTGAAATTGGCCTTGTTTAATGCCAATTTTTTCAGACTGGTCTGCGCCGCGCGCGGTAGTGTTGCTTCCGCGCATGCTTGGCAAGGGACGCCATGAAGAGTAAAGTCCGCCTTTTACACCTGAGTTGGAAGAGCATGATGAACGACAAGGCAGCAAAGAGCGATTACTGGGACGACTGGCAGCAAGAGGCGCTGGCCGCTGGCGTGTCGGCGCCGCTGGCTGCGCTGGGCATGGAAATGATGCGCACGCACCGCAAGAACCGCTGGCCGAAGGATTTCCTGGGCCGCGAAAGCGATGGCCCGGTCATGATCGAAATGTGCCTGGAAGACGAAGCGGAAACGGAATTGTTCTTCATCGAGAACCTGTATCCCTACGATGCGGCGCTGATCGAAAAGACGCGCCGCCGCCTGTGCCTGCACTGAGAGTGCGCTGACGCGCGACTGGAACGGCCGCCTTGTGCGGCCGTTTTGCTTTTCGGGTGGCATTTTCATGGGGGAGTGTCATAATGGCCCAGGCATTTCCGCCCAGGTATGGAGTAGATAATGAGCAAGGCACAGGACAGCAAGAAAGAAGCCAAGAAGGAACCGGCCAAGACCATGAAGGAAAAGAAGGAAGCCAAGAAGGTCAAGAAAGAAGAGCGCAAGCGCTGATCATGCGCCTGCGTCGCTTACTGTCGCGCCCGTGGCGTGCGCCGGCCCTGCTGGCGGCGTTCGCCCTGCTGGCCGTGGGCACGCCCGTGTCCGGCGTGCTGGCGCAGCAAAAGCCGCCGCCATCCACGTTCGGGCAGGTGGTGGGCAACGCCGTGCTGTGCATCGACCAGATCGACAACAAGGCCTTCTATACGTATCTGCTGACGGCCTTCGGCCCCGCCTACAAGCATGAGGGGGGCGCTTACTGGTTCCGCACGGATGCCACCTTGTGGGGCGCGCCGATTACCGACGTGATCGTCAGCGACGATACCAGTCCCCTCGTCTTCATGGGCGTGGTGGCGGACGCGACGCCGGAAAAGCTGGAACCGGCCATCCGCGGCGTCTCGGGCCTGCGCTTCAGTAAGCTCGACAATTCCGCCTTTCCCGTCCGTGGTTCCGTGCCTGGCAGTAAAATCGTCTACTTCCGCAGCAAGGCGAAAGTGTATTGCGCCAAATACAAGCCGTTGCCGCCCGCCCGCACCCGATGAGGGGTTCGGCTTGCCGCCGCGCATTTTGATCGTTTCATCCGCAGGGTCTCCATGTACACGCATTATTTCCAGCTCAAGCAATCGCCGTTTTCGATCGCCCCCGATCCGCGCTACCTGTTCATGAGCGAACGCCACCGCGAAGCGCTGGCGCACCTGCTGTATGGCGTGGGCAGCGGCGGCGGCTTCGTGCTGCTGACGGGAGAAATCGGCGCCGGCAAGACCACCGTGTGCCGCTGCTTCATGGAACAGATTCCGGAAAATTGCCAGCTCGCTTACATCTTCAATCCGAAATTGTCCGTCGAGGAATTGCTGCTGTCGATCTGCGAGGAATTCCGCATCGCCCTGGCGCCCGGCGTGGCCAGCGTGAAAGGCTATGTCGACGCCATCAATGCGCACTTGCTGGCCAGCCATGCGCAAGGCAAGAATAATGTGCTGATCATTGACGAAGCGCAAAACCTGTCCGCCGCCGTGCTGGAGCAGCTGCGCTTGCTGACCAACCTGGAGACGAGCGAGCGCAAGTTGCTGCAGATCATACTGATCGGCCAGCCGGAACTGCGCGCCATGCTGGCCCGGCCGGAACTCGAACAGCTGGCGCAGCGCGTGATCGCCCGCTATCACCTGGGTTCGCTGACGGCGGACGAGACGGCCAGCTATATCCGCCACCGCCTGGCCGTGGCGGGCAGCACGGCGCAGACGCCGTTCGCGCCGCGTTTGATGGCGCAGATCCATGCCTTGAGCAAGGGAGTGCCGCGCCGCATCAACCTGCTGTGCGACCGCGCGCTGCTGGGTGCCTACGTGGAAAACCAGCCGCAGGTGACGCGCCAGATATTGCGCCGCGCCGCCGGGGAAGTGTTTGCGGAAGAGGGGAAGTCGGCTGCCGGACGGGGTCTGCGCTGGCCGCACGTGGCCGGTGGCGTGCTGGCCGGCGCCGTGGTCACGGCCGCGCTGGCCTGGCATTTCATGCCGCGCCCGTCCGCCGTCCCCCCTGTACCTGCCGTGGCCGCCTCTGTGCCGGCCGCCTCCGCCGTCGCGGCCGCTTCCTCCGTAGCGGCTGCCGCCGCATCCGTGCCCGCACCGGCCAGCGTGCCGGACCGCAACGCCGTGCTGCGCCAGCTGGCCAGCCTGTGGGGCGAGCAGTTGCCGGCCGGCGACGCTTGCCAGGCGGGTGCCCGCGCCGGCCTGCGCTGCCTGCAGAGCCGGGGCGGTATCGCCGAGCTGCGCGTGCTGGACCGTCCCGCCCTGCTGGCCTTGCGCGACGGGGAGGGGACGGAACAACTGGCGCTGCTGACGCGCGTGCACGACGAGAACGCCACCGTGCTGCTCGATGGCAAGCCACAAAGCGTGCCGCTGGCCCAGCTGGCGCAGCGCAGCGATGGCAGTTTCACGACCTTCTGGCGCGCCCCGCGCAGCTGGCGCGACGAAGTGCCGCTGGGCGCCCGCGGCGCCGACGTGGACTGGCTGGCGCAGCGCCTGGCGCAACAGCAGGGCTTGCCTGCACCGGCCGCCAATCTGCCGCTCGATGCCGAGATGCAAGGCCTGCTGCGCGCTTTCCAGCAGCGCCAGAACTTGCGGGCCGATGGCCTGGCGGGCCCGAAAACATTCATACGCCTGATGCAGCTGGGTGACAACTCGGAGCCGCGCCTGAGCAGCGCAGCTCCTGCCGTGGCAGCGCCCGCTGCGACGGCGATGGTGGCGGGGAAATAAGATGTCCTACATACTTGAAGCACTGAAAAAATCGCAAGCCGAGCGCCAACTGGGCGAGTTGCCGTCGATTCACGCACCGCAAGTGCAGCTGCACGATGCCGCCGCATCCGGCGCCGCGCGGCGCGCGCCCGTGTGGCTGGCGCTGGGCGGTGTGACGGTGGCCGTGGCTGCCGCGCTGCTCCTGTGGCAGCCGTGGCAGGCGGACGCGGCAGCGCCTGCGGCCGTCGCCCCTGCCGTGCTGGCCCAGGCCGTGCCCGCGCCGCTGCCGGCAGCGCCGCCGCCTGCTGTCCCCGCGCCCGCGCCCGCGGCTGCGCCCGTACCCGTACCCGTACCCGTGCCGCCAGCGGCCACCGCCGCGCCCGTGCACCATGCGAGGGCCGTGCCGGAACCGAAGCAGGAGACGCCAGGCCAGGCCGCTCCGCCTGTCCCCGCTCCCGCGCCGGCGCCGGCCATGCCCGCGCCAGCGCCCGCGCCCGCGCCGGCGGCCGAAGAGAACGTGCCCGGCATGCGCGACTTGCCCGAGCCGATACAGCGGCAAATCCCCGCCATCGCCATCGGCGGCTATATCTATTCGAAGAATCCGGCCGACCGCCTGTTGCTGATCGACAAGATTTTACGCCACGAGGGCGAGGAGCTGGCGCCCGGCCTGGTGCTGGAAAAGTTGCAGCCGAAGGCGGCCATCTTCAGTTTCAAGGGCTACCGCTACCGCGTGCCATATTGAGTTGTTGTGCATCAAGGCCGGGCCGCCATAGCTGAACCATACTGGCCAGGCCTGGTCAAACCAGGGTCGCTGCGACCGTGAGCGCGGCCGGGGAGGTCCGATGATTGCTGCCGCAACTGCTGGCGAGGGTGTGCTTGATGCGCAGGGCCTGGGAAACCTGGCGCGCATCGACCATATCGTCGTGCTGATGATGGAAAACCGCTCGTTCGACCACATGCTTGGCTACCTGAGCCTGGAAGGCGGGCGCACCGATATCGATGGCTTGCAGGCAAGCCATGCCAACGTGCATGCGGGCGTGCGCTACCCCGTGCACCATTTGCTGCGCACGGCCTTTGGCCCGCAGCAAGACCCGTCGCATACGGGCATGTCGGTGGCGCAGCAATTGCAAAACAATAACGGTGGCTTTGTCGACGATTATGCGCAAACGCATCCGGGCGATCCCGATATCGACCTGGTCATGGGCTACTACAATGGGGCCGACTTGCCCATGTACGATTTCCTGGCGCAGCAATTCTGCGTCTGCGACCGCTGCTACAGTTCCGTGCCGGGCGCCACCTGGCCCAACCGCCTGTATGCGGTCAGCGGCAAGGCGGCCGGCAGCAAGGACAGCAAGCGCGTGCCCCTGTATGCGAACAAATCCTTCGTGCGCCACCTCGAGCGGGCCCAGGTCAGCTGGAAGTTTTATTCCGCCTGGAAACCCTGGAGCTTGGCGCTGACGGACGACCATTACCGCTCGTCCGACATGTACGAACCGTTCGGCTCCAGCGCCCGCCGCTATGGTTTCATCGGCGATGCGCTGGCGGGCGCCTTGCCCTCGGTCAGCTGGATCGATCCCCATTTCTTCGACAATGACGACCACCCGCCGGCCGATATCCGCGCCGGCCAGGCGCTGGTGGCGCAGGTGTACCAGGCCCTGTCGCGCGGTCCCGCCTGGGCGCGCACCTTGCTCATCCTCAGTTATGACGAGCACGGCGGCTTTTTCGACCATGTGCCGCCACCCGTCGCCGTGGACGACGACCCCGCGTTTCGCCGCTACGGCGTGCGCGTGCCCATGCTGCTCGTGTCGCCGCTGATCGCGCCTGGCAGCGTCAGCCACGAGGTTTACGATCACGCGTCGATCATCAAGACCATCCTGCAGCGCTTTTGCCGCGCCGCCGATGGCGCCTTGCCCCAGATGGGCGCGCGCGTGGCGGCCGCCAGCGGCCTGGGCGCCGTGCTGACCCTGGCGCAGCCGCGTGCTGCGCCTGCCGTGCCCGCAGCCGTGCAGGCGCAGCGCGCCGCCTGGGAAGCGGATGTGCGGGCGCAGGATTTCGCCCTGCTGGCGCTTGCTTCCCCGCCGGATGGCGCGCTGGCCGCCGCTGCCGCCGTTCCCTTCCAGTCCGATGCGGAGGCGGGCGCGATCGCCGCCCACCGGCAATTGGCGCGCAGGGCGAGGAATGCGCAGGCGGTGGATGGTAGAACGGCGAGTAAAACGGCAAGTCAAGCGGCGGGAGCGGCAGCGCCGAAGCCGGTGGGCAGGCGCCGGCGGCAGGGCGGCAAGCCGGGGCCCGCCAATGCCAGGAATGGCGGGAAATCCGGCGGCGCTTGAGTTGCGCGATGAGTTGCGCTATGAGTCGGGCGATGCGCGGCGCCTGCGCCAGGCGGCAGCGCCGGTGGGCTGCGTATAATCATTCCTTCTCAATCAAGGAGTGACCATGCACGATGCGATGCCCGCACACCCGGTACTCGGTGTGATCGGCCGTTCCGGTAGCGGCAAGACGACCCTGCTGGAATTTGTAGTGAAGGAAATGGCGGCGCGCGGCTTGCGCGTCAACCTGGTCAAGCACAGCCACCATGACCTGGCGCTGGAACCGCCGCAAAAGGACAGCGCCCGCCTGCGCCTGGCCGGCGCGGCGGAAGTGCTGGTGGCGTCGCCGTACCGTTTTGCCATCGTGCATGAACTGCGCGGCGCGCCGGAACCCAGCCTGGCGCAGCAATTGGCCCGCATGGGGCCGGCAGACCTGACCCTGGTGGAAGGCTTCAAGACGGACCCCATTCCGAAGCTGGAAGTATTCCGTCCGGAAGTGGGGCAGGCGCCCCTGTATCCGCATGACCCGCATGTGGTCGCCGTCGCGTCGGACAGCCCGGCGCCGACCGACTTGCGCGAGGGCGTGCAATGGTTGGACTTGAATGCGCGCGAACACGTGCTGGCCTGGTTGCTGCTGCAGTTGGAAAATAAGCTGGAAAAATAAGCTAAAGGTTTGCCGGCGGCATCCGTTAACAAGGGTAGAACCTCATTGGAGAAACGTATGGACGTCGGAAGCATTGCTCAACTGTCAACCACGATGGCGGAGACAGGCACGCGGCAAGCCGTCGGCTTGACTGTCCTGAAAAAAGCCCAGGATATCCAAAGCTCGACCGCCACGGCCTTGCTGGCAGCGTTGCCACCGGTACAGTCGGCGCCAAGTCTGCCGGCTCACCTCGGCAACCGCATCAACACGACCGCCTGAGCGCAGTCCCGCGGCGCCCGTCTGGCGCTCGCATTACTTACGCCCACACCACCGTCATCGACGGTGGCGCGTGGGCGTTTTTGTCTGCAGCCTGCCTTCCTTCCATTTTTCTCTCCGCCCCTGTCAAGTTGATTAATTGACCATGGTTCGCCATGGCACGGCCGATTCAGTAGAATGGCGTCCATCACCTCGCGTTGCCCATCAGCGCAGCCCGGGGCGTGCCATTACTTTGACCCATGCAAGAGGATTTCCCATGAACAAACGTCAAGCTCTCATCGCCGCCACCCTCGCGGGCATCTGTGCCGGCACCA
Source organism: Janthinobacterium sp. SUN033 (assembly GCF_030397595.1). Taxonomy (NCBI): domain Bacteria; kingdom Pseudomonadati; phylum Pseudomonadota; class Betaproteobacteria; order Burkholderiales; family Oxalobacteraceae; genus Janthinobacterium; species Janthinobacterium sp. SUN033. The sequence continues at coordinate 354,286 of NZ_JAPQNV010000005.1, forward strand.
CCCTCAACGCGGCCGCGCACGATGGTCCCGCCCCTGGCGACAAGGAAAAGTGTTATGGCGTGGCCAAGGCAGGGCAGAACGATTGCGCCTCATCCGACGGCGCGCACTCCTGCGCGGGCCAGGCGGAGGCGGACAACTTGCCGACGGAATGGACGTATGTTGCCAAGGGCACGTGCGAACAGGCGGGCGGCTCCGTCAAGCCCATCAAGGCCGGCAAGGCGGCAAAACCGGCCACGCAGCCGTAAGCATCCGCCGCCTGCCCATGCCGCCGTCAGTTCAAGCGCTTGCCGGCGTCGGTTTGCGCGCCGCGCACTACCGCGACTTCCTGGCGCGCCGCCCCAGGGTGGGCTGGCTGGAAGTACACACCGAAAATTATCTGCAGCCGTCGGGCTGGGATAACCATGTATTGGACACCCTGCGCCAGGATTACCCCATCAGCCTGCATGGCGTGGGCCTGGGGCTGGGATCCGCGCGCGGTTTTTCCGAGAGTCACTTGCAGCGCGTGCGCGCCGTGGTCGAGCGCATCGAGCCGGTCCTCGTGTCGGAACACCTGTGCTGGGGCGCCGTGGCGCAGCAGCAACTCAATGATCTGCTGCCGCTGGCCTTGAATGGCGCCGCCCTCGATTTGCTGTGCGCCAGGGTGGGGAGGGTGCAGAATGCGCTGAAAAGGCCGATTTTGCTGGAGAATGTCTCCACTTACCTGCGTTTTGCCGACGATGCCATGAGCGAGGCGCAATTCCTGGCGGAGCTGGCGCGGCGCAGCGGCTGCGGGCTGCTGCTCGATATCAATAACCTGTATGTGAACCAGTGCAACCACGGCGAAGACGCCTTGACGGCCATGCTGTCCATCGCGCCGGGCAGCGTGGGCGAGCTGCACCTGGGCGGCCATCTGGTAACGCCGCATGCCGTGATCGACCATCACGGCGCCGCCGTGGCTGATCCCGTCTGGGACCTGTATGCGGCCGCCTTGCAGCGCTTTGGCGCTATTCCCACGCTGGTCGAATGGGATACGGACTTGCCCGCCCTCGATGTCTTGCTGGGCGAGGCGGACAAGGCGCAAGTCATGCTGGCGCGGCATGCGCCGCCAACGCCATGGCAGGGAATAGCGCTGCCGGCGCCGCCGCCCGCGTCGCTTGATGCGTTGGCGGCCGGCCAGCAAGCGTTTGCCACGGCCTTGCTGGATGCCGAGGCAGCATTGCCATCGTTCGCGGGCGAGGCGGTGTCGCAGCGTTTTGCGCTGTACCGTGGCAATATGAGCGCCACCTGGCGCCGCACCCTGGCGCACGCCTATCCCGTCGTGCTGGCGCTGGTAGGCGAGGAATTCCTGGGCGGCCTGGCGCGCGCGTATGGGCGGCAGATGCCATCCGATAGCGCCGATTTGAACCAGTTTGGCGCCCGTTTCGCCGATTTTCTGGCCACTTTCCCGCATATCTCCGGCTTGCCCTATCTGCCGGACATGGCGCGCCTGGAATGGGCCGTGCACCTGGCCCATTACGCGGACGATGCGCAGGGCCTGACGCCCGAGTCGCTGGCCGCCTTGCATCCCGATCAGCTGGAAGCGCGGCGCTTCAGCTTGCATCCCGCCTGCGCCTTGCTGGCATCGGATTGGCAAGTGGCGGCCCTGTGGCAGGCGCATCAGGAGGGAGAGCGGCAGGGGAGGTTTCCGCAGGATATGCAGGTGGCGAGCTGCGCGCTCGTATGCCGGCCGGGCTGGAAGGCGCAGGTGCTGCTACTGGATGCGGCTGCGCATGCCGCCTTGCTGGCGTTAAAGCAGGGGCAGACGTTTGGCGCCGCGCTCGATGCGGCGTTCGAGCTGGACCCCGCATTCGACCTGGCCGCGCACTTGCGCCAGTGGCTGGCGCATGCGGTGTTGACGACCTGACTGTTTATTCGAAGGCCCGCAGCAGACGCGCTTCGCCCGTCTGATCGCGGTACAGGGCATTCGCGGCCAGAGTGGCGTCCATCATGCGCGTGACTTGCTCTTCTTCAAAGCGGGCGAGCTCGGCCGTGGCCGCGACGAGGGCCAGTTCCAGCCTGGCGCGCGCGCTCTGGTACAGGCTGCTGGTGTATTTGTCTGTGTTACGCAGCAATTCTTCCGCGTTTTCTATTACCTGGCGCAAGTCGCCGATCAGGCGTTCCTGGCTGCGCGTACCTTGTTCGGGATGGTCCATGGCGCTTCCCTTCTGCAATCGATATTTATCTGACAATAACGACGTGTTTGCAGCTTGATCCAGGCAGCCGGCTGGCAGGGCGCTGGCTGGACGCATGGGGCTGCTTTCGCGCCCCATGCAGGCATCAAGCGGGAGCGACGACCGTGATACGGATATCGCCCACGCTGACGACCTGGCCGGCGCGGATCTTGGCGGTCTTGCGCAATTCCTTCTTGCCATCGACCTTCACCACGCCGCTATCGACCATGACCTTGCCTGCGCCACCGCTGTCGCACAGGCCGACCAGCTTCAGCAGCTGGTTCAGCTCGACGAACTCGGATGTTAAATCAAAGCTTACTTTTTGCATTGTATCCCTTATTGCAACGATGTGTTTTAAACACTTAATGACGGTGTCAACTAAGGTCATAGTTTACATGAAGCCAGGAGGAATGCAGGCTGAGCCTTAACTTTTGTTGGGCCGCGTCATGTCCAGGGGCACGATCCACGCACCGAATTGCTCTTCCGTCACAAAGCCCAGGGCCAGCGCCGTTTCCTTCAAGGTCGTGCCTTCATGCTGGGCCTGCTTGGCGATTTGCGCCGCCTTGTCGTAGCCGATGTGCGGCGCCAGCGCCGTGACCAGCATCAGGGAGCGTTCCATCAGTTCGGCGATGCGCTCGCGGTTCGGCGCGATGCCGTGCGCGCAATGCTCGTCGAAGCTGCGCATGCCGTCGCCCAGCAGGCGCGCGCTTTGCAGGAAGTTGTGCGCAATCAAGGGCTTGAAGACGTTCAGCTCGAAATTGCCCGAGGCGCCGCCCACCGTGATGGCGACATCGTTGCCGAATACCTGGCAGCACAGCATGGTCAGCGCTTCGCACTGCGTGGGGTTGACCTTGCCCGGCATGATGGAGCTGCCCGGCTCGTTTTCGGGGATGGTGATTTCACCGAGGCCGGAACGGGGGCCGGACGCCATCCAGCGCACGTCGTTGGCGATTTTCATCAGGGCCGTGGCCAGGGTTTTCAGCGCGCCATGGGCGGCCACCAAGGCGTCGTGGGCCGCCAGCGCGGCAAACTTGTTGCTGGCCGTCTCGAACGGCTGGCCCGTCAGGCGCACCAGTTCCGTGGCGATGCGGCCGGCAAATTCCACGTGGGCATTCAATCCCGTGCCCACGGCCGTGCCGCCGGCGGCCAGCTGCAGCAGCGGCGGCAACGATGCCGTGATGATGTGCTCGGCAAAGTCCAGCTGCGCCACGTAGCCGGAAAATTCCTGGCCCAGGGTCAGCGGCGTCGCGTCCTGCAAGTGGGTGCGGCCGATCTTGACGATGTCGGCAAACTCCGTCGCTTTCGCGTCCAGGGTGGCGCGCAGCTGGCGCAGCGGCGGCAAGACGGTGTTGGCGACGGCCAGGGCGGCGGCCACGTGGATGGCGGTGGGGAAGATGTCGTTCGAGGACTGGCCCAGGTTGACGTCGTCGTTCGGGTGCAGCAGGCGTCCCTCGCCCCGCAAGCCGCCGATCAGCTCGGAGCCGCGGTTGGCCAGCACCTCGTTCATGTTCATATTGCTTTGCGTGCCAGAGCCCGTCTGCCAGACGGCCAGCGGGAATTCTGCTTCGTGCTTGCCGGCCAGTACTTCGTCGGCCGCCTGCGTGATGGCGATGGCTTTCTTGCCATCCAATAGACCCAGGTCCAGGTTGACGTGGGCGGCCGCGCGCTTGACGGTGGCCAGGGCGGCGATCAGTTCGGGCGGCATCTTTTCCGTGGAGATATGGAAGTGCTCAAGCGAGCGCTGCGTTTGCGCTCCCCACAGCCGGTCGGCGGGTACGTCGATCGGGCCGAAACTGTCGCGTTCGATTCTGCTACTCATGGCATCCCTTTCATCGATGGAGGTGGATCGAGTGTACTCCAGGCGTCAAAAAAGCACAGGATGATGCTGTATTGCATCATTTTTACCCTGACCCATCTATATTTTTGCGATTTCCTGCCGTTAAAGACAGGCGAGTTCCCCTTCCTATCCTGTTATCAAAGCGATCAGTCCATGCAGAGCAGCATCTTTCCCCGTTGGTCCCTGATCGCGTGCGCCGCCGCCAGCCTGGCCTTGCCGCCCGTCATGGCGGCCGAACTGGGTGACATGGCCGTGCTGTCGCACGTGGGGCAGCCCCTGCTGGCCGAGATAGAACTGACGGCCCTGGCGCCCGAGGAAGCGAGCGGCGTGGCCGTGCGCCTGGCTTCGCCCGATGTGTACCGCGGCGGCGGCATCGGCATGGATCCGGCCCTGCAAACCTTGACCATCAGCCCGCTGGAGCGCGGTGGGCGCCACTATGTGCGCGTGACAACGCGGCAAGCGATCCAGGCAGGCCATGTGCACCTGTATTTATTGCTGGGCAGTGGCAATGGCGCCGTCGTGCGCCTGGGCACCTTGTGGCTGACGCCGGCCCCGCCCGCCGCCGTCGCCCCTGTCAGCGCGCCAGCCAGGCCCGCCGTTCCGGCGCCCGCGCCCGCGCCCGTGCCGCAACCGTTGCCATTGCCGCGCGCCGTCTCCGCCGCGCCGTCGCCCGATGCCGCCGCCCTGGCGGCCCGCGCGCGCGCCGAGGGCTTGGTGCGCCCGGCGCGCGTGTTCGTGCCGCCGCCCGCCGCGCCCGCGCCGCCCGCTGCCGCACTGCGTCCGGCGCCGTTGCGCCGCGCCACGGCGCCCGTCGCCGCTTGCGCGCCGCAAGCCAATATGGAGCAGGCGCAAGCATGCGTGGCGCTGGACGAGAAAAACGCGGCTTTGAATGACAAGCTCGGCGAATTGGAAGGCAAGATCGGCGCCTTGCAGCAGGCGCTGGCTCAGCCTGCCGCTGCTGCTGCCGCCGCTGCGCCGGCTGCCGCGCCGGCTGAGGCGCAGGCGCCGCATGCCAAGCCCAAGCCCCTGCACGCGGCGCCCGCAGCCGAGAAGAAGGCGGGCGGCAACGGTTTGCTGTGGCTGGGTATCGGCACCCTGGCCTTCCTGCTGTTGACGGCCCTCATCGTGTACGTCGTGCGCAAGCGCAAGCAGGCGGCGGGGCCTAGTGCGCCGTCGAAATACTGGGTCTTGCTGCGCAAGCCATTCGGCCGCAAGAAGAAGGAGGCGTCCGTGCTGACGGAAGCGGTGGAAGAGGGCGCGGCGGACGAGCCGGAACCGGAGCCGTTCTCGCGTTGATGATGTTGCAAGGGCTGCGACAAGGCGGCGCCGGAATTTGATATAAAAAAAGATATTGAAAAAAGACAGAAAAATGCTTGTATCGCGTGTTGCCTGTTTCTTAAATATGGTGATATGATTAATTCAGTGGACTTGCTCTACGACAAAACGGCCCCAGCCTGGCGCAGTCACCAACGATAGTGTGGCGCGGCAAACAGGTGTAGCGTTGCATAAACGCCTGGGTCTGGAAGCGGTTCGCGATGCCGACGATGTGCTCGCGAACGCCGGATGCAACCGGCAGCGAGGCGACGCCAGGAGATACCTGGGGCTCGCCTTCCAAATTCCCCCTCCTTGTTTCCCGAGCGCCGCAGATGGCGCGCTCCCCGGCAAGGCGGCAGACGTAAAAAAAGCACCCGCGGGTGCTTTTGTCGTTTCTGGTGCTGCCATATGGCTTACATGCGGGCGCGCGAACCTTGCATGGCGTTCGGCAGCTGCGTCATCCACGGTTCCGTGATGGTGCGGATTTCGCGGTCGTTGGCCAGGATTTGCTTGAGCAAGTCGATCTTGCGCAGGCGCGAGGCGCCGGCCAGGGCGGGTATCTTGCCCGTCATGACCGTGCTGGCGGCGCTGGCGCACTGGTTTTCCAGGGCATCCAAGTCATTCCAGTCGCTCGAACGTGCGGCCACGACCATTTTATTGGTCATTCCTGCAATATTTTCATACATCGAGATAACGTCGTTGGAGGTCATGAGCACACCCGTAACTAGTGAATGGATTACCGCTTGTCTAGATTAACGGCGTGCTTAACGGGAACTTGAGGGTGTTTTTGAAAAAAAAGTGAAAATAATCTGGATAATTTTGGCGATCCGCCGGAATCGCCCGCAAACCCGCATGGATGCAGGGTCGGCGATGCCGGCGGTGGGGGATTTATTTGACGAGTTCTTCCAATCCCGCGCTCAGTTCGGCTGGCGGCGGCATCTTGTCGACCAGTACCGAGGGCGGCAAACCGAGCGCTTCGGCCACGTTGCCGGGGTAGCAGGCGATGATTTCTTCATTGCTCAGGGCGTTTTCATCGATGCGGGCGCGCCAGGCGGCCAGGTGGATGATGGCGGCCAGGCGGTTCAGCGGCGCCTTGGCCAGCGGGTCGGGAAAGGCGGCGATGGCGTCGGCAAAGGCGCCGGGGAACTTCCAGCGGCGCGCCAGTTCGGCGCCCACCTGCGCATAGTCATAGCCCAGCGAGACCCGCTCCGCGTCGAGCCGGCGCGCATCGAGCGGTGGGGCGATCTTGTCGAGCTGCATGGCTTGCTCGGGCATGGCGGCATGGATCACCAGTTGTCCGATCGCATGCATCATGCCGATGGTGAACGCCAGGTCCTGGTTGTCGCCCGTCTGCCTGGCGATCCAGCGGGCCGACACGGCGCTGTGCAGGCTGTAGCGCCAGAATTGCGGCAGGTTCAGGCCGGGCACGGCCTTGAAGCCGCTGACCAGGCCCGAGCTGATGACGAGGGTGCGCACGGTAACAAAGCCGAGCATGAGCACGGCGTCTTCCACCGTGCCGATGCTGCGCGAGACGTGGTAATAGGCTGAATTGGCCAGCCGCAGCAGCTTGGCGCTCAAGGCCGGGTCCGCTCCCAGCTGGCGCGCGATGTCTTCGGTGGCGATGGCGGGGTTGTCGAAACTGCGCACCAGTTCATCGACGATCTTCGGGGCGGCAGGCAGGGCGTGGGGTTGCTGGAACAGCGCTTCCAGTTGCATGGCAATCTCCTTGGCGTACACGCGGCACGGGGTCGTAAAACTATAGGCCGATTTTTTGTCCGCATGCAAAAAAGTTCCGGGATGCTTTTTGCATGGGAAACAGGCTATGATTTTGACTATTCCATCGAAAGGATCGCCATGCACGGTTTGCGTTTTTCCTGGTCCCGGACGCCAGTCCAGGCCGCCATCGTCCTCGCCCTGGCCGGCGTCTCGCTGACCGGCTTGCCCGCCCGGGCGCACGGCCAGCCGGCCGCCGCCGATGTCGCTGGCGCCGCCGTCCCCGCCGCCTTGCCCGGCGACGACTTCTATGACTACGTGAATGGCGACTGGCTGCGCGGCACGGAGATTCCGGCCGACCGCAGCAGCTGGGGTTCGTTCGCCATCCTCGCCAATGCGACCAACGAGCGCATCATCGCCCTCGTCGAAGGCCTGGCGGCGGCGCCGCAGGCCGATGCCTCCGCGCGCCAGGTCAGCGATTTTTACCGTTCCTGGATGGATGAGTCGGCTATCGAAGCGAAAGGCTGGGCCCCGATCAAGCCCTTGTTGAGCAAGATCAATGGCATACGCGACCAGGCAGGGCTGGCCCGGGCGCTGGGCGAGAGCTTGCGCGCCGATGTCGATCCGCTCAATTCCACCAATTTTTATACGGAAAACCTGTTCGGCCTGTGGGTGGCGCAAGACTTGAACGACACCACGCGCAATGTCGCCTACCTGCTGCAGGGCGGACTGGGCTTGCCCGACCGCGCCTTTTACCAGGACGACAGCGCCCGCATGCAGGGCTTGCGCGCCGGCTACCAGGCGCATATCGCCGCCATGCTCAAGCAGGCCGGCTACGGCGATGCGCCGGCCCGCGCCGCGCGCGTGTTTGCGCTGGAACAGCAAATTGCCGCCAGCCACGCCAGCCGCGAGGATTCGGCCGATGTCGCCAAGGGCAACAACGCGTGGCGCGCCGCCGACTTCGCCAGCAAGGCGCCGGGCCTGGACTGGCAAGCCTTCTTCCAGGCGGCGGGCCTGGGCAAGCAGACGGATTTCATCGTCTGGCATCCGTCGGCCATGACGGGCAGCGCCGCGCTGGTGGCGAGCGTGCCGCTGGCCACGTGGAAGGATTTCCTGGCCTTCCACGCCATCAACCATTTCAGCACCACCTTGCCGAAGGCGGCCGCCGACCAGCGCTTTGCCTTCTATGGCAGCGCCCTGAGCGGCACGCCGCAGCAGTCGCCGCGCAGCAAGCGCGCGCTGGCCGCGACGAATGCGGCCCTCAGCGACGCCGTCGGCAAGCTGTACGTGGAACGCTATTTCCCGCCGGAATCGAAAGCCCGCGTGCAGGAGATGGTGACGAATATCGTCGCCGCCTTCTCGCGCCGCATCGACAAGCTGGACTGGATGGCGCCGGCCACCAAGGCGCAGGCGCAGGAAAAACTGCAAACCCTGTACGTGGGCGTGGGCTATCCGGAGCGCTGGGACAGTTACGCTGGCTTGCGCGTGGTGCGCGGCGATGCGCTGGGCAATGTACAGCGGGCGGAACAGTTCCACTATCGCCAGGAGCTGGCCAAGCTGGGCCAGTCGCCCGACCGCAAGGCCTGGGCCATGCCGGCGCAACTGGTCAACGCCGTCAACCTGCCGCTGCAAAATGCGCTGAACTTCCCGGCCGCCATCCTGCAGCCGCCATTCTTCGACCCGCAGGCATCCGACGCGGCCAATTACGGCGGCATCGGCGCCACCATCGGCCACGAGATCAGCCACAGCTTCGATGACCAGGGCGCCCAGTTCGACGCCCAGGGCAAGCTGCGCGACTGGTGGACGCCGGCCGACCTGGCGCATTTCCAGACGGCATCCAAGCAATTGGTGGCGCAGTTCGCGGCCTATAAACCATTCCCCGACCTGGCCGTGAATGGCCAGCTGACACTGAGCGAAAACCTGGCCGATCTGGCCGGCGTGGCGGCCGCGCACGATGCGTTCACCCTGTCGCAGCAGGGCAAGCCGCTGCAGGCGGGCGCCGACCGCGATTTCTTCACGGGCTATGGCGTCAGCTGGCGCAGCAAGGCGCGCGAAGCGGCGGCGCGCCAGCAAATCCTCACGGATGGCCATGCGCCGGCGCAATACCGTGCCGCCACCGTGCGCAATCTCGACGCCTGGTACCCGGCCTTCGACGTCCAGCCGGGCCAGCAGCTGTACCTGGCGCCGGAGCAGCGCGTGCGCGTCTGGTAAGAGTGCTGACGCTGCCGGCCGGGGAGCTGGTCGGCAGCGTAAAATGGCGGAACATATCGACAGGACCGCCATGCAGCCAAGCCCACCGCAAGACCCCATCCACGCCATCACGGGGCGCACCCTGGCCCATTACGACGCCAGCGCCGAGCAGTTTTTCGAAGGCACGCGCGACCACGACGTCAGCCAGAACATCGCCGCGCTGCTGGACGCCATCGGCAAGCCGGCGCCGCTGTCCATCCTCGACCTCGGTTGCGGCCCGGGCCGCGACCTGAAGGCGTTCACGGCCATGGGGCATCACGCCACGGGCGTCGATGGCTGCCCACGCTTCGTCGAGATGGCGCGCGCCTACAGCGGCTGCACCGTGTGGCAGCAGGATTTCGTCGACCTCGATTTGCCGGCCGCGCACTTCGACGGCGTGTTTGCCAATGCCGTGCTGTTCCACGTGCCCAGCGCCGTCTTGCCCGGCGTGCTGCGCGCCTTGCACGCTTGCCTGAAGCCCGGTGGCGTGCTGTTCAGCTCGAATCCGCGCGGGCAGAACCAGGAAGGCTGGAATGGCGCCCGCTACGGCAGCTATCACGACGAGGAGACGTGGGCCGCCTACGTGCAGGCGGCCGGTTTCAGCCTGCTCGACCAGTACTACCGTCCGCCGGGCTTGCCGCGCGACCAGCAGCCGTGGCTGGCCACCGTGTGGCGCAAGTCCGCGTGATCGCCGATATTGGCGCAAATTGAGCATGTGTTAGGAACCGTACAGAGCATTGATCCCCCGACCCGTAGTATGGACACATCGACACGCAGCAAGCAGTTTGCAACAGCGTGTGAGCCGCAGTACCGGCCCTTCGGGGCCGGACAACAGATGTACCAACTACAGTGAGGATCCATCATGAACAAAGATCAAGTCGAAGGTAAACTGAAGGAAGTCGGCGGTAAAATCCAGGAAGCCGCTGGCAAGATCGTCGGCAGCGAAGAACAGCAAGCCAAGGGCCTGGCAAACCAGGTCGAAGGCAAAGTGCAGAAGAAAGTCGGCGACGTCAAGGACGCGGTGGAAACCGTCACGCGCAAACCGTAATCTGGCGCACGCATAAAAAAACCGCCGCCTGTCGCGAGACAGGCGGCGGTTTTTTATTTGATGCCGGTCAAACCTATTTCACTGGATTGGCCAGGTTCTGCTTGAAGAACAGCTCGATTTTCTTGTACACGTGGCGCTGGCCCGCGCGCGACGAGATGCCGTGCTTGGCGCCCGGATACGTCATCAGGTCGAACTGCACGCCGCGGTTCACCAGCGCGTCGATCAGGCGCGTGCTGTTGCTGAACAAGACGTTATCGTCGGCCATGCCGTGCACCAGCAGCAGCGGCGACTTCAGGCCGTCCAGGTGGGCGAACACGGTGCTGGCCTTGTAGCCATCGACGTTTTCCTTCGGCATGCCGAGGAATTGCTCCGTGTAGTGGGTGTCGTACAGCGACCAGTCGGTCACGGGCGCCACGGAAACGCCCATGGCGATCTTGTCGGAGGCGGCCGACAGCAAGCGCAGGGTCATGAAGCCGCCGTAGCTCCAGCCGAACACGCCGATGCGTTTTGCATCGACGAAGCTTTGCTTGCCCAGCCAGTCGATGCCGACCAGCTGGTCCGCCACTTCCGCCGCGCCCAGGTTGTGATAGATGGCGTCCGTAAACGCGCGCTCGCGGCGCGACGAACCGCGGTTATCGAGGCGGAAGACGACAAAGCCCTGCTGCGCCATGTACTGGTCGAAGTTGTTGCCCCAGCGGCGAGCCACGTGCTGCGAGTGCGGGCCGCCATACGTCGACAGGTAGACGGGATAGCGCTTGCCGGCGTCGAAGTTCGACGGCTTGACGATCGAATAGTGCAAGGTCTGGCCATCGTTGGCCTTCAGGGTGCCGTATTCCGTCGGCAGGTGGTCCGCCTTGTACTTGTAGTACGGGTGGCTGGCGTTCAGCGCGTTTTCTTCCAGCCAGCCCACCATGGCGCCGTCCGGACGGCGGATGCTCACTTGCGGCGGCGTGGCCGGGTCCGAGTACGTGTCGACGAAGACTTCGCCATTGCGCGAGAACGTCGTGTCGTGCCAGCCATCGGCCTTGGTGACGCGCTGCGGCTTGTCGGCCGTGCTGCCGTCCAGCGCAAGGGCGTAGGTCTGCTTGTCGATGACGGCGTCGCGGTTCGACGATACGTAGACTTTACCCGTCTTCTGGTTCACGGCCAGCACGCTGTCGATGCCCCACTCGCCGGAAGTGACCGGGTGCAGCAGCTTGCCGCCCATGTCGTACAGGTACAGGTGGTTGCGGCCCGTGCGCTCGGACGACCACAGGAACTGGCCGTTCGGCAGGAAGCGCAGGTCGTCATGGATGCTGACCCAGGTCTTTGACGTTTCCGTCAGCAGGGTGCGCTGCGCCAGGGTGGCCGCATCGACGGCGACCAGGTCGAGGGTCTTCTGGTCGCGCGACTGGCGCTGGTACACGAGCGACTTGCCGTCCGCGCTCCAGTCGGCGCGCACCAGGTAGATGTCCGGGTTCGTGCCCAGGTCCACCTGGCGCTGCGCGCCCGTTTCCGGCGAGACGATCAGCAGCTGCACCAGCACGTTCGGGTCGCCCGCGGCAGGGTAGCGCTGTTCCACGACGTCGGTGCGGTCGGCGAAGATTTCGAAGCGGCGCACGACGGGTACGGGCGCTTCGTCATAGCGTTTATAGGCGATGGCGGAATCGTCGGGAGCCCAGTAGTAGCCGGTGCGCTGGCCCATTTCTTCCTGCGCCACGAATTCGGCTTCGCCGTTGCGTATCGTGCCCTTGCCATCGGTGGTCAGCTGGCGTTCCTTGTTCGTCTTGAGGTCGATCACATAGATGTTTTGATCGCGCACAAACGATACGTAGCGGCCTTTCGGCGAGATTTTCGGATCGAGCACATTGCCCTTGGCGACCAGGCGCGCCTTGTCCGGGTGGGCCGCGTCGACCAGGTACAGATTGCCGGCCAGCGGCACCAGCAGCTGCTTGCCGTCCGGCGACCAGCTGTAGCTGAGAATGCCGTTCAGGCTGGCCGTGCGCTCGCGTTCGCGGCGCGCCTGCTCTTCGGGCGAAATCGTTTCATTCGGCACCAGCGCCTTCGAGTCGACCAGGCGGTGCGTGCTCTTGTCCTTCAGCTTGAATTCCCACAGGTCGAGCTGGAACTGGTTGTCCGCGCGGCCGCGCAGGAACGTGACGCGCTCGCCGTCGGGCGAGACCTTCAGGTTGCGCACGCCGGGGCCGGCCAGCGCCGGATCGGCGTGGATGCGTTCCAGGGTCAGCTTTTCAGCCGATGCGGGAACGCTGGCCATCGCGGCCAGAAAACAAAGAATAAAACGCATGGATGTCTCGGTGATTGTAAAGGGATGTCAAGAAGATGCTTGACAGCAAACGATACCAGAGCACGGCGTTTAATGCGATAGGGCCAGCCACGGAATAATCCGGCAATTGCCTTCTTTACTTTGGCGGAAAGAGTACGGCGCTGGGGCTTTGTATGGCGAAGCAGGGAGGGCGGCATGCATAAATTGCGCGCCGCCCTGTGTCCCATGCATTGTTTCAATGCGCCGCGCGCAGGCGCTGTAGCGACAGCCGGTTCAAGTACCAGGTCAGCAGCACGGCGGCGACCGTCAAGCCCGTGACGAGGCCGATCCAGAAACCGGCGGCGCCCATCGGCTCGGCCGGCGACCAGGGGAAGCCGGCTGGCGCGAGGCCCAGCACGTAGCCGATCGGCAGCGAGAAGCCCCAGAAGGCCAGCAGCTGGATCAGCATCGGCTGGCGCGTCACCTTGTAGCCGCGGATGGCGCAGGACGTCGCCACCTGCGTCGCGTCGGACAGCTGGAACAGGGCGGCGAACAGCAGCAGCTGCGCGCACAGGGCCTGCACTTGCGGGTCGGACGTGTAGGCTTGCGCGATCTGGTGGCGGAACACGGTGATGACGGTGGCCGAGACGATGGCCGCCGTCAGCGACATGGCCACGCCCACCCACGAAATGAAGCGCGCGCGGCGCAGGTTTGCTTCGCCCACGGCGTGGCCCACGCGCGTGACCAGCGCGATGCCGAACGTGAGCGGCACCATGAAGACGACGGACGAGAAATTCAGGGCGATCTGGTGCGCGGACACCTGGATCACGCCGAAGCGCGCCACCAGCAGGCTGATGACGCCAAACGCGCTCACTTCGGCAAAGTAAGTCACGCCGATGGGCAGGCCCAGGCGCAGCATGGGGCCGATGGACGACAACTGCGGCCCTTCCCAGTGCGTGAACGGATACGTGGCGCGGTAGGCGGGCGCGATCTTGATCCAGGCCAGCATGGCCAGCAACATCATCCACACGCAGCAGGTGGTGGCCACGGCGCAGCCCACGCCGCCCATCTTCGGCATGCCCCAGTGGCCGTAGATCAGCAGGTAGTTGACGAGGATGTTCAGGCCCAGCGCGGCCAGCGCGATGACCATCACGGGCTTGGTCTGGTTGATGCTGGTGCTGTAGCCGTACAGCGCGCGGTAGGCGGCGAACGGCGGCAGCGCGCAGCTGATGATGTGCACGAACAGCTTGGCCTTGGCTGCCACGTTTGGCTCCAGCATCAGGTGGTCGAACACCAGCGCCGCCATGTTCGTCAGCAGGCAAGCCACGAGGCCCACGAGCAGCGCCTTCCACAGCGACTGGCGCACGATGTGCGGCACCCGGTCGTGGCGCGCGGCGCCGATTTCATGCGCCACCAGCGTATTGATCGCCATCATGATGCCGCTCACGGTGACGAGTACGATGGACCAGATGGCCGCGCCCAGCGAGACGGCGGCCAGTTCCTCGGGATTCGTATGGCCCGTCATCGCCACGTCGGCCGCGCCCATGCCGACGGTGGCCAGCTGGCCGATCAGGATGGGCCACGCCAGCTTCCACAGCGAAGAAATTTCAGTACGGACGGCGGGCAGGGTGAACGAGGTAGTGTGTGGCATGGTCGGCAAGCTTGACTAAACACAAGATTCTACCGGCATTCGCCGTGCTTGTCCGCCGTGCCGCCCCCGGGGGCGGCGCGCGGTAATCATTTGTTACAGCTAAGTGGGCCAGTCGCGGATAGACTGCGCGCTCTATTTGGCAAAATGACCAAATAGTCAACCGCAGTACCCTGACTATGGAGTAAGACCATGTTGAAGAAAGCTTTGAACTGCGCCCTGCTGCTGGGCGCCGCCATGACGGCCGAACTGGCCGGCGCCGGCGAACTGACGCTGTATTCGCGCGACGATTATCACGGCCGCTCGCACACCGTGCGCGACGCCGTGGCCGACCTGGAAGAGGTCCGTTTCAACGACACGACGCAAAGCATCCGCGTGCGCTCGGGCCGCTGGGAAGCGTGCGAGGAAGCCGATTTCCGCGGCGCATGCTTCCTGCTCGAGGCGGGCGAGTATCCGTCGCTGGACGGCCATGCCAACAAGATCACCTCGCTGCGCGAAGTGCGCGGCGGCTGGGATGGTTATCCGGGCCGCGACCGCGACCGGGGGCGCGACTGGGACGGCCGCCGTGACCGCGACCGCGAGCGCGGCCATTTGCCGGGGCGCGCGCTGGGCGGCGAACTGACCCTGTACACGCGCGACGACTTTGTCGGCCGCAGCCTGACCGTGCGCAATGGCGCGTCCGATCTGCGCGAACGCGACTTCAACGACACGGCGCAAAGCGTGCGCGTGCGCTCCGGCTATTGGGAAGTGTGCGAGGACGTGGATTTTCGCGGCCGCTGCCGCACCCTGGAACCCGGTGAATACGCGAGCCTGGAGCGCCTGAGCAACCGCATCTCGTCGGTGCGCGAAGTGCGCTGACGCGGGGCTGCGCGTCAGCGAAATGGCAATAATCGGCTCCCGCAGGGCCGGTTATTGCTTTTGGTAACAATTTGTTGTCCTTTTCTCATACTTTGTTACACCGTTTTTTCTACGGATGGCTACACTGACATCAGTTGTCATGTCGATCACTTGCCTTTGCCGCCACCGGAGACCGCCCCATGAATCGCCCGTTCGCTTTTGCCCTGCTGTGCGCCAGTTCGCTGTTTGTCCACCTCGCGGCGCAGGCCGGCGAGATCCGCCTGTACACCGACGATAATTTCAAGGGCAGGGTGGTGGTCTTGCGCGATACGACCGATGACCTGTCGCGCGTCAATTTCAATGACGCCGCGTCGAGCATCCAGGTCGAGTCGGGCAGCTGGGAAGTGTGCACGAATTCCGATTTCAAGGGCGATTGCAAGACGCTGGAGCGCGGCGACTACCGCTCGATGCCGGGCATGAACGACAAGATTTCATCCGTGCGCGAAGTCGGCGGCAGCGGCAGCAGCAGCGGCGGCCGCCGCGCGGCGCTGGAACTGTATGCGGACGGCGGCCAGCGCGGCGCGTCTGCCGGCATCAACGCGGACCGCGACGACCTGGTCGACATCCGCTTCAACGACCGCGCCAGCAGCGCGCGCATCGAATATGGCTACTGGCAGCTGTGCAGCGATTCCAACTACCGCGGCAGCTGCCGCGTGTTCGGACCTGGCAGTCACGATGACCTGGGTAGCCTGAGCGGGCGCGTGTCGTCGGCGCGCCTCGTCGATCCGCGCGAAGAGAACCGTCCGCAGAATAACGAGGGACTGGTGGTGCTGTACGGCCGCGCGTTCCTGAATGGCCCCGGGCTGCAGGTGAACCGCGACGTCAGCGACCTGGTGCGCCTGAACTTCAACGACCAGGCGGCCTCCATGACCATCCACGAAGGCACCTGGGAAGTGTGCACGGACTCGCAGTTCAGCGGCACCTGCGAGCGCATGGGACCGGGCAAGTATGAAACCCTGGGCGCGACGCTGGAAAAGCGCATTTCCTCGCTGCGTCGCCTGTATTGAATGCGCGACCGGGCCTTCGCCGAGGCCTTGTATTTGTTACACTAACATCCTGGCGTTTTGGCCAGGCGAATCATCACCAAAGAATGAAGAATGGAGTTAATCATGACGGGCCCTTTCAAACACGCGCTGGCATGCGCGGCGACCTTGCTGCTCTCGCTGGGGGCGCATGCAACCGCCCATGCGGGCGATATCACCTTGTTCGAGGATGATAATTTCCGGGGCCGCGCCGTGAACCTGCGCGAGACGACGGACGATTTGTCGCGCTTTGGCTTCAACGACAAGACGTCGAGCATCCTGGTGCGTTCAGGAACCTGGGACGTGTGTACCGATGCCGGCTTCCGCGGCAATTGCAAGACCCTGGGGCCGGGCGAGTACCGCTCGATGCCGGGCATGAACGACGCCATCAGTTCGGTGCGCGAATCGGGGCGCGGCGACGGCTACAATCCGGGACGCCCCGGGCGCGATCCGGACCGCGGCCATGGCGGCTATGGCCGTGGCGGCACCCTGGAAGTGTATTCGGGCGCGGGGCAGAATGGCGGCTCGGCGCGCCTGAACCGCGATACGGACGATTTCGTCAGTATCGGCTTCAACGACCGCACCACGAGCATCGTCATCTACAACGGCTACTGGCAGCTGTGCAGCGATTCGAACTACAACGGCGTGTGCCGCATCTTCGGCCCCGGCCGCCACGACGACCTGGGGCGTGGCCTCGATGGGCGCGTCTCGTCGGCGCGCATGGTCGACGAGCGCGAAGCGCGCCGCCAGCAGCAGTATGAGCAGCAGTACCAGCGGCCGCAATACGAGCAGCAGTATCCGCAACAGCAATATCCGCAACAGCAGTATCAGCAGCGCGGCGCCGTCCTGCTGTTCCCCGAAGCGGGCATGCGCGGCGAGCCGCTGGCGCTGGACCGCAATGCGGAAGACCTAGTGCGCTACAACTTCAACGACCGCGCCTCGTCCATCGTCGTCAACGAGGGCCAGTGGGAAGTGTGCAGCGATTCGAACTTCCGCGGCCGCTGCGAAGTGATCGGGCCGGGAGAATACGGGCGCCTGAACAGCATGGAAAACCAGATTTCCTCGCTGCGCCGCGTGCGCTGATCGCGTCTTGACGCGATACTGACAGGCCGCCTGCCGGGTTGATCCCGCCAGGCGGTTTTTACATTCCCTGCCGTGTGCTGACATTTGCTTGCCCTTTGTTACACTCGCCGCCTGCCGCCTGGACTACACTGGCGAAAATGTCTCAGTATTGGAGTTGTCATGGTTCGATCTTTCCGGCCCGCGCTGCTGTGCGCCGCCACCTTCCTCGCCCCCCTTGCCGCATCGGCGGGCGAAATCACCCTGTTCGAGGATGCCGGTTTCCGCGGCCGTCCGGTCACCCTGCGTTCCGATGCGGGCGACCTGTCGCGCATGGGCTTTAACGACAAGACCTCCAGCATCATCGTGCGCTCGGGCACCTGGGAAGTGTGCAAGGACGCCAATTACCGTGGCAACTGCCGCACCCTGGGGCCGGGCCGCTACGACACCATGCCGGGCATGAACGACGCCGTTTCCTCGGTGCGCGAAGTGGGCAGGCCGGGTCATGGCGGCGGCGATCACCGTCCCTACCCGCCGCGGCCGAACCGCCCGTATCCGGAGCCGGAACGCCCGTACCCTGGCCACGGCCATGGCGGCGGCCACCGTCCCGACATGAATGGCGCGGTGCTGATGTTCCCCGATGCGGGCATGCGCGGCCGGCCCGTGCGCCTGGACCGCGAAGTGCATGACTTGAGCCGCTATGGCTTCAACGACCGCGCCGAATCGATCGTCGTCAATTACGGCCGCTGGGAATTCTGCGTCGACGCGAACTTCCGCGGCCGCTGCGTGGTGATGGGGCCAGGCAGCTACGGGCGCCTGCACCATGGCCTGGATCGCCGCATTTCCTCGCTGCGCCGCGTGCGCTAGACCTTTTCCGCTGCCCTTGCACCGCCCGCGCGACCCGTGTCCCGCGGGCGGTTTGGTTTGTGCGTCCGCTGTCCTTCGGCCAATTCGTGTACTCTTCCCATAGGCACTTCAACCATGGGGAGCAGGCACGGTGGAATATAAGGATTATTACAAGGAACTTGGCGTCGAAAAGACGGCGACCGAGGCCGAGATCAAGAAGGCGTACCGCAAGCTGGTACGCAAATACCATCCCGACGTGAGCAAGGAGCCGGACGCCGACAAGCGCACCAAGGCCCTCAACGAAGCCTACGGCGTGCTGGGCGACGCGGAAAAGCGCGCCGCCTACGATGAACTGGGCCGCAGCGCGCAGGGCCATCCCAAGGGAGAGCCCTTCCGCCCGCCGCCGGACTGGGGTGCGGGCTACGAATCGTCGGGCGCCGACGACAGCGACTTCTTTGCCGACCTGTTCGCCCACGTGGGCGGGCGGCGCCGCGCCAACAGCACGTTCCAGATGCAGGGCGAGGACAGCCACGCCGCCATCACCATCGATTTGCAGGACAGCTACCAGGGCGCCAAGCGCCATATTGTCATGCGCGTGCCCGAGGCGGATGCGCAAGGCCACGTGGTGACGCGCGAGCGCACGCTGGAAGTGACGATACCGAAAGGCGTCACGGAAGGCCAGCAGCTGCGCATGAAGGGGCAGGGCAATCCGGGCAGCGGCGGCGCGCCGGCCGGCGACCTGTACCTGGAAATCCGCTTCCGGCCCGATGCGCGCTACAAGGTGGAAGGGCGCGACGTCTTCGAGACGGTGCCCGTCACGCCGTGGGAAGCGGCGCTGGGCGGCGAGATCGACGTGCCCACGCCATCGGGCACGGTGTCCGTCAGCGTGCCGCCCAATTCGCAGACGGGGCGCAAGCTGCGCCTGAAGGGGCGCGGCATCCCCGCCGCCCAGCCGGGCGACCTGTATCTGCTGCTGGAAGTGGTGCTGCCGCCGGCGAACGATGACAAGGCGCGCGAACTGTATGCAACCATGGCGCGCGAGATGGCTTTCAATCCGCGCCAGAAGCTGGGAGGGTAAATCATGACAAACAAGGTAATTGGCGAATTGCTGGAAGACCGTGCCCTGAGCCTGGAAGAACTGGCGCGCGCCTGCGCCGTGGAGCCGGATTGGGTGGTGCAGCACGTGCAGACGGGCGTGCTGCTGCAAAATGGCCCGCCGGCGGGGCAACTCACGGCCTGGCGTTTCACGAGCCTGGACCTGGTGCGCGCGCGCCGCCTGCACGAAATCGAATCCGTGTTCGACGCGAACGCCGAACTGGCCGCGCTGGTGGTCGACTTGTCGGAAGAAGTGGCGCGCCTGCGGCGCCGCCTGCACGTGCTGGGCGTCGAGTAGACCTTATGCCGGCTCGCCGTGCCGCTGCACGGTGAGCCGGGCAATATAGAACTGCCCGTCGACGACCACCCGGTGCGGGATGCCGGCCACGTCGAAGCCGGGGCCGCCGTCTTCCATCCATTCCTGCGCCAGCGAATCGAATTGCTGCGGCGTCATGCGCAGCATCTGCGCCGTGATGACGAAGCGCGCGCCAGGTTTTTGTTTGTTGACGAAGTCGTCGATGCCGGCCATGTGGTTCCTTATTAAAGTGTTACCCGCATCATACCTGTGTCAATTGTGAACTCACAACGCCTAACAAAACCGTAGCGAGCGGCAGCGATTTGTGGCTAAGAAGCGCAACCGTACTTTAGTACGGTGAGCATCGCAGGCCGCAAAGCGCGACGCGCAGTAGGTTTTGTTTGGCGTTTAAAACCCTTGGGCCAGTAGCGGCAACTGCTCCGCGAACCGCTCCGTCAGCCACTTGCCCGCCTGGCCCGGCGGCGTGTCGGCGCGCTGGATCAGATAAATCGGGTAATTCTCGCCATTGTCGACGGCCAGCGGCAGGTGCACCAGGCGGCCTTCCGCCAGGTCGTCGCGCACCATCGCTTCGGGCATGTTGCCCCAGCCCAGGCCCGCGCGCAGCAGTGCGTGCTTGGAACCGAGGTCGCCCAGGCGCCAGTTGCGCAATCCCAGCACGCCGAAATCCTGGCCTTCCGTCAGCACGCTGCGGTCGCTGAGCACCAGCTGCACGTGTTCGCGCGCCACGTTGGAGGAAATCGGGCCTGCCAGCTGCGCCAGCGCGTGGCTGGGCGCGGCCACGGGAATCAGGCGCACGTGGCCCACGGCCAGGCGCTCGAAGACGCTGGCCGTGGCCGTCATCCAGCCACCGAGGCCGATATGGCAGCTGCCATCCATCACCAGTTGCGCCACGGCGCCCATCGCCTCGATGCGCAGGCGCAGGGCGACGGTGGGGAACTGCGCCTGGAACGCTTCGAGCACGCGCACCAGCACGCAGGTGGGAAACATCACGTCGACCACCACCGACACTTCCGCCTCCAGCCCGCCGGCCAAGGCTTTGGCACGCGCGCGCATGCCGTCGACCTTCAGGGCCACGGCGCGCGCGTCGGCCAGCAGGGCCTTGCCCGCGTCCGTCAGGGTGGGCTTGCGCTTGCCGCGGTCGAGCAGCACCACGTTCAGTTGTTCTTCCAGGTTGGCGATGGTGTAGCTGATCACCGACTGCGTGCGGTGCAACTGGCGCGCCGCGTGGGCGAAACCGCCCGCGTCGATGACGGCGACAAACACGCGCAACTGGTCGAGCGAAGGCTGGCCCGGTTCTCTCATGCTGACTCCATATCTAGAAATTCGATGCTAATCATTTATATTTACACGGTTTTCTCGATGGTAGACCCGAACTATGCTGTGTGCAAGGGCTGCGATGCGGCCATTCCCGTCACCCATCTTCACAGGAGCACTTCATGAGCAAGGTCTTATACATTAATAGCAGTGTGCGCAACAGCGGTTCCCTTTCTCGTCAATTGTCCGGCGAATTCGTCGCCAAACTGGCCGCGCAAGGGGCCAGCGTCGTCGAACGCGACCTGGCGGCGCAGCCCGTGCCGCACTTGACGGAAGAGGTGATGGGCGCCTTCTTCACCCCGGCCGACCAGCGCAGCGCGCAGGCGGCAGCGGCCGTGCAATTGTCCGATACCCTGGTTGACGAATTGCTGGCGGCCGACGTGCTGGTGCTGGCCGCGCCCATGTACAACTTTTCCGTGCCCTCGACCCTGAAGGCGTGGATCGACCACGTGGCGCGCGCGGGCCGCACGTTCCAGTACACGGCGACGGGCCCGGTCGGCTTGGCCACGGGCAAGAAAGCGGTCATTTTCACGGCCAGCGGCGGCGTCTACAGCGAAGGCCCCGGCGCCGCGTATGACTACCTGAGCACTTATCTGCGCACGGCGCTGGGCTTCATCGGCATCACCGAGATCGAGTTCGTGCAAGCCGAAGGCGTGGCCATGGGCGAGGAAGCCGTCAGCAGCGCGATCGCCAAGGGCCGCGCCTCGATCGAAGCCCTGGCTGCCTGAATCAGGCTCGCCTCTAGTTCCAAAGGGGGATTGCCAATCTGCCATGGTTGACATAAGCTTGCCGGCGGCACGCCCCGTGCCGGCCCGGCGAGCGGTTCGCCATGAAAGTCCCTCATGCACAAGTTGGCAAGCGCAATATTGTTCGGATGTTCTTTGTTTTCAGCAGGCATTGCGCTGGCGCAAACTGCGCCAGCTGCGCCGTCCCACGTGGGGCGCCATGCCTCCACGCCCGAAGATATCCGCGCCATCGAAAAAGTCGTTGCCGATTTCCAGGCGGCCCTGATCGCCAAGGATGTCAAGCTGCTGTCGTCGCTGCTGCTGCATACGAACATCCTGTTCGCCTCGCCTGCCGACGACGATTTCATCAAGAAAATGCGCGACACGACGGACGTCCACTTCGACGGCGTCGGGGCGGCCGGCTATGTCGGTTTCGCCAACTTCATCAAGCGCGAACCGCAGCGCACGGAAGAAAAATTCTACAACGTCAAGATCACCCAGGACCGCCATGTCGCGTGGGTCAACTTCGACTACGAATTCCTCGTCGGCAATAAATTGTCCAACTATGGCGTGGAAGCGTGGCAAATGGTCAAGCGCGATGGCGAATGGAAAATCCTCAGCGTCGTGTGGTCCATGCATTCCGCGGCCGAGGCCGGAAAGTAGGGGGCCGGCGACGCCGCGTCAGTCGCGCGGCAGCTCGCGAATTTCCACCGTCCCCCCTGCGTTCAGTACGGGGTTTCCGATTAACAATTTTTTTGCATCGTCTATACTTTCAGCTTGTACACGTATATAACCTGACAAGTGTGGCGTGACCGGTTTGGCCTGGCCGGACCGGTGCACGCAGATACCGGGACCGATGGAACTGCCGCCGCAGAAGCGGCCGCTGGCCCTGAGCATGGCGAAGTAATCTTCCCAGGCCGGCGTGGCGACGTCCACCGGTGTTTCCGTGTCGTCGTGCATGAAGATGAGGTAGTCATTCATCCATTTTCTCCTGTGCCGCGTTATAAAAACAAAGCCGCATCGGGTATCCCGAGCAGGCGTGAACGCATGGTTTTACCTTTTTACCGCGTCAGTCCGTAGAGACAAGCTGTCCGGCCATGTCATTTTTGGAGCGAACATCGTGCCGATAAAGTATGTTGATTTTTATGAGGTGAATTACACGGCGGAACCCTTGCGGGGCTGCAAGCTATGGGGCGCCTACGTTGCCATCTATGCCCCGTCGCGCAACCCCATGCACCGGGTCAACCTGGTGAAAAAGCGCCGGGTATCGGCCGACCACCAGTTTACAACGGAAGCGGACGCCGTGGCGGAAGCGGGCGAGGTGGCCGTCAAGCTGGTCGAGCGGCGCCAGCGCCGCTATGTCTTCCACCCCTGAAGCTCGCGTGGCTTGTTTCGGCGCAAGTTATTGCGAATGAGCACAGTCCGGGCGTAGCCGGTGCAGGCGCGCCGGCGCAGTTGCCCGTATCATGCGAACTATTGCCACGCCAGAGGACCGCCATGAAACGCCAGTTGCACCTGCTCGTCATCGATCCGCAAAACGATTTTTGCGACTTGCCTGCCGCATGGCTGCCGCCAGACGCCGCACCGGCGCTGGCCGTGTCCGGCGCCCACGCCGACATGCTGCGCGTGGCGCAACTGATCCGCGAAGGGGGCGGCGGTTTGACGCAGATCAGCATCACGCTCGATGCGCACCACCGTTACGACATCGCCCACCCCGCCTTCTGGCGCACGGGCGATGGCGGCGCCGTGCCGCCATTTACGCAGATCAGCGCGCAGCAGGTGCGCGACCGCCTGTTCCTGCCCGCCGCCAGCGGCGCCTTGCCGCGTGCGCTGGCCTATCTGGATGCCTTGCAGCAAGCGGGGCGCTATCAATTGATGGTGTGGCCCGTGCATTGCGAGATCGGCAGCTGGGGGCAGAATGTCCACGCGGCCGTGCGCGCCGCCTACAACGCGTGGGAAGTGGAGCGGCTGCAAGTGGTGGCCAAGCTGAGCAAGGGTTCGAATCCATGGACCGAGCATTACTCTGCCGTCATGGCGGAAGTGCCCGATCCGCAGGATGCGGCCACCCAGCTCAACCGCGCCTTCCTCGATACCTTGCTGCCGGCGCAGCAGATTTATATCACCGGCGAAGCGGGCAGCCACTGCGTGAAAGCCAGCACGGAGCACATCGCCGACTACCTGCAAGCGCAGCAGGGACCGCAGGCGTTGGCGCGCCTGGTCTTGCTGACGGACTGCATGAGCCCCGTCACGGGCTTTGAAGCACAGCAGCGCGACTTCCTGGCCGCCATGCAAGCGCGCGGCGCGCGGCTGGCCACCTCCGCCGACGTCTTGCCCGAACTGCAGGCGAACGCGATTGCCTGAGCCATTGTCGATTGTGTCCTGCTGAAATGCTTGCAGTGGCGTACTATTCTGGCTTCAGGAAGTTGGAGAAAACACACATGACCCCGATAGTGCGCAGTTTGCTGGAAACCGATCTGTATAAATTTACAATGTGGCAAGCATTGCTGCACGGTCATCCGAATACCCATACCGAATACGAATTTGTCTGCCGCAACGCCACGGCCTTTCCCCTGGCCGAACTGAAGGGCGAGCTGGAAGAGCAGCTCGACCATTTATGCTCGATGTCGTTTGCCGACGACGAGCTGGCCTATCTGCGCACCCTGCGTTTCATGAAGAGCGATTTCGTCGACTTTTTGACGGTGTTCCGCTTCCAGCGCAAGTTCATCGAAGTGAGCACGGATGGCGACACCTTGCTCGTGCACGCGGCCGGGCCGCAAGTGCACGTGATGGGCTTCGAGATTTTCGTGTTGTACATCATCAACGAACTGTATTTCCGCCGTTTCGACCTGGACGCGGCCATGCGCGAAGGGCGCCACCGCCTGGGCTTGAAAGTGGCGGCCGTGAAGGAATTCGGCAAGCTGCCAAGGCGCAAGCACCCATTCGAATTTTCCGATTTCGGCGTGCGCCGGCGCTTTTCCGGCGCCTGGCATGACGAAGTGGTGCAGCGCCTGGCGCGCGAGGTGCCCGAATATTTCAAGGGCACGTCGAATGTCTACCTGGCGAAAAAGCTCGGCATCGTGCCGATCGGCACCATGGCCCATGAATACATGCAATCGTTCCAGTCGTTTGGCGTGCGCCTGCGCGACTTTCAAAAGGCGGCACTGGAAGACTGGGTGCAGGAATACCGGGGCGACCTGGGCATCGCCCTGACAGACGTGGTCGGCATGGACGCCTTCCTGGCCGACTTCGACCTGTATTTCGCCAAGCTGTTCGACGGCTTGCGCCACGATTCGGGCGACCCCGTCGAGTGGGGCGAGAAGGCGCTGGCCCATTACGCGGCCCTGCGCATCGACGCCAATACCAAGCGCCTCGTGTTTTCCGACGGCCTGGACCTGGACAAGGCATTCGCCCTGTACCAGCACTTCGCCGACCGCATCATGACGGGCTTCGGCATCGGCACCAATCTCACCAACGATGTCGGTTTGACGCCGCTCAACATCGTCATGAAACTGGTGCGCTGCAATGGCCAGTCCGTGGCGAAATTGTCGGATTCGCCGGGCAAGACCCTGTGCAAGGATGAAACTTTCCTTGCCTACTTGCGGCAAGTGTTTCACCACCCTGCCGTTTAAGGCGCCGGCACGGACATTGACAGCCCGTGCCGCCTGCCGATATTAAAACCCGGTCACCACCGTGTTCATGTGCTCGACCTGGGGCGGGGCGGCGAAGAATTCGCCCACCAGGCCGCGCCATGCCTGGAAGTCGTCGCTGCCGCGGAAATGCACGGTGTGGTCTTCCAGCGTCGTCCAGCCCACGACGAGGCGGTAGGCGTCGCCGTTTTCGATCGAGCGCTCCAGGCGCATCGACTCGCAGCCGCGCGCGCGCTGGAACAGGGGGATGGCTTTCGTCACGGCCGCTTCGAAGGCAGCGTGCGTGGCCGATTTGATCTGGATGTGGGCAATTTCAAAAATCATGGCAAGTTCCACTGAGGAATGAAGGAAGCTTGATCTTGCCATAATTCGGCCGCGCGGGGGAGAGCGCCTCAGCCAGCGAGCGTAGCGACGCCTGCGCGCCGCCCGCCCGCGTGGCTGGCCGTGCGCTGGT
The DNA here is from genome assembly GCF_030397595.1 of Janthinobacterium sp. SUN033. Lineage (NCBI taxonomy): Bacteria > Pseudomonadati > Pseudomonadota > Betaproteobacteria > Burkholderiales > Oxalobacteraceae > Janthinobacterium > Janthinobacterium sp. SUN033. The sequence continues at coordinate 379,881 of NZ_JAPQNV010000005.1, forward strand.
CGATATCGCAGCCGTGATGCGTCTGCACGATGGCGTGCGCCCGTTCCCGTTCATGCGCATTGCCGATGGCCACGACGAGGCGGAACATGCCGCGCCACGCGGCCTTGCCCTGTATGGGGACGGTGGGGACGGCCTCGTCGTCGACCGTGTCGAGCTGCACGGCCTGCGCGGGGAAACCATCGTCGAGCAGGGCGCTGCGGGCCTGCTGCGCATCGGCAAAATGGTCGAAGATACGGATCAGGGCAGGCGCAGCAAGGGGGCTGGTGGCGGTGTGCATGGCCAGGCTTTCGAGAGGGGGCGTCCGAGTTTGACCTGCCAGCCTGTAAAAAATTCTGCCTCAGCCTGTAAAATCCTCGATCAAGGCGCAAAAGTTTGATAAATATCCAGTATGGTTGCCAAGTCGCGCTAAGATACGCCCTGCGGTGTGTCCTGCAGGCAAGGATATGGGATCAATCTTTCATAGGAGAACTAAATGGCAGCGAAGAAAATTCTGTTTTTGACCGGCGATTTTGCAGAAGATTATGAGACGATGGTGCCGTTCCAGGCCCTGCTGATGCTCGGCCATACCGTGCATGCCGTGTGTCCCGGCAAGAAGAGCGGCGAGACGATCAAGACGGCCATCCACGATTTCGAGGGCGACCAGACCTACACGGAAAAGCCGGGCCATTTGTTCACCCTGAACGCCAGCTTCGACGACATTGACCCGGCGCACTATGACGCCGTGATGATCGCCGGCGGCCGTGCCCCCGAATACCTGCGCCTGAACGAGAAAGTCATCGCCGCCGTGCGTCATTTCGCCGACGCGGGCAAGCCTGTCGCGGCCGTCTGCCACGGCGCGCAATTGCTGGCCGCCGCCGACGTCATCCGCGGCAAGCGCATTTCCGCCTATCCCGCCTGCGCGCCGGAAGTGAAGCTGGCGGGCGGCACGTATGCCGACATCGCCGTCACGGACGCCGTCACGGATGGCCAGTTCGTCACGGCGCCCGCGTGGCCCGCGCATCCGGCCTGGCTGGCGCAGTTCGTCAAGCTGCTCGGTACCGAGATCCGTTTGTAACCTTTACCAGCCCGGCAGGCCGCAGCGCTTGCCGGGCGCACTACTTTTCAGATTCGAGTTCTTCATGCATGCGCCGCGCAGTCAATCTTCCCGCAAACAACTTCCAGCGTCGCGCTGGCGCCAGCGCCGCCTGGCGCAAGCCGAGTCGGGCCTGAGCGCCGCGCAGGAACGCCAGCTGGCCACTCTGCACGAGATTTCCACCTTGCTGGCGGGACAGCACGCCATCGATGCGCTGTGCCGCGGCTTCCTGCGCCACGTGATGCAGTTCGCGCAAGCGGAAGGGGGCACCGTGCGCATCCTCGATCCGCAGCACGATACCGTGCACATCATCGTGCACGAGGGCATTTCCGACGCCATGGTGGAAGAGGAACACTGCATCCGCAACAACGATTGCCTGTGCGGCGCGGCCGTGGCGCAGGGCGTGATCCAGATCCGCGATTTCCGCCAGGTCGATGCCTTGCAGCGCTACCGTTGCCAGGACGAAGGATTTATCGCCATCGCCGTCTTTCCCATCCTCGCGCGCGACCAGGTGGTGGGCAGTTTTTCGCTGCACTTTGCGCGCCCGCAAGCCGTGCATGCGCAGCAGCAGGGCTGGCTGGAAACGCTGGGCCAGAGCCTGGGCATCGCCATCGAAAACCAGCGCCTGATCGCGCGCGAAAAGGAATTCGCCGTGGCGCGCGAACGCAGCCTGCTGGCCGAAGGCTTGCATGACAGCATTGCGCAAAGCCTCAACTTCATCAGCCTGCAAGTGCAGATGCTCGACGATTCCGTGCGCCGGGGCCAGCTCGACGAAGCGGCCGAAGTGTTGCCGCTGATGCGCATGGGCGTCGAGCAAAGCTACCAGGACGTGCGCGAATTGCTGGTCAATTTCCGCACGCGCTGGCATGGCAGCGACCTGGAAAGCAAGCTGTCGGAAGTGCTGGCCAAGTTCGAGCTGCAGACGGGCGTCGTCGGCACCCTGGACATGAGCGGCAATGGCGCGCCGCTGGCGCCCGAGCAACAGTTGCAGATCCTGTTCATCGTGCAGGAAGCGCTGTCGAATATCCGCAAGCACGCGCAGGCGAGCAACGTGGCGCTGCGCGTGGTCAACGGGCGCGATTTCGCGCTGCAGGTGCGCGACGATGGCGAAGGCTTCGCCGCCAACCTGCGCGACAAGAAAACGGAATTGCAGATCGGCTTGCGTATCATGCAGGAAAGAGCCGAGCGGCTCGGTGCGCAATTTGCCATCGACAGCACGCCCGGCGGCGGCACGACGATCTCGCTGGCCTTGCCGGCAGCCCGGCGCCAGGCCGCGTAACAGATGACTTATCCCTATCAGGCCACAAACATAGTGAACGCACCAATCAAAATCCTGCTGGTCGACGACCACACCTTGCTGCGCAGCGGCGTCAAGCTGCTGCTGCAGCGCAATCCTCAATTCCAGGTGGTGGGCGAGGCATCGAACGGGCTGGACGGCGTGCGCCTGACGGCCGAACTGCGGCCCGACGTGGTGCTGATGGACTTGAACATGCCCGGCGTGTCCGGCGTCGAGGCGCTGCAGCTGATCTTGCAGGACTTGCCGCAGATGGTCGTGCTGATGCTGACCGTGTCGGAAAACGCGGCCGACCTGGGCGCGGCCCTGCGCGCGGGCGCGCGCGGCTACCTGCTGAAAAATATCGAAGCCGAGCAGCTGGGCCAGGCCATTTGCCGCGCCGCCGCCGGCGAATCCGTGATCGCCGACGCCATGACGGCCAAGCTGGTGTCGCAGTTCCGCGCGGGGCAGAACGCGCCCCAGGCCGACTATGACAAGCTGACGCCGCGCGAACGCGAAGCCATGGCTTGCCTGGCGCAAGGATTGAGCAACAAGGAAATCGCGCGCCAGCTCGATGTGGCCGAAAGCACGGTGAAAATCCACGTGCAAAACATCCTCAAAAAGCTTAAGCTCAGCAGCCGCGTGCAGATCGCCGTGTATGCCGTCGAGCGTGAGTTGAGCAAATAAAGATCAAACAAAGTGCAAATAGTGCGCAAGGAATGCGCGATTGTTTGATCTGCATGGCGTTCCGGCCTAGACAACCCTAGTTCCTTTGACGTATGGCCTTGACCGTGCCTGCGCATTACACTCTTAGTCATTCGCTAATCTAATAAGAGAGTGTCATGCATAAGGTCAACGTCGATGGCTTGCTATCGAGCCAGGCTCTGTTTCGCCATATTTCCCCTTCGCAATTAGAGCAATTGCGCCAGGATGTCGTGCGCGTCGAAGTGGAAAAAGGCAAAGTACTGTTCCGCAAGGGCGAAGTGGCGGAAGGCGCCTATGTGGTGGTCTTCGGCCTCGTCAAGCTGAGCGTGTTTTCCATGGAAGGTACCGACAAGGTACTGGAACTGATCCGTCCGGGCCAGAGTTTCGGCGAAGCCATGATTTTCCTCGATGAACCGTATCCGTTCTGCGCCGAAGCGCTCGAGCACTGCCTGCTGCTGCGCATTCCGCCGCACGCGCTGCTGCGCCTGCTGGACCAGTCGCCCCGTATCGCGCGCCAGATGATGAACAGCCTGTCGCATCACCTGATGGGTTTTATCCGCAACGTGGAGCGCTGCTCCGTGCAGAACGCCACCCAGCGCGTGGTCGAGTACCTGCTGCAAGCGTCGGACCAGCAGCGTTCGAACGAGGTCAAGCTGGACCTGAAGAAAAGTCTGCTGGCATCGTTCCTGAACCTGGCGCCCGCCACCCTGTCGCGCGTGCTGCACCAGTTGACGGACTTGCATTTGATTAAAGTCAGCGGTTCGCTGATCCAGATCCAGCCGGACGCCTTGAAAACCTACCGCCATGGTTCCGCCACGGCCATGCTGAACTAAGCTTTTTCAGCAGGCAAGGTCAGCCGCCAGAACAGCAGGGCGAGCAAGCTGACCGCCGCGCCCAGCGCGCATACCCCATGCCAGCCCGCCAGCGCATACACGCTGGTGGCGGCAATCGCACCGAGTCCGCTTCCCACCGCATAAAACAGCATGTAGCACGCCACCAGGCGGCTGTGCGCGTCGCTATCCTGCTTGAAAATCAGGCTCTGGTTCGTCACGTGGATGGCCTGGCCCGCCAGGTCCAGCGCGATGATGCCGACGAGCAAGGGCCACAGGGACGCGCCCGCAAAGCTGAGCGGCAGCCACGCGGCCAGCAGCAGCAACAGGGCTGCGCCCGTCGTCCACTGCGCGCGGCCATTATCGGCCAGCGCCCCGGCGCGCGCCGCCCCCAGCGCCCCCACCACGCCCACCAGGCCAAACGCGCCGATGGCCGCATGGCTGTAGCCTTGCGCCGTCAAGGGCAGCACCAGGGCGCTCCAAAAAATATTGAACACGGCAAACATCAGCAGGGCCAGCGTGCCCCGCACGCGCAAGACTTTGTTGTGCATCAACATCCCCGCCATCGAGGCGAGCAGGGCGCCATACGCCAGCCGTTCGCTGGCCGGCTGCGCCGGCGGCAGCTTGCGCCACAGCAGCAACAGCAGGGCGCAGGCGATGGCCGCCGACACAAAGTACACGGCGCGCCAGTCGGCCACATCGGCCACCACGCCGGACAGGGTGCGCGCCAGCAGCAAGCCGATCACCACGCCGCCCTGCGCCATGCCGACCACGCGGCCCCGCTCGTGGCTGGCTGCCGCGCTGGCTGCATACGCGATCAAGCCCTGCGTCATGGCCGTGCCCAGCAAGCCGACCAGCAGCATGCCGCCCAACAAGGCGGCCGTGGAGCGGGCGCAGGCCAGCGCCGCCAGGGCGATGGCCAGCAAGCCCAGCTGGAACAGGGTCAGGCGGCGCCGGTTCAGCATATCGCCCAGGGGCACCAGCAGCAGCAGGGCCAGCGCGCAGCCGAGCTGCGTGGCCGTGATGACCATGCCGCTGGCCGCTTCCGTCATGCCGAATTCCTGCGCCAGGGTGGCGAGCAAGGGCTGAGCGTAATACACATTGGCCACGCTGAGGCCGGCCGCCGTGGCAAACAGCCAGACGAGGGAAGGGGGAAGTGCTGTCGTGATGGGGAGGTTTGTATCGCGCATGGAGTGTCAATCAAGTGGTTTCAAATTAAAACCAGTTGGAGTCTACGCCGGGAAGTTTTAAAATGCAACCACTCAATCCTGGAGAATGCCCGTGGCCAAGCGCAAGAGCCTGAAAACCGACCCCTGTCCCGTGGCGCGCGCGCTCGATGCGATCGGCGAGCGCTGGTCGCTCCTGATCGTGCGCGACGCCTTCGACGGCATGCGCCGGTTCGGGGAGTTCCAGAAAAGCCTGGGCGTGGCGAAGAACATCCTGGCCGACCGCCTGCACACGCTGGTGGAAGAGGGCATCTTTACGGTTGCCCCCGCCTCGGACGGCACGGCGTATCAGGAATACGTGCTGACGCCCAAGGGACTGGCGCTGTTTCCCGTCGTCGTCGGCCTGCGCCAGTGGAGCGAGGCGCAATTGTTCGAAGCGGGCGAGGCGCACTCGACCCTGCTGCAGCGCGCCTCAAGCTTGCCCGTGCGCCGCATGGACGTGCTGGCGCCGGACGGCAGCGTCTTGCAGGCGGGCGACACCGTCGTGCACAAGGTGTCGCCACCATGACGCGGGTGGCCGTGCTGGGCGCCGGCATCACGGGCGTCACCACCGCTTACGCGCTGGCGAAACGGGGCGTCAATGTCACCCTGATCGAGCGCCACCGTTATGCCGCCATGGAAACGTCGTATGCGAACGGCGGGCAATTGTCGGCCTCGCACGCGGAAGTGTGGAACCACAAGGCAACGATTTTGAACGCCCTGAAATGGATGGCGCGACGCGATGCGCCCTTGCTGCTGCATCCATGGCCCAGCTGGCACAAGCTGAGCTGGTTTGCGCAATTCCTTGCCGCCATGCCCGCCTACGAGCGCAACACCATCGCCACGGCGCGCCTGGCGATCGCCGCGCGCGCACACTTGTTTGCCTGGGCGCAAGCAGAAAACATTGACTTCGATCATCGCCGCGCCGGCATCCTGCACGTCTACCGCGACCAGCGCGGCTTCGAGCGGGCGGCCGGCGTGTCGCGCCTGCTGGCTCAGGGCGGGCTGGAGCGGCGCGCCGTCATGCGGCAGGAAATGCGCGCCATCGAGCCGACCTTGCAAGGCGACTTTTACGGCGGCTACTACACGGACAGCGATTCCACGGGCGACATCCACAAATTCACCAGCGGCCTGGCAGACGCCTGCCTGCGCCTGGGCGTGGCGTGCCGCTACGGCGCGCAGGTCACCGCGCTGGCGCGCGAACACGGCAAGGTGCGCATTGGCGTGGGAGACGGCGCGGGCGAGGACAGCACCCTGTTCGACGCCGTCGTCATCTGCGCGGGCACGGCCAGCCGCGCCATGGCGGCAATGCTGGGCGACCACGTGAATGTGTATCCCGTGAAAGGCTATTCGATTACGGTGCAGCTCGACGACGCAGCCAGCCGCGCGGCGGCGCCGAAGGTCAGCCTGCTCGACGACGCGACCAAGCTGGTCAGCAGCCGCCTGGGCGAAGACCGGCTCAGAGTGGCGGGCACGGCGGAATTCAATGGTTTCAATGACGACATCCGCGCCGACCGCATCCGCCCGCTGGTGCGCTGGGTGGAGCAGTGTTTTCCGGGAGTCAATACGCGCAAGGTGATCCCGTGGGCGGGCTTGCGCCCCATGCTCCCGGACATGCTGCCGAAAGTGGGGCCGGGCAAGGCCCCGGGCGTGTATTACAACACGGGCCACGGCCACCTGGGCTGGACCCTGGCGGCCGCCACGGCGGAGATGGTGGCAGAGGTGCTGCTTAGTTCTTCGGCAGCAAATCGCTGAGCGCGGCGCGGCCCTTGACGGTGAGGAAGGGGCCGACCTTGCTGTACGGCAGTAAAAAGTCGTTTTCGCAGCCGCTGCCGTTCGAGTCTTCCCAGAAGGACACGCCTTCCGGCTTCAGGGACAGGTGGAAGCGGCCGCGGCCGTCGTAATCCGTGCCCTTGCATTCGGCATCGATTTTCACGTCCTTGAACAGGGCCTGGCGCAAGCGGTCCGGCAATTCGGCCTTGTCGTCGCCATCGCTGGCGCTGGCGCCAAACCAGTTCCACACGTCCGTTTCCTGGCCCGTTTTGACGTCCCAGGTACGGAATTTGATGGAGATGCCGCTGGCGCCATAGCCTGCCGCCCAGCGGTAGAACTTGACCGTCACCCAGCGCGGCGACCAGTAGGTCGGCTCCGCATACACTTCGTCTTCCGTCGTGAACCCGTTGCGGCCCAGGTATTCGCGGCGCGTGGCATAGAAGTCGGCCAGGTCTTTTTTACTTTTTGCCAGCACGGCGCGCAACTGCGCATTGATTTTTGTCACGCCATCGCCGGGCGCGATCAATTCCACGGTGATGGTGTCGCCCACTTGCAGGTTGCGGTATTGCTTGCCTTCGAAGGCGATCGGCTTGCTCGTCTTGGTGCTGGGAAAATCTTCCAGCGCCAGGTTGTAGGCATCGCTGGCGCAGGATGGGTGCTCGCGGTCGCCCGCCGCTTCCAGCAGGGTCAGGGCCAGGGGCAGGGTCTTGCCGCTTTTCGGGTCCGCCCAGGTGCCGGTGACTTTGCCATCTTGCGGTGCATTCAGGGACCAGGTGCCCGTCGTGTCGCCCTTGGCGTCGAGTTCCTGCCACAGCGTCTTGCCGTTCGGCTTGGTCAGCATGATCGGCGTCTTGTAGCGCGTGTAGTAATAGTTGCCGCTGCGGTCAGACCCTTGCGTGGGGCTGGGCTGGTTGAAGCAAGCCACGATATTGGCCTTGCCCACGGTGCCCTGCCACACCCCTTGCACGGGCGGCTCGGCCGCCATGGCGGCGTGCAGGGCGGGCAGGGTCAGGCAAGCAAACAGAAAGCGGCGCATCGGTTGTTCCTCTCGTGGGCGAAGGCCGATTCTACATGGCCCCGCCCACGAGATGCCACACGTCAACTTATTTGCCGGGACGCTCCTGCGCCACCACGGCCATCGCCGCGCCCAGGTATTGCAGCATGGCTCCGTCGACGAAGCTGCCTTCCATCAGACGCGGTTCCTGCTGGTGCGCCTGGCGGAATTTCAGCTGCGTGGCCGGGTTCGTGCCCGCATACGAGCGGAACAGTTCCAGCCACTGCCGCGCCAGCTGCAGCACGGCCGGGTCGGTGGGCGGCGTGCGCGCATCCATGGCGGCGCGCACGGCGGCGATCAGGGCCGGCCACTCGCCCGAACGCCTGCCGTAGTTGGCCACCAGGTACGCGTATTCCTGCTCGTCGAGGCAAGGTCGATACAGCGCAATGCGCGAGGCATTGAAGGCGGCGATGATGAATTGCATCACGTCCGCATCGACGCTGGTCGTCGCTTGCATCGATGGTTCCTGTTCGTGCATGCTGTTCAGGCGCGCGAACAGGCCCGGGTGGGCGCCCGTGTCGCGCACCAGCTTGACCATCCATTCCGTGGCCAGGGCTTGTGCTTGCGCATCGCCGGGGCCGGCGCCCGCCTCCTTGACGGCGCGCACCCTCGCTACCAGTGCCTTCCATTCCTGTTCCACGGCGCTATCTGTCAGCAGCGGCAGCTGTTGCAGTTCTTCGGGACTAAAGTATTTATCGTACATGGTCATTAACTCCATAGTGGTGAGCCACTCGGCCAGTTCCGGCGCCTGCCCCTGCGCCAGTTGCGCCTGCAGGGTGCGCAGGCGTTCGCGCAGGGTGGAAGCTTGCGCGATCTGGCGTTCAAGCATGGCGATCTGCTGCGCCACGATGGAATGCAAAGGCAGGTCCGGGCCGGCGAGGGCGTTGGCGATATCGGCCAGCGACAGCCCGAACTTGCGCAGCGCCATGATCCGGTGCAGCCGGTCCATGTCGCTGTGCTGGTACAGGCGGTAGCCAGCTTGCGTGCGCGCCGAGGGCGAGAGCAGACCGATGCTGTCGTAGTGGTGCAGGGTGCGGATGCTCAAGCCTGTCATCTTGGCCAGTTCACCGATTTTCAACAGCATGGGGTACTCCTTTCCGGGTGCGTGCAAGCAGAATCGCACCTGACGTAACGTCAGGGTCAAGCGGAATTTTCAACTGAATCAACTGAATCAACTGATCGTCAGCCGCTGCCGCAGTTCCTGCAGCAGGGTGCCTGTTTTCGGCGTCAGCTGGCGCGCCAGCGGCCACGCCAGGTACAGGGGCAAGCCTTGCGTGGCCAGTGCCGGCAGCACCGCCACGATGGCGCCCGTGGCCAGGTGCTCGTGCACCAGCCACGTGGCCAGTTGCGCCACGCCCAGGCCGGCCAGTACGGCGGCCGTGCGCGCTTCCGCGTCGCCCACCGTCATGCGGGGAGAGGCCAGGCGGTGTTCGACCTGCCCGCCCGTGGCGACGTCAGGGAAGACCCACGGCATGGGCGAACCGTCGCCGCGCCCGTAGGCGATGCAGTCGTGGCCATCCAGATCCGCGATGGACGCGGGCGTGCCGCGCCGCGCCAGGTAGCTGGGCGCCGCGCACAGGATCAGCTGTTCGTCGCCCAGGTGCATCTGGCCCAGCGCGGCCGGCCAGTGCGAGGGCGCGCCGATGCGCACGGCGATGTCGATGCGCTCCTCGAACAGGTCGACAAAGCGGTCGCTGAAGGCGATCGACGGCTGCAAGCGCGGATACTGCACGCACAGTTCCAGCAGCGCAGGCATCACGCGCAGGCGGCCGTACGAGGCGGGCACGCCGATGCGCACCTTGCCCGCCAGCTCCGTCGCGTGTTCGCCCAGCACGTCTTCCGCATCCATCAGTTCCTGCAGCACGCGCTTGCAGGTGGCGTAGTAGGCGCGGCCCGCGTCGCTCAATTTCAGCCGGCGCGTGCTGCGCTCGAACAGCAGCACGCCCAGCCGCTCTTCCAGCCGCGCCACGCTCTTGCTGACGGCCGAGCTGCTCAGGTGCAGGCGCTCGGCCGCCCTGGTAAAACTGCCCGCGTCGGCCGTGGCGAGAAATGGCGTGAGGCCCTTGAGATGTTCCGATGAAAACATGATCCGCGAATTTTATTCATGAATAGGGTGAAATAGTATCGTGGATAAGAATTGATGTCGCGGATATGATGTTTTTTTCTTTCGGAGGCTTTTTCTCATGCAAAAACACGCTCTCATCATCGGCGCCAGCGGCATCATCGGCAGCAACCTGGCCACGCACTTGCTGGCGCAGGGCTGGCAGGTGACGGGCGTTTCGCGCGGCCGCACGCCCGTGCCGGCAGGCTGCACTTCCCTGCAATTGGATGCCACGGATGGCGCGGCAGTAAACGCCGCCCTGGCGGGCCTGGACGCCAGCCACGTCTTTTTCACGGCCTGGGCACGCCAGGCAAACGAGCAGGAAAACATCCGCGTCAATGGCGCCATGGTGGCCAATGTGCTGGCCGCGCTGGGACCGGCCGGCCACTTGCGCCATGCGGCGCTGGTGACGGGCCTCAAGCATTACCTGGGACCGTTCGACGCGTATGGCAAGGGGAGCGTGCCCGTCACGCCATTTCGCGAAGAGCAGGGCCGGCAAGCGGTCGAGAATTTCTACTATGCTCAGGAAGACCGGCTGTTTGAAGCGGCCGCGCAGTACGGTTTTACGTGGAGCGTGCACCGCCCGCACACCATCATCGGCTATGCGCTGGGCAATGCCATGAACATGGGCCTGACCCTGGCCGTGTATGCGAATTTGTGCAAGGCCGGCGGCCAGCCCTTCGTGTTTCCCGGTTCGTCCGCGCAATGGCACGGCTTGTCCGACATGACGGACGCGGGCCAGATCGCGCGCCACCTGGCGTGGGCGGCCGACAGCCCGGCCGCGCGCAACGAGGATTTCAATATCGTCAATGGCGACGTCTTCCGCTGGAAGTGGCTGTGGCCGCGCCTGGCCGCCTATTTCGGCGTCGAGGCGGCCGACCTGCCCGAGGTGATGGCGCCGCTGGCCGAGCGCATGCAGGATGCCCCCGCCCAGTGGCGCGCCATCGCGCAGCAGCATGATCTGGCCGAGCTGGATGTCGGCCGCCTCGCTTCCTGGTGGCATACGGATGCCGACCTGGGCCGGCCGATGGAAGTGATGACGGACATGGGCAAGAGCCGCAAGGCCGGCTTCCCCGATTACCAGGATACGCAAGACGCCTTCTTCAAGCTGTTCGAGAAGTTGAAGGCGGAGCGCGTCATTCCGCGCTGACGGACTCCGCGGCAGCCGGTGGCGGGGTTGTCGCGGCTGCTGCCGCCGCCGCATTGGCCGCATTTACCTTGTGCTGCTGCGCCCGCTGCCATTCCAGGCCCGGGCGGTCGACGCGAAATTGCAGCAGCCGCCCCTGCACCACTTCCGTCACGTACGCCGTGCGGCCATCGGGACCGCCGAAGGTGATGTTACTCGGCTTGGCGCCGGGCACGCTGATCTCGCGCAAGATGCGGCCCTGCGGCGACAGTTTGACCACGCTGCCCTTGCCGTAGCGCGTCACGTACAGGTTGCCGTCGACGTCCACGCGCATGCCGTCCATGCCGAAATCGTCGAACTTGATCAGCAATCGCTTGCCGCTCAGGCTGCCGTCGGCCGCGATGTCATACATCCAGATATTGCGCTGCACGCTTTCATTCACGTACAAAATCTTGCCGTCGGGACTGACCTCGATGCCGTTGGCCGTGCCCATGGTGTCGAGCGCCAGGGTCACCGTGCCATCCTGCGCGATGCGCCACACGCGGCCCGTGTTTTCCTTCCAGTTCGGGTCGCTCGCATACAGCACGTCATCGGCCGTGATGGCGATATCGTTCGGCTGCGTCATGCGCGGCTCGCGCGCGTGGATGGTGAGCGCGCGCGTGGCCGGGTCCACCAGGTAAATCGTGTGTTCCATGTAGTCGGCCAAATACATCTGGCCGCGGCTGCCGAAACGGATGCCGTTGGCGATGCTGGTGCCAGGCAGGGTCAGGTACACCTCGCCCATGCCGCCCGGGCTGACCTTGCCGATGGTTTGCTGGCGAGCAAAGTTGACGGCATAGATATTGCCATCCGCATCCACGGCCGGGCCTTCGATGCCCTTGGTGAAGGAGTGCGCGGGCGTGAGGGTGGTGGCGAGGAACAGCGTTTCGTGCGCGGGCGGGCTGGCGCAGGCGGACAGGTTGGCCAGCGCGGCGGCCAGCACGGCCGTGCGCAGCGACGGCAGGGCGTATCGGGAATGAGGCATCGGGTGTTCTCTGTATGGCGAAGGTGGCGTATGTTACCCGACGCGCGCCGACACAGGCGCCGGGCTAGGTTACCACCTAGGCCGCCACCACGACGAGGTCGGGGAAGTCGTCCTGCCAGCCGTCCCATTCGTCTTGCAGATGGGCGTGCATGCCGGCCCGGTCTTGCGCCTGATCAAAGGTGTCGGCGCTGGCCAGCAGAAAATGGGCGATGGCGCGCAGGGTGGCCGGGTCGGCGTGGATGGTCACGTCGGAGCAGGGCAGGGGCCGCTCGGCGGCGGCTTCCTGCAGATAGCAGTGCAGCGATAAATGTGTGCTCATGGGTGTCGGTGGCTGATATAGGCGCCCAGCATGGCGTGTGCGTTCAGCGCTGTGCGGGCGGCGTCCAGTTCCTCGGGCGGCAGGTACCAGAAAGTCAAGCCGGCATGCTCTTCGCAGCGGCCATACGCCAGCATCGCGTCGCGCAGCGCTTGCCGGCGCTCGGGCGGCAGCGCATCCAGTCTGGCTTGCGTGAAACCATTGATCGGATATACATCGCGCAGGTGCGAATCTTGCAGCCCGCGCCGCTTGATGGCGGCCCAGTTATTTGCGGGGCAAGGAGTGCCAAAGGTCATCGGATGGGCTTCATCGATCTGCCGGTAGCCGAGTGCGTAGCCGGTGCCATAGCCCTGCGTTTCAGCGTAGCAGTACACATATTCGCAATGCTCAAACAGGCCGGGTATGGCCCGGGCACCGTCGAACAACGGCATCAGCGCAAGCTTGCTGGCGCGTATGGACAGAACCAGCTCCGAGCCCGATGAATACATGGCTTGCGCGTCGCAGTTGACGGCCTCGTCAGCTTCGTCGGGCGGCACGAGACGCGGCGAAAGCAGTCCGATGCCGTCGGTCTCTGGCGCGAACAGCATCTTCTCGTAATTTCGCTGTGAGAACTTGACGATCTTGCCGCGCTTGTTGCCGTAGCGCTCGACGGGTTCGCCGATGTGCGCGAACCAGGCGAACAGCTGCGCGCTGGCCGCGGCGGCAATGAAGGGGGTATTTTTCTTGAATTCGCCTACCAGGAAGTGATATTGATCCATGTGTCGCCAGAGTGAATGGGTAACGCGCATGATGCCATGTGCGGGAGCGTGCGGCTAGCGCGCACGCGAGGAATGGCGCAGGTCTGGATGCACGGTGACGTAGCAGGACGGGTGGAATGGAAAAAGATGCGCGACAGGACGGCGCAATGGCCGGGTTGAGGCGTATGATGGAAATACGGATGTGGTTGCCGCAATGCAGTGCGACCGGCATGGGCCGCACGTCTTGCAGGTTTTTTTCGTGGTTTTGGCAGTACTGACAACGAGGAGACATCATGGACAAACCCGAATTCATCCTGGCCGCCAAGGCCATGGAAACCCTTGAGATGTATCAAACGTTTTACGGCCACTCCAGCGAATACCAGGCGCACCAGCAGGAAGTATTGAAACTGCTGCGCCACAAGGGTGCCTCCCTGCTGGTGTCGGACCATGGCCCGGCGAAGTTCCTGCTGGCGTTTGCCGATGCGCTGGAGGTGTCGGGCTTGCCGGGGGAATACGTGCCGTTGAGCCGCAGGTAGGGCGGGCCGGTAATGGCAGGGGGCGTCTTCTACGGAGCGCGCGCCTAGCCGCCTTTCGCGCCCTCGTTCAGCGAGACCCTGGGCAGGCGCACGGTAAACACCGTGCCGCATTCCAGGCTCGACTCGGCGCCGATGGTGCCGCCGTGCGCGCTGGCGATTTCACGCGCGATGAACAGCCCCAGTCCGATGCTGGTGGCATTCGGTGCCTTGTGATCGTCGGAAACGGCCAGCTGCACCAGGGGATCGAATATGCTCTTCAGCGAGGCTTCCGGGATCTGGCGGCCGAAATTTTTGACCTGTACCACGGCCGTATCGGCATCGCCGCTGGCCGTGATGGTGACGGGCTGGTCGTCGGTGCGATATTGCGCGGCATTGTTGAGCAAATTCGAAAACAGCTGGGCCAGACGGGGCGCATCGAAGTCGCCGATCATCTCGCCCGTGGTGCTCAGTTCAAACTTGCATTGCGGGTGGGCGGCCGAGGCATCCTCGACGGCTGTCCTGCAGATTTCCCCCAGGTCGCCCAAGGTTGGCGAAACGGGCATGTGTCCTCCCAGCTGCGTCCTGGCGAATTCCAGCAAGTCGTTCACCATGGTGGTCATGGCGGCCGCGCTGCGGGCAACCCGTGCGCCGATCTGCACCGAGGAAGAGGCGCTCGCGCTCGGCCGGCTCAGCAGCGCGCCTGCCATCGTCATCGTGTTCAGCGGGCTGCGCAGATCGTGGCTGAGGATGGCGAGAAAGGTATTGCGGGTGCGGTCGCTCTGCTGCGAATAGCGGATGGCCGATTCCTGCAGCGCCTGGTCTATCGCTTCATTGAAGCGCAGGATGTCGTCCGTTGCCGTTTTCGACGCCACCGACACCTGCGCCATCCACAATCGCAGAACGCTGGCCCGCATGGCGCGAAATTCCGCCGTCAGCTGCGGCAGGGTGAAGCCAATCTGCTGGCGCAGGGAACCGTGCGTGGCCGCTGCCGTTTCCTTGCCCGTTATTTCCGATACGCCCGTGGTCGATTTCTTCTTGCGCTGCGCCGCGTTCTCGATGACGTCCATGTCGCGCACGATGGTTTGCAGCATCTGCTTTGCATGATCGCGCAATTCCGCTTTCGAGATGGCGGCTCCGGGAATGGGCAGCGACCTGGCGAAGAGTTCCCACTCTTCCAGGATCGGCTCCAGATGGCCGGTAATAAAGCGCGACAGTTTCACGGTGGACCAATGCGTTGATGGAAGAGGGGCCAGTGTACGCCGTTGCGGCGAGGGGTGGGGGATTGCGTTCCGGCCGAGGGCGTCATATGACCATGATTGCCACTTTCCGGTCGCTTCGCGTGGGTGGCAGCATTTCGGACAGTGTTCCGCCATGGATCTGGTAATCACCTCGCAAGGGCCGTGGTTCGCCAGTCCATTCCTTCTGCTTGTCGGCGGCTTGTGCCGTTGCAAAGAGCGCGAGCGCCATGGCGCAGCGGGCAAAGTGAGGTTTCATCGATGCTCCCTGATTTCAATATGAAGATGGTCGTCGTGCCCTTTCAGAGACCGGACGCGCCCACCGGCGATCGTCTTTTGCACCTCCTCATCGTTAAAGAAGACCTTATCCCTGGGCTGAACTTCAAGCATGGTCAACTCCGCTATGCGCAACGGTGGGGGAGCTGGCATTGTTTCGCATTTCTTTCCTTCTGGAATTGCGGTATCACAAACTATGGCGAGCTGGAACCGGATTCTTCGATGCCATGACGGCGAAGACCTGTTACCCGGCAAATGAGTTCTTCATGGCTTGTGACAATATGTGAATATGTTGTTGCCTATTTGGTGCACACTTTGCTGCATATCAATCCGGGAGTGTCGCCATGGCCAGGTCACGCAGCTTGCCGCCACGCTTGTTGGGAGCAGGTTTCCGTGGTTTTTCCCTGCTGCCGCTGGCCATCTCATTTGTCGTGCTGGTGTGCCTGTCGCTCCTGGCGATCCAGTTCTGGATGACCTTGCGCGCACGGGAAGTACAGCTGAGTGAGGCGGCCCGCGAAAGCGCCAATCTGGCGCAATCTGTTGCGCAGCATGCCTATGACACCATCAAGGAAGCCGATACGGTGCTGGTCGGACTGGTGGAGCGGGTGGAAACAGACGGTGTTTCCGATAGCGAATTGGCCCGTGTGCACAAATTGCTGGTCGCCCGTGTCGCCGAGCTGCGCCAGTTGCACGGCATCTTCATCTATGCGAGGGATGGCAGCTGGCTCGTGAATTCGCAGAAAACGCTGTTGAGCAATCTGAATAATTCTGATCGGGATTATTTCAACTACCATCGAACGCATGAGGACCGGGGGCCCTATGTCGGACCTCCCGTGCGCAGCAAATCAACGGGGCAATGGATAGTCACGGTATCGCGGCGAATCAATATGCCCGACGGAAGTTTCGGCGGCGTGGCGCTGGCGACCATCGACATGAATTATTTCAGGCTGTTTTATGAACGCTTTTCGATAGGGAAAAAAGGCGCCATTTTCATTGCGAATGGAAAAGGCATTCTTTTATTGCGAAGGCCTTTCGATGAAAGCCTGTTGGGACGCGATATTTCGCAATTCCCCGTGTTCCACGATTATTTGCCCAAAAGTCCCGTTGGCACGGCCGTGATCAAGTCGGGCGTCGATGGCGTGACGCGTATCAATAGTTATCGAAGGGTCGAGGAATACCCGCTGGTGGTCTCTGCCGCACTGTCACAGGATGAAGTCCTCGCTTCGTGGCGTCTCGACACGATTTTACAGAACGCGGTAGGTGGCGTGCTGGTGCTGCTGATTGCCTTCATCGGATACCGCGTGGTGCGGCAAATCGATTTGCGGGTCAAGAGCGAGGCTGGATTGCTCGAGGCGCGCAATGAACTGGAATTGATCAATGAAACCCTGGCCCGCCTTGCCAACCAGGATGGATTGACGGGGCTGGCGAACCGGCGCCACTTCGACCAGTCGCTGCTTGCCGAGTTCAGCCGTGCGCAGCGTGAAGACGGCTCGCTTGCGCTGGTGTTGATCGATGTCGACTTCTTCAAGCAATACAACGATATCTATGGCCATGTGGCCGGCGATGAGTGCCTGAGAAAAATCGGCAAAGTGGTCGGCTACAGCATGCGCCGGCCGGGCGACCTGGCGGCACGCTATGGTGGCGAGGAAATGGTCATTTTATTGCCTGGAACGGATTTGCCGGGCGCCCTGGCGGTGGCGGAAGGTGTTCGCCAGGCAGCGCAATCGCTGGGCGTCGAGCATCGGGGCAATCCCCTGGGCGTGGTGACGGTCAGCGTCGGCGTGGCGGCTTTCATGCCGACGCACCTGGAAAACCAGGCGGTCGAGCTGGTTGAACTCGCTGATACGGCACTGTACAAGGCCAAGGCATCCGGCAGAAATCAAGTCTGTTATGCCTCGCCTTGCGAATCGGCCGAGCAGGACGCGACTGCTTTTGCGTTTCGATAGCGATTGCTGACGGCGGAGGGGGGCGCGTGCGCAAGCCTTGTCCATGTACAATCGGCAACATCCGGATCGACGTATCCGCCCCTTCACTGCGGAGTACGCCTGAGCGTGACACAAACATTGCAAACCTGGCTGCTGGCCTGGCGGGAAGCCTTCACGTGCATCGGCCTGGGAATGCGCGATGCGCGTCATGCGGGGCTGTGGTGGCGCTCCGCGCTGTGGTGCATGGCGGTCGTGGCCCTGTGGCTGGGGCTGTATGGCTGCTTCGGCCGTTTTTTTGTCGAGCTGAGCGCCATGCTGGCGCTGGTGTCGGTTACCGGCTTGCTGGGCCTGGGCGTGATGGATGGCGTCGGGACACTGGCCAACGGGCCTGCCACGCTCTCGCAGATGGGCAATATCGCCGGCGGCCTGGGCAGCGCCGCCAAGGCCCTGCTGTCGATCGGCCAGATCGCCCTGGCCTTGCTGGCGCTGGCCACCTTGTTCTATGTCATGGTCTTTATCGTCGGCGTCATCGGCACGGCGCGCCTGCCGTTGCGCTGGTTGTTGCTGGAACGGGCCAAGGCTGTGGCGGCACGCCGCTATGCCCCGTGGCAAGCGCCGGCCGGCCTGGAGCTGTCCGCCCCGCGCCCCGTCTGGCGGCGCCTGTTGCTGCTGCTTTCCCTGCTGATCCCCGTGTGGGCCATGTGCGTGCTGGTCTCGTACCTGCTGGCCTGGAACGTGCAGATGATCTACAGTGCGGCGGCCGAAGACGTGCTCGGCGCAGAACAGCAAGCGGCGTTGCGCCGCGCGCAGCGTCCGGCGATTGCTGCCCTGGGCCTGCTGCTGTGCTTGCTGATGCTGATACCGGTGTTCAATTTACTGGTGCCAGCCTTGCTGTGCAGCAGCGTTTGCCATTTGCAGCGCCGCGGCTGGCGCACAACGGGGTCAGCAACCAACGTGGAGTGAACAAGGAATAAACATGAGTGAACACGCAAGACGCGGCACCCTGGAACGCGCGATTGAAATCGCCGCCGCCACCCATGCCGGCCAGACGGACAAGGGCGGCGCGCCATACATACTCCACCCCTTGCGCGTCATGCTGCGCGTCGCCCCTGGCGCCCAGCAAATTGTCGCCGTACTGCATGATGTGGTGGAAGACAGCGATGGAAAAATCACCTTCGACGACCTGGCGCGCGAAGGATTTTCCCGGGAAGTCATCGACGGCGTGCGCGCCGTGACCAAGATCGAAGGCGAGTCGTACGACGATTTCATCGCCCGCGCGGCGTTGAATCCGGTCGGCAAGGCCGTCAAGCTGGCGGATCTGGCTGAGAACAGCGATTTGTCGAGGATAGGGGAGCCGACGCGGAAGGATTTGGAGAGGGTGGAGAAGTATCGGAGGGCGATGGGATATTTGCTGGGGGAGGTTCTTTAGTCTCAACGTGGCACTGCGCGATCTTGCGCTGGTTCAATGTCGTGGCTGTAATTAGCGATAACGCCATTAACGTACAGGGATTTGATCCTTCGCAATGCTCAGAAGATGTATAACGGCAAAAATTGTCGAGCGTGCATCTCTTGGCGATCATGCGAGGATTCTCGCCAATTACTGCGGCGCGAGACATCGTCAATAAAATGCGTTACAAGGTTTGACAGGCAGTATGCATCGCGATGCAATGCAAAGCTAATCCGCATATTTTTTGAATTCAGCTTTGTCCAAGTTATTTATTTTAATGACCCTACTACCCCCCGGATAAGACCACTCATACATCACGACGACCATTTTCACATCACGATTAAATAGCGGGACGGATGACATGAAACGCCTTCTCGCTGTTTTTCCGCTCCTTGTCGTTGCTATGGCCATGGCTCAGTCCGCTCCCAAATGGTTATTTTCTTACCAGTCAATCAAAGGCCGCTATGCCATCTATAGCGGAGGCCTGAGCGATCCGCAACCGTCGACCGGTAAAGACAAGCGCATTGCATTCTGGATCGATGGCAAGGCGGCAAAGCAGCTATTCGATGCGATGGGGCCGGACTTGCGCAACGCATGCGGCGCGGATGGCGAATATCGCCTGCGCCAGCGGGCGGAAGTGCGCTGTTCCTATCATCCCCGTGATGGCCATCATTGCGACTTTGGCTTTGATCTGGTGACCGGGCGCAGCATCGGCGGCTCCGTATGCTGAGGCGCGCTAGCCTGCTATTCGTCGCGCTACTGTGCTTGTTGTTGGCGCACCAGGCCAGGGCCGTATGGGAATTCGTGCAAAAGGATTTTTCAGGGGCGTACGCGATTTATGGCGCATATCTCGACGATGCCGTGGCACCGGTTGCGGGCGATACCAAAGTTGCGTTTCGTTTGACGGGAGCCGCTGCAAAGGACATGTTTGACGCCATCGGGCCGGATATGCGCGATGGCTGCCCCGACCCGCAAATACGCATTCGCAATCGTGACATGCTGCTGTGCCGGCATCGTCCGAAAGATGGCTATCGCTGTGATTTTGGTTTCGATTTGTCGACGGGCTTGAGTATCGGGGGAGCGGTGGGTGGGGCGGTGTGTGGGGAGTAATGGGGGCGACCGGTCACCGGGTACGAGCAAGAGCTTTGCGGATGGCTTGTTCGACGGGGCGGTCTATCAGCGCCAAAACGAAGACCACGACAGCGGTAACAATCATTCCCTCCAGTAAAGCTGGATCGGGGAAAAGTTGCTGATTGGTGATGGCACCGGGCACGGTTGCTCGTTTCCAGACAAGGAGCAACAGTGCGGCACCCGCGGCGAGAAGCATGGCCGGTCGACGATGGTGCAAGCGGGCGATTTGTCCCATCAGCAGCAGCGCGATACCCCACGCAAAAGGATAGAAGCCGTGGTCGAACAAGATCATGCGCTCATCGTAGTATGCGCCGGTGTACCAGGCAAAACGGGAGAGGCCGAAAAGACCATAGGCGACGAGGGCTACGGCTAGCACGAGGAAACTGGAGGAAAGGAGGCGAGCAATTTTCATGGTTGGGGTTTCTCTGCCAAGGCCTCGATATTGTGCCCGATCAGGTGGCCTTGCTGCTTGGTTACTTGGATAGTCTTGTCTTTGCTGAATATGGCTCGCTGGCCGTGTTTGTAGTCTTGCTTGCTATTTTTTTCTCGCGCCGGCGTGGCTTGCCAGGCCACCTTTGCGTATGATTTTACCGGCTAAAGGGCGAGGGGCAGGTCCGCCATTCGTACACGGCCTGAGCAGTTCATGTTGTCGCTAGGAAAAACCGCCTGCGGCGCAAAACCTAGTCAGACGAATCGGAGAGGGTTGCGCTTGCAAGCGCAACCCGGTTTTGCGGCTATCGGACGAGCAGTGCTCGTCCCCCGCAAAACCCCCGCGCCCGTACCGGACGCGGATTCGACGCCCGCGCTCTGCATGCATGGAATAAATAGAAAGGGCCTCCCCGCCAAAACGGGGAAGCCCTTTTATTTATTCAGTGGTGGAGACGGCGGGAGTTGATCGTTGAACCCAAGAAGCTCGTAAGCCCTTGACTCTGCTCGATTTTTTCTATGCGATGGTTTCGAGTGAACCACCAAAGTGAAGCACCTGCAAAGTGGTCCGAGAGTGTATAGTTTGCCATGATTCATCAGAGCAACTTGGTGATAAATCAGTGACCGAACCTAGGCACCGACAGCTCTAGCGAACCGGAGTTCGCAGTGGTCCCACCACATCCTTTGCGGACGTGTTAACGTGAACGGACAGGAGGGGGCTTCGAAAATGTGCATCTCTACGTAGAAAAATAGTAATAAATTAGGGGAGTTGATAAATATGATGGATTTCTTTGGTACTGGAAATTATGCAAAAACAAGTGATTTAGAATCACTAAAAACAGCTTTAAGAAATGAATTAGTTGGCATTAAGAACGAAATAGTTGGTGTCAAGAATGACATAGGTATTCTGAGAAATGATATTGATTTAAAGGTTACAGACTCGGAAGAAACTGCAAAAAATTCTGCTGCGAGTGCAGTTGAAGCGGAAGAGCGAGTAATAGAGCTAGAGTTACAGTTCAAGTCAGAACTTGAAGGATTGCAGCAAATTAGCATTGCCGCAAAAGCAGAGGTTGATAAAATCACTGCTGAATGTGAAAGAATTGTTAATTCAAACAAAGAATTGCATTCCTCCATTGAAAAAACAACAGAACTATTTGATGGAATGCTTGAAGTGAAATCCGAAGTGGATTCTGCAAAATCGAACATTCATTCAAATATTGAAGTAATTAATGACGCACTGAAAAAGAGCGAAGTGTTACCTGAAGCTGTTGAAAAAGTAGAAGAATTGCTTAATAGCGCTAGCGAGCTATCCTCTAAAATTGGTGATCTTTTGTCTCATTCTGCATCAAAAAAGGGTGAAATTGACGATCTGAGAGATAAGATATTAGGAAAAGAAATCGTAGTAGATGGTGCCAATGTTCATGTGGATGGCATAAAGGATAAACTTGAAAAATCCTACATGGAAATTGATTCGAAAATTGAAAATTTGGATGGGGGAATCCAAGATATTATTGATTCAATAAAATCAAGTCACGATCAACAACTTTCAAAGCATACGGAGAACTTTGAAACTCTTGTTTCAAATTCCAAAACCCGTATTGTAGAAATTGATACACAACTTAAAGATCTCCTTCCAGGGGCAATGGCTGCTGGCTTGAGTGCGGCCTACGCAAAAAAGAAAGATGATGAAACGGAATCTCTCGTAAAGTCTGAAGAAAAATTTCAAACCGCAATTCGAAATATGATTTTCATTTCAGCTATTCCTTTTGCTGTTGATGTGTACCTTTTGTTCTGGGAAAAAATTGGAATTATCAAAGTAATACAAGACACCCCAAACCTATTGATTGCCATTTTGCCACTATACTTGCCTGCAGTTTGGATTGCTATTTCTTTGAACAAGAAAATTAATCTGTCAAAACGACTTATTGAAGAATACACACATAAAGAAGTATTAGGTAAAACGTTCTCTGGAATATCAACTCAGATAGAAACGCTTAAAGCAGATGTTAGCATCAAGGAAGAGTTGCGCACGCAGTTGCTGTTCAAT
This sequence comes from Janthinobacterium sp. SUN033, assembly GCF_030397595.1. NCBI lineage: Bacteria > Pseudomonadati > Pseudomonadota > Betaproteobacteria > Burkholderiales > Oxalobacteraceae > Janthinobacterium > Janthinobacterium sp. SUN033. The sequence goes on from NZ_JAPQNV010000005.1 coordinate 402,099, forward strand.
CTGTTGCATGTAAGCGCAGAAAATCCAGGCAAACTCATTACCGATTATAATAAGAGCGATCATCCACTGCTCTCCGTGTTGGAAAACAGTAAAAAGCTCACTGATTCTATGGAAGCGTTGTCAAAAATACCGGGTTTGGGGAGGATTAGTAAAATTTTAGCTGAACGTGCTGAGAAGAAAATTGAAGAAAATGCAATAGATGTTGCTAAAGGACTCGATTTAAATGATTTGTTGGAAGGTGAAAATAGTCCTGAACAAGAACCTGAGCCTGCTAAATCATAGAATTTTGCAATAAATAAAAAGCCCCACAAGTGGGTAATGCCGTTCAATTAAGACTGGACGGTATTTTTATTTTGAGGCTTGTAAACGCCCGTGCCAGCTGTTAAGGCCACCTCTAATAACTCATTTTTGACGATGCGAGGCGGTGTACAAGCAGGGTATGACGAATTTCGGCGGTCGATTAGGCGAGGTAGGGATACGATTCGTACACGGCCTGAGCAGTTCATGTTGTCGCTAGGAAAAACCGCCTGCGGCGCAAAAGCTAGTCAGAGGAATCGGAGAGGGTTGCGCTTGCAAGCGCAACCCGGTTTTGCGGCGCCGAGCTGCGCTCGCCGAAGTCCCGCAAAACCCCCGCGTCCGTACCGGACGCGGATTCGACGCCCGCGCTCTGCATGCATGGAATAAATAAAAAGGGCCTCCCCGTCAAAACGGGGAAGCCCTTTTATTTATTCAGTGGTGGAGACGGCGGGAATCGAACCCGCGTCCGCAAGCACTCCACAGACAGTTCTACATACTTAGCACTATCATTTAATTTAACTCAGCCAGCACGGATGTGCACGTTATGGGCAAGCGAGTTACCTATTATTTAGTCGGACGCTAAGTAACCCAGCATACGACGAGTCCCTGTAAATGACTCTAGAGCTTTTGACGGCCCACCCCAGGGACGAGGTGTTCTAGAGCTAACAGCGATTAAGCTGCCAGTGCGTACGAGTTATCGTTTGCAGTTAAGTTTTTTCAGGTTGTATTTACGAGGTAGCCCGCCCTCGGTATGCCCTGCGCTGCTTTGCAACCCACGTCGAAACCAGGTCGTCCCCACAGAACCTTCATTGTAGCGCAATCCGTCCACTCTTGCATGGTGCATTCGCTTGCTGGTGTGCCAGATCAAGCGCAGGCCGGTTTATGCCGCCAATTGCCGGCCTGCGCCGCCTTCACTACCGCGCTGACCAACTCGAGCAGCGCATGCGGGGTATCCAGCAGGTGGTCGGCGTTCCAGTGCTGCGGTTCGACGGGGCCGCAGTAGCCCCAGGCGCAGGCCACCGTGCGCATGCCGGCGGCGCGGCCGGCCTGGATGTCGCGCAGGTCGTCGCCCACGTACCAGCAATCTGCCGGCGCCAGGTCCAGGCGGCGCGCCGCTTCCAGCAGGGGGGCGGGGTGCGGTTTCGGATGGGACATGGTGTCGCCCGAGATCACGCAGCCAGCGGCGCCCAGGCCGATCTGGCCCACCAGCGGGTCGGTGAAGCGGGCGGCCTTGTTGGTGACCACGCCCCAGGCCAGGCCCAGGGCTTGCAGGCCTTCCAGCAGGGCAGGGATGCCGTCGAACAAACGGCTTTCCACGGCCAGGGCCGCTTCGTAATTGTTCAGGAATCCGTCTTTCAGGGCTTCGTAGCCGCTTTCGCCGGGGCCGATGCCGTAGGACGCACCGATCATGCCGCGCGCGCCGGCCGAGGCCGTGGGGCGCAGGACGTCATACGGGGTCGGCGCCAGGCCGGCGCGCGCGCGCAGCAGGTTGATGGCCGCCGCCAGGTCGGGCGCGGTGTCGGCCAGGGTGCCGTCGAGGTCGAACAGGATGGCGCGCGGGGCTGGCAGATGGTCAGTGATCATGGCGGACAAAGTGTGTCAAGTGGGAATGAAAAATGGCGGCCGCAGCCGCCTTGTATTGTGCGTGATGGTTACAGCGGCCGGGTGCAGGCCACCAGATAATTGACGCTGGTATCGCTATTAAGTGAGTAAATCTTGGTCAGCGGATTGTAGCCCATGCCGCGCATGCTGTTGACGTCCAGGCCGGCGCTGCGCACGTATTGCGACAGCTCGGACGGGGTGATGAATTTGTCATAGTCATGCGTGCCTTTCGGCAGCAGGCGCAGCAGGTATTCGGCGCCCAGGATGGCAAACAGGTACGCTTTCGGGTTGCGGTTCAGGGTCGACAGGAAGACGTGGCCGCCCGGCTTCACCAGCGCGGCGCAAGCCTTGACGATGGCGGCGGGGTCCGGCACGTGCTCGAGCATTTCCATGCAGGTCACGACGTCGTACTGGCCTGCCTCTTCCTCGGCCATGGCTTCGGCGGCGATCAGCTTGTAGCGCACCTTGGCGCCCGATTCCAGGCTGTGCAGGTCGGCCACTTTCAAGGCCTTGTCGGACAGGTCGATGCCCGTCACGTCGGCACCCTTGCGGGCCATCGATTCGGCCAGGATGCCGCCGCCGCAGCCGATGTCGATCACGCGCTTGCCGGCCAGCGGCACTTTCGCGTTGATCCATTCCAGGCGCAGAGGGTTAATTTCGTGCAGGGGACGAAACTCGGAAGTGGGGTCCCACCAGCGGTGGGCCAGCTCACTGAATTTTTGGATTTCGAGAGGGTCGGCGTTCATAGGTCGAATAATAGCGGCAATTTTACAATTGGGCAGCCACGGACGAAAAAAAACCCCGCCGTGGCGGGGTTTTTCATGCTGTTCTTGACTTGCGCGATGACTTGCGGCAAGTCCAAGGGTTCAGCTATTACTTGTTGCGGGTACCAACAACTTCGATTTCCACGCGACGGTTTTTCGCACGGCCTTCGGCAGTTTTGTTATCAGCAACAGGTTGTTTTTCGCCTTTGCCTTCGGTGTACACGCGGTTGCTTTCAACGCCTTTGGTGACCAGGTAGGCTTTGACAGCATCAGCACGACGTACCGACAGTTTTTGGTTGTAAGCATCGGTGCCGACGGAGTCGGTGTGACCCACAGCGATGATGACTTCCAGGTTGATGCCGCCCAGTTGTGCGGACAGCTCGTCCAGCTTGGCTTTGCCTTCTGGCTTCAGCGTAGCTTTGTCGAAATCGAAGAATGCATCAGCAGCGAAGCTGACTTTTTCCGAGGTAGGAGCAACGACGACTGGTACTGGTACGACAACGACTGGTGCCGGTGCTGGTACGACTGGTGCTGGAGGAGCCACGCATTTGCCGTCTTGCAGGGTTTCTGGCTCTACGCACAGTGGCACGTCGCAACCTGGCACTGCGTCAGCAGGTGTCCAGTAGCCGGTACGCCAGCACAGGCCGAATGGGTCACGCACGATCACGCCGCGGGCATCTTGCACGTAAGCGCTTTTTGGGCTTGGTGCTTTGATGTCAGTGGTAACTGGCGCGAATGGTGGGGAGGTTGGGGTTTGGGCCGAAGCCGAGCCAGCAATCACTGCGGATGCAGCGAAAAACAGCGTTACAAATTTATTCATTCTTTTTTCCTTTCGGGGGGTGATATCCGCAGAACAACACTGCGCTACTGGTGCTACGTGCCAAGATTTTATCATGTAGACCATATGCGCTCGTTTCAGATTGCGAAACTAGCAATTAACTTCCCAGTCATTTTGCCACACGCATCAGGGGCGCACGACCGTGGTTAAATCAAAGCTTGCCCGATTTTAGGCCGCGCGTTGTTTTTGCGCAACGAAAATGCCCATTTGTAACGCGTCTGTAACAATTGATCTCTTTTTTTGCCTCTTTTAAGGGCAGGTATCTTGAACTGGTATTGCCATTGTGCATTATCGAAAGGTCAGGCTGCACGGCTCCCGTGCAAACTGCCAATCTTGTTGGTATGGCCAATTTGTACAGGTAGCTGGGCGCGCATGCTAAAATCGTGCGCTTGACTGTTAAGAGTGTCGGGCAAATGCCCACGGCGGCACTGCATGGCCAGCGCGTACCACTGCGGTGCACGCACTGGCCGTGCCGCCAGCCCGCCGATTTGTTCCGGCACTCTGCGACATGGAAGCCGGGCCGCGCCAGCAGCGCGCGGCGCGGCGTCCACGACGACAGCCACCCAGGATATGCAGTATTGCGTCATACATTGCGTAACAGATAAGTTAACCACAGCCTGAGATCAGTCGAACCGCCAATGGATCAATTCGCAAAAGAAACAATTCCTATTTCCCTCGAAGAAGAGATGCGCAAGAGCTACCTCGATTACGCCATGAGCGTGATCGTCGGTCGCGCCTTGCCCGATGCGCGCGATGGCTTGAAGCCAGTGCACCGCCGCGTCTTGTTCGCGATGCATGAAATGAACAACGTGTGGAACCGCCCTTACGTCAAGTGCGCCCGCGTGGTCGGCGAAACCATGGGTAAATACCATCCCCACGGCGATGCCTCGATCTACGACACGCTGGTGCGCATGGCGCAGGATTTCTCGCTGCGCTACATGCTCGTCGATGGCCAGGGCAACTTCGGTTCCGTCGACGGCGACGGCGCCGCGGCGATGCGTTACACCGAGTGCCGCCTGGACAAGATCGCCAGCGAGCTGCTGGCCGATATCGACAAGGACACCGTCGACTTCCAGCCCAACTACGATGGCAAGGAAAAGGAACCGACGGTCTTGCCGACGCGTATCCCGAACCTGCTGATCAATGGCTCGTCCGGTATCGCGGTCGGCATGGCGACGAACATTCCGCCACACAACATTACCGAAGTCATCGACGGCGCGCTGCACGTGCTGCGCAACCCCGAGTGCACGATCGATGAATTGATCGAGCTGATCCCGGCGCCGGACTTCCCGACGGCCGGCATCATCTATGGCGTGTCCGGCGTGCGCGACGGCTACCGCACGGGCCGCGGCCGCGTCGTCATGCGCGCCAAGACCCACTTCGAAGAATACGGCAAGGATGGCGGCCGCATCGCCATCATCGTCGATGAGCTGCCATTCCAGGTCAACAAGAAATCCTTGCTGGAACGCATCGCTGAAAACGTGCGCGACAAGAAGCTCGACGGCATTTCCGACATCCGCGACGAATCCGACAAGTCGGGCATGCGCGTGGTGATCGAGCTGAAACGGGGCGAAGTGCCGGAAGTGGTGCTGAACAACCTGTACAAGCAGACCCAGTTGCAAGACACCTTCGGCATGAACATGGTGGCCCTGGTCGATGGTCAGCCGAAGCTGCTGAACCTCAAGCAGATGCTGCAATGCTTCCTGTCGCACCGCCGCGAAGTGGTGACGCGTCGCACCGTGTTCGAACTGCGCAAGGCGCGCGAACGCGGTCACGTATTGGAAGGCCTGGCTGTCGCGCTGGCCAACATCGATGACTTCATCGCCATCATCAAGGCTGCGCCGACGCCGCCGATCGCCAAGGTCGAGCTGATGGCCAAGGCCTGGGATTCGTCCGTCGTGCGCGAAATGCTGGCCCGCACGGGCGACGGCTCGACGCCAGGCGGCATCGATGCCTACCGTCCGGAAAACCTGCCGAAGCACTATGGCATGCAGGGCGATGGCCTGTACAAGCTGTCGGACGACCAGGCGCAGGAAATTCTGCAAATGCGTCTGCAGCGCCTGACCGGCCTGGAACAGGACAAGATCGTCAACGAGTACAAGGACGTGATGGAACACATCGCCGACTTGCTCGACATCCTGGCCAAGCCGGAACGCGTCACCGTCATCATCACCGACGAAATGACGGCGGCGAAGAACGAATACGGCGCCGGCAACAAGGACGTGCGCCGCTCGCAGATCGAGTTGAATGCCACCGACCTGGAAACGGAAGATTTGATCACGCCGCAGGACATGGTCGTGACCCTGTCGCACACCGGCTACATGAAGGCCCAGCCGATCACCGAATACCGCGCGCAGAAGCGCGGCGGCCGCGGCAAGCAGGCCATGGCGACGAAAGAGGAAGACTGGATCGACCAGCTGTTCATCGCCAACACGCACGACTACATCCTGTGCTTCTCGGATCGTGGCCGCATGTACTGGCTGAAGGTGTGGGAAGTGCCGCAAGGCTCGCGCAATTCGCGCGGCAAGCCGATCGTCAACATGTTCCCGCTGCAGGACAACGAAAAGATCACCGTGATCCTGCCGCTGTCGGGCGAGAACCGCACGTTCCCGGAAGACCATTACGTGTTCATGTCGACCAGCCTCGGTACCGTCAAGAAGACGCCGCTGAAGGACTTCAGCAATCCACGCAAGGCCGGCATCATCGCGGTCGACCTGGACGACGGCGACTTCCTGATCGGCGCGGCGCTGACCGACGGCCAGCACGACGTGATGCTGTTCTCCGATTCGGGCAAGGCAGTGCGCTTCGATGAAAACGACGTGCGTCCGATGGGCCGTACGGCGCGCGGCGTGCGCGGCATGAACCTGGAAGAAGGCCAGCACGTGATCGCCCTGCTGGTGGCCGAGAACGAGCAGCAGTCGGTGCTGACGGCCACGGAAAACGGCTACGGCAAGCGTACGCCGATCACCGAGTACACGCGCCATGGCCGTGGCACGAAAGGCATGATCGCCATCCAGACCAGCGAGCGCAACGGTAAAGTGGTTGCCGCGACCCTGGTCGATACCAGCGATGAAATCATGCTGATCACCACCGGTGGCGTATTGATCCGCACCCGCGTGTCGGAAATCCGCGAGATGGGCCGCGCGACGCAGGGCGTGACCCTGATCGCCGTGGAAGACGGCACCAAGCTGTCCGGCCTGCAGCGCGTGGTGGAGACGGATATCGACGAAGTCGAGCTGACGACGGAGGCGGGCCAGGAGGCTGCGGCCGCGCCGGCAGCGGCTGAACCGGCCGATCCTGTCGACCCGGCGCAGCCGGAGTAAGATGATTGGGGCTCTTTCGGGAGCCCCAATTGCTGTTGGCGTGCCAGTTGCGGCGCCAGCCTGCGTACCCCCAGATATTCCCCGCTTTTGTAAAGTCCCGCATGCCATGAGAAAAATCGTCGCCACCTTCTTCGCCGCGTTTTCGCTGGCCTTCCTTGCGACCCTGCCGGCCCTGGCCCAGAGCACGCAAGCCACGCCCGCCCGCCAGGCGGCGCCCAGCCCCGCCATGAAGGTGGCCGTGCGGCGCATGCTCGACGCGATGCAGTTTCCGCAACTGACGCGCAACATCTTCGACCAGATGCTGCAATCGGTGCCGGCCATGATCCGCCAGTCGGCGCAGCAGCAAATCAGCAGCAACCCGAACCTGGACGAGCAGCGCAAGGCGCGCGCGCTGGCCAGCGCCGAGGAAGAAATCCCCCTGGCCATCGCCACCCTGACGCAGGTGCTGGCCGACCCGACCCTGATCGACGAACTGGCCGCCGAAATGGTGCCCCTGTACGCGCGCTTTTATACGGTGCCCGAAGTCGAGCAGCTGACGACCTTCTACAAGACGCCGCTGGGCCGCAAGATGCTGGCCACCATGCCGCAACTGTCTGCCGAATCGATGGCCATCAGCCAGCGCGTGCTGATCCCGCGCGTGAATGCGGTGCTGGACCAGGTCATGCGGGCGGCCACGCAGTCGCCCCAATAAGATTTTCATTTTGCCAAGGACCGTATCGTGACCCATATCTACAATTTTTCCGCCGGCCCCGCCGTCCTGCCCAAGGAAGTGCTGGCGCAAGCGGCTGCCGAGATGCAGGACTGGCATGGCAGTGGCATGTCGGTGATGGAAATGAGCCACCGTGGTCCCGAATTCATTTCCATCTACCAGCAGGCAGTAGCCGACCTGCGCGAGCTGCTGGCCGTGCCCGAGAACTACAAGATCCTGTTCCTGCAGGGCGGTGGCCTGGGCGAGAACGCCATCATTCCCATGAACCTGGTGGGCCTGGCAGCGCAGCAGCCGGCCACCGTGGACTTCGTGCACACGGGCTCGTGGTCCGGCAAGTCGATCCAGGAAGCGGCCAAGTACGCCAACGTCAACGTGGCCGCGTCGTCCAAGGCCGGCCGTTTCACGGGCGTGCCGCCGGTCGCCGAATGGCAGCTGACGCCGGGCGCCGCCTACCTGCACATCTGCACCAATGAAACCATCGACGGCGTGGAATTCCAGCAGGCGCCGAACGTGCCGGCAGGGACCACCATCGTGGCCGACATGTCGTCGCACATTTTGTCGCGTGTTATTGATGTATCGCAATATGGCGTCATCTTCGGCGGCGCGCAGAAAAATATCGGCCCGGCCGGCCTGACCCTGGTCATCGTGCGCGAAGACTTGCTGGGCAAGGCGCTGCCGATCTGCCCGTCGGCCTTCGACTGGAGCATCGTGGCCGAACATGAGTCGATGTACAACACGCCGCCCACCTACGGCATCTATATCGCCGGCCTGGTTTTCCAGTGGCTCAAACGCCAGGGTGGCGTTGCAGCCATGGAACAGCGTAATATTGAGAAAGCGGCGCTGCTGTACGCGGCGCTCGATGCGGACGACTTTTACCAGAACCGGGTCGCCCCAGAATACCGCTCGCGCATGACCATCCCGTTCTATCTGCGCGATGAAAGTCTGAACGACGCATTCCTGGCCGGTGCGAAACAGCGCGGCCTGCTGCAACTGAAGGGCCACAAGTCCGTCGGCGGCATGCGTGCATCGATTTATAACGCGATGCCGATCGAGGGCGTGCAAGCCCTGGTCAACTATTTGAACGAGTTTGCCGGACGCTGAGTCGCCTAGACGACCGCGCCGGCCCGCCGCCGGCGCAGGCCGCGCGGCCATGATTGAAGTACAGCTGACGAAACAAACCAACCATGACCGATAAATTGAAACCGCTGCGCGAACAGATCGATGCGATCGATGCGCAAATCCTCGAACTGCTGAACCGCCGCGCGCAAATTGCCCAGCAAGTGGGCCACGTGAAAGCCGAAACCCAGGCTCCCGTGTTCCGTCCCGAGCGCGAGGCGCAGGTGCTGCGCGGCGTGGCCGAACGCAATCCCGGCCCCATGGGCGACCGCGAAGTGCAGACCATCTTCCGCGAAATCATGTCGTCCTGCCGCTCGCTGGAAAAACGGGTCACTGTGGCGTACCTTGGCCCGGCCGGCACCTTCAGCGAACAGGCCGTGTACCAGCAGTTCGGCAGCGCCGTGGAAGGCTTGCCATGCGCGTCCATCGACGAAGTATTCCGTTCCGCCGAGGCGGGAACGGCGGATTTCGGTGTGGTGCCGATCGAAAATTCCTCGGAAGGCGCCGTCAACCGCACCCTGGACATGATGCTGCAGACGAGCCTTATCATCAGCGGCGAGGTGGCGATCGCCGTGCACCACAGCCTGATGACGAAGAGCGGCAACATGGATGGCGTCACCGCCATCTGCGCCCATTCGCAGGCGCTGGCGCAGTGCCAGGTGTGGCTGAACCAGAACTACCCGCACATCGCGCGCCATGCCGTGGCGTCGAACGCCGAAGCGGCCCGCATGGCCGGCGAAGACGGCACGGTGGCGGCCATCGCCAGCGAACTGGCGGGCGCGCAGTACAAGCTGGGCGTGGTCAAGGGCCATATCCAGGACGACCCGCACAACCGCACGCGCTTTGCCGTCGTCGGTACCTTGCAGACGGCGCCGTCGGGCAAGGACCAGACGTCGCTGGTGCTGGCCGTGCCGAACAAGGCGGGCGCCGTGTACCAGTTGCTGGCGCCCCTGGCGAAACACGGCGTGTCGATGACGCGCTTCGAGTCGCGCCCGGCGCGCATGGGCAGCTGGGAGTATTATTTCTATGTCGACGTGGAGGGTCACGTGCACGACGCAGCCGTCGCCCAGGCGCTGGCCGAGCTGCAAAGCAATGCGGCGTTTTTCAAGGTGCTGGGGTCATATCCTGTCAGCCTGTGAAGCTGTAGCTATTCTTACAATCACCCACTTTTTTAAAGAACACCATGTCTAAAAATATCGGTCCAGAATACGTCCGCGCCATCGCCCCTTACCAGAGCGGCAAACCGATCGCGGAAGTCGCGCGCGAATTCGGCCTCGACGAGGCAGCCATCGTCAAGCTGGCGTCGAATGAAAACCCGTACGGCATGCCGGAATCGGCCAAGCAGGCGATGATCGCCGCCATCGATGACCTGGGCCGCTACCCGGACGCCAACGGCTTCGACCTGAAAGCCGTGCTGTCGAAGCGCTATGACGTGCCGGCCGACTGGATCACCCTGGGCAACGGCAGCAACGACATCCTGGAAATCGCCGCGCACGCCTTCGTGCAGCATGGCGAATCCGTCGTGTACTCGCAGTATTCGTTCGCCGTGTACGCGCTGGCCACGCAAGGCCTGGGCGCGCGCCACCTCGTCGTGCCCGCGCAAGCCTATGGCCATGACCTGGACGCCATGGCGGCGGCGATCACGGACGACACGCGTCTGATTTTCATCGCCAACCCGAACAACCCGACGGGCACCTTCCTGACGGCGGCGCAGCTCGAAGCCTTCCTGCAGAAAGTGCCGGCGCATGTCGTCGTCGTGCTGGACGAAGCCTACAACGAATTCCTGTCGGCCGACGAGCAGTACGAGTCGACGGCGTGGGTGCGCCAGTATCCGAACCTGGTGGTCTCGCGCACCCTGTCGAAGGCGTATGGCCTGGCCGGCCTGCGCATCGGCTTCGCCATCGCCCAGCCGGTGCTGACGGACCTGATGAACCGCATCCGCCAGCCATTCAACGTCAATTCGCTGGCGCAGGCGGCCGCGATTGCCGCCCTGAACGACAAGGCCTTCCTCGAGCAAAGCGCGCGCAACAACGCGGCCGGCTACCAGCAGTTTACGGAAGCGTTTGCGCAACTGGGCCTGGAATACGTGCCGTCGCACGGCAATTTCGTGCTGGTGAAGGTGGGCGACGATGATGAAGCGGGCGCGCGCGTGAACCTGGCGCTGCTGAAACAGGGCGTGATCGTGCGCCCCGTGGGCAGCTATGGCTTGCCGCAATGGCTGCGCATTTCCATCGGCCTGCCGCAGGAAAACGCCATCTTCATCGCCGCGCTGACGAAAGCGCTGGCCTGACGCCATGACGACGCCTGCACTGAAGAAGGTCGTCATTTTTGGCGTAGGCCTGATCGGCGGATCGTTCGCGCGCGCCTTGAAACACGCGGGCGCGGTTCAAACCGTAGTCGGCATGGGCCGCTCACGCGCGTCGATGGTGCGCGCGCTCGAACTGGGTATCATCGACGAGATCGGCGGCGACATGGCGCAAGCCTTGCATGGCGCCGACCTGGTGCTGCTGGCCGCGCCCGTGGCGCAGACGGGGCCCATCCTGGCATCCATCGCGCCGCACCTGCAGCCCGGCACCATCGTCACCGATGGGGGCAGCACGAAGAGCGACGTGGTGGCGGCCGCGCGCGCGGCGCTTGGCGGCAAGGTGGCGCAATTCGTGCCCGGCCACCCGATCGCGGGGCGCGAGACGAATGGTCCCGACGCCGCCATCATTGATCTGTATCAAGGCAAGAAAGTGGTGCTCACGCCGCTGGCGGAAAACGCCGCGGACGACGTCGAGCGCGTGGCGGCCGCGTGGCGCGCCTGCGGCGCCATCCTGCACACCTTGAGCCCCGAAGAACATGACAAGGTGTTTGCCGCCGTCAGCCATCTGCCGCATTTGCTGGCCTTTGCGCTGGTCGACGACATCGCCAACAAACCGCACGCGGGCCTGCTGTTTCAATACGCGGCCAGCGGCTTTCGCGACTTTACGCGCATCGCCGGCTCATCGCCGGAAATGTGGCGCGACATCAGCCTGGCCAACCAGCCGGCGCTGCTGCACGAACTGGACGCCTACCTGGCGCAGTTGACGACCTTGCGCGCCCACCTGGCCGCGAACGACGGCGCCGCCATCGAGGGCGTGTACGCGAACGCCCAGCACGCGCGGCAGCAATGGATCGAGGCGATCGAGACGGCGGAAGCTCCCGCGCCCGCACAATAAATACTCAAGGATTCCAGCATGACCCAGACCAAGCACTACCCCCACCATATCGACTTGAAACCGGTGATGCACGCCGAGGGCACGGTGCGCTTGCCCGGCTCGAAAAGCATTTCCAACCGCGTGCTGCTGCTGGCCGCGCTGGCCAAGGGCACGACGAAGATCGTCGACCTGCTCGCTTCCGACGACACCTTCGTCATGCTGACGGCCCTGACGTCGCTGGGCGTCAAATGGACGCAGGACGAGTTGCAGGGCGACCCGGCCACCGCGCACCAGATCCACCACGTGGAAGGCTGCGGCGGCGTGTTCCCGCACCACGAGGCTGACCTCTTCATGGGCAATGCCGGTACGGCGATCCGCCCGCTGACGGCGGCGCTGGCCGTCATCGGCGGCGATTACACCTTGCACGGCGTGTCGCGCATGCACGAGCGCCCGATCGGCGACCTGGTCGACGCGCTGAACGCCGTCGGCACGCAGATCGAATACACGGGCGAGCAGGGCTTCCCGCCGCTGCGCATCCGCCGCGGCCACATCCACGCGCAGCGCATCGCCGTGCGCGGCAACGTGTCGAGCCAGTTCCTGACGGCCCTCTTGATGGTGGCGCCGCTGATGGCGCGCGATCATGCCGTCACCATCGATGTCACGGGCGAGCTGATTTCGAAGCCGTACATCGAGATCACCCTGAACCTGATGCGCCGTTTCGGCGTGACGGTCGAACATGACGGCTGGCAGTCGTTCACCGTGCAGCCGGGCCAGCAATACCAAAGCCCGGGCACCATCCACGTGGAAGGCGACGCTTCGTCGGCCTCGTATTTCCTGGCGGCCGGCGCCATCGGCGGCGGTCCCGTGCGCGTGGAAGGCGTGGGGCGCGACAGCATCCAGGGCGACGTGCGCTTCGTCGAAGCCTTGCAGCAGATGGGCGCGACCATCACCATGGGCGAGAACTGGATCGAAGCCCGTTCGAACGGCGTGCTGAAAGCCGTCGACATGGACTTTAACCACATCCCCGATGCGGCCATGACGATCGCCGTGGCCGCCCTGTACGCGGACGGCACTTCGACCTTGCGCAATATCGCCAGCTGGCGCGTAAAAGAGACGGACCGCCTGGCCGCCATGGCAACGGAACTGCGCAAGCTGGGCGCGGAAGTGGAAGAGGGTGCCGATTACCTGCGCGTGACGCCGGCGGCGCAGATTCTTGCCGCCACCATCGACACGTATGACGACCACCGCATGGCCATGTGCTTTTCGCTGGCTTCGCTGGACGGCGCCGCGCGCCGCGGCAACGAGATGCGCATCAACGACCCGAAATGCGTGGCCAAGACCTTCCCCGAGTATTTCGCCGCCTTCGCGGGGATTGCCAAAGACACTTTGATTTAATTGATTGCTAACACTATGCCGACCTCCAACATCCCAGTCATCGCCATCGACGGCCCTACCGCTTCCGGCAAGGGCACGGTGGCGCACCGCGTGGCAGACAAGCTGGGCTTTCATTACCTGGACTCGGGCGCGCTGTACCGCCTGACGGCCTTGAGCGCGCTGCGCCGCGGCACGGACTTGCGGGACGAGCACGCGCTGGCCAAGCTGGCCGAGCACTTGCCCTGCCATTTTGCGGGCGGCGAGATCCTGCTGGCGCATGAAAATGTCACCGAGCAGATCCGTGCCGAAGAAGTGGGGAATACGGCGTCGAAAATTGCTGTTTTGCCAACTGTTCGCCATGCCTTGGTCGGTTTGCAGCTGGGCTTTCGCAAGACGCCGGGCCTGGTGGCCGACGGACGCGACATGGGCACGGTGATCTTCCCGCACGCCCCGTTGAAGGTGTTCCTGACCGCCAGCGTCGAGGCGCGCGCGCAACGGCGCTACAAGCAATTGATAGACAAGGGTTTTTCTGCTAATATGGAAGACCTTCTGATGGATTTGCAGGCGCGGGACGAACGTGATACTCACCGTGCGATTGCGCCGCTGGTCCCCGCGGAAGGGGCGCATGTCCTCGATACCTCGGCCATGACGGCAGATGATGCCGTCGAAACCGTGTTGAAATGGTATGCCGCAGTTGCAAAATAAGCAGCAAAATAGCGTGTATTGATGTGTAGTGCATGCTATGTGGTGCCCGTTGACGGCTCCTGGCCTGTCCGGGTGTGTCAAAAACCTAACCCAGTTTAAGTCGCATCGTGCGATCTCTGCTGGATAACCTGTGTGAACCCTATGTCTACTGTTACAACTAACGAATCTACCGGTATGGAAAGTTTTGCTGCGCTCTTCGAGGAATCGTTGTCGCGTCAAGATATGCGCTCCGGCGAAGTTATTTCCGCTGAAGTCGTGCGCCTCGACCACAATTTCGTGATCGTGAACGCTGGCCTCAAATCCGAAGCATTCATCCCTGTCGAAGAATTCAAGAACGACCACGGCGAACTGGAAGTCAAAGTTGGTGACTTCGTTTCCGTGGCGATCGAATCGCTGGAAAACGGTTTCGGCGATACCATCCTGTCGCGCGACAAAGCCAAGCGTCTGGCTTCGTGGCTGGCTCTGGAAAAAGCGATGGAATCGGGCGAAATCGTCGTCGGTACCGTCAATGGTAAAGTCAAAGGCGGTCTGACCGTGTTGACCAACGGCATCCGTGCATTCCTGCCGGGTTCGCTGGTTGATACCCGTCCTGTCAAAGACACCACCCCATTCGAAGGCAAAACCCTCGAATTCAAAGTGATCAAGCTGGATCGCAAGCGTAACAACGTGGTTCTGTCCCGCCGCGCCGTCATCGAAGCTTCGATGGGCGAAGAGCGTCAGAAACTGATGGAAACGCTGAAAGAAGGCACGGTCGTGACCGGCGTCGTCAAAAATATCACCGACTACGGCGCGTTCGTGGATCTGGGCGGTATCGATGGCCTGCTGCACATCACCGACCTGGCATGGCGCCGTGTACGTCACCCGTCGGAAGTTCTGACGGTTGGCCAGGAAATCACCGCCAAAGTCCTGAAATACGATCAAGAGAAAAACCGTGTTTCGCTGGGCGTGAAACAACTGGGCGACGATCCTTGGACCGGTCTGTCCCGTCGTTACCCACAAAGCACCCGTCTGTTCGGTAAAGTAACGAACCTGACCGACTACGGCGCGTTCGTTGAAGTGGAACAGGGTATCGAAGGTCTGGTACACGTTTCCGAAATGGACTGGACGAACAAAAACGTTGCTCCTAACAAAGTTGTCCAATTGGGCGACGAAGTAGAAGTGATGGTTCTGGAAATCGACGAAGAGCGTCGTCGTATTTCGCTGGGCATGAAACAGTGCAAAGCCAACCCATGGGACGACTTCGGTGTTACCCATAAGAAAGGTGACAAAGTCCGCGGCGCGATCAAATCGATCACCGACTTCGGCGTGTTCATCGGCCTGGCCGGCAACATCGACGGTCTGGTGCACCTGTCCGACCTGTCCTGGACCGAAACCGGCGAAGAAGCCGTGCGTCGCTTCAAGAAAGGTGACGAACTGGAAGCCATCGTTCTGGCCATCGACGTTGAGCGCGAGCGCGTTTCCCTGGGCGTCAAGCAACTGGAAGGTGACCCATTCAACAACTTCGCAGCCATGAACGACAAAGGCTCGCTGGTAACCGGTACCGTTAAATCGGTTGAGCCTAAAGGCGCCGTGATCCAACTGTCCGAAGAAGTTGAAGGCTACCTGCGCGCTTCCGAAATCTCGCGCGACCGCGTTGAAGATGCTGGTACGCACCTGAAAGTCGGCGACACCGTCGAAGCAATGGTGTTGAACATCGACCGCAAAGCCCGTGGTATCCAACTGTCGATCAAAGCGAAAGACAACGTTGAAACCCAGGAAGCCATGCAGAAGATGGCAGCTACCGACAACAACGCAGCTTCGGGCACCACCAGCCTGGGCGCCTTGTTGAAAGCTAAGTTCGATAACAAGAACTAAGACTGCGGATACGGCAGATGACAAAGTCCGAGCTGATCAACCGCCTCGCTGAGCGTTATTCTCAGCTGGTGGCGAAAGATGCGGAGTATGCCGTCAAGACCATTCTCGATGCGATGACCAACGCCCTGGCGACCGGTCAGCGTATCGAGATCCGCGGTTTTGGCAGTTTTGCCCTGAACAGCAGGCCCCCGCGCATCGGCCGCAACCCGAAATCCGGCGACAAGGTGATGGTTCCCGAAAAACGGGTACCCCACTTCAAGCCGGGCAAACAGTTGCGCGAGCGGGTGGACGCGATGGTCGGACAACCGATCATCGAGGATTAATCGTCTGCTGGAAGGCGACACAAAGAGCGGCGTCCTTGGATGCCGCTTTTTTTTGTTAATATGCTGAGAATGCCTGACATAAGCTACTGCGCGTCGCGCTTTGCGGCCTGCGATGCTCACCGTACTTCAGTACGGTTGCGCTTCTCGGACCAAAGGGGGCGCCGAGCCTCGCTGACGCTCGCTACGCTTCTGTCAGGCATTCCAAGGTTGTGCCATACGGGCATTTTTTGTACTTTCTGGGCGTATCGATGAAAATCATCTCCACCATCGTTGGCTGTGTTCTCTTCGTCCTGTTCTTCAGTTTCGCGCTGAAGAATGCGCAGGTTGTCGACCTGCATGTTTTCCTCAATTATGAAATTCGCGGCCCCCTGGTCCTGATGCTGCTGGGCTTTTTTGTCGCCGGCGCCAGCCTGGGCGTACTGGCCCTGACGCCGACCGTGTTCCGTCACCGCCGCGAAGCGAGCAAGCAAAAAACCACCATTGCCGCGCTGCAGACCGTTGGCGTGGCCAGCAATGTCCAGCCGCAACCGGACAGCGTGAGCGCGCAGTAAGTGGCGCCATCGCTCCTATCTCTCTTACTCGAATAAAAACAATCGCATGGATTTTGAACTCTGGTGGCTCTTGGGTATCCCCGTGTTTTTCGCGCTGGGCTGGATTGCCGCGCGTGTTGACATTCATCAACTGGTGTCCGAATCGCGCAGCCTGCCGCGCAATTACTTCAAGGGCTTGAATTTCCTGCTCAATGAGCAGCATGACAAGGCCATCGATGCCTTCATCGAAGTCGTCAAGCTGGACCCGGAATCGGCCGATATGCACTTTGCCCTGGGTAACCTGTTCCGCCGCCGCGGCGAGACGGAGCGCGCCATCCGCGTGCACCAGAATTTGCTGGCGCGCCCGGACTTGCCGCTGGAGCAGCAGGGCCATGCCGCCTATGAGCTGGGCATGGATTACCTGAAGGCGGGTCTGCTGGACCGCGCCGAAGAAACCTTCAACAGCCTGGTCGACACGCAATATGCGGCCCAGGCGCGCCGCGCGCTGCTGGAAATCTACCAGCGCGAAAAGGAATGGCCACGCGCCATCGAAGCGGCCGTGGGCTTGCAGGAATCGGGCGCCGGCGCGCGCCAGAAGGAAATCGCCCAGTTCTATTGCGAACTGGCGCATGACGCGCTGGTGCACATGAAGCCGGACGAAGCCATGCCGCTGCTGGAAAAAGCCTTGCAGACGGACCGCAAGAGCGTGCGCGCCACCATCCTGACGGGCGACGTGCTGCTGGCGCGCGGCGACGTGGAAGGCGCGCTGACCACCTGGCGCCGCGTGGAGCAGCAAAGCGTGCCGCATGTGGCCCTGGTGGCGCAGCGCCTGATGGACGGTTATACCAAGCTGGGCCGTCCACAGGAAGGCGTCAACCTGCTGCGCTCCTACCTGGAAGAGGCGTCGTCGATCGACTTGATCGAAGTCGTCTTCAAGGCCGTCATCGAGCTCGACGGCGTGGAAGCGGCGAAACAGCTGGTCAGCGCCGAGCTGCGCCGCACGCCGACCCTGCTGGGCCTGGATAAACTGCTGGAAGCGCGCATGATGGATGCGCCGGCCGCCATCTGGTCGGAGCTGTCGATGGTGAAAAACCTCGTGCACGGCTATACGCAGAAGCTGGCCCGCTACCAGTGCAGCCACTGCGGCTTCAAGGCGCGCCAGTTCTATTGGCATTGCCCGGGCTGCAACAAGTGGGAAACCTATCCGCCACGACGCACGGAAGAACTCAACGTCATGAATTAGTCGTGCCCAGCACAGGGCTCATGGCTGCGTTGCAGCGCCTTGCCCTGAACCCTGTGCTGTGCACTTGCAGGTCAGAACCCATATTACAAATACGGCACAACCATGAAAATCACCATTATCGGCACGGGCTATGTGGGCCTCGTGACGGGCGCCTGCCTGGCGGAGCTGGGCAATGACGTCTTTTGCCTCGACCTCGATGTACAGAAGGTCGCCTTGCTCAACAGCGGCGGCATCCCCATCCATGAACCGGGCCTGGAAGAAGTCGTGGCGCGCAACCGCGCCGCCGGGCGCATGACCTTTTCCACCGACGTCGAGGCTGCCGCCGCACATGGCGTGATGCAATTCATCGCCGTCGGCACGCCGCCCGATGAAGACGGTTCGGCCGACCTGCAATACGTGCTGGCCGCCGCGCGCGGCATCGGCAAGTACATGACGGACTTCAAGGTCATCGTCGACAAGTCCACCGTGCCCGTCGGCACGGCCGAAAAAGTGCGCGCCGCCATCCAGGGCGAACTCGATGCGCGCGGCGTGGCCGCCACGTTCTCCGTCGCGTCGAATCCGGAATTCCTCAAGGAAGGCGCGGCTGTCGAAGACTTCATGCGCCCTGACCGCATCGTCATCGGCGTCGACGCCACGCCGGACGGCGAACGCGCGCGCGAATTGCTGAAAAGCCTGTACGCGCCGTTCAACCGCAACCACGAGCGCACCTACTGGATGGACGTGCGCTCGGCCGAATTCACGAAATATGCGGCCAACGCCATGCTGGCCACGCGCATCTCGTTCATGAATGAGCTGGCGAACCTGGCCGACAAGGTGGGCGTCGATATCGAAGCCGTGCGCCACGGCATCGGTTCCGACCCGCGTATCGGCCACAGCTTCCTGTATGCCGGTTGCGGCTACGGCGGTTCCTGCTTCCCGAAAGACGTGCAGGCGCTCGAGCGCACGGCGCGCGGCCACGGCCAGGAATTGCTGATCCTGCGCGCCGTCGAAGCCGTCAACGACCAGCAAAAGCAGGTGCTGGGCCGCAAAGTGGTCGCTCGCTTCGGCGAAGACTTGACGGGCCGGCATTTTGCCGTGTGGGGCCTGGCCTTCAAGCCGAATACGGACGACATGCGCGAAGCGTCGGCCCGCGTGCTGCTGGCCGACTTGCTGGGGCGCGGCGCCACGGTGGCCGTGTATGACCCCGTCGCCATGGCCGAGGCGCGCCGCGTGCTGCAACTGGACTTGACGCCTGAGCAATTGGCCAAGGTGCGCTTTGCCGACAGCCCGAAGGATGCGCTGCAGGATGCCGATGCGCTGGTCATCGTGACCGAATGGAAAGCCTTCCGCAGCCCCGACTTCGAGCAGGTCAAGGCGCGCCTGAAGCAGGCCGTCGTCTTTGACGGGCGCAACCTGTTCGAGCCGGCCGTCATGGCCGAGAATGGCATCGAATACCACGGGATCGGCCGCTCGATCCTGACGCGCGCATGAGCGCCCACGAGGTGGTCGCCTTGACGGCGCCGGCCGCGTTGGCCCAGGTACGCCTGCTGGTGGTGGGCGATGTGATGCTGGACCGCTACTGGTTCGGCGACGTCAGCCGTATTTCGCCGGAAGCGCCCGTGCCCATCGTGCGCATCGAAAAGCGCGAGGAACGCCTGGGCGGCGCGGCCAACGTGGCGCGCAACGCGGCCGCGCTGGGCGCGAAGACGAGCTTGCTCGGCGTGGTGGGCGATGACGAGGCCGGCAGCCAGGTCGAGCGCCTGCTCGAAGGCGGCGGCATCCACAGCTATCTGCAGCGCGACGCGGCCATTTCCACCATCATCAAGCTGCGCGTGATCGGCCGCCAGCAGCAGATGCTGCGCATCGACTTCGAGGATGCGCCCAGCGATACGGTGCTGCGCGACAAGCTGGCGCAGTTCAACGCGCTGCTGCCCCATTATGACGTGGTGATCCTGTCCGACTACGCCAAGGGCAGCCTGGTGAACGTGGCCGAGATGATCAAGGCGGCCCGGGCCGCCGGCAAGATCGTCATGGTCGACCCGAAAGGCGATGATTTCAGCCGCTATTCAGGTGCGTCAGTGCTCACTCCGAACAAGTCCGAACTGCGCCGCGTGATCGGCAGCTGGAATACGGAGGAGCAACTCACGGAGCGCGCGCAGCAGATGCGCGCGCAACTGGGTCTGGACGCCTTGCTGCTGACCCGTTCCGAAGAAGGCATGAGCTTGTACACGGCCGATGAGGTGCTGCACATGCCGACCGATGCGCGCGAAGTGTTCGACGTCTCGGGCGCCGGCGACACGGTGATCGCCACCATGGCAGCCATGCTGGGGGCCGGCATGGCCCTGGGCGATGCCGTGCGCACGGCCAACCGCGCCGGCGGCATCGTCGTCGGCAAGCTGGGCACTGCCACCGTCACTCGCGACGAGCTGTTTTCGCAGTAATATGTTGTATCGCCTGCGCCGGACCGTTTGATCTGGCGCAGGTTTTCCCGCAGTTCCGCAGTCCCATCTTGTCAACCGTATCACGCTACAGCCGTTAAGCCGTTAAGGCGCTGTTCCTCCCTTGCGTTCGAGTCATCTTGAAACCACATCACGGAGAGATACCCATGTTCAAAAAAATACTGCTGGCCGTCGCCACCCTGATCGCGACGATGGGCTTTGCCTTTGCCCAGGTCGATGTCAACAAGGCGGACCAGGCGGCACTCGACAGCGTCAAGGGCATCGGCCCCGTTACGTCGAAAGCCATCGTCGATGAACGCGCCAAGGGCGGCGCCTTCAAGGATTGGGCCGATTTTGAAAGCCGCGTAAAAGGTATCGGCCCGAAAAGCTCCGTGAAACTGTCGGAAGCGGGCTTGCAAGTGAATGGCCAGGCCAAGTCCGGCGCGCCAGCGGCACCCGCTTCGGCGGCGAAAGCTGCCCCGGCAAAAAAGGATGCTGCAGTGAAGGAAGTTGCAGCGAAAGAAGCCGCACCGAAGCCAGCTGCTGCGACCGACACCGCTGCGGCACCAGCCAAGTCGGCCGCTGAAGCGAAGAAGGAAGCTGCTGCAGCCAAGAAAGAAGCCAAGGCCGCCGCCGCTGCCGCCAAGAAGGAAGCCGCCGCCGCCAAGGCAGTGCCTGCTGCCGCGCCGGCTCCCGCTGCTGCCGCGGCCGATGCCGCCCCTGTGAAAACGGCTGCCGAGACGAAGAAGGAAGCCGCTGCCGCGAAGAAAGCAGCAACGGCGGCCAAGAAAGAAGCCAAGGCTGCGGAAGCGGCTGCGAAGAAGGAAGCCAAACTGGCTGCTGCCGACGCGAAGAAGGCAGAAGCCGAGAAAAAGTAAGCGTGTTGCTGTAAAGCGTGTTGCGTGGTGGTGCCGCGCAGCACGAGAAGAAAACCCCGCGTGGTACCGGCCGCGCGGGGTTTTTTTTATGCGCCAGCCAGTTTACAGCTGCGATTACAGCTGCGATTCGATCGGCAGCCAGCGCATCACGGACACCAGCGTGCGGCGCCAGAAGCCAGCTTCGGGATCGTGCGTCCACACCTTGGCGGGCTCTTCGGTAGCGTCGGACCAGCGCAGGGCGCCGTTGTCGAGGAACACGCGGTAGCTGGTGTCGCTGGCCGTCGAATGCTGGAACAGCGCGCGCATGTCGGCCGCCAGCGCGGCATCGTCGAACAGCACGCCCATTTCCGTATTCAGCTGGGCCGAGCGGGGATCGAGGTTGAAGGAGCCGACGAAACCCCGCTGGCTATCCACCACGACGGCCTTGGTATGCAGGCTGGCGCGGCTCGACCCCATCAGGCTGATGCGCTTGCGGTGCAGGGTCTTCAATTCATACAGCTCGATGCCGCCGCCCAGCAGCGCCTGGCGGTAGCGCGCATAGCCCGCATGCACGAGGGCCACGTCGGTGGCGGCCAGCGAGTTGGTCAGCACCTGGACCTGGACGCCAGCGGCAACCTTTTTACCCAGGGTCTGCGTCAGTTCCGCGCCGGGCACGAAGTATGGCGAGGTCAGCAGCGCTTCCTGGCGCGCGTCCGTCAGCAGGGGCAGCAAGCTGTGCATGAGCCAGTGCTCGCTGCGCTGCAAACTGGCCACGGGCGCGGCTTTTTCCGGCGGGTCCGACAATACTTGCACGTGCGTGCTCCAGTGCAGGCGCAGCCGGCCATCGAGGTGGGCTTGCAGCTGGCCCGCATCGGTCAGCTGGCGCAGGTAGGGCGAGGCGCCCAGTTCTCCGGTCAGCGCGTCGAGGCGGGCGCGCACGGCCTGTAGCTCCGATGCGCCCGCGTCCTTGCCAGCGTGCAAGGCGCTGATGGGAATGACAGCGCGGCTGTTCCAGAAGCGGTCGAAGATGTCGCTCGTCTGCTGCACGGCGGGGCCCACCAGCAGCAAGTCGGCATCCTGGAAATTGACTTGTTCTGCGGCATCGAAGTATTCATCGCCGATATTGCGCCCGCCGACGAGGGCGACCCTGCCGTCGACGATCCAGGCCTTGTTGTGCATGCGCCGGTTCAGGCTGACGGCGCGCAAGGCCATTTCCATGGCGCGCAACCAGATGCCATCGCGGTTGCGACCCGGATTGAAGATGCGCACGTCGATCAGCGGGTGGCTGTCGAGCGCCAGGATGGCGGCGTCCTGGCCCCGCGCGTTGATATCGTCGAGCAACACGCGCACGCGCACGCCACGGTCGGCCGCGCGCAGCAGTTCGCGCACGAGCAGGCGTCCCGTGACGTCGTTATGCCAGATGTAGTATTGCAGGTCGATGCTGCGGCCCGCTTCGCGCGCGCTCAGGGCGCGCAGGGCGAACGCTTCCAGGTTGTCGTCGATCAGCGCCGTGCCGCTGTGGCCCGGGCGTTGCGCCAGTTGCGGCGCCAGCACGCGGTCGAGCAGGGTGGCGTCCGCCGCCACGGGCAAGGCCATTCCTGGCGCACCCAGCGACCGCTCGGCGAAACGCCCGTAGCTGTACAGCGCGGCGATGCTGAGCACGGTAAACAAGGTGGCCAGCAGCAATAGTTTGACGAGCATGCGGCGCACCGTCAGCGGACCGCGGGCATGCTGCGGCGCGAGGAAAGCTTGGCGGTGTGGGACATGCGGACTCTTTCAGCTGGATGGCAACAGCCGATTGTAGCAGTTTCTACAATGCACGATTTTCAGGCGGAGCCCGCCGGCAGCCGCGCCAGGAAGCCGTGAATCTGCGACACCACGGCCGCCCCTTCGCCGACGGCGGCGGCCACGCGCTTGGTGGAACCGGCCCGCACGTCGCCGATGGCGAACACGCCCGGCACGCTCGTTTCCAGGGCGGCCCGCTCCGGCAAGTCCGGCGGCGGATAGGCTAAATGCGCCGCATGGCCGTGCGCGCGGCATTCGGCGCGCGTGACGTCGAAGCCCGTGCGGATAAAGCCCTGTTCATCGACGGCCACGGCGCAGTCGTGCAGCCAGTCCGTGTTCGGATCGGCGCCGACGAAGAGAAACACGCGGCGCACGGCGCAAGCGGCTTCCTCGCCCGTGCGGTTGTTGCGCCAGCGCACCTCCGTCAATCCATCGTTGTCGCCTTCGAGGGCGATGATTTCCGTGTGCGTGTGCAAGGTGATGTTGGGTGTGGCGGCGATGCGCTCGATCAAATAGCTCGACATGCTGGCCGCCAGCCCTTCGCCGCGGATCACCATGTGGACCTTGGCGGCGTGGCCGGAGAGAAACACGGCCGCCTGGCCGGCCGAATTGCCGCCGCCGACCAGGATGATCTCCTCTTGCCGGCACAGCTTGGCTTCGATGGGCGAGGCCCAGTAATACACGCCCCGTCCTTCATACGTTTTCAGGTTGGCCAGCGAGGGGCGGCGATAGCGCGCGCCGCACGACAGCACTACCGTGCGGGCCCGCACCTGCGTGCCGTCGCACAGGTTGACGCGCAGGGGCCAGGTGTCGCACAGCAAGTTGGCCGCGCTGGCCGGCGTGGCGATTTCGACGCCGAATTTTTGCGCCTGCACATAGGCGCGCCCCGCCAAGGCGCGGCCAGAGATGCCGGTGGGAAAACCCAGGTAATTTTCGATGCGCGCGCTGGCGCCTGCCTGGCCACCGTACGCGCGCTGCTCCAGCGCCAGCACGGTGAGACCTTCGGACGCCGCATACACGGCCGTGGCCAGGCCGGCAGGGCCGGCGCCCACCACCAGCACGTCGAAGATCTTGTCGCCGGACAAATCGGGCAGCATGCCCAGACAGCGCCCCAGTTCCGCATTGCCGGGATTCTTCATGATCTTGCCGTCCGGACAGACCACCAGCGGCCACTCCTGCGACGTGGGCTGGTAGCGCCCGGCCAGCGCGGCGGCGGCCGCATCCGTGGCCGGATCGAGCACCGTGTGCGGATGGCCATTGCTAGACAGAAAACTTTGCAGGTGGAACAGATTGCCGTTGCCGCGCGGCCCCACCAGCACGGGGCCGCCCGAATTCGATTCGATCAGCGCCACGCGGCGCAGGATCAGGGCGCGCACGATGCGTTCACCCATCTCCGCCTCGGCCACGATCAGCGCGCGCAAGGATTCCGAGCTGATGTCGAGCAATTCCACGGCGCCCACGGCGCTGCCGTTGACGAGGGTGGGGCGGCCGGACAATTGCGCCACTTCGGCAATGAAGTGGCCGACGCCCACTTCGCGCAGCTGCGACGCCTGCCCCAGCACTTCGTGACGCTTGATGCTGACCCGCCCGGACAATATCACCAGCATGCCGAAGCTGCTGCTGCCCGCCTCGAACAGCGTATCGCCATCGGCAAAACGCCGCCGCGTGCCATAGCGCTGCAAGCGCTGCAGTTCTGGTGCAGTGAAGACGGGCGAGATCTGGTGGCTGCGGCCCTGCAAGTCGAGCGTGGCAAACTGGACGGGATCGTCCTGCGTCGTTTCGGGAATGAATTCGGGTGTGTTGCTGGCCATGGCGAGTCCGTTCGGAGGCTGAATAAGCAAATAACAAAAATAACTAACAGTGGCGAGTCTAGCGCATGCGGCGCGCGCCTGCCGCAATCGCCCTTGTACACGCCCGGAAACGGCAGCGCGGCAGGCGCCGTGCGGCATGCGGCGGCGCAGCCGGACGCGCGCGCAGGCCCGGATGCAGGCGCCGATGAGCGATACGCCGCCCAGCATCTCATATTAGAATGGGTCTTTGTTGAATCTACTCAAACAGACACGATGGCTTACAAGACACTTGAAGATACGATAGGCAATACCCCGCTGGTGCAGCTGACGCGCTTGCCGGGTGCCGATGCGCTTGCGCGCAACAACGTCATCCTTGGCAAGCTGGAGGGCAATAATCCGGCCGGCTCTGTGAAGGATCGCGCCGCCATGTCCATGCTCAAGCGCGCTGAAGAGCGCGGCGTCATCAAGCCGGGCGATACCCTGATTGAGGCGACCAGCGGCAATACGGGCATCGCGCTGGCCATGGCCGCCGCCTTGCGCGGCTACAAGATGCTGCTCCTGATGCCGGATAACCTGAGCGTGGAGCGCCGCCAGAGCATGGCTGCCTATGGCGCCGACATTCTGTTGACGCCGAAGACGGGCGGCATGGAATATGCGCGCGACCTGGCCGAGCAGATGCAGAAGGATGGCCGTGGCGTGATCCTCGACCAGTTCGCCAACGAAGACAATTCGCGCGCCCACTATGAAAGCACTGGGCCGGAAATCTGGCGCGATACCAATGGCCAGGTCACGCATTTCGTCAGCGCCATGGGCACGACGGGCACCATCATGGGCGTGTCGCGCTATTTGAAAGAGCAGAATCCCGCCATCCAGATCATCGGCGCCCAGCCCGAGGAAGGTTCGCAGATTCCCGGCATCCGCAAGTGGCCGGAAGCATACTTGCCGAAAATCTATGACAAGTCGCGCGTGGACCAGGTGGAATACGTGAGCCAGGGCGTGGCCGAACGCATGGCGCGCAGCCTGGCGGCGGAAGAGGGCTTGTTCTGCGGCATCTCGGCCGCCGGCGCGTGCGAAATCGCGCTGCGCATCTCGCAAACGGTGGAAAACGCGACGATCGTGTTCGTCGTCTGCGACCGTGGCGACCGCTATCTGTCGACCGGCGTGTTTCCTGCTTGATAGTTGATACGGGAAAATAATATCGGCCAGAACGGCCTGAGAACTGCTGGAAATACCCCCTCCCCATGGCGGGGAGGGAAAACCTGCGCAACTGGCAGGATCAGCCTTGTGGCGTTTCGCCTT
Source organism: Janthinobacterium sp. SUN033 (assembly GCF_030397595.1). NCBI lineage: Bacteria > Pseudomonadati > Pseudomonadota > Betaproteobacteria > Burkholderiales > Oxalobacteraceae > Janthinobacterium > Janthinobacterium sp. SUN033. The sequence goes on from NZ_JAPQNV010000005.1 coordinate 428,104, forward strand.
CTTTTGGCTTGAATTGCTTGTCGCTGATGCGGAATTTGTTGCGGCGGTCACCCATCAGGTAACGCAGGTCGCGGATGCTCAGGTCGCTGACTTCGTGCATGCGGATCAGCAGCGATGCGCCGACCGGCAGGCGGTGGTGGCGGATTTTGCTGATGACTGGTGGCGCTACTTCCAGCGCGCGGGACAGGGCTGCGTCGTTTTTCAGGCGCAGGTTTTCGATCAGGGTATCGAGCAATCTGTTTGGGTTGTATTGAAGCAGATCGTCGGAGTCCGAATCGCTGTTCATATCAATGCCGACTTGGTTTGTCATGATGTTATTGTTCCTTCTGTAGTTGCACTGCAAAGTAAAAAACACTCGGAGCTCGCTCTTGCTGCGTTCATGTTCATTCTTTACTAAAAGGAACGAATTCACACACGGTACGATCCGGGATACAGTTTTTCGTAATATATACACAATTGTACAACAGGATTCAATTTCAGGCCGGAAAGCCCAGTAATCTTGCTTTGTACAAAATAGGTGTTGTCTTGTTGCAACACCTATTTATTCTTTATTATGCTCTATGATAGAACAAAAATTGTACTTTGACAAAAGTTAAGTATAAAACCATTTCCGTATTCCGTGCCGCACAAAGGCTGGCGAGCAAGGCTGGCACATGTTATCGGCCCTACCATAGACTTGTTTTCTGGTCGCTTCAACATCCCTTACGCTTTCTTACAAGTAATATTATAACTTTACACCGACTTTCAGTTAGCGTGCGCGCACTTGACTGATGGCCTTGCCCAAGTCGATCACTGACATGGCATAAAAATAACTTCTGTTGTACTGAGTTATAGCAAAGAAGTTATTGGTTGCCAAGTGATACTCAGTTGCTTCTGAACCATTTTGCAGATCGATCAGGCCGAACAACATGTTCTGCGGCGTGGACGGGGCGGCGCTCACGCCGGCCTCCTGCAATTCCGCCAGCCGGTACTTGGCTTGCAATCCCTGGCCGATGAACTTTTCCCAGGCGCGGCTGGCCGAAACGGTGACGGGATAGGTGCTGATGACGGGATCGTCGCGCCGCCAGCCGTGCTCGACGAGGAAATGCGCGACGCTGCCGATGGCATCGGCCGTGGAATTGCGCAGGTCGATGTGACTATCGCCATCGAAGTCCACCGCATATTTCATGATGCTGCTAGGCATGAACTGGGGCAAGCCGATGGCGCCCGCATACGAGCCGAGCAGGGTCAAGGGATCGATGCCATCCTTGCGCGCATACAGCAGCGCGTTTTCCAGTTCCCCCTTGAAAAACTCCATGCGCGCGGCGCGGGTCGGGCTTTCCGGATAGGAAAACGCCAGGGTGGTCAGCGCGTCGAGCACGCGGAAGCGGCCCGTGTTGCGTCCGTACACAGTTTCCACGCCGATGATGCCGACGATGATTTCGGCCGGCACGCCATATTCGCGTTCGGCGCGCGCCAGCGCTTCCGCGTTTTCTTCCCAGAATTTCACACCCGCATTGATGCGCACCGGCTCGATGAAGCGGGCGCTGTACGCTTGCCAGTTCTTCGGCTTGCCCGGCGGGGCCGGCTTCATCAGTTGCACGGTCGATTCGACATAGCGCACCTTGCCGATCAGGGTATCGAGTTCGGCGCGGTTAAAGCCATGCTTGGCGGACATGTCGTCGAGGAAGGCGCGTACTTCTTTCCAGTTGGCATAGTCGACAAATTCGCCCTCGAAGTCGAATTTCGCCGGTGCTTTCTTCGCCGCCGGCTTGCCGGCGACCTTCTTGACGGGCTGGGCCTTGGCCGCGCGCACGGCACGGGCGCGGTCGGCGTCGGAAATATTGCTGTTTTCGCCTGCGTGCGCGGTGGACAGGCACAGGGGAAGGGAGAGGAGCAGGGACAGGGCGGAGGTTTTGATCGGTAACAAGGAGCGTCTCATCGGCATTGGGTTAACAGGCGGCGCAAGCTGCGCCGCGCGCGGAGTTGTTCGTCTGGGTTGGCATTACCATACTTCATCGCGGCATAGATTGCCAGAAACTGTGCGATGGCGGCGTGCGCTTCGGGCGTGGCCTTGCCTGCGGCCAACCGGGCAGCATAACCGTGCGGGCCTTCATGCGGCGCACGGCTGTAGCCGCGCCGCGTCTGCCGGTGGCAAAACTGCGCGTACAGGGCGTCGAGCGGATCGCCTTGCCGCGCCTGCCGCCACCAGACCAGTGCGCCGGCCAGGGCGAACAGCAGGGCCAGCACGGCGCAAGCGGCTGCCAGCTTCTTTGCCGGCAGGTTTTTCAAGCCATCGAGCATGGCGCGCCGGCGTTGCGGCGTGGTGTCGAGCACCCAGCTGCTCCAGGCTTGCTCGGCTTGCTGCCATTGCTGGCGCCACGCGGCAAGCGCTGCGTGCGCGCCGCCGTCGAGGCCGGCCAGGGCGCGCCATGCCGTCAGCGGCGACGGGGCCGGCGGCAGGGCGGCATCGAGGTTGCGCTCCGTGCGCAGGGGCGCGACGGCGCTGGTGGGATCGACGCGCACCCAGCCCCGGCCCGCCAGCCACACTTCGCTCCACGCATGGGCGTCGGACTGGCGCACGCTCAGGCTGTTGTCTGCCTCGCCATGCAGGCCGCCCTGGTAACCGGTGACGACGCGCGCGGGAATGCCCATGGCGCGCATCAGCACGACAAAGCTGCCCGCGTAATGTTCGCAAAAGCCCGCTTGCGTGGCAAACAGGAAGTCGTCGACGCCATGCTTGCCCAGCAGCGGCGGCTGCAGGGTGTAGCGGAAGGGTGCGCGGCGGAAGTGTTCGAGCACGGCGGCGATGGCGTCGGTGGGCGCCAGCGCCTGCGCGCCATGGCCGCGCAATGCGCGGGCCCAGGCCACGCTGCGCGGATTGCTGCCGGCAGGCAAGGCCAGCCAGGGCTGCTGCTGGGCAAAAGTCAGGCTGGCCTGCAAGCGGTAGCGGGGCTGGGAACTGACGCGGTAACGGACGGTCGAAGTAATGGGCTGTATGGTCAGCACTTCCAGCGCGGACGACACGACGTACTGATTGCCGGGCAAGCGTTCGATGCTGCGCGGCACGTCGAGCGCGAAGATGAGCCGCTGGCCGCTCGCTTGCAACGTCACTTCGTACTGGCTGGGCTGGCCTTCCAGGGCGATGTCTATCCGGCTGTCGCTGGCAGGCGTGCGCTGGCCAGCGCCCCTGCGTGTCCAGGTGGCGCCGTCGAAGTCGCCCAGCACCACGCCGCGCCAATACAGCTGGTCTTGCGGCGGGAGCGGTATGCTGAAACGGGCTGTGAAGACGGGTTCGCTTGACAGGGCCAGCGAGGCGATGGTGCCCGGCTGCATGCTGTCGGACAAGCCCGTGCGCGCCTGCATGCCTTCTGGTGCCGCGCCCCACAGGGGGCCGTCGACGCGTGGCACGGCAAGAAACATCACGGCCGACAGGGGAAGGGCCAGCGCCAGCATGCGTCCCAGTAAGCCCAGCCTGTGCGCCAGGCGCGGTTGCACGGCGCCATACTGGGATGACAGCAGGCCGGCCAGCAGGACGATGACGGTGGCCAGCATCCAGGCGGCGCTGACGATGCCTTGCGCATGAAAGAAGTTCGCCAACAGGAGGAAAAAACTGAGGAAGACGAACATGAAGATGTCGCGCCGGCCATGCATTTCCAGCGATTTCAAGGCCAGCAGCAAGGCCAGCATGGCCACGCCCGCATCGCGTCCCAGCACGGTGCCGTAGCTGACATAGACGGCGGCGATGCCGAGCAAGGCCAGCGGCGCGAGCACGGCCACCTGCGGCTGGCGCCGGCCCCGCACGGTGATGACGGCGCGCCACAGCAGCGGCGCGGCAGCGGCGGCCGACAGCCATGGGGGCAGGTGCAGCGCGTGCGGCGCCAGCACCATGGCGGCGGCCAGCAACAGCAGCAGGATGTCGGCCTTGTCTCGCGGCAAGTTGGCTAGCCATTGCCTCATGCCATGGCCTCGTCCTGTGGCAAATCGTGCGGCAAATCGTGCAGGGCCAGCGCGCGCAGGCAGGCGTCGCGCTGGCTGGCGCCCAGGGCCGGCGCCACGGTCAGCGTGCCCAGGCGCAAGCCGTATGGCAGGCCCGTGCGTTCCGCCTGCAGCACCCAGGCGGCCAGGCGCGACAATCGCGCTTCCGGCGCCAGCGCGTGCAGGGCGGCGTGCTCGAACACGATGCTGTCAGGGGCGACTCCCGTTGGCGCGTCGGCGGCTGGCTGGAATTGCTTGCTGAATAAATGCTCGCCGTCATGGCGTGCGATCTGGCGCCAGGCCAGGCGCCGCAGCGGGTCGCCCGCTTGGTAGGCGCGCACGCCCGCCAGTTCCACTGCCAGTTCCAGGGCGCCATCGGACGTGCGTGGCCGTGTTTGCTGCCGTGTCTGCTGTACCGTGCCAGCCGGCAAGGGCAGCGGCGGCGCGTTGTGCTCGGGTTGCGGATACACGAGCACGCGCGCCTCGGGTTGCCAATGGCACCAGGCGATAAACAGGCCCAGCGGGAAACTGCCGGACAGGCGCACCGGCGGGGCAATCACCCATCCGCGTTGCCGCGCCGCCACGACGATGCTGACGGCCGTTTCCCCGTGGGCGGCGATATCGACCGGGCCGGGTGCCGCCGCCGAATCGCGCATGGCCAGGTGGATCGCATGGCGCGGGCGCGTGCTGCCGTTGATCAGGCGCAAGGTGAACGTGACCTGGCTGCCCGCGAACACGGGATTGCCCGGCGTGGCGGCCAACGCCAGGCCCGCCAGGTTACGGCTGGCAAACAGCATGTCGGCGATGGCGCAGGCGGCCGCGAAACAGGTCAGCGCGTAGCCCAGGCCCAGGCGGTAGTTGACGGCGGCGATCCACAGCGCCAGCAGCAGCACGGCAAAGGCCAGGCCCGCGCGCGAGGGGCGGATGTGCACGCGCTGCGCGCCCAGCCAGGGGCGCGCCGGCAGCCAGCGGATGGTGCGCAGGCGCACGGCTGTCAGACGGGTGTCGCCAGCAGCAATTGCTGCAGCAGCATGCGGCTGTCCGTGACCCCTTGCGCGGCGTGCAGGCGGTGGGCGCAGACGGGAATGAGTACGGCTTGCACATCGTCGGGCGTGACGTGGTCGCGTCCGGCCAGGGCAGCCCAGGCGCGCGCCGCCTGCAGCAAGGCCAGCGCGGCGCGCGGGCTCAGGCCATCGGCAAACACGCCCGGCACGCGGGTGGCATGCACGAGGGACAGCACGTAGTCGACGACGGCAGGTGAGGCGTGGATGGCGCGCAGGCCCGCTTGCGCCTGCAGCAATTCTTCCGCGTTCATGACGGCCGGCAAGGTTTGCAGCATGGCGCGGCGGTCGGCGCCCAGCAGCAGCTCCCGTTCGGCGGCTGCATCGGGGTAGCCCAGGGTGACGCACATGAGAAAACGGTCCAGCTGCGATTCGGGCAGGGGGAAGGTGCCCAGCTGGTGCGCGCAGTTTTGCGTGGCGATGACGAAAAACGGCTGCGGCAGCGCGCGCGTGACGCCATCGAGCGTCACTTGCCGCTCTTCCATCGCTTCCAGCAAGCCCGATTGCGTCTTCGGCGTGGCGCGGTTGATCTCGTCGGCCAGCAGCACCTGGGTAAACAGGGGGCCTGGATGAAAGATGAAACTGCCACTGCCCCGGTCATACACGCTCATGCCGGCCACGTCGGCGGGCAGCAGGTCGCTGGTAAATTGCTGGCGCTTCCATTGCAGGCCCAGCGAGATGGCCAACGCATGCGCCAGGGTCGTCTTGCCCACGCCGGGCACGTCCTCGATCAGCAGGTGGCCGCCGGCCAGCACGCAGGCGAGGGTCTGGCGGATCTGTAACTGTTTGCCGACGAGAACTTCGCCGATCTGCCGTGCGGCCTGGTGTATTTTCGAAAACATGCTATTTCTATCACAGTGAGACGGATTATTTAATTTACAATCGCTTTGGCCAGGTCAAACCGCGCCGCCCGCCGCCTGCGCGCTCGTGGTAGATTAGCGTGACAGCAAAGGCGGCAAGGGCGGCACAGACCAGCCAGTGATTTTATGCGAGAACGGGCCAGGCAGGCAGGAATGCTCTGCAGTGATTCCGGCACGCGTTCCCGGTATGGATAGAGAGCAGAGACAGAGGTAACCAGTACAGCGCATGAGCACAGCCATTTATACCCATCCCGATTGCCAGCGCCACGAAATGGGCGACTGGCATCCCGAATCGCCGGCCCGCTTGCAGGCCATCAACGATCAATTGATCCTGGCGCACATCAGCGACCTGGTCGAGCACCGCGAAGGCGTGCGCGCGCAATTGTCCGATATCGAGCGCAACCACAGCGCCACGGCCATCGGCCTCGTGCGCGACAACGTGCCGCCCGCGGGCGACTATTACCCGCTCGACGGCGACACCTTGCTCAATGCACACAGCTACGACGCGGCGCTGGCCGCCGCTGGCTCGGCCGTGGCAGCCACGGACGCCGTCATCGACGGCGAGATCAGCAACGCGTTTTGCGCGATCCGCCCGCCCGGCCACCATGCGCGGCCCAGCGAGCCCATGGGCTTTTGCCTGTTCAACAATATCGCCATCGCCGCCAAGCATGCGCTCGACGTGCGCGGGCTCGAACGGGTCGCCATCGTCGACTTTGACGTACATCATGGCAATGGCACGGCCGAATCCGTGGCGCACGATCCGCGCATCCTGATGGTCAGCTTTTTCCAGCACCCGTTCTATCCGTACAGCGACGTGGAATCGTACACGGACACGCGCGTCAACGTGCCCGTGCCGGCCCGCTCGAAAGGCGATGCCGTGCGCCAGCTGGTGCTCGACCACTGGCTGCCCGCGCTGCACCGGCAGCAGCCGCAGATGATTTTCATTTCCGCCGGTTTCGACGCCCACCGCGAAGACGACGTGGGCGGCATGGGCCTGGTGGAGGCCGACTACACGTGGATGACGCAGCAAATGATGGCCGTGGCCCATCAGTATGGCAAGGGCCGCATCGTCAGCTGCCTCGAAGGGGGCTACAACCTGTCGTCGCTGGGCCGCAGCGTGGCCGCGCACGTGAAGGCGCTGGCGGAGCTGTAAGGGGGAGCTTGAACTACAGCAGGCTGGGCCGGCTGCGGGAATTCGTGTGGCGGTGCGTCTGGTAGTCGAGCGCGTCGCCAGCCATGAAGCGGCGCCAGGCTTGCGTGTAGACGAGCGATGATTTATCCGCGTCAAAACTGTCGAGCTGCAACATGTCGCGGTGGTGCTTGATTTCATTGACCAATTGGTCATACAGCACTTGCAAGCCATAGCTGTCGGCGCTCTGGCGCTTCAGGCGCTCTTCCAGCTGCGCCACTTGCCCCTGCAATTGCCGGCATTCCTTCTTCCACTGCAACAGGCTGCCATTGCGCGGCACGCGCTTGGCCGCCGCCTTGGCCGGGCGCGCGCTGCCACGTTCGCATTCCACGTGTGCCGCTGGCGCCTTGCCAGTGTGTTCCATCACCATATCGAGCCATCCCTATCGCCTATCTCCCTGCACCCGGCGCTAGCCAGCCTGGAAAATAATTGCTTTTCATTTAAGAGGCGATATTAGAACATACTTCTTTATTTCTTTCAGTAAATATAAGAATCCATGTGGAAATATTTGACCTGGCGGCGCGGGCGGCGCTTTACTGGCGCTGCGCTGCCTGCGAGGGCGCTGCCGGGGCGGCTCCCGCCATTTTCCCGTCGTCGGCGTAGGTCAGGGTCAGCAGGGTATTGTCGTCCCAGTTCAGGTCATGCAGCGGCGGCACGAAGCGCTGCCGGTCTTGCGTGACGCGGATGTCCAGCGTGCGCTCGCCCGAGCGCGCCTGCACGGCAAGCAGCTTGTGCACCACGGGAAACGGCACGTGGATCAGCGACGAGTGGCATGGCCCGCCTGCCAGGCGGAACAGGTTGCGCCGGACAAAGGACAACTCATCCTGCTCGACGGCCCAGCGGATTTCGCATTCCAGGCGCAAGTCGCCCAGGCGGCGCACGTTCTGGGGCAGGCCCGGCGTATGGATGTCGGCGCGCCAGCGCAGGGTGTCGCGCTTCTTGTTGCTGACCAGGTCGGCATTCGCATCGTAGGCGGTCTTGTCGCGCGACAAGGTGAAGCCACCGTCCGCCGCCAGCGGCACGGGGATGGACAGGTTGTCGGCCGACAGGTGCAAGGTCACGCCTTCGAGCCTGGCCTGCGGCGTGGCGGGAATCAGCATGAAGCGCAGCGGCGCGCCCGGCGCCAGGCGCTGGTGGTCGGCATACGCATCAAGTCCCTTGAGCATGGTGCGGTAGGGGCGCAGGTCGGGATCGCGCGTGCTTTGCACGTCGACAATCTGCTGCATTTCCTGGCTTGCCGCATCGCCCGGCGCCGCCGCTTGTTCCTGGGCCATGGCGGGCAGCAGGCTGGCATAAAGGGAGGCGAGGAGGCAAAAGCGGGGAAAGTGCATGGATTGCGTGCCAGGTTAAGCTTGCGATGGGAAACCGTCCAGGCTGGACGGACTGCGAATCTTATCATTCATGTAACTGCCAAATTATCACCAATTGTCTCGTTCGTGTCGCACGGCTGGCGTTGGCGGCGGAAAATGGGACGTCGTGGCGGCAACCACGTAAAATAGCGGATTGACCGAACGATTTTGAAAGCAAGAGCATGGCGATACAATGGTACCCAGGACACATGAACGCGGCCCGCAAGAAAGCGGCCGAGACCATGGAAAACACCGATCTGGTGATTGAAGTGGTGGACGCGCGCCTGCCGGCAGCCAGCTGCAATCCCATGGTGGACGAGCTGCGCCTGTTCCGCCAGCGCCCTTGCCTGAAAATCCTCAACAAGACCGACCTGGCCGATCCTGCCGCTACCGCCGCCTGGGTGGCCTATTTCAATGCCCAGGAAGGCGTGACCGCATATGCGATGACGACCAAGAAGCCGGGCGACGTGGCGCGCATCCCGGAACTGGCGAAATCGCTGGCGCCGCACCGCGGCGTGCCGACGAAGCCGCTGCGCATCATGATCATGGGCATCCCCAACGTGGGCAAGTCGACCCTGATGAACGCGCTGCTGAAAAAGCGCGTGGCCAAGGTGGGCGACGAGCCGGCCGTCACCAAGATGCAGCAAAAGTTGTACCTGGACAAGAACACCATCCTCGTCGACACGCCCGGCATGCTGTGGCCGAAGATCGCCATCCCCAGCGATGGCCTGATGCTGGCGGCCAGCCACGCCATCGGCTCGAACGCGCTGATCGAAGAGGAAGTGGCCGTGTTCCTGGCCGAGGAATTGCTCAAGCGCTATCCGGACTTGCTGGCGGCCCGCTACGGCACCAAGGTCGATGAAGTCGACGCCATCGGCGTGGTCGAGGGCATCGCCGCCAAGCGCGGCTTCCGCATCAAGGGCGGCGACTACGATTTCGAGAAAGCCTCGCATACCCTGCTGCTCGACTACCGCAGCGGCATCCTGGGACGCATTTCGCTGGAAACGCCGGACACGCGCGCGGCCCTGCTGGCCCAGCACGCGGCAGAGATGGCGGAAAAAGCGGCCAAGGCGGCGGAAATCGCGGCCGAGAAGGCCAGGAATGCGGCGCGCGGCAAGCGCGGCACGTAAGTTACCGCTCCACCATGCAAAAAGCGCCGCGACAGCAATGTCGCGGCGCTTTTTTCATGCGCTGGCCGATTAGCCGAATTTGAAGCTGGTGACGGCCAGCGCGCCAAAGAAATCCTCCTCGTGGTACACGACGTGCGCCGCTTCCTGCTCGGCCGCGCCCAGCGCCACCATCAGCGGCAGCAGATGGTCTTCCTGCGGATGAGCCTGGCGCGCGCCCGGCGCCTGGTCCCAGGCCAGCAATTGCTCCAGCCTTTGTTCTGGCGGCAGGGCCATGGCCTGGCGCAGCCAGGCGTCGAACTGGTGCGAGGCGACGGCGCCCGCCTGGCCGAACTGGCGCAGGTTGTGATAACTGAGGCCGCTGCCGAGTATCAGCACGCCCTGGCGGCGCAGGCTGGCCAGCGCGCGGCCCACCTCGACGTGCGTGAGCGGGTCGTAGCCGTGTTTCAGCGACAGTTGCACCAGCGGCATGTCCGCCTGCGGGTAGATGGGGAACAGGGCGCTGAAGGTGCCGTGGTCGAAACCCCGCTCGTGGTCCAGGCGTGCCGGATGGCCGGCCGCGTCGAGCAACTGTTTGACTTGCGACGCCAGTTCCGGCGCGCCCGGCGCCGGGTACTGGATCTGGTACGTATGCGGCGGAAAGCCTGAATAATCGTAGATCATGCCCGGACGGGGGCTGGCCGAAACGAGGAATTGCGGCCCTTCCCAGTGCGCCGTGACGACCAGCACGGCCTTGGGACGCGCGCCGATCTGGCGCGGGATAGCCTGCAGCGACGCTTCCAGCACGTCGTAGCGGCCGCCGAACTGGTCTTTCATGAACGGCCACGGGCCGCCGCCGTGCGACAGGAAATACGTGGGGAAGGTGTGCTCTTGCATGGCGGCTCCTGAGGGGAATGGCTAACGATGGAACCATGATAGTCATGCGCAGTCAGTTGATCAAGATCGCTATTATTGATATATCATTTCCATTTTGTTGATGATTGGGTCGTCATGGATACCTTGCGCAGCATGCGCGTGTTTCGCGCCGTGGTGGAGCTGGACAGTTTTGTGCGCGCCAGCGAGCGCCTGGACCTGTCGCCGGCCATGGTCAGCAAGCACGTGATGCACCTGGAGCGCCACCTGGGCGCGCGCCTGCTGAACCGCAGCAGCCGCCACCTGAGCCTGACGGAAATCGGCAAGGTGTATTTCGAACAGTGCCGCGACATGCTCGACAATCTCGACGAGGTGGAAGCCACCGTCGGCCGCACGACGGTAGTGCCGCGCGGCATGCTGCGCCTGAGCGCGCCCGTCTGGTTCGCCAACGCCATCTTTACGCGCACCCTGGCCGTCTACCGCGAGCGCTTTCCGGAGGTGACCTTCGACATCGACCTCAGCGGCCGTGTGGTGAACCTGGTGGAAGAGGGTTTCGACCTGGCCCTGCGCGTGAGCCAGGCCCCATCGCCGGCCCTGATCGCGCGGCCCATCGGCAGCATCGAATTCCACCTGGTGGCCGCGCCCGCCTATCTGGCGCGCGCGGGCCACCCGCACCTGCCGCAAGACCTGGCGCAGCACGCCATGATCAGCTATTCCTTGCTGGCGAACGGCAATGAACTGGCCTTCGACGGGGCACAGGGGCGCGAGACGGTGAAGTTTTCGCCCGTCCTGCAATGCAATAACGAAAGCCTGCTGCACGCGGCCGCGCTCGACGGCATGGGCATCGCGCTGCTGCCGTCGTGGCAAACGGATGCGGACCTGGCGGCGGGGCGGCTGGTGCGCCTCTTCGACGATTTCAAGCTGGCGGGCGGCAAGGTGTACGCCGTGTACACGAGCCGCCGCTACCTGTCGTCGAAAGTGCGCACCTTCATCGACTTCCTGGCCGATGAAGGGCGCCTGGGGGCGTGACTACGCGAGCGAGCGCTTGACGTCGATCAAGGCGAACAGGCGCGCGCTGCGCATCCACGCCAGCACCAGCGCCGCCAGCTGCGTCACCAGCAAGCCGGCCACGATGGCCAGCGGGCCGGGCGCGGCCAGGTTCAGGCGCGCCACGCCCAGCAGCGCATACAGCGCCAGTCCCAGCACGGTGATGACGAGGTAGATGGCCAGGCTGGCCAGCGGACGCCGGCGCAGCATGCCCAGTCCCCGCCACCAGGCCTTGACGGCCGACGTGCGGCGGCGGTCGACGGCCAGCGCCGCGCGGCCCGCGTCGAGCGTGGCGCAGGCCAGCAGGAACAGCAAGCCCGTGAGCAGCAAGGCCAGGTGGCGGGCCAGGTCGGCGTCCGCTTCCAGGATGGCCTTTGCCGCGTGCTTGTCGGCCAGTTTCAGCGCGCCGGCGCCGATCGCCAGCGCCACGCCCAGCGGCACGATGCTCCACAGCAACATGCGCAGCATGCGGCCGTATTCGCTGAAGGCACCCGTCAGCAGGGGGCCGAAGCCGGGTGGCGCAGGCGCGCGCGCGGCCGTCACCACCAGGCCGCTCAGCAGCGGCGACAGCAGCAGGGCCAGCACGACGCCGGTGATGGCCGCCTGGCTGATGGCGGCGCCGTTGCGTCCCGTATTGGCCACCAGGTCGGCCAGGGTCATCAGGTCGAGCTTGTGCGCCAGGGCCGCTGCATGCACGGCGTTATCGAGGCTGGCGCTCAAGGTGCGCCAGAGGGGTATGACGGCAAGGATGGCGGGGATCAGCAGCAGGCCCGCCCACAGCAGCAGCAAGCGCCATTGCAGGGCGGCGCGGCTGGCGCGCGTGGTCAGGGTCAGGCCGCTGGCCCGTGTCGTGGAAGTGGCGCTCATACGGTGGCAATCAGGGAAAGGAGGTATTGGAAGACGGCGGCAAGGTCGAAGCTCCAGCGCCGCGCGGCCGAGGTGTCGGCTTTCAGGGTGCGGCTGTCATCGAGCTTGTTGACGTCGAGGTAGTGCACGCGGTCGGGATCGAGTTCGGCCGAGACGGCCTTCACGGGCTTGCTCCAGGTGTAGCGCTGCCACAGCTGCTCGTTATCCCACACCACGCGTTCGGAGCTGCCGTCGGCGAATTTCACCAGCAGCACCTGCGGCACGGGCGCGCCGCGGCGGCGCAAGACCACGCTGGTGAGATAAGGATACGGTCCCGTGCCGGGCTTGGCGTCCGGATGCGCCTTGTCCCACGCCTCGCGTACCTTTTTCTCCTCTTTTTCCAGCGCTTCGGCCGTATGTTCCACGCGCTTGCCGTTCACCACCGCCATGCCGGCCAGCGGCGTCTGCTCTTCGCTGGTGAAGGTGCCGATGCGGTCGTCGATATTTGCGCTGGCATAGACCTGCTGCGCGAAGACCTGTTCCACGATGCGGCGCTGGCCCGTCGCCTCGGCCAGCGTTTCGCGCAGGTCGGCCACGCTCGGGTGGCGGAATTTCCACTGTTCGTAATAGGCCTTGAAGCCCCGTTCCATGGCTTCGCTGCCGATGCGCGCTTCCAGGTCGCGCATGGTGATGGCCGTGCGGCTGTAGACGGGGCCCACGCCCTGCAGGCGGTTCCACGCGTTCTGGCCCAGCGGGTCGGCCGCATCCTGGCGCGGCGCGGCCATGCGCTCGAATTCGAAGACCTTGAAGACGGGATCGAAGCCCAGGCGCTTGAGCAGGGGCGTGGTGGCATGGATGTCCTGGCCGCGCGCGCGCAGCATGCGCTGGTCCCAGTACTCGTTCAAGCCTTCGTCGAGGAGGGGTTCCTCGAACTCGTTCGACGCCAGGATGCCATAGAAATAGCCATGACCGAATTCATGGATGGTGACGAAATCGAGGCCGAATTCGGGGATGGTCTTCGGCTGCAGGTTGGCGTAGCTCGAGGCCGTGATGAAGGTCGGGTATTCCATGCCGCCCGCTTCGGCCGCGTTAAACGGCGGAATCACCACCGTCAGGGTCTTGTATGGATACGGGCCCAGGGTGCGCGAGAAATACGTGAGCGAATCCTTCGCCGCCTGCAGCGCGGGCGCCGCATTCGACGCGTATTCGGGCGGGTACAGCACCTTGATGGCCACCGGCGGGCTGCCAGGACCGCTCCAGCTGCCCGTCAACGGCTGCGCGCTGCGCTTGTCTGCCGTCCAGGCGAAATCGTGCACGTCGCCCTGCACATAGTGATGCGTGAGCATGCCGTTCTTTTCCTGCGGCGCGCCCTGCAGTTCGCCCGTGGCGCCCACCGTGTACTCCTTGGGCACGGTCAGCTTCACGTCGTAGTTGCCGAAATCGGCGTAGAACTCCGAATTGAGGTGGAATTCATGCGCGTTCCAGCGCGGCGCGGTGGCGCCCCGTTCGCCGGGCAGTTCCAGCACGGCGATCTTGGGGAACCACTGGCCCACCAGGTGGAAGCTGCCGAAATAGCCGGTGCGCGCGATGACGCGCGGCAGCTGGTCGAAGAAGCGGATGTCGAGCGTCGTCTCGGCACCTGGCGCGACGGCCTGCGGCAAATCGACGCGCACGACCGTGCGGTCGGTGGCCGGGCCGTTGTCCGGCTGGACGAAATGCCAGGGCGCCTTGGCGCCGTTCTGCGTCATGCTGCGCAGTTCGATGTAGCCCCACTCGCCGTCGCGCGTGTCGACGCCCGAGCGGAAGCCCGTGTCGAGCTTGCGCTTTTCGGTGAAGAAGGTCGAATGTTCGCCTTCGAAGGCATTCAGGTACAGGTGCAGGTACACGCTGCTGACGGCTTGCGCGCTGCGGTTGCGCCAGCGCAGTTTCTGCTGGCCGTCGATCGTGTGCTTGACGGGATCGAGCGTCGCTTCGATCTGATAATCGACGACGCGGTCCGACAGGGTCGCTTGCGCGCCCGTGCGCGCACCGCCCCAGGCATTGCTGGCGCTGGGCGTGCTGACGGCCGACGCATGTGGCGACGCCAGGGCGATGCCGTCGGCGGATGGCGCCAGCGGCGTGGGCGCGCTGGCCGGCTTGCCTTGGCCCGGCTGGGCGAACAGGTCGGCCTGCAAAGCAAGGCCGGCCAGCAGCATGGCGGTGATGGAAAGGGCTTTGAGCTTGCCCGAGATGGGGAAAAAACCAATGCTGCGGCGCGTGCCGCGGGGACTTGGCGGCCCCCGGCGCGTTGTGCTACGACTTTCCATGCGTGACTCCCACAGTGACTTCTTATTGTTGATTTTTAAATGCAGTCGGCTGCGCCCAGGATCGCCGGGCGCACCTTAATATACCTACAAAAATGCCAAATCACCAATAAAATATTGGCATAAGGAAAGTACCGCCGGGCTGGCGCTTGCGGCGCCGTGCGCCGTGCGTATAATGATTCGCTTTTGCCATCCCTCCGTTCCACCAGCGCGCATCCGCGCCGCGGTGACGCCTCCAGCCTGCCGCCATGATGCCTGCCCCTCCCGTCCTGACCATCGCCACGCGCGCCTTGCTGCTGTGCGCCCTGGCCATGCCGGCGTGCGCGCAGGAAGGCGTGGATGCCGGCGCGGCCGGCGTCACGCATGGCGACGTGTCCGCCGAGCTGGCGCAGGGCGGCCAGCACAGCGTGCGCGGCGCCCTGTCGCGCGAGCAGGACGGCATGACGCTCGATGTGGCCATGGATGGGCTGCGCAATGGCAATTACCGCGATGGCAGCGTGTTTCACCAGCGCGGCTTCAACGGCGGCGCGGAATGGAAGGCGCGCCAGGGCCGCTTCGGCTTCAGCGCCGACCAGCTGAACCAGGAGACCCGCTATCCCGCGCCCGAGGCGCCGTTCCTGGCCTTGCTGGCGGCCCGCCCGGAAGACCTGTACCGCTATGAGGTGCGGCGCGCCAGCGCCTTCGTGCAGCGCTATGTGGGCAGTTTCGAGCTGGGCGTGGAACTGTCGCAGCGGGAAAAGCGCGCCACGGCCCACTATGCGGGCGAGGATGGCAGCAGCGAATCGAGGTACAGCAGCCGCCGCCGGCAGCTGGCGCCCCGCCTGCGCCATTACGGCAAGGTGGGCGGCGTGGGCACGGATACGGAAGTGGGCCTGGACCTGATGCAGTGGCAGCGGCGCTCGGACCGCGATGGCGACGGGCAGCGCCGCCAGTATTCGCGCGCGCTGCTGCTGCGCGAAGAGCTGGCCTTCGGCGGCCCGTATGCGCCGCGCCTGCTGCTGGGGCTGCGGCATGAGCAGTTCCAGCTCGATCCGGCCGACCTGCCCGCCGGCGGCAGCGACTGGGAAAACCAGAATGCCTGGGATTTGCAGGGCAGCCTGCAATTGCGCCCGCAACTGAGCGTCTACGCCAAGGCCGCGCGCAGCTACCGCATCGACGACGATGGCTATACCCGCGCCGGCTACCGCCCCCTGGCGGGCCAGTTGCGGCGCGAAATGGAAGTGGGCGCCACCGTCGGCGACGCGGCGCGCAGCGCTTCCGTGCGCGTATTCTGCGAGCGCCTGAGCAACCAGATCGTTTTCGACCAGAGCCTGGGCCAGCTGGGCTTTGCGGGCAACCTCGACCCCTCGCGCCGCGACGGCATCGCCATCGAGGCCAGCATGGCGCTGGCGCGCGACTGGCGCCTCGACGGGCAACTGCGGCAAGTGCATGCGCGCTACGACGATTACGCCTATGACGGCCCGGATATCGCCCTCGTGCCGAAAACCCTGGCCAGCCTGCGCCTGTACTGGACGGGGCAGGGCGGCGCCAGTGCCGACGTGGGCGTGCAATGGCTGCGCGCGCTGCGCTATGGCCCCGATTTCGCCGGCAGCTGCCTGGCGCAGGTGCCCGCGTTTGCCACCGTGGACGGTCGCTATGTGCGCAAGCTGGGCGCCTGGGAGCTGGAACTGGCCGGCAGCAACCTGGCCAACCGCCGCCATTACGGCGATGCGCCCGGCTGCCGTTCCAGCATTTACCTCAAGGATGCGCGCCAGCTGCGCGTGTCGGCGCGCTACCATTTTTGAGGCGCGGGCGCAGCGGGGCTTAAATACGGCTTAAGCTGGCGCAAACCGGGGCGATAAACATGGCTTTTTTCCGCCCGGGCCTCATCGCCAGGCGCAAAAAGTGGTAATCTCGCCCCGTTCACGACCACTTTATGATGAAGGATTATTATGCGTTTTCTGCGTTTCTTGCGTCCCCTGCTTGCCGCCGTCACCCTGGTGGCGGCCACCGGCGGCGCCATGGCGGCCGATACCGGCTTTACCACGCTCCCGACGCCAGTGCGCACGGACACGGGCAAGAAGGTGGAAGTGGTGGAGTACTTCATGTATTCCTGCCCGCATTGCTATGCGCTCGATCCGCTGATGCACGACTGGGTCAAGAAGCAGGGCGACAAGATCGCCTTCCGCCGCATCCACCTGGCCTTCAATGGCCCGAAAGATGCGCAGGCGCACGCCTACGCCACCCTGGAAGCGATGGGCCAGCTGGACCAGTTCCACGACAAGATCTTCCGCGCCATCCACGTCGAGCGCAACCGCCTGAACCGCGATGACGCCATCCTCGACCTGCTGGTCAAGAACGGCATCGACAAGGCGAAATACCTGGACATGTTCAATTCCTTCGGCGTGCAGACCAAGCTGAAACGCAATGAACAGCTGATCACCGCCAGCAAGATCGACAGCGCGCCGACCATCGTCATCGATGGCCGCTTCGTGACGTCGCCGGCGCAGCTGTCGCGTCCGGGCCAGTCCGAGCCGCAAACCCAGACAGCGACCCTGCGCGTGATGGATGAACTGGTGGCGCGCGTGCTGAAAGAGCGCGCCCCGGTGCCTGCGAAGAAGTAATACTGGAGAACGTCATGAAACAGCTGCCCTGGACACTGTGCGCGCTGGCTCTTGCCCTCGTGGCCTGGCTGGCGATTGCCGTCGTCAGCGTGGAAAACCAGCGCAATGCGCTGGCCACCAAGGCGTGCGTGGACCCCGCGTTCAAGAACGAGGTCGACGCAAAGTGCCTGGCGTCCGTGCAGTCGCGCGAACACTGGTGGCAGCATCTGACGTACGCCATGACGCACTTCAGAAACTGAATACGCTTGCACCAAAAACCCGCCGCGCGCGGGTTTTTTTTCGTCCGCGTATGATGCAGCCACAAGCAGCCACAACAATTCAGGAGGGGCGATGAAGGAAGTGATCTTGATTACCGGTAGCAGCCGCGGCATCGGCGCGGCGACGGCACAACTGGCGGCGCGCCAGGGCTATGCCGTCTGCGTCAACTATGTGCGCGATGCGCAGGCGGCCGAGGCGCTGTGCGCGCGCATCGTCGCCGGCGGGGGCGAGGCTATCGCCGTGCAGGCCGACGTCAGCGATGAAGCCGACGTGAAACGCTTGTTTGGCGAAGTCGATGCGCGCCTGGGCACGCTCACGGCGCTGGTCAACAATGTGGGCGTGCTGGAGCAGAAATGCCGGCTGGCCGACATTTCCGTGCAGCGCCTCGAACGCGTGCTGCGCACCAACGTGATCAGTTATTTCCTCTGCTGCCAGCAAGCCGTGCGGCGCATGTCGACGGCCAATGGCGGGCAGGGCGGGCGCATCGTGAACGTCTCGTCGGCAGCCGCGCGCCTCGGTTCCCCGGGCGAATACATCGATTACGCGGCCTCGAAAGGCGCCGTCGATACCTTGACCCTGGGCCTGGCGAAGGAAGTGGCGGCCGAGGGCATCCGCGTCAACGGCGTGCGCCCCGGCATCATCTACACGGACATCCACGCGTCGGGCGGCGAACCGGGACGGGTGGCGCGCCTGGCGTCCGGCGTGCCCATGCAGCGGGGCGGCCAGCCGGAAGAAATCGCCGACGCCATCCTGTACCTGCTGGGACCGGGCGCCACGTATGTGACGGGCAGCATCCTCGACGTGGCCGGCGGCCGCTGATTTTCAACTACTGCAAGCAAGTGATTCAAGTGCGGGGCCAATTATCAAATAGGGCAAGCGAGTCCAGAATGACGGGGTGCCCTATGCAGCAGGCACGCCGATCAACCCATCTGGATTCATTATGCCCGCACCTGTTCTTGCCCCCGCCATCCTGGCCCTTTCTCTGCTGGCCGCAGCGCCCGCCCAATCCGCCACGCACCTGCCCATGCCGGCCCACCTGGCCGGCGCCGCCATCACCGACAAGGTGGTGCTGGCGGCGCGCCGCTACGCCGCGTTCTGGCAGAGCGGCGCCCCGGCCCTGGCGCGCCAGGCGCTGGCCGACGATTTTACCGACCGCACCTTGCCCGCCGGGCGTCCGCAAGGATTGGCCGGTCCGCTGCAGGCATCTGACGTGTTTCATGCGGCCGTGCCGGATTTGCAGGTGGCCATCGAGGACATGCTGGTGGCGGGCGACCGTGTCTCCTTGCGCCTGCATTTCACGGGGCGCTTCACGGGCGTCTTCCCCACGCCGCAGGGCCCCTTGCAGGGGCAGGGGCAGGCCATCGACTTTTACGCGTTCGATTTGTACCGGGTGAATGCGCAGGGGCGCATCAGCGACAACTGGCACCTGGAAGACAATTTGACCCTGCTGCGCCAGCTGGGCGTGCTGGCGCCCTGACCGTGGCCCGCTAGCGCTGCGCCGGCAGGGCGGCGAATTGCTGCAGCAGGAAGTCGGCCAGCAGGGCCACGCGCGGCGGCTGGAAGCGGCTGCGCCGGTACAGCAGGTTCAGGGGGACGCTGTCGGCAAAGTAATCGTCGAGCACCGTGTGCAAGCGCCCCGCGCGCAGGTCGTCGCCGATGTCGAGCAGGGATTTGTAGGCATAGCCATGGCCGGCCACGGCCCAGCGGCGGATGATTTCGCCATCGTTGCTGTGCCAGGCGCCTTGCGGGCGCAGGCTGTGGCGCTTGCCATCCTCACGGTAGCGCCACTCCTGCGGCGCGCCGTCACCCGCCGTCAGCACGAGCGTCGGCAGCAGCGCCAGGTCGCGCGGTGTGGCCGGCACGCCCACTTTGGCGGCCAGCGCGGGCGCCACGCACACGACGCGCCGGCCCGGGTGCAGCAGGCGCGCCACCATGTCGCTGTCGGGCAGCTCGCCGTAGCGGATGGCCAGGTCGATATCGTCCTGCACCAGCCTGGCCGTGGCGTCCGTCAAGGTCAGCGCATGGCGCACCTGCGGGTGCAGCGCGGCAAAGCGGTCGAGCATGGGCAGCAGCAGCTGGCGGCCGATGTCGGACGGCGCCGAGATGCGCACCACGCCGCGCACGGCGGCGCCGCCTGCAGGCAAGCCGTCTTCCGCCTGCGCCAGCAAGTCCAGCGCCTGTTCGCTGTAGTGGCGGTAGTGCAGACCCTCTTCCGTCAGGCGCAGCTGGCGCGTGGTGCGCTCGAACAGGGTGACGCCCAGCGCCGTTTCCAGGCGCGCGATGGCGGCGCTGGCGGCGGCCGGCGACAGGCCGTGCTTGCGGCCGGCCGCGGAAAAGCTGCCCAGCGCCGCGGCGTTGAGGAACAGGGCGATTTCCGCCAGGCGTCCGGCGCCGCCGCGGCTCATGCCGGGTGCGCGGCCGCTGGCTTCGGCGCCGGTGCGGAATGCGCCGAGTGGGGCGTGATCACCACGGTGCACGTGGTGCCGGCCACCAGCAATTGCCCCTTCGGCTGCTCGTCGATGTGGATGCGCACGGGCACGCGCTGCGCCAGGCGCACCCAGTTGAAGGTGGGATTGACGTCGGCCAGCAATTCGCGGCCCGTGGCGGCGTCGCGGTCGGTGATGCCGCGCGCGATGCTCTCGATGTGGCCATGCAGGGTGCCGCCGCTCATCAGATTCATTTCCGCCTTGTCGTCCTGCGCCAGCATGCCCAGCTTGGTCTCTTCGAAGTAGCCGACGACGTAGTACGAGGCGCTGTCGATGACGGCCAGCTTGGCCGCGCCGACGGCGGCGAAATCGCCCTTGTGCACGTTCAGGTTGGTCACGTAGCCGCTGACGGGGGCGCGCACGGTGGTGCGCTCCAGGTTCAATTGCGCCAGCGCGCGGGCGGCCACGGCGGCCTGCACTTGCGACGAGGCCGAGCTGGCGGCAAAGGCCGCGCTTTCGCGGCTTTCCGTCGAGATGATGCTGGCGTCGAGGCCTGCGCGGCGCTGCGCTTCCTTGCCGCGGCGGCCCATCTCCGTTTTTTGCGCCGCCAGCACGGCGTCGGCCTGCGCCAGCGCGCTCGTGTAGCGCTCCTTGTCGACGACGAACAGCACATCGCCCTTTTGCACCACCTGGTTGTCGCGCACCAGCACGTCCGTGACGGTGCCGGCCACGTCGGCGCTGATGTTGACGATGTCGGCCTTGATGCGGCCGTCGCGCGTCCACGGCGACTCCATGTAGCGGTCCCAGACGGTCTTGCCTATCCACAGGGCTGCGGCCAATAGCAGCAGGGTGATTGCATAGCGGGTCAGTTTGCTTACCATGTCGGCAGCCTTTCCTTGATTGGGTTGAACAGTTTTTTTTATTTGTAAAGCGATAAGGCCAGCGCGCCGAAGATGGCGATGAAGATGCACAGTCGCGCCAGCGACGGGTGCCACACCATGCGGTACACGCCCAGCCAGCCCAGCACGCGGTCGAGCAGGGTTTGCAGGCCGATGCTGAGGATGAACAGGGGCAGCAGGGTAGGAATCAGAATTCCGAACAGGGCGAATTCACGCGGCATGGTGGTCTCCGGCGCCAGGCGCCATGTGGTCGAGTAAAGAGGTGTAGATCGAATGCAGGTCGGCCAGCGCCGTCTGCAGGCGCGCGCTGCGCTCGGGCGTGACGCCGGCTTCGTTTTGCGCCGCGCGCACCACGGCGCCCGTCTGCAGGGTGGCCGCCAGGGCTGCCTGCAGTGCCGTGTCGCCGCGCGTGCGCAGCCAGCCGGCGATGTGGTCGACGCATTGCTGCAGCGCGTGGCGCGTGGCGCCTGGCCGGGCGGCCGCGATCAGTTCGCGCAATTCGATCACCGAGTGGCCGATTTCCAGCAGGGTCAATGCCTGGCGCACGACGGCGCGCGTGGCCTCGCCAGGCGCCGGGCCGGCCGCCGCGTTGAGCTGGCTGAGCAGGTCGCGCACGCGGTTGTCGAAACGGTGTTTCACGCGCCGCGCCGGCGCCGTGCACGCATGCAGCGCTTCGCGCCACAGGGCGCGGCCGATATGGTCCTTGTGGCCCATCGTGTGTTCGGGCAGCAGCACGGCAAACACGAGGGCGGCCAGCATCAGGCCGACGATCAGCGCCATGCCCGTGTTGAGGAAGGCGGCGCCGTCGACATGCATCAGATTTGTCGGCGCCATCTGCGTGATGAAGGTCGACACGCCCAGGCCCACGCCCAGCTTGGCCGGATTCGTCATCAGATACAGGCCCACGGCGAGGAAGGGTGCAAAACTGAGTACCAGCATGGGGAAGCCGTCGCCGTGCACCAGCACGAAGTACACGCAGACGAGCGACAGCGGCATGGCGATCAAGAAGCCCGCCAGCACTTGCCGGATCATCAGGATGGGGCGCGGCGAGGACGAGGCCAGCGCGCAGAACACGGCCGCCATCAGCATCGCCGTGCTGGCATAGGGCCAGGCGAGAAAGTAGGCGCCCAGCGCCAGCAGGGCCAGGCTGATGGCCGCGCGTGCGCCGCTGGCGATCACCAGCGCGGGCGGCGTCTTCGGCGCGTAGGCCTGCGGTGTGCTGATTTCCAGCGGCGTATCGTGCGCCAGGCTGAAATACACTTCGTGAAAGCGGCTCATGTCGCGCGCGAAGCGCTCGAGCAGCTCGCACACGGTGTCGAAATCGATGCGCTGCGCATGCGCGATGGGGGCGCCGTCGATGTCCGCGCGGGCCTGGCCCAGCGCCGTTTGCAGGTGCTGCTGCATGGTGTCGAGCGAGTCTTGCGACGGCGTCGTTTGCAGCGCTTCGGCGACGATGGCGTACAGGGGCGCGCAAGCCTGCATGACTTGTGTCTCGTCGTCGCGCTGCAGGCGGTCGAACAGGCGGTGGAAGGTATAGAAAGTGGTCAGCGCCGTCATGAAAGTGGCGTTGAAGGCGTGCAGCTTGCGGTTTTGCGCGCGCACGTGGCTCACTTTGCTGGTGACTTCGAACAGGGCGGCCGAGCGGCCCAGCTCCAGCGCCGCGACGTCGGCGGCAAACTGCAAATGCGTCAGTTCCACCTGCGCCGGCGTGAGTTTTTGCTGCAGCACGTCCTGGCAAAAGGCGAGGAATTTGCCGTAGCGCGCTTGCACCGTGCGCATCACCTGCGTGCCCTGGTGGCGCGGCAGCAGCACGCTGGAGACGGCCGCCGAGCAGATGATGCCCAGGCTGACCTCGGCCACGCGCGTGACGGCCAGCGCGAACACCTGCATCGGCTGCTCGATGGCGGGCAGCACGATCATGCAAGCCGTGTAGCCGGCCAGCACGTACACATACGACTGGGCATTGCGGTGCAGGGCCGAGCCGCTCGTGCACAGGCCCACCCACAGGGCCAGGCCGGCGAACAGCAGCACGGGCTGCTGCGGGAACAGGCCGATCAGGGTCAGCGCGGCCGTGCATCCGAGCAGGGTGCCGCACAGGCGGTAAAAGCTTTTTTCCAGCACCATGCCGCTGCTGGGCAGGGCCAGGATGATGGTGGTGGTCATCGCCGTGCTGGGCGAATCGAGGCCCAGGCGGTAGGCCAGCCACAGCGCGCAGAACGAGGCGATGAGGGTCTTGCCGACGTAGATCCAGCGTTCGCCTTCCGTCGAGCGCCAGTCCTGCAGCGCCAGCGCCAGCCAGTGGGCCGCCCGGGTCAGGGGGCCGTATATAGGTTTTGTTGCTGTGGCTGGCGTCATCGATAGGCTATCAGTTCTGGTTGTTGAGATTGTTGAGGTTGCGCAACTGGCGCATGTACAGCTTGTCGAGCACTTGCAACTCTTCGTCCGTGAAGCCTTCGTACAGGGCCGAGGTTTCCTGGTACACGTCCGGCAGCGCCGTTTCGATCAGGGCGCGGCCCTTGTCGGTCAGCGAGATCATCACGGAGCGGCGGTCGCCGGGGCGCGTGCCGCGGTGGATCAGTCCGCGCGTTTCCAGGTCGTTGCACACGCGCGTCAGGTTGGCCGGCTTTTCATGGCACGCCATGCCCAGGGTGCAGGCGTTCGAGGTTTCGTCGTCCGTGCCGTACAGCACGGCCAGCACCATGTAGCTGGCATCGACCAGGTCGTGCTTTTTCAGCGCGGCATTGGTCAGATCCTTCATGCCTTTTTGAATGTGGTACGTCATGCGCAACAGGCGCATCAGTTCCATGGGGAAGCCTGGCATGCGCGTGCGGATGTTTTGCAGCCGCTTGGAGGTGGCGTCAAAAGCGGTCATGTCATATTCCTTCATGTGTGAATAAAGTTCCGATTGTATCTTGTTGGGCTAGGGCAATGCCAGGATTGCAAGCTCAGATGCCGCCTCCCAGTGCATTCATCAAGGAAACGTACAGATCGAGCTCGCGCGCCCCATTTTGCGCCTGCTGCTGTTCTTCCGCCAGCAGCGCCACTTGCGTGTTGAGCATGTTGATGGCGTCGCTCATGCCCGCCTTGTAGGCCTTCTCCGCCAGGTCGCGCGCGCGCTGCGCCGTGGCCAGCGCCTGCACGGTCAGCTGGTGCTGTTTGGCCAGCGACTGGGCCTTCGTGACGGCATTGGCCACGTCTGACATGGCGTTGATGACGGTGGCGTTGTATTGCTCCACGGCACCGTCGTACACGGCAGTCTGGCTGCCCAGCTGGGCGCGCAGGCGGGCGCCGGCGAAGATGGGCAGGCTCAGTGCGGGCGAGGCGCCGCGCACCTGCGAATTGGCGTCGAGAAAGTGGCTGAAGCCGAAGGCCTGGAAGCCGGCAAAGGCCACCAGGTTGACGTTCGGGTAGAACTCGGCCTTGGCGGCGTCGATGCGCTGCGCCGCCGCTTCGACTCTCCAGCGCTGGGCGGCGATGTCGGGACGGCGGCCGATCAGGTCGGCCGGCAGGGCGGCGGGAATGGCCAGCGGCTGGTCCAGGCGCAGCACGGGGCGGCTCAAGGCTGCGCCCGCTGCCGGGCCCTTGCCCGCCAGGGCCGCCAGCTGGTTGCGCAGCAGGGCCAGCGACTCGGCCGACTGTTCCAGCTGGCGGCGTCCCGCCGGCAAGGTGGTTTCGATCTGCGCCACGTCGATGTCCGTGCCGATGCCGGCGGCCTTGCGCTGGCGCGTGATGTCGAGGATGCGGGCGCGCTGCGCCAGGCTGCGTTCGATCACGTCCTGCAGCTGGAATTCATACGACAGCTGGATGTAGGTGCGCACCAGCGCCGTTTCCAGGGCCAGGCGCGCCATCTGCGATTCGGCCGACGCCATCTGCACGTCGCCCAGCGCGGCGGACAGGGCGGCGCGGTTGCGGCCCCACAGGTCCAGGTCGTACGAGGCCGTGACGGTGGCCTGGTTGCGCCAGGCGTAGTTGCCGGCCAGCGGCGCCGGGGTGCTGCCGTGCTGGGAATACAGTTCGCGGTTGATGGAGACATTCGCGTCGGCCTGCGGACGGGTCTTGTCCTCGGCCGCGCCGGCCAGGGCCTCGGCCTGGCGCACGCGCGCCTGGGCGCCGCGCAGGGTGGGACTGTCGGCCAGCGCCTGCTCCATCAGGCGGTTCAATTGGGGATCGTGCAAGTCTTGCCACCATTGCGTGCGCGGCCATTGGATGGCGGCGCTGGCGGCGGCATCCATGGCCTGGCTCGCCTGCAGCTTGTTGGCGTCGAGCATGGCCGATTGCGGCGCGATATGGCCCATGTCGGCACAGGCGCTCAAGGCAAGGATCAGGCTGGCGGCAAGCAAACGGCGGTGCAGGGACATGCAGGAACTCCGGAAGGTGGGGTTGGGGTGAGGCTGACAGCTCGCCGCGGTGAGCGCCGGGAGTGGCCCGGGTGCTGCGCCGCAACTGAGGTGTGTTACTGACTGACTGAAACCGGCTGACTGGTTTCTTATTTCACGACGTGTTTTGCCGTTTGCGCGACATCAAAGTCCGCTTCCGTTTGCGGGATCAGGCCAGCCTTGCGGGCGGCGTAGAACTCGGCCATGACTTCTTCGCGCGTCACGTTGCTGGCGGCGGTGGCCGGCGTTTTCGGGTAGTCGACTTCGCTGGTGGCGATTTCGCCGGCGTTGCGGGCACGGATGTATTCGGCCGTGACGTCGGCGCGTGTGAGTTGCTGGCTGGCAGCGGCTGGCGCGGCGCTCTGGGCGAAAGCCGACGTGGCGGCGGTGATGGCAAACAATGCTGCGATGAGTGATTTGGCTTGCATGATAAGACTCCAATATGTGCATGATGGCTGGGTGGATGGGCCGGCTCGCCACGTACCGGTCGGTTCGGCGGCATGGCGCTGGTGGGCGCCGTGCCGCTGATGAAGCAGTTTCTGGATGAGAAGATGCTTACTTGAATTAACTATAGCAATGAATAGTACATTTGTGAAGTAATTTCTGAAAATAGTTGTGCGCCGCCGCATTTCTCCTGGGAAAATGCCGTGCAGGCGTGCGCCGCTGGCCAGGCCAGCGGAGTAAGCTGATTTTTTATGAACGGGAGGCCGCCATGAGCAGCAGCACACTCGATCCGGACAATTTGCCCGTCACGCCTGACCGCGTCCTGGGCAGCGGCCATGGCAAGGGCGCGCTCGGTCCCAGCGACAGTTCCGACAGCGGCAGCGACATGCAGGGCGTGCCGGGCCAGGATGCGGAAGCGCTGGAGAACGACAGCGATGCGGCCGGTACGGGCGAGCGGGCCGGCGTGGAGCCGCGCAATACGGCGCCTGCTGGCGGCGACATCGACGTCGATCATGTGGAAAGCGTGGCGCCCGTGCAGCCGGCGCAGGGTGGTGATGGCGAATTGCCCCCATGAATTACCGCCTCTCCTGCGCCATCGGCGTAAAATGCAGGCAAGGCGGCGTGCGCGCCGCCATGGCCAGCCGGCCGGCACAGGATAGGATGTCAGAGGATGCAAACGCAGATGTCGGAAGAGAAAGAAAAAGACTTGATGTCGATGTACCGCGAGACGCGGCCGCGCGAGTTTTTTGGCGAAAAAAGTAACACCAATCACCTGGCCTGGAGTTCGCTGGTGGTCTTGCTGGCGCTGGCGTTCTGGCTCGTCGTGGCCCTGGCGGCGGCGGAGAATCAGCGTTACGCACTGGAAACGAAGGTGTGCCAGGATCGTGTCTTCCCCGCGGAAATCGACACGTCTTGCCTGAAACAGGTCAAGTCGCGCGATCACTGGTGGCAGCACGTGGGCCATGCGCTGGTGCGGATGGGCGCCTGAGCGGCGCAAGCATATCCTGAAGGACGCGCCGCTGCAGCGATGACGCCGGCGCCCTTCCTGTTGCGGGAGGCGAGATGCCACGCGATACTGCACGGGAACAACCGCAATGGCTGTTTACGCGCCACAGTGCCTTGACGGTGCGCCAGTTGCTGCGCGCCTATGGTGTGCTGTGCCTGTTTTCCACCGCCATCGCCGCCGCCTTTGCGCTGCGCGGCTACTGGTACATTCCCGTCTTTTCATTTGCCGAACTGGTCTTGGTGGCCATTTCCCTGCTGTATTACCTGCGCCATGCCCACGACTACGAGCATCTGGCCCTGCGCGACGGCGTGCTGGTCGTCGAGCAGGTGAGCGCCGGCCGGCACCAGCGCAGCAGCTTTCGTCCCTGGTGCACGCATATCGTCGTGCCGGAGGGGCCGCGCCAGCTGATATGCATCAGCTGCGGCAGCACGCATGTGGAGGTGGGCGCCTTTGCCACGCCGGAACGGCGGCGGCAGGTGGCGCAGGAGTTGCTGGCCTGGCTGCCGCCGCTGGAACCGTGAGGGAAGCTGGCCTTTACTTCGGGCCGTAAAACTGGAACGTTTGTACCACCAGCAAGGTGGTGGGAAAGCCGGTGAGCGTCTTGAATTCCTTCGCACCCGTGATCTTGTAGGCGCCGGCCTGGAACGCTTCGCCTTCCTCCCAGCTGTGATCCTTCATGGCAAACTGCAGCAGGCGCTTGTCGTTGTAGCGGTAGCTGAAGATGGTGTAGGCGCCGACGCGGCTGGTGACGACGAAGCGTTCATCGCGCTCGTCGGCGATGAGCAGGATGCCCGGATAGCGGCTGATGCCCGCCTCCTCGTTCTGGATCCTGAGGATCACATCCGTAAAGCTGCATTCGGCGTCGCGGATCTTGTCGCGCTTCGTGGCGATCTGCATGACCTCGTCGTAGCTCTTGCCATGCGTAATCGACCACGACGGCGCGTCGCAATAATTGGCCGCGCCGGCGTTGGCCGCGCACAGCAGCAGGCAAAGGGTCGTGGCAGTGATGGTCTTCATGGTGTCTGGTCGCGGGCAGGGATGTTGTGAAGCCGGCAGTCTAGCGCCAGACCGCCGGCTTCACAAGCACCGGGGAGCGCGTGCTCAGACGGCCCGCGACGGACCTTCCCACAGATTGATATGGCCTTCGCGCGCCTGCACGTCGATGGCGGCCAGCTCGTCGGCCGTGAACGACAATTGCTGCAGCGCGGCCACGTTTTCGCGGATTTGCGCGCTGCTGCTGGCGCCGATCAGGGTCGAGGTGACGCGCGGATCGCGCAGTACCCAGGCCAGCGCCATCTGCGCCAGGGTTTGTCCCCGCTGCGCGGCGATCTGGTTCAGCGCGCGCACGCGGGCCAGGTTTTCCGCGCTCAGGTGTTTTTGCAGCAGCGAGCCGCCGCCGGGGCGGTTGACGCGGGCATCCTGCGGCACGCCGTCCAGGTATTTGTCGCTGAGCAAGCCCTGCGCCAGCGCCGTGAACGTGATGCAGCCCATGCCTTCTTGCTGCAGGGTATCGAGCAAGCCGTCTTCCTCGATCCAGCGGTTGAGCATATTGTAGGCAGGCTGGTGGATCAGACACGGCACTTTCCACTCTTTCAGCAGGGCGGCCGCCTCAGCCGTCTTTTGCGGCGAATACGACGACAGGCCCACGTACAGCGCCTTGCCCTGCTGCACGGCGGTGGCCAGCGCGCCCATGGTTTCTTCCAGCGGCGTGTCGGCGTCGTAGCGGTGCGAGTAAAAGATGTCGACGTAGTCGAGGCCCAGGCGCTGCAAGCTCTGGTCCAGGCTGGCCAGCACGTATTTGCGCGAGCCGCCGCCCTGGCCGTACGGGCCCGGCCACATGTCCCAGCCTGCCTTGGTGGAAATGATCAGTTCATCGCGGTACGGTAAAAAATCGTCGCGCAGCAGCTTGCCGAAATTGCTTTCCGCGCTGCCATACGGCGGGCCGTAGTTATTTGCCAGGTCGAAATGCGTGATGCCCAGGTCGAAGGCCGTGCGCAGCATGTCGCGCTGCGAGGCCAGGCTGTTGCTGTCGCCAAAATTGTGCCACAGTCCCAGGGACAACAGCGGCAGTTTCAGCCCGCTGCGCCCGCACGTGCGGTATTGCATAGTGTCGTAGCGGTTTTCGGCGGCGTGGTAGGTCATGGCATCTCCTGGTTGAATGAAGCGCCTATTTTCGCGCAAAATCAAGGTCGGTGCGCGTGCTCCTTGTATGTGGCCGGACGCGCCTTACAATGGGCGTTCAGGAGTCTCGCGAGGAGCGGTCATGGAAATCGAATTGAAATTGTTGCTGGCGCAGCAAGATGTAGCGCGCCTGCGCGCGCACCCGTTGCTGGCGCAGCAGGCGCAAGGAGAAGTGCAGCTGCTGCAGATGCACGATATCTATGTCGATACGCCCGATTTGCAGCTGTGCCGCCACCAGGCGGGCTTGCGCGTGCGCCAGGTGGACGGGCGCTGGGTGCAGACCCTGAAGGCAGGTGGCACCGTCAACAGCGGCTTGCACAGCCGCCACGAATGGGAGGGCGAAGTTTCCGGGCCGCAACCGGATCTCGCCGCGCTGGACTCGGCCATCGGCCGCAAGCAGCCCATCCGCGCGCTGTTGCGCCAGGACGCCGTCCGCGACGCCTTGCAGCCCGTGTTTACCACGCGCATGGAGCGCACCGTATGGCAGCTGCGCACGCCGCAGGGCGACGAGATCGAATGCGTGCTGGACCAGGGTGTCATCGAAAGCGGTGCGGATGGGGCGAATGGCGCCGTCCGCAGCGTGCCCGTCAGCGAGATCGAACTGGAATTGAAGCAGGGGCAAGCGGCCAGCCTGTTCGACGTGGCGCTGGCCCTGCTGCAGGATGTGCCGCTGCAGCTGGGCCACATGAGCAAGGCGGAACGCGGTTACCGCCTCGCGGCGTCACAGCCTCTGCAGGCGGTCAAGGCGCAGCCCCTGGCGCTGGACGCGGCGATGTCGGTGGAGCAAGTGTTCCTGGCCATCGCTGGCAATTGCCTGGAGCAAGTCAGCGGCAATCAGGATGGCGTGGCGGCGGGCGAGGATGTGGAAAGCGTGCACCAGATGCGCGTGGGCCTGCGCCGTCTGCGCTCGGCGCTGGGCATGTTCAAGTCCTTGCTGGCGCTGCCCGAGGCCTTGAAGGCCGAACTCGGTTGGCTGGGCGGCGCGCTGGGCGAGGCGCGCGACTGGGATGTGTTGGCTGGCAATACCCTGGCGCAGCTCGATGGCGAGGCGCAGGCGGATGCGGCGGCGCTGGCAGAGGCGGCGCACGCGCAGGCGCGCCTCAAGCATGCACAAGCGGCCCAGGCCGTTACATCGGCGCGCTACACGGCTTGCATGCTGGGCTTGCAGCGCTGGCTGCAGGCGCGCGCCTGGCGCGACAGTTGCTCCGCGCGCCAGGTGCGGCGCCTCGATGCGCACGTCTCGCCGTTTGCCCGCGCCACCCTGCGCAAGGACCAGCGCCGCCTGGTGAAGCGCGGCAAGCGCCTGCTGCATGCCACGCCGCTGCAGCGCCACCGGGTGCGCATCGCGGCCAAGAAGACGCGCTATGCGACGGAATTTTTTGCCTCGCTGTTTGCCGCGCGCGCCGTGCAACCATATGTGGGGCGGCTGTCGGTGCTGCAGGATGAACTGGGCTGGCTCAACGATGTGCAGGTGGCCGACCGGCTGCTGCAGCAATTGCCCGATGTTCAGAATGGCCAGGCTGACCAGTCCGCCCAGGACGGGTTGCGGCAGCACGCGGCCTTCGTGCGCGGCTACCTGGCGGCGCGCGCGCAGGCGCAGGGCAGCGATGGCCGCATGCACAAGGCCTGGCGGCGCTTCAAGGCGGCCCGTTTGCCTGCCTGAGCCGGTTTGCCTGAGCCTGGCTTTGCCGGGGCGTAGTGCCTGGCCAGGCTAGGCCAGCGGGCGTTGCAACTGGCGCTCGAGGATGGCCAGCGGCGACTTGTCGGGGGCGGCCATGGCGCGCACGGGCAGCAGCCAGGTTTGCTCCAGCGCATGCTGTCCCCGCAGGGCCGCGTGCGATACGGCGTCGCTGAAGACGATCCACGTCTGGCCCGGCGCGAAGGCATGCGTGTGCTGTTCCACCTGCGCCTGGTAGGCCAGGTCGGCCTTCATGGCGTCGTGCAGCTGCAGCATGTAGTGATCGTAGGCTGTGCGCCGCGACTTGGTGATGCGCAGCCATTGCAGCAGGGTCGCCAGCACGGGTTGCGGACGCTGCGCGACGGGTAAAAAATGCTGCGCCACCTGCTCGAAGGGCGGGCCCAGTTTCCACACGCGGGGCGCGTCGCGCGGGTGGATGTTGGTGAAGACGCGCAGGATGCGCCGGCCCTGCGTGGGCGAGGAGGGGAAACTGTCGATATGCAGGCGCGTATCGTCCTTGCGCCAGGAGGTTACCCTGCCGGCGATTTCCACGGGGCGAAAGCTGCCCTTGCCTTGCTGCAGATGCGCCTGGTAGCTGGGCAGCAAGCCGGCCAGCAAGCTGCGCGTCTGGCGTGCGTAGCGCTGCATCAGCGCCGCCAGCAGGGCCGCATCGCAGGCGTCGCCCTGGCCGCGCACGCCGCGTACCGGTTCCCAGCTGATGTTCTTGGCGCCGCTGGCACTACCCGCCGCGCCGTTCAGCAGCCCATGCTCTTCCGGGTGCAGCGAGAATCCCAGGCGGGGCAGCAGCAGTACTTGCCCGTCTTCGAGGGCTTGCAGCGCCGCCGCCTGCTGCGTAGCGCTGCCGCTGGCGTCCCATTGATCCAGGGAAATATCGATGAGTTTGCTCATGGCATAAACGGAAAGACCTCCGAGTGGCCAGTATGGGGGATTACCGCCCGCTCGCGTTTGCGCTGGCGCAGCTTCAGCTCACAGTTTGCTGTTCTGGCAGCCGGCGCTCACGCATTCGCGCACGCGGTCCTGCAAAAATTGCGCGCGTTCGATGGTGGTCTGGGTGGCGCAATCGAGGTTCACATAGAAGCCCGAAGATTCGCGTTTCGAACAGTTCTGGTTGCGTGCGCTGATCCACGCCAGCTGGCCCGCTTTCAGCTTTTGCTTGCCGCCGGCGTCGAGCTGTGCTGCGAGTTTCTTGTAGTTGGCGTTGAGTTCCTTGTCCGCTTCCTGGTACACCTTGTTGAGGCAATACAGGCCGTCGAAGTCGTTGCGCGGCGTGTCGCAGGCCGAGTTGGCGAAGGCGGAACCGGAGGCGCAGAGCAGCAGGGCGAGCAGGCATTTTTTCATGGAGTGCTTTCAGGAAGTGGTGTGGCGGGATAGGCGAGCCAGGCAGCGCTCTTGCGTATCGTATAACATTTTTCATCGAGGCCGCAGACGCTTGCCCGTCCGCCGGCGCCGTGCCGTCAATAGGCCAGGCGGCCCGGCACGCTCACTTCGATCTGCGTGCCGGCGCCGGGGCGGCTGTCGATACGCAGGCTGGCATCGATGGCGGCGGCGCGCTCGCGCATGCCGACCAGGCCCCAGTGGCCGGGCCGCTGGCCCGTTTGCGCCACGGCGTCATCGAGGCCGCAGCCGTCGTCGCGCACGCGCAGGGTGAAGGCCTGTTCCGCATAGTCGAGTTCCAGCACGATGTTTGCCGCTTCGGCATAGCGCGAGGCGTTGAACAGCGCTTCGCGCGCGATGGCGTAGATTTCGTCATGCACGCGCGGCTGCAGGCGCCGGCAGATGCCGCTGACATGCACCGTGAAGGCGTGCGCGCGGTGTTCGGCCAGGCCCTTGCCGAATTGCTGCAGCGCCAGCCGCAGTTCGTCGGGTTCGGCCGAGGCGCGCAAGTCCATGATCTGGTCGCGGCCTTCGATCAGCAACTGGTCGGCCAGGTTGAGGGTGCCATCGAGGCGCGCCCGTTCGCGCGTGCCCTTGGGCAGCATGTCCGCATGCGCATGGAACGACAGGATCAGGCCTTGCACGCTTTGCAGCAGCGTGTCGTGCAGCGAACGGGCGATGCGAGAGCGTTCGGCCAGGCGCTCCTGCAAGCGTTCCTGCAACCGTTCCTGCATATTGCGCGTCAGGTGGCGGATGCGCAGCACATAGCCGCCATACAGCAGCAGCGCGGCGCCCAGCGCCAGCAGCAGCGCGAACCACGGCGTTTGCACGAAGGCGGGCGCGATGACGATGTCGAGCCCTGTCCCCTGCGTGTTCCACACGCCGTCTTCGTTGGCGGCCGTGACGTCGAAGCGGTAGCTGCCGGGCGCCAGGTTGGTGTAGTACGCTTCGCGGCGACCCACCGCCTCCTGCCAGCCGGCGTCCACGCCCGCCAGCCGGTAGCGCAGGCGCACGCGTTCCGGCATCGACAGGCTCAGGGCCGTGAAGCCGATCTGCAGGTTCCGGCTGCCCTGCGGCAGGTGCAGCGGCTTGCCGTCGTCCAGCGTGTAACGCACGCCATCGGCCAGCAAGCTGTGGATCTGCACGGGCGGCGGCAGGCGATTGCGGCGGATATGCAGCGGGTCGAGCATGGCGATGGTGGCCGAGGTGGAGAACCACAGCTTGCCATCGGGCGCATGGATCAGCGACGGCACGGGGCGCAGCTGCGAGGCATGGCCCTGCAAGCCGTCGAGCGCGTCGAAGCGTTCCGAGACGACGGCGCTGCCGTCGCGCATCCACGCGGCCAGGCTGGCGGCGGCGATATGCTCGATGCCGTCCGCGCCATGCAGCCACAGGTCGCCGTCCGGCAGGCGCACGATGCCCGACACGCCGCGAAACGCCGCGCCGCGCGCGCCGCGCAGCATCTGGAAGCGTCCGGCGCGGTACAGGGCCACGCCGTTTTCGCCGCCGGCCCAGATCATGTCGCCATCGCGGTACAGCTGCAGCACCGTGCCCACCTGCAGGCCCTCGGGCGCGCCGAGCCGCCTGACGGCGCCCGCGCGCTGGCCATCGGCCACCAGGCTGATTGTATTGTCGGCATGGCCCAGCCAGACGGTGCCGGCGCCATCGATCGCCATGGCCGTGGTCAGCACCGCCGGCAGGCCGGACAGGCCGCCGTTGGCGATCCATTTCCCTTCGCTCAGGCGAAACAGGCCGCCGCCGGAAAACGAGGCCCACAGGGCGCCGGAGCGGTCCTGCTGCAGCGCCTGCGGATCGAGTCCCAGCACGGGCGGCACCACGCGCGTCATGGCGCCATTGCGCGCGCGGTGGTGCAGTTCCTGCTCGTTGCCCAGCCACAGCGTGCCGTCGGGCGCCCAGTGGCTGGCCGCCAGCGCTCCTTTCAATTCCACCTTTTTCACCCCGTCGGCGGTAAAGCTGCGCACGTCGCCCACATAGTCGCCGATCCACACGTCGCCATCGGGGCCTGGCAGCATGCCGGGATGGTCGAAGGGCACGGCGACGGGCAGGGTCTGCAGGCGGTTCGGCCGCAGCCGGTCCAGGCCCGTCGACGTGCCGAACCACAGATTGCCTTCGCGGTCCTGGAACGACGATTGCGGCAGCGGGCCGCTGATGCCGTTTTGGCGCGTCAGGCGCTGGGCCGGCAGGCTGGGGCCGGAAGGGTCGAACTTGCGCTCAAGGCCATCGGGCTGCATCAGCCACATGGTGCCGGCGCGGTCGAAGCGGATGCCGTTGCCCGTGGCGTCGGGCCGCATGGGCGCATCGCCGTGCGGCGCGCTGGTGCGCACGCGATAGTAATTGCTCTGGTTGTCGACGGCCCAGATGGCGCCATCGGGTGCTTCATCCATGCTGGTGAGCATGGTGCGCGGCCAGGCATGGGAAAAGCGCGCCTGGCCCGGCTTGCGGAAGAACACGCCATGCATGGTCCCCATCCACTGCGTGCCATCGCGCCCGAACAGGATCTGATACACGCGCTTGTCGGGCAGGCCCACGTTGGCGGCCTGCGCTTCGAAGCGGTCCGCGCCCGGCGCCAGGCGCGCCGCGCCATCGCGCGTGCCGACCCAGATGCTGCCGTCGGGCGCTGCCTCGATGTGAAATACGGCGCCTGACGGCAAGCCATCCGCTTCCCGGTAGGTGCGCGCGCCCCCCCGGCGAAAGACGGTGACGCCGCCCAGGCGGTAGCCGACCCACACGGCGCCATCCGGCGGCGTGGCCAGGCCCAGCACATTGCTCGACGGCAGACGGTAGCCGTACACGCTGTCGACGCGGTCGAAGCGCACGCCATCGTAGCGGTACAAGCCGGTGGCCGTGGCGATCCACAGCCAGCCATCCTGGCCCTGGGCGAATTTCAGTACGTCGACGGGCGCGCCTTGCAGGGCGCCCCAGGCGTTGTGCGTGTAGTCGGACAGCAGGGGAGAGGGGGAGGCCGCGTATGCGTGCAGGTGCAGCGCCAGCAGGGGCAAAATCGACAGGCGGCGCAGCAGGCGAGCGGACATCGGGGCAGGGTGGGGTGGGAAGATGCTGATTGTAGCGCAGCGCCTCGCCTTTCAGCAGGCAAAAAAAAAGCCCGCGCGGGGCGGCGCAGGCTTTTTCTCCTTACGTTGACAGGAACTGCTTACGCGAAGTTCTTGGCAACGAAGTCCCAGTTGACCAGGCCCCAGAACGTTTCCACGTACTTGGCGCGCAGGTTGCGGTAGTCGATGTAGTAGGCGTGTTCCCACACGTCGCAGGTCAGCAGCGGCTTGTCGCCGGTGGTCAGCGGGCAGCCGGCGTTCGAGGTGTTGACGATGTCGACGGAGCCGTCGGCTTTTTGCACCAGCCAGGTCCAGCCCGAACCGAAGTTGCCCACGCACGACTTGGTGAATTCTTCCTTGAACTTGTCGAACGACGACCATTTGGCGTTGATCGCGTCAGCCACGGCACCCGCAGGCGCGCCGCCGCCGGCCGGCTTCATGCCGTTCCAGTAGAAGGTGTGGTTCCATACTTGCGCTGCATTGTTGAAGATGCCGCCCGACGATTTCTTGATGATCTCTTCCAGCGACAGGTTCTCGAACTCGGTACCCTTGATCAGGTTGTTCAAGTTGGTGACATACGCCTGGTGATGCTTGGCATAGTGGTATTCCAGGGTTTCTTTCGAAATATGCGGCGCCAGAGCGTCCATTTCATACGGCAGTGGTGGCAGAGTATGTTCCATGTGATGTCCCTTTGTGGTGAATGTTCGGAGTCTTCCAGCCTGTGGCCGGAGGGTTGAGCCAAGCTTGCTTGAAGCAGGCATTCTTGCTGAACGAGCCACTATTGTAAAGCGGATGCGCCATTGCTGCAGATTCCCGCATGCGTTGCGGATACTGGTAGCGTATTGATTCTCGTTCAGGAAAATAGTGGTATATGGTGAAGCGTCAGTACCTTGAGAAACCGTAGCGAGCAAGCCCGATATCGGGTTGAGTAGCGCAGCTGTACAAAAAGTACAGCGAGCAACGCCGACCCGAGAGTGGGCTGCGCAGTAGGTTTATCATGGTGCAATCCTTAGCGGATGCGTCGGGTGGTTTCCCTGACGATCAGTTCCAGAGGCGGAATGGCCGCCTGCACGGCTTCGCCATTGATCAGCCCCAGCAGCGCTTCGGTGGCGATGCGGCCGATGTCGTACAGGGGCTGGTGGATGGTGGTCAGCGGCGGCGTCGTGTAGGACGAGCCGGGCAAGTCATCGAAGCCGACGAGCGAGATATCGTCGGGCACGCGGATGCCCTTGCGGTAGAGGCACAGGCGCACGCCATAGGCGGACAGGTCGTTGGCGGCGAAGACGGCGCTGAACTGCTGCTGCGTATCGAACAGGTGGTTCATGGCCAGCATCCCGCTTGCCTCGTGGAAATCACCTTCCACCATCAGCTTCGGGTCGATGGGTATGTCCGCTTCGCGCAGCGCGCGCTGGTAGCCCGTCAGGCGCTCGGCCGCATCCGTGTTGTTGGCGGGGCCGGCCACGAAGGCGATGCGCCGGTGGCCCAGTTCCACCAGGTGGCGCACGGCCAGGTAGGCGCCGTATTCATTGTCGAGCTTGAAGCCGATGGCGCTTTTCGTGGCCAGCAGGCGGCCCGTCGAGACGATGGGCCGCTGCTGCGAGAAATCAAGCACGCTCTCGTCCGAGATGCGTCCCGACAGCAGGATGATGCCGTCGACCTTGCGCGCCAGCAGCAGACGGATGCGGTCGGCCTCTTCCTGCGCATTCCAGTGTCCGCTGACGATGACGGATGCGTAGCCCGTGTCTTTCAAGCCGTCGTCCACCCCGCGCAGGCTTTCGTCGAAGAAGGGGCTGGAAATATCCTGCACCACGATGCCGATGGTCATCGAGCGGCCCTTTTTCAGCCCCTGTGCCATCTGGTTGGGCGCGAATTTCATGTGGGCAATCGCCGCCAGCACGGCGTCGCGCTTGTCGTCGGAGACCCTGGCCGTGCCGTTCAGGATGCGCGAGACGGTGCTGGGCGACACGCCGGCCTGGCGGGCCACGTCGAGCAGGGTGGAAGGGGGAGCAGCGTGGGCGCTATCGTTCAAGGTGATTCCTGGGTATCAAGATGGCTGGTTGTCAGTGCTCTGAAAACCTTTTCATCGAAAGATTACCATAAATGGCCGTAGCTGATATCGCAGCAGGTCGGGCGCGGGGCGCCGCAGCGCGGCTTGGCCCGCAGGGCGCAAGCCGACAGATTCTGGGCCGTGCACGTCGGATGATGCCGGCGCACCTGGGCGGGCCTGCTGATAGTACATTGCTTGAAAACGTTTTCACAAAAAACAACAGCTGCCCCGGCAGCCCGTATTTTTGCCTCTGTCATAGGGGAACACGCGCCGTGGCATGCCGCTTGCCACGCTACCCTCAATAAAAATGACAACTTTTTCGGTTGACTTGATTTTCTTTGCGGTGTTAAATGGACACATCTTGTGAAAACGTTTTCAAGATAGAAGACGCTCAATAATCGGAGATGAAATAATGAAGTCAAGCATCCTTGGCGCCGCCCCGCTGGCAGCGCTGACCCTGGCCTGTGGCGTGGCCGCCGCGCCCGCAGTCGTCCCGCCGGCGGCGCCGTTGCCCACGCTGGCCCCCGCCACGATCACCGTCGCCTCGTTCCCCGACCTGGATCGCGCCGTCAAGACGGCCTTGCCCCTGTGGGAAAAACTGTACCCGCAAGTGAAGGTCAAGCTGGTCAGCCTGCAGATCGACGACCACCATAACTCGATGACGACGGCGCTGGCGGCCGGTGCGCGCCTGCCCGACGTGATGGCCATCGACTTCCGCTACGTCGGCAGCTTCGCCGAATCGAAGGGCATGGAAGATTTGCTGCAAGCCCCATACGGGGCAGGGCAGTACCGCGCCCAGTTCGTGCCGTTCACCTTCGTGCAGGCCACCAGTTCGCGCGGCACCCTGGGCGCCATGCCGGCCGACCTGGGACCGGGCACCTTGTTCTACCGCAAGGACCTGATGGACAAGGCGGGCATCAAGGAAGCCGACCTGACGCAATCGTGGGAATCCTACATCGCCGCCGGCAAGAAGCTCAAGGCCGCCACCGGCACCCACCTGCTGGCCGGCGCCAGCGACCTGGCCGACATCGTTATCCGCGCCAATCTGAAAGATGGCGAAGGCATTTACTTTGGCGACAAGGGCCAGGTGCTGGTCGACTCGCCCCGCTTCGTCAAGGCCTTCGAACTGGCCAAGGCGGCGCGGGTGGCCGGCATCGATGCGCGCACCGTGGCCTGGACGGGCGAGTGGGCCGAAGGTTTTAAACGCGACAAGGTGGCCAGCCAGATGATGGGTTCCTGGCTCAGCGGCCACCTGGCCAAGTGGCTGGCGCCCGATTCGCAAGGCCAGTGGCGCGCGGCGAACTTGCCGGCCGGCGCGCTGGCGTCGTACGGCGGCTCCTTCTACGGCATCCCGAAAAAGGCGGCGAATAAAACCCAGGCCTGGGAATTCATCAAGTTCATGACCGTCAACAAGGATATCCAGCTGCATTCGCTGAAAGAGATCGGTGCCTTCCCGGCCCTGAAGGCAGCCTATGCGGACCCCATGATGGACGAGCCGCAGCCGTACTTCGGCGGCCAGAAGACGCGCTTGCTGGCGCGCGACACGGCGGCGAAGATCCCCGTCATCCGCGTCGACAAGTTCGACGCCGTGGCGCGCGACATCGTCAACATGGAACTGGAAAGCGTGCTGGCGCAAAACAAGGATATCAAGACGGCGCTGGCCGACGCCAAGGCCCTGATCACCCACCGCGCGCGGCGCTAGGAGCAGCATGACTACCTCCATGCCTTGTACCGAGGGCGCGCCCGCTGCCGCTGCAGCGCGGCCCGCCAGGAAACGCTTCAACATGAAGAAGTGGGCGCCGTACATTTTCATCAGCCCCTTCTTCATCCTGTTCGCCGTCTTCAGCCTGTTCCCGCTGCTGTTTTCCATCTATTTGTCGTTCAACCAGTGGGAAGCGGCCAGCGGCGTGGAAGCCATGCAGTGGGTGGGGCTGGATAACTACAAGTACGCCTTGAGCGACCCGTGGTTCTTGCGCTCGCTGGGCAATACGGTCTGGCTGGCGCTGGCTTCGGGCGTGCCGCAGCACCTGGTGGCCATTCCGCTGGCGGCCTTCATCCACAACAGCTTCAAGCGCTCGCGCAACCTGGTGATCGGCATTTACTTTTTACCGTTCATCACCTCCAGCGTGGCCATCGCCATGGTCTTCAATACCCTGTTTTCGCGCGACTATGGGCAGATCAATGTATTGATCGAATGGTGCGCCAGCCTGCCGCTGGTCGGTGGCTTGTTCCCTGCGGAGTCGATCGACTGGCTGGGCAGCTCGCTGTTCATCAAGCCGGCCGTCGCCTTCGTCATTTTCTGGCGCTACCTGGGCTGGAACCTGGTGCTGTACCTGTCCGCGCTGCAGGTGATCCCCAAGGACTTGTACGAGGCGGCCACCATCGACGGCGCCTCGAAACGCCAGCAATTCTGGTACATCACCCTGCCGCAGCTGCGTCCCATGATCTACCTGGCCGTCACCTTGACCATCATGGGCAATCTGCAGCTGTTCGAGGAACCGTTCGTGCTGGTGGCCGAATCGAGCGGCGTGAGCCAGTCCGTGATGACGACGGCCATCTTCGTCTACAAGACGGCGTTTTCCTCGGGCGACTTCGGCACGGCGTCGGCCATTTCCTGGCTGCTGTTCCTCATCATCGCCAGCACTACCTGGGTCAACAACCGCATCTTCAGCCGCAATGAACGCAAGGAGGTCCGATGAAAACCACCCGCTGGACGGCGTACGCCATGGTGGCCACCGGCGCCCTGATCATGGTCGCGCCGTTCTACTTCATGTTCGTCTTCGCCACGCACACGAGCGCCGAGATCTACAGCCTGCCGCCGCCACGCTGGTTCGGCACGGTCCTGCTCAACAACCTGGAATTGCTGCAGGAGCGCCTGCCGTTCTGGCGCAATATCGGCATCAGCCTGTACGTGGCCCTGATGACCACAGCGCTGACTTTGTTCTTTTGCTCGCTGGGCGGCTATGCCTTCGCCATGTACGAATTCCGCTTCAAGCGGCCCCTGTTTACGCTGGTGATGGCGTCGATGATCATCCCGTCCTTCATGAACATGATTCCCACCTTCATGCTGATGGATTTCCTCGGATGGCTGGACCAGCCGCGCGCCCTGTACGTGCCGGGAGCGGCCGGCGCGCTGGGGATTTTCCTCATGCGCCAGTACATCGGCACGGCGATTCCGAAGGACCTGATCGAGGCGGCGCGCATCGACGGCTGCGGCGAATTCGCCATCTACTGGCGGGTCGTGCTGCCGCTGATCGGTCCCGCCATGGGCACCCTGGGCCTGATCACCTTCATCAACTCGTGGAACAATTTCATCACGCCGCTGGTCGTCATGCGCTCGGTCGAGAACTATACGATCCCGCTGGCCCTGCGCAGCATGCAGGCGCCGAACAACACGGAGTGGGGCGCGCTGATGACGGGCGCCGCCATTGCCGTGCTGCCGCTGCTGCTGATGTTCTTTGTCGCCTCGAAGCGCCTGATCGAGGGCCTCACGCAAGGCGCCGTCAAAGGCTAGCACTCTCTTTAATCCACTCACACTGACATGACCACCATGCATAACGACGACATTGATATCAACTTTCCCGCCACTTTCACCTGGGGCGTGGCCACCAGCGCCTACCAGATCGAGGGCGCCGCGGCCATCGATGGCCGCGGCCCATCCATCTGGGATACCTTCAGCCACACGGATGGCAAGATCATCGACGGCAGCAATGGCGACGTGGCCTGCGACCACTATCACCGCTATGCCGAGGACGTGGAGCTGATCGCCAGCCTGGGCGTGAACGCCTACCGCTTTTCCATGTCCTGGTCGCGCGTGCAGCCCACGGGTTCCGGCGCCTGGAACGAGGCCGGTTTCGCTTTTTACGCGCGCCTGCTCGACGCCCTGGCCGCCAAGGGCCTCGACGCCCACCTGACCCTGTATCACTGGGACTTACCGCAAGCCTTGCAGGACGAGGGCGGCTGGCTCAATCGCGCCACCTGCTACCACTTCGCCGCCTATGCGGCCGAGGTGGCGCGCCGCTTCGGCCACAAGGTCGCCAGCATCGCCACCCACAACGAACCGTGGTGTACGGCCGTGCTGGGCCACGGCACGGGCCAGTTCGCGCCCGGCATGGCCGACCCGGCCGCCGCCGTGCAAGTGTCGCACCATCTGCTGCTGTCGCACGGCCTGGCCATGCAAGCCATGCGCGCCGTCAAGCCGCCCGCGAAACTGGGCATCGTGCTCAATCAGTGGACGGCCACGCCGGCCACCGACAGCGCCCAGGACCGCGAGCTGGCCGAACTGGAATATGCGCGCTCGGTGCAGTGGTATATGGACGCCATCTTCAAGGGCCGCTACCCGGCCCTGGCCCTGAAACACGCCGACGCTTCCGCTTTATCCATATTTGAAAACGATTTCATAGATATCAAGCAGCCTATCGATTTCCTTGGCGTGAACTACTACACGCGCGCTTTCATGAGCGCCGAGACGCCGCCGCGCAAGCCCGAATGCAAGCTTGGCGTCAACGACATGGGCTGGGAAACCTATCCGCAAGGCTTGACGGAGCTGCTCGTGGGCCTGCACCGCGAATACCGTCTGCCGCCCGTCTACATCACGGAAAACGGCATGGCCGTCGCCGACAAGCCCGTCGGCGGCAAGATCCACGACGAGGCGCGCATCGAATACGTGCGGCTGCACCTGGACGCCTTGTGCGCCGTGATCGCGCAGGGCATCGACGTGCGCGGCTATTTCTACTGGAGCCTGATGGACAACTTCGAGTGGAATTCGGGCTACGCCAAGCGCTTCGGCATGCTGTACGTCGATTACGCCACGCAGCAGCGCAGCTTCAAGGACAGCGCCCTGTGGTACCGCGATTTCATCGCCGCGCAGCGCGCCGCGCATGCCGACGCACCGGCCCTGGCAGGGGAGCACTGACATGGCGGCCATCTCCCTGCGCGGCATCCGCAAGACCTACGGCGACGGCCCGGAAATCGTCAAGGGCCTGGACCTCGATATCCACGACGGCGAATTCATGGTCTTCGTCGGACCGTCCGGCTGCGGCAAGTCGACCCTGCTGCGCATGATCGCGGGACTGGAAGACATCAGCGCGGGCCAGCTGCGCATCGGCGACTTGCTGGCCAATGACGTGGCACCGGCAGAGCGGGGCATCGCCATGGTCTTCCAGAGCTACGCCTTGTATCCGCACATGACGGCGCGCGACAACATGGGCTTTGCCCTGAAACTGGCGGGCAAGGGGGAAGCGGAGGTGCGCGCGGCGGTCGGCAAGGTGGCCGAGATTTTGCAGATTACGCATCTGCTCGACCGCAAACCCAAGGCCTTGTCCGGCGGCGAGCGCCAGCGCGTGGCCATCGGCCGCTCCATCGTGCGCCAGCCCAAGGTGTTCCTGTTCGACGAGCCGCTGTCGAACCTCGATGCCTCGCTGCGCGTGCAGACGCGCATCGAACTGGCCAAGCTGCACCAGGAACTGGGCACCACGATGATCTACGTCACGCACGACCAGGTCGAAGCCATGACCCTCGGTGACCGCGTGGCGGTCTTCCACGGCGGCCACCTGGAGCAGGTGGGTGCGCCGCTGGAGCTGTACCGCCATCCGGCCAGCCAGTTCGTGGCCGGCTTCATCGGCGCCCTGCGCATGAACTTTTTGCCGTGCGCCGCCGTTCCCGCGCTGGCCAGCCAGCTCGGTGGCGAGGTGGGCATGCTGGTCGGCGTACGCCCCGAACACCTGCGGCTGGTGCCGCGCAATGAAGGCTACGGCGCCACGGTCACCCTGATCGAGCAGCTGGGCGATGCGCAAATCATCCACGCCACGCTGGACGCCAGCCCCCATGCGGTGGCCATCAAGCTGCATGGCGAGGCGCGCCACGCGCTGGCACAGGGCAGCGCCATCGGCTTCGCGCCGGAAGAAGGCCATGCCTTTCTATTCGACACGGCCGGGCGCGCCGTGGCTACCCATTGACCCCGCACGGAGGCGACATGACTTCAGATTGACACCCAAAAAATGTGCAGCAGTAGCCAAAGAGCTATGTGATCATCATTCAACCAGCGGTACAGGAGACAACAACAATGCAACAACTCAAACGCAATACCATCGCCCTCAGTCTGGCGCATGCGACCTTCGCCCAGTTCATCTTGCTGGGCAGCGGCGCCGCCATGGCACAGGAAGCGGCCAGCACTGCGGCAGCCACCGATGCGGCAAAACCGGCCGCCGAGCAGATGGACCGCATCGTCGTCACGGCCACGCGCCGCAATACCTTCGTGCAGGAGACGCCGCTGGCCGTCACCGCCTTCAACCAGGACACCCTGCAAAACAACCAGGTCAAGGACCTGGCGTCGCTGGCCACCATGGTGCCCAGTCTCGTCGTCGAGCAGCATGGCGATTCCGGCGGCGTGCACGTCTACATGCGCGGCGTCGGCTCGGCCAACCACACGGAGCTGGGCGACCCGGCCGTCGCCTTCTATGTCGACGGCGTGTATTCGCCGCGTCCGCAGGGCGCCACGGCGCTGATGTATGACTTGAGCCACGTGGAGGTGGCGCGCGGACCGCAGGGCACCCTGAACGGCCGCAATTCGACGGCCGGCGCCGTCAATCTCGTGTCGGCTGCGCCGAGCACGGCCAAGTTCATGGGCTCGGCCGGCATCACCGTGGGCGACAAGCGCCATCTGCAGACGCAGGGCATGATCAATATCCCGTTTTCGGACGACGTGGCGCTGCGCATCGCCGCCATCAAGGATAGCCATGACGGCACGGTGGACTTCCGCCGCGGCTCGAACGTCATGCCGGGCACGGCCAAGTATGGCGCCGGCGACCAGATGGGCGTGCGCGCCTCCCTGCTGTGGAAGTTCACGCCGCAGTTGCGCGGCACGTTCATCGCCGACTACTTCCTCGACCAGGGCGCCGGCAATGTCTACCTGGCGGCCGAACCGAAAGCGGGCGAGAAGCTGCGCTCGGCCCTGATCGACACGCCGGGCACCCTGGACCAGTCGATCCTGACCTACAAGGGCAAGCTCAATTACAAGCCGACCGATGCGCTCGACTTCACTTACCTGGGCAGCTGGAGCCGCTACAAGCGCCAGAACAGCAATGATTCCGATGCGGGGCTGTTCCCCGGCTTCAAGTCGGAAAACCGTACCGACTGGGCGCAGTTCGACAGCTATTCGCACGAGCTGCAGGCGCGCTCGGACGACGATGCGCCGTTCCAGTGGGTGGCGGGCCTGTTCCTGTTCAATGAAAAGAACAAGGTGCGCTTCGATATCGACCGCAGCCAGATTTCGCAGGCGGCCGTGCAGCAGGATATCGCCAACGGCGCCGTGATCTTCGTGCAGCCCACCGTGGGCCAGTATGCCTCGGCCATGTCCTTCATCCAGGGCGACCGCCAGTTGAAGTCAAAAGCCGTATTCGGCCAGGTCAGCCAGCAGGTGACGGACCAGATCAAGCTGACGGCCGGCGCGCGCTATACGAAAGACCATAAATTCGATATCGGCGGCAAGAACTGGGCTTGCCCGAACTGGCCCGCGAATACGCCGCTGGGCACCACCGTGCTCACTGCCGACCAGTTGCGCCAACTGGTCACGCCCGGCACGGGCCTGGCCAACACGCACAATATCGGCCCCGGCGGCGCCATCACGGCCGCCAGCTGCGGCAATACGCCGGGCGACAATACGGCCGACCTGAAGTATGGCCAGGCCACCTGGCTGGGCCGCATCGAGTACAAGCTGCGCCCGGATATTTTGCTGTTCGGCTCCGTGACGACGGGCTTCCACTCGCCGGCCATCGGCGACGGCGGCGCCACCACCAAGCCGGAAAAGCTGACCAGCTATGAAATCGGCTTCAAGTCGGACTTGCTGAACCGCGAACTGACCCTGAATCTTGACGCCTTCCTGATGAAGT
The DNA here is from genome assembly GCF_030397595.1 of Janthinobacterium sp. SUN033. Taxonomy (NCBI): domain Bacteria; kingdom Pseudomonadati; phylum Pseudomonadota; class Betaproteobacteria; order Burkholderiales; family Oxalobacteraceae; genus Janthinobacterium; species Janthinobacterium sp. SUN033. The sequence continues at coordinate 472,968 of NZ_JAPQNV010000005.1, forward strand.
ACAAGGACAAGCTCGAGTCGCAGGTGGTCAACAGCGTGCTGGCCAACTTCAATGCGGCCGGCGCCACCGTCAAGGGCCTGGAAGCGGAATGGGTCTGGCGGCCAACAAAGGTCGACCGCCTGACGGGCAACGCCACCTGGCTGAAGGCCGTGTATGACGACTTCATGTCGTGCGACGTCGATGCGGCGCGCGCGAATGGCCAGTCCTGCGGTTCGACGGCGCCATTGGTGAGCGTGGGCGGCAGCACCATGAAGCATGCGCCGAAGTTTTCCACGACCGTCCAGTACGAGCATGATTTCAATGTCGCCGGCGGCCAGCTCACGCCGCGCGCCTCGGTGCATTATGAAACCATGTCATATGTGGGCGCGGGCGCGTTCAACGGCGACGTGCCGGGCCATGCCGGTGTCAAGCGCCAGGAAGCGTATACGACGCTGGATCTGAGTCTGCGCTTCCAGCCGGCGAACAAGGCTTATACGGTGGAAGCGTTCGTGCAGAATGCCACCGACAAGGCCGTCAAGCTGGACGTCAATGAAATCTGCACGGACGTGGGCATGCCATGCCAGCCCACGCAGCAGATCTACGGCGCCTTCTACAACGCGCCGCGCACCTTTGGCGCGCGCGTGTCGATGAAGTTCTGATGGCGTAGGGGGAAAGAGCAGTCGCAGTAGCAGTCCACTCAGTAGGGAAGGTGTTGGGCCGGGGTTCTTCCCCGGCCTTTTTTACTCCAATGTCGCCTGCACGCTGGCGATGCCGATCTGCGCGCTGCCTTCGGCCAGGCGCACGTTGACGTTCTGGCGCGCCTGCAGCTGCGCCGGCGAGCGCACGATCGCGCCTTTTTCATCGCGCAAGATGGCGTATCCCCGTTCCAGGGTGCGCTGGGGATTCAACAGTTCCAGCTGCGCCGCCAGGCCGTCGAGGCGGTGGCGCCGCTGCGTCAGTTGCTGCGCCATGGCCGCGCCGCCGCGCCGCTGCATTTCCACCAGGCGCGCGCGCGGCGCCGTGACGTCGGGCCGCAAGGCCGCCCAGCGCGCACGCAGGCGTTCCAGTGCGTACTGCGACTGGTTTACGGGCGCGCGCGCCGCATGCGTCATGGCCGTCGACAGGGCCAGCAGTTGCAAACGCTGCTGCTGCAGTTGCGCCTTCGGGTTGAGCAGGCGGCGGCTGTGGCGGTCCAGGGTCTGCGCCGCATCGTCGAGGCTGCGGCGCATGGCGCGGCGCAGGTCCGCCGCATCGGCGCGCAGGGACGCCATCCAGTCGGCGCGCGGCGTGGCCGCCAGTTCGGCCGCTGCCGTCGGCGTGGCCGCACGCAGGTCGGCCGCGAAGTCGGCGATGGTGAAATCCGTCTCGTGGCCCACGCCGCTGATCACGGGCATGGAGCAATCGGCGATCGCGTATGCCACGGCTTCATCGTTGAACGACCACAGATCCTCGATGCTGCCGCCGCCGCGGCATACCAGCAGCACGTCGCACTCGGCCCTGGTTGATGCCGTGCGGATGGCGTGCGCGATTTTTTCCGGCGCCTGCTGGCCCTGCACTGGCGTGGGGTAGAGGATGATGTTGACGTGCGGCGCGCGGCGCTTGAGCGCGATCAAGACGTCGCGCAGGGCGGCCGCCTGCGGGCTGGTGACGATGCCGATGCTGCGCGCGAACATGGGGATGGCGCGCTTGCGCTCCTGGTCGAACAGCCCTTGCGCGGCCAGCTTTTCCTTCAGGCGCTGGAACGCTTCATACAGGGCGCCTACGCCGGCGCGGCGGATGGCTTCCACGTTGATCTGGTAATCGCCGCGCGCGCCGTACAGGGTGACGAGGGCGCGCACTTCGACCTTGTCGCCTTCGCGCGGCGTGAAGCCGGCAAACTGGGCGCGGCCGCGGAACATCACGGCGCGCACCTGGGCGCCATCGTCCTTCAGGGTGAAATACCAGTGGCCGGAAGCGGCGCGCGTGAAGTTGGAAATCTCGCCGGCGATCCAGGTCAGGGGAAACGAGCGCTCGAGCAGGCGCGCGACGGCCTGGTTCAGGGCGCTGACGGTCAGCACGGGCGGGGCGGCAAAGCCGCTGTCAGTCGGGGTGTCGGTCATCATCAAGCTGGGGGGAGGTGAGGGAACTGTCCACATATTATCGGCGAGGTCATGCTTATGTCATATATCGTGCAAAACAACAAGTTCTATTTCTAAGTATTTGATTTCATGATGAATTCCCATATGCCTGATTTGCGAGCACAGGGAAAAAAACCTTTAATATCAAGCACATCAGTATAGCCCCCGCCACTTACGCACAAAGTTATCCACAGAAAGTGTGCGGAACTTTTTGCCTTGGACAAACATGGCCCGGCAAGCCGGCATTGACCGATAAAAATGCCTTGCTACATTTTTGCGCACGGAAATAAAGAGCATAGGAATCAAGCGCTTAGTATGCCATGCATGGCCTTGCGCACAATCTTATCCACAAAAAATGTGCAGAACTCTGGCGCGGCGCCGGATTTATCCACCGGAATGCCTATGGCATGGCTTGCCTGAATTTTGCGCAGCATAAAAATAGCCATATAAATCAAGGGTATAGCATCACATCGTAGGCCTTGCTCACAATCTTATCCACAGAATATGTGCAAAACTGCATAAATCGTTTCGCTTTTTCGCCTGCTTTTCCACCGCGCGGCCAGGCCGTTGCTCTGCCTCATTTTTAATCATTGAAAAAAACTCCTTTAAAATCAATGCTCTTGCATGGAGTCAATCCGCTTGCTCACAATCTTATCCACACTTTATGTGCGAAACTGCCTTTGCGGTGGAAAACTGCCGTTTCGAAGCGCAATCGGGCCGATAAAAGCCCGCTTTTCAGCGCTTGCCACATTTTTATGCATGGCAATAAAAACGATATAAATCAAAGTACTTAGCGCGTATCCTTGCGCTTGCACACAATCTTGTCCACAGATTGTGTGCAGAACTTTGACGGTCTCCCTGGCGTCGATTTCGTGCTCGCTGCCACTTTTTTACTCATTGATTTAATTTCCTTTAAAATCAATGGCTTAGTCGAATTCCTTGGCTTTGCGCACAATCTTGTCCACAGTAAATGTGCAGAACTCTTGAATTCTTGATTTTATGGCATTGACTCCTGTCGATAAGCTGCTATGCCTGTATTTTGCGCAGTACAATAATTCGCTTGCAAATCAATGGCTTGCATGCTGGACTTCATGCTTGCTCACAATCTTATCCACACAAAGTGTGCAAAACCGGGTGTGCTTGGCGCACGCCAGCCGCGCCGTGTGGACAAGTGCCATGCGGGCGCCACTTGCCGCCGGCGCGGCAACGCGCTACATTGCGCCATTCCCGCGCGGACGTACAATCGGTCTTCGGCGCTCGGTACAATACAGGCTGTTCGGGCGGTCCATCGCCTTTCCTCTATCAGGAGTTTCTTTTGCTCGCTATATTTCAAGCCGCTGGCTGGCCCATCTGGCTGTTGTTGATCGCTTCCATCGTCGCCCTGGCCCTGATCATCGAGCGCCTGCTGTATTTGCGCCGCGTCAAGATACTGCCCCGCAAGCTGTTTGATGAAGTGGTGCAGGTGTATCGCAGCGGCAAGATCACGCCGGACACGGTGGCCAAGCTGGAAGACAACTCGCCGCTGGGCGTGGTGCTGGCCGCCGCCCTGCGCAACGTCGACGCGCCGCGCGAGGTGATGAAGGAATCGATCGAAGAGGCGGGCAGCGGCGTGGCCCACACGCTGGAACGTTTCCTGACGACCCTGGGCACCATCGCCACCCTGGCGCCGCTGATGGGGCTGTTCGGCACGGTGATCGGCATGATCGAGATTTTTGCCTCGCCCGGCGCCACCGCGTCGAACGCGGCGCTGTCGCACGGTATTTCCGTCGCCTTGTATAACACGGCGTTTGGCCTGGCCATCGCCATGCCGGCCCTGATTTTCTACCGCCACTTCCGCGCCCTCGTCGACAGCTTCGTCATTGACATGGAGCAACAAGCGGTCAAGTTCGTCGATATCGTCCACAGTGGCCGCCAATGAACTTCCGCAAAGGCAAGGGGCGTGAAGACCCCGAAATCAACCTGATCCCGTTCATCGACGTGCTGCTGGTGATCCTGATCTTCCTCATGGTCAGCACCACCTACAGCAAATTCACGGAGCTGCAGATCACCTTGCCGACGGCCGATGCCGAGCAAGCGAAGGACAAGCCGCAGCAGCTCGACGTCACCATCGATGCCAAGGGTAACTACACGGTCAACCGCGAACCCGTCTCGTTCCGCGACGTGGCCGGCCTGGCCGACGCCTTGCAGGATGCGGCCAAGGCGGCCAATGGCGGCAAGGCGCCCGCGCAGACGCCCGTGGTGGTGGTCAACGCCGACCAGTTCGCCATGCACCAGATGGTCATCCACGTGATGGAAGCGGCGCGCCTGGCCGGCTATGAAAAGCTGACGTTTGCGGCGCAGGCGGGTGGCAAGTAAGGCCAACCTCCAACCCCAACCGAAGTGCCGGGGTCGGACCCTCAGGGTCCGACCCCAGGTGTCGATTTTGGGTTCCAATTTTAGTTGACACGCATGCCCACTTCCTCACCCCTCAAGCTTGAATCCACTCTCACCCGCGTCTGGCTGACGCGCGGCCCGCTGGCGTGCGCGCTGTGGCCCGTGTCGCTGCTGTTCGGCGCCTTGAGCAGCGTCAGGCGCGGCCTGTACCGGGCCAACCTCCTGAAATCGGCGCGCCTGCCCGTGCCCGTCGTCGTCGTCGGCAATATTTTCATCGGCGGCACGGGCAAGACGCCGCTGACGATCTGGCTGGTGCAAGCCTTGCGCGACGCGGGCATGCGCCCGGGCGTCATTTCGCGCGGCCATGGCAGCGCCGACCGCTTGCCGCGCGCCGTCAGCGCCGCCTCCACGCCGCAGCAGGTGGGCGACGAGCCGCTGCTGATCTTCCAGCGCGGCGGCTGCCCCGTGGTGGTGGGGCGCGACCGCGCGCAAGCGGGCAGGGCGCTGCTGGCCGCGCACCCGGACGTCGACGTGCTGGTGACGGACGACGGCTTGCAGCATTACGCCTTGCAGCGCGACGTGGAAATCGTGCTGTTCGACGGCCGCGGCGCGGGCAATGGCTGGCTGCTGCCGGCGGGGCCCTTGCGCGAATCGCCGCGCCGCCGGCGCGACGTGACGGTGATCAATGCGCCCGAGCTGGCGCCGGCACTGGTGGACCAGGTCGCGCCGCAAGGCGGGCTGGTGGTGCAGATGCGGCTGGCCGGCGGCGTGGCCGAGCGCCTGCTGAATCGCGGCGAAAGCATGGCCCTTGCCGACCTGGCGGCCAGCGGCCGGCGCATCGTGGCGGCGGCCGGCATCGGCAATCCTCAGCGCTTCTTTACCATGCTGCGCGGGGCCGGACTGGACTTCACGGAACTGCCCCTGCCCGACCATCACGACTTCCTCGACCAGCCATTTGCCGCCCTCGACACGGATGTGATCTTGATCACCGAGAAGGATGCAGTAAAATGTGCGCAAATTGAACATCTCAAAGATGACCCGAGACTGTGGGTCGTCCCCGTCAGTGCGCGCATCGATAGCGCGCTGGCCCAACAAATTGTGGAGAAATGTCGTGGACGCTCGACTGCTTGATATCCTGGTCTGCCCTGTTTGCAAGGGTCCGCTTGAACACGATAAGAAGGCGCAGGAACTGATTTGCCGCGCCGACCGTCTGGCCTATCCTATCCGCGATGGCATCCCCATCATGTGGGCGGACGAAGCGCGCACCCTGCAAGACGCAGTGGAATAACGATGGCGTTCATCGTCATCATCCCGGCTCGCCTGGCCTCGACGCGCCTGCCGGGCAAGCCGCTGGCCGACCTGGGCGGCAAACCCATGGTGGTGCGCGTGGCCGAGCAGGCGCTGCTCTCGGGCGCCGCGCGCGTCATCGTCGCCACCGACCATGACAGCATCCGTGCCGCCTGCGCCGAGCATGGCGTGGAAGTGTGCATGACGCGCAGCGACCATCCGTCGGGCACGGACCGCATCGCCGAAGTGGCGCGCACGCTCGGGCTGCCGCCGGACGCCGTCGTCGTCAACCTGCAGGGCGACGAACCGTTGATCGATCCGGCCCTGCTGGCCGCCTGCGCGGCGCAGATCAGCGCCGCCGTCCCCATGGCTACTTGCGCCCATCCGCTGCATGATGTGGCCGACGCGTTCAATCCGAACGTGGTGAAGGTCGTGCTGGACAAGAACGGCCGCGCCTTGTATTTCTCGCGCGCCACCATCCCGTGGCACCGCGACGGCTTCGCGCAGTCGAAAGACAGCTTGCCGGCAGGTTACGTGCCCCTGCGGCATATCGGCCTGTATGCGTACAGCAATGCGTTTTTGCAAGAATACCCGCAATTGTCCGCCTCGCCGCTGGAAGCCATCGAGGCGCTGGAGCAGTTGCGCGTGCTGTGGCACGGTGTTGCCATCGCCGTCCACGTGACCGATAGCGCCCCGGCCGCCGGTGTCGATACGCCGGAAGATCTTGCCAGGGTGCAAGCCCACTACGGCGCCCTGTAAGCGCTACCCGCAAAACGGCAGGCGTGCAAATATAATTTTGTGCGCCTGCAGTAAAAACCACATTTTGAAACGTGCGCCGCGCGAATTGCTGGCTTTGATCAATCAGGGCATAGCAATTCGATAGCAAACTGGCGTTCCGGGGATTTTTTGTGGTAAGTTTCGTAGGGAAAGATAGCCTTAGCAACACCATCTAAAAAAAATTACACATACCACCATCCAAAATCTGTTTTTTAGGAACTTTTCAATGCGTCTGATACTTTTAGGAGCACCCGGTGCCGGCAAGGGCACCCAAGCTAATTTCATCAAAGAAAAATACAACATTCCACAAATCTCCACGGGCGACATGCTGCGCGCGGCGATCAAGGAAGGCTCCGAACTGGGCCTGGCAGCGAAAAAAGTCATGGATGCGGGCGGCCTCGTGTCGGACGACATCATGATCGGCCTGGTCAAGAATCGCCTGCAGGAAGCCGATTGCGCCAATGGCTACCTGTTCGACGGCTTCCCGCGCACCATCGCGCAAGCGGACGCCATGAAAGACGCCGGCATCAATGTCGACTACGTGCTGGAAATCGACGTGCCTGACGCGTCGATCATCGAGCGCATGGACGGCCGCCGCAGCCACCCGGGTTCGGGCCGCGTGTATCACGTCAAATTCAACCCGCCCAAGGTCGACGGCGTCGACGACATCACCGGCGAACCGCTGATCCAGCGCGACGACGACAAGGCGGAAACGGTCAAGAAGCGCCTGGACGTGTACCACAACCAGACCAAGGTCTTGTTGGGCTACTACAATGACTGGGCCAAGTCCGGCCTGCCAGGCGCACCGAAATACCGCCGCATCGCCGGCGTCGGTCCGGTCGAGCAAATCCGCGACAGCGCATTTGCCGCCCTGGCGGAATAAGCAGTTTATGAAAAGCGGACCTGAGTGTCCGCTTTTTTTGTGCCCGCTTTTCGCCAGCGGTGCCGCATCGTTTTCGTAGTTCAGGTTTTTTGCAGGTCGTGTTTTCCTGGCTGCGCGTGCCTACCCGGTGCGGTCTGCAGCTGTTGGCAATGACGTCGGATAAAAACAGAAGGGGACGATATGGCAGCCAGCTTGTGGTTTGCGGTAGTCTGCGGCGTGGTCGCAGTTATTTACGGTTTGGTGTCGCGCAGCTGGATCCTGAGGCAGGATCCCGGCAACGCGCGCATGCAGGAAATCGCCCTGGCTATCCAGCAGGGTGCGGCCGCCTACCTGGCGCGCCAGTACCGCACCATCGCCATCGTCGGCGTGGTGTTATTGATCGCCATCTATGCGCTGCTTGGCCTGCACACGGCGCTGGGCTTCTTGATCGGCGCCGTGCTGTCGGGCGCCTGCGGCTTCATCGGCATGAATGTCTCCGTGCGGGCCAATGTGCGCACGGCGCAGGCGGCCACCCTGGGCATCAACCAGGCGCTGAACGTGGCCTTCAAGGGCGGGGCGATCACGGGCATGCTGGTCGTCGGCCTGGGCCTGCTGGGCGTGACCCTGTTCTACTGGCTGCTGGCGACGACGGGCGCGCCCGGCCTCACGCAGCATGACCTGATCAAGCCCCTGATCGGCCTGGCCTTCGGCGCCTCGCTCATTTCCATCTTCGCGCGGCTCGGCGGCGGCATCTTTACCAAGGGCGCCGACGTGGGCGCGGACCTGGTGGGCAAGGTGGAGGCGGGCATCCCCGAGGACGATCCGCGCAACCCGGCCGTCATCGCCGACAACGTGGGCGACAACGTGGGCGACTGCGCCGGCATGGCGGCCGACCTGTTCGAAACCTATGTCGTGACCCTGATCGCCACCATGCTGCTGGGCGCACTGCTGATGGCAGAGGCCAGCAGCACGGCCATCATCTACCCGCTGCTGCTGGGCGCCGTCTCCATCCTCGCGTCCATCGTCGGCTGCTCGATGGTGAAGACGGCCCCCGGCAAGAAGATCATGTCGGCCCTGTACACGGGCCTGTGGTGGGCGGCCGGCCTGTCGCTGGTCGGTTTTGCCGTGGTCACGTGGCTGCTGTGGCCCGACGACGCCATGCGCTACAAGATGCTGGGCGCCACCGTCGTCGGCATCGTCCTCACGGGCCTGATGGTGTACATCACCGAGTACTACACGGGCACGGATTTCAAGCCCGTGCGCCACATCGCCGAAGCGTCGACGACGGGCCACGGCACGAATATCATTGCCGGCCTGGGTGTGTCGATGAAGTCCACGGCGTATCCGGTGCTGGCCGTCTGCGTCGCCATCCTGATATCGTATCAATTGGCGGGCCTGTACGGCATCGCCATCGCGGCCACTTCCATGCTGTCGATGGCGGGCATCATCGTCGCCCTCGACGCGTATGGCCCCATCACGGATAACGCGGGCGGCATCGCGGAAATGTCGGGCTTGCCCGACTCCGTGCGCGCCATCACCGATCCTTTGGATGCCGTCGGCAACACGACCAAAGCCGTCACCAAGGGCTACGCCATCGGCTCGGCCGGGCTGGCCGCGCTGGTGCTGTTCGCCGACTACACGCATGCGCTCGAATCCGTGGGCCAGCACATCACCTTCGATTTGTCGAACCCCATGGTCATCGTCGGCCTGTTCATCGGCGGCTTGATACCGTATCTGTTCGGCGCCATGGCGATGGAAGCCGTCGGCCGCGCGGCAGGCGCCGTGGTGGTGGAGGTGCGGCGCCAGTTCCGCGACATCAAGGGCATCATGGAAGGCACGGCGCGGCCAGAATACGACAAGGCCGTGGACATGCTGACGGCGTCGGCCATCCGCGAAATGATCGTGCCGTCGCTGCTGCCCGTGGTGGTGCCCATCGTCGTGGGCATGCTGCTGGGGCCTGCGGCGCTCGGTGGCTTGCTGATGGGGACGATCGTCACAGGCCTGTTCGTGGCCATTTCCATGACCACGGGCGGCGGCGCCTGGGACAATGCGAAGAAATACATCGAGGATGGCCATTTCGGCGGCAAGGGTTCGGACGCGCACAAGGCGGCCGTCACGGGCGACACGGTGGGCGACCCGTACAAGGATACGGCCGGGCCGGCAGTGAACCCCTTGATCAAGATCATCAATATCGTGGCCCTGCTGCTGGTGCCGCTGCTGCCGGCCACGGGCTGGCTTGCCGTCAAGGCGCCGGCGCCCATCCACGCGCCCGCGCCGCCCATCCTGGCGCCGGCGACACCCGTGCAAAGCCTGCCCGCGCAATAAACTGCGCCATCCCCGCAGCCCCGCGGCCAGCGCTGCGGGGCTGTTTGTATTTTGCGCAAATGAAACTTTCCTGCCGTCCATATCCTCGGCGTATCAAAGGTGAGCAATTGTTACGGCGCCTTTGCTTGTGCTGGCTCTCTGTCAATAATGGAATGAGCGTCACAGTTGGGCATGAAGGCGGGAGGATGTCATGGACAGCATCAGCAGGAAGGGCGGCGCGCTGGCGGCGCTGTTGGTATTGGCGGTCACGGCGGGAGTGGCTCAGGCGGCGCCGGGCCGGCATGGCGGCTTTCACGGCGGCCACGGCCACTTCCATGGTCGTTCGCACGTGGGCGTCTGGGTGGGATCGCCCTGGTGGTATGGCTACGGGCCGGGCTGGTATGGCGACCCGTGGTATGGCTATCCCTATCCATATGGGCGCACCCTGATCGTGCAGCCGCCGCCCGTGTACATCGAGCAGGGCGGCGAGCCGACGGTGCAGATGTGGTACTACTGCGCGAGGCCGCAGGGCTATTATCCCTATGTGAAAAATTGCAGTACGGCATGGCGTGCCGTGCTGCCGACCAGCGTGCGCTGACGGGGAGGCGAAGATGAACACGAAAGCGTTGATGGGGCGTGCCGGCCTGCTGGCGCCCCTGCTGCTGGCCGCCTGCACGGTGATGCCGGAAGGGCCGTCGGCCACGGCCTTGCCCGGTACGGGCAAGAGCCCCGAGCAATTCCGCGTCGATGACGGCAGTTGCCGTGGCTACGCGCAGGCGCAGCTGGCCGGCACGGGCGCGGCCGACAGTTCCTCGCATGGCATGCAGCGCAGCTACGATGATTCTTATCAGAAGTGCATGTATGCGAGCGGCCACAAGGTGCCCGCGGCCGGGCGGATGCTGGGCAGCGTGCCGGCGAATGCCGCCACGCCGCCGCCCGATACGCCGCCACCCCGGTACTAGGTTGCTACAACGCCTGGCACAAGCGTAGCGAGCGGAAGGGGGATGCGGTTGAGACGCGCAACTGTACGGAGGTACAGTGAGCATCGCAGACCGCAACCCGCGACGCGCAGCAGGTTTTGACAGGCGTGTTTAGAAGCGCGACGTCAGGCCGACGAACATGCGCCGTCCCGGCACGTAGTAGTCGACCAGTCCATCGGCCATCGGACCCTTCTTGAACAGGTTTTGCACGCCGCCACGCACGGTCCATTGCGGCGTGACCTTGTACGACACGACGGTGTCGACGATGGTGTAGGCCTTGTCGGCCAGCTTGCCGGCGTCGAGTTCCTTGCCCGTGTACTGGGCCGATACTTCGCCGAACAGCTGGTCGTTGACTTGCCAGCCCAGCGCCGAGTACCACGACAGTTTTGGAGTCGACAGCAGGTTGGCGCCCGTGGTCAGGTTTTTCGCTTCCGCCATGTAGGTGACGTTGTTACGCCAGTTCAGGTTTTTCGTCAGCGGGATGGTGGCCGTCGCTTCCAGGCCGCTGGTGCGCGCCTTCTGGATATTCGTCATCTTGGTCCACCAGCGCTGCTGGTAAAAGCCCAGCGGCGCATAGTCGATCTTGTTCTTGAAATCCGTGTGGAAGTAGGTCAGGCCCACATCCCAGCCATTCTGTTCCCACGCCACGCCGATCTCGCCGGCCGTGCTCGTTTCCGGCTTCAAGTCCGCATTGCCGGCCATGTAGCAGTCGCCCTTGATGTAGCCCAGCGGCTTGAGGCTGCCGCAACCGCGTCCGGCCGAGTTGGTCGCCGCCGCTGGCGAGTTTTCCTTCAGGCTCGGGGCGCGGAAGCCTTGCGAGATGCCGCCCTTGATGGTCCAGGCGGGGGCAGGGTGGTACACCAGGTACAGGCGCGGACTGTAATGGTTGCCGAACTTGCTGTGGTGATCGAGGCGCAAGCCGGCCGTGGCCGTCAAGTCCTCGCGCAGGAACAATTGATCTTCCGCAAACAGGGCCGAGGTGGTGCCGGACAGGGTCGCGCCGCTCACGGTGTTGCCCAGGTAATCGGTGGGTACGGTGCCGATGGTGTTCGTGTTCGTCAATTCCTGGTGCTTCCACTGGCCGCCCATCACCAGCATTTGCTCGATGCCGCCCCAGCCGACCCGTTTTTCCAGGCTGGCATCGAGCGTGCTGTCCTTGGATTTTGCCACCGTGCCGACGAATTGGTTGTCGAAATCGTTGTGATACAGGTTGACCGTGGTCTTGCCGAAGTCCCAGCGGCCTTCGTAGCCGAGGCTGACGCTCTTGCGTATCAGCTTGTTGGCGCCCCAGCTGGGAACCAGCGACTCGCCGTCCGCATCGCGTGTGCTCGAACCGCTGGCTTCCTGCCTGCCATAGCTGGCGTCCAGCGACAGGTTCTGTTTCTTGCCCAGCGCCCAGGTCAGCTGGCCCGAGACAGTCTGGTTGCGTTCGCCGCCGATGCCGCCCGCTTTGTCGAATTTTTCATCGGGATTCTGGCGCGTCTGGCTCACGCCCAGGCGCATGCCCACCGTGTCCGACAGGGGGCCGGCCAGGTTGACGCCCAGCTGGTGCGCCGTGCCGCGGTCGCTTTCCTGCGGTTGCGTGTAGTTGGCCGTGGCCGAACCGTTCCACTTGCCCGGCACCTTGCGCGTGATGATGTTGATCACGCCGCCCATGGCGTCCGAACCGTACAGCGACGACATGGGTCCGCGCACCACTTCGATGCGCTCAATCATGTCGGGCGAGATCCAGTTCAAGTCCTGGCGGCCCAGGTCGGGACGGTAAGCCGTGTCGCTCGAGCTGCCCACGCGCTTGCCGTCGACCAGGATCAGGGTGTATTTGTCGGGCAAACCGCGCAGCTTGATCTTCGACGCTTCGCCTTCGGGGCCGGTGCCGCCCGTCACGCCGGGGATACGGCGCAGCAAGGTATTCAAGTCATACACGGGCTGGCGCTCGATTTCCTCGCGCGTGATGACGCTGATGCTGGCCGGCGCATCCTTGATGTCGATGGCCGTGCCGGACGCCGTGACGACCACCGTGTTCATGGTGGGATCGGCGGCCACATTGCCTTCGGCCCAGGCGTTGCTGATGGCCAGCGAGAGCAGGCAGGGCAGGAGCAGGGCGGCGGAATGCATGGAGCGGGCGGGAGTGGAAACGGGGGCTGCGAAGGCGGGACTACGCTTGGTCATGGTGAACTTTCCGGATGTTGTTATTTCCTGGCTGCCTTCCGGGTGGCTCGGGTATGAATGAATGAAAAGAGTAAAAAATGCGCTCCCATCCTGAGAATGAGAATAAGAATCGTTCTTATTGTAATGCCATACTGGCAAGAAGGAAAGTGCTGAAAGGAAATAAAACACCGTTACGCTGTGCGCATGGCAGGTACAAGCGTGACAAATTGTTACCCGCGCTGGCATCTGGCGCGGCGTGTGCCAATAATGAAAGTTGCGATGGATGCTTGGGAGGCGGCATGAAGAGGCTGGCAAAAACGATATCGGCACTGGCGTGCTCCATGCTGCTCGCTGGCGGCCATGCCCGGGCGCAGGAGCAGGCGGCGCCTGCCGAGTCCTTGACTGAGCCTTTGCCCGTGTGCCAGCTCGACCCGCGCGACAGCGGCAAGCTGGCGGTGGAGCCGTGCCGCCCGGCGCCGCCCGTGCAGCCGCGCCGTTCCGTGGCGCAAGTGATCGGCCGCATGCCGGCGCAGCCTGCGTCACCGGTCGTGCCCATCGCGCCCCTGCCGCCCAGCCCGGCCGTGCCGATGCCGCGCGCGCCGCAGCCCATCGGCTCATGCGACTCAGGCGGTTGCCGCGATGCGGCAGGCGCGCGCTACAACGGCGCGGGCAACGCCACGCTCGATGCCAACGGGCGCATCTGCCACCGCAATGGCGCTTTCATGCAGTGTTTTTAACTTTCTCATTCGCCAGCGCTGCAAGTTTTCGCTCGGTGACCATAAAAATGGCTACAATTGTCGCTGACATTACGTTTACGTAAACGTAATGATGGCATCATGCATCAACCATCAGGCGCCGGGAACACGGCCCTTACCACTCAGGAGATTTCATGCAGATTCAGGACAATGTATTCATCATCACGGGCGGCGCATCGGGCTTGGGCGCCGCCACGGCGCGCATGCTGACGGCGGCCGGCGGCAAGGTCGTGCTGGCCGACGTGCAGACGGAAGCGGGCCAGGCGCTGGCCGCTGAACTCGGTGGCGTGTTCGTCCAGTGCGACGTGACGTCGGAAGAGGACGGCCTGGCCGTGGTGGCGGCAGCCACGAAGCTGGGCACCTTGCGCGGCCTGGTCAACTGCGCCGGCGTGGCGCCTGCCGTGAAAACCGTGGGCAAGGATGGCCCGCATCCGCTGGCCCTGTTCCAGAAGGTCGTCAACATCAACCTGGTGGGCACCTTCAATATGTGCCGCCTGGCCGCCGACGCCATGGCAAAACAGGATGCGACGGCCGAAGGCGAGCGCGGCATCATCATCAACACGGCTTCCGTGGCGGCCTACGATGGCCAGATTGGCCAGGCCGCGTACGCGTCGTCGAAGGCGGCTGTGGTGGGCCTGACCCTGCCGATGGCGCGCGACCTGTCGCGCAACGGCATCCGCGTGATGACGGTGGCGCCCGGCATTTTCGAAACACCGATGTTGCTGGGCATGCCGGCCGAAGTGCAGGATGCGCTGGGCAAGATGGTGCCGTTCCCTTCGCGCCTGGGCAAGCCGGGCGAATACGCGCAACTGGTGAAAGCCATCGTGGAAAACGTCATGCTCAATGGCGAAACTATCCGCCTGGACGGCGCCATCCGCATGCAGCCCAAGTAAGGGGCAGTGCCCTGACGGGCATTTGATGTAGGATACCCCCGTATGGGGCGTACAGCCTTGCCTGGCTGTGCGCCCTTTTTTTATCGGAGAATCCATGATCATATTGAAGCCGCTGGCACTGAGCCTGACCTTGCTGGGAGCCCTCGCTGCCAGTCCCGCATTTGCCGAGGTGCCGCAGAAGGCGCCGGAAATCGCCACCGCGTATGCGGAGAAATCGGGTTGGGCGGCACAGAAATTCATGGTCGCCGCTGCCAATCCGCTGGCCGCCGATGCCGGCTACCAGATGCTGAAAAAGGGCGGCAGCGCCATCGACGCGGCCATCGCCACGCAGCTGGTCCTCACCCTGGTCGAGCCGCAATCGTCGGGCATCGGCGGCGGCGCCTTTTTGCTGTACTCCACGGCCAAGGGCGTGCAGGCGTTCGACGGGCGCGAAACGGCGCCTGCCAGCGCCGATGAACACCTGTTCCAGAATGCCGACGGCAGTCCCGTCTCGCGCGCCACGGGCGTGGTGGGCGGGCGTTCCGTGGGCGCGCCGGGCGTGCTGCGCATGCTGGAACTGGCGCACAAGGAGCACGGCAAGCTGCCGTGGGCGACCCTGTTCGGCCCCGCCATCAAGCTGGCGCACGGCGGCTTTCCCGTCAGCCAGCGCCTCAACGGCCTGCTGAACTGGGACCAGGCCCTGAAGCGCGACCCGGTCGCCGCCGCGTATTTCTATGATCCGGACGGCAAGGCCTGGCCCGTCGGCCATGTGCTGAAAAACCCGCAGCTGGCGCGCACCCTGCGCGAGATCGCCCGTGGCGGCGCCGACGCGTTTTACAACGGCCGCATCGCGCGCGACATCGCCGCCAAGGTGGCGGCGCATCCGACCAATCCGGGCAAGCTGACGGCGCAGGATATCGCCGGCTACCGCGCCAAGGTGCGCGAACCCGTCTGCAGCGACTACAAGGCCTGGACCGTGTGCGGCATGCCGCCGCCATCGTCGGGCGGCATCGCCATCGCGCAGATGCTGGGCATGCTGGAAGTGAAGGATATCCGGCCGTATGCGCCCGTCGACGGCGTGCTCGATGCGCAGGCGATCCACCTGTTCTCGGAAGCGGGGCGCCTGGCTTACGCGGACCGCAACCGCTACGTGGCCGACACGGACTTCGTGCCGCTGCCGGGCAATGGCGTCGCTTCGATGCTCGATAAAACCTACCTGGCGCAGCGCGCCTCGCTGATCGGCGAGAAATCCATGGGCCGCGCCTTGCCTGGCACGCCGCCGGGCATGCAGGTAGCGTGGGGCATGGACAACGCCTTGCAGCGCCCGTCGACCTCGCACCTGGTGGCGGTGGATGCTTTTGGGGGCGGCCTGTCGATGACCACCAGCGTGGAAGACGCGTTCGGTTCGCGCCAGATGGTTGACGGCTTCCTGCTGAATAACCAGCTGACGGATTTCTCGTTCGATTCGCGCGATGCGGACGGCCCCATCGCCAACCGGGTCGAAGCGGGCAAGCGTCCGCGCAGCGCCATGTCGCCCACCCTCGTGTTCGAGAAGGGCACGCACAAGCTGGTGCTGGCGACGGGTTCGCCCGGCGGCTCGTCCATCATCAACTATGTCGCCAAGGTGCTGGTCGGCACCATGGACTGGGGCTTGAACGTACAGCAAGCCATCAGCCTGCCGAACTTCGGCAGCCGCAATGGCCCGACGGAGCTGGAAAAGGGCCGCGCGCCCGCCGCGCAAGTCGAGACGCTGCAGGCGATGGGCCACGAGGTGCGCGTGATCGAACAGAACTCGGGCTTGCAGGGCATCATGCGGCTGAATGCGCATGGCAAGGACTTCTGGTTTGGCGGCGCCGATCCGCGTCGTGAAGGCATGGTCAAGGGAGATTGAAACTTTTCCACAAAGTATCAAGACCCTGCTAATCTGCCGGCATGGGAATGCAAAATAAAACAGGCTTGATACTCACGGGAGGAGGCGCCCGTGCCGCCTACCAGGTGGGCGTGCTGCAGGCGATTTCGGCGATTTTGTGGGAAGCGGGCTGGGCGCCGGCGCGCAACCCGTTCGACATCATCTGCGGCACCTCGGCCGGCGCCATCAACGCCACGGCGCTGGCCTGCCGTGCCGATAACTTCGGCGAAGGCGTGCAAAAGCTGCTCGACGTGTGGCAGCACATCGAAGTCGAGCAAGTCTACCGGGCCGATTCGCTGGGCGTGATCCGCTCGGGCGCGCGCTGGCTGTCGTTGCTGTCGTTCGGCTGGCTGCTGCGCCAGTGGCACGCATCGCCGCCCAGTTCCCTGCTCGACAACACGCCGCTGGTCAGCCTGCTGCACCGCATGCTCGACCTGCCGCGCCTGGACGCGGCCCTGGCCGACGGCCTGCTGCATGCGCTGGCCGTGACGGCGTCGTCGTACTCGGGCAGCCGCCACATGACGTTTTACCAGACGGCCGAGGATATCGCGCCCTGGGTGCGCACGCAGCGCCTGGCCCTGCCGGACCAGATCGGCGTGGAGCACTTGCTCGCCTCGGCCGCCATCCCCTTCATCTTTCCCGCCGTGCCCCTGTACGTGGGCGGCCAGCGCGAATACTGCGGCGACGGTTCCATGCGCCAGCTGGCGCCGATCTCGCCGGCGATCCACCTGGGCGCGAACAAGGTGCTGGTGGTGGGGGCGGGACGGATGACGGAACCGGCGCCCGCCGCGTCCGAAGCGGCACGCTACCCGAGCCTGGCGCAGATTGCCGGCCACGCGCTGTCGTCGATCTTCCTCGACGGCCTGGCCGTCGACATCGAGCGCCTGAACCGCATCAACCTGACCCTGTCGATGCTGCCGCCCGAATTGCTGGGCAAGACGGCCTTGCGGCCCGTGGAGTTGCTGGTCATCGCGCCGTCCGAGCGGCTCGACGCCATCGCCAGCCGGCATATCGGCAGTTTGCCCCGCCCCATCCGCACCATGTTGTCGGGTATCGGCGCGGCCGAAGCGCGCGGCGCGGCGCTGGCATCGTATTTATTGTTCGAATCGACGTATACTAACGAGCTGATCCGTCTTGGACAGCGCGATACGCAAGCCCGCAAGGATGATGTCCTGGCGTTCTTTGGTTCCTGAGACGGCCCCTGGAGCGGTGTGCGGGTTTTTCGCGTTTTTTTTGACAGGACGATTGTGCTGGTATTTCGACGTGTTTGCGATGTTGCTTTACTGTTAATTCTGCTGCTGGGCGTCCCGGCCGCGGCGGCGCCTGCGCCCACCCTGCGTTTCGACCAGCTCAGCGTCGACCAGGGCCTGGCGCAGGAATCGGTGCTGGCCATCGCCCAGGACCGGCAGGGCTATATGTGGTTCGGCAGCCAGTCTGGCCTGAGCCGCTACGATGGCTACCGCATGGTCGTCTACAAGAATATCGAGGGCGACAAGACCAGCCTGGCCGACAATTGGGTGGGCGAGCTGCATGTCGATAGCCAGGGCCAGCTGTGGATCGGCACCGACAATGGCCTGGACCGCTTCGACGCCGCCAGCCAGACCTTCATCCATTACGTTCCGGCCGAAAAGAGCAAGCGCGGCAACGGCAACCGGCATATCCACGCCATCCTCGACGATGGCGCGCGCGGCTTCTGGATCGCCACCTCGGACGGCTTGCAGCATTTCGACCCGGCCACGGGCACCTTCCGCACCTGGCACCATGAAGAGGGCAACCCGCACAGCCTGGGCGACAATGAAATCAAGGCGCTGGCGCTGGACGCGCAACAGCGCCTGTGGATCGGCACGGTAACGGGCCTGGACATGCTGGCGCCGGGCAGCGAGCGCTTCGAGCATTTTGCCGTCGACACGGAGCCTGGCTCGAAATACAACGTGATCCAGTCGCTGCTGATCGACCGCCAGCAGAACCTGTGGATTGGCACCATGGCCGGCGCCGAGCGCTGGCGCCTGGGCGGCGCCGGCCAGCCGCCGCAGGCGCGCGTGCGCTTCGGCGAGAAGCATGGCTTTTCCGCCATCCGCGTGGCCAGCCTGTACCAGGATGTCGACGCCACCGTCTGGCTGGGCAGCAATGCCGACGGCCTGTTCCGCTGGCTGCCCGCGAGCGACACCTTCCTGCAATACCGGCATCAGACGGGCGACAAATTCAGCGTCGCCGACAACCAGCTGTCGTCCTTGTACCGCGACCGCGCGGGCACCTTCTGGGTCGGCTCCTGGTACAGCGGCGTGAGCCGGGTCGACCTGGGCAGTGGCGGCTTTTCGCGCATGGCGCGCGCGCCCGGCGACGTGGGCGCGCTGGCGGACAAAAAAGTGCGCGCCGTGGCCGATGCGGGCGATGGCAAGCTGTGGCTGGCCACCAAGGGCGGCCTGAAACTGTACGACACGCGCGACGGCAGCTCGCGGCTGTTCGACTTGCGCAGCTCACCCGGCATGTCGCGCGACGAGCAGGTCACGACCCTGTACAAGGCGCCGGACGGCGTGCTGTGGGTGGGCGGTTCGACGGGCTTGCACCGCTTCGATCCGGCCCTCGGGCGTTTTTTTACCATGCGCTTTGCCGCCGGCGACCCGAACAGCGACACGATCCGCAATATCGTGAGCGACCGCAGCGGCATGCTGTGGGTCTCGACGCGGGGCGGCGTGCACCGCTTCGACCCCGTCAGCCGCCGCTTTACCACCTACCGCCACGACCCGGCCAACCCGAACAGCCTGTCCGACAACATGGTGCGGCCCGTGCTGGAAGACGGCAAGGGGCGCTTGTGGATAGGTTCCTTCCACGGCCTGGACTTGCTGGACCGCGCCAGCGGCCACTTCCGCCATTTCCGCCACGATCCGCAAAACCCGCATAGCCTGAGCCACGACGAGGTGCATTACCTGCACGAAGACAAGCGCGGCGTGCTGTGGGTGGGCACGGCCAATGGCTTGAACCGCATGGACGTCGACGCCAAGGGCGAGATCCGCTTCCGCCGCTTCGTGCGCAAGGATGGCATGGCCGACGACGCCGTCGCCAGCATCCTCGGCGACGACAACGAGCAGCTGTGGCTGAGCACGAACAGCGGCATCACGCGGCTCGACATGCGCAGCGGCCTGTTCCGCAATTACGACAGCGCCGATGGCACCGTGGAAGGCTCGTACTTCGATGGCGCGGCCCTGCGCGCGGCCGATGGCACCATGTATTTCGGCGGCTTCAACGGCATGACGGCGTTTGTGCCGCAGGATATCCACGACAACCGCGTGCCGCCGCTGGTGGCCATCACGGAGCTGCAGATATTCAACAAGCCGGTGGCCATCGGCCGCGGTGAGTTCGCGCACGTGCTCAAGGCGGCGATCGACCACACGCGCAACCTGGTGCTGACCAGCCGCGAAAGCGTCTTTTCGCTGGAATTCGCGGCCCTGCATTTCGCCGCGCCCCAGCGCAACATGTTCGCCTACCGGCTCGAAGGCTTCGACCAGGACTGGGTCATGACGGATGCGGGGCGGCGCTTTGCCACCTATACCAACCTCGATGCCGGCAACTACGTGTTTCGCGTCAAGGCGGCCAACAAGGACGGCGTGTGGAACGAGAGCGGCGCCACCCTGGCCATCACGATCCTGCCGCCGTTCTGGAAAACCTGGTGGTTCCGCACCCTGATGGCGGCGCTGCTGCTGGGCGCCATCTATGGCGCGTACCGCCAGCGCGTGCGCGCGCTGCGGCATCAGCAGAATGAACTGGAAAAGCAGGTCAGCGAACGCACGGCGGAGTTGCAGAGCAAGGAAATCGAAGTGCTGGCCCAGTCGGAAAAACTGGCGCAAGTCAACAGCAGCCTGACGAAAAACGAGGAAAGCCTGCGCCAGGCCAAGCGCAAGGCCGAGGATGCGACGCGCCAGAAGTCGGAATTCCTGGCCAACATGAGCCACGAGATGCGCACGCCCCTGGCCGGCGTGATCGGCATGCTGGGCTTTGCCCTGCGCGACGAGCAGCTGCACGACGCCACGCGCGAGCAGATCCTGCGCGGCCAGGCCAACGCCCAGTCGCTGCTGGTGATCATCAATGACTTGCTCGATTTTTCCAAGATCGAGGCGGGCAAGCTGAGTATCGAAAACATCGACTTCGCGCTCGGCGCGGCGATCGAGACGGTCGTCACCCTGTTCGAGGAGCAGGCTGCCGCGCGCAGCATCGGTTTCGCCATCGATTTCGCGCCCGACCTGCCGCCCTTCGTGGTGGGCGACCCGACCCGCTTGCGCCAGGTGCTGGTCAACCTGGTCGGCAATGCGTTTAAGTTCACCCAGCGCGGTGGGGTCAGCCTGAGCGTCGAACGGGCCGGCGTGGCCAGCGGCAGCGGCGGACGCAAGGTTAACCTGATCCGCTTTACCGTCAGCGACAGCGGCATCGGCATCGATGCCGAGGCCATGGCGCGGCTGTTCCAGAAATTCGAGCAGGCCGACGCCAGCACCACGCGGCGCTACGGCGGCACGGGACTGGGCCTGGCGATCTGCCGCCAGCTGGTCGAACTGATGGATGGCCAGATCGAGGTGGCCAGCACGCCGGGGCAGGGCAGTACCTTTGCCTTCACCTTGCCGCTGGCCGATGGCGTGGCGCCGCCGCTGGTGCCGCAGGTGGCGCTGGCGCCGCACAGCCACCAGTTGCGCGTGCTGTGCGCGGAAGACTTCCCCACCAACCAGATCATCATTCGCGTCATGCTCGAAGAGCTGGGGCACCGGGTCGACGTGGTCGCCAACGGCGTGCTGGCGGTGGCGGCCTGCGTGCATACGCGCTATGACCTGATCCTGATGGACGGGCGCATGCCGGAGATGGACGGCGCCACGGCGACGCGCCTGATCCGCGTGGGCGGCTGGCCGGACCAGCCCGTGCGCGACCAGGAATTGATGATCGTGGCCCTGACGGCGAACGCCAGCGAAGAAGACCGCAGCCGCTATCTTGGCGTCGGCATGGATGATTTCCTCAGCAAACCCGTCGACGAGGCGGTGCTGCATGGCTTGCTGGCGCGCGCCATCGAGCGCCAGCTGCAGCGCGGTTTCATGTTGCCGCGCATGCCGTCGAACGCGCCGCGCGGCACGGCGCGGGGACAGGCCGAACTCGACGCCCTGTTCGGCATCGCGCCGGCAGTTCCCGTCGCGGCGCCTTCCCAGTCCATCCGCAGCGGCGAACTGCAACGGCGCATCCGCGTCGCCTTCGTCGCCGACCTGGAAGGGCGTTTGCGTGAACTCGACGACGCCCTGGCGGCGCAGGACAAGGACAACGCCGGGCGCCTGCTGCACGGTTTGAAGGGCAGCGCCGCCTATCTCGATGAAACACAGCTGCACATGCTGTGCACGGAAATGGAGGAAGCGGCGGACGGCGGGCGCTGGACGCAGGTGGCCCTGCATTTGCCGCAATTGCGCGCACTGTTGGCGCAAATAGCCGTTTTGGACAAGGAAATGTAAAATAGGCAATGCCGGCCATGGAGCGCGCGGCGAAACTGGGTAGAATACGGCCAGGCACCGAGACGCTGCCGCCAATGGAGAACGCAATGAAAGTACTGGTGGTTGACGATGATGTCGTGTCGCGCATGGTATTGATGCATCTGATCGACAGCTGCGGCGTGCACGATATCGTGGAAGCCGAAGATGGCGCGGCGGCGTGGGAACAGCTCGAAGGCGGCTTGCGCCCGTCGCTGTGCTTCTGCGACCTGCGCATGCCGCGCCTGTCCGGCATGGAGCTGCTGCAGAAAATTCGCTCCGACAGCGCGCTCGATGCCATGCCGCTGGTGCTCGTGTCGTCGGCCAATGACCAGGACACGGTGCGCGACGCCGTGCAGGCCGGCGCCGCCGGCTACATCGTCAAGCCTTTCCAGCCGGAGCAGGTGCGCCAGCATATCGACGCCTGCTTCGACGTCTCGGCCTTGCCGGCCGAGGCGCCGCGCGACACCTTGCAGCGGCTGGGCATCGACAGCGAACGCCTGCTGGCGTATCTGACGGGCTTCCAGGGACAGATAGTCGCCGCCAGCGAACAGGTCGACGCCTTGCTGGCGCGCGGCGAACCGGCCCAGGCGCGCCAGCAGCTCGAACGGCTGCACCTCGGTTGCCGCACCCTGGGTTTGCATGGCGCGGAAGCCGGGATGATGGCCCTGCTGCAGGCCTCGGTGCTCGATGGCGACCAGATGCAGACGGCGCTGGCCGCCCTGGCGCGCAGCGTGGCGCAGCAGGCGCGCCTGCTGCGGCAACAGGACGGGATCGACTGAATCTGCCGTTTTTCGCTTGCCGGGGAAATACTTTAGGTTTAAAGTATCTGCTTCCGGGCCTTGTGCACGCGCCCGCTACCAGCCAGGATGAGCATGAGCAGCGACCCTTCGCCTACCACCGCATCTCCCCAGGACGACTTTGCGCGCGCGCATTTGCCGCCGCGCGCACTCTGGCCGCAACTGTGCCTTGACTTGCCCGAGCTGCAGTATCCGGCGCGCCTCAATTGCGTCGCCGCGCTGCTCGATGCCGTCGTGGCCAATGGCGGCGGCGGGCGCACCGCCATCCTTGCCGACGGCCAGCGCTGGACCTATGCACAGCTGGCGCGGCAGGTCGACCGCATCGCCCACGTGCTGCGCAGCGACCTGCGCCTGATCCCCGGCAACCGCGTGCTGCTGCGCGGCGCGAATACGCCCATGATGGCCGCCTGCCTGCTGGCCGTGCTGAAAGCGGGCTGCATCGCCGTGCCCACCATGCCGCTGCTGCGCGCGTGTGAGCTGTCCACCATCCTGGCCAAGGCGGAAGTGAACGCCGTGCTGTGCGCGCAAGGCTTGCGCGCGGAACTCGATGGCGTGCCCGGCTTGCCCGCCATGCTGTGCTTTGGCGCCGGGGGCGCCGAACTGGAACAGCGCATGGCGGCCCACGATGCGCCATTTGCCGCATGCGATACGGCGGCCGACGACGTCTGCCTGATCAGCTTTACCTCGGGCACGACGGGCGTCCCCAAAGGCACCATGCACATGCACCGCGACCTGCTGGCCATCTGCGACTGCTTTCCCCGCTCCATGCTGCAGGTGCGCGCCGACGATATCTTCATCGGCACGCCGCCGCTGGCGTTCACCTTCGGCCTCGGTGGCTTGCTGCTGTTCCCCCTGCGCTTTGGCGCTTGCGCCGTGCTGCTGGAAAAACTCACGCCCGACGGCCTGCTGCGCGCCATCGAGGCCTATCACGCCACCATCTGCTTCACGGCGCCCACCTTTTACCGCCAGATGGCGCCCCTGGCGGCCAGCCACGACTTGCGCAGCCTGCGCCTGTCCGTCTCGGCCGGCGAAGCGCTGCCGCTGGCCACGCGCGACGCCTGGCAGGCGGCGACGGGCCTGGCCATGACGGACGGCATCGGCGCCACCGAGATGCTGCACATCTTCATTTCCGCCACGGGCGAGGGCATCCGCCGCGGCGCCATCGGCAAGGCCATCCCCGGCTACCAGGCATGCATCGTCGATGACGCCGGCGTGCCGCAGCCGCCCGGCGTGACGGGCCGCCTGGCCGTGAAAGGCCCTACCGGTTGCCGCTACCTGTCCGACCCGCGCCAGCGCGAGTATGTGCAGAATGGCTGGAACCTGACGGGCGACACCTTCGAGATGGATGCCGACGGCTATTTCTATTACCGCTCGCGCAGCGACGACATGATCGTCTCGGCCGGCTACAACATCGCCGGCCCGGAAGTGGAAGAGGCGCTGCTGCGCCACCCGGCCGTGGCCGAATGCGGCGTGGTCGGGCGCGCCGATGCCGAGCGTGGCCAGATCGTCGAGGCGCACGTGGTGCTCAAGGAGGGCTGCCAGGCCAGCGACCTGCTTGCGGCCGAACTGCAGGACTTCGTGCGCCAGCAGATCGCCCCGTATAAATACCCGCGCGCCATCCATTTCCTGCCTTCCCTGCCGCGCACGGAAACGGGCAAGCTGCAGCGCTTCAAACTTCGCACGGACACTCCATGAATATTGTCTGCATCGGCGGCGGCCCCGCCGGCCTGTATTTCAGCCTGCTCATGAAAAAGCAGGACCCCGCGCACCGCATCACCGTCATCGAGCGCAACCGCCCGTATGACACGTTTGGCTGGGGCGTCGTGTTTTCCGACCAGACCCTGGGCAACCTGGCCAACGCGGACGAGCCGACGGCGCGCGCCATCCTGCAGGCGTTCAACCACTGGGACGATATCGAGATCCACTTCAAGGGCGAGACCGTGCGCTCCGGGGGCCATGGCTTTTGCGGCATCGGCCGCAAGCGCCTGCTCAACATCCTGCAGGCGCGCTGCGAGGAACTCGGTGTGCATCTGGTATTCGAGACGGAGGTGCAGGACGACCAGGTTATCGCGCGCCAGTACGGCGCCGATCTGGTGATCGCCAGCGACGGCTTGAACAGCCGCATCCGCACGCGCTATGCGGCCAGCTACCAGCCCGAGATCGACCAGCGCCATTGCCGCTTCGTCTGGCTGGGCACGCGCAAGAAATTCGAGGCGTTCACGTTTGCCTTCCGCCAGACGCCGCACGGCTGGTTCCAGGCGCATATCTACCAGTATGACGGCGACACCTCGACCTTCATCGTAGAAACGCCCGAACACGTGTGGCGCGCGGCGGGCCTCGATGCCATGAGCCAGGAAGAGGGCATCGCCTTTTGCGAAGCCCTGTTCGCCGAGGAACTCGATGGTCACGGCTTACTGAGCAATTCGCCGCACCTGCGTGGCTCGGCGCAGTGGATCACCTTCCCCCGCATCGTCTGCCGCCAATGGGTGCACTGCCAGGATGGCGTACCCGTCGTGTTGATGGGCGACGCGGCCCACACGGCGCATTACTCCATAGGCTCGGGCACCAAGCTGGCGCTGGAAGACGCGATCGAGCTGGCGCGCTGCTTCGGCCAGCATGCCGATAGCGCTGCCGGTACGGATGCGGCGCTGGCCGCCTACCAGCAGATGCGCGCCATCGAGGTGCTGAAAATCCAGAGCGCGGCGCGCAATTCCATGGAGTGGTTTGAAAACGTTGAACGCTACAGCGCCATGGAAGCGCCGCAGTTCGCCTATTCCATGCTCACGCGCAGCCAGCGCATCTCGCATGAAAACCTGCGCCTGCGCGACCCTGCCTACGTGGCCGATTACGAGCGATGGCTGGCGCGGCGCGCGGGCGAGCAGGCTGGCGTGGCGATGCTGGACGAGGCCTTGCCGCCCATGCTCACGCCCTTCCGCTTGCGCAGCGTGCTGCTGAAAAACCGCATCGCCGTCTCGCCGATGGCGCAGTATAGCGCCGTCGATGGCGTGGCGGGTGACTACCATCTGATGCATCTGGGTGCGCGCGCCATGGGCGGCGCGGGCCTCGTGTTTGCCGAGATGACGTGCGTGTCGGCCGATGCGCGCATCACGCCCGCCTGCCCGGGCATGTACAGCGAAGCGCACACGCAGGCCTGGCGCCGCATCGTCGATGTCGTGCATGCAAACAGCGATGCGAAGATCGCCCTGCAGCTGGGCCACGCGGGGGCGAAAGGCTCGACGCGGCCCATGTGGGATGGCATCGACCTGCCCTTGAAAGAGGGTAACTGGCCGCTGATCTCGGCCTCGGAGCAGCAATACCTGGCTGGCGTGTCGCAGGTGGCGCGCGCGGCCACGGAAAGCGACCTGGCGCGCATCGAGCAGGATTTCGTGCGCGCCACCCTGGCGGCAGCCGTCGCCGGTTTCGACTGGCTGGAGCTGCATTGCGCGCACGGCTATCTGCTGTCGAGTTTTATCTCGCCGCTGACCAACCGCCGCACGGACGAATATGGCGGAAGCCTGGAAAACCGCTGCCGCTATCCGCTGCGCGTGTTCCGCGCCATGCGCGCCGCCTGGCCGCAGGATAAACCCATGAGCGTGCGCATCTCGGCCCACGACTGGGTCGATGGCGGCATCACGCCTGACGATGCCGTCGTCATCGCGCGCCTGTTCAAGCAGGCGGGCGCCGACCTGATCGACTGCTCCTCGGGTCAGGTCAGCAAGCTCGAACAGCCAGTCTACGGGCGCATGTTCCAGGCACCGTTCGCTGACCGCGTGCGCAACGAGGCGGGCATCGCCAGTATGGCCGTCGGCTCGATTTTTGAAGCCGACCACGCCAACAGCATCATTGCCGCCGGGCGCGCCGACCTGTGCGCCGTGGGCCGGCCGCACCTGGCCAACCCGGCCTGGACCCTGACGGAGACGGCGCGCATCGGCTACAGCGGCGCCGGAGCTGCCTGGCCGAAACAGTACCGGCCGGGCCAGCAGCAGCTGGAACGCAATCTGCAGCGCGAGCGCCAGCTGGCGGCCGCCAATACGGGTCTCACCCCGCAACAGGTGGCCGCGCGGCTGCTGGAAGGATGACATGAAGACGCAAGCGATAATCGACAGGCACGCGCTGGTGACGGGCGCCGGCAGCGGCATCGGGCTCGCTTGCGCGCGCGCCTTGCTCGATGCGGGCGCCCGCGTCACCCTGGCCGGGCGCGACGGCGCGCGGCTGGCGCGTGCGCGCATGCAGCTGGAAGAAGAGGGCCATGCGGGCAGGGTGGCCATCTGCGTGCTCGATGTGGCCGTGGAAGCGTCCGTGCAGGCGGGCTTCGCGCAGGCCGCCGCGCATTTCGGCCGCATCGATATATTGATCAACAACGCGGGCCAGGCGCATGCTGCGCCTTTCGGCAAGACGGATGCCGCCATCTGGCAGCAGATGCTGGCCGTGAACCTGACGGGCGTGTTCCACTGCTGCCAGGCGGCCATGCCGGGCATGCTGGAAGCGGGCTGGGGACGCATCGTCAACGTGGCATCGACGGCGGGCTTGAAAGGCTACCGCTACGTCAGCGCCTATGTCGCCGCCAAGCATGGCGTGATCGGCCTGACGCGCGCGCTGGCGCTGGAGGTGGCGCCGCGCGGCGTCACCGTCAACGCCGTCTGCCCCGGCTACACGGAAACGGACATGGTGGCCCAGGCCGTGCAGAATATCGTGCGCAAGACGGGGCGCGGCGAAGATGCGGCGCGCGCGGAACTGGCGGCCTGCAATCCGCAGCAGCGGCTGGTGCAGCCGCGCGAAGTGGCCGATGCGGTGGCGTGGCTATGCCTGCCCGCGTCGGCCGCCATGAATGGACAATCGATCGCCGTCGCCGGCGGTGAAGTCATGTAACGGAATGAAGATCATGGATAAAGAAACCGAGAACGTACCGGAAGAACCCGTGCTGGATCTGGCCAGCCGGTTGACGCAGGACCACCACCAGTCGCTCAAGCTGTGGCTGCGCATGCTCTCGTGCACGGTCAAGATTGAAAACGAGGTGCGCACGCGCCTGCGCGCCACCTTCGGCATCACCTTGCCCCGCTTCGACTTGATGGCGCAGCTGGAACGCTTTCCCGAAGGTTTACGCATGGGCGAACTGTCCAAACGCATGATGGTCACTGGCGGCAATATCACGGGCATCACCGACCAGCTGGAGCAGGAAAAACTGGTGGCGCGCGTGGTCGATCCGAAGGACCGCCGCTCGTACAGCGTCAAGCTGACGCCGGCGGGCCGGCGCGCGTTCGACGAAATGGCGCGCGTGCACGAAGGCTGGATCGCCGAACTGCTGCACGGCGTGACGCCGGACGACAAAACCCGATTGATCGACCTGCTGTCGCACATGAAGCAGCAGTTGAATAACACCCCCTAAAGGACTGAGCATGCGCCATCTACCCGGCCAGCCGCAAGACCTGCCAAGCAACCGCGCCAGCCTGGCCGGCTACGCCGCGCGGCATTTCCTGTTTTCCGTCGACGCAGGCGTCGCCACATTGACCTTGCACCGGCCCGAGCGCAAGAATCCGCTCACCTTCGATTCGTATGCGGAGCTGCGCGAGCTGTTCCGCGCGCTGGCGCATGCGGACGATGTGAAGGCCGTGGTCATCACGGGCAGCGGCGACAATTTCTGTTCGGGCGGCGACGTGCACGACATCATCGGCCCCCTGACGCAGCTCGACATGCCCGGCCTGCTGGCGTTTACCCGCATGACGGGCGACGTGGTGAAAGCCATGCGCGCCTGTCCGCAACCCATCGTCGCCGCCATCGACGGCATTTGCGCGGGCGCTGGCGCCATGCTGGCGCTGGCCTCCGATATCCGCATCGGCACGGCGCGCAGCAAGACGGCCTTTTTGTTTACCCGCGTGGGCCTGGCCGGCTGCGACATGGGCGCCTGCGCCTTGCTGCCGCGCGTGATCGGTCAGGGCCGCGCCGCAGAATTGCTGTACACGGGGCGCTCCCTGCCTGGAAGCGAGGCCGAGCGCTGGGGTTGGCTCAACCGCCTGGTCGAACCCGGGGAGCTGGCCGAGGCGGCGCAGCTGTTCGCCGCCGGTCTGGCCGGCGGCCCCACCTTCGCGCACGGCATGACGAAAAAAATGCTGCAGCAGGAGTGGAACATGGGCGTCGATGAAGCCATCGAGGCGGAAGCGCAGGCGCAGGCCATTTGCATGGCCACCAACGATTTCCACCGCGCCTATCACGCCTTCGTGGCGAAAGAAAAACCGCAATTCGAGGGCGACTGACATGAGTGGCACACGCGACACGACTTACCTGGACTGGCCGTTTTTCGAGGCGCGCCATGCGGAGCTTGAGTCCGAGCTCGATGCCTGGGCTTCGCAGCACCTGCAGGAAGCACATGGCGCCGATGTCGATGCCGCCTGCCGCGCGCTGGTGGCGCAACTGGGGCAGGGCGGCTGGCTGACATACGCCACGGGCACCGATGGCAAGATCGACACGCGCGCCATTTGCCTGATGCGCGAAACCCTGGCGCGCCACGACGGCCTGGCCGATTTCGCCTTCGCCATGCAGGGACTCGGTTCCGGCGCCATCGGCCTGTTCGGCAGCGCCGACAACAAGGCGCGCTATTTGCCGGACGTGGCCAGCGGCAAGCGCATCGCCGCCTTTGCCCTGTCCGAGCCGCAGGCTGGCTCCGACGTGGCGGCCATGGCGTGCGCGGCGCGCCGCGATGGCGACGAGTATGTGCTCGATGGCGAAAAGACGTGGATCTCGAACGGCGGCATCGCCGATTTTTACGTGGTGTTCGCCCGCACGGGCGAGGCGCCGGGCGCGCGCGGCATCAGCGCCTTCATCGTCGACGCGGACAATCCCGGCCTGGAAATCGCCGAGCGCATCGCGGTGATCGCGCCGCACCCGCTGGCGCGCCTGCGTTTCAATGCCTGCCGCGTGCCCGCCACGCAGCGCCTGGGCGAGGCGGGACAGGGTTTCAAGGTGGCGATGGCCACGCTGGACGTGTTCCGCACCTCGGTGGCCGCCGCCGCGCTGGGCTTTGCGCGGCGCGCCTTTGACGAGGCGCTGCGCCACGCGACAAAGCGCCAGATGTTCGGCCAGACCCTGGCGGACTTTCAGCTGACGCAGGCAAAATTAGCGCAGATGGCCACCGGCATCGACGCGGCTGCCTTGCTGACTTACCGCGCCGCCTGGCAGCGCGACCAGGGCCGCAAGGTGACGAAGGAAGCGGCCATGGCCAAGCTGACGGCCACGGAAACGGCGCAGCAGGTGATCGACGCGGCCGTGCAGCTGTTCGGCGGCATGGGCGTGGTCAGCGACCACCCGGTCGAGCGCCTGTACCGCGAAATCCGCGCCTTGCGCATCTACGAGGGCGCCAGCGAAGTACAGCAATTGATCATCGCGCGCGAACTGCTGCGCGAGGCGGGACATGTATGAATAACCAGGAGAACGCAATGCAAGTGCTGCAACCACCGGGATGGGCCAGGCCGCGCGGCTATGCGAACGGCGTGGCCGCCAGCGGACGCACGGTGTACGTCAGCGGCATGATAGGCTGGGATGCGCAGGGCCAGTTCCATACGGACGATTTTGCGGGGCAGGTGCGCCAGGCTTTGCAGAATATCGTCGCCGTGCTGGCGGAGGCGGGCGCCTTGCCCGAGCACATCGTGCGCATGAACTGGTATGTGCTCGACAAGAAGGAGTATGTGGCGGCGTATCCGCAAATCGGCGTGGCGTACCGGGAGCTGATCGGCAAGCACTTTCCAGCCATGACGGCCGTGCAGGTGGCCGGCCTGATCGAGGATCGTGCCAGGGTGGAAATCGAGGTGACGGCGGTGCTGCCGCCATGATGGCTGCAATAAACTATTGCCTTAACTGCATTTCAATTGAAATAAATTAATGCAATTAATATATCACCCTGTGCTATATTGATATGCCGAAAATTCGCGGCATATATACAGGGGGAGCGATGCAACAACAAATCATGCTGAAAATCAAGGCGGTGCGGCCCGTCACCTTGCTCGCCGGTGCCTTGCTGTGCATCGGCAGCGTTCCTGCCGCCTCGGCGCAATCCTTGCTCAACGGCGCGCAGGAAGCGCAGCTGTCCGCCTGGCTGGGTGAAGGGCCGCTGGCGCTGACGGCCATCTACACGAAGTCGGCAGGCGACACCTCGCGCGACTTCCACCTGGCCGCCGACGGCAAGGGACGCACGTTTTCCGTGATGCAGGCGAGCAACGCCGCCGGCCAGACCTGGCTGGTGGGCGGCTACAACCCGCAAAGCTGGAATTCGTCGGGTACCTACAACATGACGCCGGAAGACCGCGACCGCACGGCCTTCATCTTCAACCTGACGTCGGGCCAGTATTTCCGGCAGACGCCGAAAACCTATGCGCTGGACTCGGTGGGGGCGTATCAAACCTTCAATGATATCGACGCCGGCCCCACGTTCGGCATCGGCGCCGATCTGGGCATGTCGGCGGACCTGAGCACCAATGGCATTTCTTCGCGCTATTCGTACATCGACCCGGTCAATGGCATCTTTGGCGCAAGCTTGCTCGATGGCGCGCCGTATGGCTCCTATCCGAACGTCACGTTTGGCGCCATGCAAGTATTTAGCGTCAGCGCCGTGCCCGAGCCCGCGATGTTGCAACTCATGCTGGCCGGCTTGTTGCTGGTTGGTGCAGGCGTCGCGCGGCGCAGGAAATTCAGCGTGCCGCCGTTTGCCACCATGGGTATCAAATAAGGCAGGACGCTGGTACGGGTTCGGCAGCGTGGCGGGAAATGGTACACAGGAATGGCTGCCGGCGACGGCGCGCCTGATCGTGACTGTCCGGCGCATGCCCGCACATTGTGCGGGCAAGAGTTCGTCTCGTCACCATGTTCAGAATAATAATAAACAAAACTCAGCGTTAAAAGCATAAACTTGCCATTGCTGGCTGCCAACGCGTTACGTATAAGCAACTTTATGGAATTGCACCGTGTTATTTAATTCATTTCCGTTCTTTCTGGTGTTCTTGCCGTTGGCGTTGCTGGGATACTTTCTCCTGTCAAAATACTCGCTGCGGCTATCCATAATTTTCCTGTTGCTGGCCTCGCTTGCATTCTATAGTTACTGGGATGTCGCCTACCTGCCGCTGCTGCTGCTGTCAATCTGCTGTAACTTCAGCATTGGCCGAGTCGTCTCGAAACGTCAAGAGACGGGCCGCAAGCGCGAGGCAAAGCACTGGCTGTGGCTCGGACTCGCCTTTAATTTGTCGCTGCTGGTGTTTTTCAAGTATTTTGATTTTTTTATCAGCAATATTGCCACCCTGACGGGGGCGACATTCCAGCCGCTGGGGATTACCCTGCCGATCGGCATCTCGTTTTTCACCTTTACGCAAATCGCCTACCTGGTCGATTGCCACGCCGGCAAGGTCAAGGATTACCAGCCGGAAAGCTATGGTTTGTTCGTCACCTACTTTCCGCACCTGATCGCCGGTCCGATTCTGCATCACAAGGAGATGATGCCGCAGTTCGTGCAGGCCGAATCGCATGTCTTCAGCCGCGGGCGCCTGATCGTCGGCCTTGCATTCTTCACGATTGGCCTGTTCAAGAAAGTCATTTTGGCCGATGGCATCGCGCGCTACGTCGCACCCGTCTTCGACCTCCATCACGCCCATTTGAGCATGCTGGAGGCATGGGCCGGTGCGCTGGCCTATACGTTCCAGCTGTATTTCGACTTTTCGGCCTACTGCGACATGGCGTATGGCTTGTCCTATATGTTCGGCATTATCTTGCCGATTAACTTTCTCTCGCCATACAAGGCGACCTCCATCATCGATTTCTGGCGCCGCTGGCACATCACGCTGTCCAATTTCCTGCGCGATTATCTGTATATCCCCCTGGGCGGGAACCGCAAGGGCGGATTCTTGCGTTACCGCAACCTCCTGATCACGATGCTGCTGGGCGGACTGTGGCACGGCGCCAACTGGACCTTTGTGGTCTGGGGCTGCTTGCACGGCGCTTATCTGATCGTCAACCATGCCTTGCGTCATCTGCTGGGCCAGCGCAGCAACCTGGCGATACGGGCCGGCGGCGCACTGGCGACTTTTTTTGCCGTGGTGCTGGCCTGGGTGTTTTTTCGCGCCAGTTCCCTCGAGGTGGCGCTGGACGTGCTGCAAGCCATGGGCGGCGGCACGCTGACGCCCGCCATGCAGGAAAGCATGCTGGGCGTGAACCGCATCATGCAGCTGAGTTCCTGCCTGTGGTGGCTGGGCGTCTGCGCCGCCATCGTTTTCTTCCTGCCGAATGTGTATGAGCTGCTGGGGCGAGGCTTGCGCCTGTCGACGGAGCAGCGCCTGGACAGTGGCCGGGGCAGCGTCTTGCTGGGGGCCATGTTGATGCTTTGCCTGGTCTTGCTGGCAATTAGCGAGACGCGTGGCGTTTCTGAATTCTTGTATTTTAATTTCTGACAAATCATATGCGCTCCATATTTGCGATAGGCCTGGGTGTGCTGGTCACGGCACTGGCGTTGGAAGCGTTCCTGCAATGCATGCCGGTGGTGTCCGGATTGCGCATGGAGCAGAGCAGCGAGCAGCGCCCGTATGCCCGTTATCTGCCGCAGCAGGACTACGTGTATTCGCATGGCTGGGCCCTGGCGAATGCCCGGCATGGCCGCACGAATCGGCAGGGCTTTACCAACTCCCCCGATTTCAAGGATGGCGCGGCCGTGCTTGTCATCGGCGACAGCTTTATCGAAAGCCTGATGCTGGAATACCCGGAAACCCTGCAAGGCCGGCTGAGTCAAGCCCTGGGCGGCGGCGTGTATGCCGCCTCTGCCTCGGGCAACGGCTTTGCCGACGCGCTGGAAGTGTTCCGTCATACGCGTGCGCAATTGCATCCGCGCACGGTGGTGATGTTTGTCGAGCCGATGGACATGCAGGACATCCTGGCGCCGGCGCAGCGGGGTCACAGCATGTTTGTCAGCGAAGGGAACGATATCAGGCTGGTGCATGTTCCCTATGTCGAGTCCAAGGCCAAGCGGCTGGTCGCCTATTCGGCCCTGGCCCGTTATATCTATTACAACTTGAAATTTCCTGACTGGTTGATGAGCCAATTGCGCCGCAGTCCTCCTGCCGCGGCGCAGGCGCCGGCCGCCAGCGCACCTGATGCACGCCGCGCCGCCGCGCTCGAGTACTACATGACGCAATTGCGCGCGCTGGGCGGCGCTGGCGATACGCGCTTTATCTTCCTGGTCGATGCGGACCGGAACATGCTGTACGCGCCGCAGAAGGCGGTACCCAACTGGAAAGCGGGCGATCGCGCATTTTTCATCCAGACGGCCCTGCGACACGGCCATCAGGTGGTGGACATGCAGCCGGTATTCGCGCGCCATTGGGCGCAACAGCGCGAGCGCATGGATTTCCTGCCGATGGACGGCCACTGGAACCCGGTGGCGCACGATCTGGCGGCGCAGCAAATCCTGCCCTTGTTGCCTTCGGCATCGCCTGCGTTGCCGGCGCCATTGCGCCAGGTGGCAGGACACTGAGGCTCCGGCTCCACGCACGCGCTGCCGGACTGTCAATGGCCGGAACTAGCCTGTATAATGCCGCTGCGCGTGTCGCCATCGTACAATGGATAGTACAAGGTCCTCCTAAGACTTAAATGCAGGTTCGATTCCTGCTGGCGACACCACGTTTCCACGCAACGCGCGTCGGCAGCCTGTGATCATCCAGGCGGTAATTACTGGTCGATGGCGATTGAAGTCCGAGTTATCGGTACAATGCGTGCTTCATTCATCCAATCGGCGGCTGTTTTGCACACCACGCGGTGTGCGCGAGACGGCGCCCGAGCACTCTTACTCATTATGGCTGTCATTTCTCTTTCATCGGCGCAACTTGCGTTCGGTCACGTCGCGCTGCTCGATCACGCGGAATTTTCACTGGAAACCTCGGAGCGGGTCGGCTTGATCGGCCGCAACGGCACGGGTAAATCGTCGCTGTTGAAGGTTATTTCGGGCAAGTTCAAGCTCGATGACGGCTTGTTGGTAATGCAACAAGGCATCAAGATCGCGTATGTGGAGCAGGAACCGCAATTCGACCCGGAAATGTCCGTGTTCGACGCCGTCGCGTCCGGCATGGGCGAATCGCAGGCGTGGCTGAAGGAATACGATGCGTTGACGGGCCAGTTTGGCCAGGGCAATGACGACGAACTGATGGAACGCATGCACGACATCCAGGTCAAACTCGATGCGGCCGATGCGTGGAGCTTGCCGAACAAGGTGGAAACCGTGCTCGACCGTCTGAACCTGACGGGCGACATGGCCATGAAAACCCTGTCCGGCGGGATGCAGAAGCGCGTGGCCCTGGCGCGCGCGCTGGTGTCGGCGCCCGACGTGCTGCTGCTCGATGAGCCCACCAACCATCTGGACTTCAGTTCCATCCTGTGGCTGGAAGGCTTGTTGCGCGACTTCAAGGGCAGCGTGCTGTTCATTACCCATGACCGCTCCTTCCTCGACAACGTTGCCACGCGCATCATCGAGCTCGACCGCGGCCGTTTGCTGTCGTATCCGGGCAACTTCACGGCGTATCAAGTGCGCAAGGCGGAGCAGCTGGAAATCGAAGAAGTGGAAAACGCCAAGTTCGACAAGTTCCTGGCGCAGGAAGAAGTGTGGATACGCAAGGGCGTCAAGGCCCGCCGCGTGCGCGACGAAGGCCGCGTGCGCCGCCTGGAAGCGCTGCGCCTGACGCGCAATGCGCGCCGTGAACAGCAGGGACAAGTCAAGCTGGACGTCTCGGCCGGCGAACGCTCGGGCAAGATCGTGGCGGACCTGGAAAACGTCTCCAAGATTTACGGCGACAAGGTCATTGTCAAGGATTTCAGCGCCACCATCTTGCGCGGCGACAAGGTCGGCCTGATCGGCGCCAACGGCGCCGGCAAGACCACCCTGCTGAAGATGATCCTCGGCGAAGAGCAGTCGGACACGGGCACCATCCGCCTGGGTACCAAGCTGCAAGTGGCGTATTTCGACCAGATGCGCACGCAGCTGAACGAAGAGGCGAACCTGATGGAAACCATCGCGCCGGGCAGCGACTGGGTCGAGATCAACGGCCAGCGCCGCCACGTGATGACGTACCTGAACGACTTCCTGTTCGCGCCGGAACGCGCCCGTTCGCCCGTCAAGTCGCTGTCCGGCGGCGAGCGCAACCGTTTGCTGCTGGCGCGTCTGTTCGCCAAGCCGGCCAACGTGCTGGTGCTCGATGAACCGACCAATGACCTGGATATCGATACCCTGGAATTGCTGGAAGAGTTGCTGGAAGAATACACAGGCACCGTCTTCCTCGTCAGCCATGACCGTACCTTCCTCGACAACGTGGTCACGCAGGTGATCGTCGCCGAAGGCGAGGGCAAGTGGCGCGAATTCGTCGGCGGCTACACGGACTGGGAGCGCGTGCGCACCTTGCCGATCGCCACGGCGCCAGCCAGCAAGCCGGCCGTGAAGGTCGAGGCTGCCGCGCCGGCCGCCAAGCAGAAAAAGCTCAGCTACAAGGAACAGCGCGAGCTGGAAGAGTTGCCGAAACTGATCGCCAAGCTGGAAGACGAGCAATCGGTGCTGGCCGCCGAACTGTCGCATCCGGACTTCTACAAGAAGACGCCAGCCGAAGGCAAGCGCCTGAATGCGCGCGTGGCCGAGATCGAAGGCGAACTGCTGGAAGCGCTGGAAAAGTGGGAGCAGATCGAGGCGCGCGCGAATAGCTGATGCTTTTTTGCATACCCTGTTGTAATTAAGTCAGGATTATTTGCCACGGCAACGGTTCTGCTTGATATAATTATATAATTATATTTATTACATCGGGGGATGCATGTTTGTCATGAAAAACATGCGCGCCGGACCACCGCGTCCGGCGCGCAGCTCCTCCTCCGATGCGTGGCAGCATGTTTGACCGCGCCGCCTTGCCCCGGGTAGCGCCATTCCTGGCCTATCTCTCCTTCATTGC
The DNA here is from genome assembly GCF_030397595.1 of Janthinobacterium sp. SUN033. Lineage (NCBI taxonomy): Bacteria > Pseudomonadati > Pseudomonadota > Betaproteobacteria > Burkholderiales > Oxalobacteraceae > Janthinobacterium > Janthinobacterium sp. SUN033. The sequence goes on from NZ_JAPQNV010000005.1 coordinate 509,572, forward strand.
CATTGCCGACATGCTCGGCCGCCTGGGCGTTGCCGCGCAGGACTTGCGCTGGCTGTATGTCGTCAAGATCGGCGTCGTGCTGGGCTTGTTGTTGTACTGGCGCCGCAGTTACACGGAATTGCGGTGGACGCCGTTGGGCGCGCGTGCCATTCTCGGGGCGCTGGCAGGCGGTGTTGTTGTTTTTTTGCTGTGGATCAATCTCGACGCCAGCTGGATGAGCATCGGCAAGCCGGACGGTTTCGACCCCCGCACCGATGGCCGCATCGAGTGGAGCCTGGTGGTGCTGCGCATCGCCGGCGCGGCGCTGGTGGTGCCCGTGATGGAAGAGCTGTTCTGGCGCTCCTTCCTGCTGCGCTGGATCGACAAGCCGGACTTTTTGCGGGCCGATCCGCGCCTGGCCAGCGCCAAGGCCTTCGCCATCAGCGTGTTGCTGTTTGGCTTTGAGCATAATTTATGGCTGGCCGGCATGGTGGCCGGTGCGGTCTATAGTTTGTTGTACATGCGTAGCCAGTCCTTGTGGTCGCCCATCCTCGCGCACGGCGTGACGAACGGCGTGCTGGGCCTCTGGATTATTTCTGGTGGGCACTGGATTTACTGGTAGTATTGCCTATCAACTGTGTGATCTTTCAAAGACAAAATCCATGTTGAATTCCTTGCGTAAAAAAGCCGTTGCCGCCGCCTTCACGGTCAGCCCGCGTTTGCCGGTTGCGCTGTTACTCTTGGGCACCCTGGCCAGCGGCGCCGCCGTGGCCGATATCAGCGACACCATCAAGCCTTTCGTTGCCACGTCCTATTCGTACGACGACAACCTGATGCGCCTGCCTGACGATGTGCGGGGGTTTTCCGGCCCCCGTTCGGATACGTCGAGGATGCTGCAGGCGGGCTTCCTGTTCAACCGTCCCATCGGCCGCCAGATACTGACGGGCCAGGCCAAGTGGTCGAAGGTGAGCTTCAACCGCTTCAGCCAGTTCGACTACGATGGCAAGGATTACCTGGCCGACCTGGAATGGCACATCGCCAACCACCTGGAAGGCCATGTGGGCGCCAGTTATTCGCAGACCCTGACGCCGTTCAGCGACTTCCAGAGCTCGGTGCGCAATCTGCGCACGCAGCGCCGCGAGTACGTGAATGGCGCGTGGCGCTTCCACCCCAGCTGGCGCGTGCGCGGCGGCCTGTCGCGCGACCGCTACTCGTATGACCTGCCGTCGCAGGCGTTTTCCAACTGGGTGGAAGACGCGACGGAATTTGGCGTCGACTACCTGGCGCGCAGCAACAGCCGCGTCGGCGTGCAGCTGCGCCACCTGAATGGCAAGTATCCGAACCGCGGCGCGTTCGACGCCAGTGTGTACGGCAACGGCTATAGCCAGGACGAGGTCAAGGCCAATGTCCTCTGGGATTTCAGCGATATCACGCAGATGGAATTCCTCGGTGGCTGGGTGCGCCACCGCAACAACTTGCTGTCCGGGCGCGATACCAGCGGCACGAATGGCCGGCTGAGCGTGTACTGGAAGCCGTTGGGCAAGGTCAATTTCACGGGCATCGTCTGGCGCGAATTCGGTTCCGTCGACAATTCGCTGGTGACGAGCAGCCTGAACACGGGCGCCAGCCTGGGCGCGACCTGGACGGCCACGTCGAAGGTGCGCGTGGATGCGCAGCTGCGCCAGGAACGGCGCGATTTCGAGGCCGTCAGCGGCCTGGTGCTGCCCGGCGACGGGCGCGACACCACGCGCACGGCCTCGCTGGGCGCGACGTATGCGCCGCACCGGAAAATCCAGCTTGGCGTGCGCGTGTTCCACGAGCGGCGCGAAGGCGTCGCCATCATCGATAGCGGCAGCTACCGGGCCAAGGGCATTTCCTTCAATGGCAGCGTACAGTTTTAAAGATCAACATGACTGTCAATGATATACCCCTGATTTCGTTTTTCCAGCGCGTCCTCGACCCGATCATCATCATGGGCTTGCTGTACCTGATGACGGTGTTGTCGGGTTCGACCTTCACCGGCTATACGCTGGTGCTGATGATACTGGCCGTCTTCATTTCATCGACGGTCTACCAGCATGTCGACCCCTACCGTACCTGGCGCAGCGGCCGCATGCTGGCGTATGCGCGCGATATCCTCGTCGGCTGGACCATCGTCGCGCTGATTCTCACCTTCCTGGGCTCGGCCACGGGCCTGGCCTATCATTTCGATACCGAAGTGGTGCTGGCCTGGTTTGTCCTCACGCCCTTCGTGCTGCTGGCCGGGCACCTGGCCGGGCGCAGGTTCAGCCTGCGCCCGGACGGCGACAGCGAAGTGCGCTCGGTGGTCATCATCGGCGCCAACGACGCCAGCCTGAAGTTTGCCGCCACCGTCGAGCGCAATGCCAACCTGTTCATGCACGTGCACGGCTTTTTCGATGACCGCACGGACGACCGCTGGCCGGAAAAGATGCGCGAACCCATGCTGGGGCGCATGGATGATATCGCCTCCTACGTGCGCGAACACAACATCAAGATGATCTTCATCAGCCAGCCGATTTCGGCCCAGCCGCGCATCCGCAAGATGCTCGACGAGCTCGAAGATACGACGGCTTCCGTGTATTTCCTGCCGGATATTTATATCTTCGACCTGATGCAGGCGCGTTTCGACAACGTGGGCGGCATGCCCGTCATCGCCATCCGCGAATCGCCGTTCACGGGCTTTAACAGCATGGTCAAGCGGGGCAGCGATATCGTGCTGGGGCTGATGATCCAGATCCTGCTGCTGCCGGTGATGCTGGTCATCGCCATCGCCGTCAAGACCACCTCGAAAGGCCCCGTGATTTTCCGCCAGCGCCGCTATGGCCTGTATGGCGAGGAAATCGTCGTCTACAAATTCCGCTCCATGACGGTGGGCGAAGATGGCGACACGGTGGTGCAGGCCACCAAGAACGACCAGCGCGTGACGCGCGTCGGCGCCTTCCTGCGCCGCAGCTCGCTCGACGAGCTGCCGCAATTCCTCAACGTCCTGCAGGGCCGCATGAGCATCGTCGGACCGCGCCCCCATGCCGTCGTGCACAACGAGCAGTACCGCAAGCTGATCAAGGGCTACATGCTGCGCCACAAGGTCAAGCCCGGCATTACTGGCTGGGCCCAGGTCAACGGTTTGCGGGGCGAGACGGAAACGCTCGACAAGATGGAGGCGCGCATCCATTTCGACCTCGATTACCTGCGCAACTGGTCGCTGTGGTTGGATCTGTGGATTATCGCGCGCACGGTCAAAGTGGTGCTGGCGCGCGAGAACGCCCATTGAGCGCCAGTATGCTGCCCACAGGAAAAAATAGCGTTTGAATATACTTTGCACGGAGTCAATACGCGTTAAAATGGAGCATCTATAGAGCACCAGCGCATTACGCGACCACTCCGCGCTCACCTTGCCACGAGTCGTGCCGGCCATGCGCCAATACTTTCCTCTTGGAAAGGGTTCACGATGTGAGCAGTATCCGGCCTTGCCCCTGCCGGACGTGCGTCACCCTGACGGGAAGCCGTCCGGGACGGCACGCGCCAACTATCGATTTTAAAGTCGGTCTGAACCACGCAATACATAATTTTTTGCAATCAAGTAGACTGTGGAAATAGTTGTTTTTATATCTCATTAGTAGATTTTTAAGCAAATATTTTGCTTGTCGCCATGCATTATGTGTATTATGTTTACAATATTGTTAATTATTTGACGAATAACTATTTTTCGGGGCATCCGTGCAGTGCAGCCTGGCCATGGCCCGTTATACTGCGCCGGATTTTCCACCCCCGTCATACCTGTCATCCGAAGGAGTACGCTTGAATCATTTTATTCACTCCCGCCCCGCGCCACGTTTGTTGTGCGCCGCCCTGGTCCTGCTGGCCGCTGCTGGCCTGTCCGCTTGCGGCAACAAGGAAAAAAAGGCTGGCCAGGCGCTGGCCAGCGTGAACGGCGAAGAAATCACCGTCTTGCAGTTGAATGAAGAGTTGCAGCGCGCCGGCGTGCAGGCGCCGCAGCAGGCCGCGGCCAGCAAGCAGTTGCTCGAGTCGCTGATCGACCGCCAGTTGCTGCAGAACGAAGCGGCCAAGGAAAAGGTCGACCGCGATCCGAAAGTCATGCAGGCCATCGAGCGCGCCAAGGCGCTGATCGTTGCCCAGGCATACATGCAAAAGCGCATCGGCGCGGCCACCCGCCCGAGCAAGGCCGAAGTGGAAGAGTACTTCGCGAAAAACCCGCTGTTCTTCAGCCAGCGCAAGCAATTCGATCTGCGCGAGCTGGTCATCCCGACGGCGGCGCTGAACGATGAGCTCAAAGCCGTCATGGACCGCGCCAAGTCGCTGGAAGACGTGGCGCAATGGCTCGAGGAGCACAAGATCGCGTTCGGCCGCACCCAGGTGTCGCGCACCAGCGCCGACCTGGCGCCCGAACTGAGCAGCAAACTGCAATCGATGCCGAAGGGCCAGCTGTTCATCGTGCGCGAAGGCGAGCGCAGCCTGCTCATCGCGCTGGCCGATATCAAGGACAGCCCGGTGGGCCTGGACGCGGCGGCGCCGCAAATCGAGCAGTTCCTGGCCAACAAGAAGAACAAGGATGCGGCCGAAGCGGAACTGAAGCGTCTGCGCGCCAGCGCCAAGATCGAGTATTTCAACAAGGATGCAGCGGCTACGGCCTCGGCTACGGCCAGCGCACCTGCGGCAGCGGCGCCGGCGAACAGCGCGCATGAAGCCAACGAGCGCGGCGTGGCGGGCTTGAAATAAGTGACTTATCGACAAGTAGTTAAACATCAGCAATCTACCAACGGGAATCTGTAATCATGAAACGACTCGCAAACTGGATGATGGCGGCCTTTCTGGCCCTCGCCGCAGGCATGGCCGGTGCAGCCGATGTCCCCCTTGGGGCTGGTGACGTGCTGAAAATCTCCGTCTACGGCAACCCGGACCTGGGCCTGGAGACGCGCGTGAGCGAAGCGGGTGAAATCACCTTCCCGCTGGTGGGCGCTGTGGCCGTCGGCGGCCTGTCGACGTCGGCAGCGGAAAAGAAACTGGGCGGCTTGCTCGAGAGCGGCGGCTTCCTGCGCAAGGCGCAAGTCAACATCATCGTCACCAGCCTGCAAAGCCAGCAGGCGTCCGTGCTGGGCCAGGTCAACCGCCCAGGCCGCTACCCGGTGGAAGGCAAGCGCAGCGTGATGGACATGCTGGCCATGGCCGGCGGCGTCAGTCCTGACGGCGCCGACCAGATCACCGTGATCCGCAAGCGCGGCGGCACTGCCACGCGCGACGTGGCCGACATTCTCGACATCGTGCGCAACGGCGACCTGAAGGGCGACATGGAAGTGGGCGGCAACGACATCATCTACGTGGAACGCGCGCCGCGCTTCTACATCTACGGCGAAGTCCAGCGTCCGGGCGCCTTCCGCCTGGAACGCAACATGACCGTGCTGCAAGCCCTGTCCGTGGGCGGTGGCCTGACCTTGCGCGGCACCGAACGGGGCGTGCGCGTCAAGCGCCGCAATGCGGAAGGCCAGATGGAAGTATTGTCGGTCAAGCATGACGACCTGCTGCGCGTCGACGATGTCGTGTATGTCCAGGAAAGCCTGTTCTAAGAGCAACTGGCTCCCTACCTTTTTGTATTGAAAGTTTCCAAATGAACCTCACCCAACTATTGCTGATCCTTCGGGCACGCAAGAAGATTGTGCTGCTGACCTTGATGATCACCGTGGCGCTGGCGCTGGGCGTCAGCCTGGTGCTGCCGAAGACCTACAAGGCCACCAGCACCCTGCTGCTGAACTACAAGGGCGTCGATCCCCTGACGGGCATGACCATGCCGGGGCAGTTGCTGCCTGGCTACATGGCGACCCAGGTCGATATTATCGGCAGCAAGAACGTGGCCTTGCGCGTCGTCGACCAGCTGGAACTGGCGCGCAGCCCCGCCGTGATCGCCCAGTTCAATGACGCGGCGCAAGGCAAGGGCACGGTGCGCGACTGGCTGGCCGACTTGCTGCTGAAGAAACTCGAAGTGATGCCGTCGCGCGAAAGCAGCGTGGTCGATGTCAGCTTCAAGGGCGCCGACCCGCAATTCGTCGCGGCCGTGTCGAACGCCTTTGCGGAACAGTATCAAAAGGTCAGCATCCAGCTGAAGGTCGACCCGATGCGCAAGGCGACGACGTACTTCGATGACCAGACCAAATTGCTGCGCGACAACGTTGAGCGCGCGCAAAGCCGCCTGTCGAAATACCAGCAAGACAATGGCATCGTCAGCGTCGACAACCGCCTCGATGTGGAATCGAACCGCTTGAACGACCTGTCGGCGCAACTGGTGCTGGCGCAGGGCCAGGCCATGGAAGCCAATTCGCGCCAGCGCATGGCGCAGGGCGGCAACCTGTCCGAATCGCCGGACGTCGCGTCGAATCCGCTGATCCAGAGCCTGAAGCTGGGCCTGGGCAATGCCGAGGGCAAGCTGGCCGAACTGGGCCAGCGCCTGGACCGCAATCACCCGCAATACCAGAGCGCCAAGGCGGAAGTGGACAAGCTGCGCCGCGACCTGGCCGAGCAGACGCGCGCCACCTCGCAAAGCGTGGGCAACAATGCGCAGATCCTGCAGCAGCGCGAAGGTGCGATCCGCGCCGCACTGGCGGCGCAAAAAGCCAAGGTGCTGGAACTGAACCGGACGCGCGATGAAATGGGCGTGCTGAGCAAGGATGTGGAAAGCGCCCAGCGCGCCTTCGACGTGACCTCGCAGCGCCTGTCGCAGACGCGCATCGAAGGCCAGGCGGAGCAGTCCGATATCGCCATGCTCAATCCGGCCACGGCGCCGATCGAGCCGGACAGCCCGAAGATTCTCCGCAACGTGCTGCTGTCGATCTTCCTCGGCCTCATGCTGGGCTGCGGCATCGCGCTGCTGGCCGAATTGCTGGACCGCCGTATCCGTTCCGACCAGGACCTGAGCGAAGTGCTGCAGATTCCCGTGTTCGGCGTGGTCGACTGGAAACCTAAACAGCGTCGCATGCGCGGCATGCTGCCGCGCCGTTTGCGCCTGAACTGAGATGGAACCTATCATGACTTCAAGTCCACACCTCCTCAATACCACTGCGCCGCTGGCGCGCGGCACCGATTCCAGCATTGGCGGCCTGTTGCTCGAATCGGGCAAGATCACGCCGGAAAACGCCGAACGCGTGCTGCGCATGCAAAAGGAACTGGGCATCCGCTTCGGCGAAGCGGCCCTGCGCCTGGGCCTGATCACGGAAGCCGATATCGAGCAAGTGCTGGCGCGCCAGTTCGACTATCCGTACCTGCAGCCGGGCGCCGGCAAGTATCCGCAGGAACTGGTGGCCGCCTACCAGCCTTTCAGCCACCAGGTGGAAACCCTGCGCGCCGTGCGCAGCCAGCTGATGCTGCGCTGGTTCGCCCGCGGCAGCAAATCGCTGGTGGTGCTGGGCATGGAGCCGGGCGACGGCGCCAGCCTGTTCGCGGCCAACCTGGCCGTGGTGTTTTCCCAGCTGGGCGAGCACACCTTGCTGGTCGACGCCAACCTGCGCGCGCCGCGCCAGCAGGAAATCTTCGACCTGAAGACACGCCAGGGCCTGTCCGACGTGCTGGCCGGCCGCGCCGAACTCGATATCATCGCCAAGGTGGAATCGTTTGTCGCGCTGTCGGTGCTGTCCGCCGGCACCTTGCCGCCGAATCCGCAGGAACTGCTCAGCCGTACCTCCTTCGTCACGCTCAACAAGCAGCTGGAAAGCCGCTACGACGTGGTGCTGTACGACGTGCCGGCGTATGCCACCGGTTCCGATGCGCTGGCCGTGGCGGCGCGTGCGGGCGGCGTGCTGCTGGTGGCGCGCAAGAACAAGACGCCGATGGCGGAAGTGGCGGCCATGGCCGAGCAAATGACGCATAGCGGCGCCCAGGTGGTCGGTTCCGTGATGGTCGACTTTTGATGGCTGCGCCAGGCCACGCCATGCCGCCGGCGCAGGCCGGCCGCTCCGCCGTGCCGGACTGGCTGCCGCTGGCGCTGGGTTTCCTGGCCATGCTCGCGCCCAGCCTGGTCGGCCTGTTCCGCGGCATCTGGTCCACCGAAGAGCAGGCGCACGGCCCCATCATCCTGGCCCTGTCGCTGTGGTTGATCTACCGCAAATGGCCCGAGATGCTGGCGCAGAGCGCCGGCGCCCGTCCGGCCCGCGCCGGCTGGCCGCTGCTGGCCGTTTCGCTGCTGCTGTATGTGCTGGGCCGTTCGCAGCATATCCTGTCGCTGGAAATCCTCGCCCTGATCGGCACCGGCCTGGCCCTGCTGCTGCTCAAGCGCGGCTGGATTGCCGCGCGCATTCTGTGGTTTCCCTTCTTTTTCATGCTGTTCATGGTGCCGCTGCCGCTGCCGCTGGTGACGACCCTGACCATGCCGATGAAAATGGCGGTTTCGTATGTGACCGAACACCTGCTTTTCCTGGCCGGCTATCCGATCGCCCGCAATGGCGTGATCCTGCAGATCGGCCAGTACCAGCTGCTGGTGGCCGACGCCTGCGCCGGCTTGCAGACCCTGCTGACGCTTGAAGCGCTGGGCCTGTTCTACCTGAACCTGGTGCGGCATACTTCGCCGTTCCGCAACATCGTGCTGGCCCTGCTGATCGTGCCGATTTCCTTTACTGCCAATGTCATCCGCGTGATGGTGCTGACCCTGATTACGTATTACTTCGGTGACGCGGCCGGGCAGGGCTTCCTGCATGGCTTCGCCGGCATGGTGCTGTTCATTTCCGCGCTGCTGCTGATCCTCAGTGTCGACAGCTTGCTGCAGTGGATCGTGCGCAAGCGCCAGGCGGGCCGCGCGCCAACCGTGGGAGCGTCGACATGAACGCTGCACTGCGCATGAATATGCTGCTGGGCGCCTTGCTGCTGGGCGCAGCCGTCCTCAGCCACGGTGTGGCGCCGGGCGTGAAGATGGCCGACCAGCGCCCGAGTTTTTCGCTGGAAGCGGCGATACCGCAAGCGTTCGGCGACTGGCGCGTCGATAGTTCCATCGTGCCGCTGCAGGTGGATCCGGAAACCCAGGAACGCCTGAACAAGATCTACAACCAGACCTTGTCGCGCACCTACGTCAATGGGCACGGCGAACGGGTGATGCTGTCGATCGCGTACGGCGGCGACCAGAGCGACAACATGGGCGTGCACAAGCCGGAAGTGTGCTACGCGGCGCAGGGTTTCCAGGTCGAGCGCGACGAATATGCCGAGCTGGCCTCGGCCTACGGCAGCCTGCCCGTGAAGCGCTTGCTGGCCGTGAATGGCAACCGCAGCGAGCCCATCACGTACTGGATCACCATCGGCGACAAGATCAGCAAGGTGGGCATGCAGCAGCGCCTGGAGCAATTGCGCTATGGCCTGACGGGCACCGTGGCCGACGCCATGCTGTTCCGCGTGTCGAGCATCGATACGGATTTGCCGCGCGCCTACCGCTTGCAGGCCGATTTCGTCAACGGCTTGCTGGCTAGCATGCCGGCAGCGCAGCGCAGCCGCCTGATCGGCGCGCCGCCCGGATGAGGCATGGCTTGAACGATGACAAAGCGCCGGCGGGCGCGGCACGGCGTGGCGGACAGCGAGAATCATGAGCAGCGACATCAACAAGAAAAGCGTCAGCGCCGTCAAGTGGGCGGCGATGGGCACGGTCCTCATGTTTGGCCTGCAGCTGGTCACGCAAGTGGTGCTGGCGCGCCTGCTGGGGCCGGAAAACTACGGTTTGTTTGCGATGGGACTGATTGTGCTGACATTTAGCAACTTTCTGGCCGATTTCGGTTTTTCCTGGGGGCTGGTGCAAAACCGCACGCTCAGCGAGGAAGACGTGCGCTTCACGGTGACGTGGCAGGCGCTGACGGGCCTGGCGGCCATGAGCTTGCTGTTTTTCATGGCGCCGTGGATCGCCGCGTACTTCAAGGAACCGCGCATCGCGCCCGTGATCGCGTGGATGAGCCTGACTTGCCTGCTGAATGCGCTGACGGCGCCGGGCAGCAGCCTGCTGCGGCGCGCCCTCGATTTCCGCTGGCTTAACATCATCCAGGTGATCAGCTATATCGTCGGCTACCTGCTGGTGGGCTTGCCGCTCGCGTATGCGGGCGCCGGCGTGTGGACCCTCGTGTGCGCCTGGCTGGGACAGGCTTCCACGGCGCTGGTGCTGACGTATGCGCGCACGCGCTTTTCGCTCAAGCCGTTGCTGTGGTACGAGGGCGCGCGGCGCTCGACGAATGTGGGCGTGACGGTGTTCGTGACGAATCTGTGCAACTGGTGCCTGAACAATATGGACCGCGTGTTCCTCGGCCGCTTCCTGAATGCCCACGCGGTGGGCGTGTATGCGGTCGGCTACAACCTGGCCAATACGCCCAACTCGCTGTTCCTGAGCGCCTTGCAGCCGGCCTTCCTGGCCACGGGCGCCAAGCTGCAGGACGATCTGCCGCGCCTGCGCGACACGTATCTGTCGGTGCTGGCGACCATCTGGATCATCATCCTGCCCCTGTTCGTGCTGCTGGCGATGACGGCGCCGGACTTGATCGGCGTGTTGTACGGCAAGGTGTGGCAAGAGTCGGGCATCGTGCTGAGCATTCTTGCGCTGGCCATGCCCGCGTACATCACGTGGGGCATGTCGACGCCGATCTTGTGGAATACGGGCGGCAAGCACCTGGAAAGCCTGCTGCAGCTGCCGCTGATCGTGCTGGCCGGCGCGGCGCTGGTGCTGTGGGCGGGGCAGGGCGGGGCGGTGGTCGCCATGATCGCCGCCGGCACCTTGCTGGCGCGGGCGCTGGTGGTGGGCACGGTGGCGTGCCTGCGCCTGCAGGTGGGGCCGGGCGATCTGGCGCCGCTGGCCGCGCGCGGCCTGGCCATGGGCTTGCTGGCCGCCGCCGGCAGCTGGGGCGGCGCCATGCTGGGCGGCCTGGGCGGCAGCCATCCGCTGCCGGCATTCCTGGGCGGCGCGCTGTTCGGCGGCCTGACCCTGCTGCTGGCCGTGCTGGCCTGGCCTGAACTGCTGGGCACGCGCGCGGTGGGCATGCTTGCCCGCTTCAGCCCGCCGCTGCCGGCCAGGGTGGTCTCCTATTTGCGCGCCCGCTGTGGCGCGCGCGACAACTTACTGGATACGCGAGAACTACATGAGTGAAATACTGTTTGGCCTGTTTGCCGTGGTCGCCGCGCTGGTGGTGGTGTTCGTGATCGCCTTGAGCATCCATTGGGGCAGCAAGCGCGAGACGGGACTGGTGCCGTACGTGTTCTATCCGGTCTTCCTGTCGATCGCCGTGGCGGCCATCCTGTCGAACCGCGATGTCTCGGGCGATGAACTCCAGATGGGCATGCAGGCGCTGGCGCGGCACCCGGCCAGCTCCTGGTTTGGCCGGCTCACGTCCCTGTTCGTGATCTTTGCCTGCGGCGAGCGCATTCTGCACCGCCTGACTACGCGCGACAAGCTGCAGCCGATACCGATGCTGCTGTTCTGGGCGCTGTTCGTGTATTTCCTCAGCAATATCGTCAGTCCGGCCGTGCTGGGGCGCCATACCAATGTATCGCATGAATACCTGTACATGTTCCTGGCCGGCTATGCGGCCTTGCTGATGACGCACAAGGAGGTCGACCTGAGCGTCATCTCGATGCGCAACGCCACCCTGCTGTTCCTGGTGCTCAGCGCGGCCGTGTTTGCCTGGAAGCCGAACATGGTCGTCAACCGGAATTACCACGGTCTGATTCCCTTCCTCAGCATCCGCTATACGGGCCTGGCCAATCACGCCAACAGCCTGGGACCGATGGTGGTGGTGTTCCTGCTGTGCCTGTGGCGCAAGCCCTATGGCTGGCGCCCGCTGAACCTGTTCGCCTGGGGCCTGGGCCTGGGCAGCCTGCTGCTGGCGCAATCGAAAACCAGCTGGATCGCCTGCTTCCTGTGCTTTGCCTGCGTCGCCTATTTCGGTTTCCGCGAACAGATCAAGGAGCGGCTGTTCGATTACCGCCGCCCGCAATTGCCGATCGTCGGCATCTTCTGCTTCATCCTGCTGTGTACGTTTGGCATGTTGTATGTGATGTTTGGCAATATCGATGCCAAGCTGGCGCACTTTGCCACCAGCAGCGAAGGCTCCGACTTGATCAGCTTGACGGGCCGCGACGTGATCTGGCAGGTGGCGCTGCAGGAATGGCACAAGAATCCCGTGTTCGGCTACGGCTTGCCGCTGTGGGACGACGCGTTCCGCATCAGCATCGGCATGCCATACGCCACCCATGCGCACAGCCAGTTTTACCAGAGCCTGGCCAGCGCCGGCACCATCGGCGCCATCGGCCTGGTGCTGTATGCCATGGCGCTGCTGTATGCGTGCGCGCGCACGGCGCGGGCCAGCCAGGGCCTGTCGATGGCCTTGTTCGTTCTCATCGCCATCCGTTCGATCAGCGAAGTGCCGCTGTCGCTGACGGGCTTTGCCGCGGAGGCGATGACGCATTTGCTGTTGCTCATTATCGTGACGGCGTATTTCCCGGTGGCCGACAAGCAGGCCGTCAGGGCGCGCAAGGTGCGCGTGCCGGGGATGGCTTGATGCTGTGCTCGGTCATCGTGCCCCTGTATAACAAGGGGCCGTATATCGAAGCGGCGCTGGCCTCGGTGCTGGCGCAAACCCATGCCGACTGGGAAGTGGTGGTGGTCGATGACGGCTCCAGCGACGATGGCGCGCAGCGCGTGCGGGCTTGCGCCGATGCGCGCGTGCGCCTCGTCAGCCAGGCCAATGGCGGCGTCTCTCGCGCGCGCAACCGCGGCATCCTCGAAGCGCGCGGCGACTTGATCTGTTTTCTCGATGCGGACGACTGGTACGGCCCCGTGTATCTGGAAACCATGGTGGGCATGGCGCGCGCCTATCCGTCGGGCTCGTTTTTCGCCTGCGGCTTCGAACGCATACCGGACAGCCGCGCCGCGGCGCTCAGCTACCAGGGCGGGGCCGTGCGCGAGACGCGCCTGCTCGACGACTTTTTCGAGCGGCGCCGCCGTGGCGGACCGTTTTTCTGCACGAATTCGGTGGCCATCCGGCGCAGCGATTTGTTGCTCTTGCAACCATGCTTCCCGGAAGGCGAGTCGGCTGGCGAAGACCAGGATCTGTGGTTCCGGCTGGCCGAGCGCCTGACCCTGGTGTTTACGCCGGCACAGCTGGTGGCCTACCGTGTCGAGGTGGCCGGCAGCCTGTGCGCGATCGAGTCGGCCGATGTGCTGGCGCCCACGTTCGAACGGCTGGAACGGCGCGCCCTGGCCTGGCCGGCGGCCAATCCGGCGCGCCGTTCCGCCTTGCGGCTGGTGTCCGATGCGCGCGTCAGCGTGGCGCGCGCGGCGCTGGCGCGGGGCCGCCGCGGCGAGGCGCTGGCCGGGCTGCGCCGCGCCGCCGGCGGCGGCATGTCGCGCCACTGGTGGGTGGCCCTGGCCTTGTCTTGTTTGCTGCCGACCCGGCTCGCCGTCAAATGGCAAATGTGGCGCGAAACGCACATTAATAGCTGAGCTGCAACTAATATTAATGTTCGGAAGAATACTTTAGGTATATGCTTACAGGTATTCGCAGTGCCTTCAGCAGTGTCTTCGCCTTTTGCCCGATTTTGTACGGCGGGCCGTCCTGTGTCTCGCAAGCAGCCTCGACAGGAGGCGTATGATATGCCCCACGCAGCGGCGGTATCTTGCTCGATAGTTGATGTTAAGAAGGTAATCTATGAAATTCGCTAAATATACGCTGGTCAAAGTGGCGCTGCTGCTCGTCTGTTCAGCCTGCGGCCAGGCCCAGGCCGACTGGGCCCTGGCGACCGACCCATTGGCCGTCCGCACCTTGCCGGACAACCGCCAGATCCAGCCGCAAAATCCCCCCAGTTTTACCTGGTCGCGCCATCCGCTGTCGCCGGCGTCGTATGTCATTGAAGTCAAATTGGCGGGCACCGTGGTCAGCACCTTCACGTCGGCGCGCAACTGGTATCTGCCATCCAAGAAATTTGCGGCAGGCACCTATAGCTGGCGCGTGCGTCCCAGCACGAGCAATGAATGGTCGAGTCCGCGAACCTTTGTGATCGACGCCACGTCGAAAGTGTTCGAAGTGCCGGAAAGCAGCACCTTGCGCGCTGCCATCGTCTTGCGCCCGCGTCCGCGCGGCCTGGAGGATAACGCGACCTTTTTTGCGAGCTGGAGCGCGGCCAAGCGCGCCGACCGCACCCAGGTGCTGACCTGGCTGAGCACCGAGGTGATACGTAATATGACGGCGATCGCGCCCGTCTCCGACGCCGAGTGGCCATTGTCGCCAGGCAAGGTGCGCACGGCCGCCAACGAGGCGCAGAATGCGCGCGTCATTTCGCGCACGAATCAGAGCGCACGCCAGCTCGAAGCGGCCTCGCTGCTGTACCGCGTGACGGGCGAGAACCAGTATCTGGTGGAGGCGATCGCGCGCGGCGACCAGGAAGCCGCGCTCAGCCCGAACGGCGGTACCAGTTTTGTCAACCATGACCAGGGCAACCGCGCCATTGCGCAAAGCCTGATCAAGGCGGTCGACAACCTGGGCAGCGCCCTCGATGCGCCGCGCCGCGCCGCGTGGCTGGAAATGGTACGCGTTCGTACGAATGCGATGTACCTCGACCTGGCTGCGCAGACGGGGCGCCTGGACCAGTATCCCTACGATTCCCACGCCGCCAGCAATATCGGTTTCCTGACGCTGATTTCAACGCTGTCCCTGGGCGATATCCCGGAGGCGAAGGACTGGTTCGATTTCTCGTTCCGCGCCTTTGTCAGTTCCTACAGCGTGTGGAGCGGTCCGGAGGGCGGTTTTGCCAACGGCACGGCGTATGCCGAGTATGAAGCCGACTATGCGCTGCAGATCTGGCCGGCGCTTGCCTACGCGACCAAGGTCGACCTGTTCACCAAGCCTTGGGCCAGCGGCTTCCTCGATTACCTGATGCATTTCGTGCCGCCCGGTTCGCAGACCCACGTGTTTGGCGACGGGCACGAGACGCTGCCTGAAATCCGCATGATGAAGGGTTTCGCCGCGCATTTCGCCACGCCTGCCGCGGCGTGGTATTACAAGAACCTGATCCGCACCGACGATTCGCTGGCCACCTTGCAGGCGCCATACCCGTTGCCGGTGGCGACGGTGGCCACGCCCGCGCCGCCAGGCAACTCGGCGTATTACCCCAGCATCGGCTGGGCAGCCATGCACAGCGACATCGGCAATCTGCAACGCACCTCGGTGTATTTCAAATCGAGTCCCTACGGTTCGTTCAATCACAGCCACGGCGACCAGAACGGCTTTGTGCTGGCCAGCGCGGGCGTGCCCCTGCTGACGGAAAGCGGCTGGTACGACTGGTACGATTCGCCGCTGTGGAGTTCCTGGTACCGCCAGACCAAGGCGCACAATGCCTTGACGTTCGACAATGGCCAGGGCCAGCTGGTCGACGGCTATGAAACGACCATGGCGCGCAACGGCCGCATCACCGCCTTTGCTCCCAAGGCCACCGTCGACTATGTGGCGGGCGACGCCACGCTGGCCTATGGCGGCCAGCTGACATCGGCGCTGCGCAAGCTGTGGTTCCTGCGCACCACGGACGCCGTGGTGGTGCAGGACCAGGTGACCTCGGCCACGCCGCGCGTGTTCGAGTGGAACTTCCATACGTATGCGCCTATCGTGGTCGACGCCGGCGGCGCCATCTCGGTGACGAATCAGGGCCGCAAGGTGTGCGTGGTGCCGGTCAGCACCGGTGCGCGTTTCGAAAAGCGCACGGGACCTCCGCCGCAGCCCGGTACCTATGAAGAGCATGGGGTATTCATCAAGTCGGCCGCAGCGCTGAGCGGCGAATTCCTCACGGTGCTCGATGTCGGCTGCAAGAAGCCGCTGATCAAGCTGGGAAAAAGCGGCACGGCCCGCACGCTGACGGTCGGCAAGCAAGTGGTGACATTGCCGAACTGACCGCTGCTTCAAGGAAAATCCACTGTCGTTGTTGCGGCAGTGGATTTTTTAATTGGCGAGCAGAAATTGTTCGATTTCCTGGCCCGGTCCGCCGCGCTGCTCCATCCGGGCACTGGCGCGCGACACCTGCGCGGCCAAGTCTGCGCGGAAGGCGTCGTCGGACAGGGCACGGCGCAAGCCTTCGCGCATGGCGCCGCTGTCGCCGGCGGCAACGAAGCCGGCGTAATCGCGTCCCAGGTACGCTTCGATGGCTTCGTGGCGCGTGGCGATCAGTGGTTTTCCATTGCGCAATACCCGCAGCAGCACGCTCTGGCCACAGGCTTCGCCCTGGCTTTTCAGCGGCATGGCGACCACCCGGCTGCTTGCCAGCAGCTTTTCAAATTGCGCTTCCGGCAAGTCGAGATGGACCGTGGTCTGCGCCGGGTCTTGCGCGGGGATCTGGTTTTGCGCCGACGCCACGATCACCAGGTGCGCTTCCAGCCCGTGCGCCGCGTCCAGCAGCAGGTCGTAATCGCGGTTGGAAAAGCCGCCGGAGAAGATGCTGCCGTCATCTTGCCGCTGGGACGCCGTGGTGGCGCCGTCGAGATGCTGGCGCCACAGGTGGAAATGCACGGCGGCGGGCGCGATGCCGACGTTGTCGGTCAGGTTGCGCGTTTCGCCGCTGGAAAAAGTAATGAATTCCAGTCCGGGGAAATTGAGCAGGCGCCAGGCTCGGTTGATCACGTTGCGGGCCCGCGTGCCATGGATGAAACAAGCCATCACCAGCAGCCGTTGCGGCCGCGGTAGCAGGCCCAGGCGTATCAGCGCCAGCACGGGCAGCGCTTGCCAGCCGACGACCAGCAGGCGGTCTTGCTGGCGCCATAATTTGCGCGTGCGCAACAGCGACGGCGACAGCATGGCGGCCAGGATGGACAGTTTGCTGCGCATGTGCGCCTGCGCGTCCGGCCCGATATGCGTCACGCGCGCGCCGCCCGCCGCCAGATGCTCGACGATGTCGTGGTAGGTTCCCGCTTCCGACAGCAGCACGTGGATCATTGTTGCGCCTTATTAAAAATGAACATTATCACATTAAAACAACAGCCAGTGCCGTTCCGGCGCTCGTTGTCACACAATTAATGATTGGCAATCGACTGCATTATTACAATAGCATTAAAATGGACGTTTATGCATTGTTTTGGCATGAGGCATGTCATGCTGCGGCCAGCTTGCCGCTCATCAATGGTGCAAGCTTGGTTTGATGCTACTAATGCAATATAATTAATTATTTCGTAATGGCATGATATGCTTCGGCGCATGGCGTATTGTATCTGCCTCAACCTTTTTTTGCCGTCGAACCGCCTATGTCCCTGAAGATTTTGCAACTGGTGCCGGAAAGCCTGCCCACGTTTCGTCCCGATGTCGCGGTACTGTTCGGCAAGTACCTGCCGCGCCACGGCGTCGAATGCGATATCGTCGGCATGCCGTCGCAACAGCCGCCGCAGGCGCAGGGTTTCCGTTCGGTACGCCACGGACGTTTCCTGGGCAGCCGCCTGTTGCGCGAACTGGCTTTCCAGTGGCTCTGCCTGCGCGCCCTGGCGGGCGCCCGCCGCGCCGGTTGCGATGCGATCCAGGTGCGCGACATGGTGCCCACGGGCCTGCTTGCCCTGCTGGTGGCGCGCCTGAAGGGCATACCGTTCTATTACTGGGTGTCATACCTGATCAGCGAGGGACGCATCGAACGGGCGCGCAGCAGCCTGGCGCAGCGCCCCACCTTGCGCGCGCGCCTGGTGCTGTGCAAGGGCTTGCTCGAACAATGGTTGTTGTACCGCATTGTGTTGCCGCGCGCCAATCATGTGTTCGTGCAAAGCGACGCGATGCTGCGCATGATGCAGGCGCGCGGCATCGCGGCGCAGCGCCTCACTGCCGTGCCCATGGGTGTCGACATGGAAGTGTTGCAGGCGCAAGCCATCGCGCCCGTCCGGCCGGAGGGCTGGGACGAGGTGCCCTTGCTGGCCTACCTGGGCACGCTCGACCAGTCGCGCCAGCTGGAACGCTTGCTGGACGCCTTGCTGATCGTGCGCCAGCGCATCCCCGCGGCCTGTTTGTTGCTGATCGGCGCTTCCGATACGCCATCCGACGTCGATGACTTGCTTGCCTATGCGCAGCGTGCCGGCCTGGCCGGGGCCGTGCGCGTGACGGGCTGGCTGCCCTCGGACCAGGCCTGGCCCCTGCTGGCCGGGGCCGACGCCGCGCTGTCGTATATTCCCCGTGGCGCCCTGTTCGACGTCAGTTCGCCCACCAAGCTGCTCGAATACCTGGCCTTGCGCATGCCGGCCGTGGGCAATGACAGTCCGGACCAGGCCGAAGTGCTGACGGCCAGCGGCGCAGGCTGGCTGACGGCCAGCGAACCGGCCGCCATGGCCGCGGCGATGGCGGCCATCTTGTCCGATGTGCCCGCAGCGCGCGCCCGCGCCCAGGCCGGCGTCGCCTATATCGAGGCGCGGCGCAGCTACCGCGTGCTGGCGCAGGCACTGGCGCAGCGCTACCTGGATCTGGCCGGCGCGCACCGTTGATGCCCGTGGCTGGAAGCGCAGGCAAGAAGTTGTTGCCGAACACGTAAACGGCGCTCAGAATGCACCATGGGTGGTGTTCCTTGGAAGAAAATTGTTGTAGATGTTAGCGCAATGCAGCAAATATATTTGTCTTCGCGTCTAAATTACAAAAGTACAACATATAATACCAATATGACTACGATAATGCTGCTAGGACCTGCACTCAATGCGGTGAGCGGGGTAACCACCCATTTGAATCAACTATTTCACAGTTCTTTGTCGCAAGACTACAAGCTCGTGCACTTCCAGGTCGGCAGCGAGGGCCGCAATGAGTCGCGCCTGCACAAGCTGCTGCGTTTCGCCTGGAGCCCCGTGCAGTTCGTGCAGGCCATGCGCAAGCAGCACCCGCAGATCGTGCATATCAACACGTCCATGGAGTGGCGCAGCTATTGGCGCGACATCGTGTATCTGCTGCTGGCCAAGGCCATGGGCAAGCGCGTCGTGTACCAGGTGCATGGCGGCGCCTTGCCGCAGGTGTTTTTCAACGGCAAGCCATTGCTGACGGGTTTGCTGCGGCGCGTGTTGCGCGCGGCCGATGTGGTGGTGTTGCTGGCGCAATGCGAACTGCAGGGCTATCGCGATTTCGATCACGCGCTGGCGCTCGACGTGATACCCAACGCCATCGATGCGGGCAGCGACCCCGGCGACAGGCCGCTCGTGCCGCAGCGTCCGCTGTCACTCGTGTACGTGGGGCGCCTGGCGGAAAGCAAGGGCCTGTTCGACTTGCTCGAAGGGCTGCGCCTGGCGCGCGCCGCAGGTGTGCAAGCCACGCTGGCGCTGGCCGGCAGCGGCCCCCAGGAAGCGGCGCTGCGCGAGCGCGTCGCCGGGCTCGGCTTGCAAGAGGCGGTGCGCTTTCTCGGCCCCGTCTTTGGCGCCGAAAAGGAAGCCGTGTGGCGCCAGGCCGACCTGTTTGGTTTCCCCACCTTGCACCAGGAAGGCTTGCCGTATGCGTTGCTGGAAAGCATGGCCGCGCGCACGCCCGTCCTGGTGTGCCCCGTGGGCGCGATAGCCGACGTGATGCAGGATGGCGTGCATGGCGTGTTCTTGCCGCGGCGCAATCCCCAGGCGCTGGCGGATGCCATCGCGCGTCTCGACGGCGACCGCGCCCTGTTGCAGCGCATGGGGCAAGCGTGCCGCGAGCGCATCGAAAGCGCCTATACGGTCGAGCGCCTGGCGCAGGATTTTCGCCGCGTCTACCGCGCCTTGCTGGCGCCGCCGGCAGTCTAGCCGAACCCTTTTTTAAGCGAGCCCATATGTGCGGTATTGCCGGTTTGATCTTCCCCTCGTCCGTCGCCGGCTTGCCCGCGGCGCTCGACGCCATGGGGCGCGCCATCGCGCACCGCGGTCCCGATGACACGGGCGTGCTCAATGCGGCCACCGCCGACGGCGCCTGGCAGCTGGGCTTGCTGCACCGCCGCCTGTCCATCATCGACATCGCCACGGGCCACCAGCCGCTGGGCAATGAGACGGGCGATGTGCAAATCATCTTCAATGGCGAAATCTACAATTTCCAGCCCCTGCGCGACGAATTGATCGCGCTGGGTCACCATTTCCGCACGGCATCCGACACGGAAACCATCGTGCATGCCTACGTGCAATGGGGCGAGGAGTGCGTGCAGCATTTCCGCGGCATGTTTGCGTTTGCCATCTGGGATGCGCGCAACGACCGCCTGTTCATGGCGCGCGACCCATTCGGCAAGAAACCCCTGTTCCTGTGGCAGCACGAGGGAAAACTGGCTTTCGGCTCGGAAATCAAGGCGCTGCTGGCCTTGCCGGACGTGGCGCCGCAAGCGGACGAGGCCGCCATCTGGGATTATTTCGCCTACCGCTACGTGCCGGGCCCGGCCACCTTGTTCCAGGGCATCCGCAAGCTGGCGCCCGGTTCCACGGCCACGTGGGAAAACGGCGTGCTGCGCGAGCGCGTGTATTACACGCCGCCCGACAGCCGGCCCCGCCTGGCGGCCCTGTTGCCGGCCGACCCCGTCGCCACCTTCCTCGACAAGCTCGATGAATCGGTCCGCATCCGCATGATTTCCGACGTGCCCTTCGGCGCCTTCTTGTCCGGCGGCATCGATTCGTCGGCCGTCGTGGCGCTGATGTCGCGCCATGCGGGCGTGCCCGTGAAGACTTTTTCCGTCGGCTTCAAGGAGGGCGGCTTCAGCGAGCTGGCGTACGCGGCCGATATCGCGCGGCAATTTTCCACGGAACACCATGAGCTGGAAGTGTCCGTCGACCAGGTCATCGCCTTGCTGCCCGACCTCGTGCGCTTCCGCGACGCCCCCGTGGCCGAGCCATCCGACATTCCCATCTACCTGCTGGCGAAGGAATCGCGCAAGACGGTGAAGATGGTCTTGACGGGCGAAGGTTCCGATGAAATCCTCGGCGGCTACCCCAAGCACGTGTACGAGCGCTATGCGGGCAACTACCAGATGCTGCCGGGCCTGCTGCGCCGGGGCTTGATCGAGCCGGCCATCGGCGCCTTGCCATACCGTTTCCGCCGCGCCAAGACGGCCATCGTCAACCTGGGCCTGGAAGCGTTCGACGAACGCATGCCGCGCTGGTTCGGCATGATGTCCGACCAGGAACGCGCGCGTCTGGTGGCCATGCCGGCACCGGCGCGCCAGCGCGATCCTTCGCTGGGCTGCGGCAGCGCCGGCAACAGCGCCTTGCGCCGCATCCTGTGCTTCGACCAGCTGAGCTGGCTGCCCGACAACCTGCTGGAGCGGGGCGACCGCATGACCATGGCCGCGTCGCTGGAAGCGCGCATGCCCTTCATGGACCACGAACTGGCCGCGTATGTGGCTAGCCTGCCGGACGAGTACCGCGTGCGCGGCCGCACCACCAAGTGGATCTTGCGCGAAGCCATGAAGCAGCTGTTGCCGCAAGCTATACTGGAACGGCCGAAAGTGGGCTTCCGCGTGCCCGTCAACGAGTGGTTCCGCGGCCCCATGAAGGATTACCTGTATGAACACTTGACGGGCGCCGAGTCGCGCACGCGCCACTATTACCATACACAAGCCCTGCAGCAGGTGCTGGCCGAGCACGTGGCCGGACGGCAAAACCACGAGAAACTGCTGTGGAGCTTGCTCACCCTGGAAATCTGGCACCGCCAGTATCTGTGAGACGTCCATGCTGAGCAACCTGTCCTGGAAACTGAACCGCTTGCGCGCCATGGGGGCGCCCGAGGTGGCGCATCGCGTGCGTGATGCCTTGCAGCAACGGCTGCAGGCGCGCGGCTATGGCCTGGCGCATGTGCCGCCGCCCGCCGTGCGCCAGCGTTTCGGCGCGCCCTGGCTGGGCATGCCCATCGACACGGCGCCGCACCTGGCGGCGGCCGAACGCATCCTCGCGGGCCGTTTCGATGTGTTCGCCCTGCGCGATGCGGAGCTGGGTTTCCCGCCGCAATGGAACCGCGATCCGAAGACGGGCACCGTCGTGCCCTTGGATTTTGGCAAGACGCTCAATTACCGCGACGAAACCGTGGTGGGCGATATCAAATGCCTGTGGGAACCGAACCGCCACCTGGCCGTGGCCGACCTGGCGATGGCGTACCGCCTCGGCGGCGACTTGCGCCATGCGCAAGGTGTACAAGTCTTGCTCGAATCGTGGTGGCAGCAATGTCCGTATCCGCTGGGACCGAACTGGAGCAGCGCGCTGGAGCTGGCCTTGCGCCTGGTCAGCTGGTCGCATGCGTGGCACTTGCTCGGTGGCATCAACAGCCCCCTGTTCCAGGGTGCGCAGGGGCAAGCCTTCCTGCAGCGCTGGCTCGACAGCATCTACCAGCATTGCCACTTCATCGCGGGACACTTTTCGCGCCACTCGTCGGCCAACAACCACCTGTTTGGCGAATTGACGGGCTTGCATATCGCCGCGCTCACGTGGCCTTGCTGGCCGGAAAGTGCCGGCTGGCTGGCGCAGACGGAACGCGAGCTGGAAGCGCAGGCGCTGCAGCAGAACGGCCCCGATGGCGTGAACCGCGAGCAAGCCATTTATTACCAGCACACGGTGGCCGATGAAATGCTGCTGTGCGTGCTGGCGGGCCGCGCCAATGGCCGGCCCCGCTCGGCCGCCTTTTTGCGGCGCCTGGAAGCCATGCTGGAATTTATCGCCGCCATGACGAACGTGGCGGGCGAGGTGCCGATGCTCGGCGACGCCGACGATGCGCTGCTGGCGCACTGGGACAAGGCGCCGGGCGCCAATCCCTACACATCGCTGCTGGCCAGCGGCGCGGCCCTGTTCGGCCGCGCGGACTTCAAGGCCAAGGCGCGCACGTTCGACGAGAAAAGCGCCTGGCTGCTGGGCGAGGCGGGGAGCCAGGCGTTTGACGCCTTGCCGGACGCTGCGCCCGATACCTTGCCGCGCGCCTTCCCCGATGGCGGCTATTACGTGATGGGCGCCGGCTTTGGCACGCCCGACGAAGTGCGCCTGATTGCCGATGCCGGCCCGCTGGGCTACCTGGGCATCGCCGCGCACGGCCACGCCGATGCGCTGGCGCTGACCTTGTCCGTGGCGGGCCAGATGGTGCTGGTCGATCCGGGTACCTATGCCTACCATACGCACAAGCAGTGGCGCGATTATTTCCGTGGCACCAGCGCGCACAACACCGTACGCATCGATGGCCGCGACCAGTCCGAGTCGGGCGGCAACTTCCTGTGGCTGCGCAAGGCCAGGGCCGAGTGCCTGGCGTGGCGTGACGATGCCGATGGGCAATTCTGGAGCGCCAGCCATGACGGCTACCTGGGCTTGAAAGATGGCGTGCTGCACCGGCGCGACGTGCGCGTGGCGCCCGGCGCCGCGCTGATCGTGGTCGATGACGTGCTCGAATGCCAGGACGCGCATGAGGTGGAATTGTTCTGGCACTTTGATCCCCGCTGCCGCGTGCAACTGGACGGCCAGGTGTTGCGCGTGGCGGGCGACGCCTTCGCGCTGGAGATGCATTTACCGCCGTTGCCGGAGGCTTCCGTGCAACTGGTATGCGGCAGCGACCATCCGCCGCTGGGCTGGATTTCGCACCGCTTCGATGAAAAACAGGCTGCGCCTGTGTTGGTCTGGCGCGGGCGGCTGCAAGGCGCAGCCACCTTGCGCACGGAGTTTCACCTGAGTTTGGCTACCCCTGATCTGTCAGAAAATACGAGGAAAACATGAAAATTAGCATATTTGGTTTGGGTTATGTGGGTGCCGTCTCGGCTGGTTGCCTGGCAACGGATGGACACGAAGTCATCGGCGTCGATCCGAACAGGACCAAGGTGGAGCTGATCAATCAGGGCACCACGCCCATCATTGAAAAAGACATCGGCGAAATGATCGCCGCCACCGTGAAGAGCGGCCATTTGCGCGCCACCTTCGACGTGCGCGACGCCGTCTTTAGCTCGGACATGTCGCTCATCTGCGTGGGCACGCCGTCGCAGCTCAATGGCAACCTGGACCTGAGCCACGTGCGCAAGGTGTGCCAGGAAATCGGCGCCGCCATCCGTGAAAAGGATACCTTCCACGTCGTCGTGGCGCGCTCGACCATGCTGCCCGGCTCCATGCGTTCGCTCGTCATCCCGACCCTGGAAGCGGCGTCGGGCAAGGTGGCCGGCGTCGATTTTGGCGTGTGCAACAACCCGGAATTCTTGCGCGAAGGCACGGCCGTCTATGATTACTACAATCCGCCGAAGACGGTGATCGGCGAATCCGACGAAAAGGCGGGCGCGCTGCTGGTGCAGCTGTATGAAAAGATGGATGCGCCGCTGGTGCGCACGGACGTCGAGACGGCCGAGATGGTCAAGTACACGGACAACACCTGGCACGCCGTGAAAGTGGCGTTCGCGAATGAAATCGGCAACATCTGCAAGGCCGTCGGCATCGATGGCCACAAGGTGATGGAAATCTTTTGCCAGGACACCAAGCTGAACCTGTCGCCGTACTACATGAAGCCGGGCTTCGCCTTCGGCGGTTCGTGCCTGCCGAAAGACGTGCGCGCGCTGACCTACAAGGCCCGCAGCCTGGACCTCGATTTGCCCTTGCTGAACTCTATCCTGCCGTCGAACCAGCGGCAAGTGGAAAAAGGCATCAAGATGATCGTCGACAAAGGTGCGCGCAAGGTGGGCATCCTGGGCTTCTCGTTCAAGGCCGGCACGGATGACTTGCGCGAATCGCCGCTGGTCGATGTCATCGAGTATCTGCTGGGCAAGGGCTACGAGCTGAAGCTGTACGACAAGAACGTCAACCTGGCCGCCTTGACGGGCGCCAACCAGGATTACATCCTCAATCACATCCCGCACATTTCCAAGCTGATGGTGACGAACATGCAGGACGTGCTCGATTTTGCCGACACCATCGTCATCGGCAATGGCGCGGCCGAATTCAAGACCGTGCCCGCCAGCCTGCAGCCGCACCAGCATATCGTCGACCTGGTGCGCATCAGCAAAGAACAAAGTGGAGAGCAATATGACGGCATCTGCTGGTAACACCGTGGCAGGACAGCCGCGCCGGGTGCTGATCCTGGTGGAAAACCTGCCGTCGCCGTTCGACCGGCGCGTGTGGCAGGAAGCGACCACGCTGCATGCGAACGGTTATGAAGTGTCGATCATCTGCCCGACGGGCAAGGGCTACGAGTCGCGCTATGAAGCCATCGACGGCATCCATATCTACCGCTACCACCTGCCGCTGGAAGCGGAAGGGGCGAAGGGCTATCTGGTGGAATACTCGCTGGCGCTGTTCCACACTTTCCGCCTGGCATGGAAAGTGCATTTCGCGCGCGGCTTCGACGTCATCCACGCCTGCAATCCGCCCGACCTGCTGTTCCTCATCGGCGGCTTCTTCAAGTTGACGATGGGCAAGCGTTTCCTGTTTGACCACCATGACATCAATCCGGAGCTGTACGAAGCCAAGTTCGGCCGGCGCGATTTCTTTTATAAACTGATGGTGCTGTTCGAGCGCTGGTCGTTCCGGAGCGCCGACGTGTCGATCGCCACCAACGAGTCGTACAAGAAGATCGCCATCGAGCGGGGCGGCATGAAGCCCGAGGATGTCTACGTGGTGCGCAGCGGACCCAAGCTGGACCGCCTGCGCGTGCTGCCGCCCGTGGCGGAACTCAAGAAGGGGCGCGCCTACCTGGTCGGCTACGTGGGCGTGATGGGCGCGCAGGAAGGCATCGACCTGTTGCTGCAGGCGGCGCAATACATCGTGCAAACCCTGAAGCGCGAAGATGTGCAGTTCGGCCTGGTAGGCGGCGGCACCTCGCTGGAACAGATGAAGCAGATGGCGCAGGACCTGGGCATTTCCGACTACGTGACGTTTACGGGGCGCGTGCCGGACCAGCAATTGCTGGAAATGCTCAATACCTCCGATGTGTGCGTGAATCCGGACGTGGCCAACGACATGAACGACAAGTCGACCATGAACAAGATCATGGAATACATGGCGCTGGGCAAACCGATCGTGCAGTTTGATCTGGTCGAGGGCAAGGTTTCTGCGCAGCAGGCATCCTTGTATGCATTGAAGAACGATCCCATCGACATGGCGCGCAAGATCGTCGACTTGCTGGACGACCCGGCCCGCCGCGAGCAGATGGGGGCGTTTGGCCGCCATCGCGTGATTAACGAGCTGGAGTGGGAATATGAAGCGCCGAAGCTGCTGGCCGCGTATGCGCGCCTGTTTCCCGCCGCCGCGCCCGCCGCTCCCGTGACCTTGAGCAAGGATGGCCGCTGAAGTGCGCCGCCTGGCCAGCCATCCCCAACCCTGATGGAGCAGTTTGACGATGAAAGCGATGATATTGGCAGCAGGCAAGGGCACGCGCGTGCAGCCCCTGACCTATGATTTGCCCAAGCCGATGATCCCCATCCTGGGCAAACCCGTGATGGCTTACCTGGTGGAACACCTGGCGCAGCATGGCGTGACCGACATCATGGTCAACGTCAGTTACCTGCATGAAAAGATCGAGGAGTATTTCGGCGAAGGCCACCAGTTCGGGGTGCGCATCGGCTATTCCTTCGAAGGCTATACGAACGATGCGGGCGAGGTCGTGCCGCAACCGCTCGGCTCGGCTGGCGGCATGAAGAAGATCCAGGAGTTCGGCGGCTTTTTCGACGAGACGACGATCGTGCTGTGCGGCGACGCCTTGATCGACCTCGACCTGGCAGCGGCCCTGCGCGAGCACCGCAGCAAGGGCGCGCTGGCGTCCGTCATCACCCTGGAAGTGCCGTGGGACAAGGTGTCGAGCTATGGCGTGGTGGTCAGCGATGCCGACGGACGCGTGCGCGCCTTCCAGGAAAAGCCGGCGCAGGCCGATGCGCTGTCCAATTGCGTCAGCACCGGCATCTACCTGTTCGAGCCGGCCGTGCTGGACCTGATTCCCGCCGGCCAGCCCTTCGATATCGGCTCGGAACTGTTTCCCCTGCTGGTCGCGCAAGGCTTGCCCTTCCATGCGCAAAAACGCCAGTACAACTGGATCGATATCGGCAGCATCAAGGATTACTGGGAAGTGCTGCAAAGCGTGCTGATGGGAAAAGTGGCCCATTTGCACGTGCCTGGCACCCAGATCGCCGATGGCGTGTGGGCCGGCCTGAACACGAGCATAGACTGGAGCGGCGGCACGCGCATCGAAGGCCCCGTCTACATCGGCTCGGGTTGCCGCATCGAAGCGGGCACGACCATCATCGGGCCGGCCTGGATCGGCCATGGCAGCCACGTCTGCGGTGGCGCCGAAGTGGTGCGCAGCGTGCTGTTCGAGTACACGCGCGTGCTGCCTGGCGTGGTGCTGGATGAAATGATCGTCTTCAAGGATTATAGTGTCGACCGTGCCGGCCAGATGCGCCATGTCTCCGACTATGAAAAAGATGCCTGGGGCAATGCGCGCGACCGGCGCAGCCTGCGCCGCGACGAAACGCCGCCGGCCCTGTATGCTGCCCAATAAACTGTTTGCGAAGTGAAACCATGAAAATTTATCCAGTCATCCTGTCCGGCGGTTCGGGCACCCGTTTATGGCCGCTGTCGCGCGCTGTGTTGCCCAAGCAACTGTTACCGCTGGTAACGGACAAGACCATGTTGCAGGAAACGGCGTTGCGCGTGACCAGCCTGCCCAACCGCCGTGCCGGCGATAGCGGACTGGCCGGTTTCGACGTCATGCCGCCGCTGGTGGTGTGCGGCAATGAGCACCGCTTCATGGTGGCCGAGCAACTGCGCGAGATCGGCTTGCCGCCGCTGGGCATTTTGCTTGAGCCCGTGGGGCGCAACACGGCGCCGGCCGTGGCCGTGGCCGCGCAATTCCTGCTGGCCATCGACCCGCAGGCGCTGATGCTGGTCTTGCCGGCCGACCATGTCATCACCGACGTGGCCGCGTTTCACCAGGCGATCGCCGAGGCGGCGCTGCTGGCGGCCGATGGCGCGCTGGCCACCTTCGGCATCGTGCCGACGGCGCCGGAAACGGGCTATGGCTACATCCGCAGCGGCGCGCCCGTCAATCCGGGCGCCGCGGGCTGCAAGGTCGAGCGTTTCGTGGAAAAGCCGGACCTGGCCACGGCGCAGTCGTTCCTTGCTGCCGGTAATTATTTCTGGAACAGCGGCATGTTCATGTTCCGCGCCGAACGCTATCTGGGCGAGCTGGGGCAATTCCAGCCCGCCATGCTGGCCGCCTGCGAAACGGCCGTGCGCGACGGTTACCGCGACCTCGATTTCTGCCGCCTGCAAGAGCAGGCCTTCGCCGCCTGCCCGTCCGATTCGATCGACTATGCCGTCATGGAACATACGGCGCATGCGGTGGTGTTGCCGGCCGCCATAGGCTGGAGCGATGTCGGTTCCTGGTCGGCCCTGTGGGAAGTGCAGCAGGGCGATGCCAACGGCAACGTGGTGCGCGGCGACGTATATCTCGATGGCGTGAGCAATTGCCTGGTGCGCGCCGAGCGCCGCATGGTGGCCGTGCTGGGCGTGCAGGACCTGGTCGTGGTGGAAACGGACGATGCGGTATTGATCGCGCACAAGGACCAGGTGCAGCGCGTGAAGCAGGTGGTCGACCACTTGAAGCAGGCGGGACGCAGCGAACACGTGCAGCACCGCAAGGTGTACCGCCCGTGGGGCAGTTATGAAGGCATCGATATCGGCGAACGCTTCCAAGTCAAGCGCATCACCGTCAATCCGGGCGGCAAGCTGTCCCTGCAGATGCACCATCACCGCGCCGAACACTGGGTGGTGGTCAGCGGCACGGCGCAAGTCACGTGCGGCGAGAAGGTGACCTTGCTGACGGAAAACGAATCGACGTATATCCCCATCGGCATGACGCACCGCCTGGAAAACCCGGGCAAGCTGCCCTTGCACCTGATCGAAGTGCAGTCGGGCAGCTACCTGGGCGAAGACGATATCGTGCGCCTGGAGGATGTCTACCAGCGCGCCTGATGGCGTTCTCATCGCAGGGTAGCCGCGCCCCTGGCCGGCTGCCTCCGATCCCTTACTTACCGGTGTACCGACCCTTGCGCAACTTCCTTTGTCTTTCGCTGGCGCTGGCCGCCGGCGCCGCCCATGCCGACGCGCCAGCCGCCGCTGCCGCAGCCGTGGCGCCGCCCGGCTTGCAGGCGTCGCAGCTGGCCATCGTCATCAACGACGCCGAACCCAACAGTGTTGAGGTGGGCGAGTACTACCGCAAGGCGCACGGCATTCCTGCCGCGAATGTGGCGCACGTGAATATTCCCAACCGCCCCCGCAAGCTCAGCATCGACCAGTTCGCGCAGTTGAAGGAACGCATCAATGCGCAGCTGAAACCCGAGATCCAGGCCGTGCTGATGGTGTGGAGCGCGCCGTATGCCGTCGAATGCAATGCCATCACCGCCGCCTTCACCCTCGGTTATGACGGGGATCAATGCGCGAAGACCTGCGATCCCGGCAAGCCCAGCAAGTATTTCAACAGCGAGGCGGCGCAACCCTACACGCAGCTGGGCTTGCGCCTGTCGATGCTGCTGCCTGTCGATTTCGTGGAAGAGGCCAAGGCCGTGGTGGATCGGGGCGCCGTCAGCGGCTTTTCCGTGCCGGCCGCCAGCGCCTATTATTTGACCACCAGCGACGCGGTGCGCAACAGCCGGGCCGGTTTCTTTCCTCCCGCTGGCGTCGTGCGCCAGCGCAAGCTGACCGTCAAGAACCTCAAGGCGGACAGCCTGGAAGGGGCGCAAGACATCATGGTGTACCAGACGGGGCAGGCCAAGGTGGCCAAGCTGGATACCCTGCATTTCCTGCCCGGCGCCCTGGCCGACCACCTGACCTCGTTTGGCGGCGACTTGCAGGGCAGTAGCCAGATGAGCAGCCAGCGCTGGCTGGAGGCGGGCGCGACGGCCAGCTATGGCACCGTCAGCGAACCGTGCAGTTATTGGCAAAAGTTTCCCAATCCGACCGTGCTGCTGCGCCGCTACCTGTCCGGCAGCACGGCGCTGGAAGCGTACTGGGGCAGCGTGCTGTGGCCGGCCCAGGGCCTGTTCATCGGCGACCCGCTGGCGGCGCCGTATGCGGGTTTCCGGCGCTGAAACCGGATTCCTCCAGACAATAAAAAAGGCCCTTGCGGGCCTTTTTTCATGGTGCGGCGTGACGGTTACTTGCTTTTGCGGCGGCGCGCCAGGGCGACGAGGCCCAGTCCGGCCAGCAGCATGGCATAGGTTTCCGGTTCCGGCACGGCCGGGATTTCCGGCGTCACGGGGAGGATGCTGCCGCCCGTGAAGCCGCCACCCGAACCGCCGCCGCCGACACCGTTGCTGCCTGTGGGCAAGTTTTCACCCAGCGACGACGAAACGATCAAGGGCGCCTGGGTGTCGCCGCTGCGGGCCTGGTACGAACGGCCCGGGCCACGGTAGCCGGCCGCGTCATCGAAAGGACGGTTTTCTTCGGCGGCCACGAAGTCGCGCGTGATAAAGCTGAAGTCGCGGTCGTCGCTGGCACGCACCTTGCGCGGTTCGCCGGCACCGGCACCGTCAGGCAACTGGCGCGCGGTCAGGCGGTGATTATTCTCGGCCGAGGACGAGTTGCGGAATTCCTGGTCGGACACGATGCCGTCAAATTCCGGCGTCTTGTTCGAGCCGTCGTTGGTGCGCGTGCCGGAGCCGATGAAGCCATTGGCCAGGCTGCAGGCGCTGTAGGTGCCGTCCAGGTTGGCGTCTTTCGTATTGCCATTCGCCGATTGCGTGCTGGCCTGGCAATTCTTTTCATTCTTTTGCGCAGGCGCGGCCGTTTGTGCCTGGGCGCTGGCGCCGAAGAACATCAAGGCCGCGGCCAGCAGCAAGGGACGGGAAGAGGCTGGCGTGAAAATTGGTGTTGGCATGATCGATCTCTCAAAAAGCATGGAAGGGTGCGCCGCTGGGCGCGTATGTCCGCATGCGATTGTTGCCGCTCCCGTCCAGGCTACTGTTGCGAGCAAGGCAGGGAGTGCGTTTCAAGGTCAGGCATGGATGGGGCCTGCACTACTGGGTCTGGTGTTGCCGTTCAATTTCTTATCAGGAACTAAACTTATTTGTTTGAATTATATCATATTGTGCAGCGGCATAACGACCTGGCTTGCTTTGTACAGCCTGGCGTTGTTGAAAGGATACTTTCGGCAGGCAGCCGCCAGCCTGGATCCGTGCTGCGCATTACTCCGTTCAGCTTAATGAAATGTCATCAACTCGTCATGCACACTGTTTAGTATGCAAATCATAAGTTCGTCATCATTTTGTCAAGAACAGCCTGCCAGCGCCTGTCCGGGTTGGCGTCATCTTACCGACCAGGAAAACCATGAATGTCCACCTTGCCGTCCCGTCCGTCCCGCTCTCGTCCCTGCGTAAACCGTTGCGCCTGACGGTCATGGCCGCCGTGCTGGCCAGCCTGTCCTTGCCAGCCTTGGCCGTATCCGATGTCGTCATCAGCCAGGTATATGGGGGCGGCGGCAATACGGGCGCCGTGTACCGCAACGATTTCATCGAGCTGTTCAATCGTGGCGCCAGTCCCGTCAACCTGAGCAACTGGAGCGTGCAGTACGGCGCCGCCGCCAACACGAGCTGGTCCGTGACGGCCTTGCCGGCTATCGATTTGCAACCTGGCCAGTATTTGCTGGTCCAGCAAGCCAAGGGCACGGGCGGCACGCAAGACTTGCCGACGCCGGACGCGACGGGCACCCTGGCCATGTCCGGCACAACGGGCAAGGTACTGTTGAGTAATAGCAAGACAGCCCAGGTGGGCGCCAGCCCCACGGGCGCGGCCGTCATCGACCTGGTCGGCTTCGGCACGGCCAACGGCTTCGAAGGCGCCGTGGCGCCCGCGCCATCGAATACCCTGGCGATTCTGCGCGCCAATGGCGGCTGCGGCGACACGGACGATAACAGCGCGGATTTTGCCACCGGCAGCGTGACGCCGCGCAATACGGCCTCGCCGCTGAATGTCTGCGGCGGCCCCGTCGTGCACAAGATCATCACCAGTTGCCCCGCCAGCCTGGCCCTGGCCGTGGGCAATGGCGGCAGCGCCGTGCTGCGCGCGTCCGACGCGGATGGCGTCGTGAACGCCGCTATCTTGAGTTCGCCGGCCGTGGCCGGCATCAGCCTGGCCAACTTCAGCGCGGCCGGCGTGGCGGGCGAGAGCGCCATGGTCAGCCTGCTGGTGGCCGCCGGCGTGCCGGTGGGCAATTATCCCGTGATCGTCAGCTTCAGCAATGACCAGCAGCAGACGGCTACCTGCAAGGTGGATGTCGCCGTGCAAGGCCTGGCCGCCGTCAGCCACACGATTCCGCAAATCCAGGGCAGCGGCGCGGCCAGCCCCTACGCCAATTCCGTGCAGACGACGGAAGGCGTGGTGACCCTGAAAGTGGGCACGGGCTTCTTCATCCAGGACGCGGCCGGCGACGGCGACCCATCGACGTCGGACGGC
Organism: Janthinobacterium sp. SUN033; assembly: GCF_030397595.1. Lineage (NCBI taxonomy): Bacteria > Pseudomonadati > Pseudomonadota > Betaproteobacteria > Burkholderiales > Oxalobacteraceae > Janthinobacterium > Janthinobacterium sp. SUN033. The sequence goes on from NZ_JAPQNV010000005.1 coordinate 541,913, forward strand.
ATCTTCGTGTACACGGGCGCGACGGCCACCACCGTGCAGCCGGGCGAGCTGGTGCGCGTGACGGGCACGGTGTTCGAATACACGCCCACGGGCGCCAAGAATTCCTACACGGAATTGAAGGACGTGACGGCCATCCTCACGCAAAGCGCGGGCCACGGCATCGTGCCGACGAATGTGACCTTGCCGAACGACAAGCTGGCCGCCGTGGAAGGCATGCTGGTGCGTTTCACCCAGCCCCTGACCGTGTCGCAAAACGCCTACCTGGGCGCGCGCGGCGAGCTGACCCTGTCGGCGGGCCGGCGCGAAGTGCCGACCAACCGTTATCCGGCCGGCTCCGCCGAAGCGCAAGCCTTGATCGCCGCCAATGCGAACAACCTGATTGTGCTCGATGATGGCATTTTCGTCACGCCGCCCACGATTCCCTACATCGGTCAGGACAACACCGTGCGCAGCGGCGACACGGTGGCCGACCTGACGGGCGTGGTCGATTTCGGTGCCATCGGCGGTGGCGGCGCCGCATATAAATTGCAGCCGACGCAGACGCCGCAGTTTTCGCGCGATAACCCGCGCACGGGCAGCCCGGAACTGCCATCGGGCAACGTCAAGGTGGCCAGCGCGAATGTGCTGAATTTCTTTACGACCTTTACGAATGGCAACAATATCTTTGGGCAGACGGGGCAGGGCTGCACCGTGGGCGCCTCGACCACCAAGTCGAACTGCCGCGGCGCCGACACCCTGGCCGAATTCGAGCGCCAGCGCGACAAGATCGTGGCCGAACTGAAAGCCATCGATGCGGACGTGGTGGGTTTGATGGAAATCCAGAACAATGGCGAAATCGCCGTCACCTATCTGGTCGACCAGCTGAACGCGGCCACCGGCGGCGTCACGTACGCCGTGGTGCCGAAACCGGCCGCCACGGGCACGGACGCCATCCGCGTGGCCATGATCTACAAGCCGGGCAAGCTGGGCCTGGTGGGCGGCGCCTTGTCGGACGCCAATGCCATCAACAACCGGCCACCGATGGCGCAAACTTTTCTTGCGAGCAATGGCGAGAAATTCTCGCTGATCGTCAACCACCTGAAATCGAAGGGCAGCTGCCCGTCGAGCGGGCTGGACGCGGACCAGAACGATAGCCAGAGCTGCTGGAACGCCACCCGCGTGCAGCAAGCCCAGCGCCTGGTGGGCAGCTTCGTGCCGCAGGTGGCGGCCGCTGCCGGCGACGCTGACGTGCTGGTCATCGGCGACCTCAATTCCTATGGCGCGGAAGACCCGATCCAGGTCATCACGGGCGCCGGCTTCGTCAATGAACTCGAGCGTTTCGTGCGGCCGTCCGGCATGCCGTACTCGTACGTGTTTGGCGGCCAGAGCGGCTACCTCGACCATGCGCTGGCCAGCGCGTCGCTGAGCCCGCAAGTGGCCGGCGTGGCCGAATGGCATGTGAATGCGGACGAGCCGGAAGTGATCGACTACAACATCGATTCGGCCAAGCCGCAAGACTTGTACAACGCCTTGCCTTACCGCGCCTCGGACCATGACCCCGTCGTCATCAGCCTGGACTTGCAGCCCGCCTACCGCGACATCACGGCCGGCGTGGCGCAAGCCAGCTCGGGCCTCGCGTACAACCGCGCGACGCAAAAATACACGGGCACGTTCTCGTTCACCAACACGGGTACGAGCGCCTTGAGCGGCCCGTTCCAGGTGGCGTTCGGCGGCTTGCCGGCCGGCGTCAGCCTGGCCAATGCCACGGGTACCCATGCGGGCGCCGCATATGTCACCGTCAACGCCGCCAGCCTGGCGCCGGGCGCGACGGCCTCGTTTGCCGTCAGTTTCACCAATCCGTCGAAAGTGACGATCACCTACTCGGCCAGCATCTACGCCGGCAACTTCTAAGGACACCATCATGTTGACAACAAAACTCCATCCGGCCTTGCGCCGCGCCGTGCTGGCCGCCGTGCTGGCCGCCAGTTCCAGCGTGGCGCTGGCGGATCCGCTGGCCTATCGCGTGGAAATCGACACGAGCGCCTTTTCCGGCGCCGGCTTCCTCGACTTCGCCTTTATCGCCGGCAACAGCCCCGCGCCGGGCGCCAGCGCCGTGCTCAGCAATTTTTCGGGCGCGTTCGGCGCGCTGGAATCGCTGGAAGGCGATGTCAGCGGCAGCGTGCCCGGTACCTTGACCTTCGGCAATAGCGGGGCCTACAACGACTGGTTCCACAACGTGACCCTGGGCGGCAAGTTCGGTTTCAACGTCGTCTTCGGCGGCGACTTCCTGAACACGGCCGGCAACGCGGGCACGACGTTTGGCGTGGGCTTGCTCGATTACACGGGTATGGCTTACCTGGGCAATGCGAATGGCAACCTGCTGCAATTCGAACTGACCCCGCTGAACGGCGGCTTGCCCGCCAGCATAGCCGGCAGCACCTACGCCAGCATCGCGACGATCTCGGCCGTGCCGGAAGCGGCGGAATGGATGATGCTCACGGGCGGCCTGGCGCTGATCGGTTTTGCCTTGCGCCGGCGCCAGTTCGTCACGCCAGCATAAATAGTCGTTGTCCCGCCTGAACACAGCGCGCCTCGGTGCGCTGTGTTTTTTTTTCGCCTATTTATTCGGAATAGCTATAAATCAGGAAACTAAATTGTATTAGTCACCGTTTTACGCTTGATGCATAGTCAAAAACTTGTCGTGCCGTCTAGTTTCTCAGGGAGGGCCGCCCACTTTTTTCGGGAGGATGCATCGATGCGCCGTCATATTCTGCTGCTGGATCCTGCGCCAGCCTCGCAAGCCTTGCTGGTGCATAACCTGCAAGGCGCCGGCTACCGGGTCAGCTGCGCCGTGGATGCGCGCGGCGCGCTGGCCTTGCTGGCCGCCGATCCACCCGACGTGCTGCTGCTGGAATGGGAGCTGCCGGATGCGTCCGGCATCGCGCTGCTGCGCCAGGTGCGCCAGGATGGCGTGCTGTGCGACTTGCCCATCATCATGGTCAGCGCGCGCGACAGCGAACAGGACAAGGTGCTGGCCCTGGAAAGCGGCGCCGACGATTATCTGTGCAAGCCCGTCGGCCCCCGTGAAATGCTGGCACGCGTGCATGCCTTGCTGCGCCGGCGCGCGCCAGCGGCCTTGCGCGCAGGCTCAGGCGCGGACGGCGCCGCCTTGCGGCTCGATCCGCACACCCGGCGCGTGACGGCCGGCAGCGTGCCTGTCAGCCTGGGTCGCGTGGAATTCAAGCTGCTGCATTTTTTGATGGACCATCCGGGCCGGGTGCATAGCCGCGCGCAACTGCTGGACCAGGTGTGGGGCCATGCCGCGTATCTGGACGAACGCACGGTCGACGCCCACGTGGGACGCTTGCGGCAGGCTTTGCTGCCGGGCGGCTGCGGCCACCGCATCGAAACCGTGCGCGGCAGCGGCTACCGCTACCTGGCGTTTGACACCGCCGTGTGCGCCTGATGTTGCTGACGGGGCGGGAACAGGAATACTTGCTGCACGCCATACTCGGCGCGCATGGCATCGCCGCGCCCGGCGATTTCTTTTTGTGGAGCCAGGGGCCGCTGCAGGCGTTGCTGCCGCATGCCGTCCTCGTCTGCGCGCAACTGGGCGCCGATGGCGGCGTGGTGCGCAGCGCGACCTGGCATAGCGCGGTGCTGGCCGAGGCCGAGGTGCGGGACTTCAGCGACCCGCGCCACGGACAGGTGGCCCGGCTGGCGCAGGCCTGGCGCGCTGGCGGGCGGCGCGTCGCCTTCATCGACGGGACCCTCGTGCATGGCAGCACAGGCGCTGGCGGCGGCAGTTTCTTTGCCCTGTTCCGTGCCCCCTGCGCTGCCTGGCCCGACCCGGCGCGCCAGGCGTACGTGCTGGAATTGCTGCTGCCCTGCCTGCATCTGCATTGGCTGGCGCTGCCGGACGGCGCGCAGGCAGCTCCCGCCGGGGCGGCGCGCGCGGCCAGTGCGCGCGAGCTGGAAGTGCTGCACTGGGTCAGCATCGGCAAGAGCAATGAAGAGGTGGGGCAAATCCTCGGCATCAGCGGGGGGACCGTGAAAAGCCACTTGCAGCGCATCTATAAATTATTGGGGGTGAGCAATCGCACGCAAGCCGTCTCACGCGGCATCGCGCTGCGCCTGCTGGCCGCCTGATGCCGCTTAGCGCTGCGGCCGGGGTGCGGCGGTCCGGTGCATGCCGCCGCTGTTGAACTGATCCTCGGTGTCGGGCGCCACCCGCGCGACGAGGGGGCTGGTGCGCAGGCGCTGGACTTCGGCCGGCGTCAGCAGGGCGGCAAAGCCGTTCAGCGCGGCCGTGTAGTGATATTGCACGATGGCATCGGGCACCAGCGCCAGCACGGCGCGCCGTCCCGCTTCCCGCTGGGTTTCCCGCTGGATTGCGTCAGGCGGCGTCAACTGCATGCGCACTTCAACAATATATGGCTGCCGCTGTGGCGCCGCCGACGCGCCGGCAGGCAGTACGCTGGCGGCGGCCAGGATGGCAAGGCTGAAACGGATTGCAGACATGCAAGCTCCCAAGGCAGGCGGCGTGGCCGCACATGCGCCGATTGTACGCCTGCCGCGGCACAGGTGGCGCGCGACTTGCGTTAGTGCAAACGCGATGGTTTCCCCTGGGATTTTGTTGTTTTCAGTACAAACAAAAGATTGTATTAACCATAAGCGGCATGGTAGCCTGCTAGGCATCAGGCAGGCGCGCGCCGCCTGTGCGCGGCCACCAGCGGTGCACATGGCGGCAATGTATTGAAGGTAGGCAATAAGGAGTTACCGGATGCATGCAGCACACAGGCAGAACCTTGCAGCAACGCGCCATGCGCGCGGCTTTACCTTGCTCGAATTGCTGGTCGTCATCGTCATCATCGGCTTGCTGGCGGCGTATGTCGGCCCCAAATATTTCGCCCAATTGGGCAAATCCGAAGTGACGGTGGCCAAGGCGCAGATCGAGGCGTTTGAAAAATCGCTCGATACCTACCGCCTCGACGTGGGGCGCTACCCGACCACGGAAGAAGGCCTGGCCGCGCTGCTGGCCGCGCCGCCCGCCGCCGGCACGCGCTGGAACGGCCCCTACCTGAAAAAGGCCGTGCCGCTCGACCCGTGGGGCCATGCCTATCAATACCGCGCCCCGGGCAGCAAGGGCGAATATGACATCGTCTCGATGGGCAAGGATGGCCAGCCGGGCGGCAGCGGCGAGAACGCCGACATCAGTTCGCAATAACGCCAGCACCATTCTTTTTCCTACGGACAAGCCATCATGCAGTTCGAAGTACGCGCGCTTTCCACGGACCAGGCCGTAGCAACCTTGCATACGTGCGTGATCGACGGCCGCGACGAAGCCGACGCGCGCCGCCAGGCCGAGGCGCGCGGCCTGTTCGTCAGCGCCATCCGCCCGCTGCGCGCCACCCCGTTCAGCGCGGCCGGCCGCCAGCGCGCGCGGGCCTTGCCCCTGCTGCTGTTCAGCCAGGAGTTGCTGGCGCTGTTGAACGCGGGCCTGGGCATCGTCGAAGGATTGGAAGCCTTGCTGGAAAAGGAAGCGTCGCCGGCCACGCGCAGCGTGCTCACGCGTCTGCTGGAAGGCTTGCGCGAAGGCAAGCGCTTTTCCGCCGCTCTGGCGGAGCAGGCGGAACTGTTTCCTCCCTTGTATATCGGCATCGTCAAGGCGGCCGAAGGCACGAGCGACTTGCCGCGCGCCTTGTCGCGCTACATCGATTACCAGCAGCGCATCGATACGGTGCGCGGCAAGATCGTCAGCGCCGCCATCTATCCCGCCATTTTGCTGGCCGTGGGCGGCGGCGTCAGCGCCTTCCTGATCAGTTATGTCGTGCCCCGCTTCGCCGAGGTATACCAGGGCGCCGGACGCAACTTGCCGTGGATGTCGCAAGTCATGCTCAGCTGGGGCCAGTTCGTCACGCAGCATGGCGTGCCGCTGTTGCTCGGGCTGCTGATCACGGGCGGCGTCGCATGGTCGGCCGTGCGGCGCGTGCTGCGCCATGGCGGCGTGGCGCGCCTGCTGGCGAAGTTGCCCGGCATCGGCGAGCGCGTGCGCATCTATGAATTGTCGCGTCTGTACCTGACGCTGGGCATGCTGGCCGAGGGCGGCATCACCATCGTGCAGGCGATCGCCACCGTGCAGGCGATGGTGTCGCCCGGCATGCAGGCGTCGTTGCAGCAGGCGCGCGGCGCCATCGAAGCGGGCCAGCCCCTGTCGTCCGCGTTTGAGCAATATCAACTGACGACGCCCATTTCCCTGCGCATGCTGCGCGTGGGCGAGCGCACGGGCGACATGGGCCCCATGCTGACGCAGTCGGCGGCCTTTTATGACGGCGAAATCAGCCGCTGGATCGACCGTTTCACGCGCACCTTCGAACCCTTGCTGATGGCCGCCATCGGCCTCGTCGTGGGCGCCATCGTGATCCTGCTGTACATGCCCATCTTTGACCTTGCCGGCGATATTTCATGATGCAGAGCGCAGCCGAATCCCCCGTGGCCGGCGCGGCCATCGATCCCGCGCTGCTGCAGCGCGCGCGCCTCCTGTGCCGCCAATCGAAGCGCAGCCTGGTCGAGGAATTGCAGCAATTGAGCGGCATCGAGGCGCGCGCCGTGGTGCGCGCGCTGGCGCGCCCGTTCGGCCTGGACGTGCTGGAAACGGCCGACATGCTGGCGTTGTCTCCCGCCTTCGACGTGCTGCCCCTGTCGCAGGCGCTGGCGCGCCACAGCGTGCTGCTGCGCGCCGCCGACGGCCAGCTGGTGGGCGTGATCGCCGACCCGTTCGACCTGGACCTGCAGACCTGGCTCGGCGCGCGCGCGGGGCAGGGCGCCCTGAGCGTGCGTCTGGCCCTGCAAGCCGACATCGGCGCCTACCTGTCGAAGCAGGAAGAGTCGGCGCGCGCCGTCGACAGCCTGCTGCCCGGCGCCGCCACCGATGCGCGGCGCGACGGCAAGACGGCCGCCGTGCTGTCGTTCGCCAGCGTGTCGGAAGCGGCCAGCCCCGCCGTCAAGCTGGTCAACTCGACCTTGTATGACGCGCTGAAGGCGGGCGCCTCAGACATCCACCTGGAAAGCACGGCCGGCGGCCTGGCCGTCAAGTACCGCGTCGACGGCGTGCTCGATCACGCCACGTCCGTCAACGGCATCGAAGTGGCGGAGCACATCATCTCGCGCCTGAAAGTGCTGGCCGAACTCGATATCGCCGAGCGCCGCGTGCCGCAGGACGGCAGCTTCCGCGTCGAATCGGGCGGGCGCGAAATCGATCTGCGCGTCTCCATCATGCCCAGCATCCATGGCGAGGACGCCGTCATCCGCATCCTCGACAAGCGCGCCATGATCGAGGCGTACGGCGCCCTGACCCTCGAAGCGCTGGGCTTTGACGCGCCGTCGCTGGAAGCCTTGCGCGCGCTGGCGCAGGAAGCCTACGGCATGCTGCTCGTCACGGGTCCCACGGGCTCGGGCAAGACGACGACCCTGTACGCGGCGCTGACGGAAATCCATAACGGGCGCGAAAAGATCATCACCATCGAAGACCCCGTCGAATACCAGCTGCCCGGCATTCTGCAAATCCCCGTGAATGAGAAGAAGGGGCTGACCTTTGCCAAGGGCTTGCGCTCGATCCTGCGCCACGACCCCGATAAAATCATGGTGGGCGAGATCCGCGACCGCGAGACGGCGGAAATCGCCGTGCAGTCGGCCCTCACGGGCCACCTGGTGCTCACCACCGTGCATGCGAATAACGTCTTCGACGTGTTCGGCCGTTTTACCCACATGGGCATCGATCCGTATGCGTTCGTCTCGGCCCTGAACGGCATCTGGGCGCAACGGCTGATCCGCACCAACTGCCCTCATTGCGCGGTGGAGTACACGCCGGACGAGCAGGAACTGGCCAGCGTGGGCCTGGCGCGTGCCGACGTTGATGCATATCAATTCAAGCAGGGCAAGGGGTGCGGCGACTGCCGCGGCACGGGTTACAAAGGGCGCCGCTCGATCGCCGAAATCCTCGTGCTGACCGATGAAATCCGCGAACTCATCGTCGACAAGAAGCCGATCCGCCAGATCAAGGCGGCCGCGCATGCGAACGGCACGCGCAGCCTGCGCCTGGCGGCGCTGGAACTGGTCAAGCGGGGCGCCACCACCATCACGGAAATCAAGAGGGTCACCCTGCATGCGTAGAGGTTATGGACTGGGACTGCGCCTGGGCGTGGCGGCTGGCAAGGTGAGCCTGTGGCGTAGCAGCCGCTGGCGCGCGCCCGCCTGGACACCGCTGGGCGAAGCCGCGTATGTGCCGGGCGACACGCTGCACGGCGACTTTGCCGCCCTGTGGCAGGCGTTGGAACAGATTCTGCCGGCCGGCGAGTACGCGGGCTGGCCCCTGTCCGTGGTGCTCGACGATGGCTTGGCGCGCCTGTGGCAAGTGGACATGCCGCACGGCGCCGCGCGCCTGGCCGATATCGAGGCGGCCGCCGCGCTGCGCTTCCAGTCGCTGTATGGCGATCCTCCCGGCCTGTGGCACAGCAGCAGCGCCTGGGATGCGCGCGCGCCGTTTTTTTGCGCCGTGCCCCGTGCCCTGCTGGCGCAGCTGACGCGCGTGGCGGCCGCGCGCGAGCTGGCCCTGATTTTCATCACGCCGCAATTCGCGCGCCACTGGAACCGCTGGCACGACGCGCTGAAACCGGGCGCCTGGTTCGGCCAGCTGCAGGAGAATGCCTTGACCCTGGGCGTGCGGCACGATGGCCGCCTGCGCGCCGTGCGCGCGCTGCCCGTGCCGCCCGGCGCGGGCCAGGATTGGCTGGAACACACGCTGGCGCGCGAGGCGCTGCTGCAAGGCGTGCCCGCACCGGCGCTGCTGCAGCTATGCGGCGCGCCGCCAGCGCTCTGGCTGGCGCCGGCGGCAGCGTTCCGCTGCCAGGTTTTTTCCGCGCCGGACGGGGAAGGCGCCTTGTCGCCGGCCGCCCGGCTGGCCCGCAGCGGAGGCGTGGCATGACGCGCCTCGATTTCGATTTCGCGCCACCCGGCTGGCGCCGCAGCCTGCACCGCGTGCCCGTCTGGGCGTGGATGACGGGGGTGCTGGGCGTGGCGCTGGCCGTCACGGCGGCCTGCAGCGGCAGCGCCGCACTGCAGCGCCAGCAGCTGCGCGAGGGGCAGTTACAGCGCGCGCAGCAGCGCGTGATGGCCGCCATGCAGGGTCCCGCGCCTGCGCCGCAAATCGCCATCGCGCCCGCGCAGGCGGCGGCCGTGAATGCGGCCATCCTGCAATTGAACCTGCCGTGGCGCGACTTGCAGGATGCGCTGGCCAGCGCCACGCCGCCCGCCATCGCGCTGCTGGCGCTGGAACCGGATGCGCGCAAGCGCGTGCTGAAGATCACGGCCGAGACGACCGGCAGCGACGCCATGGTGGCCTACATCGCGCAACTGAAGCAGCAGGAGCTGTTTGGCGCCAGGGTGCAGCTGCTGCGCCATGAAATCAATGCGCTCGACCCGAATAAACCCTTGCGCTTCCAGCTCGAAGCGCGCTGGGGCTCGCCATGATGGCCATCGACATCAATATCCTGCGCCTGCGCGCGCAACTGCTGCTGCGCCGCCTGGGCGCGCCCGCCTGCATCGCCGTGGCCTTGCTCGCACTGGGCGTGGCCGCCTGGGCGTGGGCCTGGCAGCAGCGGGCCGTGGCGGCGCAGCTGGAAGCGCGTCCCTTGCCCGTGCCATCGCTGGCCGTCGCCATCGCGGCGCCGCCGGCGACGGCCAGCGAGAACCTGGCGCGCTTTTATGCCGCCCTGGGGCAGCAGCGCCACGCGGAGCAGCAGGTCAAGCAGCTGTTCGACCTGGCCGCGAAAAATGGCTTGCTGCTGGCGCAGGGCGAATACAAGAGCGGCTACGACAAGGCCAGCAGGGTCGCCACCTACCAGGTGACCTTGCCGCTGAAGGGCAGTTACGGGGCCGTGTGGCAGTTCGCGCTGCAAGCGCTGCGCGCCGCTCCCTTCGCCTCGCTCGACGAACTGAGTTTCCGCCGCGAGCAGATCGCCGATACGCAACTGGAAGCGCGCTTGCGCCTGACGTTTTATCTGACCGAAACGCAGGCCGATGCGCCGGGCGATGCGGGAGGCGCGCCATGACGCCGCGCCACTATCTGATGCTGGCCGGCGTGCTGGGCGCGGGCGCCTTGCTGCTGTTCGGCGAGCGCCAGCCCGTGGCCGACGTGGCCGAAGCGGTGGAGCGGGCCGTCGCGCCCGCGCGCCATGCGGCCGTCAAGGCGCCGGCCGCGCAGCCGGCCATCCTGGCCCTGCTGCCGCGCAGCGAAGTGGCGGGCGAGGAGGGCGAGACCTTTGGCGGCGCCGACGGCGTCTTCCAGAGCCAGAACTGGAATCCGCCGCCGCCGAAAATGGCAGTGACGGCAGCGCCGCCGCCACCGCCGCCGATGGCGCCGCCGCTGCCCTTCGTCTACCTGGGCAAGGCGGCCGCCGACGGCGCCTGGGAAGTGTTTTTATCGCGCGCCGACAAGACGTATATCGTGCGCGCCAATACCGTCGTCGATGGCGCCTACAAGGTCGTGACGATCGCGCCGCCCGTCATGACGCTCACTTATCTGCCGTTGAACCAGCTTCAGCAGCTCAACATTGGAGTTTTCGAGTGATGTCTCGTTCCTTTTCATCGGCGCTGCTGCTCTTGCTGCTGTCCGGCTGCGCAGGGCAGCAAGCCTACCGCGACGGGCGCGAGCTGATTGCGCAAGATCACATCCCGGCCGGCCTGCAAAAACTGCAGGAAGCGCTGCAGCAAGACCCCGGCAATGCGCAATACCGCAGCGCCTATCTGCAGGCGCGCGAGCGGGCCACCGGCAGCCGCTTGCAGCAGGCCGAGCGCCAGGCGCAGGCGGGGCAGGGCGAGCTGGCGCGCGCCTCCTTCATGAGCGTGCTGGAAATCGATGCGCAGAACGAGCGGGCCAACAGCGGCTTGCGCGCGCTCGAACGCGAGCAGCGTCAGGGGAAACTGCTGGCCGATGCGCGCACGGCCCTTGAGGCAAAACAATACGACCCAGCGCGCCAGCGCCTGAACGCCATCCTGACGGAGCAGCCGAATCACGCCGGCGCGCGCGCGCTGCTGCGCGAGGTCGATGAAAAGACGGCGCCGCCCATCGTCGAATCGGGCCTGGCCAGGTCGTACAAGCAGCCGATCACGATCGAGTTCCGCGACGCGCCGTTAAAACAGGTGTTCGAGCTGATCGCGCGTCGTTCCGGCCTCAATTTCGTCTTCGACAAGGACGTCAAGGCGGACGCGAAAACGTCGATCTTCCTGAAAAACAGCACGGTGGAATCGGCCGTCTACTTCCTGCTGGTGACGAACCAGCTGGAACAGCAGGTGATGGATGCGAACACCATTTTGATCTATCCCAATGTGGCGGCGAAATTGAAGGAATACCAGGAAGTGCTGGTGAAAACCTTCTTCCTGGCGAACGCGGACGCCAAGCAGGTGGCCAACACGCTCAAGACCATCCTCAAGACGCGCGACGTGGTGGCCGATGAAAAACTCAACCTCGTCATCGTGCGCGACACGCCCGAGGCGATCCGCCTGGCCGAGCGCCTGATCGCGCTGCAGGACGTGCCGGAGGCGGAAGTGGTGCTGGAGCTGGAAATCCTCGAAGTCAAGCGCAGCCGCCTGATGGAGCTGGGCGTGGCCTGGCCATCGAGCCTGACCTTGACGCCGCTCAGTACCTCGGGCGGGATCGGGTTGACCATCAACGACTTGAATAATCTGAATCAGCGTACACTCGGCGTGAGCAACCTGGCCGTGACGGCGAACGCCAACAAGACGGACGGCGACGCGAACATCCTGGCCAATCCGCGCATCCGCGTGCGCAACCGGGAAAAGGCGAAATTCGTCATCGGCGACAGGGTGCCCGTGGTGACCACCACGATTTCACCGGGCACGGGCGGCTTCGCTTCCGAATCGATCAGCTACCTGGACGTGGGCCTGACGGTGAACGCCGAGCCGACCATCTATTTGAACAATGAAGTGGGCATCCGCATCTCGCTCGAGGTGAGCAACCTGGGCGCGGCCACCACCACCCGGAGCGGCTCGACCCTGTACCAGATCGGCACGCGCCAGGCGTCGACCATGCTGCAGCTGAAGGATGGCGAAAACCAGGTGCTGGCGGGCCTGATCAACAATGAAGAGCGCAGCTCGGGCAACAAGGTGCCGGGCCTGGGCGACATACCCGTGCTGGGCCGCCTGTTCGGCAGCAGCAAGGACGATAGCCAGAAGACGGAAATCGTGCTGTCGATCACGCCGCACCTGGTGCGCACGGTGCAGCGTCCGGAAGCGAAGGAGTCGGAATTTTCCGCCGGAACGGAAGGCAGCTTCCGCCGCCGGCCCGACATGGCGGCCAAGGCGCCCACGCAGATGCCGGGCACGGTGATCGTGCGTTCCGGCCCGTCGGCCGTCGGCATGCAGCCGGCGCCGGCGCAGCAGCTGATGGCGCCGGGCCAGGTGCCGCCGGCCTTGCCGCAGAGCGTCCCGGCGCCGGAAGTGGCGCCATCGCCCGAGCCGGCCGCCTCGCCCTTGCCGATCTCGGCTGGCCAGCCCGTGCCGCTGCAGGCATCGCCCTTGCCGCTGTCATCGAGCCAGCCGGTGCCGGTGGCGCCCGCCAAATGAGACTGGCGCATGCGCAGGGCGGGCCAGGCGGCTTCACCCTGATCGAGCTGCTGGTGACCCTGGCCATCCTGGGCGTGCTGGCCACCCTGGTGATCCCCGTCACGCAGGTGACGGTGCAGCGGCGCCAGGAGCAGGAATTGCGGCGCGCGCTGCGCGAGATCCGCCAGGGGCTCGACGCCTATAAACGGGCCGGCGACGAAGGCCGCGTCATGCGCACGCCCGACGCCAGCGGCTATCCGAAAAGCCTGGACTTGCTGGTCGAGGGCGTGCCGGACCAGCGCAACCCGAAGCGCAGCAAGCTGTTTTTCCTGCGCCGCGTGCCGCGCGATCCGTTCAACGCGGACGCGGGCCTGAGCGATGCGCAAACGTGGGGCAAGCGCAGCTACGCCAGCGAAGCGGCCGAGCCGCGCGAGGGCGACGATGTGTACGATGTGTACTCGACTTCCAACAAGACCGGCCTGAACAACGTGCCTTACCGTCTATGGTGAACCATGCCCGTCCCTGACCGCGCGCGCGGCTTTACGCTGATCGAGCTGCTGGTGGTGCTCGGCATCGTGGCGCTGTTGCTCACCCTGGCCGTGCCCCGCTACTTTCCCAGCCTCGACAAGGCGAAGGAAACTGTGTTGGCGGACAACTTGCGCAACCTGCGCACGACCATCGACCAGTTTCACGGCGATACGGGCCGTTATCCCGATACTTTGGAGCAACTGGTCGAAAAGAAATACCTGCGCGCCATGCCCATCGACCCCATCACGGACAGCGACAGCAGCTGGCTGATCGTGCCGCCGCCCGACGATACGCCGGGCCAGGTGTATGACGTGAAAAGCGGCGCGCCCGGCAAGGACCGCAGCGGCACGCCGTTCGCCGACTGGTAGCGGCCATGCACCGTCCTGCGCGCCGCCAGCGCGGTGTTACGTATCTGGGCCTGATCATCCTGGTCGCCATCCTGGGCCTCGTGGGGGCGGCCGGGCTGAAGATGGGCTCCTTGCTGCAGCGCCAGGCGGCCGAGCAGGAGCTGCTCGACATCGGGGCGGAGTTTGTCGATGCGCTGCAGAGTTACACGGGCGCCACGCCCGCCGGCCAGCCGCAGCATCCGCCGACCCTGGCCGCCTTGCTGCGCGACCCCCGCTTTCCGCAGGTGCGCCGCCATTTGCGCAAGCTGTATGTGGACCCCGTTACGGGACGGGCTGAATGGGGCTTGCTGTACCAGCCCGGTGGCCAGGGCATCATCGGCGTGCATAGCCTGTCATCGTCCGCGCCCTTAAAAGTGGGTAATTTCGACGCCCGCTTCACCGGTTTCGAAGGCAAGTCGCACCTGTCCGAGTGGCAGTTCGTCGCCGGCGGGCCCGTGCCGCCGGCGGGACTGGTCCTGGCGCCGCCAGACGCCGCCGCGCCGCCCTCCGCTGCGCCGCCCGCCTTGTTCCCGCCGCCGCATCCGGCTGCGCCAGCGCCCGAACCGTCGGCGCCCGAGGCGGCGGAGCCGGAGGAAGAGACCGGCGCGCCAGCGCGCAACCCGCCGTAACCATAAGTTAACAATGAAGAATACAGGGATAACTATTTTCACCTGGAAATTCATCTTGACCTGGAACCATTTCATAGAGGAAATACTTTTAATAAATGAAATTTCAATAAAATAATTACAAGTAATTTGATGTCTTTATGCTACCATCCTTCCTGGTACTTTCAGTACTAAAGCGATGGCTGGCCCACCTGGCGGCCATAAATTACTTTTAAGGGATAATTTATGAAATTGAAATTTATCGCGGCAGGCATTCTGGCTGCAGCATCGTTCAGCGCATCGGCGGCCACCTACAATCTGGGCATACTGGATCCAAGCGGCTTCGATACGCGGGCATCGATCACCACCAATTTCGCCGCCAATTCGGTGGTCGATGATTTGTGGACCTTCAAACTGCTGACCCCGTCGTCGACCTCGTTTGGCGCATTGCAAACGTTTTCCGTTGCCGAAGGCGCGATCAGCAACTTCGCCGCCACCCTGGTAGGCTATGGCGACCTGACCCTGACGTCGGTGGCCGGCATCCAGAGCCTGAGCTGGGCCGGTTCCCTGGCGGCGGGTACCTATGAGGTGCGTGTTTCGGGCTTGACCGGTTTGCAGAATGGCCAGTACGTGGGCACGGTCTCGGCCTTGCCTGTGCCGGAACCGGAAACCTACGGCATGCTGCTGGGTGGCCTGGCGCTGGTCGGTTTCGCCGCCCGCCGCCGCGCCCGCAAAGCTGTTTGATTTTTGCTGGCAAGAATGACAAAACCCGCCGAGGCGGGTTTTTTTGTTTCTAATGCATGATTACATGTGCGATTGCGACAACATGTGCAGGACTAGGCGCCCAGTCGAAGACAGTACGCCAGTACGGCGAGACGCAGGCAACAACGTCTTGCCCATGCTGTCAAGCGTGGCGCTTGAAGTCGCGGAAGCGGAAGCCAACCAAAAAGAGGGTGGCAAAATACGCCACGCCGCACAGGGCCACCACCAGGGCCAGCGCGCCGGCCCGCAACAGCGGATGGGCTTGCATAGCGATCCAGTCGATGCGCATGGCGCCAGCATACGCCACGCCGCCCATCACGACGAGTGCCGGCAGCAGGCGCAGGAAGAACTTGGCCCAGCCCGGTTTTGGCTGGTAGATGCCGCGCTTGCGCAAGCCCCAGTACAGGAAGCTGGCGTTCAGGCAGGCGCCCAGGCCGATCGACAGGGCCAGGCCGGCCACGGCGATGTAGGGCACGAATAGCAGATTCATCAGTTGCGTGGCGATCAGCACGCCGATGGCGATTTTCACGGGCGTGCGGATATCCTGGCGCGCATAGAAGGCGGGCGCCAGGGTTTTCACCAGGATGATGCCGATCAGGCCCAGGCTGTAGGCCACCAGCGGCTGCGTCGACATGGTCACGGATTCAGCCGTGAACTTACCGTAGTGAAATAATGTCGCGATCAGCGGCGTGGCCAGGGTCGCCATGCCGACGGCGGCGGGCAGGGCCAGCAGGAAAGTCAGGCGCAAGCCCCAGTCCAGCAGGGCCGAGTATTCCGTCTTGTCGCCATCCACGTTCGCCTTCGACAGGCTGGGCAGCAAGATGGTGCCCAGGGCCACGCCCAGCATGGCGGTGGGGAACTCCATCAGGCGGTCCGCATACGACAGCCAGGAAATGCTGCCCTCGGCCAGGCGCGACGCGATGCTCGTGTTGATCATCAGGCTGATCTGCGCCGCCGAGACGGCGAACACGGCCGGTCCCATCTTTTTCAGCACGCGGCGCACGCCGCCGTCGGACAGGCCGATGGCGGGATTGATCGACAGGCGCGGCAGCATGCCGATCTTGATCAGCGCGGGAATCTGGATCGCTACCTGCAGCAAGCCGCCGGCGAACACGGCAATGGCCATGGCGTAGATCGGCTGTTTCAAGTGCGGCGCGAGGAACAGCGAGGCGGCGATGAACGACAGGTTCAGCAAGACGGGGGTGAACGCGGGTATCTTGAATTCGCGCCAGGTATTCAGGATGCCGCCGGCCAAGGCCACGAAAGACATGCAAGTAATATAAGGGAACATCAGGCGCGTCATCCATACGGCCGCGTCGAAGGCGCCCGGATCCTTGGACAGGCCCGTGGCGATCGCGTACACGAACCAGGGCGCGCCGACGATGCCGATGGCGGACACGAGCAAAGTGGCCCAGACGAGGGTGGTGGCCACATGGTCGGCCAATTGCTTGCTCGCTTCCTGGCCATGCTGGTTCTTGTATTCAGACAAGATCGGCACGAAGGCTTGCGAGAAGGCCCCTTCGGCAAACAGGCGACGCAAGAGGTTGGGAATGCGGAAGGCAACGATGAAGGCGTCCGTGTAGGCGCCGGCGCCAAAGGCGCGCGCGAACAGGCTTTCGCGCAATAATCCGGTTACACGGGACAGCATGGTCATGCTGGAAATGGCGGCGAGGGTTTTAAGCAAGTTCATGGGGGCAGATTATAGCCGGGCGCGGTACCGGCAAACGGTTAAAATATGGTAACAAGCGGGGCCGATTCGCCCTTGTCAGGCCCATTTTCACGTGTTTTTGGCGTGACACACGGTTTTTTGATTTGCCCCCGCTTGAAAATATCGCTATAATCGAAGGCTGTACAGAATTCTGTTACGCAGACACTAATGTTTGACAGGCACTGGTTTGGCACACATGGTTCGGCAGACGCACAGAACGCACCGGTTGGCAAACACTAATGTTTGCAAACGCACTTTGACCCTGTTTTAGGAAATTCCATGGCAAATACCGCACAAGCGCGCAAACGCGCTCGTCAAGCAGTTAAGCAAAACGCACACAATTCGTCCCAACGTTCGACCTTGCGCACGGCTATCAAAGCTGCTCGCAAAGCGATCCAGGGCGGCGACAAGGCAGCTGCTGCTGCAATCTTCCAAGCATCCGTGTCGACCATCGACCGTATCGCTGACAAGAAGATCATCCACAAAAACAAGGCAGCTCGCCATAAGAGCCGTCTGGCAGCTGCTTTGAAAGCACTGTCCGCTTAATATTCGCCAGCAGGCAAGCCGCCACGGCGGCCTTGCCTGTGCCGGTACGCTGGCACTGGTTGAAAAGCAAAAACCCGCAGATTCATTCTGGCGGGTTTTTTCGCGTTTTTTCAGGATTTTTTGCGGCCGCACCCGCCAGCGGCAGGCTGCGGCCGCGCTGGCCTAGCGTGCCCCTGGCAAGTTGCCGATGCTCATGCCCGGCTTGATATTCTTTTGCTTGAACCAGCCCAGGTTCATTTCCAGCGCATAGCGCACGGGCACGGTCTTCGTGGAGCAATGGCTGTCGAGCGTGTGCGGCTGCATGTCTTCGATGTTGACGATCTTGCCGCCGGCATCGATAAAGGCCACCGACAGGGGCAGCGGCGTGTTTTTCATCCACATGCATTGCGTCGATGGATTGCCAAAGACGAACAGCATGCCCGCATTGGCCGGCATCTTTTCACGGTACATCAAGCCCTGTTCGCGCTGCTCTTCCGTGGCGGCCACTTCCGCCTGGATCAAATGCATGCCAGCCGACAGTTGCACGCTCTTTGTTTGAGCTTGAGCAATGTTGGCGCCGGCCAGCAGGGCGATGGACAGGCTGAGATGACGTAGGGAATTTTTCATGGGGCGGGACGGTGGCTGCGAAGCGGCGATTAAGCCATGCTGGCGGCTGCCTGGTCAAGCATGCTGCCTGTCCGCGCCGAAAGCGTGGGGTTACAGCAACATGGCTGCTGCCGTAACCCCGGGAATTACCCTTGCTGGGAATTACCCTTGCTTCTTCTTACTTCTTACTTCTCACTTCTTGCTGCTTACTTCACGGGCTTGCCTGCCTCGGCGGCTGGCTGCTTCGCCTTGCGGGCCTGGGGGACCAGGCGCGGGGCATCCGTTGCGGCCGAAGCCTTGGTCGATGCGCCCGAACGTGCCGCATCCGTCGCGGCCGAAGCGTTGACGGTGGCCGATGCCGGCGGCACCGGCTTGACGGCGTCGGTCGCGGCCGACGCATGGCTGGCTGCCGAAGCGGGCGGCGGCTTGACAGCATCGGTCGCGGCGGAAGCGTGCACCTTGGCGCCCGATTGCGCCAGTGCGGCGCCGGCAAGCAGGGAAGCGGCCAGGGCCAGGATTACTTTTGTCATCATCTTTCCTTTTCTATCATGTTAAGGTGGGATGATTTTAATGCATTATCTAAAAATAAATAGTGCATCTTGGCAAAATTCGGCGCCGGGGGCGTTTTTTCTTGTCCGGTTCACGCTTTTCCGATGTTTTCGGCCGGCACTTCGCACCATTCGCCGGGCAGCAAGGGGTGGCTGGCCAGGGAAAACGGGCCGATGGCGCTGCGCACCAGGCGCAGCGTGGGCAGGCCGACGGCGGCCGTCATGCGCCGCACTTGCCGGTTTTTTCCCTCTTTCAGGGTGATCGCCAGCCACGAGGTGGGCTTGTCGGCGCGCGCGCGGATCGGCGGATTGCGTGTCCACAGCCAGTCCGGCTCGGCGATGCGCACGGCCTTGCACGGCTTGGTGATGAAGTCGCCCAGGTCCAGCGGCGCCTGCAGGCGCGCCAGGCTGGCCGCATCGGGCACGCCGTCGACCTGCACCAGGTAGGTTTTCGCTTCCTTGCGGTCCGGGTGGCTGATCTCGTGCTGCAGGCGGCCGTCGTCCGTCAGCAGCAGCAAGCCTTCGCTGTCGGCGTCGAGCCGGCCGGCCGGGTAGATGCCGGGGATGGTGATGTGGTCGGCCAGGGTGGCGCGGCCCTCCTGCGGCGAAAACTGGCACAGGACCTGGAATGGTTTATTGAAGAGGATGAGTGGCATGCTGGTAAGGGAATTGATGTAAGCGATGGTGGCTGCTGATCGGCGCCGCAAAAGCGTGGCGCCCTGTAAGATACTGGTGCATAATGTGAAATGTTAGTCTTATGTCTTATAGAAGACTTGAGGCGGTATGGCAATGCGGTTCTTTGGCGCCGCGGGTGGCCCGGGTGTTCTTTCCCTGCTAAAGTGCGTTGTTGCCGCCCTGTTCGGACTTGTTTTTGTAAACTCTGCAACCGCAGAGCGCGTCGCCGGCCTGTGTTGCCCGCCAGCGGTGTGTCCCACTTCGGAGATCACGATGTATCAACATATCACTGTACCTGCTGACGGCCAAAAAATCACCGTCAACGCCGATTTTTCGCTGAATGTACCAGATAATCCCATCGTTCCCTTCATTGAAGGCGATGGCACGGGCATCGATATCAGCCCCGTCATGATCAAGGTGATCGACGCGGCCGTGGCCAAGGCCTACGGCGGCGCGCGCAAGATCAGCTGGATGGAAATCTATGCGGGCGAAAAAGCGACGAATGTGTACGGCCCCGATGTGTGGCTGCCGGAAGAAACCTTGGCCGTGCTGAAAGATTACGTGGTTTCCATCAAGGGTCCGCTGACCACGCCCGTCGGCGGCGGCATCCGCTCGCTGAACGTGGCCTTGCGCCAGCAGCTCGATCTGTACGTCTGCCTGCGCCCCGTGCGCTACTTCACGGGCGTGCCATCGCCCGTGAAAGAGCCGGAAAAGACGGACATGGTGATTTTCCGCGAAAACTCGGAAGATATCTACGCCGGCATCGAATACCAGCAAGGCTCGCCCGAAGCGAAGAAACTGATGGATTTCCTCGTTAATGAAATGGGCGTGACCAAGATCCGCTTCCCGGCCACGTCGGGCCTGGGCATCAAGCCCGTCTCCATCGAAGGCACCGAGCGCCTGGTGCGCAAGGCCATCCAGTATGCGATCGACAATGACAAGCCATCCGTGACGATCGTGCACAAAGGCAACATCATGAAGTACACGGAAGGCGGCTTCCGCGACTGGGCGTATGCGCTGGCGCAAAAGGAATTCGGCGCCGAGTTGATCGATGGCGGCCCGTGGTGCAAGTTCAAGAACCCACGGACGGGCCGCGACATCATCGTCAAGGATTCCATCGCTGACGCGTTCCTGCAACAGATTTTGCTGCGTCCGGCCGAATACAGCGTCATCGCCACCCTGAATTTGAACGGCGATTACATTTCCGACGCGCTGGCGGCGCAAGTGGGCGGCATCGGCATCGCGCCGGGCGCCAACCTGTCCGACTCCGTCGCCATGTTCGAAGCGACGCACGGCACGGCGCCGAAGTACGCGGGCAAGGATTACGTGAACCCCGGTTCGCTGATTTTGTCCGCGGAAATGATGCTGCGCCACATGGGCTGGGTGGAAGCGGCCGACCTGGTGATTTCCTCGATGCAAAAATCGATCGCCTCGAAGCGCGTCACCTATGATTTCGCCCGCCTGATGGAAGGCGCCACGCAAGTGTCGTGCTCCGGTTTCGGCCAGGTGATGGTCGAGCACATGTAAAAGAAACGGGGCAGGGTGCTGCGCGCCCTGCGGACGAAAAAAAACCCCGCTTCAAGGAAACGGGGTTTTTCACATCTGAGGGCCGGCGATGCTTAGGCTGCTTGGATGTTGGAAGCTTGCTTGCCTTTAGGGCCTTGCGTGACTTCGAATTGAACTTTTTGACCTTCTTTGAGGGTCTTGAAACCGTTCATGTTGATTGCGGAGAAATGAGCAAACAAATCTTCGCCGCCATCATCTGGAGTGATGAAGCCAAAACCTTTGGAATCATTGAACCACTTAACTGTACCTGTTGCCATAAAAAGAACTTTCAAAATTAAAACAAATCACACGAGCCATAAAAGCAAGAAGCTTCTTGCCCCCTCCTCGACGTCTCACTTCTTATCAAGCTGTACATTACTGCAACAGTCGATACAGCATTGTTGGCGGAATAAATAATGAAGTCAAGCGCTTTTCCATCGATATTGCCAAATTCTTCACGACAACCAAAAAAGCAACTCTTGATTTTGACGGCAAGGTCGCCATCTGCGCACTATTAAGAAAACGCGTAAGATTGAAAACAATTGGAAAGGCGTAGATATTGCGCATGACAACCACTGTGAAAGCATTAGAATAAGCGTATGGCAACCAAGCACGACACAGAAACCCTGCTGGAGCGGCAAGTGCTGAAGCCGCCACCGCTCTACCAGGTAGCCTTGCTCAATGACGACTACACCCCGATGGAATTTGTGGTGGCCATCATTCAGGAGTATTTCAACAAGGACCGTGAAACGGCGACGCAAATCATGCTCAGTGTTCATCGCTACGGCAAAGGAGTGTGCGGCGTGTTCTCTAAAGATATAGCGTGTACCAAAGTGGAGTTCGTTTTAACGCATGCGCGCAAGGCGGGGCACCCCCTGCAGTGCGTGATGGAGGAAGTATGATTGCGCAGGAATTAGAAGTAAGTTTGCACATGGCGTTTGTCGAAGCTCGGCAGGCACGGCACGAATTCATCACGGTTGAGCATTTACTGCTGGCACTGCTGGACAATCCCTCCGCTGCCGAGGTGTTGCGTGCCTGCGCGGTCAATATTGAAGACCTGCGCAAGACCCTCACCAATTTCATCGGCGATAACACGCCGACCGTGCCTGGCACGGGCGAAGTCGACACCCAGCCGACGCTTGGTTTCCAGCGCGTGATCCAGCGTGCCATCATGCACGTCCAGTCCGCCTCGAATGGCAAGAAGGAAGTCACGGGCGCCAATGTGCTGGTGGCCATCTTCGGCGAAAAGGATTCGCATGCTGTCTACTACCTGCACCAGCAGGGCGTGACGCGCCTGGACGTGGTCAATTTCATTTCGCATGGCGTGCGCAAGGACCAGTCGACGGAAAGCGCGAAAGCCTCCGAAGGCGTGGAAGAGGCACCCGTCGATGGCCAGCCGAAGGAAAGCCCGCTTGACCAGTTCACGCAAAACCTGAACAAGGCCGCTGCCGAAGGCAAGATCGACCCGCTGATCGGCCGCGAGGAAGAAGTCGACCGCGTGATCCAGATCCTGTGCCGTCGCCGCAAGAACAATCCGCTGCTGGTCGGCGAAGCGGGCGTGGGCAAGACGGCCATCGCCGAAGGCCTCGCTTACCGCATCACGCAAAGCGACGTGCCGGAAATCCTGCAGAATGCCGTCGTGTATTCGCTGGACATGGGCGCCTTGCTGGCCGGTACCAAATACCGCGGCGACTTCGAACAGCGCCTGAAAGCCGTGCTGAAACAGCTGAAGGACAATCCGAACGGCATTCTGTTCATCGACGAGATCCACACCATCATCGGTGCGGGCTCGGCGTCGGGCGGCACGCTGGATGCGTCGAACCTGCTGAAACCGGCACTGGCCAACGGCCAGTTGAAATGCATCGGCGCGACCACGTACACGGAATTCCGCGGCGTGTTCGAGAAAGACCATGCGCTCTCCCGCCGCTTCCAGAAAGTGGACGTCAACGAGCCGACCGTCGAGCAAACCGTGCAGATCTTGCGCGGCCTCAAATCGCGCTTCGAAGAGCACCATGGCGTGAAATACTCGGCCTCGGCCCTGTCGACGGCGGCCGAACTGGCGGCGCGCTTCATCAACGACCGCCATTTGCCCGACAAGGCGATCGACGTCATCGATGAAGCGGGCGCGGCGCAGCGCATCCTGCCGAAGTCGAAGCAAAAGAAAACCATCGGCAAGGCCGAGATCGAGGACATCATCGCCAAGATCGCCCGCATTCCGCCGCAAACGGTCAACCAGGACGACCGCAGCAAGCTGCAGACGATCGACCGCGACTTGCGCAATGTTGTGTTCGGGCAAGATCCGGCCATCGATGCGCTGGCTTCGGCCATCAAGATGGCCCGTGCCGGCTTGGGCAAGACGGACAAGCCGATCGGCTCCTTCCTGTTCTCCGGTCCGACGGGCGTGGGCAAGACCGAGGTGGCGAAACAGCTGGCCTTCATCCTCGGTATCGAGCTGATCCGTTTCGATATGTCGGAATACATGGAACGCCACGCCGTCAGCCGTCTGATCGGCGCGCCACCGGGCTATGTCGGTTTCGACCAGGGCGGCTTGCTGACGGAAGCGATCACCAAGAAGCCGCATGCGGTCTTGCTGCTCGATGAAATTGAAAAAGCCCATCCGGACATTTTCAATATCCTGCTGCAAGTGATGGATCACGGTACCTTGACGGACAACAATGGCCGCAAAGCCGATTTCCGCAACGTGATCATCATCATGACGACGAATGCGGGCGCGGAAAGCTTGCAAAAGACGTCGATCGGCTTCACCAACTCGAAGCAGGCTGGCGACGAGATGGCCGACATCAAGCGCATGTTTACGCCGGAGTTCCGCAACCGCATCGACGCGACCATCAGCTTCCGGTCGCTGGATCAGGAAATCATCCTGCGCGTGGTCGACAAGTTCCTGATGCAGCTGGAAGAGCAGTTGCACGAGAAAAAGGTCGAAGCCGTGTTTACCGAGAAGCTGCGCGCTTTCCTCGGCAAGAAAGGCTTCGACCCGCTGATGGGCGCGCGGCCGATGGCGCGCCTGATCCAGGACATGATCCGCAAGGCCCTGGCCGACGAACTGCTGTTCGGTCGCCTGGTGACGGGCGGACGGGTCACGGTCGACCTCGACGACAAGGACCAGGTCTTGCTGGAATTCCCGGAACCGCCAGACGCGGCGCCGACGGCTGCGCCGGAAACGGTGGAAGTGGAATAAGCTTCCTGCCGTCAACAAAAACCCGCCCACGCAAGTGGCGCGGGTTTTTTTACGCCCGTAAGTGAGTAATGGAAACTATTATGCAAATTGCCTTGTTTAAAAAAAGGTATTGCTTTTGCATTAGCTATGCAAGAATCGTGATCCCGGTGTCGGCCTTGCCCCGCATCGTTTCCATGACCGCTGACTGCTCGTTGAAAGACTGCCTACATGAAAATTTCCCGTACTCTCGCCTTCCTCTTGTTTTCCGCCGGCTTGCTGGGGAGCGCTGCCGCCACTGCCGCGCCTGCCGGCAGCTACTTCCGCTTTCCCGCCGTGCGCGGCGATACCGTCGTCTTCACGGCCGAAGGTGACTTGTGGAAAAGCAATCTGCGCGGTGGCGCGGCGCAGCGTTTGACCACGCATCCGGGCTATGAAACGAATGCGGCGATTTCGCGCGACGGCCAGTGGATCGCCTTTTCGGCCGCCTATGAAGGGGCGCAGGAAGCGTATGTGATGCCGCTGGCCGGCGGCTTGCCGCGGCGTATTTCGTACGACAATGGCGGCGTGCTGGTGCTGGGCTGGACGGCGCAGGGCGAAGTGCTGGTCAGCACGCAAAATACGGACGGTCCCGCGTCGCGCCGCATCGTTGCCGCCATCGATCCCGTGAAACAGACGCGCCGCGTGTTTCCCGTGGCCGACGCCAACGATGCCGTGCTCGACGACGCCGGCAAGACGCTGTTCTTTACGCGTTTCGGCCTGGCCATGACCAACGACAATGTGCGCAACTACCGGGGCGGCGCGCATGCCGTCCTGTGGCGCTATGACCTTGATGGCAAGGGTGAGGCCGTGCGCATGCACGCGGAACCCGCTGTGTTGGCTGGCAACAACAAGCGCCCCATGTGGTGGCAGGGCCGTGTCTACTATATCAGCGACGCGGGCGGCAGCGACAATCTGTGGAGCATGCTGCCCGACGGCTCCGACCGCCGTGCCTTGACGAGCCACACGCAGTGGGACGTACGCAATGCATCCCTGGGCGATGGCAAGATCGTCTACCAGTTGGGCGCCGATTTGCACGTGCTGGACCTGAACGTCGCGGCAACGGGCGCTTCGCAGCCGCTGGCCATCAGCCTCGTGTCCGATTTCGACCAGCAGCGCGCGCGCCAGATCCGCTCACCGCTCGATACCTTGAGCAATGTCCAGGTGTCGGGCAAGGATGAGCGCATCATTCTTACTGCAAGGGGCCGTGTCAGCGTCGCCGGCACGGGCAGCCTGCGCCGCGTCGACATCGCCATTCCGGAAGGGGCGCGGGCGCGCGACGCCGTCTTTTCCAGCGACGAGAAATCCGTCTTCGCCATCGTCGACACGAGCGGCGAGAATGAAATCTGGAAGTACGCCGCCGATGGCTCGGGCAAGGGCGAGCAGCTGACGACGCAGGGCGATAATCACCGCTGGAAATTGTATCCGTCGCCGGACGGGCGCTGGCTGGCCCACACGGATAAAAAGGGCCGTTTCTGGCTGCTGGATCTGGCGACCAGGGGCAACGCGCTGATCGACGACGCGGGCAAGGCGGGCGTGGACAAGCATGACGAAGTGCAATGGTCGCCCGACAGCCGCAACCTGGCCATCGTGCGCGTGGCCAGCAACGAGCAGCGCGAGCAGATCGGCTTGTACAACCTCGCGTCGAAGCAGCTGCAATTCGTCACCAGCGACCGCTACACGTCTGGTTCGCCCGTGTTTTCGCCGGACGGGCGCTGGCTGTATTTCTTGTCGGCGCGCAATTTCCAGCTGGCCAACGGTTCGCCATGGGGCGACCGCAACATGGGCCCCGTGTTCGACAAGCGCACCGGCGTGTATGCGCTGGCGCTGCAGCC
Source organism: Janthinobacterium sp. SUN033 (assembly GCF_030397595.1). NCBI lineage: Bacteria > Pseudomonadati > Pseudomonadota > Betaproteobacteria > Burkholderiales > Oxalobacteraceae > Janthinobacterium > Janthinobacterium sp. SUN033. The sequence continues at coordinate 567,450 of NZ_JAPQNV010000005.1, forward strand.
GGGCAACCGTTTTCCGTTCCAGCCCGACGATGAACTGAGCCGTCCGGGAGTGAAACCGCCCGAGACGGACGATGAAAAGGCCGCCGAATCGGCGGCGGAAAAAGCGCTGGAAAAGGCGGGCGGCAAGGGCGCCGTGAAAAAGGCGCCGGCGGCACTGCCGGCCATCGTCAGCCAGGGCCTGGCCGAGCGCCTGTATGAAGTGCCGCTGGCGGCGGGCAATTACAGCGCGCTGGCCGCCGATGACAAGCGCCTGTATTTCCTCGAGCGGGACAGCGGCGAAAACAAGTCCAGCCTGAAGACCTTGGCGATTGGCAACACCGGCTCCAAGCCGGAATTGCTGGTGGCCAATGTGCGCGAATTCGACCTGGCGCAGGACAAGAAGCATTTGTACTACCGCACGGCGGCGGCCACGGGACCGGGCGAGATGCTGGTGATCGAGGCGGGCGCCAAGCTGCCGGCCGACCTGTCGAAGGCCAAGGTCAAGGTCGACGACTGGACTTTCGTGTCGAATCCGCGCCTGGAATGGAAGCAGATGTTCAACGACGCCTGGCGTTTGCACCGCGATTTTCTCTACGACGCGAAGATGCGCGGCGTGGACTGGAAGGCGGCGCGCGACAAATATGCGCCGCTGGTCGAGCGGGTCACGGACCGCGCCGAACTCAACGACGTGCTCGGCATGATGGTGGCCGAAGTGGGCGCCCTGCATTCGCAGATCCGCCCCGGCGAATTGCGCCGCACGGAGCAGGAAGGCACGCCGGCGGGCCTGGGCGCCGTGCTGGCGCGCACCAGCGACGGCTACCGGGTCGAGCATGTCTACCGCAGCGAAGCGGAGCTGCCCTCGGCGCGCGCACCCCTGTCGCGTCCCGAAGTGGAGGTGAAGGCGGGCGACGTGATCACGGCCGTCAACGGCAAGGACGTCTTGGGCGCGCGCGACATCAGCGACCTGCTGCTGAACCAGGCTGACAAGCAGGTGTTGTTGCAGGTCAGGCGGGGCAAAGGCGCGCCGCGCGCCGTCATCGTCACGCCCGTCAACATGGCGAAACAGACGGCGCTGCGCTATGGCGACTGGGAATTGAGCCGCGCCGAGCAGGTGGCGGCCGCCTCGCAGGGACGCATCGGCTACCTGCATTTGCGCGCCATGGGCCCCAACGACATCGCCTCGTTCGCGCGCGATTTTTACGCCAACATCAACCGCGAAGGCCTGGTCATCGACGTGCGGCGCAATAACGGCGGCAATATCGACAGCTGGATCATTGAAAAACTGCTGCGCAAGGCCTGGGCCTACTGGGCGCCGCCGGGCGTGCAGCCGTCGTCGAACATGCAGAATACCTTCCGCGGCCACCTGGTCGTGCTGGTCGACGAACTCACGTATTCGGATGGCGAGACCTTCGCCGCTGGCATCAAGGCCCTGGGCCTGGCGCCGCTGGTGGGCAAGCGCACGGCGGGCGCCGGCGTCTGGCTCAGCGACAATACGCGTCTGGCCGACAATGGCATGGCGCGCGTGGCGGAAAACGGCCAGTTCGGCATCGACGGCCAGTGGCTGATCGAAGGCGTGGGCGTGGTGCCGGACGTGGAGGTGGAAAATCCGCCGCACGCCACCTTCAATGGCGCCGACCGCCAGCTGGAAGTGGCGCTCGACATGCTGGCGAAAAAGCTCAAGGAGCAGCCGCGCCCCGCTTTCCAGGCGCAGCCGATCCCCGCGCTGAAGTAGTCCCGCTACAGGCCGCAGGCGGCCTTGAACTGTTGCGCGCGGCGGCGCGACACCTCGACCACGCTGCCGTCCAGCAGGTGCAGGTCGAGGCCATCGGCCGCATTCGGCGCCACTTGCGCCACCTGCGCCAGGTTGACGATCTGGCGCCGGTTGGCGCGCAGGAACAGGGCGGGATCGAGCCTTTCTTCCAGCTGGTTCAGGGTGCGCAGCATCAGCGGACGCTGCGTGCCGAAATGCACGCGCGTGTAGTTGCCTTCCGATTCCAGCAGGCGGATATCGTCAAACGCCACGAACCAGCAGCGCTCCCCATCCTTGATGAAGACTTTGCGCGGCGCGGGCGGCGGCACGGCTTGCGCCCGCGCGCCGGCGCGTGCCAGCGCCGTGGCCAGGCGTGCCGCCTGCACGGGTTTTTGCAGGTAGTCGAGGGCGCTGACCTCGAACGCCTGCAGCGCGTACTGGTCGAAGGCCGTGCAAAAGATGACGTCGGGCGCATCGTCGAGCGCGGCCAGCAGGTCGAAGCCGGAGCCGCCCGGCATCTGCACGTCGAGCAGCAGCAGGTCGGGCCGCAGCTTGCCGATCTGCGCGACGGCGTCGGCCGCGCTGGCCGCCTCGCCCGCGATCTCCACGGCGCCGCGCTGCACATGCGGCGCCAGCAGCCGTCGCAGCTCGGCGCGCGCCAGGCGCTCGTCATCGACCAGCAGTACCTTGAGCGGCTGGCCGTTCATGCCCGCTCCGGCAGGTGGATGGTGGCATGCACCCAGCCCGCCTGTTCGCGCAATTCCAGGCTGGCGCGCTCGCCGCAAGCCAGTTGCAGGCGCTGGCGCGCATTGCGCAGGCCGACGCAGGTGGAGTTGCCCGGTTCGCGCAAGGCGCCCGTGTTGGCCACGTCGATCTGCAGCATGGCCGCGCCGTCGGCGGGGCTGGTACGGCGCGCCGCGATGCGGATGTCGGCGCCCTCGGCGCTCGCTTCGACGCCGTATTTGACGGCGTTTTCCACCAGCGTCTGCAGGGCCATGGGCGGCACGCGCACGTGTTCCAGGTCGGGCGCGCCGATTTCGATCGCGAAGCTGACGCGCAGGCGTTCCTCGAAGCGTATCTGTTCGATGGCCAGGTAGGCGCGCACGGCGTCCAGTTCGGCCGCCAGCGGCACCGTGGTGTGCTGGCCCGATTGCAGCGCGTGGCGCATCAGGCCGGCCAGCTGGTCGATCATGTGCGCGGCCGCTTCGCGGTCTTCGAAGATCAGCGCGCGCACGCTATTGAGGCTGTTGAAGAAAAAATGCGGATTGACTTGCGCCTGCAGGGCGCGCAGTTCGGCTTCCCGTCCGTGCAGCTGCAGGCGCAGGGTTTCCGCTTCCAGGCGAGCGGCGCGGCGCAGCGACAGCGCGGTGAAGTAAAAGACCGTCCAGGTCAGGAAGACCCCGAACCAGAACAGCAGCGCGCCAGGCAGCCAGGCGATGCCGCGCAGGATGTCGGGCGGATACATGACGTGGAAGGCGGCCGTCACACTGGCCGTCTGGATGGCGGCCAGCAGGATCAGCGACGGCACGATGCGTTTCCAGCGCAAGCCGTTTGCCGCCCAGCCGCGCCGGCGCAGCACGCCATGCCACAGGTGCGACAGCAGCAAGCCGCCCAGCGATCCCCAGCAGGCGATGGTCGCGACGATGCGCAGTTGCGAGGAGCCGCCGTACACGCTGTTGAACAGGGCCAGCGCGCCCCAGCCGGCCAGCTGGAAGGTCCAGTACCAGTCGATCCGGGCCAGCAACGGGGGGCGGTGGGGTGGCGTCATGGCTCAACGCAGGAATTGCTCGATCTGGCCGAACATCCAGTCCGGCTGGTCGTACATGATGAAGTGGCGCGCCGTGTCGGCCAGCGCGATCTGCACGCCGGGCAGCTGGCGGTACTGCTGCTGGAACGTGGCTTCGATGGCGGCGCGCGGCGCGTAGTCCTTGTAGGCGATCCAGGTGCCCAGCACCAGGGTGGGCGACTGCACTTTTGCCACGTCCTGGCGCAAATCGCTGGCCATCAGGGCGCCCATGGCCCTGATCACCGTTTCGCGGTCCGAGCGCTGGCCCCAGCCGATGATGCGTTCCACGTCGGTCGGCGCGCTGGCCATGGCCGCGACGGTGCGGCGCTGGCTGGCGCTGGCGGCCGCCGCATCCTGGGCCCGCATGGCCGCCTGCATCTGCTGCGACATGGCTTGCAGCTGCTCCGGCGTGATGGCGGGCTGCTGCGTCGCGCCCAGCGCCGGCAGCGAATCGACGATCACCAGCTTGCCCGTTTGCGCCGGATGGTCGATGGCCATTTTCAGTGCCAGGAAGCCGCCCAGGCTATGTCCGATGATGGCCGGCTGGCCCAGTTTGCGGGTGCCGATGTAGTCGGCCAGCTGTTGTTCCGCCTGCGCCAGCAGGTCGCCTGCGATGGGTGCCACGCCGGCAAAGCCGGCCAATGTCAGCACGTGGCATTGGCGCGCGGCCTGCGGGCCGCACAGGCGCGCCACGGTGGCTTGCCACACTTCGCCCGAGGATGCGAGGCCGGGAATCAGGATCAGGGGACGGCCTTGTCCGGTGACCTCGACCGTGAAGGCCTGGGGCGCGGCGGCCTGGCTGGCGCCCGCCAGCAGCGCCGTACTGAGCAGGATCAATGTTTGCAGTGTTCGTTTCATGGGGTACTCCTCCTTGACGACCATGCTAGCGGCGCCGGGAACGCGCGGCCAGCGCCGCGGGATGAGCGGCGCCAGGGCAGGATGAGCGGCTCAGATCCATCCATCGTGGTCCTGGCAGTGGTCCGGATGGTAGGTCAGGTATTGCACCATGCGCGGCACCGGGCCGCGGTTGGGCGTGGCGCAATGGGGCAGGGCCTGGTGCCAGATGATGAAATCGCCGGCCATGCCTTCGACGGGTACGGGCCGCAAGTCGTCGACGGCCCATTCGCGCGGCTGGCGCCCTGGCGGCACTTGCTCCAGCCAGCCAGCCATGCGGTGCTGGAAGCCGGGCACGCAGTGGAAGGCGCCGTGTTGCGCCGGACAGTCGCTCAGGTACAGCATGCCTTGCAGCTTGAACGGAATCGGCTGCTGCAGGCTGACGTCCCAGTGCAGGGCGCTGCCGAGGAAACGGTGCTGCGGCGTTTCCGGAGCATTGAAGCTCACCTTGTCGATGCTGGCGTAGATGCCGGCGCCAGTGCCGTACAGCTGCTGGTAGGCGTGGCGGATGTGCGCGACGTGGCGGTTTTCCTCGAGGGCCGGGTGGTCGGAAAACTGCAGCATCAGGCCCCGCTTGCCCGGGTGCGGCTGGTACCACGATGCCGCATCGTCCGGGGAGGCGCCCAGGTAGTCCCAGATGGCCGTCCGGGCAGCGGCGCACTGCGTGCGCGGCACGGCGCCGCGCAGCACCAGGTAGCCGTGCTCCTCGAAATGGCGCAGCTCGGCGGCGGACAGCACGTCCTCGTGCGCGCTGGCGACATGGGCCGGGCGTGGGCGCGTGCGCGCGGCGATCCAGTCCGTGTAGGCTTGCAGGGTCGGCCGTTGCTGATACAGGAAGTGCAGCGCGTCTTCCATCGAAATGCCGCGTGCGTACAGCGCCTTGATGTCGCTGTGGTCGCGCGCCAGTCCCGGGTTGCCGCTCGCGGCGCCTTGTCCCGTGCAGCGCTGCCATAAATCGTGCAAGTGAGCCCAGTCGTCCATGGTGTTTTTTTGTCTGGTTGGAAAAATCAGCCGGCGCGCAGGCGGCGCCACAAGGTGGTACGGCTGATGCCGAGGTACTGGGCGGCGGCGTCGCGGCGCCCGCCGAAGCGCGCCAGCACGGCGCTGGCGCTCTCGTCTTCCAGGCGCGGCGCAATGGCGGTGGCCGGCGCCGGCGGCAGCGCCGCCGTGCCGGCAGCGTTGGCCAGTTCCGGCGCCACGCCCAGCACGAAGGCGGGCGTCAGCGCCTGCAGCGGTTCGGCGGCCAGGAACAGCGCCAGGCGTTCGGCCAGATTGCGCAGTTCGCGCACGTTGCCGGGCCAGTCGTAGCGGCGCAGCAGCGGCGCGCAAGCCTGGATTTCCGCGTGCAGGTTGGGATGCGGGCGGGAGCCCAGCGCCGCCAGCGCGTTTTTCAGCGACCATTCGGCCAGGCCGGGAACGTCGCTGGCGCGTTCGCGCAAGGCGGGCAAATGCAGGCGCAGCACGGCCAGGCGGTAGAACAGGTCGGCGCGGAAGCGTCCTTCGCGGATGCGCTGTTCCAGGTCGCAATGGGTGGCGCTGATGATGCGCACATTGATGGCGATGGGCCGCGTGCCGCCCACGCGCACCACTTCGCGCTCTTCCAGCACGCGCAGCAATCGCGTTTGCAGTGCCAGCGGCATTTCGCCGATTTCGTCGAGGAACAGGGTGCCGTGGTTGGCCGCCTCGAACAGGCCAGCATGGCCGCCCCGGCGCGCACCCGTGAAGGCGCCATCCTCGTGGCCGAACAGTTCCGATTCCAGCAGGGATTCGGCGATGGCGCCGCAATTGATGGCGATGAAGGGCCGGTTCGCGCCCAGGCTGCGCGGGCTTTCACGGTGAATCGCCTGCGCCACCAGTTCCTTGCCACTGCCCGTCTCGCCCTGGATCAGCACCGTCGCCGGCGAGCGGGCATACAGCACTACCGACTGGCGCAGCGCTTCCATCGCTTCCGATTCGCCGCGCAAATCGTGCAGGCCGTGGCGCGCGCGCAGGGTGTCGGCCACCACCGCGCGCCGTCCGCGGTTCGATTCGATCTGGGTCAGGCGCGCCAGCTCCAGCGCGTCGTCGAAGGCGCGCCGGATGGCCGTGGCCGAATACACGAAGACGGCGGCCAGTCCCGCCTCTTCGGCCAGGTCGGTGACGAGCCCCGCGCCGACGACGGCCTTGACGCCGGCCGCCTTCAGTTCATTGATCTGCGCGCGCGCGTCTTCCTCGGTGGCGTAGGTGCGCTGCGCGATCTGGAAGCCGAAGGTGGCGGCAAATTCGGCCAGTTCCGGCATCGGATCCTGGTAGGTGACGACGCCGATGTGCGGCGAGATGCGCCGCGCGCGCGCCAGCGCCTGCATCACGTCGTAGCCGCTGGCCTTGGCGATGATGACGGGTACCGACAGCCGGCCTTTCAGGTAGGCGCCGTTCGAACCGGCCGCGATGACGGCGTCGCAGCGCTCCGTGGCCATGCGTTCGCGGATGTGGCGCACGGCGTCGTCGAAACCCAGGTTGATCGGTTCGATCGTCGCCAGGTCGTCGTATTCGAGCGTGATGTCGCGGAACAGGTCGAACAGGCGCGAGACGGAGACGGTCCAGATGACGGGTTTGTCGCGGTGGTCGAGCGGAGGTTGGGGAGGGCGGCGCATGCTTTATTCTAAACGATTTGTTTCATTTTCCAGCCATGCAACGGCGTTGCAACGGGCGTGTTGCAGGTGGTCTGTGGTGTTTCAGATATTGCCAATAAGGAATATGAAAAAACCGTGGGAAACTGGTTTATGATCTAGCAGCACCATGATGCTTGTAAGAATCTTTTTCCCAGGCGCATGTTTATCTTGTCCTTAACCGTCCCATGGTGTCCATGAACCGCGTACCGACCAGTCCCGATTTCATCGCCGATGCCTTGCAACTGATCGCCTTGCCGGCCTGCGCCTGCGATGCCTGCGGCATGGTGGTGGCGGCGAATGGCGCCTTGCAGGCCCTGTTGGGCCGGGATATCGCGGGCCGGCTGCTGGCCGACTGCTTTACGGACGCCTACCGCGCGTCGAGCACCAGCATGCTGCGCGGCGCGCTCGGTGCGGCCGGGCGCGAACGGCATTGGGACAGCAGCCTGGAAGGGGCGGCGGGCGCCATCGCCGTGCAGGTCTGGTCCCGGCCCCTGCTGGTGGACGATGGCTTGCCCGGCGCGACCCTCGTGTTTGCCGACATCCGCGTGCAGCAGCGCGACCAGCAAGCCTTGCGCAAGACCCTGCTCGAGCAGCAGGCCATCCTGGAAAGCGCGGCCGTCGGCATCGTCTTTTCCAAGGGCGGCTTCATCGAAGAGTGCAATATCCGCGCCGCCGAGATGCTCGGCTACGCGCGCCACCAGTTGACGGGCATGCCGGGCGCGGTGCTGTACCGCTCCGCCGAGCATTGCCGCGCCCTGGGGATGGAAGCGGCGCCACTGCTGTCGAAGGGCAAGCCGTACCGCACCGAACTGGAATTGCGGCGCCAGGACGGCAGCTTGTTCTGGAGCCGCCTGCACGGGCGCGCCGTCGATCCCCTCAATACGCATGACGGTACGGTCTGGATCATCGAGGATATCAGCGACCACCGGCGCGATGAAGACCAGCTGCGCCGCGCCATGCTGGAAATGCAGGCCGTGATGGATAACGCGCCGCTGGCCATCGGTTTTCAGCGCGACAAGGGCGTGCTGCGCTACAACCGGCGCTTTGCCGAATGCTTCGGCTTCGATGGCGACAGCGGCGTGGGCATGGCCGTCGCCGACCTGTATCCGTCGCGCGCGGCGTATGAAAATGTCGTCAGGCAGGCGTCACCCCTGCTGCGGCGCGGCCAGCCGTTCCAGGGCGAGATGGAGATGCGCCGCCGCGACGGTTCCACTTTCTGGGCGCTGGCGTATGGCTATGTCCTGAATCCGGAGAGCCAGACGGACCGCGGCCTGCGCGACACGATCTGGCTATTCGACGACCGCAGCGCGCAGAAGGCGGCCGAGGAGGCGACGCGCCAGCTGATGCTGGAGCAGCAGGCTATCCTCGACAACGCCTCCGTCGGCATCCTGTTTTCCCGTTCGCGCCTGGTCCTGCGCTGCAATCCCCGCTTCGCCGAAATGTTCGGCTACGCGCAGGAGGAGATGACGGGCTTGCCCGCCGCCGAGCTGTTTCCTTCCCCCGCCGCCTACGAGGCGTTTGGCGTGCAAGCCACGCCGCTGCTGGGGCAGGGCTTGCCGTACGAGCAGGATGAATCGCTGTTCCGCCGCCGCGACGGCAGCCTGTTCTGGTGCCGCATCCGCGCCAAGGCCGTCGACCAGGCGCACAGCGAGCAGGGCGCCATCTGGATCCTGGAAGACGTCACGGCCAGCCGCCAGACGCAGATGGAAGTGGCGGCCATCATGACGAATGCCTCGGTGAGCATCCTGTATACCAAGAACCGCCAGATCACGCGCTATAACCTGGGCTTTGCCGCCATGTTCGGCTACAGCGGCGACGAGGCGCTGGGCTTGCCCGGGCGCGCGCTGTACGTGTCGCAGCAATCCTACGAATTGCTGGGCGCGGCGGCCTTTCCCTTCCTGTCCGTGGCCAAGCCCTTCCAGACGGAAGTGGAAATGATGCGCCGCGACGGCAGCACCTTGTGGGCGCAGCTGATCGCCTACGTCGTCAATCCCGACGATCCCGCCGCCGGCACCATCTGGATCATCGAGGACCGCACGGAGGCCAAGCGCGCCGAAGAATCCCTGCGCAACGCGCTGCTGGAAAACCAGGCCATCCTCGACAGCGCCGTGCTGGGCATCTCGGTGGTGGAGGGCGGCCACAATTTGCGCGCCAACAGCAAGATGGAAGAGCTGTTCGGCTATGGACCGGGCGAGATCAACGGCCTGTCGGTGCAGGCCCTGTATCCCGACGTGGCCGCGTGGAAGGCGGCGCGCGGCGAGACGGCGCGCGATTTCGATGCGGGCAGGGTGCACATGTCCGAATACCAGCTGGTGCGCAAGGATGGCAGCCGCTTCTGGGCGCGCCTGTCCGGCCGGCCGTTCGATCTGGCGCATGCGCATGGCCGTTCCGTGTGGCTGGTCGACGACGTGACGGCGCGCCGCGAGGCGGCCGAGGCGGTGCGCCGCGCGCGCGACGAGCTGGAATTGCGCGTGCAGGAGCGCACGGCCGAACTGGCCGGCGCCAACCTGCTGCTGCAGGGCGAAATCGTCGAGCGGCGCCAGGCCGAGGCGCGGGTGCATCACATGGCGTACCACGACAACCTGACGGGCTTGCCGAACCGCGCGCTGCTGTCGGACCGGCTGGAGCGGGCCATGCTGGCCGCGCAGCGCTCCGGGCGCAAGCTGGCCGTGATGTTCATCGACCTGGACCGCTTCAAGACCATCAACGATTCGCTGGGCCACATGACGGGCGACCTGCTGCTCAAGGAAGTGGCCGCCCGGCTGTGCGGCGCCGTGCGCGCCAGCGACACGGTGGCGCGCCTGGGCGGCGATGAATTCGTCGTGCTGGTGCCGGGCATCCGCGGCAGCGACGAAGCGGCGCACGTGGCCGAGAAGGTCATCGAGGCGCTGACGCCCGCCTTTCCGCTCGACGGCCACGTGCTGCACGTGACGCCGTCGATCGGCATCTGCCTGTATCCGGACGATGGCGGCGATGTCGACGCGCTGATGCGCCATGCGGATGCGGCCATGTACCACGCGAAGGGCAATGGCCGCAACAACTACCAGTTCTTCACGCAGACGATGAACCAGGCGGCGGCCCTGCACTTCGACCTGGAAAGCAGCTTGCGCACGGCGCTGGCGCTGCAGCAGTTCGAGCTGTTTTACCAGCCGGTCATCGATATCGCCACGCGCCGGCTGCACGGCATGGAAGTGCTGCTGCGCTGGCGCCGTCCCGGCCACGGCCTGGTGCTGCCGGACCGCTTCATCCCCATCATGGAGGAAAACGGCTTGATCGTGCCGGTGGGCGAGTGGGTGATGCGCCAGGCGTGCGAACAAAGCATGGCCTGGCAGCGCCAGGGCTTGCAGCCCGTGCCCTTGGCGGTGAATCTGTCGCCGCGCCAGTTCATGCACAAGGGCCTGGTGGCTGCCATTGGGACCGTGGTGCGGGAAACGGGCATCGACCCGGCGCTGCTGGAATTCGAGATCACCGAGACGGCGCTGATGCAGCATGGCGAGCATACGCTGGAGATTTTGCGGCAGATCAATGGCATGGGCTTGCGCCTGTCGATCGACGATTTCGGCACCGGCTATTCCAGCCTGGCCTACCTGAAGCGCTTCCCCGTGAAGAAGGTCAAGATCGACCGCGCCTTCATCAAGGACCTCGAACACAGCGGGGAAGACCGCGCCATCGTGGCGGCCATCATCGCGCTGGCCGACAGCCTGCAATTGTCGGCCGTGGCCGAGGGCGTGGAGACGGAAGAGCAGTTCGCCCTGCTGCAGGCGAACGGCTGCCGCTATGCGCAGGGCTATCTGTTTTCCGCTCCCGTGCCTGCCGCGAATGCACAGGCCTTGCTGGAGCGGATAGCCCTTAGTTAATCAATCGTTGCCACGACGGCGCATGGTCGGACGGCTGTTCCCACTTGCGGGGCGAGTGCTCCACTGTCGATGATGCGCGCATTGTCTAGTCGATGGTGGCCACGACGGGTGCATGGTCGGACGGCTGTTCCCACTTGCGGGGCACGCGGTCGATCACGCAGGCCGTGCAGCGGGCGCTCAGGGCGGGCGAGAGCAGGATGTGGTCGATGCGCAGGCCCTTGTTCAGGCGGAAGCCCAGCTGGCGGTAATCCCACCAGCTGAACGATTTGTCCGCCTGCTCGAACAGGCGGAAGGCGTCCGTCAGGCCGAGGTCGAACAGGCGCTGCAGGGCGGCGCGTTCCTTGTCCGAGACCAGTACCTGGCCGGCCCAGGCGACGGGGTCGTGCACGTCGCGGTCGTCGGGCGCGATATTGTAGTCGCCGACGACGGCCAGCTGCGGGTGCTGCTGCGCTTCTTCGGCCAGCCAGTCGTGCAGGGCGGCCAGCCAGCCCAGCTTGTATTCGTACTTGTCCGAATCGATGCTCTGGCCGTTCGGCACGTAGGCGCAGACGACGCGCACGCCACCGATGGTGGCGGCCAGGATGCGCTGCTGCGCATCTTCATAGCGCGGGTTGTTCTTCACCACGTCGGTGATCGGCAGCTTCGACAGGATGGCCACGCCGTTGTAGGTTTTCTGGCCGCTGAAGACCACCTGGTAGCCGGCCGCCTCGATTTCGGCGACGGGGAACTTGTCGTCCGTGAGCTTGGTTTCTTGCAGGCAGAGTATGTCGACCGGGTTGTCCGTCAGCCATTGCAGCACTTGCGGCAGGCGCACTTTGAGCGAATTGACGTTCCAGGTGGCGAGTTTCATGGGAAAAATCCTTGCTTGAATAGGTATCGATAGGCGCGAATCTTACCGCATGCGTGTCGCCGGCGTCCTGCGCTGCCTGGCCGGTGCGGGCTTTATTTACTGGCCGGGAAAAAGAGTGCAGATAAAATATTTATACTTAACCAATCGTGGCGCATGAATATTATGTTTTTGTGTATCATTGATCAACCCCTATGTTTGATTTGGCATAAGTGGCTGGCGCGGCAGGATGCGTCTGGCCGTTTAACGCGACAAAGGTGTAAAGTTTCTCGCTAAAACGCGATAAAAACTACTAAAATGGCACCGTGTAACAACTGTGTCATACGGCTTTGTTACAGCCAAGTTAAGAACCGAACAGGAAGCAGTTGTAATTAGTTGTAATTGCTATTCCGATTACATGACCACTGTGCCGGGGACGGAGTGTCAATTCCGTCCTTGGCGCCGCCAGACTTGTTATATAAATTGCAGTACTATATCTATGAGACTGTTTTGCGACATCAATAGATGGTACTATTTTGAAATGTTGCAGTTTTAATAGTGAGACTTGCGCGTAGCATTTGCAAAGGAAGAAAATGCGAACTGCATTTGAAGCGTGGGCGCAGCGTGACGGCCACATTGTGCGGCGAAGAGAAGACAAACCGGATGAGTACCTGATTTTCGAGACCCAGCGCCGCTGGGTTATCTGGCAGGCTGCTCTGACGCATGGCAAGACGGCTGCCAAGCCGCGCGTGAGCGCGGCCGAAAAGGCGGCGAAAGCCCAGCGCGCGCTGGAAATGTCTTCCGATGAAGCGACCGTGCGCAACAAGGTGCTCAATGAGGTGCTCGACGCCTTCAGCGGCGCCGATGGCGCGGCCGGCATGGAAGGCATACTGAAAGTGATCCAGGGCCTGAAGCAGAAGCAGAAGGCACTGGCCGACGACAAGAGCGAAGATTCCACGGCTTGAGGGGACGGCGATGCGTTATCGGCACTACAAGGGCGGCATTTATGAACTGGTGTGCGAAGCCACGCTGGAAGCGGATCTGACGCCGATGATCGTGTATCGCGCCGCCGACGGTTCCATCTGGACCAGGCCGAAAGACGTGTTCTTTCAACTGATCGAAGTTGAAGGCGTCATGGTCCAGCGTTTCGCTCCCATCAACTGATGGCCGCCTGCGTGCGTGCCCGGGATACTCTTCATGCGTAAATTGCTGCCTGCCGCTCTGGTGCTGGGCCTTGCCTGCGCCACGGCGCATGCCGAAACCATCGGTTCGGTCGACACGGTGTTCAAACTGATCGGCCCTGACCACAAGATCGTCGTCGAAGCGTATGACGATCCGCGCGTCGCCGGCGTCAGTTGCTATCTGTCGCGCGCCAAGACAGGCGGCATCAAGGGCGCCGTCGGCCTGGCCGAAGACAAGGCCGATGCGGCCGTGGCCTGCCGCCAGGTGGGGCCGCTGCAATTCAAGGGCAAGCTGCCGCGCCAGGAAGAAGTGTTTACCGAGCGTGCCTCGATCTTCTTCAAGCACGTGCGCGTCGTGCGCATGGTCGACAGCAAGCGCAATGCGCTGGTCTACCTCGTGTATTCCGACCGCCTGATCGAAGGCAGTCCGAAAAACAGCGTCACCGCCGTCGCCGTGCCTGGCGACCAGCCGATTCCCGTCCGTTAAGCGATCTCCCATGCGCGTGCCGCTGTCTGCTCCCTTTGCCGCCAGGACGCTGCTGCTGTTGGGCCTGGGCGGCTGCGCTACGCTGACGGGCAACACCGAGCAGATGGTGCTGGTGCAAACCATCCAGGACAACCGCGAGTTGACGGGCGCCGGCTGCATCCTCAGCAACGACGTGGGCAAGTGGTTCGTTACCACGCCCGGGCGCATCACCATCCGCAAGAGCCAGGAACCGCTGAAGGTCGATTGCCGCAAGCACGGTTCGCCCGCCATCGCGACGGACGACCATATCGATCCCAAGCTCAATGGCAGCGTATGGGGCAATGTCATCCTGACCCTGGGCGTCGGCTATTTCGTCGACCGCAACACGGGCGCCGGTTTCGACTACCCGTCCATTCTGACCATCGTCATGCAGGATCCCGCGCGCCTGGCGCCGCCGCCCGCGCCGATTTCAGTGCCGCCGCCAGCGGCCGCCGTGCCGGAAACGGTGGTGCAGCCCAAAGTGGCGCCATCGCCTCTGCCCAATCCCGTCGTCTACTGATTCAACTGCACATAAAAAAACCGCCAGGGTCAGTGACCATGGCGGCTGCCTTCTTGCGTAACGACGCCTGACAAAACCGTAGCGAGCGGGAGCTAGTGGTGGCCGAGAAGCGCAGCTGTACTTTATGTACAGCGAGCATCGCCGGCTGCCAATAGCCCCGCGCAGTAGGTTTGGTCTGGCGTTCTCTTACACTCGGTTGATCAGGAACGTCGTCAAGAGTGGCACTGGACGGCCGGTCGCGCCCTTCGAGCCGCCTGACTTCCACGCCGTGCCGGCGATGTCCAGATGCGCCCAGGTGTACTTCTTGGTGAAGTTTTCCAGGAAGGCCGCTGCCGTCACCGAACCGCCGCCTGGCGTGCCGATGTTGGCCAGGTCGGCGAAGTTCGATTTCAGCTGCTCGTTGTACGCCTCTTCGATCGGCATGCGCCATGCCGTGTCGCTCGACTGCTTGCCCGCTGCCAGCAATTCATTGGCCAGCTGGTCATGCGCCGCATCGCTGCGCGTAAACAGGCCGCTGTTGTGGTGGCCCAGAGCGACGACGCAAGCGCCCGTCAGGGTGGCGATATCGACCACGGCTGCCGGCTTGAAGCGTTCGGCGTAGGTCAGCGCGTCGCACAGCACCAGACGGCCTTCGGCATCCGTGTTCAGCACTTCGATGGTCAGGCCGTTCATGGAGGTGACGATGTCGCCCGGCTTGGTGGCGCGGCCCGACGGCATGTTTTCGCACGCGGCGATGACGCCGATGACGTTCAGCTTCAGGTTCATTTCGCCGATGGCGCGGAAGGTGCCCAGGACCGAGGCGGCGCCGCACATGTCGTACTTCATTTCATCCATGCCAGGACCGGCCTTGATCGAAATGCCGCCCGTGTCGAAGGTGATGCCCTTGCCGACCAGGACCACTGGCGCATCCTTGGCCTTGCCGCCCATGTGTTTCAGGACGATGAACTTCGGTGGCTGCTCGCTGCCGTTGGTGACGGACAGGAAGCTGCCCATTTTCAGCGCTTCGAGCTGTTTGCGGTCCAGCACTTCGACTTCGAACTTGTAATCCTTGGCCAGCTGCTTGGCGGTGTTGGCCAGGTAGGTCGGATTGGCGATGTTCGCCGGCAGGTCGCCCAGGTTGCGCGTCAGGTCGGAACCGTTGGCGATGGCGATGGCTTGCGCCAGCGCGCCGCGCGTGGCTGCCGTTGCAGGCGCCGCCAGGACGATCTTGCGCACGCCTGCCGGTGCCGGATCTTTTTTGCTTTTTTGCGAGTCGCAGCGGTATTCGCTGTCGTGGGCGGCTTGCACCACGCAACGGATTGCCCAATTTACGTCGCGCTCTTTCACTTCAGTCAGCGGTAGTGCGATAATGGCGTCCGCAGCGCCCAGCGAGCCGAAGGCCTTCAGTGCGGCTTGTACGCCGGTCGAGAAGCTTTTTTCGCTGACAGCGTCATCGCTGCCCATGCCTACCAGCAGAACACGTTCGGCGGCGACGCCATCGACTGCGCGCAGCAGCAAAGTGCTGCCAGGCTTGCCGCTGATGTCGCCGGACTTCAGCGCAGCCGAAATCGCACCCTTGCTGTCCAGCGATTTTGCCGCTGGCGACAGTTTTTTGTTTTCGAATACCGCAACCGCGATGCATCCGCTTTTGGCCGTGCCGAGGGTGCTCTTGGTATCGAATGCTTTTATGCTAAAGTCCATTTGGTTCTCCGTTTTCATTTACTAGTAACGTGTTACTCAACTAACTGACCCGAATTATAAACTCCGAATGATCTTTCAACGCGCCCTTCGACGTGAATTGGCTAGTGCCGCCGGGGCCACCTTCACAGTTTTGTTCAGCATCCTGCTCACCTGGATGCTGATCGGTATTCTCGGCAAGGCGGCGGGCGGCAAGATCGCGTCGTCCGACGTCATGTCGCTGATGGTTTTTTCCGCCCTGATGCAGCTGCCCACCATCCTCATCCTCACCGGTTTCATCTCGGTGCTGATGGTCGTCACCCGCAGCTACAAGGAGTCGGAGATGGTGGTGTGGTTTGCCTCCGGCCTGAGCCTGTCGCGCTGGATCTGGCCCGTGCTCAGCTTCGGCTTGCCGCTGGTGCTGGCCACCGGCATCCTGAGCCTGTACGCCACGCCGTGGGCGCAAAAGAAGAGCGATGAATACGTGGCGCGCTTCGAGAAGCGCGAAGACCTGCAGAAAGTCACGCCTGGCCAGTTCCGCGAATCGGCCGGCAGCAACCGCATCTTCTTCGTCGAGGGCGTCAGCGGCGAGAAGACCGTGGTGCAGAACGTCTTCGTCAATACCGTCGATGAAAAAGGCAGCGCCGTCGTCGTCGTCGCCAAGGAAGGCGTGATCAATACCGACGCCAAGGGCGAACGCTTCCTGGTGCTCAAGAGCGGCCGCCGCTACCAGGGCGTGCCGACGCAGGCGGACTTCCAGACCATGGAATTCGAGCAGTACATCATGCGCATCGAGAGCAAGCAGCAGGAACTGGGCGCGGAACTGGGCGTGCGCGCCATGAGCACCATGGCGCTCATCGCCGAGCCGAATCCCTACACCATGGCCGAACTGCTGTGGCGGGTGAGTGCGCCCCTGATCGGCCTGATGCTGATCCTGCTTGCCATTCCGCTGGGCTTTGTCAATCCGCGTGCCGGCAGTTCGACCAATTTGATCATCGCCCTGCTGATTTTCTTTACGTACAGCAACCTGATCAAGGTCATCGAAGCGAGCGTGAAGCAGGGCCGCCTGACCTTCGGCCTGGCCTGGTGGCCGCTGCACCTGCTGGCGGCGCTGGCCGTGGTGGGGCTGTTCGCGTGGCGCCTGAATGTGAACCACCGCTATCATCCGCTGGTCCTGCTGGCGGCTTTCAAGCGCGCGCGCCGTGCCGGCAACACAAGTAAAGCGGCATCGAAATGAAGATTTTACAGCGCTATTTTGCGGTCTCGATATTCCAGGCGGTGCTGTTCGTGCTGCTGGCCTTCCTGGCACTGCAAGCCTTCATCGACCTGACGGGCGAACTGCCCAAGGTGGGGCGCAACGGCTACACCATCCAGTATGCCTTCCTGTACGTGCTGGTGCTGGTGCCGGGACACGTGTACGAGGTGATGCCGATCGCGGCGCTGATCGGCACCATCTACACGATGGCGCAGTTTGCCGCCAGCTCCGAATTTACCATCATGCGCGCATCGAGTATGTCGACGGCGATGGCGGCCGGTTTCCTGTTCCGCATCGGTATCGTCTTCGTCGTCATCACCTTCATCTTCGGCGAGTTGATCACGCCGCGCACGGAACCGCTGGCCGAACGCCTCAAGCTGACCTCGCGCGGCGCGGCCGTATCGAGCGAATTCCGCTCCGGCCTGTGGACCAAGGACATGGTCAAGAGCGAGGGCTTGACGGGCACCGTCACCGGTTCGCGCTTTTTCAATGTCGGCGAAGCGCGTCCGGACGGCCAGCTGAAAAACGTCAAGCTGTATGAATTTGACACCGATATGCGTTTGCGCACCTTGACCGTGGCCAAGGGAGCTACGTATCAGGGCAATAATATCTGGCGCCTGACCGAGGTGACGGAAACGTCGTTCTCGAACAGCGCGGCCGCCTCGCCCGGCTTCGAGCCGAAGCTGGCGAACTACTATGGGCAGGAAACGAGCCTGGTGCGCACGGTGCAAAGCGCCAGCAAGGACATGACGTCGGAAGTGACGCCGAAGATCCTGACGGTGTCGGCGTCCGATCCCGAGCGCATGTCGGCCAGCGAACTGGCCGTGTACACGCGCCACCTGGCCGAGAACAAGCAGGAAACCGAGCGTTTCCGCATCGCCTTCTGGAAAAAACTGATCGATCCGCTGGCCATTTTCGTGCTGATGGCGCTGGCGCTGCCGTTCGCCTACATGCATACGCGCAGCGGCGGCATCAGCCTGAAGATCTTCATCGGCATCATGATCGGCGTGAGCTTCATGCTGGTCAACACCCTGTTCTCGCATCTAGGGCTGCTCAGCACCTGGCCGGCCTTCCTGACGGCGGTGGCGCCGAGCGCCCTGTACCTGCTGCTGGCGCTGGGCGCCCTGTGGTGGGTGGAGCGGCACTGATGGAGACGAACGTGCAGCAGGCGCTGATCCTGTTTGCCCATGGCGCGCGCGCCGCATCGTGGGCCGCGCCCTTCGAGCGCCTGCGCGACCTGACCCAGGCGCGCATGCCCGGCACCGGCGTGCACCTGGCCTTCCTGGAGCTGATGTCGCCGCGCCTGCCCGAACTGGTGGCGACCCTGCTGGCCCAGCTGCCCGCCGGCGCCATCCTGGACGCCACCGTGGTGCCCGTGTTCCTGGGGCAGGGCGGACATGTGCTGCGCGACTTGCCGCTGTTGCTGGAAGAATTGCGCCAGCAGCATCCGGCACTGCGCCTGAAGGTGGTCGAGGCGGTGGGCGAGAACGCCAGCGTGCTTGCCGCCATCGCCGATTACTGCGTGGCGGCGCCAGGCTCCAGCCCTCTGCCTTGAGCGGCATCGACATCGTCTACCTGTGGGTGGACGGCGCCGATCCCGCCTGGCGCGCGCGCCGGCAGCAGGCATATGCCGCCTGGGCGCAGGCGCATCCCGGCCAGCTGGCCCTGCACGGCAACGTGGCGGGGCGCTACCGCGACAATGGCGAACTGCGCTACAACCTGCGCGCGCTCGAGCGCTTCTTCCCCGGCCACGGCCATGTCTACCTGCTGACGGACCGGCAAGTGCCCCGCTGGCTGCGCGCCTCATCGCGCCTGACGGTGATCGACCATGCCAGCCTGATGCCCGATGCATCCCTGCCGGTGTTCGATTCCGGCCATATCGAATCGTATCTGCACCATATTCCGGGTCTGTCCGAGCGTTTCCTGTATCTGAACGACGACGTGTTTTTCGGCGCGCCGTTCGAACCCGCATTCTGGTTTGGCGGGGAAGGGGACGGACGTTTGAGTGTTTTCACGGAGAGCACGCTGCAGGATGAGTTGCAGGGCTTGCGCGCCGATGTGGCGGCGCCCGTCAATTGCGCCACCTTGTCGCGGCAATGGCTGTCGGCGCAGTACGCCGATTACCGGCATGAACCGCGCCTGTATGCGCATGCGCCGCGGCCCATGCTGAAAAGCGCGCTGCAGGTACTGGAAGGGCTGGCGCCGGCCATGTTTGCAGGCGTGCGCGCGACGGTGTTCCGCTCGTGGCAGGTGCCGGCCTTGCTGCCCGACCTGGTGCCGCGCTGGATGGTGCATCAGGGGCTGGCGCGCTCGCGCATGCTCGACCCGCTGCATATCGCCAGCGGCGATGCGCAGGCGCCGCAGCAGCTCGAGGAGCTGGCGGCGCGTTTCGGCAGCTTGCCGTTTTTCTGTATCAACGATACCTGCGACGAGGCCGAGGACGACGACCCGCGCCTGTTGCGCGTGGCCGCTACCTTGCAGCGGCTGTTGCCGCTGCCATCCTCGTTTGAACTGGGCTAGGCCAGCTTTGTCTTCGGCGCCAGGCTGATGCGGGCGGCGGCCGCGCTGTCGGACAGCGAAGCGAGGAACAGCAGCAGATAGGCGCCCAGTTCGAAGACTTCCTCGCCCAGCAGCGCATAGGCGTCCGGCATGCCATGGAAGACCTTCTTGTCGAAGGGCCAGCCGGCAACCATCAGCAAGCCGCCGATGGCCGTCAGGATGGTGATGCGCATGCTGAAAATCTGCGGCGCATGGGCAAATACCTTGCGCGCGCGCGGTGCGAAAAAGATCAGCACGCGTATCAATATCAGCAGTTCCACCACGCGCAGGGCTTTTTCCAGCTGGGCCCAGGCGGGCGCCGTGCCGAACTGGTCGATATCGAGTTCGCGCAGCAGGAAGCCGAACAGCAGGGCCGACAAGCCGGCATGCATGAGGAAACGCAAGGATTGGCGGTCAGTCTCTTGCCAGGCGCGCGTGCCGTGCACGGTGCAGGCCAGGGCCAGGAACAGCGCCTGCAGCCATTCCAGTAAGTGGTTTTCATCGTCGATATTCGGGAACACCGTCCACAGGGCGATGGAGGCGAGCATGCTGAGCAGCACAGCGCCGGCGACGCCGGCATTGCTGCGGCTGAGCGAAGTCAGGGCTTCGCGCACGGAAGAGAAATTCATTGTTGATTGTGACGGCTCAAGTTGCGCGGCGCGGTATTGCAGCCTGCGGGCGCAGCTTTTTTCGGGGAGATTGCCGGGCGGCTCCCGTCAGCAGGGAGGCCGCGCAGCAAGCGCTATGGCGGGGCGAAGCGTGATTTTCTTGCTATCACGCAACAACTTCTCGAGAAAAGATGCGTGAGCATCGTATCATGTTTCCTCGGAAGACGTCAGTTACTGACTTTAAAGTCGGTAAAATACGGTGTGTTTATTCAAGCATGGCGCGCCAGAATGGCGACCGTTGCTTCCGTGACCTGGTGCGCGCGCGTGGCCATGGCGTCGCCCAGCATCACCAGCACGGGGCCGTGGGTGTGGCCCAGGCCATGCGCCAGGCTGCTCAGCGGCAGGCGCACGATGCGCTGGTCCGGGCGGCTGCAGTTTTCAATCACCACCACCGGGGTGTCGGCACGGCGGCCCTGGGCCAGCAGGCGCTGGGCCGTGGCGATGGCTTCGCGGCCACCCATGTATTGCACCAGGGTATCGCAGTCGGGAATGCGCGTCTGGTCCGGTTCGCCCGGCGCCGTGCTGGAAGTAAAGAAGGCGACGCTGCGCGACACGCCACGCTTGGTCAGCGGCTGCTGCGCCGCGGCCGCGGCCGCCAGGGCCGTGGTGATGCCGGGCACCACTTCGACGGCGATCCCCGCCTCTTCCAGCGCGCGCAATTCCTCGTCGGCGCGGCCGAACAGCATGGGATCGCCCCCTTTCAGGCGCACGACGACGGCGTGCTTGCGCGCGTTGTCGACCAGTTGCTTGTTGATGAACGCCTGCGCCGTCGACAACTGGCCGCAGCGCTTGCCGACCAGGATTTTTTGCGCCTGCGGGCACAGCTCCAGCATCTCTTCGGTGACCAGCGCGTCGTGCAGCACGACGTCCGCTTGCGCCAGCAGGCGCGCGCCGCGCAAGGTCATCAGGTCTTGTGCGCCGGGGCCGGCGCCGACCAGGTAAACCTTGCCGGGGAGAGATGGGGAGCTGTTCATATGGCTGCCTTTCTTGGTCGAGACGCGGGTTAGAGCCGGACCATGCCGGCCGCGACCGTCTGGTGGGTCACTTCATCGATCAGGATAAACGCACCCGTGGCGCGGATATCGGCATACGCGTCGGCCGCCAGCGCCTGCTGCACGTTCAGGCTGATGCGGGCGATGTCGTTCAGCTTCAAGCCTTCGGCCGGGTGGCGCTGCTGCGTGTTGATGTCAAGGATAGATTCGATCGCCGTCACCTTGGCCGCCGTCTGTTTCGTGCCGTGCTTGATCCAGTACTTGCGGCGCAGGTCCAGCGCGTCTTCCGACAGCCAGCACACGTCGGCCACCACCTGTTTCAGCAGGGTGGCAGGGCGATCGTTGCTCGCCAGCAAGTCGCCGCGCGAAATATCCAGGTATTCATTGAGCAGCAAGGTCACGGACTGGCCCACCACGGCCGTCGGCAGCGAGCCGTCCAGGGTGACGATATCCTTGACGGTGGCCGTCTGGCCCGAGGGCTGCACCACGAGGGTGTCGCCGATGCTGACCTTGCCCGCTTCGATGCGGCCCATGTAGCCGCGGAAGTCGTTCGCTTCGTGGCCATTGTGGCGCGCCACCAGCTGCACGGGGAAGCGGAACGGCGTGTCGTGCGATTCGTCGTAGACGGACAGCGATTCGAGCAACTCGATCAGGGTCGGGCCCGTGTACCAGCCCAGCTTGTCGCCGCGTTCGACGACGTTGTCGCCCGTCAAGGCGGACAGCGGGATCGGCGTGATGTCCTTCAAACCCAGCGACTGGGCGAATTCGCGGTAGGCGGCCACGATGCGGTTGTACACCGTTTCATCGTAGTCGACCAGGTCCATCTTGTTGACGGCCACGACCACGTGCTCGATCTGCAGCAAATGGGCGATCGTCGAATGGCGTTTGGTCTGGATCAACAGTTCCACGCTGCCATCGTCACCCAGTTTGACTTTCGACACGTCGATCAGGATGATGACGGCGTCGGCGGTCGATGCACCGGTGACCATGTTGCGCGTGTATTGCTCGTGACCGGGCGTGTCGGCGATGATGAATTTGCGTTTCGGCGTGGCAAAGTAACGGTAAGCCACGTCGATGGTGATGCCTTGCTCGCGTTCCGCTTCCAGGCCGTCCGTCAGCAGCGACAGGTCGACCGTGTCGCCCACCGTGCGCTTGTGCTTGGAGCGCGACATGGCGTCGAGCTGATCGGCGAAGATGCCCTTGCTGTCGAACAGCAAACGGCCGATCAGGGTGCTCTTGCCGTCATCGACGGAACCGGCCGTGATGAAGCGCAACATGCCGCGTTCGACGCTGTCGGTGAGATTGGTGTTCTGGATTGCTGCGTTCATTAGAAATACCCTGCTTTCTTGCGTTTTTCCATCGAGGCTTCGGACGTCTGGTCATCCATGCGGGTGGCGCCCCGTTCCGTGATTTGCGTGATTGCCGTTTCGGCGATGATGGCGTCGACCGTCGCCGCATCCGACGACACGGGGCAGGTGCACGAAATGTCGCCCACCGTGCGGAAGCGCACGACTTGCGTTTCCACCGTTTCGCCTTCGCGCGGCGGCGTCAGATCCGTCAGCGGCACCAATAAACCGTTGCGCGGGATCACCTGGCGCTCGTGCGCGAAGTAGATCGGTGGCAATTCCAGTTTCTCGCGGGCGATGTATTGCCACACGTCCAGTTCGGTCCAGTTCGAGATGGGGAAGACGCGCATGTTTTCACCGGGATGCACGCGGGTGTTATACAGGTCCCACAGTTCCGGACGCTGGGCTTTCGGGTCCCATGCGCCGAATTCGTCGCGGAAGGAAAAGATGCGTTCCTTTGCGCGCGCTTTTTCTTCATCGCGGCGGGCGCCGCCTATGCAGGCGTCAAAACCGTGTTCGGCGATGGTTTCCAGCAAGGTCACGGCTTGCGCCGCATTGCGCGAATCCGTGGCCGGGTTGCGCAGGCGCACGGTGCCGCGCTTGATCGAGTCTTCCACGGAGCCGACGATCAGGCGCTCGCCCAGCTCGGCCACCTTCTTGTCGCGGAAAGTGATGACTTCCGGGAAGTTGTGGCCCGTGTCGATATGCACGAGGGGAAACGGGAACTTGCCTGGGCGGAAGGCTTTCTCGGCCAAACGCAGCAGGACGACGGAATCCTTGCCGCCGGAAAACAGCAGCGCAGGGTTGGCCGATTCGGCCGCCACTTCGCGCATGATGTGGATGGCTTCCGATTCAAGGCTGTCGAGGTGACGCTGGTTCAAAATATTGCTCATATAGGGTGCTTTCTTGTTCTGCTGTATCTGTTGTGTCTGATCAAGCTGCCACGGATTTGATGCGTATCAATTTGCCGTCCACCATGTGCAGGCCGCATTCCTTGGAATCCGGATTTTCCCACCACCAGCGTCCGGCGCGCACGTCTTCGCCCGGCTGCACGGCCCGCGTGCACGGTTCGCAGCCGATCGACGGATAGCCCTGGTCGTGCAGCGCGTTGTAGGGCACGTCGTTGGCGCGGATATAGGCCCACACGTCTTCTTCCGACCAGTCGGCCAGCGGATTGAATTTCGTCATCGCATGCGCGGCGTCCTCTTCCTGCACGTGCAGTTCGGCGCGCGTGGTGGACTGGGCGCGGCGTTGGCCCGTGACCCAGGCCTTGTTGCCGGCCAGGGCGCGGCCCAGCGGTTCGACCTTGCGGATGCGGCAGCATTCGCGGCGCATCTCGACACTATTGTAGAACGCGTTCAAGCCATTCTGTTCCACGTAGGCGGCCACGGCTTCCGGCTGCGGGCGGTACAGGGTGATGTCGTGGTCGTAGCGGGCTTTCACCTTGTCGAGCACGGCCAGGGTTTCCTGGTGCAGCCGGCCCGTTTCCAGGGAAAAGATGCCGATGGGGAGCTTCGCCTTGAGAATCATGTCGGTCAGCACCATGTCTTCGGCTGCCAGGCTGGACGCGAACACGGCCGGCGAAAAATCCGCGGCGATGCGTGTCAGCGTTTGCTCGGTGGCGTGTATCAAAGAAGTCAGATCGCTCATGATGGGCCCTCAGATGCCGGCCGCGTTGTCGAGGTCAGGATTCTGGCCTTCGCGCTGGTGGCGGCGGAACAGCGGCGATTTTTGATCCCACGACGCCTGGTAGGTTTCCGAAAACACGGATAACCCTTTCAGTGCGTCATGGATGCTGCGGTCCGGGCGCGTCGCATACGCATCGAAGCCGACGCGGTGCATGGAAAACAGCTGGTCGCGCAGCACGTCGCCGATGGCGCGCAATTCCCCCTGGAAGCCCAGGCGGGCGCGCAGGTTGAAGGCGATGGAGTAGCCGCGGCCATCCGTGAATTTCGGGAAATCCACGCCGATGACGGGCAGTTGCGCCACGTCGGCCGCCAGTTCTTCCGGGCGCTCGTCGCTGGCCAGCCACACGCCGATGTCGGGCAGGCGCGCGGCCAGGGTTGCGCGCTGGGCTTGCCAAACGAGCAACGGCACGATGACCTTGCCGGCCGGAACGACCACCGTTTCCGGCGTGTCGTTTTCATCGAGGCGCAGCAAGCCCCAGGTATTCGGCACCACGGCGGCGTTCTTGATGATTTCTTCGCGTACTTCAAACATATTCGTCTTCTCCCACCAGGTTGCCGACGGTGATCGGCGTTGCATATACGTGTTCCTTGAACGGCGCCAGGCCCAGGCGCTGGGCCGTATCGACGAAGCGCTCGCCTTCGTGGCGGTCGCGCACGTAGACGTGCAGCAGGCGGCCGATGACTTCAGGCATCTGCAGGGAAGAGAACGATGGTCCGATGATCTTGCCGATGGCCGCGTTGTTGCCTTGCGCGCCGCCAATCGACACTTGATACCATTCGCTGCCATCCTTGTCGACGCCGAGGATGCCGATGCTGCCCACGTGGTGGTGGCCGCAGGCATTGATGCAACCGGAAATGTTCAGTTCGATCTCGCCGATGTCGTGCTGGAAGTCGATGCTGTCGAAGCGTTCCGCGATGGCGGCCGCGATCGGCAAGGACTTGGCGTTGGCCAGCGAGCAGAAATCGCCGCCGGGGCAGCAGATCATGTCCGTCAGCAAACCGATGTTCGGCGTGGCCAGGCCGTGCGCCTTGGCTTCTTGCCATAGTGCAAAGAGTTTCGATTGCTCCACGTCGGCCAGCACCAGGTTTTGCTCGTGCGTCACGCGCAGTTCGCCAAAGCTGTAGCGGTCGGCCAGGTCGGCCACGAAGTCGATCTGCTCGGCCGTCGCGTCGCCCGGCGGCACGCCCGTTTTCTTCAAGGACAGTACCACGGCCACGTAGCCGGGGCGCTGGTGCGGCTTGACGTTGCGCGCCAGCCAGTTCACATACGCCTTGTTGTCCGCGTGTTCGGCTTTGTAGTCGAGTTCCGGCAGGGCCAGATAGGCGGGCGGATTGAAGAAGTCCGCCACGCGCTGCATTTCCTCGGCCGTCAAGGTTTCCGGGCCATCTTTCAGATCGACCCACTCTGCTTCCACCTGGCGCGTGAATTCTTCCACGCCGATGGCTTTCAACAGGATCTTGATGCGCGCCTTGTATTTGTTGTCGCGGCGGCCATGCAGGTTGTACACGCGCATGATGGCCTGGATATACGTCAATAAGTGCTGCCACGGCAGGAATTCGCGCACGACGCTGCCCAGGATCGGGGTGCGGCCCATGCCGCCGCCGGCCATGACCTTGAAGCCCACTTCGCCGGCCGCATTGCGCACGGCCGTCAAGCCGATATCGTGCACGGCGATGGCGGCGCGGTCTTCCTCGGCGCCATTGATGGCGACCTTGAACTTGCGTGGCAGGGCGATGAACTCGGGGTGGAAGGTGCTCCACTGGCGCAAGACTTCCGCGTACGGGCGCGGATCGATGATTTCATCGGCCGCGACGCCGGCGAACGGGTCGGATGTTGTATTACGGATACAGTTGCCCGAGGTCTGGATCGCGTGCATTTCCACGGATGCCAGGTCCGTCAGGATGTCGGGTGTTTGCTCCAGCTCAATCCAGTTGAACTGGATGTTCTGGCGCGTGGTGAAGTGGCCATAGCCGCGGTCGTACTTGCGCGCGATGTGCGCGAACATGCGCATCTGTTTCGACGACAGCAAGCCGTACGGCACGGCGATGCGCAGCATGTAGGCATGGCGCTGCATGTACAGGCCGTTTTGCAGGCGCAGCGGAATGAATTCCTCTTCCGTCAGCTCATTGGCGATACGGCGCGCAACCTGGTCTCGGTACTGGGCGATGCGTTCTTTGATGATGAGGTGGTCGTACTGATCGTAATGGTACATATCAATTCCTAAAAAAGCCGGGGTGCTGGAAGATTGCCTGGGATTATGTTCTTGATACTGTTCTTGTCACATGGTCGGTCAATTAATAGATTAGCTTCACTGCCACGCCGGTCAAGGTCATCGCCAGCAGCACTCTTAAAAACTTTTCCGGCACGGAGCGGGCGACCCAGGAACCGAGCGTGATGCCGGGCAGGGAGCCGACCAGCAAGGAGGCCAGCAATTCCCAGTGGATGGAGCCGAGCCACCAGTGACCGAGGGCGGCGATGGCCGTCAGGGGCACGGCGTAGGCGATATCGGTGCCGGCCACTTCGGCCGAGCTCATGCGTGGATACAGCATCACCAGCAAGGTGGCGCCGATGGCGCCGGCGCCGATCGACGATACCGTCACCAGCACGCCCAGCACGGCGCCGGAAATAATGGTCGCGGCGGCAAGCTTGTTGCCTTGTAATTGTTTCTCGGGGTGGGCATTGATCCAGGCCAGCATGCGGCCCTTGAAGATCAGTGCCACGACGGTCAGCAGCACGGAGCCGGCGATCGAGTAACGGATGATCTGGCCGATTTCCGGCGACAGGGTGCCGAACGATTTCAGCGCCAGGGTCGAGACGACGGCGGCGGGCAGGGCGCCGAGGCACAGGCGCTTGACGATATCCCAGCGGATGGTGCCGCGCAGACGGTGCGTCAGCGTGCCGGCGCTCTTGGTGATCGAGGCGAAGGCCAGGTCGGTGCCCACGGCCACGGAAGGCGGCACGCCAAACAGCAAGGTTAACAGCGGCGTCATCAGCGAACCGCCACCCACGCCGGTCATTCCTACGAGTAATCCTACGGCAAATCCTGAGACTATATAAGACAAAGTCATGCTTTCACCCCCAAAGTACCCGCAATAGTAATAAACTTGGCGTTTAATCCAAACTACTAAGTACGCATTTGCTTATATGCGATATGCGTATATGCATGAACGCAAAATCATGGGTGGGGCGGAAACTCGGCAAATCACGGCAATCTAGGGCAAACCAGCAATGAATCTCCATCAACTGCGCTTCGTGCGCGAAGCGGTCCGGCAGAATTACAACCTGACGGACGCCGCCAAGGCCTTGTTTACGTCGCAACCGGGCGTATCGAAGGCCATCATCGAGCTGGAGGAAGAGCTGGGCGTGGATATTTTTACGCGCCACGGCAAGCGCATCCGCGGCTTGACGGAGCCGGGCCGCCTGGTGCTGGAATCGGTCGAGCTGATCATGCAGGAAATCGACAGCATGAAGCGCATCGGCAAGGAATTCGCGGCGCAGGACAGCGGCAGCTTTACCATTGCCACCACGCATACGCAGGCGCGCTACACCTTGCCCAAGGTGGTGCAAGCCTTCATGCTGAAGTTCCCGAAGGTCAGATTGTCTTTACTGCAAGGCAATCCGCGCCAGATCGCCGAAATGGTGCAGCGCGACCAGGCCGACCTGGCCATCGCCACGGAATCGATCGCCGCCATCGATGGCTTGATCACCTTGCCGTGTTATCAATGGGAGCATGTGGTGGTGGTGCCGGTCGACCATCCGCTGCTCAAGTCGAAGTCCGTGACCCTGGAAGAAATCGCCGCTTTCCCCCTGATTACCTATGACAGCGCGTTTGCCGGGCGCAACAAAATCGACCATGCTTTCGTGCTGCGGGGCTTGAAGCCGGACATCTTGCTGGAGGCCATCGATGCGGACGTGATCAAGACTTATGTCGAGTTGGGCATGGGGATTGGTATCATAGCGGGTATGGCCTTCGATGCCGAGCGCGACAAAGGCTTGCGCGCCATCCCTGTCGGCCACCTGTTCGGCATGAATGTGTCGCGCGTTGCCGTCAAGCAAGGCGCGTATTTGCGCAGCTATATCTACACCTTTATCGAGTTGCTGACGCCGACCCTGAACCGCAAGCTCATCGAGCAGGCGATGAGCGGTGATAAAGAGCACTACGAACTATAACAATGCATGAAATCGGCCGGGCGAGGTGCCTGGCCAAGATTATTTAAGAAGAGAAGAAACAATGATTACCGATCAGCTTGCCAAATATTACGCCACCATCGCGCAGCAGTACGAGCGCGTCTATGACAAGCCCGAACGCCAGGAAGACCTGGAAGTGTTGCGCGACAAGGTCGCCGACGTGCTGGAAGGCCACACCGTGCTGGAACTGGCTTGCGGCACCGGTTACTGGACGGAAGTGGTCGCCGAGTCGGCCGAGTCCGTGCTGGCCACCGATATCAACGATGAAATGCTGGCGCTGGCCCAGGCACGCGGCTTGCCCGACAACGTGACCTTCGCCAAGCTCGACGCATTCAATCTGCCGGACGATCTGCTGGGCAAGTTCACGGCCGTGTTCGCCGGTTTCTGGTGGTCGCACGTCAAGCGCGAAGACCAGGACAAATACCTGAAGCAATTGCGCAGCAAGCTGGGCAAGGACATCCTGCTGGTGCTGATCGACAATTCCTATGTCGACGGCAGCAGCACGGTCATCGCGCGCACCGACCTGGAAGGCAATACCCACCAGTTCCGCACGACGGAGGGGGGCGAGCGCTATGAAGTGCTGAAGAATTTCCCGTCGGATAGCCACCTGCGCAAGAAGTTTGCCCACTCGGCTCGCGAAATCCGCATGAAGCGCCTGGAATACTACTGGCTGCTGAGCTGCCGCCTGAAGTAAGGCCGTCATGGCAACACAAGCCGCCCTCGGGCGGTTTTTTTTCGCCTGTTGTTTTTATCTGACAAGACATTGTGCTAAAAAACAACATCTTGTCGATGTCATATTGTTGAAGTATTTGGTGGGCATGATTCGGTTCAGCAGCTAAGCAGCACCACTCTTGTCCAACCTAATGTAGAGAATCTCAAGTGAA
Organism: Janthinobacterium sp. SUN033; assembly: GCF_030397595.1. Lineage (NCBI taxonomy): Bacteria > Pseudomonadati > Pseudomonadota > Betaproteobacteria > Burkholderiales > Oxalobacteraceae > Janthinobacterium > Janthinobacterium sp. SUN033. The sequence goes on from NZ_JAPQNV010000005.1 coordinate 596,615, forward strand.
AAAAATTACTCTGGCAGCATTGATCATCGGCACCTTCGCAGCAGCTACGGCACAAGCACAATCGAACGTCACCGTGTACGGCCTGGTTGACCTCGGTATTGCCAAGACCACTGGCCAGCCGACGGTACAACGCGAAAACAATGCGTCGCGCCTCGGTTTCAAGGGTACGGAAGATCTGGGTGGCGGTCTGTCCGCAATTTTCAACCTGGAAAGTGAATTCCTGGCCGATACCGGCGCGCAAAAAGGCGTGTTGTTCGACCGTCAAGCTTACGTGGGCTTGAAAGGCGCGTTTGGTACCGCCATCCTGGGCCGCACCAAGAACCTGGTCGATGGCACCATCGCCCGCGTCGATCCATTCAACACCTACGGCGTGGTCGGCAAGAACAATGAAACCCTGCTGCGTTCGGGCGTCGGCTCGTCGCGCGTCAACAACGCCGTGACCTACAACAGCCCAAGCTTTGAAGGTTTCGTGGGCAGCCTGCAATACGTGCTGAGCGAAGTCAACAGCGCTGACGCAGGCGTGATCGGCCTGGCAACCTACGACAATGGCCCGATCAGCTTGCACGCCGGCTACGAAAAAGCCGTGCAAGCAACGGCAACGGCCGCCAAGCCTGACCTGTGGTCCATCGGTGGCGGCTATAAATTCGGCCCGGCCAAGATCACGGCCGCCTACTCGAAAGGCGACACCAAAGTTGCCACGACCGGCGAATTCAAGTCCTACCTGATCGGCCTGAACTACACGGTTGGCGGCGGCGATGCCAAAGTGTCGTATGGCAAGCAAGAGCAAAGCAACAACAAGTTCAAGGATCAGGACACCATCAAGGAATTCGGCGTCGGCTACGACTACCACCTGTCGAAGCGCACCGACGTGTACGCTTACGCTGGCCGCGAGCGCGTGAAGTCGCTGACCTCGTACCAGATCGGCCTGGCACACAAATTCTAAGCATCGTTCGATGTGACGACGTGAAAGGCGCCTGCGGGCGCCTTTTTTATTACATCGCCGCGGCTGCCACTTCCGCATGCATGGGCAGCGAGATTTCGATGCGCGTGCCGCCCAGTTCGCTGTCGGCGCCGATATGGATGCTGCCGTTCAAGCCCCACACCCGTTCGCGCATGCCCAGCAAGCCCAGGGCCGTGGCTTTTTCCAGGTCGTGTTCGGCAATCCCGCGGCCGTCGTCCTGGATGGTGATGGCCAGCGAGGAATCGATGCGGTGCAGGGCGATGGTGATGTGGCTGGCCTCGGCATGGCGCGCGATATTCGTCAGCGCTTCCTGCACGATGCGGTAGATGGCCGTGCTGCGCGCATCGTCGAGCACCAGGTCGGCCTCGTCGGCCAGCAAGTCGAAATGGATGGCGCGGCGCAGCAGGAAGTCGTGGCGCAGTTTTTGCAGCGCAAAATACAATCCGCCTTCATCGAGCGCGCGCGGACGCAGGTTGCTGGCGATGCGCCGCAACGAGGTGATGGCCGTCACCAGCAAGCCATCCATGCTGTGCAGCAAGGCTTGCAGGGACTCGGTGGTGTCCGTGTGCTGGCGCACCAGGGTCAGGTCGACGCGCAGGGTGGCCAGCAATTGCCCCAGGTCATCATGCAATTCACGCGCGATATGCTTGCGCTCCTCTTCGCGGATGGATTGCAGCGCGCTCGACAATTCGCGCAGTTGCGAAAAGGAGCGGGCCAGCTGTTCATGCATCTGCTGGCGCGCGCTGATGTCGCGCACGATGATGGTAAACACGCTATGGCCGTCTTCCTGCATGGCCGAGAGCGAGCCTTCGAGGGGAAACATGAGGCCATCGCTGCGCCGTCCCGTCAGCGTGTAATCGGTGGCGCGCCGGCCCGTCAGGCGCAGCTCCTGGCTGATGTCGCCAAACGGCGGATCGCCATCGTGCTTGCCCAGGCCGCCCAGGGTACGCAAGTCGCGCAGGATGTAGTGGCCCAGGCGCATGCCGCGCATGCCGGCCGGCGTGTCGTCGAACAATCTGGCCGCCGCCGCGTTCGCATGCAGGATGATTTGCCCGCTGTCGATGCTGATGAAGGCGTCGCTGGCGCTGTCGATGATGGCCTGGCCACGCGCCTGCCGCTGCCGGCGGGCTTTCAGTGGAGGAAACAAGCACAGCAAAAGCATCGCTGCCATGCCTAGCGGCAGGATACGCAGCAGTGTCGAACTGCCTCGGTCAGGCATGGGATTCTCCTTGCGAACGTGAACGAAGGCAGGCAAGACAGGAGCGACGGACAGGACTTGATATAGCCTATGCCTGTTGGCGCGGCGTGGCTTGATGTGGCGCAGGAAGGGGAAAGAAGAGGGGCGCGCGCCGCGCCGGCCTGGGCCGGGCGGCGGCGGGAGACTTACATTTGCTTGAACAGGTGCAAGAAGCTGCGGCTCACTTCGAGCTTGTCGGACTTGCCTTTGATGAGTACCAGGTGGCGGCCGCGGATGTCGCGCGTTACGCCTTCGATGGCATTCACGTTGACCAGGGTGGCGCGGTGGATTTGCCAGAACAGCGAAGGATCGAGCTCTTCGGCCAGGTCGCGCACGGGCTTGCGGATCAGCGCCTCGTACTTGGCGGTCTGCACGCAGGTGTATTTCTCGTCAGAACGGAAGAACAGGATCTCTTCCACGGGGATCATGCGCAAGTCCTGGCCGATGCTGGCCTGTATCCATTGCAGGTAGGTGGGCTTGGCCGTGATTTTTTCCGCCAGCTGCGACAGCATGGCTGTGACGCTGCTGTTGACGTCCAGGGCCGGCTTGTTCAAGTGCGTTTTCAGGCGCTCCACAGTGACCAGCAAGCGCTCATGCTCGGGCGGCTTGAGCACGTAGTCGACGGCGCCCCGCTCGAAGGCTTCGACGGCGTGGCTATCGTAGGCCGTGACGAAGACGATATGCGTCTTGCTGCCGATCACTTGCGCCGCTTCCATGCCCGTCTTGCCCGGCATGCGGATATCGAGGAAGGCAAAGTCCGGTTTCAGTTGTTCCACCAGTTCGATCGCTTCGTCGCCATTCTTGGCTTCGCCGATGATTTCCAGTTCAGGCCAGGCTTGGCCCAGGCGCAGGCGCAGCTGGTCGCGCATCAGTCTTTCGTCGTCGGCAATAATAGCGGTAGGCATAGGTCTCAAGTGTGAACAGGCGAAGATTGATTATTCAATGATTTAGCGTTTTTATCAACTACTCTGTCTTATTTGGACAATTGATATGGCACTTCGATCACGGCGCACACGCCGGACGGTTGATTTGGCGTAATGGTCAGGCTGCCCTGGTCGCCATGCAACAGCTTCAGGCGCTCGCGGATGGTGGGCAAACCCAGTCCCGTGCCATCGCTGGGCACCACGCCAAAGCCCAGGCCGTCATCGGTCACCGTCACGCGCAGCTTGCTGTGCGCCACTTCGGCCACGATGCGCAGGGTGCCGCCCTCGGGTTTGACTTCCAGGCCATGCTTGATGGCATTTTCCACCATCGATTGCAGCATCATGGGCGGGAAGGCGGCGCTGCGCAGGCCGTCGGGAATCTGGAAGTCGACGGTCAGGCGTTCTTCCATGCGCATTTTCAGCAGGTTCAAGTACGCTTGCACCATGTCTGCTTCACGGCCCAGGTTGGTAATCAGGGCGTTGTCGCGCATTTGCGGCAGCACGGCGCGCAGATACTGGATCAGGCTGCGCTGCATCTTGGCCGCGCGCGGCGGGTCGACCTGGATCAGGTGTTCGACGGAAGCAAGCGTGTTGAACAGGAAATGCGGCTCGACCTGGGCTTGCATCATCTGCATCTTCGCTTCGCTGAGCTGGCGCTGCATGGATTCGCGCTCGGCGGCCTCGTTTGCCGTGACGGTTTCCGCTTCCGCACGTTTCTTGCCGCCGACCAAGGCCTTCATGGCGAACAGGGCCAATACCAGCAAGGACACAAAGCTCTTGAACCAGGTCGAGGCTTGCTGGTGATAGCGCGACACCTTTTGTTCTGCCGCATCATCGACCGCTTCTTCGATGGCATTCGACAATTCTTCACCGATTTGCGGCGGCAGTTCAATATGGACTTCTTCGCCCGAGGCATTCGTCGTTACTGGGTAGCTGGGCTTGGCGGGGGCGGCCGGCGGTTCCGGCGGCGCCGGCGGCACGGTGTTTGCGTGCTCGTCCGCCTCGGCGGCATCGGCCGGCTCGCTGGCCGCATCCGTCGTGCTGCTGCGCCGGTTCTTGCTGTTGCGGGGATTGAAATGGATGCCCGTATCGTCGATCAGGATATTGGTTTCACCCGAACCCTTGCTGCTGCGCTTGTGCGACTTGATGACCACTTCTTCGTTCTGGCTGGACGAGAACAGCTCATCTTGCAAAATGGACCCGGCGATCAGGGCCAGCGCAGCGAATAGGAAGAATTTCCACCAGGACAGTTGGGTGACCCAGGTCGTCGTCGCGTCGAATGCCCGTTGCAACCAAGCGAGGATGGTTTTCAACAATTGGGGCAGGCTGGAAATCGGAAGCATGGGGGCACTTTCAAGTACGAGAGTTAATCGACGCAGCGGGCAAGTTTAACCTCTTGTTGAGCCGCGTCAGAGTCTGATGTTGCCACTGTGCCTAAAGACCACGAACTACGCCAGCCGATTGCGACAGGCTGCACAAAAAGGCGCTTGAAGTGAAGACAAGGCTTGCTGGGCTGTGAGAGCGGGGAAATAGCCCTTGCGGAGAGTGCAGGGCACGGCTATAATTCGCCCCCTCGCTGAACGACGCATGCAAATGCCGAGTGAGACGAGAAAAAGAAGGAGTTGACGGACGTAGCAAATTGCTTCATACTCTTCCTTCTTCGCAGCTGACAAACACAACGCTTTGTCGATAGCGCGAAAGCAGTAACCGAATACAGTTCTTTAACAATTAACAGTCGATAAGTGTGGGCATTTGATGTAAGTGCAGCAGCGATCTTCGGATTGCTGTAATACTTAAAATATATCAAATGTTCACAAGAAATAATGAAATAGGCGCTACGAAAGTAGTGGCCTGTCAGTTTTTTGAGTGAGCGACCCGTCGCAAGACGGTGCCAATAAAATGGCAAAGTAACAGAGATTAAACTGAAGAGTTTGATCCTGGCTCAGATTGAACGCTGGCGGCATGCCTTACACATGCAAGTCGAACGGCAGCACGGAGCTTGCTCTGGTGGCGAGTGGCGAACG